>NZ_JOAX01000147.1 GCF_000720485.1 Streptomyces ochraceiscleroticus | reverse complement strand
GGCGCCGACCTCAACCTGGCCTGGCCCACCGCCCAGATCGCCGTCATGGGCGCCCAGGGCGCCGTCAACATCCTCCACCGCCGCACCCTGGCCGCCATCGAGGACCCGGCCGCCCAGGAGGCCCGCCGCCAGGAACTGATCGCCGAGTACGAGGAGGCCCTCCTCAACCCCTACGCGGCCGCCGAACGCGGCTACGTCGAC
>NZ_JOAX01000146.1 GCF_000720485.1 Streptomyces ochraceiscleroticus | reverse complement strand
GTCGACGTAGCCGCGTTCGGCGGCCGCGTAGGGGTTGAGGAGGGCCTCCTCGTACTCGGCGATCAGTTCCTGGCGGCGGGCCTCCTGGGCGGCCGGGTCGGTGATGGCGGCCAGGGTGCGGCGGTGGAGGATGTTGACGGCGCCCTGGGCGCCCATGACGGCGATCTGGGCGGTGGGCCAGGCCAGGTTGAGGTCGGCGCC
>NZ_JOAX01000145.1 GCF_000720485.1 Streptomyces ochraceiscleroticus | reverse complement strand
GATGCCGGTGACCTCCTCGGTGACCGGGTGCTCGACCTGCAGGCGGGTGTTGACCTCCAGGAAGGAGATGGTGCCGTCCTGGCCGACCAGGAACTCACAGGTCCCGGCGCCCTGGTAGCCGGCCTCCTTGAGGATGGCCTTGGAGGCGCGGTAGAGCTCGGCGTTCTGCTCCGCGGTGAGGAACGGCGCCGGGGCTTCCTCGAC
>NZ_JOAX01000144.1 GCF_000720485.1 Streptomyces ochraceiscleroticus | reverse complement strand
CCCGGCGATCAACGTGAATGACGCCGTGACGAAGTCGAAGTTCGACAACAAGTACGGCTGCCGGCACTCGCTGATCGACGGCATCAACCGCGCCACCGATGTCCTGATCGGTGGCAAGACCGCCGTGGTGTGCGGTTACGGCGATGTGGGCAAGGGCTGTGCGGAGTCGCTGCGCGGCCAGGGCGCCCGGGTGATCGTCACCGAGGTCGAC
>NZ_JOAX01000143.1 GCF_000720485.1 Streptomyces ochraceiscleroticus | reverse complement strand
CTCGTGCGTCTGCATGACGCCCACCGGACGGCCGGACTGCACCAGCATCGTCTCGTCCTGCTTCAGCGTCCGCAGGGTGCGCTGCATCGCGTCGAAGGAGCGCCAGTCGCGTGCGGCCTTGCCGGTGCCGCCGTAGACGACGAGCTTGTCCGGGTGCTCGGCGACCTCCGGGTCCAGGTTGTTCTGGAGCATCCGCAGGGCGGCCTCCTGC
>NZ_JOAX01000142.1 GCF_000720485.1 Streptomyces ochraceiscleroticus | reverse complement strand
GCAGGAGGCCGCCCTGCGGATGCTCCAGAACAACCTGGACCCGGAGGTCGCCGAGCACCCGGACAAGCTCGTCGTCTACGGCGGCACCGGCAAGGCCGCCCGCGACTGGCGTTCCTTCGACGCGATGCAGCGCACCCTGCGGACGCTGAAGCAGGACGAGACGATGCTGGTGCAGTCCGGCCGTCCGGTGGGCGTCATGCAGACGCACGAG
>NZ_JOAX01000141.1 GCF_000720485.1 Streptomyces ochraceiscleroticus | reverse complement strand
GTCGACCTCGGTGACGATCACCCGGGCGCCCTGGCCGCGCAGCGACTCCGCACAGCCCTTGCCCACATCGCCGTAACCGCACACCACGGCGGTCTTGCCGCCGATCAGGACGTCGGTGGCGCGGTTGATGCCGTCGATCAGCGAGTGCCGGCAGCCGTACTTGTTGTCGAACTTCGACTTCGTCACGGCGTCATTCACGTTGATCGCCGGG
>NZ_JOAX01000140.1 GCF_000720485.1 Streptomyces ochraceiscleroticus | reverse complement strand
CGGCGTGTGGACCCGGGACGGTAACACCGCCTACCGCCTGGGCCGGGAGATCAAGGCGGGCCGGGTGTGGACCAACTGCTACCACGCCTACCCGGCGCATGCGGCGTTCGGCGGGTACAAGAACTCCGGCATCGGCCGGGAGAACCACAAGATGATGCTGGACCACTACCAGCAGACCAAGAACCTGCTGGTCAGCTACTCGGCGAAGAAGCTC
>NZ_JOAX01000139.1 GCF_000720485.1 Streptomyces ochraceiscleroticus | reverse complement strand
GAGCTTCTTCGCCGAGTAGCTGACCAGCAGGTTCTTGGTCTGCTGGTAGTGGTCCAGCATCATCTTGTGGTTCTCCCGGCCGATGCCGGAGTTCTTGTATCCGCCGAACGCCGCGTGCGCCGGGTAGGCGTGGTAGCAGTTGGTCCACACCCGGCCCGCCTTGATCTCCCGGCCCAGGCGGTAGGCGGTGTTACCGTCCCGGGTCCACACGCCG
>NZ_JOAX01000138.1 GCF_000720485.1 Streptomyces ochraceiscleroticus | reverse complement strand
GACGCGGTCCTCGTAGGTGTGCGTCGTGGTGATCTTCCCGTACGTCGCCTCGGACGTGTTGAGGTTGTGGTTGTAGGCGTCGGCGCCCGCGTCCTTCAGCCGCGACGCCTGGCCGTCGGAGAGCAGCCCCAGGCAGGCGCACACCTCGACGCCCTCGTTCTGCTCCTTGATGGCCGAAATGGTCTGCGAGACGCGGTCCACGTCCTTGTCCGTGGGGCCGCGGCCGCTGGCC
>NZ_JOAX01000137.1 GCF_000720485.1 Streptomyces ochraceiscleroticus | reverse complement strand
GGCCAGCGGCCGCGGCCCCACGGACAAGGACGTGGACCGCGTCTCGCAGACCATTTCGGCCATCAAGGAGCAGAACGAGGGCGTCGAGGTGTGCGCCTGTCTCGGGCTGCTCTCCGACGGCCAGGCGTCGCGACTGAAGGACGCGGGCGCCGACGCCTACAACCACAACCTCAACACGTCCGAGGCGACGTACGGGAAGATCACCACGACGCACACCTACGAGGACCGCGTC
>NZ_JOAX01000136.1 GCF_000720485.1 Streptomyces ochraceiscleroticus | reverse complement strand
CGGCCTGCCGATCGCCATCAAGGCCGCCTTCGGCGGCGGCGGCCGCGGCCTGAAGGTCGCCCGCACCCTCGAAGAAGTCCCCGAGCTCTACGACTCCGCGGTGCGCGAGGCGGTCGCCG
This sequence comes from Streptomyces ochraceiscleroticus, assembly GCF_000720485.1. GTDB lineage: Bacteria > Actinomycetota > Actinomycetes > Streptomycetales > Streptomycetaceae > Streptomyces > Streptomyces ochraceiscleroticus. The sequence continues at coordinate 113 of NZ_JOAX01000136.1, read as the reverse complement.
CCTTCGGGCGTGGGGAGTGCTTCGTGGAGCGCTACCTGGACCGCCCCCGGCACGTGGAGACCCAGTGCCTGGCCGACAAGCACGGCAACGTGGTGGTCGTCTCCACCCGGGAC
>NZ_JOAX01000135.1 GCF_000720485.1 Streptomyces ochraceiscleroticus | reverse complement strand
CGGCCTGCCGATCGCCATCAAGGCCGCCTTCGGCGGCGGCGGCCGCGGCCTGAAGGTCGCCCGCACCCTCGAAGAAGTCCCCGAGCTCTACGACTCCGCCGTCCGCGAGGCCGTCGCCGCCTTCGGCCGCGGCGAGTGCTTCGTGGAGCGCTACCTGGACCGCCCCCGGCACGTGGAGACCCAGTGCCTGGCCGACAAGCACGGCAACGTGGTGGTCGTCTCCACCCGGGAC
>NZ_JOAX01000134.1 GCF_000720485.1 Streptomyces ochraceiscleroticus | reverse complement strand
CGAGCACCCGGTCACCGAGGAGGTCACCGGCATCGACCTGGTCCGCGAGATGTTCCGCATCGCGGATGGCGAGGAGCTGGGCTACGACGACCCGCCGGTGCGGGGCCACTCCTTCGAGTTCCGCATCAACGGCGAGGACCCGGGCCGCAACTTCCTGCCCGCGCCGGGCACGGTCACCACGTTCGAGGCTCCGGCCGGTCCGGGCGTGCGCCTGGATGCGGGTGTGGAGTCCGGC
>NZ_JOAX01000133.1 GCF_000720485.1 Streptomyces ochraceiscleroticus | reverse complement strand
GTCCATCAGGCGCAGGCCCTCGAACGCGTCGCGGGCGTAGCGGACCTCGCCCTCGTAGATCTCGTGCAGGTCCTGCTCGACGTACGCACGGGTCAGCGCGGCGCCGCCGAGGATGACGGGGAAGTCGGCCGCCATCTTGCGCTGGTTCAGCTCCTCCAGGTTCTCCTTCATGATCACCGTGGACTTGACCAGCAGGCCGGACATGCCGATGACATCGGCCTTGTGCTCCTCGGCGGCCTCCAGGATCGCG
>NZ_JOAX01000132.1 GCF_000720485.1 Streptomyces ochraceiscleroticus | reverse complement strand
GTCCATCAGGCGCAGGCCCTCGAACGCGTCGCGGGCGTAGCGGACCTCGCCCTCGTAGATCTCGTGCAGGTCCTGCTCGACGTACGCACGGGTCAGCGCCGCGCCGCCGAGGATTACCGGGAACTGCTGTGCAAGGCCCCGGGCGTTGAGTTCCTCCAGGTTCTCCTTCATGATCACCGTGGACTTGACCAGCAGGCCGGACATGCCGATGACATCGGCCTTGTGCTCCTCGGCGGCCTCCAGGATCGCG
>NZ_JOAX01000131.1 GCF_000720485.1 Streptomyces ochraceiscleroticus | reverse complement strand
CTAATCCCCTCCCGAAGGAGGTTCATCGTTCGACTTGCATGTGTTAAGCACGCCGCCAGCGTTCGTCCTGAGCCAGGATCAAACTCTCCGTGAATGTTTACCGGTAATCCGGTTGAACACCACGAGAGCGGAACCATCGGAGGAATAGTCCGATGGTTCACAGCGTCCTCGCTGTGTTTTTCAAAGGAACCTCGTCCCAGCTGATGCTGGAGACGGGGTATCAACATATCTGGCGTTGACTTTTGGCACGCTGTTGAGTTCTCAAGGAACGGACGC
>NZ_JOAX01000130.1 GCF_000720485.1 Streptomyces ochraceiscleroticus | reverse complement strand
GGTGCGGGCGACCTTCAGGCCGCGGCCGCCGCCGCCGAAGGCGGCCTTGATGGCGATCGGCAGGCCGTGCTCCTGGGCGAAGGCGACGACCTCCTCCGCCCCGGCGACCGGGTCGGGGGTGCCGGCGACCAGCGGGGCGCCGGCGCGCTGGGCGATGTGGCGGGCGGCGACCTTGTCACCCAGGTCGCGAATCGCCTGCGGGGGCGGGCCGATCCAGATCAGCCCGGCGTCCAGCACGGCCTGGGCGAATTCGGCGTTCTCAGAGAGGAAGCCGTAGCCGGGGTGGATGGCA
>NZ_JOAX01000129.1 GCF_000720485.1 Streptomyces ochraceiscleroticus | reverse complement strand
GCGCCTGGATGCGGGTGTGGAGTCCGGCAGCGTCATCGGCCCGGCCTGGGACTCCCTGCTCGCCAAGCTCATCGTCACCGGCGCCACCCGCCAGCAGGCCCTGCAGCGCGCCGCCCGCGCCCTGAACGAATTCACCGTCGAGGGCATGGCCACCGCCATCCCCTTCCACCAGACCGTCGTGAAGGACCCGGCCTTCGCCCCGGAGCTGACCGGCTCGAGCGAGCCGTTCCAGGTCCACACCCGCTGGATCGAGACCGAGTTCGTCAACGACATCAAGCCGTTCACCGCGCCC
>NZ_JOAX01000128.1 GCF_000720485.1 Streptomyces ochraceiscleroticus | reverse complement strand
GCGCCTGGATGCGGGTGTGGAGTCCGGCAGCGTCATCGGCCCGGCCTGGGACTCCCTGCTCGCCAAGCTCATCGTCACCGGCGCCACCCGCCAGCAGGCGCTGCAGCGCGCCGCCCGCGCCCTGAACGAATTCACCGTCGAGGGCATGGCCACCGCCATCCCCTTCCACCAGACCGTCGTGAAGGACCCGGCGTTCGCCCCGGAGCTGACCGGCTCGAGCGAGCCGTTCCAGGTCCACACCCGCTGGATCGAGACCGAGTTCGTCAACGACATCAAGCCGTTCACCGCGCCC
>NZ_JOAX01000127.1 GCF_000720485.1 Streptomyces ochraceiscleroticus | reverse complement strand
GCAGGACCTGCACGAGATCTACGAGGGCGAGGTCCGCTACGCCCGCGACGCGTTCGAGGGCCTGCGCCTGATGGACGCCCTGATCGCGGTCAAGCGCGGGGTGCCGGGCGCGACCCTGCCGGAGCTCAAGCAGCGCCGTGTGCCCAAGCGGGACACCGCCGTACTGGAGGTCGAGGAGCCCGAGGGCTCGGTCCGCTCCGACGTGGCCACCGACAACCCGGTCCCGGAGCCGCCCTTCTGGGGCACTCGCGTGGTGAAGGGCATTCAGCTCGCCGACTACGCCTCCTGGCTG
>NZ_JOAX01000126.1 GCF_000720485.1 Streptomyces ochraceiscleroticus | reverse complement strand
GCAGGACCTGCACGAGATCTACGAGGGCGAGGTCCGCTACGCCCGCGACGCGTTCGAGGGCCTGCGCCTGATGGACGCCCTGATCGCGGTCAAGCGCGGTGTGCCGGGCGCGACCCTGCCGGAGCTCAAGCAGCGCCGCGTGCCCAAGCGGGACACCGCCGTACTGGAGGTCGAGGAGCCCGAGGGCTCGGTTCGCTCCGACGTGGCCACCGACAACCCGGTCCCGGAGCCGCCCTTCTGGGGCACTCGCGTGGTGAAGGGCATTCAGCTCGCCGACTACGCCTCCTGGCTG
>NZ_JOAX01000125.1 GCF_000720485.1 Streptomyces ochraceiscleroticus | reverse complement strand
GGGGTGAGGTTCCACTCCTTGGCCAGCGGGGTGCCCTCGAAGGGGATCAGGAAGTTGACCGGTACGGAGTCGGGGTCCAGCTCGCGCAGCGAGAAGACCACGTCCACCAGGTCCTCGTCGCAGGCGCACACCTCGACGCCCTCGTTCTGCTCCTTGATGGCCGAAATGGTCTGCGAGACGCGGTCCACGTCCTTGTCCGTGGGGCCGCGGCCGCTGGCCACCAGGCACACGCGCTTGGCGCCGCCCGCGACGCCGGCGGCGGCTGCCTTGGACGCCTCGTCCGGCTTCAGCCACGTGTACTTGAGGATCTCGGCCTTGGAGCCGAGCCGCTGGGAGCAGTAGGAACAGTCCTCCGGGCACAGGCCCGACTTGAGGTTGACCAGGTAGTTCAGCTTCACCCGCCGCCCGAACCA
>NZ_JOAX01000124.1 GCF_000720485.1 Streptomyces ochraceiscleroticus | reverse complement strand
GATGAAGTCGCCCTTCTCGTTGATGCCGGAGAAGTCGACGATCTGCTGGTAGCGCTCGCGGACCTGCTCGCGGGTCATGCCCATGGCCAGTCCGCCCAGGATGACGTTGCGCTCGCCGGTCAGGTCGTTCATCAGGGCGGCGTTGACGCCGAGCAGGGAGGGCTGGCCGTGGGTGTAGACATGGCCGCGCTCGGCCGGCAGCAGGCCCGCGACCGCCTTGAGCAGCGTGGACTTGCCCGAGCCATTGGTGCCGATCAGGCCGATCGACTCACCCCGGTAGGCGGTGAAGGTCACG
>NZ_JOAX01000123.1 GCF_000720485.1 Streptomyces ochraceiscleroticus | reverse complement strand
GATGAAGTCGCCCTTCTCGTTGATGCCGGAGAAGTCGACGATCTGCTGGTAGCGCTCGCGGACCTGCTCGCGGGTCATGCCCATGGCCAGTCCGCCCAGAATGACGTTGCGCTCGCCGGTCAGGTCGTTCATCAGGGCGGCGTTCACGCCGAGCAGGGAGGGCTGGCCGTGGGTGTAGACATGGCCGCGCTCGGCGGGCAGCAGGCCCGCGACCGCCTTGAGCAGCGTGGACTTGCCCGAGCCATTGGTGCCGATCAGGCCGATCGACTCACCCCGGTAGGCGGTGAAGGTCACG
>NZ_JOAX01000122.1 GCF_000720485.1 Streptomyces ochraceiscleroticus | reverse complement strand
CAACGCGCGGCAGCAGATGTCGGCGGCGAATTTCGATGCGGCGCGGTTCGGCGGCCGCTGAACTTCTGTGTGACGGGGAGTGTGTGTGATGGCTGGTGGCCAGGATCGTCGTTCGTATGACACGGCGGCGTCGGGTGATGCGCAGGGCAATATCCAGACGGTGATCGCGCGGCTGGAGCAGGTGATCACGGCGCGCGATGGTCAGGTGAAGGCGGCGATGGCGGACTTCACGGCCGATGGCGTGGCGGATGAGTACCACGGCAAGGAGCTGCGCTGGAACCGGGCCTCGCAGGAGGTC
>NZ_JOAX01000121.1 GCF_000720485.1 Streptomyces ochraceiscleroticus | reverse complement strand
CAACGCGCGGCAGCAGATGTCGGCGGCGAATTTCGATGCGGCGCGGTTCGGCGGCCGCTGAACTTCTGTGTGACGGGGAGTGTGTGTGATGGCTGGTGGACAGGATCGTCGTTCGTATGACACGGCGGCGTCGGGTGATGCGCAGGGCAATATCCAGACGGTGATCGCGCGGCTGGAGCAGGTGATCACGGCGCGCGACGGTCAGGTGAAGGCGGCGATGGCGGACTTCACGGCCGATGGCGTGGCGGATGAGTACCACGGCAAGGAGCTGCGCTGGAACCGGGCCTCGCAGGAGGTC
>NZ_JOAX01000120.1 GCF_000720485.1 Streptomyces ochraceiscleroticus | reverse complement strand
TCTACCGCCAGGCCGACGGCGACCGGGACCACGCGATCCGGCTGCTGAAGCGCAACGGCTACATCGTCTGACCTCGCGTGGCTACGGCCGCGCGACGCCGTGAGGCCGTGCCGCCGCGAAGCGTCGCGCCTTGGCCGCAGTGGCGAACCACGACCGGTAGCCGGTTGCGCAGACGGCAAACCAACCCCGCACGGGATGCGGTTCGAAAGTCCACATCCGGCCAGGGTCGCACGGCCCCCTACTCGACCGCGCGCAACGCGCGGCCCATCCACCCGCAACGGGAGACCCACCATGCACGCACCCC
>NZ_JOAX01000119.1 GCF_000720485.1 Streptomyces ochraceiscleroticus | reverse complement strand
GGTCGAAGGAGTCCTCGCGCGCGCCCGTGACGGCCGTCAGGGTCATGCGCTCGCCGTCGACGAGGATGTCCATGGGGAAGTCGCCGGGGTAGTCGGCCGAGCGCGCCCACGGGGCCGCCTCGTTGACGACCTGCAGCGTGGTGGCGGTGTCGGTGGCCGCCACCTCGAGGGTGCTGCCGCTGGTGTCGGCCCGGGCCTCCCCCACGACGGCCGTCATCCACGGCCCGTAGGGCACGCAGTTGAACGTGATCTGCCACCGGAACTGGCTGAGCGTCTCGGTGTAGCCCATGACGAGCAGGTACAGGT
>NZ_JOAX01000118.1 GCF_000720485.1 Streptomyces ochraceiscleroticus | reverse complement strand
GCGCAGTCGTCGCTCCTGGAGGCGGCGTGCGACGCAGGGGTAGGAGCGCAGGTGTTTGAGCTGTGTTTCCAAGTGGCGTTGTGTTGCGGCGCCCTTGCGTGGGGCGGCGGGCCTGGAGTGGTACTCCGCGCGCTGCAGCCAGCGGTTGAACAGGGCCATTCCCGGTGGCTGTTTGTCGGTCACCATGCCTTGCACCGCGTCGCAGCATGAGTGTCCGCAGACGACGATGTTGGGGACCTGCAGTGCGATGACCGCGAATTCCAGGGTGGCGCCGACGCCGCAGTCGGCCTCGGACCTGTGGCGCGGG
>NZ_JOAX01000117.1 GCF_000720485.1 Streptomyces ochraceiscleroticus | reverse complement strand
GCGCAGTCGTCGCTCCTGGAGGCGGCGTGCGACGCAGGGGTAGGAGCGCAGGTGTTTGAGCTGTGTTTCCAAGTGGCGTTGTGTTGCGGCGCCCTTGCGCGGGGCGGCGGGCCTGGAGTGGTACTCCGCGCGCTGCAGCCAGCGGTTGAACAGCGCCATTCCCGGTGGCTGCTTGTCGGTCACCATGCCTTGTACCGCGTCGCAGCACGAGTGTCCGCAGACGACGATGTTGGGGACCTGCAGTGCGATGACCGCGAATTCCAGGGTGGCGCCGACGCCGCAGTCGGCCTCGGACCTGTGGCGCGGG
>NZ_JOAX01000116.1 GCF_000720485.1 Streptomyces ochraceiscleroticus | reverse complement strand
GCGTCCGTTCCTTGAGAACTCAACAGCGTGCCAAAAGTCAACGCCAGATATGTTGATACCCCGTCTCCAGCATCAGCTGGGACGAGGTTCCTTTGAAAAGTCCACCCGGCACTTGTTGCCCGGTGGCGCACACAGCGAGGACGCTGTGAACGACCGGACCTATTCCGTCCGCTCGTTCCGCTCTCGTGTGTGTTTCTCCCGATCACGGGAAAACATTCACGGAGAGTTTGATCCTGGCTCAGGACGAACGCTGGCGGCGTGCTTAACACATGCAAGTCGAACGATGAACCTCCTTCGGGAGGGGATTAG
>NZ_JOAX01000115.1 GCF_000720485.1 Streptomyces ochraceiscleroticus | reverse complement strand
TCCTCCAGGTTCTCCTTCATGATCACCGTGGACTTGACCAGCAGGCCGGACATGCCGATGACATCGGCCTTGTGCTCCTCGGCGGCCTCCAGGATCGCGGAGACCGGCTGCTTGATGCCGAGGTTGACGACGTTGTAGCCGTTGTTGGAGAGGATGATGTCGACGAGGTTCTTGCCAATGTCGTGGACGTCGCCGCGGACGGTGGCCAGCACGATGGTGCCCTTGCCCTCGTCGCCCTCGACCTTCTCCATGTGCGGCTCCAGGTAGGCCACCGCGGTCTTCATGACCTCGGCGGACTGGAGCACGAACGG
>NZ_JOAX01000114.1 GCF_000720485.1 Streptomyces ochraceiscleroticus | reverse complement strand
GAGTGTCCGCAGACGACGATGTTGGGGACCTGCAGTGCGATGACCGCGAATTCCAGGGTGGCGCCGACGCCGCAGTCGGCCTCGGACCTGTGGCGCGGGACGATGTTGCCGGCCGTGCGCAGTTCCAGGATCTCGCCCGGACGGGCGCCGGTGATCAGTGACGGTACGACGCGTGAGTCCGAGCAGGCGATGAAGAGGGCTTGTGGGCGCTGGCCGTCGGCGAGTGCGGCGAGATCATCGCGGCGCTCCGCGACGCTCGACGGGAAGGCGCGGGCGTTTTCGATGAGTGACTGCATGGTGGCCTGCCTTGTGCT
>NZ_JOAX01000113.1 GCF_000720485.1 Streptomyces ochraceiscleroticus | reverse complement strand
TTCGCCCCGGAGCTGACCGGCTCGAGCGAGCCGTTCCAGGTCCACACCCGCTGGATCGAGACCGAGTTCGTCAACGACATCAAGCCGTTCACCGCGCCCGGCGCGGACGAGGCCGAGGCCGAGAGCGGTCGCGAGACCGTCATCGTCGAGGTCGGCGGCAAGCGCCTGGAAGTCTCCCTGCCGTCCTCGCTCGGCATGTCGCTGGCCCGCACCGGCCTCGCCGCCGGCGCCAAGCCCAAGCGCAAGGCGTCCAAGAAGTCCGGCTCCGCCGCCTCCGGCGACGCCCTCGCCTCCCCCATGCAGGGCACCATCGTCA
>NZ_JOAX01000112.1 GCF_000720485.1 Streptomyces ochraceiscleroticus | reverse complement strand
GTTGACCGCCCGGGAGCGGATCGACCTGCTGCTGGACGAAGGATCCTTCGTCGAACTGGACGAGTTCGCACGGCACCGCTCCACCGACTTCGGCATGGCCAACAACCGCCCCTACGGCGACGGCGTGGTCACCGGCTACGGCACCGTCGACGACCGCCCCGTCGCCGTCTTCTCCCAGGACTTCACCGTCTTCGGCGGCGCCCTGGGCGGCGTCTTCGGCGAGAAGATCGTCAAGGTGATGGACTTCGCGCTGAAGAACGGCTGCCCCGTCATCGGCATCAACGACTCCGGCGGCGCCCGCATCCAAGAAGGCGTGGTCTCC
>NZ_JOAX01000111.1 GCF_000720485.1 Streptomyces ochraceiscleroticus | reverse complement strand
GGTGCCCCAGGTGACGAAGGGGGCCAGCTCGGAGGCGTTGATGACCACCTCGTGGTCGAAGACCGCGTCCGCATCGGTGCGCAGCGTCTTCCAGTACTCCACCGCCGCGTCCCACTCCGCGCCCTGGGGGGCGTGGTCGCGGCCCTGCAGGTAGTCGAAGGTGGTCTGATCGGGGGCGATCATGCCGGCCCGGGCGCCGGCCTCGATCGACATGTTGCAGATCGTCATCCGGGCCTCCATCGAGAGCTTCTCGATGGCCGGGCCGCGGTATTCGATGACATAGCCCTGGCCGCCGCCGGTGCCGATCTTCGCGATGATGGCG
>NZ_JOAX01000110.1 GCF_000720485.1 Streptomyces ochraceiscleroticus | reverse complement strand
GGAGACCACGCCTTCTTGGATGCGGGCGCCGCCGGAGTCGTTGATGCCGATGACGGGGCAGCCGTTCTTCAGCGCGAAGTCCATCACCTTGACGATCTTTTCGCCGAAGACGCCGCCCAGGGCGCCGCCGAAGACGGTGAAGTCCTGGGAGAAGACGGCGACGGGGCGGCCGTCGACGGTGCCGTAGCCGGTGACCACGCCGTCGCCGTAGGGGCGGTTCTCCGCCATGCCGAAGTCGGTGGAGCGGTGCCGTGCGAACTCGTCCAGTTCGACGAAGGATCCTTCGTCCAGCAGCAGGTCGATCCGCTCCCGGGCGGTCAAC
>NZ_JOAX01000109.1 GCF_000720485.1 Streptomyces ochraceiscleroticus | reverse complement strand
GGTGCCCCAGGTGACGAAGGGGGCCAGCTCGGAGGCGTTGATGACCACCTCGTGGTCGAAGACCGCGTCCGCATCGGTGCGCAGCGTCTTCCAGTACTCGACCGCCGCGTCCCATTCGGCGCCCTGGGGGGCGTGGTCGCGGCCCTTGAGGTAGTCGAAGGTGGTCTGGTCGGGGGCGATCATGCCGGCCCGGGCGCCGGCCTCGATCGACATGTTGCAGATGGTCATCCGGGCCTCCATCGAGAGCTTCTCGATGGCCGGGCCGCGGTATTCGATGACATAGCCCTGGCCGCCGCCGGTGCCGATCTTCGCGATGATGGCG
>NZ_JOAX01000108.1 GCF_000720485.1 Streptomyces ochraceiscleroticus | reverse complement strand
GCGTACGGCAGGTGAGGCAGCGTCAGCGTCCGGGTGGCCTCGCCCACGGACAGCTGGCTGCCGCCCTGGGTGCTCTTCCCGTGCTGCGCGGGCTCGACAGCGGCGCTCACTGGCCACCGGCCAGCGAGGAGTCGGACGCCTGGTCTCTTGCGGCGATCCACGCCTCACGCTCGGCGCCCTCAACGGTCCGGGTGCCGAGGAACTGGACGGTGGCCCCGTCGACCTTTCCTTTGGCCTCGCAGGCCTCGTAGACGCTCTCGTAGCCGCTGGTGACCGTGTAGCTATGGATCTGGGACTCGGTCTGCAGGCCGAGCCGTTCGGCCC
>NZ_JOAX01000107.1 GCF_000720485.1 Streptomyces ochraceiscleroticus | reverse complement strand
CCAGTCACCGCCCTTGTCGCACTCCAGCCAGCGCTGCGGGTCGGGGAAGAGCTTCTTCCCCTGCGGCGTGCGCCAGCCGCAGGGCGCGTGCCAGCCATAGGCCTCCGCACGCACCAGGGCCAGATCCATCACCGTCTCGCGGAACTCCTCCGCGTCACCGTTCTCGAGCCAGGGATGCCGGTTGAGGATCCCGTGCGCTCCCACAGTCATTCCACAGTGCATGACAGTCCCCCAACCGGCTTCCCAGTGCTCACATCACACGCCGCAACGCAGCTTCACGATCTTGGTGTACGCCTTCTCCGGCGAGTCGTCGACACCGATGATG
>NZ_JOAX01000106.1 GCF_000720485.1 Streptomyces ochraceiscleroticus | reverse complement strand
CCCACCACATGCACCACGCCCTGCTCGACATCACCCAGCGGATGCAGCCGGACCCCGAACTCCGCGGCGTTCTTGCGCAGCGTCTCCAGCTGGGTGCGCGAGACCGGATCCGCGATCGGCTTTTCGATGTCCAGGGGGGGGGGGTTGTGGGCCTCGGTGGGGGTGTTGTGGTCCTCGGTGGCGATGGTCAGGTCCGTGCGGCGCACCCGGCGCCCGGCCTTGCGCAGACCGTCGAACGCCTGCGGGCTGGTCACCTCGTGCAGCAGATGCAGATCGATGAAGAGGAGGTCGGGCTCGCCTTCCGCGCGCCGGACGACATGGTCGTCC
>NZ_JOAX01000105.1 GCF_000720485.1 Streptomyces ochraceiscleroticus | reverse complement strand
AGTCCGAGGGGTTCGCGCAGTTCGTCGCCCTGGCGCGTGAGGGCGCGCAGGAGCTCGGCACGCTCGCCCAGGCCGCCCTCAAGCTCATCGTGGCGCTGGCGCCGATCATCGGTATCGCGGCGCAGGTGTCGCTGTTCCTGGCGCGGATCATCAACTCTCTGCCGCCCGAGGCGGTCAACGTCCTGGCGGGCGCGATCCTCGGCGCGGTCGTCGCCTTCAAGGCCTTCAAGGCCGCCTCCTCGGCGGTCAAGACCGTCTCCAGCATGATGAACTCCCGCCTCGGGCAGGTCGCCCGCCGGTGGGTGACCACGGCGGCGACCGCCATCAAGTCCGGCG
>NZ_JOAX01000104.1 GCF_000720485.1 Streptomyces ochraceiscleroticus | reverse complement strand
CTGGGCGGACTGGCCATGGGCATGACCCGCGAGCAGGTCCGCGAGCGCTACCAGCAGATCGTCGACTTCTCCGGCATCAACGAGAAGGGCGACTTCATCTCGCTACCGATGCGGACGTACTCCTCCGGCATGGCGGCCCGCCTGCGGTTCTCCATCGCGGCGGCCAAGGACCACGACGTCCTGATGATCGACGAGGCCCTCGCGACCGGCGACCGGAAGTTCCAGAAGCGCTCCGAGGCGCGCATCCGGGAGCTGCGCAAGGAGGCCGGCACGGTCTTCCTGGTCAGCCACAACAACAAGTCCATCCGGGACACCTGCGACCGGGTGCTGTGGCTGGAG
>NZ_JOAX01000103.1 GCF_000720485.1 Streptomyces ochraceiscleroticus | reverse complement strand
TCGTAGTTGATGTCGATCTCGACCTCGCCCCCGTCCTTCAGGCCGCCGATGAACTCGCGCCAGGCGTCCGGGGAGCCGTGCGAGGTGACGTCGAGGGTCTCCCGCTCCAGGCCGGGCGGGGTGATGTCGGTGACATTCGCGATCGCCATGAACGTCTCGGTGGGGGTGGCACCGTCGCCGCGCTGCAGCTGGGTACCGAAAGCGTCCAGACCAGCCATGGCCTGACTCCTTTACGACTTGGTCAGCCACACGCGATAGCTGACGTTGATGTGCCTGATGTCGGGGTCGGGGTCGCGCAGCTCGGTGTGCTGCTGGTGCGCGATCGACACGTCGCGGAAGCCGGCCACGGTGAGC
>NZ_JOAX01000102.1 GCF_000720485.1 Streptomyces ochraceiscleroticus | reverse complement strand
GGCCTGGAGCCGGACCCGGTACCAGGTGCCAGCGGTGTGGGTCAGGCCGGTGGTGTACGAGGCGAGCTGCGTTTCGACGTTGGCCGCCCGGCGTCGCAGCGTCAGGACGATCCCGGCCGTCGTGGTGAAGTCGAGCCTGGCCATGTAGAAGTCGACATTTCCGTTCGCGCGCACATACGGGCCCGCGTACAGCGACGAGCCCGCGGCCAGGACGGACGTGGCCACGTCCACGTAGAGGTCGACGTCGGCCGAGGGGGCCGGGGTGTGCGTGAGGTGGGCGATGCCGGTGGTCGGCTGGGTCGTCGACCCGTAGCCGGAGCCGACGGCGTAGTCGGCGGCCGTGCCGGTGACGGTCCAGGCC
>NZ_JOAX01000101.1 GCF_000720485.1 Streptomyces ochraceiscleroticus | reverse complement strand
GCGATGACGTCGCCGAGGGCCTCGTGCGCGAGGACCGACGACACCGTGATGTCGATCTTCTGGGCGGGGCTGGCCTTGCGGAGCACGTACAGCCCGGACGGCCGTTCGGCCTTGCGGGTGTTCTCGATGTGTGACTGCGTCATCTCGCAGCCGTCGTGCGTGAACGCTGCGGCCCGCTGCCCGTCGGCCGTGTTCCGCTTGAGCACGTCCGTCCGCAGCCGCTCGGCCGCGGCGTGCATCTGCACCATGCGGCGCGTGTACCAGCGGATGACGCGTTCCTCGCCGTACTGGTCCACCCACTCGTCGACCTCGGTGTCCCAGTACGGCGGGTCGGCGTACAGCCGGACGACGTCGTAGCGGTGCATCAAC
>NZ_JOAX01000100.1 GCF_000720485.1 Streptomyces ochraceiscleroticus | reverse complement strand
CCCCGGTGGGGGTGACGTCGGCGGTCATGCCGGGGATGGACCCGGTGATGCCCTGCAGCTGGTCGCGCAGGGCCGGTGTCTGGGCGGCGATGCCGTCCATGAAGCCGGACATGAGCGCGGCACCGGACGGGGCGAGGATCCGCATGTCGACCCGCATCGGGCCCTTCCAGTCCGGCAGCATGCTGGTGATCCCGGACAGCTTGCTTTTCAGCGCGCCGACCATGCCGGTGATGCCGTTGATCAGGCCCTGGATCAGCGCGCGGCCGGCGCCGACGAGGAGCCGGTTGAGGTTGCCGATCGCCGACATCAGCCGCCCGGGCAGGCCGCGCACCCACGACACCAGGGACAGGGCCTTCTGCACGGCCGTGT
>NZ_JOAX01000099.1 GCF_000720485.1 Streptomyces ochraceiscleroticus | reverse complement strand
CCCATAGACACCCTGCTGGCGGGTGCCCTCGATGCGGTTGCCGATGATCTGGATGCCGTAGTAGTAGACGCCGGAGCGCAGCATGTGGGAGCCGAACCCGCGGCCGAAGGATCCGAGGCGGCTGGACGCTCCGACCTGGCAGCCCTGGATCAGGATGTCCTTGGACGGGGTGTTGTCGAACAGGCCGATGGCGGCCGACCCGGACACGGCCATGTCGATCTGGATCGCTTCGCTGAAGTCGCGGCTGCCGTCGCCGCTGTTGTCCTTGTAGCCGAGGAAGCGGCAGTTGATGGCGCGGCCGCGGCTGGTGCTGTTGAACTCCAGGCCATGCGCGCTGCTCACGTTGGTGATGGTGGCGTCCCGGACGGTGATGTCCTCGCAG
>NZ_JOAX01000098.1 GCF_000720485.1 Streptomyces ochraceiscleroticus | reverse complement strand
GTCGTCCACCTCACCGGCAACGGCCGCGCCAACCACGCCGGAGGCGGCGACGGCGACGTCCTCCAAGCCGTCATCGGCGAGTCCTACAAGACTCGCCCGCCGGCGCCGCAGGAACACGATGGCTCCGCCGGCGCGGTCGACGGCAACGCCCGCTTCTACGGCTGGGAGTGTGAGAACAAGGGCGACGGCAAGGACCCCTGGCCGGCGAAGCAGTACGACGGCATGGTCCGGGCCACGGCCGCCATCTGCCGCGCCCACGGATGGAACGCCAAGAGCGGCATCGGCCATCGGGAGTGGTCGGACTGGAAGGTCGACCCGCGCGGCATCGACATGGCCGCCTTCCGCCGCGACGTCGACGAGCTCCTGGCGCACGAGCCGGGCT
>NZ_JOAX01000097.1 GCF_000720485.1 Streptomyces ochraceiscleroticus | reverse complement strand
GGCCTTGGCCGCCCACTTCGTTCCGTCCAGCCACGAGGCGGTGCCGGCCACGCACCGGTTGCCGAAGAACCGCTCCCCCTGCGCCGGGTCCTTCTCCATGATCTCGGCGCACTCGGCCTCGATGGCGTCGAGGTCGACGTGCGCCGAACCGGCGTAGACGTGCCGGAAGATCTTCCGGCGCTGCCGCTTGTCCCCGAAGCTGAGCGACTTCGGGGCCTGCGGGTGGTACTTGAAGATGTCCCGCCGCTTGGACTGGGACGTCGTCTGCGCCACGGAGTCCTCGGACGGATCCCACGAGTTGGTGGTCTCCATCGAGCGGCCGCCCATGCCGGCCGCGCCGCGGCGCTGGGTCTCGGCGACCTTCCGCAGCTTGTTCGCCGCGGTATAC
>NZ_JOAX01000096.1 GCF_000720485.1 Streptomyces ochraceiscleroticus | reverse complement strand
GCGCACCCAGCTGGAGACGCTGCGCAAGAACGCCGCGGAGTTCGGGGTCCGGCTGCATCCGCTGGGTGATGTCGAGCAGGGCGTGGTGCATGTGGTGGGCCCGCAGTTGGGGCTGACCCAGCCGGGCACCACCGTGGTCTGCGGGGACTCCCACACCTCCACCCACGGCGCGTTCGGCGCGCTGGCCTTCGGCATCGGCACCAGCCAGGTCGAGCACGTGCTGGCCACCCAGACGCTGCCGCTCTCGCCCTTCAAGACGATGGCCATCACCGTCGAGGGCGAGCTGCCCGAGACCGTCACCGCCAAGGACCTGATCCTCGCCATCATCGCGAAGATCGGCACCGGCGGCGGCCAGGGCTATGTCATCGAATACCGCGGCCCGGCCATCGAGAAGCTCTCG
>NZ_JOAX01000095.1 GCF_000720485.1 Streptomyces ochraceiscleroticus | reverse complement strand
CGAGAGCTTCTCGATGGCCGGGCCGCGGTATTCGATGACATAGCCCTGGCCGCCGCCGGTGCCGATCTTCGCGATGATGGCGAGGATCAGGTCCTTGGCCGTGACGGTCTCGGGCAGCTCGCCCTCGACGGTGATGGCCATCGTCTTGAACGGCGAGAGCGGCAGCGTCTGGGTGGCCAGCACATGCTCGACCTGGCTGGTGCCGATGCCAAAAGCCAGCGCGCCGAACGCGCCGTGGGTGGAGGTGTGGGAGTCCCCGCAGACCACGGTGGTGCCCGCCTGGGTCAGCCCTAACTGGGGCCCCACCACATGCACCACGCCCTGCTCGACATCACCCAGCGGATGCAGCCGGACCCCGAACTCCGCGGCGTTCTTGCGCAGCGTCTCCAGCTGGGTGCGC
>NZ_JOAX01000094.1 GCF_000720485.1 Streptomyces ochraceiscleroticus | reverse complement strand
ACAGCCGTCCAGCCCGGCAGGGGGAGCCTGATGAAGTTCGACATGGGAGCGCAGACGCTGTCGACGCTGCAGTCGAAGTCGCGTGGGTCGAGTGAGGATCTGGGGACGCTGATCCGGCAGTTGGTGGATGCCGCGGCGCCGCTGGAGGGCAAGTTCAACGGGTCGGGCAAGGCCGCGTTCGATCAGTTCAAGTCTCGGTCGGACGAGATCGCCTCCGCCCTGCAGAGTTCTCTGTCGGGGATTCTGGGTGGTCAGTCGGGGATGGATTCGGCGGTCAGGTGAAGGCGGCGATGGCGGACTTCACGGCCGATGGCGTGGCGGATGAGTACCACGGCAAGGAGCTGCGCTGGAACCGGGCCTCGCAGGAGGTCAAGAACATCATCCAGCTGCTGAAGACGACGCTGGAGAAGAACGACGGCACCGCGCAGCACACGCTGTCCAAGGCCAAGGCTGCGGTCGACAACATCGGCTGACCTGCCCG
>NZ_JOAX01000093.1 GCF_000720485.1 Streptomyces ochraceiscleroticus | reverse complement strand
AGGGAATCGTCGAAGGTGGGACTGGCGATTGGGACGAAGTCGTAACAAGGTAGCCGTACCGGAAGGTGCGGCTGGATCACCTCCTTTCTAAGGAGCACTCAAGTCGGTTCGCCGACTCAGAGGCCACAACGCAGGCGAACGTCCTGCGGTGGTTTGCTCATGGGTGGAACGTTGACTACTCGGCACACTCGGTTGGACCTCACTAGTACTGCTTCGGCGTGGAACGTGATGGATCATCTGGATGTGTCGGGCACGCTGTTGGGTGTCTGAGGGCACGGACGAAAGTTCGTACCTTCAAACGCCGGCCCCAGTGCACTCCGGATCTGATCCGGGGGTGATGGGTGGCTGGTCGTTGCTTGAGAACTGCACAGTGGACGCGAGCATCTGTGGCCAAGTTTTTAAGGGCGCACGGTGGATGCCTTGGCACCAGGAACCGAT
>NZ_JOAX01000092.1 GCF_000720485.1 Streptomyces ochraceiscleroticus | reverse complement strand
AGGGAATCGTCGAAGGTGGGACTGGCGATTGGGACGAAGTCGTAACAAGGTAGCCGTACCGGAAGGTGCGGCTGGATCACCTCCTTTCTAAGGAGCACTTCTTACCGGGTCTTCGGACCTGGTCAGAGGCCAGAACATCAGCGAATGTCTGATGCTGGTTGCTCATGGGTGGAACGTTGACTACTCGGCACACAGATCGATCGGAACGCTAGTACTGCCCTCGGGCGTGGAACGCGATCGGATGGGACTGGGTGTCGGGCACGCTGTTGGGTGTCTGAGGGCACGGACTCATGTTCGTACCTTCAAACGCCGGCCCCGGTGTAGCGCCACGGAAGTGGTGTGTGACGGGTGGCTGGTCGTTGCTTGAGAACTGCACAGTGGACGCGAGCATCTGTGGCCAAGTTTTTAAGGGCGCACGGTGGATGCCTTGGCACCAGGAACCGAT
>NZ_JOAX01000091.1 GCF_000720485.1 Streptomyces ochraceiscleroticus | reverse complement strand
CTCCTGCCCTACGAGGGGCGCCCCGGTTTCGCGCCGGACTGGCCACTGACCGAGCCGGCGGACCGCGAGCTGCGGCTGTGGGACGAGCTGTGGGAACGGCCACAGGCCGTGATGTGGGAGGAGCTCGGCCAGGAGATCGAGGTGGCCCTGTTCGTGCGCTGCCTCGCCGAGGCCGAGCAGCCAGACGCCAAGGTCGACGTGCGCAAGCTTGCGCGGCAGTACCTCGACAGCCTCGGCCTGTCCGTACAGGGCATGCTGCGCAACCGGTGGAAGATCTCGCCCGGCGAGCCGGGCACCGTCCCGGCCGCTGAGGAGAGCGAGCCGACGGAGCCGGCGCCGCGTCGGAAGTCCGCGCGCGACCGCATGAAGGTTGTGCCGTTCCGTGGCCGGGAGGACTGAGCCCGGGGCCGAGTTCGTCGTCGACTTCCCCACGCTGTGGGTCGTCCCGGACTGGAT
>NZ_JOAX01000090.1 GCF_000720485.1 Streptomyces ochraceiscleroticus | reverse complement strand
CTTGCACCTCGGCGAGGGTCCTACCCTTCGCGTTCCGCATCTTGTCCCGCTCGGCGCGGGCCTTGGCCAGCGAAGCCTTGACCTCCCGCACGGTGGCATCGTCGCTGTCCGGCGCACGCAGGATCTCGTAGATATCGTCGCGGGCGAGATACTCCAGCACCAGGCCGAGGTCATCTGATGTGCCGATGAACAGCTCGTCCACCGCCTTCTTTTGGATCTTCCTCCCGCACTTGCTGCAGCGGTATACCGGCGGGTGCCCCTCCGCGTACCGGGGAGCCAACAGGACTTCGCAGCGGCCGCACCGCAGACCGGCGGTGAGGTCGTGGCAAGCGCCCCCGCCGGACCACGTCGCGCGGGAGGGATCGGTGATGTGGTGGTAGACGTCCCAGAACACCTCTTCGCTTACCAGGCCGTCCCAGATCCCGGGGTAGACAGTGCCCTTGTAGCACCGAAGGCCTGCGTACGAGTGCATGAGCGCC
>NZ_JOAX01000089.1 GCF_000720485.1 Streptomyces ochraceiscleroticus | reverse complement strand
AATGTGTATAAGAGACAGCCTACTACGCGTGGACCCCCGCCCAGCTGGCGGAGGTCCTCGGCGCGGAGGACGCCGCCGAGAAGCAGAAGGCCTACACCGACGCCCTCGCGCAGATGCCGCCGCACACGCGGGCGATGGCCAAGGAGTTCATCGGGCTGAAGAAGGACCAGCAGAAGTGGTCCGACAGCCTCAGCTCGTCGACCATGCCCGTCTACACCAAGGGCCTTCAGGTCGTGCGGCGGCTGCTGCCGCTGCTCACCCCGTTCGTCAAGGAGGCGTCCAAGGCGTTCGGGTCGTTCATCGACGAGATCGACCGCGGCACCAAGGGCAAGGGCCTGGAGACGTTCGCGAACTCCATGGCGAAGGTCGCCGGGCAGAACCTCAAGTCCTTCCTGTCGGGGCTGAAGAACATCGCCGTCGGGATCGGCGGTGTGATCAAGGCGTTCCTGCCCATGTCTGTCTCTTATACACATCTCCGAGCCCA
>NZ_JOAX01000088.1 GCF_000720485.1 Streptomyces ochraceiscleroticus | reverse complement strand
CCACTGGGTGAAGTCCTTCGTGTGGGACGGCCTGATCGTCGACGGCATCTGGGGCACCATCAAGGGCCTGGGCACCCTGGTGGGCTTCGGCGGCTGGGACGCCATGGGCCAGGCGTGGAAGGGGCTGGCGCAGCTGGCCACCGGCCTGGCCATCTCCTCCATCCCCGGCGTGGGCACCGCGTTCTGGGCGCTGCCCGAGGACAAGCTGCCCTCCTGGCTGCGGGATTCGCGCACCGCGATGAAGGAGACCGGCAAGGCCCTGGTGGCCTGGGACGAATGGGGAAAGAACCCCGGCCGCGCGGCCGGTGCGGTCACCTTCAACGTGCTGACCACGGTCTTCACCGGCGGTGCGGGCGGCGCGGCGGCGGGTGCGGGCAAGGCCGGTGCGGTGGCCAAGGCGCTGTCGGTGGCCGGCAAGGCGGGCAAGGTCATCGACCCGATGACGTATGTCGCCAAGGGCGCGGGCGCCGGCCTCACCAAGATC
>NZ_JOAX01000087.1 GCF_000720485.1 Streptomyces ochraceiscleroticus | reverse complement strand
CCACTGGGTGAAGTCCTTCGTGTGGGACGGCCTGATCGTCGACGGCATCTGGGGCACCATCAAGGGCCTGGGCACCCTGGTGGGCTTCGGCGGCTGGGATGCCATGGGCCAGGCGTGGAAGGGCCTGGCGCAGCTGGCCACCGGCCTGGCGATCTCCTCCATCCCCGGCGTGGGCACCGCCTTCTGGGCGCTGCCGGAGGACAAGCTGCCCTCCTGGCTGCGGGATTCGCGCACCGCGATGAAGGAGACCGGCAAGGCCCTGGTGGCCTGGGACGAATGGGGCAAGAACCCCGGCCGGGCGGCGGGTGCGGTCACCTTCAACGTGCTGACCACGGTCTTCACCGGCGGTGCGGGCGGCGCGGCGGCGGGTGCGGGCAAGGCCGGCGCGGTGGCCAAGGCGCTGTCGGTGGCCGGCAAGGCGGGCAAGGTCATCGACCCGATGACGTATGTCGCCAAGGGCGCGGGCGCCGGCCTCACCAAGATC
>NZ_JOAX01000086.1 GCF_000720485.1 Streptomyces ochraceiscleroticus | reverse complement strand
GATGCGCCGCGTCGATCCTCGCAGGCATACGTGCCTCGGCCGCCATGCCGAGGCGCTCCTGCACAGCGGTGAGCACACGTGCAGGCTCCTTCGGGGCGTCCCATGCCGCGGCGGGGGCTGCGGAGACCGTGACATGGACATCGACGGGCGCGGACGGGGAGGCCAGGGAGAACCACTCCCGCATGTCGTCCAAGTCGCTGGACGCGTCCCCGCCGGTGATCTGGAGCGGAAGGTAGGTGCACAGCGCGGTGAAAGCGACTTCTCCCACCCGCTCCAGGGCGTCGAACAGCATCCGGGTCATCGGCAGCACCGGCAGACGCGAGTGGCGGACGTCCTCGGGAATGTCGGCTCGCATCCAGGCGAGTTCGCGGACCTCATCGCCACCGGCCCAGTCACCGCCCTTGTCGCACTCCAGCCAGCGCTGCGGGTCGGGGAAGAGCTTCTTCCCCTGCGGCGTGCGCCAGCCGCAGGGCGCGTGCCAGCCATA
>NZ_JOAX01000085.1 GCF_000720485.1 Streptomyces ochraceiscleroticus | reverse complement strand
CACGTCGATGTCCCCGGCGATGTCCAGCGCGGCGCTGTGCGGGGTGGTCACCGTGCCGGTGTCGTCGAAGATCTCCAGATGGCTGGTGGTCGCCGGGACGCTGATCCGGATCGGGGTGTTGCGCGACAGCTGCCGGTAGTACGGCGAGACCGGGTTACGGGGGCTGTACTTCCCGTGCCGGTTGTTCAGGCCGAACGTGTACCTGGACGGGTCGGCCTCCGACGCCCAGGACGACAAGCCGCGGGTGCCCTGCATGTCCGACTCCGTGCGCACGTCCGCGCTGATGTCGGTCCAGATGCCGCCCAGGTTGAGCTCGGTGGTGATGTCCACCCGTCACGTCACCTTCCCTTGCCCGTAGGCCCTCTGCACGCTGCCGCCGCCGTAGACGACGACCGAGCGGCGCATGAACCGGTTGAAGTCGTCCTCGGAGCCGACGAACCGCACCGTCACGTCCCGGGCCGCGGCCCCTGCGCGGCGCACCCCGGTGGGGGTGACGTCGGC
>NZ_JOAX01000084.1 GCF_000720485.1 Streptomyces ochraceiscleroticus | reverse complement strand
GTGTATAAGAGACAGCCGCACCTCTGTTCGTGGCTGCCCTTCCACTCGCCGATGAACCCGTGACGCCCGGCGAGCGCGAACAGGTCGCCCGGCTCATGCACATTACCCTCGACGGGGATCACGCCGACGACGGCCGTGTACCCGTCGTTGGTGGTCGTGTAGGCGAAGACGCACCGGCTCCCCGTCTCCCAGTCGTGCAGCAGAGGGAAGATGGTGACTCGTCCGGTCCCGCTGAGTTCCCGTGGCATGGGCGCCCTCTCTGGTGGTGGTGTCGGCCCCGCCACTGTATGGGCGGGGCCGACGTCATTCACGAGATCCGGTCAGCGTCAGGCGTCGTACTGGCGGCCGTCGTCACCGTCGCCGGTGGGCGGATTGGGCTCGCCGTTGTCGTCCTCGTCGCCGCCGGCCATCGCGATCGTGATGCGAAGTGCGTCCTTCAGAGACATGCGTTTCTCCTCGTTGATCGATCGGACGTGCTTCTTACGAACCCGCCCCGGGCCGGAC
>NZ_JOAX01000083.1 GCF_000720485.1 Streptomyces ochraceiscleroticus | reverse complement strand
AGCCGCTGAAGTTCGCCAGCGACGACTTCGCCAAGTTCCACGGCGACAGGTACAGGGACTTCTCCGACAACTGGGTCCAGGTCGTGGCCGACAGCCCGGTGGAGCGCCTCGACGTCACCGGCTTCCAGGCCTCCGGCGAGGAGAAGGCCGACAAGGACCTGTGGCAGGTCTGGCAGATGAACGGCCTTGACGGCGACAGCCAGCTGGGGTTCCTCGGCGCGGTCAACTCGGCGCGGTCGTTCGTGCTGGTGTGGGGTGACCCCGACGACGAGGACACCCCCATCGTCACGTTCGAGGACGCCGCGCAGTGCATCGTCGCCTACGAGCCCGGCTCGCGCGTGCGCCGGCGGGCCGGGCTGAAGCGGTGGCAGGACGGCAACGTCGACTACGCCACCCTCTACCTGCCGGACCAGCTGTGGAAGTTCGAGCGGCCGCTCTCGCGGCAGGACAAGTCCCCGCAGATGGCCGACGTCGACGACGCGATGCGGCTGTGGCTGCCGCCCGGGGCCGAGG
>NZ_JOAX01000082.1 GCF_000720485.1 Streptomyces ochraceiscleroticus | reverse complement strand
CCTCCACGGGCCATGGTGATCACTCCTCCCCGCTGCCTTGCGCAGCGTCGGCGATCGTCACGTTGCGTGACGATCTTGACCCTTTGAACCTGACCGACTTCCCGGAGCCCTCCCCGGCGTTCCGGGCCCCCTACGGGCCAGGGGTCCACCCCCGGGTCTGATCTTGAAAATATTTTCAATCTGAAACTTTTTTCTGATCAAAAATTTTCGAGATCAAAATTCGATTCGAATTCCAAAAGAATTCTTGAGATCAGAGATCGCCTCGATCATTCCAACCACCAGGCTGCTCACGTGCTGTGTGCCTGGAGTGGTGAGCCTTGGTCATGGCCTGCAGGTTGGCCCACTCGTGGCCCCTCGGTCCCAACGGTCCGAGCCCGTCACGGTGGTTGACCTCGGTAGCCCTGGGCCTGAGCAGAGGGGGCAGGGCCTCGCACTCCTCGCACTCGCAGTAGGGGTGTGTACGTAGGTATGCGGCTCGTGTGCGGGCCCACCGTGCGTCGTAGCCCTTGGAGGC
>NZ_JOAX01000081.1 GCF_000720485.1 Streptomyces ochraceiscleroticus | reverse complement strand
GCAAGGTGCTCATCGCCAACCGTGGCGAAATCGCTGTCCGCGTGGCCCGGGCATGCCGGGACGCCGGGATCGGGAGCGTAGCGGTCTACGCCGACCCGGACTGCCGCGGATGAGGCATACGCCCTGGGGCAGGCCATCCGTGACCTGGGCGACAAGGTCGCCGCCCGCCACATCGCCCAGCGCGCCGGCGCCCCGCTGGTCGCCGGCACCCCCGACCCGGTCGCCGGGGCGGAGGAGGGCGTCGCCTTCGCCCAGGAGCACGGCCTGCCGATCGCCATCAAGGCCGCCTTCGGCGGCGGCGGCCGCGGCCTGAAGGTCGCCCGCACCCTCGAAGAGGTCCCCGAGCTCTACGACTCCGCGGTCCGCGAGGCGGTCGCCGCCTTCGGCCGCGGCGAGTGCTTCGTGGAGCGCTACCTGGACCGCCCGGCACGTGGAGACCCAGTGCCTGGCCGACAAGCACGGCAACGTGGTGGTCGTCTCCACCCGGGACTGCTCGCTGCAGCGCCGCCACCAAAAGCTGGTGGAGGAGGCGAGCACCCGGTCACCGAGGAGGTCACCGGCATCGACCTGGTCCGCGAGATGTTCCGCATCGCGGATGGCGAGGAGCTGGGCTACGACGACCCGCCGGTCCGCGGCACGTTCGAGGCTCCGGCCGGTCCGGGCGTGCGCCTGGATGCGGGTGTGGAGTCCGGCAGCGTCATCGGCCCGGCCTGGGACTCCCTGCTCGCCAAGCTGATCGTCACCGGCGCGACGCGAGCGCAGGCGCTGGAGCGGGCGCGGCGTGCGCTGGCGGAGTTCACCGTCGAGGGCATGGCCACCGCGATCCCGTTCCACCGTGCCGTCGTCGAGGACGAGGCGTTCACCGCGGACCCGTTCGCCGTGCACACCCGCTGGATCGAGACCGAGTTCAAGAACGACATCGAGCCCTTCACCGTCCCGGCCGATGCCGAGGCCGACGGGGAGAGCAACCGCGAGTCGGTCGTGGTCGAGGTCGGCGGCAAGCGCCTGGAAGTCTCCCTGCCGTCCTCCCTCGGCATGCCGCTGGCGCGCGCCGCGGTCGCCGCCGGCGCCAAGCCCAAGCGCAAGGCGTCCAAGAAGTCCGGCTCCGCCGCCTCCGGCGACGCCCTCGCCTCCCCCATGCAGGGCACCATCGTCA
>NZ_JOAX01000080.1 GCF_000720485.1 Streptomyces ochraceiscleroticus | reverse complement strand
ATCATGAGGCGGCCCGGGCCGACGAGCTCGCCGCCGAGGCCGACCGCCGCGGCGAGGCCGTCAGCACGCTCGCCGGGGACGTACGGCTGCTACGGGCCCAGGTCAAGAACGAGGGCGCGACGCCGACGGCACCGGACCCGGCCGACGCCATCGAGGACCTCCCGGCCCGGGCCGAGGTCCCCGTGCCGATACCCGGGCCGCAGGGCGAGCCGGGACCGTCCGGGCGCCCGGGCCGTAACGGCGGTGACGGCACCGACGGCACCGACGGCGAGGCTGGCACCCCGGGCCAGGACGGCGAGGACGGGGCGGCCGGCCAGGACGGCGCCCCGGGCGCGACCGGCCCCCAGGGTGAGCAAGGGCCGCAGGGCGAGCAGGGGCCACGCGGCGAGCAAGGCCCGCAAGGCGAGCAGGGGCCGCGAGGGGAAGCCGGAGAGCCAGGCCCGGACTGCCCGGACGGCTACAGCCTGCAGGCACCCTCATGGGACGCCGACGCGCTCGTCTGCAGACGGACCGGGGCCCCGC
>NZ_JOAX01000079.1 GCF_000720485.1 Streptomyces ochraceiscleroticus | reverse complement strand
AGACACCCACGCCTACCCGTCAGTACTCATGACCGCCGCCCACCGGCTGGAGACCCGATGACGCACTTCCGGATGATCAAGCCCGGGAACCTGTTCCTCACCCACAACACCGGCCTGCAGATCGCCGAGGATGCCCACTGCAGCCACGGCCAAGCCGCCGTGCTGCTCATCCTGTTCGGCCACTACCGCTCCGGACAGGGCGCCGAGCGGCTCGACGCGATGCTGCCCCGCTGCGTGCTCGCCGAGATGGTCGGCTCCCTGCACGCACAGATCCTCCGCGACGAAGGCCCCGACGCCCTCCAGCACTTCCAGGACGAAGTCGCCATCTACGCCGACCAGTCCGCCGCAGCCCTCGCCGAGCTCCATACTCAGCGCCGCGACTGCTGCGAGGCCGGGTTCAGGACCAACGGCGCCGAGCACACCTGCGGCCGTACCGACACCGGAGCCGACCGTGAGTAGCTGCCCCATCTGCCCCCGCGCCACCGACGCAGGCCTGCACGCCTGCCCCCGCCACACCGCTGAAC
>NZ_JOAX01000078.1 GCF_000720485.1 Streptomyces ochraceiscleroticus | reverse complement strand
GCTACCGCCCGCGCGCCTACTGGCCGCTGGAGGAAGGCGCCGACGCCACCCGCGCCTACAGCCCCATCGACGGCGTGCAGCCGATGACGACGCTGAACATGACGTTCGCCTCGGAGTCGTCGCTGCCGTCCTCGGCCGCGCTGCCCGTTGTGGCCACCCAGAACGGGGCCGTCACCTCCCGGCTGTCCGGGCAGGTGCCCGCGGGCGGCTCCACCACGACCTGGTCGGTGTGGTGGCTGTACCGGCTGAACAGCCAGCCGTCCGATTACGCCAGCTACATGTCGATCCAGACCACCGGCACCGTGCGGGACTGGCGCATCCAGATCAAGGACACCGGCACCCGCATCCTGGGCTACAACTCCGACGGCGTCGCCGTCGTCTCCCAGCTGATCGCCACCGGCCCGGACCTGTTCAACCAGTGGGTCCTGTGCCGGTTCTACGCCCAGCAGGTGGGCGGCAACGTCACTTGGCGCATCGTCTGGCAGGACGTGGGCGGCGACGCCGGAGGCTTCGACGACACGTTCGCCGGCACCCTCGGCCGGGTCACCTC
>NZ_JOAX01000077.1 GCF_000720485.1 Streptomyces ochraceiscleroticus | reverse complement strand
GTTCAGCCGTCTCGGCCTCGCCCGCGTCGGCGTCCTCGGCCGCCGTGTCGCTCTCGGTGGCCTGGTCGCTGGACTCCTCGGCGGCGGCGGACGGCTTGCTGGAGCCGGTGTCGTCGGTGCCTTCGCAGGCGGTGAGCGTGAGGAGTGCTGCGGCGGTGAGTGCGCCGATGGTGTAGCGGATGCGCATGGTTCGTCCCCCCAGGACTGTTAGTGCTGAGGGGCCATCATGCGACATGTGGGGGCGGCGTGAACGCGGCGTGACACTCCTGTGACACGTCCGGTCAGGGGCCGGGGACCAGTTCGAAATCGGTGGGTCGCGCGTCGAGGGCTTTGGCGACCGAAGCCCACATTTCGGCGAGGATGCGGGCTTCGGTGGACCGTACGCCGTGGAACTGGGCCAGGGTGCGGGACTCGGCCGCGCGGTCGCGCTGCCAGCCGCTGTCGTACTGCTGGCGCTCCCGGGCGTCGTCCTCGTGCCTCACCGCTTCGTTGTACTCGGTGGTGGCGCGTTCGGCCCAGCCGACTGCGTGGGCTTGGGCGCGGTTGTGGTTCTCCTCGCGCC
>NZ_JOAX01000076.1 GCF_000720485.1 Streptomyces ochraceiscleroticus | reverse complement strand
TCCCAGCCGCCGAAGCCCACCAGGGTGCCCAGGCCCTTGATGGTGCCCCAGATGCCGTCGACGATCAGGCCGTCCCACACGAAGGACTTCACCCAGTGGCCGACCTCGTACCAGTGGTGCTTCTCCTCCACCGGGTCGCCCCAGGGGAGCTTGGCGTTCTTCATGTCCTCGGCGCTGAAGCCGTACTGGTTCTTCTTGTCCGAGCCGTCCCCGGCCACCATCTGCGTCCCGCCCCACAGAGCGGTGATCTTGTTGTGGCAGGTCCGCTCCGCCGCCCAGAACGCGGCCACCGTGGCGGTGATGTCATCCCGGATCTGGTTGTGCTCGGCGATCAGATCCTCGTCGTAATCCCCGTCCTCGTCGTCCTTATGGTCGCGGATGAAGTTCTGCGCCTTGGTCTTCAGCTCCGCCAGCTTCGGCACCAGCGGGCGGATCTCATCGGCATAGGAGGACAGCGCCGAGGCCACCGTCTCCAGGCCGTCGGCGAAGCCGTCCGCCCGGTCCTGCACCGGCTTGGTGGTGGCAAAGAGCTGCTCCGCCTCGGGCGCCTTGTAGTACGCCGA
>NZ_JOAX01000075.1 GCF_000720485.1 Streptomyces ochraceiscleroticus | reverse complement strand
AGCGGGATGTTGCCGTGCTTCTTGGGGGGCAGTTGTTCGCGCTTGTTGCGGAGGGTGCGCAGGCCGCGGACGATGTGGGATGGCGGCCAGGGTGCGGCGGTGGAGGATGTTGACGGCGCCCTGGGCGCCCATGACGGCGATCTGGGCGGTGGGCCAGGCCAGGTTGAGGTCGGCGCCCAGGTGCTTGGAGCCCATCACGTCATAGGCGCCGCCGAAGGCCTTGCGGGTGATGACGGTGATCAGCGGCACGGTGGCCTCGGCGTAGGCGTAGATCAGCTTGGCGCCGCGGCGGATGATGCCGTCCCATTCCTGGTCGGTGCCGGGCAGGAAGCCGGGCACGTCCACGAAGGTGAGGACGGGGATGTTGTAGGCGTCGCAGGTGCGCACGAAGCGGGCGGCTTTCTCGCTCGCCTTGATGTCCAGGGTGCCGGCGAACTGCATCGGCTGGTTGGCGACGATGCCCACCGAGTGGCCCTCGAGAGCATGTCGTAGGGCTGGTTGGCGGAGTCCGGGATGAGGGCATCCAGCTCCCGGTCCTCCGCGGAGGTCTCCAGGTCGGCCTCCTCGGGGAAGGCGGGGGGCTCGGAGAGGTTGTTGGAGGGCAGGTAGGACAGCAGCGCCTTGATGTACTCCACCGCGTCCTTCTCATCGCCGGCCATGTGGTGGGCGACGCCGGAGGTGGCGTTGTGGGTCCGGGCGCCGCCCAGCTCCTCAAAGCCGACGTCCTCGCCGGTGACGGTCTTGATGACGTCGGGGCCGGTGATGAACATGTGGGAGGTCTGGTCGACCATGACGGTGAAGTCGGTGATGGCGGGGGAGTAGGCCATGCCGAAGTCGGTGGAGCGGTGCCGTGCGAACTCGTCCAGTTCGACGAAGGATCCTTCGTCCAGCAGCAGGTCGATCCGCTCCCGGGCGGTCAACTTGCCCTTGGCGTGCTGCTTTTCCACCGCCCGCGCGGAGCCGGCGTGGGTGGCTTCTTCGATGCGTCGCTGAAGATCCGCCAGCTTGCCCGCGGTGGTGTGGATGTG
>NZ_JOAX01000074.1 GCF_000720485.1 Streptomyces ochraceiscleroticus | reverse complement strand
TATGGCTGGCACGCGCCCTGCGGCTGGCGCACGCCGCAGGGGAAGAAGCTCTTCCCCGACCCGCAGCGCTGGCTGGAGTGCGACAAGGGCGGTGACTGGACCGGTGGTGATGAGGTCCGCGAACTCGCCTGGATGCGAGCCGACATTCCCGAGGACGTCCGCCACCCACGTCTGCCGGTGCTGCCGATGACCCGGATGCTGTTCGACGCCCTCGAGCGGGTGGGGGAAGTCGCTTTCACCGCGCTGTGCACCTACCTTCCGCTGCAGATCACCGCCGGGGACGCGTCCAGCGACTTGGACGACATGCGGGAGTGGTTCTCCCTGGCCTCCCCGTCCGCGCCCGTCGATGTCCAGGTCACGGTCTCCGCAGCCCCCGCCGCGGCATGGGACGCCCCGAAGGAGCCTGCGCGTGTGCTCACCGCTGTGCAGGAGCGCCTCGGCATGGCGGCCGAGGCACGTATGCCTGCGAGGATCGACGCGGCGCATCTCGCACGCCGCGGGACGAGCCGCGAGCTGCTGCGGGGAACACGGCCGGCGGCGCAGTTTGTGGTCCGCGCTCGTGAGTGGTCGCCGGAAGTGTCAGCGTGGCTGGCCGAAGCAACCGGCGATGCGTTGCGGGCAACAGGCCACTCCTCTCCTGCCGTGGTGACCGTCTCCCGAGCGTCCTCGCCGGCCTCCGCCTAGCTCCTCGCCGCC
>NZ_JOAX01000073.1 GCF_000720485.1 Streptomyces ochraceiscleroticus | reverse complement strand
CCGAGGCCCTACACGAGTGGGCAGAGGCCGTGCTCAGCACCGCCGAGGACAAGGTGCCCCGCGACAAGGGCAACCTGTGGCAGGCCCTCGAGGAACGCGTCAACGACCACTTCGGCCGCGCCGACGTCGGCGTCTGGGACCCCGCCGAGCTCGAGTACGCGTACTACGTGGAGAAGGGCACCAGCAAGATGGACGACCAGCCCTTCCTGGTGCCCGCGTTCAACGAGCACCGCCGCCAGGTCACCCGCACCTACCGCGCCGCGTTCCGCCGGCACATGGGAGGGGGTGCCGCATGAGCCTGCTGGACACCTGGCGCCGCCAGCTCGCGCGTGAGCTGAAGAAGCGAGATGACGCTGAGCAAGAGATCGCCAGGCTGAAGAAGAAGATCGAGCGCGCGGAGAAGCGCACGTGACCGCCGCCCTGTGGCCGCTGCAGCAGGCCGTCGTCGCGAAGCTGCGCGCCCACGCTCCGCTGACCGCGCTGGTCTCTGGCGTCTACGACGAGGTGCCCGAGCAGGTCGCGCACCCCTACGTGTCGCTCGGCTCGATCACCGAGAACGTGGACGACGCGCACAACCAGCGCGGCCTGGAGGCCTCCATCGTGCTGCACGTGTGGTCCAAGTACCGCGGCTACAAGGAGGCCGCGGGCATCCTCACCGAGCTCGACGCCGCCCTCGACCGCCAGCCGCTCACCGTGGCCGGCT
>NZ_JOAX01000072.1 GCF_000720485.1 Streptomyces ochraceiscleroticus | reverse complement strand
GTGCACGTTCATGAACTGCACGCCCGCTGCCTCCTGTACCCGTGACGGGTCCAGATTCAGGGCGTACGCCAGAGCGTCCAGCTGGGGAAACTCGGGGAACTCGTCCGGAGCCAGGGCGGCCCCTTCTAGGCGGCCCAGCCAGCCCACATCGAGCGCCGCGGGAGTCCCGGGCGCGGCGGCGGTGAGCCGCGCGACATCCTCCAGGCTGAGGCCGGCCGCAAGCCGAGCTTCAAGCATCATGGCCGAGAGATCTGGAGTCCCGTACGGCGCGGGGTCAGCGTGGTTGGCTGCCTGGGTCGCTTCGGTCTCGGCGAGATCGCGACGGACAGCCTGAAAGACGTCTTCCAGATCATCCGCCCCCAATCCCAGCTTCTGGGCTGCAGCGCTGATGACGAGCCTCAGCGCTTCGCCGGGAAGCAGCCCAGGATCCTGCGCGGGAGAACTCTCCGGGTCCGGCTCGCGCGCGATCGGCGTGCTGCCGGCGAGCGCGGCCCGTACGCTGCCCGGCTCCCACCGCAGCGCCTCTTCGAGTCTGCGAGCTGTGAGGTCGGCAGGGCGTGAGGTGCCTCGACGGATCGCACGCAAGGCCTCGTACGAGACACCCGCCGCCGCGGCGAGGTCGCGCCACTGAAGCCCGAGTTCCAGGCGGCGCTGGTTCATCGCGTCATCTAGCCGCTTGTGCGGATCCGACATCTCGACCCCTCCTGAGCAGGGAAACACAGGCTAGCGCAACC
>NZ_JOAX01000071.1 GCF_000720485.1 Streptomyces ochraceiscleroticus | reverse complement strand
GGCCATGAGCGAGGCCGCGCACGGTCTGGCCGACGAAGCCGACCGCTACGTCGCCAGCTTCTACACCGGGGCGGTCACGGCGAACACGCTCGGCTCCACCGGCTCCCCGATCAACGTGCACACCACCCCCAAGGACTTCTACGACAAGGTCCTGGTGCCGCTGCGCACGAAGATGAAGCGCGCCAACGTCCCCACTGCAGGCCGGTACTGCATCGTCCCGCCTGAGGGCTACGCCTCCCTGCTGATGGACGACCGGTTCACCGACTACGCCAAGTCCGGGCAGACCGACGCCCTGCGCAACGGCGCCGTCGGCCGGGCGGCCGGGTTCGAGATCTTCGAGTCGAACAACACCCCGGAGCCGACCGCGGGCGTGCACGTCGTCCAGGCCGGCGTCAACGGAGCCATCTCCTTCGCCGAGCAGATCAACAAGACCGAGGCCTATCGGCCGGAGTCGTCCTTCAGCGACGCCGTCAAGGGCCTGGCCCTGTACGGCGCGAAGCTGATCCGCCCCGAGGGAATCGCCGTCGCCTACATCGACGCCACCCCCTGATCGGAGGCTGAGCCATGGCACGCACTGCGATCACCGTGCGCAGGTTCCAGCCCAACGGCGTCCACGTGGAGGACTTCGGGCAGGCCATCGACCCCGCCAACGGGATGTCGGTGGCCCGCGCGGAGCCGGAACGCACCGTCATCCGCTACACCAACGACCACGCCACCAACGCGTTCACGCTCATCGTG
>NZ_JOAX01000070.1 GCF_000720485.1 Streptomyces ochraceiscleroticus | reverse complement strand
CCAGCTGCTGAAGACGACGCTGGAGAAGAACGACGGCACCGCGCAGCACACGCTGTCCAAGGCCAAGGCTGCGGTCGACAACATCGGCTGACCTGCCCGGACACGGGTCCGGTGGCGGGCGGTAACGGGGAGCATGAGGTAGGGCATGGCCGGCTGGGATCTGGATCCGCAGGGTATCCAGGGTGTGCTGAAGACGACCGGTGAGATGGCCGGGAAGATCGAGACGCATACCAAGGCGTACGGGGACCATCTGCAGTCCGCGGCCACCAGCGCGGGCACGATCACCGCCGAGGGCGGCGGTCAGGGCGGCGAGAAGGCGGCCGGGGGGCTGGTGGCGCTGGCGCTCTCACAGTTCTCCGAGCACACGATCAATGACCTGAAGTTCATCGCGATGCGGGCGGGCAAGTCGCTCAACGGCGCGGTGGATGCCACCACGGCGTATCTCAACGGTGATCTGGAGATGGCCGCCGAGGCGCAGCGCAAGGCGCTGGGTGCGGTGGATGTGGATCCGACCAAGCCGGGGGCACAGCAGGCATGAAGATCGAGCTGAAGCCGGACCAGATTCCGCAGTACACCGGTGATCTGGCGCAGTTGGAGAAGGACCATGCGGCGCTGAAGACCGATGCCGGGCACATCCGCACCACCGGCTCGGACGTCCACTCCCACTTCCAGGGCCTCTCGGCGTACTACAAGGCGCCCGAGGCGGAGCAGCTCTTTGCCACCACCAAGCCGGTGCAGGACCGGGCGGACGGCTTCGCCGACGGCCTGGAGACGGTG
>NZ_JOAX01000069.1 GCF_000720485.1 Streptomyces ochraceiscleroticus | reverse complement strand
CACCGTCTCCAGGCCGTCGGCGAAGCCGTCCGCCCGGTCCTGCACCGGCTTGGTGGTGGCAAAGAGCTGCTCCGCCTCGGGCGCCTTGTAGTACGCCGACAGGCCCTGGAAGTGGGAGTGGACGTCCGAGCCGGTGGTGCGGATGTGCCCGGCATCGGTCTTCAGCGCCGCATGATCCTTCTCCAGCTGCGCCAGATCACCGGTGTACTGCGGAATCTGGTCCGGCTTCAGCTCGATCTTCATGCCTGCTGTGCCCCCGGCTTCTTCGGGTCCAGGTCCGGTACGCCGAGGGCCTTGCGCTGGGCGTCGGCGGCCATGTCCAGGTCGCCGTTGAGATAGGCGGTGGTGGCCTCCACCGCGCCCGTGAGGGACTTGCCGGCCCGGGCGGCGATGAACTTCAGGTCGTTGGTTGTGTGCTCGGCGAATTGCGAGAGCGCCAGCGCGACCAGGCCGCCGGCGGCCTTTTCCCCGTCCTTGCCGCCGCCGTGCGCCTCGCCCTCGGCGGTGATCGTGCCCGCGCTGCTCGCGGCGGACTGCAGATGCTCGCCGTACGCCTTGGCGTGCCCCTCGATCTTTCCGGCGAATTCACCGGTCGTCTTCAGCACACCCGAAATACCCTGCGGATGCAGGTCCCAGCCCGCCATCCCTACCCACGCTCCCCGTTACCGGCCCGCCCCTTTCGGGCAGGTCAGCCGATGTTGTCGACCGCAGCCTTGGCCTTGGACAGCGTGTGCTGCGCGGTGCCGTCGTTCTTCTCCAGCGTCGTCTTCAGCAGCTGG
>NZ_JOAX01000068.1 GCF_000720485.1 Streptomyces ochraceiscleroticus | reverse complement strand
TGCGCCGGGTAGGCGTGGTAGCAGTTGGTCCACACCCGGCCCGCCTTGATCTCCCGGCCCAGGCGGTAGGCGGTGTTACCGTCCCGGGTCCACACGCCGGCGCCCAGCCCGTACAGCGTGTCGTTCGCGATCTTCAGCGCCTCATCCACCGAGTCGTACGTGGTCACCGAAACGACCGGGCCGAAGATCTCCTCCTGGAAGATCCGCATGTCATTGGTGCCACGGAAGATCGTCGGCTCGATGTAGTACCCGCCCTCATGGCCCGGGACGGTGCGCGAGGAGCCGCCGGCGACCAGCTCGGCGCCCTCCTTCTTGCCGATGTCGATATAGGAGAGGATCTTCTCGTACTGGTCGTTGCTGGCCTGCGCACCGATCATGGTCGCCGGGTCCAGCGGACTGCCGCTGGTGATCGCCTTGGTGCGCTCGATGCAGCGGGCCATGAACTCGTCGTAGATCGAGGAGTGGATCAGCGCCCGGGACGGGCAAGTACACACCTCGCCCTGGTTCAGCGCGAACATCACGAAGCCCTCGACGGCCTTGTCCAGGAAGTCGTCGTCGGCCGCCATGACGTCCGGCAGGAAGATGTTGGGGCTCTTGCCGCCCAGCTCCAGCGTGACCGGAATGATGTTCTCGCTCGCGTACTGCATGATCAGGCGGCCGGTCGTGGTCTCACCGGTGAACGCCACCTTCGCGATCCGCGAGCTGGACGCGAGGGGCTTGCCCGCCTCCACACCGAAGCCGTTCACGACGTTGACCACGCCCGGCGGCAGCAGATCGGCGATCAGGTCCATGAGGACGAGGAGGCTGGCCGGGGTCTGCTCGGCGGGCTTGATGACCACACAGTTGCC
>NZ_JOAX01000067.1 GCF_000720485.1 Streptomyces ochraceiscleroticus | reverse complement strand
GCAGTCGATGACGACGACGCGTACGGCGGACATTGGGGCGACGCTGCAGCAGATCGCGGAGCTGACGGCGTCCGGCTGCCAGATCGTGCGGGTGGCGTGTCCCACGCAGGATGACGCGGATGCGCTGCCGGTGATCGCGAAGAAGTCGGGGATCCCGGTGATCGCCGATATTCACTTCCAGCCGAAGTACGTGTTCGCGGCGATCGACGCGGGCTGTGCGGCGGTGCGGGTCAATCCGGGCAACATCAAGCAGTTCGACGACAAGGTCAAGGAGATCGCCAAGGCGGCCTCCGATGCGGGCACTCCGATCCGGATCGGGGTGAATGCCGGCTCGCTGGACCGCCGCCTGCTGCAGAAGTACGGCAAGGCGACCCCCGAGGCGCTGGTGGAGTCGGCGCTGTGGGAGGCGTCCCTCTTCGAGGAGCACGGCTTCCGGGACATCAAGATCTCGGTCAAGCACAACGACCCGGTGGTCATGGTCAACGCCTACCGGCAGCTCGCCGCGCAGTGCGACTACCCGCTGCACCTGGGCGTGACCGAGGCCGGTCCGGCCTTCCAGGGCACGATCAAGTCGGCTGTCGCCTTCGGCGCGCTGCTGAGCGAGGGCATCGGTGACACGATTCGCGTCTCGCTGTCGGCGCCGCCGGCGGAGGAGATCAAGGTCGGCATCTCCATTCTGGAGTCGCTGAACCTGCGGCAGCGGCGGCTGGAGATCGTCTCGTGCCCGTCGTGCGGGCGGGCGCAGGTGGACGTGTACAAGCTGGCCGAGGAGGTCACCGCGGGGCTGGACGGCATGGAGGTGCCGCTGCGGGTCGCGGTCATGGGCTGTGTCGTGAACGGTCCCGGTGAG
>NZ_JOAX01000066.1 GCF_000720485.1 Streptomyces ochraceiscleroticus | reverse complement strand
CATCTGCCCGGTGAGGACGTCCCTTTCCCGGCCGCGGTCTGCCTGCTGCAGAGTGGTCATGCCGAGCTGCACGAGCCGCTTGCCCGTGCGGTAGTCACTCGCACGGAGGTAGGCCAGTGCCCGCAGGTACTGCCGCATGCCGCTCAGGATCGGGTCCGACGCCCGGTGTGCCGCCCACTCCAGACGGTCCAGGGCGATCGCGGAAAGGTCTATGAACCCGAGCTTCGTGGCGACGTCGTAGGCCGTGCGGTAGGAGCTGGCGAGTGTCTGCCACGCCTCTCTCGTGCCTGCGGTGTGCGCTTGGGTCGTCGCTTCGCAGATGAGCGACGGCAGTGCTGCGGCGGCTTGCTTGATGTTCGTCTCGCGGACCAGCATGCACAGCTCGTTGGCCTGGTCGGCCAGCTCCGCCGGGCGCCGGGGGGCGACGTCTGGATCCGGGCCCAGGTCGTAGACGTTGAGGGCCTCGCGGATCGGGTTGATCAGCCCGTCGAGTTGGTCCTGCTGCAGTTCCTCGAGGTAGGGCTGCCCGGTCAGTTCGGTGGTGGGGACGGACAGCGCGCGGGCCAAGGCGCCGATCACGGACGGGCTAGCAGGGATCCGCCCCTGCTCAACTTTGGTCAGTGCGCTGTACGACACGTGGCTCAGGTCGGCCAGCTCGCGCTGGCTCAAGTGCCGGCGTTTCCGCGCCCTCGCGATCCGTGCGCCGGTGTGCTCCTCGATGCTCTGTGGCATGCTGAACTCCGTTCTGCTCGACATCAGAACCGTACCCCTGTCGGCTCAGGGGTACAGACGATCGGCCCCTGCCCAGCGGTGGGGGCCGACGTGTTCCCCGGACATGCGAAATGGCCCCTCCCGCCCGAGGCGGAAGGGGCCTGCTCTTACGCTGTCTCTTATACACATCTCCGAGCCCACGAGACTCC
>NZ_JOAX01000065.1 GCF_000720485.1 Streptomyces ochraceiscleroticus | reverse complement strand
CATGCCCTCCGAAACCCGCCGCCACATCGTCCGCGGCCTGCGCACCCTCCGCAACAAGCGCGAACAACTGCCCCCCAAGAAGCACGGCAACATCCCGCTCTGAGCACCGTGCAAGGACAGTAAGGAGGCGCTGTGATCAAGGTAGTACGGGGCAATCCCACCCCCGAGGAGCTGGCCGCCGCCCTTGCGGTGGTCCGGGCCCGCGCCGCCGCGGCAGACTCCGCGCCCGCCGAGGCACCCGGCCCCCGGGACTCCTGGTCCGACCCGGCCCGTCTCGGCACCCACCGCCTTCCCCCACCGGGGCCGACCGCATGGGCCCGCACCTACTGGCGGGGCTGACTCGCCCACCCGATCGGAGAAACCATGAACACCCTGCGCCAAGGGGCGCCCCGCGACAACGCGGCACCGACGCCGCGCGCTCGCGTCGTCATCGCCAAACCCGGACTCGACGGCCACGACCGTGGCGCCAAGGTCATCGCCCGGGCACTGCGTGACGCCGGCTACGAGGTGATCTACACCGGCCTGCACCAGACCCCGGAGCAGATCGTCGCGACCGTCCTCGCCGAGGACGCACCGCTCCTCGGGCTCTCCGTGCTCTCGGGCGCGCACCTGACCATCGTGGCGAAGGTGATCGAGCTGCTGGCCCAGGAGGACGCGAGCGACGTCCGCCTCCTCGTCGGCGGGATCATCCCCGACGCCGACGTCCGCGCGCTGGAGGCCATGGGCGTCCACGCCGTCTTCACCCCCGGCGCGGACATCCGCGGCATCGTCGAGGCCGTCGACCAGCTCCTCATCACCTCGGACAACACACTGGAGTCGGCATGCTGAGCAAGGTGCTCATCGCCAACCGTGGCGAAATCGCTGTCCGCGTGGCCCGGGCATGCCGGGACGCCGGGATCGGGAGCGTAGCGGTCTACGCCGACCCGG
>NZ_JOAX01000064.1 GCF_000720485.1 Streptomyces ochraceiscleroticus | reverse complement strand
CCCACGAGAGGAATCCATGAAGACTGTCCCCTTCGGAACCACCGACGCCACAGTCCCCAACGTCGTCGCGGGCATGATGCGCATCGCCGGCGACAGCGACGAGCAGATCCGCGCCCTGTACACGGCCGCCCGCGAGTCGGGCATCGACTTCTTCGATCACGCGGACCTGTACGGGTTCAACCACCCCGGCGGCGGACCGCACCTGTGCGAGCGCCGGTTCGCCGAGGCACTACGGCTGACCTCGTCGGAGCGCGAGCAGATCACCCTGCAGACCAAGACCGGCATCGTCGCCGATCCGTGGGGCTACGACCAGTCCTACGAGCACATAGTGACCTCGGCCGAGGAGTCACTGAAGGCGCTGGGCACCGACTACCTCGACGTACTGCTGCTTCACCGGCCCGACGCGCTCGTCGAGCCCGAGGAAGTCGCGCGCGCGTTCGACCACCTCGAGACCAGCGGCAAGGTCCGCGCATTCGGAGTGTCCAACCACACTCCGCGCCAGATCGACCTGCTGAAGACCGCTGTCACCCAGCCGATCGTCGCCAACCAGGTGCAGCTGTCGATCACGCACTCCACGATCATCGCTCAGGGCCTGTCGTCCAACATGACCGGTTTCGACGACTCGATCACCCGCGACGGCGGTGGGCTCGTCGACTACGCCCGGATCAACAGGATCACCCTGCAGGCGTGGAGCCCGTTCCAGAAGGGCTTCCAGGACGGCGTGTTCTTCGGTTCCGAGGACCACCCGGAACTGAACGCCGAGCTGGATCGCCTCGCCGCCAAGTACGGCGTGACGCCGACCGCGATCGCGGTCGCCTGGATCACCCGCCACCCCGCCGGCATCCAGGTCGTGCTCGGCACCACCCAGCCCCAGCGCGTCACCGACGCCGCCGCCGGCTCGGACATCCCGCTCTCCCGCAGCGAGTGGTACGGGCTCA
>NZ_JOAX01000063.1 GCF_000720485.1 Streptomyces ochraceiscleroticus | reverse complement strand
GAGTACTGGAAGACGCTGCGCACCGATGCGGACGCGGTCTTCGACCACGAGGTGGTCATCAACGCCTCCGAGCTGGCCCCCTTCGTCACCTGGGGCACCAACCCCGGCCAGGGCGCCCCGCTGTCCGCCAGCGTCCCCGACCCCGCCTCCTACCAGGACGCCTCGGAGCGCTACGCCGCCGAAAAGGCCCTGGAATACATGGGGTTGACGGCCGGTCAGCCGCTGCGCGACATCAAGGTGGACACCGTCTTCGTCGGCTCGTGCACCAACGGCCGCATCGAGGACCTGCGCTCCGCCGCCGCCCTGCTGCAGGGCCGCACGGTCGCCGACGGCGTACGGATGCTCATCGTGCCCGGCTCGGTACGGGTGGCGCTGCAGGCCGTCGAGGAGGGCCTGGACAAGGTCTTCACCGCCGCCGGCGCCGAATGGCGGCACGCCGGCTGCTCGATGTGCCTGGGCATGAACCCCGACCAGCTCGCCCCCGGCGAGCGCTCCGCCTCCACCTCCAACCGCAACTTCGAGGGCCGGCAGGGCAAGGGCGGCCGCACCCACCTGGTCTCCCCCCAGGTCGCCGCCGCCACGGCCATTCTCGGCCACCTGGCCTCCCCCGCCGACCTGCCCGACACCGCCTCTGCGCCCGCGCCCGCTGGAGTCTGAAAACGATGGAAGCCTTCACCACCCACACCGGCCGGGCCGTCCCGCTGCGCCGCAGCAACGTGGACACCGACCAGATCATCCCCGCCCACTGGCTGAAGAAGGTCACCCGGGACGGCTTCGAGGACGGCCTCTTCGAGGCCTGGCGCAAGCAGCCCGACTTCGTGCTCAACCAGCCGGCCCACCAGGGCGCCACCGTCCTGGTCGCCGGCCCCGACTTCGGCACCGGCTCCTCCCGCGAGCACGCCGTGTGGGCCCTGCAGAACTACGGCTTCAAGGCCGTCATCTCCTCCCGCTTCGCCGACATCTTCCGCGGCAACTCCCTCAAGAACGGACTGCTGACGGTGGTCCTGCCGCAGGAGACCGTGGAGGCCCTGCAGCAGCTGGCCGAGGCCGACCCCACCGCCGAGGTCACCGTCGACCTGGTGGGCCGCGAGGTGCGCGCCCAGGGCATCCAGGCCGCATTCGAGCTGGACGAAAACGCCCGTTGGCGGCTGCTGGAGGGACTGGACGACATCAGCCTCACCCTCCGGGAGGAAGACTCCATCGCCGCATACGAGGCGAACAG
>NZ_JOAX01000061.1 GCF_000720485.1 Streptomyces ochraceiscleroticus | reverse complement strand
GGTGGCGCGGTTGATGCCGTCGATCAGCGAGTGCCGGCAGCCGTACTTGTTGTCGAACTTCGACTTCGTCACGGCGTCATTCACGTTGATCGCCGGGAAGAGCAGGGTGCCCTCGCGGTGCATCTCGTACAGACGGTGCACACCCGTCGTGGTCTCCTCGGTGACACCGCGGATCTCCGAGGCCAGCTTCACCCAGTCCAGGGAGCTGTTCGCCAACAGGGCTCGTACGACCGCCAGTTCGTCATTGCTCGCAGCGGGCAGCTCACCCGTCTTCTGGTACTCGACGCCCTTGTGGACGAGAAGGGTGGCGTCACCGCCGTCGTCCAGGATCATGTTGGGACCGGTCCCGCCGGGCCAGGTCAGCGCCTGTTCCGTACACCACCAGTACTCCTCCAGCGTCTCGCCCTTCCAGGCGAAGACTGGAATCCCGGCCGCGGCCACGGCGGCCGCCGCGTGGTCCTGGGTGGAGAAGATGTTGCAGGACGCCCAGCGGACCTCGGCGCCCAGGGCGAGCAGGGTCTCGATAAGGACGGCGGTCTGCACGGTCATGTGCAGCGAACCGGTGATACGGGCACCCGCCAGCGGCCGGGCGGCGGCGTACTGCTTACGGATCGCCATCAGACCGGGCATCTCGTGCTCGGCGAGGGTGATCTCCTTGCGGCCGAAGGCGGCCAGGGACAGGTCGGCGACCTTGTGGTCAGGCACGGACACGGACACTCCTTGAGGTCTGAACGGTCTGAACGATCTGAGCGGTCTGGTTGGTCTGGATGCTGCGGTGGATGTCGAGGGCCGCGGTGGAGCGGTTGAGGGTGATGTAGTGCAGCCCGGGGGCGCCTTCGGCGAGGAGCCGCTCGGCCATGGCGGTGGCGTGGTCGACGCCGATGCGGTGGGCGGTGGCCGGGTCGTCCCGGGCGGCCTCCAGCCGGTGGGCTAGGTCTTCGGGGAACGAAGCATCACTGAGTTCGGCGAAGCGGCGGATCTGGCGTACATCGGTGGCCGGCATGATCTCGGGAATGATCGGGGTGTCACAGCCCGCCGCCACCACCCGGTCGCGCAGCCGCAGATAGTCCTCGACGTGGAAGAACATCTGAGTGATGGCGTAGTCGGCACCCGCCCGGCACTTGTCGACGAAGTGCCGGACGTCGCTCTCCCAGTCCGGCGAGCGCGGGTGCATCTCGGGGAACGCCGCCACGCCGATGGTGAACTCACCCAGTGAACGGACGAGTTCGACCAGCTCGTATGCGTATCTCAGGCCCTGCGGGTGCGAGTCCCAGGCTCCCTTGGGGGCGCCGGGCGGGTCACCGCGCAGCGCGAGGATGTCGCGGATGCCGGCGTCGGCGTACTGGCCGATGATGGCCCGCAGTTCGGCGACCGAGTGCCCGACGGCGGTCAGGTGCGCGACCGGGCGCAGGGTCGTCTCGTCCGCGATGCGCCGGGTCACCTCGATCGTGCGGTCCCGCGACGAGCCTCCGGCGCCGTACGTCACCGACACGAAGTCCGGGGCCAGGGCCTCCGCTCGCCGGATCGCCTGCCACAACACCCGCTCACCCGCCGGCGTCTTCGGTGGGAAGAACTCGAAGGAGAAGGTGGGCCCGGTCTTCATGCCCGCCTCCCGGCGTTGAAGTAGCCCGCCTCAGGGTGGTGGACGACGATGGCGTCGGTGGACTGCTCGGGGTGGAGCTGGAACTCCTCGGAGAGCTGGACGCCGATCCGCTCCGGCTGCAGCAGGTCCGCGATCTTCGCGCGGTCCTCCAGGTCGGGGCAGGCCGGGTAGCCGAGGGAGTAACGGCAGCCCTGGTATTCGGTGCGCAGTATCCCGTCGACCGAACCCGGTTCATGGTGCGCAATACCGAGCTCGGTACGGACGCGGGCGTGCCAGTACTCGGCGAGGGCCTCGGCGAGCTGGACGGAGAGGCCGTGCAGCTCCAGGTAGTCGCGGTAGGAGTCGGCCGCGAACAGCTTCGCGGTCTCCTCGCCGATCTTCGAGCCGACCGTCACGACCTGCAGACCGACCACATCGGTCTCGCCGGACTCCTCCGGGCAGAAGAAGTCCGCCAGGCACAGCCGGCGGCCGCGGCGCTGACGCGGGAAGGTGAAGCGGGTGCGCTCGGCGCCGTTCCCGTCGAGGACGATGAGGTCGTCGCCCTTGGCCACGCACGGGAAATAACCGTGGACCACGGCCGCTTCGAGAAGGTTTTCCGTACGCAGCCGGTCGAGCCACATCCGCAGTCGCGGCCGGCCGTGGGTCGCGGTCTGTTCCTTCTTCAATCCCCACTGGCCCTTGAAAAGGGCGCCCTCGTCCAGCCAGGAGGCGTAGTCGGCGAGCTGAATGCCCTTCACCACGCGAGTGCCCCAGAAGGGCGGCTCCGGGACCGGGTTGTCGGTGGCC
>NZ_JOAX01000060.1 GCF_000720485.1 Streptomyces ochraceiscleroticus | reverse complement strand
CCCCCTGCAGTACCATCGGCGCTGAAAGGCTTAGCTTCCGGGTTCGAAATGTAACCGGGCGTTTCCCTAACGCTATGACACAGTGGACGCGAGCAACTGAGGACAAGCCCTCGGCCTATTAGTACCAGTCAACTCCACCCGTTACCGGGCTTCCATATCTGGCCTATCAACCCAGTCGTCTACTGGGAGCCTTACCCTCTCAAGGAGGTGGGAGTACTCATCTTGAAGCAGGCTTCCCGCTTAGATGCTTTCAGCGGTTATCCCTCCCGAACGTAGCCAACCAGCCATGCCCTTGGCAGGACAACTGGCACACCAGAGGTTCGTCCGTCCCGGTCCTCTCGTACTAGGGACAGCCCTTCTCAATACTCCTACGCGCACAGCGGATAGGGACCGAACTGTCTCACGACGTTCTAAACCCAGCTCGCGTACCGCTTTAATGGGCGAACAGCCCAACCCTTGGGACCGACTCCAGCCCCAGGATGCGACGAGCCGACATCGAGGTGCCAAACCATCCCGTCGATATGGACTCTTGGGGAAGATCAGCCTGTTATCCCCGGGGTACCTTTTATCCGTTGAGCGACGGCGCTTCCACAAGCCACCGCCGGATCACTAGTCCCGACTTTCGTCCCTGCTCGACCCGTCAGTCTCACAGTCAAGCTCCCTTGTGCACTTACACTCAACACCTGATTGCCAACCAGGCTGAGGGAACCTTTGGGCGCCTCCGTTACCCTTTGGGAGGCAACCGCCCCAGTTAAACTACCCACCAGACACTGTCCCTGATCCGGATCACGGACCCAGGTTAGACATCCAGCACGACCAGAGTGGTATTTCAACAATGACTCCCCGACCACTGGCGTGATCGGTTCACAGTCTCCCACCTATCCTACACAAGCCGAACCGAACACCAATATCAAGCTATAGTAAAGGTCCCGGGGTCTTTCCGTCCTGCTGCGCGAAACGAGCATCTTTACTCGTAGTGCAATTTCACCGGGCCTATGGTTGAGACAGTCGAGAAGTCGTTACGCCATTCGTGCAGGTCGGAACTTACCCGACAAGGAATTTCGCTACCTTAGGATGGTTATAGTTACCACCGCCGTTTACTGGCGCTTAAGTTCTCAGCTTCGCCCCGTCGAAACAGAGCTAACCGGTCCCCTTAACGTTCCAGCACCGGGCAGGCGTCAGTCCGTATACATCGCCTTACGGCTTCGCACGGACCTGTGTTTTTAGTAAACAGTCGCTTCTCGCTGGTCTCTGCGGCCACCACCAGCTCAGAGTGCAAGACTCATCACCAGCAATGGCCCCCCTTCTCCCGAAGTTACGGGGGCATTTTGCCGAGTTCCTTAACCATAGTTCACCCGAACGCCTCGGTATTCTCTACCTGACCACCTGAGTCGGTTTAGGGTACGGGCCGCCATGAAACTCGCTAGAGGCTTTTCTCGACAGCATAGGATCATCCACTTCACCACAATCGGCTCGGCATCAGGTCTCACCCTTAACGTGTGACGGATTTGCCTACCACACGGGCTACACCCTTACCCCGGGACAACCACCGCCCGG
This sequence comes from Streptomyces ochraceiscleroticus, assembly GCF_000720485.1. GTDB lineage: Bacteria > Actinomycetota > Actinomycetes > Streptomycetales > Streptomycetaceae > Streptomyces > Streptomyces ochraceiscleroticus. Next base: position 1,712 of record NZ_JOAX01000060.1, on the reverse strand, counting down.
GCTGGACTACCTTCCTGCGTCACCCCATCGCTTACCTACTACAGAATCGGGTCACCGGCTCCACCACGTCCCTTTGTCCGAAGACTCCAGGCCGGCTTCACGGGCTTAGCATCCTCTGATTCGATATTGGGCGTTTCAAAGCGGGTACCGGAATATCAACCGGTTGTCCATCGACTACGCCTGTCGGCCTCGCCTTAGGTCCCGACTTACCCTGGGCAGATCAGCTTGACCCAGGAACCCTTAGTCAATCGGCGCACACGTTTCTCACGTGTGTATCGCTACTCATGCCTGCATTCTCACTCGTGAACCGTCCACAACTCGTTTCCACGGCTGCTTCACCCGGCACACGACGCTCCCCTACCCATCACAGCCTCCGTTGGGAGTAATGCTGCAATGACACGACTTCGGCGGTGTGCTTGAGCCCCGCTACATTGTCGGCGCGGAATCACTTGACCAGTGAGCTATTACGCACTCTTTCAAGGGTGGCTGCTTCTAAGCCAACCTCCTGGTTGTCTCTGCGACTCCACATCCTTTCCCACTTAGCACACGCTTAGGGGCCTTAGTCGATGCTCTGGGCTGTTTCCCTCTCGACCATGGAGCTTATCCCCCACAGTCTCACTGCCGCGCTCTCACTTACCGGCATTCGGAGTTTGGCTAAGGTCAGTAACCCGGTAGGGCCCATCGCCTATCCAGTGCTCTACCTCCGGCAAGAAACACACGACGCTGCACCTAAATGCATTTCGGGGAGAACCAGCTATCACGGAGTTTGATTGGCCTTTCACCCCTAACCACAGGTCATCCCCCAGGTTTTCAACCCTGGTGGGTTCGGTCCTCCACGAAGTCTTACCTCCGCTTCAACCTGCCCATGGCTAGATCACTCCGCTTCGGGTCTTGAGCATGCTACTAAAGTCGCCCTCTTCGGACTCGCTTTCGCTACGGCTTCCCCACACGGGTTAACCTCGCAACATACCGCAAACTCGCAGGCTCATTCTTCAAAAGGCACGCAGTCACGACGCAAGAGCAAGCTCTTGCGCGACGCTCCCACGGCTTGTAGGCACACGGTTTCAGGTACTATTTCACTCCGCTCCCGCGGTACTTTTCACCATTCCCTCACGGTACTATCCGCTATCGGTCACCAGGGAATATTTAGGCTTAACGGGTGGTCCCGCCAGATTCACACGGGATTTCTCGGGCCCCGTGCTACTTGGGTGTCTCTTAAACGAGCCGCTGACGTTTCGTCTACGGGGGTCTTACCCTCTACGCCGGACCTTTCGCATGTCCTTCGACTACATCAACGGTTTCTGACTCGTCCCACAGCCGGCAGACTGTAGAAAAGAGATCCCGCAACCCCGCACTGGCAACCCCTGCCGGGTATCACACCAATACGGTTTGGCCTCATCCGGTTTCGCTCGCCACTACTCCCGGAATCACGGTTGTTTTCTCTTCCTGCGGGTACTGAGATGTTTCACTTCCCCGCGTTCCCTCCACACTGCCTATGTGTTCAGCAGCGGGTGACAGCCCATGACGACTGCCGGGTTTCCCCATTCGGAAACCCCCGGATCAAAGCCTGGTTGACGACTCCCCGGGGACTATCGTGGCCTCCCACGTCCTTCATCGGTTCCTGGTGCCAAGGCATCCACCGTGCGCCCTTAAAAACTTGGCCACAGATGCTCGCGTCCACTGTGCAGTTCTCAAGCAACGACCAGCCACCC
>NZ_JOAX01000059.1 GCF_000720485.1 Streptomyces ochraceiscleroticus | reverse complement strand
GTTTCGGCCTTTCGGCTTCTTCGCGGTTCCAACCTTACCAGATCCTTTTCGGTGATCCGGCCCCCTGTTGGAGCGGGGTTGCTTTCCGGTCCGGCCCTTTCGAGCTTTCCCTTTCGGCGTTTCCGACTTTACCAGATCCTCGTCCGCGCCGTTTCCGGTTCGAATTTGGTTTCCGGTGGCCTTTGGATTGGCCTTTCGCTTTTCAGCGGCTCCGACTTTATCAGAAGCGCTTTCGTCGATTTGATCGACCTGACGTTCCCGATAAGAGATCAGAAAGGTCCCGCCGAATTGAACTTCGGCCGGAGCGCAGTAGATGTTAGCTGTCGCGGGGGAGCTTGTCCAACTCCCGGCAACCGTTAAAATCTACCTCCCCGAGTCGTCCGTGTCAACGGGGTTCCTCGGATGAACAGGAGATTAGCAGCTCAGGGGTGTCCGGTGCACATCGGCGCCGCGTGGCCCTGGAGGCTGCGGATCAGGCTGCCGTTCAGGCGGCGGTAGGCAGCGTGGCGTCGCGATCGGAGCGCTCGATGTCGCCGGTCTCCCCCGCTCGGGCAGCGCGGCGGCCGGCCCCGTAGACGTACGCGAAGAAGGCCAGCTCGGCGACGATGCCGATGCCGATACGGAGCCAGGTCGGCAGGCCGGACGGGGTGACGAAGCCTTCGATGGCTCCGGAGACGAGGAGCACGGCGGCCAGTCCCAGGGCCACGCCCAGAGCCGCGCGTCCCTCCTCGGCCAGAGCGTTCCGTCGGGTGCGCGGACCCGGGTCGATCACGGTCCAGCCGAGCTTGAGGCCCACTCCCCCGGCGGCGAACACGGCCGTCAGCTCCAGCAGGCCGTGCGGAAGGATCAGGCCGAGAAACGTGTCGAGGCGGCCGGCGGATGCCATGAGGCCGATACCGACCCCCACGTTGAGCATGTTCTGGAAGAGGATCCAGAGCACCGGCACGCACAGGAAGGCGCCGAGGACCAGGCAGAGCGCGGCCGCCTGGGCGTTGTTCGTCCAGACCTGGGCCGCGAAGGAGGCGGCGGGGTGGCTGGAGTAGTACGTCTCGTACTGGCCGCCCGGTCTGGTCATCTCCCGTAGGGCGTCGGGGGCGCCGATGGATGCCTGGACCTCCGGGTGCGCGGCGATCCACCAGCCTATGAGGGCCGCGACGGCGGTGGAGAGGACCGCGGTGGGTATCCACCAGTGCCGGAGTCGGTAGAGCGCGGCGGGGAACGCGGTCGTGAAGAAGTGGGCGGCGTCGCGCCAGGACGCCTTGCGCGCGCCCGTCACGGCGCTGCGCGCGCGGGCGACCAGGGAGGTCAGCCGGCCGGTCACGGCGGGGTCCGGTGCGGTGGACTGGAGCAGCGAGAGATGGGTGGTGGCGCGCTGGTACAGGGTGATCAGTTCATCGGCCTCGGCGCCGGAGAGGCGGCGCTTGCGGCGTACCAGGGTGTCGAGGCGGTCCCACTCGGCGCGGTGCGCGGTGACGAAGACATCGAGGTCCATTCAGTAGCGCTCCTCGTCCGCATGTGACGGTCTTGGTCCTCATGATGAACGTACTGGGCCCATTGTCGTATCGACTTGGCAGACTGGCGGTGCCGGCAGCGGGGCGGGCGGGGACGCAGGCGAGAGGACGGCGGGGATGAACGAGCTGGTGACGGGTGAGGCGGTCGTACTCGGGCTGCGGCCTGCCAGGCTGCCGAGCCGGGCCCTGGCGGTGCTCATCGATCTCGCCGTGACCTGGGCCGGCTACATCGTGATCTCCATGGCGCTGTTCGCGGCGACGGGCTCGCTGGACTCGGCCGCGCTGGCGGCCCTCTCGGTGGCGGCGTTCGTCCTCGTACTGGTCGGGGTTCCGATCGTGGTCGAGACGCTGAGCCACGGCCGCTCCCTGGGGAAGCTCGTGTGCGGGCTCCGGGTGGTGCGCGAGGACGGTGGTCCGATCCGGTTCCGGCACGCGCTGGTGCGCGGGGCGATGGGGGCCGTCGAGATCGTGCTGACGATGGGCGTCGTGGCGTGCCTCGCCTCTTTGGTGTCGGCACGCGGGCGGCGGCTGGGGGATGTGTTCGCGGGCACGGTCGTCGTACGGGAGCGGATACCGGTACCGGAGCGCGGGTCGGCGCTGCCGCCTCCGCCGCCGTGGCTCATGGGGCAGCTCGGGGCGCTGGACCTGTCGCGCGTACCGGACAGCTGGTGGCTGACCGTGCGGCAGTACCTGGCGCGGGCGGGGCAGCTCGATCCGCAGGTCGGGGGGCGGATGGCCGGGCAGCTCACGGAGGATTTCGTGAGGTGGACGGGGGCGGTGCCGCCGCAGGGCGTGCATCCGGCCGCCTACCTGTCGGCGGTGGTGTACGAACGGCAGGGGCGGGAAGCGCGGCGGACCTTCGGAGCGGAACGGTCGGCGGGAGCGGCCGCGCCGGATGCGGGGGCGGTCGGGGCCGCGAACCACGCAAGCCCGGCAGTACCGGTAGAGCCCGCAAGCCCCGCAGTACCGGCAGAGCCCGCAAGCCCAGCAGTGCCCACACACCCCGCGATACCGGCAGCAGTACCCGGAAGCCCTGCAAGCCCCGCAGCGCCAGAGGCGCCGACGTCGGCAAGCGGGTCGGATGCGGGCCGGGCGACGGGGTTCGCGCCGCCCGCGTGAGCTGACGACGCCGGCCGGCGGGAACGGCTGGAGCGTGCCGCGGCTCAGAAATCCGTTTCGGTGGTGAAGGCCGACGGCGGGGATTCGAGGTTTTCGAGCTCGATGCCGGGGGCCGAGAGGACCACGTCGCCGGCGAGGTGGACGGCGTGCTGTTCGCCGGTCTCCAGGTCGTTGACCTGGTACTCGTCCACAGTCAGCGGGCCGCTGTCAGTGGCGTGTGCTGTCCTGTTCACCAAGGCCCAGGACTGGTCGAGCGTGCGGGGCGCGAGGACGGGGGGTGTGAAGGCCACGAGCCGGGTGCGGACGGCTCCGGAGCCGGGGGCGGGGCGCAGCAGCCGGGCGGTGGCGACGAGGAAAGCGGGGGACGCGCCGGTGAAGGAGTGGGCGGGGACATTGCCTTCGGTGGCGTGCGTGCCGGAGGGGTCGGTACGGACCCAGGTGACGCCGTCGAGCGCGGCGCCGCGTACCTGCCAGGACGCGGCGTGGAGTTCCAGGCGGATGGGGCGGCCGAGGTCGTCGAGGGTGAGGTCGACGGAGCCGGCGTGATCGCCGGAGGGAGTGGTGATCTGCGAGACGTAACGCCAGCCGGACGGGCCGGTGGCGCAGTGGAAGTGCTCTTCACCGAGGGGGGTGTGATCGTGCGGGTCGTGCAGGGAGTAGCGGCCGCGGGGCATGGGGGTCCTTCAGTGGTTCCGTCGGGTCGTCCCGCGAAGGGGGCTGCCGACGAGGCTACGCAAGGGCCCGGACGGGCCAGGCCCCCGCCCTGAGGACGGGGGCCTGGATCAGACGGTGGCGCAGCCGGTGGCCGTCAGTACTTGGGCAGCACGTACACATCCGTCGGGTACTGCTCGGGCTTGGTGAACAGCTCGATCTGGGCCAGCGTCTGGTCCGCGAAGGAGTTGGACATCACGAAGGACGGGTGGCCGGTCGCGTTGCCGAGGTTCAGCAGACGGCCCTCGGACAGGACGATCAGGACCTTGCCGTCGGGGAAGGTCCAGGTGTGCACCTGCGGCTTGACCTCGTCCTTGACGATGCCCTCGATGTTCGCCAGGCCGGCCATGTCGATCTCGTTGTCGAAGTGACCGATGTTGCCCACGATCGCCTGGTGCTTCATCTTGGCCATGTCCGAGGCCATGATGATGTCCTTGTTGCCGGTCGTGGTGACGAAGATGTCCGCCGTCTCCACCACCTCATCCAGCGTGGTGACCTGGTAACCGTCCATCGCCGCCTGCAGCGCGCAGATCGGGTCGACCTCGGTGACGATCACCCGGGCGCCCTGGCCGCGCAGCGACTCCGCACAGCCCTTGCCCACATCGCCGTAACCGCACACCACGGCG
>NZ_JOAX01000058.1 GCF_000720485.1 Streptomyces ochraceiscleroticus | reverse complement strand
CGGCGTAGACCGCTACGCTCCCGATCCCGGCGTCCCGGCATGCCCGGGCCACGCGGACAGCGATTTCGCCACGGTTGGCGATGAGCACCTTGCGCACGATGGCTCCCTCCTCGAAACAAGCTGAGTTTAGGGACTGACGACACCACGTGCCGAGTCGACCCTGAGGGTGAGCTTCCCCACAAGGCGCCTGTGTCCGGCGCGAGCCGCGCGCCGAAGTCCCCTGCATCCCCAGGGTATGCCCGGAATTCCGGGCGTACGACGGAGACCTGGTGTGGGCAAGGTCTCGGCGCGTCCGACTTCCGTACGGCGCGGTTTCTTTGTGGAAACCCTACGAATGGCGGCCCGAAACTTTGCCGGGTGGGTGTCGGGTGTGACGCACGGGAAAGCCGCCCGCCGCACGCCCCTTGTCCTGGCTATTACCCGGCAGTAGCGTGCACCCGTCTTCTGTACTGGCGGTAACAGGCGCGGAAACGCGCCGGACAACAGCGGAAGTGGGTGGGTGCGGTGGCGGCACGCAGGCCGGTGGCCGTGGTGACGGCGGTGGTACTGGTCCTGGAAGCGGCCGGGATCGTGCTGCTCAACTGGATCCTGAGCGTCTTCGTCGACAAGCAGCGGATGTCGATGGCGGGCCTGGAGACCCACGCGATGTCGGCCGGGGCCTGGATCGGCGGCCTCGTCTTCGGCCTCTACCTGCTGTTCTGCGCGTACCTCGCGCTGCGCTGCGCGGTCCGGGACCGCGCGCCCGGCGGCTTCGCGCGCATCGTTCTCATCAGCTGCGCGGTGATCCACGGCGTGGTCGGCGCGTTCACGGTCGGCCTGGTCGGCTGGGCCGCGTTCGCCGGCGCGATGGTCACCCTCGGCCTGCTCATCTTCACCCTGCTGGCGTACGGAGAGCCGCGGACCGCCCCGCAGCCCGCCGAGCCGGACGCGCCGGGCACGCCGGACGCGCCGGACGCGCCGGGCGCGGAGCCGTCCCCTGCGGCCTAGCCCCTCACCGGACCGGCGGCCCGCTCACGCCCACAGGTCGGTGATCTGGATTCCCAGCTTCGCCAGCAGACGGCGGAGCAGCGGCAGGGACAGGCCGATGACGTTGCCCGGGTCGCCGTCGATGCCGTCGATGAAGGGGGCCGAGCGGCCGTCGAGGGTGAAGGCGCCCGCGACGTACAGCGGTTCGCCGCTCGCCACGTAGGCGGCGATCTCCGCGTCGGACGGCTCGCCGAAGCGGACCGTGGTGGCGGCGGTCGCCGAGACCCGGCGGCCGCTCTCCGTGTCGATGACGCAGTGCCCGGTCTGCAGCACGCCCGACCGGCCGCGCATCGACTTCCAGCGCGCTGTGGCGTCCTCGGCGTCGGCCGGCTTGCCCAGCGCGCGGCCGTCCAGTTCCAGTACGGAGTCGCAGCCGATGACCAACGCCCCGGCGGTCTCCGTGCGTCGGGCCACGGCGTCGGCCTTGGCCTCGGCCAGTACGCGGGCCAGCTCGCCCGGGGTGTCGGCGGTGATCGCGTCCTCGTCCACGCCGCTGACGATGACCTCGGGGGCCAGTCCGGCCTGCCGCAGGAGGCCGAGTCGGGCGGGGGACTGGGAGGCGAGCACGAGGCGGCGGGGCTGTTCGGTCATGCGGGTCATGGTAGGCCGAAGGGGTCAGGTGCAGGTTCTCAGGCCAGGCGGGCCGAGATCTCCTCGGCGGCGGCCGTGACGGGGGCGACGGCGGCCTCGGCGATGTCCTGGCGGTGGGTGATGAGGTTGATGCCGGCCGGGCCGTCGGGGTGGGCGGTGCGGATCGGTGCGGCGACCGCGAAGGTGCCCGGGACCACCTCGCCCGCGGTGAGCGCGTACCCGCGCTCCCGGGCCTCGGCGACCCGGGCCGGCTCGCCGTCCGCCGGAGGGCCGCCCGCGAGCAGGGCGATGCCGGCCGCGCCGCGGTCCAGGGGGTCGCGGTTGCCGACGCGGTAGGAGAAGCGCGGGCCGCGCGTGGCGGGTTCGACGACCGTGACGGCCACCGCCGCGTCGTCGTCGCGTACGACCAGGCAGGCGGTCGCCTCCAGCTCGTCGGCGAGCCGGCGCAGCACCTGTTCGGCGACCTCTCGCAGGCGCGGCCGCACCTGTTCGGCGAGCCCGACCAGGTCGGCGCCCACGCGGTAGCGCGCCTCGTCGTCCCGTACCGCGAAGTGCTGGCGCACCAGGGACGTCAGCAGGCGGTACGCGACCGAGCGGTGCACGCCCAGTTCGGCGGCGAGCTCGGTCGCGGTCATCCCGTGCGGCGTACCGGCGATCAGGCGGAGCGCGCGCAGGCCGCGTTCCAGCGTCTGGGACCCCTCGGCGGGTCGCGGCTCACTCGTTCCCACCTGCGCGGTCTCCCCTCCGTGGGCGTTTGCCGCGCCAGTCTTCCATGCCGCTTGGACCCGGACAGCGAGCCGGGCGGCGGGCTATTGACAGGCGTTCGGCGTGCGGCCACAGTCAGTGGCGCGTTCGGATATCAGTGAGCAGTGTCCGTTATTTGCACGCGCCCTGGGCGCGAGGAGGGGGCGCTCGACCCCATGCCGTACTACCGCCGCGCCGGCGACGTCCCGGCCAAGCGGCACACCCAGCACCGCGGCCCCGACGGCGGCCTGTACTACGAGGAGCTGATGGGCGAGGAGGGCTTCTCCTCGGACTCCTCGCTGCTCTACCACCGGGCGATCCCCTCGGCGATCACCGGCAGCCGCCCCTGGGAGCTGCCCGACCTCGCCACCGTCGCCAACCACCCTCTCAAGCCCCGGCACTTGAAGCTGCCCGCGCTCTTCGAGGGCGCCGACCCGGCCGTCACGGACGCCGTCACCGGCCGCCGCCTGGTGCTCGGCAACGAGGACGTACGGATCGGCTACGTCGTCGCGGGCGCGGCCTCGCCGCTGTACCGGAACGGCGTCGGCGACGAGTGCGTGTACGTGGAGAGCGGTACGGCACGGCTGGAGACCGTCTTCGGCGTGCTGGACGCGCGGCCCGGTGACTATCTCGTCATCCCGCGCGCCACCACCCACCGCTGGGTGCCCACCGGGGACGCGCCGCTGCGCGCGTACTGCATCGAGGCGAACAGCCACATCGCCCCGCCGGCCCGTTACCTGTCCCGGTACGGGCAACTGCTGGAGCACGCCCCGTACTGCGAGCGCGATCTGCGCGGGCCCGAAGGGCCGCTGCTCGCCGAGGAGGAGCACGCGGGCGAGGCGGAGGTCCTCGTCAAACACCGCGGACCCGGCCCCGGCGGACTGGCCGGATCGGTACTGACCTACCCCACCCACCCCTTCGATGTGGTGGGCTGGGACGGCTGTCTGTACCCGTACGCCTTCAGCATCCACGACTTTGAACCGCTGACGGGGCGGGTGCACCAGCCGCCGCCCGTCCACCAGGTCTTCGAGGGGCACAACTTCGTGATCTGCAACTTCGTGCCGCGGAAGGTCGACTACCACCCGCTGTCGATTCCCGTGCCGTACTACCACTCCAACGTCGACTCCGACGAAGTGATGTTCTACTGCGGCGGCGACTACGAGGCGCGCAAGGGCTCCGGCATCGGGCAGGGCTCGGTGTCGCTGCACCCGGGCGGGCACGCGCACGGCCCGCAGCCCGGCGCCTATGAACGCAGCATCGGCGTGGACTTCTTCGACGAACTGGCCGTCATGGTCGACACCTTCCGCCCGCTCGGTCTCGGCGAGGGCGGTACCGCTTGCGAGGATCAGGGGTATGCCTGGACGTGGGCCGGTGGCCACGGACCTCTGGAGGCGTGAGCAATGACCGTATCCGTGTTGTACGAACGGCTCGTGGACGATGCCGGGCTCTTCCCGCCCGAGCAGCTCGGGATGGACGCCGCTGTCGCCCGGCACCGCGCCGACGCGGCGGCCGGCGATCCGCGGCTCAGCCACCGGTTCCTGTGCCCGGCGGCGCGGCTGCCGGAGCTGTCGGCGGCGCTGGCCGAGGGGGACCGCTTCCGGGTGGGGCTGATCAGCCCGCTGGAGTGGGGCGCGCTGGTCGAGGCGCACCGCCGGCTCGCCGCCGACGGCCGGCTGCGGCTGGTCGCCCTGGAGGGCCCGGTCCCGGAGGCGCCCGACCTGGTGACGGCCGTCCGGCAGGCCGCCGACGCGCTGAAGAACCTGCCGTACGGGCCGCCGCCCGGCTTCCCCCAGTACGTCGAGATCCCGCTCACGGACGGGTGGGAGGCCGCCCTCGACGAGCTGGCCGCCGCCGGGCTCGCCGCCAAGGTCCGCTGCGGCGGCGTCCGCGCCGACCTGTTCCCCGCGACCGAGCACCTGGCGGTGTTCGTGTCCGCGTGCGTGCGGCGCGGGCTGCCCTTCAAGGCCACCGCCGGGCTGCATCACGCCGTGCGGTACCGCGACGCGCGCACCGGCTTCACCCACCACGGGTTCCTCAATCTGCTGCTGGCGGTCTGCCGGGCGGCGGACGGCGCCGCGCCCGACGGCGTCGAGGCCGTGCTGCGGTCCACCGATCCCGTCGCGCTGGCCGCCGAGGCCCGCGCGGTGACCCCGGCCCTCGCCGCGCGCACCCGCGCGGTGTTCACGGGGTACGGCTCGTGCAGTACCCGCGAACCGCTGGAAGACCTGCGGGCCATGGGCCTGACCGGCCCGGGCCCTCGCCCCGACACCCCCACCGACAGGGAGCTGGACGCATGACGACCCGATCCTGGGTGCCCGTACCGGAGCACTCCGACTTCCCCGTGCAGAACCTGCCGTACGGGATCTTCTCCCGCGCGGGGGAGCCGCCGCGGGCCGGTGTGGCGATCGGCGAGCATGTCCTGGACCTGTCGCGGCTCGGCGCGGACGCCGGGCTGCCGTACGCGGAGGACTTCGCGGCACCGAGCCTGAACCCGTTCATGGCGCGCGGCCGGGAGGCGTGGCGGGCGGTGCGGGCCCGGCTGACCGAGCTGCTGACGGACGAGGCGCACCGCGCGGCCGTCGAGCCGTACCTGGTCCCGCGGGACACGGTGACCCTGCACCTGCCGTTCGAGGTCGCCGACTATGTCGACTTCTACGCCTCCGAGCACCACGCGTCGAACGTGGGCCGGGTCTTCCGTCCCACGCAGCCGCCGCTCACCCCGAACTGGAAGCATCTGCCCATCGGTTACCACGGCCGCGCGGGCACCGTCGTCGTCTCCGGCACCCCGGTCGTGCGGCCGTGCGGGCAGCGCAAGGCTCCCGACGCCGAGGCGCCCGGCTTCGGCCCGTCGGTCCGGCTGGACATCGAGGCCGAGGTCGGCTTCGTCGTCGGCACGCCGTCCGAGCTGGGCCGCCCGGTGTCCGCCGCGGACTTCGCCGACCATGTCTTCGGTGTCGTCCTGGTCAACGACTGGAGCGCGCGCGACATCCAGGCGTGGGAGTACGTGCCGCTCGGCCCGTTCCTCGGCAAGTCCTTCGCGACCTCGGTGTCCCCGTGGGTGGTGCCCCTGGAGGCGCTGGGGGCGGCGCGGGTGGCGCCGCCCGCGCAGGACCCGGAGCCGCTGCCGTACTTGCGCACCGACGAGCCGTGGGGCCTGGATCTGGCGATCGAGGTGGCGTGCAACGGCGAGGTGGTCTCCCGGCCGCCGTTCCGCACCATGTACTGGACGGCCGCCCAGATGCTCGCCCATATGACGGTCAATGGCGCGAGCCTGCGCACCGGCGACTTCTACGCCTCCGGCACGGTCTCGGGCCCGGAGCCGGACCAGCGCGGTTCGTTCCTCGAACTGGGCTGGAACGGCACCGAACCGGTCAAGCTCGCCGACGGCTCCACCCGCGCCTACCTCGCCGACGGCGACACCGTCACGCTCCGCGCGACAGCGCCGGGCCGGGACGGTGTCCGGATCGGGTTCGGGGAGGTCAGCGGCACGGTCGAGCCGGCGCGCGGGGCGGCAGGGTCAGCCGGAGAGGCCGAGCAGCAGCAGTAAAAGGACCGCGGCGACCGCCAGCACGATGCCCGCCCGACGGAGCATGGCCTCTGCTTTACGCAGCTCCTCGGAGGGATCGTCGGACGGATCGGACCACAGCATGCTTCCGATCGTGCGCCTCTCGTCGCGGTGGCGCCTGAGTACGCGTACTCAGGCGCCACCGCGACATTGACCGGTCAGCGCGGCCAGAAGCTGGTACGCCAGGCGCGCGGGCCCGGGTGCGGAATCCGTCGCGGCACGAGGGACGCCGGGTCGGACCACTCCTCGCCCTGGTCCCGGCCGCCGGGCGCGGCGGCAGCGGCGGCCGCCGCGCGGGCTTGCACCACCGCGACTGCGGCGGCCAGCTCCTCCGGTGTCGGGTTGCCCCGTACGACCTTGATCACCGTCAGTCTCCTTACAGCAGTCGATCCTGACGTCTTTACAGCGGGATGTTGCCGTGCTTCTTGGGGGGCAGTTGTTCGCGCTTGTTGCGGAGGGTGCGCAGGCCGCGGACGATGTGGCGGCGGGTTTCGGAGGGCATG
>NZ_JOAX01000057.1 GCF_000720485.1 Streptomyces ochraceiscleroticus | reverse complement strand
CACCTCTCTATTCGTCGGCAGCGTCAGATGTGTATAAGAGACAGGTACGGGGCGGGGCCCGGGGGCGGGCGGGACGCCGGCGGTCTGGACCGACGCTGCGCTACGGGGGCGCTCGAACAGCCGCGGCCCCCCAGCGGGGGGTTACCCAGGAGGGGGCGGCGGAAAGCCCGGAGGGGGTGGCGGGGATCGGGGCTCGTGCCCGCTGGCAGTGGGGCGGCGGGCGGGGAGCACGCTGCGCCTACGGGGCGGGTCGAACACCCCCGTCCCCCCAGCAGGGGGTTACCCAGGAGAGGGCAGCGGAAAGCCCGGAAGGGGTGGCGGGAAGCCCGGAAGGGGTGGCGGGAACCGGGGTTCGTGCCCGGCTCAGGACGGGCGGGCCATGGCCGCTACGAATGCCTTTTCGACGTCGGCGGTGGAGAGTACGCCGTAGATCTCGCCGGTGTCCTCCACCACGAGGTACTCGGTCGCCGGGGTGGCGCGCAGGTGGTCCAGCAGGTCCTCGCCGGCCAGCTCGGCCGGGACCCGCATGCCCTCCTTGAGGTCCTGGGCGAGGCCGCTGACCGCGACCCAGGGGCGGCGGTGCTCGGGGACGCCGACGATGGCGGCCTCGCGGACGACGGCGGTGGGTGTGCCGTGCCCGTCGACGACGACCAGGGCGCGGGCGCCCGCGTCGTTGGCACGGCGCAGCGCCTCGGAGAGCGGCGTGTGCGACTCCACGGGGACGGCGCGCCGGGTGAGCGTACGGGCGCGGAGGTCCGGGAGGTGTTCGCGGAGCCGGGCCATGCGCAGGCTGTTGCCGGCGCCGGTCCAGATGATCGCGGCGAGGATCGCGGCGAGCAGGGCGTCGGTGAGGGAGTCGACGCCGCCGATGTCGGGGCGTTCGTTGCCCAGCGCCCCGGTGTGGGTGAGCAGCGGCAGCCCGATGAGGACGGCGACGGCGAGCGCGCGGCCGACCCAGGCGGCGGCGACGGTGCCGGTCATCGGCTTGCCGCTGATGGCCCAGACGACGGCGCGGAGCATCCGGCCGCCGTCGAGCGGGAGCCCGGGCAGCAGGTTGAAGACCGCGACGATGAGGTTGGAGATCATCAGGCCGGCGACCAGGACGCCGGGGACGGTGCCGGGCTCGACGAGGTACATCGCGCCGTAGAAGACGGCGGCCAGCACGAGGGAGAGCAGCGGGCCGACGAAGGCGAGGACGAATTCGCGGCCGGGGGTCTCGGACTCCTTCTCGATCTCCGAGACGCCGCCGAAGAACTGGAGCTGGATGCGGCGCACGGGGAGCTTGAAGCGGAGCGCGGCGACGGTGTGCGCCAGCTCGTGCACCAGGACGGAGGCGTAGAAGGCGACGGCGAAGAAGAGGGAGACGAGGTACCGGGCGCCGCCGAGCTCGGGCAGTACGCGCTCGAGCTGGCCGCCGAAGACCCAGGTGATGAGGGCGGCGACGAGGAACCAGCTCGGGGCGACGTACACGGGCACGCCGAAGGGCTTGCCCATGAGGATGCCGCCGCCGATGCCGCGGCGTCCGTTGGCGGCGCCGTCGACGGAGCCGGGCGTGGCGCCGCGCCTGGGCTTTCCCCCGGGCGCGTTTCCGGGCGCGTTTCCGGCCGCAGGCCCGGACTCGCTGTCCGCATTCGGTACGTTCTCCGCTGCCGTACCGGGCGTGTCGGCGCCCTCCCGTGGTGCTTCCGGGGAGCTCGGGGTACCGCTCGGCTCGTCCGGCGTCCGCACGGGCAGGCCCTTGCCGGCCTCCGGCCCCGCCTCCTGGGCGGTGTCCGGTGCGGTGGCGGACTCCTGGGCGTCCTGCGGGCCCTGCGGCTTCCCGCTCTCGTCCACGGCGTCCCCTCGTCGGTGTACGGCCTTCACCCCTGACCGGCCTGTCCGGTCCGATACCACGATCATGCAGGGCGAAGCGGTCCGCCGTCGATGGTATGCGGAGGGTTGTCAGTGGCGGGCCGTAGGGTCTAGGGCTATGGACACGAGCACCGAGAAGGCCGTACGGGCCGCGCCTGTGCCGGCGCGCCCGGTGGCGCTGTCGCCCTCCCGCGCGAGCGATTTCCTGCAGTGCCCGCTGCTGTACCGCTTCCGGGTGATCGACAAGCTGCCGGAGAAGCCCAGTGAGGCGGCGACCCGGGGGACGGTGGTGCACGCGGTCCTGGAGCGGCTCTTCGACGCGCCGGCGGCGGAGCGGACGGCGCCGAGCGCGCGGTCCATGGTGCCGGGCGAGTGGAAGAAGCTGCTGGAGAAGCGTCCGGAGCTGGCGGAGCTGTTCGCGGACGATCCGGAGGGCGAGCGGCTGGCGCGCTGGCTGTCGGACGCCGAGAAGCTGGTGGAGCGGTGGTTCTCGCTGGAGGACCCGACGCGCCTGGAGCCGGCCGACCGCGAGCTGTACGTGGAGACAGTGCTGGAGTCGGGGCTGCGGCTGCGCGGCTTCATCGACCGGGTGGACGTGGCGCCGACGGGCGAGGTGCGGCTGGTCGACTACAAGACGGGCAAGGCGCCCCGCCCGGAGTACAGCGAGGGCGCGCTGTTCCAGATGAAGTTCTACGCGCTGGTGCTGTGGCGGCTGCGCGGGCTGGTGCCGCGCCGGCTGCAGCTCGTGTATCTGGGCAGCGGTGACGTGCTGACGTACGACCCGTCCGAGGCGGATCTGCGGGGCGTGGAGCGCAAGCTGCTGGCGCTGTGGGACGCGATCCAGAAGGCGACGGATTCGGGCGACTGGCGGCCGCGGCGTTCGAAGCTGTGCGGCTGGTGCGACCACCAGGCGGTGTGTCCGGAGTTCGGCGGCACTCCCCCGCCGTATCCGCTGGCGCCGGGCGCGGAGGCCGCGGAGCCGGTGCTGCCGGGCGCGGAGGCCGCGGAGCGGGCGCTGCCGGTGATCCCCGGACCGCCGTCCGGGCCGGACGCGGCAGGGCAGAATGGGGCCGCAGGCCAATCGAAGGAGAGTTCGTGACTATCCGCGTCCTGCTGGTCGACGACCAGCCGCTGCTGCGTACTGGCTTCCGGATGATCCTGGAGGCCGAGCAGGACCTCGCGGTCGTCGGCGAGGCCGGTGACGGTATGCAGGCGCTGGATCAGGTGCGGGCGCTGCAGCCCGACGTGGTGCTGATGGACATCCGTATGCCGCGGATGGACGGGGTGGAGGCGACCCGCCGGATCACGGGGCCGGCGAAGGACGGCCCGGCGAAGGTCCTGGTGCTGACGACGTTCGATCTGGACGAGTACGTCGTGGAGGCGCTGCGGGCCGGCGCCAGCGGCTTCCTGCTCAAGGACGCCCCGGCGAACGAGCTGGTGCAGGCGATCCGGGTGGTGGCGGCGGGCGAGGCGATGCTCGCGCCGAGCATCACGCGCCGGCTGCTGGACAAGTACGCGACGCATCTGCCGTCGGGCGAGGAGCCGGTGCCGGACGCGCTCGGCACGCTCACCGAGCGCGAGGTGGAGGTGCTGAAGCTGGTCGCGCGGGGCCTGTCGAACGCGGAGATCGCGGCGGACCTGTTCGTGAGCGAGACGACGGTGAAGACGCACGTGGGCCATGTGCTGACGAAGCTGGGCCTGCGGGACCGGGTGCAGGCGGCGGTGTACGCGTACGAGAGCGGGCTGGTGCGCCCGGGCGCGCAGTAACGCCGCACACGCGGGAAAACACGGGAAAACACGGCCCGGACGAACGGGTAAGGCCCGGCGCGATCGCTCGCGCCGGGCCTTACCCGTGCCGTTGACGTGCCCTTGAGGCCGGAGGCCGGTTACTCCTCCGCGCTCTTGCTGATCTCCCAGAAGCGGAAGACCGTCGAGGAGTCCAGCGTCCACTCCAGGCCGGAGACGGTGTCCCGGGCGACGGCGTACTGCTTGCCCTGCCACAGCGGGAGCAGCGGCAGTTCGTCGGCGACGATCTGCTGCACCTCGCGGTAGTCCTTCTTGGTGGCGCCGCGGTCGGGCTCGGCGGCGGTCCTGGGCAGCAGGCTGCCGGTGATGCGCGACGAGTCGAAGTCGTTGTTCAGGACGTTGCCCTTGCCGAAGAAGGGCTGGGTGAAGTTGTCGGGGTCCGGGTAGTCCGGGATCCAGCCCTTGACGTACACGCCGTACTTGCCGGCGGCGACGCCCTTCTCGTAGTCCTCGAACGGCACGCTCTTGACCTTGGCGTCGAAGAGGCCGCTGGCATTGAGCTGCTGGGCGAGTTCCTGGAGCGCCGCGTCGGTGTCGGGGCCGTAGCGGGTCGGGGTGGACCAGAGCGTGACCTTGGCCTTGCCCTGGACGCCGGCGGAGCGCAGCGCCGCCTCGGCCTTGTCGGGCTGCGGGCGGGAGCCGTAGGTGTCGAAGAAGGCCGTGGTGTGGCCGGTGATGCCGGCCGGGACGATGGAGAAGAGCGGCTCGACGGTGCGCTGGTAGACGTCGCGGACCAGGGAGGCGCGGTCGATGGTGTACGCCATGGCCTTGCGGACGCCGAGCTTGCCGACGACCGGGTCCTTCATGTTGAAGACCAGGTGCATGACCTCGGCGCTGTCGCCCTCGACGACCTGGGTGCGGCCGCTGTCGACGGCGTGGTCCAGGTCGGCGATGTCCTTGTTGGCGAGGCCGCGGTAGGCCAGGTCGATCTTCCCGTCCTGGACGGCGTGCTTCAGGTCCGTCTGGGAGTCGAAGAACTTCATGGTCATGCCGGAGTTCTTGACCTTGGCGGGGCCCTTGTAGGAGTCGTTGACGGAGAAGACGGCCTGCTTGTCGCCGTAGCTGTCGAGCTTGTAGACGCCGGAGCCGACGGCCTCGCCGTCGGTGCGGAGCTTGTCGGCCGGGTATTCCTTGCGGTCGACGATGGAGCCGGCGCCGGAGGCGATCTTCATGGGGAAGGTCGCGTCGGGCGACTTGAGGTGGAAGACGACGGTCTTGTCGTCGGGCGTGTCGATCTTGTCGAGCCCGGCGAGCATGACGGCGGGGCCGTTCTTGTCGTTGATCCGCAGAGTGCGGTCGAAGGAGTACTTCACGTCCTTGGACGTGAGGGCGTCCCCGTTGCTGAACTTCAGGCCGTCCTTCAGCTTGCAGCGGTAGACCTTGCTGCTGGTGTCGGTGAAGGTGCAGCTCTTGGCGGCTTCCGGGTGGGGGGTGGTGCCGCCCTTGGGGAAGCTGATCAGGGACTGGAAGACGTTGTTGAACAGCAGCCAGGAGCCGGGGTCGTAGCCGGCCGCCGGGTCGATCGACTGGATCTTGTCCGTCATGCCCATGACCACGGGTTCACCGACCCCGGCACCCTCGTCGTCGCCCGAGCCGCAGCCTGCCAGCAGGGCTGCGGCCAGCCCCGCACACAGCGGGGCGGCGAGCAGCTGGTCACGTTTCCTCACGTGCGCGTTCCTCACAGTTGGTGTCGCGGTTGCCTGCCGACGAGGCCGTCGGCCGATGAGCGGGGAACCCGCTCTGCGGGCCGGCCGGCCGGTGCCCGTGGTGCGGGCGCCGGCCGGCCGTTGCTCCGGCGTCAGTCGGCGACGCCGCGGCCCAGTTCCCAGATCTGCAGCGCGGAGGAGGAGTTGAGCGCCCACTCCACACCGGTGATGTCATCGCGCGCGGCGACGTACTGCTTGCCCTGCCACAGGGGCAGGACGGGAACGTCGTCGGCCACAATATTCTGCGCCTGCTTGAAGCTGCCGGCGGCCGCGTTGCGGTCGGTCTGCTGACGCGTGGCCGGAATCAGCTGGTCCTCGATCCGGTGGTTCCGGTACGGGGAGCCGAGGAAGTTGCCCTTCCCTATGAACGGCGCGAGGTAGTTGTCGGCGTCCGGGATGTCGGCGTACCAGCCCATGCCCCAGACCGGGTACTCGCCCTTGGCGGAGTCCTCGCGGAAGGTCTGCCAGTTGTCGACGCCCTTGAGCGTGACGTCGAAGACGCCGTCCTTCTCAAGCTGCTTCTCGATCTCCTGGAACTCGTCCTTGGTGATCGAGCCGTAGTGGTTCTTCGTGTAGGCGAGCGTCACCTTGACGGGGGTGTGGATGCCCGCGCTCTCCAGGATCTGCTTCGCGGCGGCCGGGTCGGGGCTGCCGTACTTGCTGAAGAAGGAGTTGATGTGGCCGGTGAGGCCGGTCGGTACCAGGGAGTACAGCGGGTCGCCGGTGTGCGCGTACACATCGCGGACCAGCGCCGGGCGGTCGACCAGCTGCGCGATGGCCTGGCGCACCGCCTTGTTGCGGACGGCGGGCGCGTCGGTGTTGAAGGCGAGGTAGCGGATCTCCTGGCCGGGCATCTCCTGGAGCGCGACGTGGGAGTCCGTGGCGTCCTCCAGGCCCTGGATCTGATGCGGCGACAGGCTGCGGTTCATCAGGTCGATGTCGCCCTTGCGCAGCGCCTTCTCCATGGCGTCTGCGTCGCCGAAGAAGCGCATCTCGACCGTGTCGTTCTGCGGCTCGATGCTCCCCTTGTAGCCGGGGTTGCGGGTGAAGACGGCCTTGGTGACGCGGTTGCCGCTGTGCTCGGCCTCGAGCTGGTACGGGCCGGAGCCGACCAGGTCGAAGCCCTTGTAAAGGGCGTTGCGAGGGTAGACCTTGTGGTCGACGATCGCCGCGGCGGGGGTGGCGAGCTTCTGCGGGAAGGTGGCGTCGGGCTTCTTGAGGTGGAAGACCACCTCGTTCTTGCCGGCCGTCTCGACGGTGTCGACGTTGTCCATCAGCGACACCGGGCCGTTGGCGTAGTTGATCCGCAGCATCCGCTCGACGGAGAACTTCACGTCGGTGGCGGTGAGGGAGTCGCCGTTGCTGAACTTCAGGCCGTCCCGCAGGGTGCAGCGGTACTGCTCGTTCTGGGTGTCGCGGAAGCCGCAGGAGCGGGCCGCCTCGGGGACCGGTGCGTTACCGGTGCGGGGCAGCCGCATCAGGGTCTGGAAGGTGCCGCGCAGCACGTTCCAGGCGCCGACGTCATAGGTCTGCACGGGATCGAAGGGGGCCGGGGCCGCCTTGGACGCCTCGATGGTGTCGGTGGTCCCCACGACGATCGCCTTTCCGTCCCCGCCCGCACTGTCGCTGCTTCCGCAGGCGGCCAGTGCGGGGGCGAGCAGACCGGCCAGGACCGGCAGCACCAAGGTCGTGCGATTCATCGTCGGCGGGTTCCTTATCAGCGCAGAGGTGTTGCTCGCGTCGACATTAGTAGGAACGGTCTGCGGGTCCGTGACACAGCAGAGTTGAGCGCATATCACGCCCAGATAACACTCGCTGGGTGACCGATATCCGGACACTGGAACGATTCGTACGCCGACTCACCAATGCGGACACTTACCCCCGCCCAACCCGCCTCATCACCCCCATGGAACACCCTCAACCCCACTTGTCGATGGCCGGACGCGTGACAAACGTCACGGATTGCAATGCAACCGGTGACATGAGAATTCAGCGCCGCTATTCGTCACGGAAAATGAGCGGACCACTCCTCAGTGTCCCTTCCGACCCCGTTCGGCCTTTCCCGCCACAACGCTCAGTGCACGGTCATCGTTTTTCCGTGATGAGGGCCCGCAGAAAAGGCAGATCGACCTCTTCCAGCGACGGTACGACGGTCCGCGTCGGGGTCGGCTCGATCGGCAGCACCGACGGCACCGCGACCACCCGGCAGCCCGCCGCCTCGGCCGCCGTCACGCCCGTCACGGTGTCCTCCACGACCGCGCAGAACGGCGGGTCCACGCCGAGCCGGGCGGCGGCGGTCAGATACGGGTCCGGGTGCGGCTTGGTGCGCGCCAGGTCGTCGCCGGCGAGGGTGAGATGGAAGTGCTCCGCACCCAGCGAATCGAGCATGCGGTCGATGATGTCGCGGTGCGAGGCGGAGACCAGCGCGGTCGGCACCTGATGCGCCGCCAGCTCGGCCAGCAGCCGGCGGGCGCCCGGCATCAGCGGCACCCCCCGCTCGATCCGGGCGGTGAAGCGGGCGTTGAGCAGAGTCGTCAGCTCCGCGAGCGCGATCGTCGCGCCGGTCGCCTGGATCAGGTACGAGGCGCTGCGGGTCATCGGGCCGCCGACCACGACCTGGCGGTGCGCTTCGTCCAGTACGTATCCCAGGTCGGCGAAGACCTCGGCCTCCACCTCCCACCAGAAGCCTTCGGTGTCGACGAGGGTGCCGTCCAGATCGAGAAAGACGGCCTGGAGGGTGGAGCCTTCGGCCGTTCGGGTGCCGACGGCGGGGATGCTGCTGGTCATCCGTACACCTCCATTGCAGGGGTCCCCGGAGGGACAAAAGGGCCGGCCGCCTTCCCCGGGGGAAAGACGACCGGCCGCTACCGGACCGATAAGTGTACGACTGTGCCGGTCCGTGCGCTCTCGTCCTCGACCGGAAGCCCGGCTTCGGGCTCCGGCCGCACTCGCCGCCGCGAGAAACGCGCTACCGCGCGTTGAAGTACTTCGCCTCCGGGTGGTGGATGACGATGGCGTCCGTGGACTGCTCGGGGTGGAGCTGGAACTCCTCGGAGAGCTGGACGCCGATCCGCTCCGGCTGCAGCAGGTCCGCGATCTTCGCGCGGTCCTCCAGGTCCGGGCAGGCCCCGTACCCGAGGGAGAAGCGCGCGCCGCGGTACTTCAGCGCGAACATGTCCTCCATCTCGGCGGGGTCCTCGCCCTGGAAGCCCAGCTCGGCGCGGACGCGGGCGTGCCAGTACTCGGCGAGGGCCTCGGCGAGCTGGACGGAGAGGCCGTGCAGCTCCAGGTAGTCGCGGTAGGAGTCGGCGGCGAACAGCTTGGCCGTCTCCTCGCCGATCTTCGAGCCGACGGTGACGACCTGCAGGCCGACCACGTCGGTCTCGCCGGACTCCTCCGGGCGGAAGAAGTCCGCCAGGCACAGCCGGCGGCCGCGGCGCTGCCGGGGGAAGGTGAAGCGGGTGCGCTCGGTGCCGTCCTCGTTCAGCAGGATGAGGTCGTCGCCCTTGGAGTGGCAGGGGAAGTACCCGTGGACCACGGCCGCTTCGAGGAGGTTCCCGGTCTGCAGCTTGTCCAGCCAGCCGCGCAGCCGCGGCCGGCCCTCGGTCTCCACCAGCTCCTCGTACGTCGGGCCGTCGCCGGTACGGGCCTGCTTCAGCCCCCACTGGCCCTTGAAGAGCGCGCCCTCGTCCAGCCAGGAGGCGTAGTCGGCGAGCTGAATGCCCTTCACCACGCGAGTGCCCCAGAAGGGCGGCTCCGGGACCGGGTTGTCGGTGGCC
>NZ_JOAX01000056.1 GCF_000720485.1 Streptomyces ochraceiscleroticus | reverse complement strand
CTCCGCGATCTGCTGCAGCGTCGCCCCAATGTCCGCCGTACGCGTCGTCGTCATCGACTGCACGGAGACGGGCGCGTCCCCGCCCACGGCCACCGGCCCGACCTGGATCCGGCGCGAGATGCGCCGGACGGCCAGGGGCCGGGCCGGGACCTCGGGGAGCCCCAGCGCTGTGCTTTTCCGGGGGACAACCCCCGGCCCCCCGGGAGGCTCACCAATGGTCATGACGTCACCCGTGGCTTCCGGCGACGGTCTCGCGGGCGGCGCGCAGCGACTCCTTCAGGGAGCCCATGGTCGCCAGGACGGCGGTCGGTTCGTAGCCGCAGTGCGCCATGCAGTTGGCGCAGCGCGGATCCTTGCCGCGGCCGTACTTGTCCCAGTCGGTCTCCTCGATCAGCTCCCGGTACGTGGGGACGTACCCGTCGCTCATCAGGTAGCAGGGGCGCTGCCAGCCGAACAGGGAGTAGTTCGGGATCGCCCAGGCGGTGCAGGGGAAGTCCGCCTTGCCCTCCAGGAAGTCCAGGAAGAGCGGGCTGTGGTTGAGCCGCCAGCGGCGCCGGTTGCCGCCGGCGAACGCCTTCTTGAACAGCTCCCTGGTCTGCTCGACGCCAAGGAAGTGCTCCTGGTCGGGGGCCTTCTCGTAGGCGTAGGCGGGCGAGAGCATCATCTCGTCGACCTTGAGGTCGTCGTTGAGGAAGTTGAGCACCTCGATGATGGTCTGCGGGGTGTCGGTGTTGAAGAAGGTGGAGTTCGTGGTGACCCGGAAGCCGCGGCGCTTGGCTTCCTTGATGGCCTCCACGGCCTCGTCGAAGACGCCTTCCTTGGCCACGGACTCGTCGTGACGCTCGCGCATCCCGTCGATGTGCACCGCGAAGGCGAAGTACGGCGACGGGGTGAACTTGTCCATCTTCTTGCGCAGCAGCATGGCGTTGGTGCACAGGAAGACGTACTTCTTCTTGGCGACGAGCTGGCGCACGATCTCGTCGATCTGAGGGTGCATCAGGGGCTCGCCACCCGCGATGGAGACCATCGGGGCGCCGGATTCCAGTACGGCGCCGACCGCCTGGGCGACCGGCATCCGCTGCTTCAGCACCCCGGCCGGGTGCTGGATCTTTCCACAGCCCTCGCACGCGAGATTGCACGCGTACAGCGGCTCCAGCTCGACGATGAGCGGGAACTTCGCACGCCGCCGGAGCATTTTCTGTTCAAAGAGATACGTCCCGACCCTGATGGTCTGACGGAGCGGCATGGCCATCTGGCTCACCTCCTGGGGAGCAGCAAAGAACGGTGCCATTCAAAGAAAACGGGAAGGACGGCACGCAAGACGCGGAAGGCCGATATTCCCCCGCGTATCGTGCCAATACGAACGAGTTCGTGCTCTGGAGCGTCCACGACCACTCGGACGGCGGCAACGGGGCGGGGACCGGCCCGCAGCGCGCTGCCGAGCGTCGCGGCGGACTCCATGTCCACGGCGACCGCCCCGGCGGCGTGCAGCGCGGTCCGCTCGGCGCCGCGCACGACGTGGTCGCTGCCGAGCAGCAGCCCGGAGTGCACGGTCAGGCCGCGCTCCTTCAGGGCCGCGACGAGCGGCGCGTTGTCGCGGCAGACGGCCTCGGGGCGGTCCGGCTGGTGCTCGCGGGTGGCGTCCGCGACGACCACGTCACCGGGGCGCATGCCCGGCGCGAGCCCGGCACAGAAGCCGCTGGCGACGACGGGCGAGGCCGCGGTGGGCGCGCCGGCGCCGAGCGCGGCGCCGATGGCCCGCTCCGCCGCCTGCGGGCCCATGCCCGTGCGCAGCACCGTGCCGGCCGGGCCGCCGCGCAGCGCGAAGCGCTCGATGCCGAGCGCGCAGGCGACCAGCAGCGGTGGCGGCGTGCCCGGGGACGGGCCGTCCGGGTCGGTCATCTAGGACCTCACGGCCGCTGGGGCCGGACCGCCGCCCAGATAGCGGCCCAGGGCCGTGAGCGGGAAGACCTGCCGGTAGAGGTGGTAGTTGATCGAGAAGTCCCAGGGGAAGCCGGTGCCGGTGAAGTACGGCTCGTCCCAGGAGCCGTCGGGGCGCTGCGTGGCGGCCAGCCACTGCACGCCACGTTCCACGGCCTTGCTGTCCCGCTCGCCGGCCGCGAGCAGCGCCATCAGC
Organism: Streptomyces ochraceiscleroticus; assembly: GCF_000720485.1. Lineage (GTDB taxonomy): Bacteria > Actinomycetota > Actinomycetes > Streptomycetales > Streptomycetaceae > Streptomyces > Streptomyces ochraceiscleroticus. Next base: position 7,126 of record NZ_JOAX01000056.1, on the reverse strand, counting down.
GCCCAGCCGGTCTGCGAGGCGGTCGAGGCGCCGCGCCCGATCCAGTCGCGGTCCTTGTAGGAGCGCTGGTCCTCGCCCCAGCCGCCGTCGTCGTTCTGCACGCTCTCCAGCCAGGAGACCGCGCGGCGGATCGCGGGGTGCGAGGCGGGGATGCCGGCCGCGACGAGCGCGGGCAGTACGGAGCCGGTGCCGTAGACGTAGTTGGTGCCCCAGCGGCCGAACCACGCGCCGGTCGGGTCCTGCTCGGCCAGCAGCCATTCGATGCCGCGCCGGATCCGCGGGTCGTGGGTGGCGCCGACGTCCGCCGCCATCTCCACGACGTGCGCGGTGACGTCGGCCGACGGCGGGTCGATGACCTCGCCGAAGTCGCAGAAGGGCAGCCGGTCGGGGAAGGGGCTGGTGTTGTCGGCGTCGAAGGCGCCCCAGGCCCCGTTGCGGGACTGCATGCCGAGGTTCCAGCGCACGGCGCGGCGTACGGCGTCCTCGACGCGCTGCGGGTCCGGGTGCTCGACCCGGCGCAGTGCGAGGACGACCTCGGCGGTGTCGTCGATGTCCGGGTAGTTGTCGTTCTCGAACTCGAAGGCCCAGCCGCCGGAGGGCAGCGTCGGCCGGCGCACGGCCCAGTCGCCGGGCCGGTCGATCTGCTCGTCCAGCATCCAGTCGGCGGCCTTGACGAGCTGCGGGTGGTCGCGGGGCAGTCCCGCGTCGGCGAGCGCGATGGTGGCGAGGCAGGTGTCCCAGACCGGGGACTGGCACGCCTCGATCATGCGGACGGGAGCACCGTGACCGTCCTCGCGCCAGACGGTGAAGCGGTCCAGGGAGGCCAGGCCCTCGCGGAGCACGGGGTGGTCCAGGTCGTAGCCCAGCAGGTGCAGCGCGATGACCGAGTAGACCGCCGGGGGCTGGATGCCGCCCCAGCAGCCGTCGTTCTCCTGCCGCTCGATGATCCAGCGCGCCGCGGTGCGCATGGCACTGCGGCGCAGCCGGCGCGGCGTGACCTTGTGGTAGGCGTGCAGCGCCTTGTCCAGGCGCTGGAAGACGCCGTCCCAGGTGGTGAGGGGGGCGAGCGGCCGCGGCGGGTTCGGGTTCCGGGGATCGGTGTGCAGCTCGTCGAGGGCGAACGGCGCGGGGCGTACGGGCCGGTGGGCCGAGACGATCGTCAGCGGGACGATGGTCTGCCGGGCCCAGCAGCCGAAGTCGTAGATATTGAGCGGGAACCACTTCGGGAGGGCAATGAGCTCCGGAGGCAGGTCCGGCAGGTCCTCCCACTTACACCAGCCGAAGAGGGCCAGCCAGATGCGGGTGAAGACGCGGGACGCCGCGATGCCGCCCTGCGCACGGATCCAGGCGGACGACCTGGCCATGTGCGGCTCGTCGGGCCGGTCGCCGGCCAGGCGGAGGGCCACATAGCCCTCGATGGTCGTGGAGAGCTCGCCGGGGCCGCCGTAGAAGCTGGCCCAGGTGCCGTCGTCGCGCTGCTCGCCGCGTACGAAGCGGGCGGCGGCCTCGGTGGTCTTCGGGTCGCTGATGCCCAAGAACTGGCGGAGCATCAGGTCCTCGGCGTCCATCGTCACATTGGTGTCGAGGTCGCCCTTCCACCAGCCGGCGGGGTCCTGGAGGGAGAGGAGGTATTCGGTGGCCCGGGCGGTCGCCTGCCGCGCCGTGCCCGTCAGGCCGTCGGGCGCCGGGGGCGGGGTCGCGGGGCTCCGGTCAGTGGTCTCAGCGGTGGCATCGCTGGCCGCGGGTGCCCGGGACGGCAGGGCCGCCCCGGTGCTTCCGTCGGTCGTCGCTGTCATGGCTTCCCCTTCTGCAGTAATCAAAGACAAATGCATGGGGCTTCCGTCGGCCGGTGCCGGGCCTCCGGCATGGCGTACCGGGGGCGGCCGGCACCGGCCGGCGACTGCGAACTAGTTCGGTGTAATCGTGATCATCTCTTCCGTACGACGACGAAGTCCGCGAGGGCGACGAGCTGTCCGCGGACCGCTTCGGGCATGTCGATCTCGTCGAGTGCGGCGATCGCGGTGGCGTGCTGGCGGCGGGCCTCCTCCGAGGTCCACTCTCGGCCACCGGCCTCCTCGATAAGGGCTGCGCGGGAGGCGAATTCCGCCTCCGTGAAATCGGCGATCTCGGTCTCGCTCTTCTTGGCGTCGTCGGCCAGGATGCGGGCGAGCTTCTCGGATGCCGGGCCGCCCGCGTCCAGGGCGGCGACGACCGGCAGCGACTTCTTGCGCTGCCGCAGGTCGGACCAGGTCTGCTTGCCGGTGGCCTCCGGGTCGCCCCAGATGCCGAGCAGATCGTCTACGGCCTGGAAGGCGAGGCCGAGGTGGTAGCCGTACTTCTCCAGGATGTCGGCGGTGCGGTCGCTCGCGCCGCCGAGGACCGCACCGATGGAGACGGCGCAGGCCAGCAGCGCGCCGGTCTTGTTGCCCTCCATCTCCAGGCACTCCGCGACGGTGACCCGGTCCCGGTGCTCGTAGGAGATGTCCTGGGCCTGACCGTCGATCAGCTTGCGGGTGGCGACGGTGAGCCGGCGGGCCGCGCGCCCGGCGTCCACGGTCCCCAGCTCCAGCAGTATCTCGTTGGCGAGTGCGAAGAGCGCGTCGCCGACCAGGATGGCCTGGGCAGGCCCGTGCACCTTCCACACGGTGTCGCGGTGGCGGCGCTGCTCGTCGCCGTCCATGAGGTCGTCGTGCAGCAGCGAAAAGTTGTGCACGAGCTCCACGGCGACGGCGCCGGGGATGCCCGTCTCGGGCGGGGCGCCCGCGGCCTCGGCCGAGAGCAGCGCGAGCGCGGGGCGTACGGCCTTGCCGCCGTCGCCGGCCGACGGCGCTCCCGCGGCGTCGATCCAGCCGAAGTGGTACGCGGCTACGGTGTCCATGGGAGGCGCGAGCCGGTCAACGGCGGCCCGCAGCTCCGGAGTGGCGAGCCTGCGCCCGCGCTCCAGGAGTGCGGTGACGCCCTCGGTGTCGATTACTGGGGAAGCCGGGTTCACGGTTTCTCCTCTGTTTCCGGTGCTCGTGCTCGTGCGAGCGCGCGTACTCGTTGTCATGCCGCCTCCTGGGGCAGTGATCCCTGGGGGAAGCCGAGTTCGGTGAGTGCCTCGCGGGCGGCACTGATGCCGCTGCGAACAGCGCTTTCCATGGTCGCGGGCCACCCTGTGGCGGTCCACGCACCGGCCAGGTACAGGCCGGCGGACTGAGTGCGGGCGGCGGCGCGCAGCCCGCCGACGCCCGGTGCGGGTGCGAACGTCGCGGTGCGTTCGCGGGTGACGAAGAAGTCGCGGACCTTCGCGCCGCGCGCGGCGGGCAGCACCCGCGCGAGCTCCGGGAGGTACCGCTCGCGCAGCACGCCGACCGGCAGGTCGATCTCGTCCTGCGCCGCGGACTGCGAGACGGCGAGGTACTGCCCGCCGCCCTCCAGCCCGGACGCCTCCGTGCGGTCGAAGACCCACTGCAGCGGCGAGCCGAGCGCCGCGAAGAACGGGCGGCGCAGGACCTTGCGGTCGTAGAGCACGTGCACGTTGAGGATGGGGGCCGTACCGATCTCCAGCAGCCGTTCGGGGCTGTCCAGCGCGCCGGGCGGCAGCAGGCCGTGCGTCTCGCGCTGCGGCAGGGCCAGTACGACCGTGTCGGCGGCCAGTTGCTCCTGGCTGTGCGGCCCGTTCTCGACGGTGACCTGCCAGCGCTGCTCGTCGGTCCGGGTCAGGGCGCTCGCGCGCGTACGGGTCTCGACGCGCACCCCGGCCTTCTCCAGCGCGGTCCGGGCGAGCGTGTCGTGGACCTCGCCGAGCGGGACGCGGGACCAGCCGATGTCGGCGGCGCCGGGGTCGGAGAGCAGGCCGGTCTTGAAGACCATGGCGGCGAGCCCGGCGGAGGCGTCGGCGGCGCGGGCGTTCAGCGTGGCGACGCCGACCAGGTCCCACAGCGCCTCGACGGCGCGCGGCGACTGGCCGTGCCGGGCGAGCCAGCTCGCGAAGTCGATGCGGTCCAGCGCGGGGTCGGCCGGGTCCAGGGCCTTCAGGGCGAGCGCGGCGCGGCCTACGGAGGCGCGCTCGGCGAGCGAGAGGTGCGGGTAGCCGGCCAGGCTCGCGGCGAGGTGCAGCGGTACGGGCAGGGCGGTGCGGCGCAGCCGGCCCAGGCGCATGCCCGCCGCGGCGCGCGCCGGGTCGGCGTCCAGCACCGGCACGTCCATCCGGTCCTGGATCGGCATCAGGTGTGCGCCGCCGACGCGCTCCAGGAAGTCCCGGTAGGCGGTGCAGCAGCGCAGGTAGACGTGCTGGCCGTTGTCCACGCTCAGCTCGCCGGCCGCGGAGTCGCGGCGGAAGGAGAAGGCGAGGCCGCCGAGGCGCGGCCGGCCCTCGACAAGGGTGACGCGCAGCCCGGCGTCGGCGAGCGCGAGGGCCGCGGTGGTGCCCGCGAGGCCGCCGCCGACGACGACCGCGGTGGCGCCCCCGTCTCCGGAGGCGCCCGCGGTGATGTGCGTGGCCGGCCGCGTGTCGGCGGAAGTCATACGTCCTCCCGGGATGCCGCTGTCATGGACGCAGCAACACGCCACGGGGTTGCCCGCCGCTCGAGGCGTACCTGCACGGACGCGCTCCGGCCCGCTCGGCCCGTCACGGCGCCTACCTGCACGGCCGCGCCCCGGCTCGCTCCGCCTGTCATGCGCGCCTCCTGACGGACTGGCGGCGGCCGATCGCGCGGGCGTCGAGGCCGGAGAGGCCGCGGACGGCGACGAACGCCTTCTCGTGGCCGGGCAGCGAGACCCGGCCGCGCAGCACCGCCTCGGGGTCGTCGGCGATCCGGCGCAGCAGGCGGTGGTAGATGCCGGCCATCGCGGCGACGCAGGCGCCGGAGCGCCGGTCGAGCATGGGCAGCAGCCGAAAGCCCTCGGCGAACAGGGCGCGGGCCCGGCGCACTTCGAAGTGGACGAGCCCGGTGAAGTCCGCGCCGGAGGGCGGGACCGAGCCGTGGAAGCCCGCGGCGCAGCCGAACTTCTCCAGGTCCTCGGCGGGGAGATAGGTACGGCCGTTGGCCGCGTCCTCGCGCACGTCCCGGAGGATGTTGGTGAGCTGCAGAGCGAGTCCGAGCGTATCGGCGTACTCGGGGGCACGGTCGGCCTCCGTCGCGCCGGGCACGGTGCCGAACACGCCGAGCGAGAGCCGCCCGATGGCCCCGGCGACGCAGCGGCAGTACGCCTTGAGGCCGTCCCAGGTCTCGTACGTCTCGCCGTGCACGTCCATCAGCACGCCGTCGATCAGCTCGTCCAGGGCGTCCAGCGGCAGCGGGAAGCGGCGTGCGGCGTCCGCGAGCGCGACCGCCACCGGGTCGGTGTCGTCCTCGGCGACCCGGCCGTCCTTGATGCGCGCCAGCAGTCCGCGGGTGTCCGCGAGCCGCTGCTCCTTCTCGGCGGGCGCCAGCGCGCCGTCGCCGATGTCGTCCACCCGGCGCGAGAACGCGTACAGCGCCGACATCGCCTGGCGCTTGTCGGCGGGCAGCAGTCTGATCCCATAAGCGAAGTTACGCGCCTGCTGCCCGGTGACGGCCTCGCAGTAGCGGTACGCAGCGAGCACCGGCGCGGACGCGTGTGCGATTGCTTCCACGGTCCGACTCACCCCTCTCTTCGCAGTGTCGCCCCTACCGCGCGCAGCAGACTGAGCTTGCTGGGCTTGGGCGGTCCAGGGAGGACGTCGTGATCGGCGGCCGCCACCGCCTGGAGGGCGGCACGTCCGCCGGCGACGAAACCGGCGAGCAGCAGCTTGAGTCTGCCGTGGACGCTACCCACCAGCGGGGCACCTTCATTCAGAAGGCCACCGGCGCGTTCGGCTTCGAATGCAAACAGTGCGCGCGCCGATGCGCCCCCTGTCGGAGCGGCCAGGTCGGATTCGGTGACGCCGAAGCGCTTCATGTCCTCGGCGGGCAGATAGATGCGGTCTCTCCGCAGGTCCTCGGAGACGTCCTGAAGGTGTTCGACGATCTGCAGGGCCGTGCAGATGGCGTCCGAACGGCGGACCCGTTCGGGCGTGGTCGTGCCCGTGATGCCCAGAACCAGCCGGCCCACGGGGTTGGCCGACAGCTCGCAGTAGTCCAGCAGGTCGGCGTAGCTCTCGTATCGGCTGACGCGCTGGTCCTGCCGGTTGGCCTCGATCAGGCGCTCGAACGGCTCAGGGCTCAGGCCGCAGCGCCGTACGGTCGGGCCGAGGCGGCGCATGAGGGGGTGCCGGGGGCCCGGCGCCCGGTCGCTGTAGACCCGGCGCAGGTCTGCCTCCAGGGCGTCCAGCAGCGCGAGCCGGTCTCCCCCGCTCTCGGCTGCGCTCGAGCGGGAGGTGCCCCCGTCCTGCGCACGGTCGAGACCGAGCAGTACCGCGTCCTCGCCGCCCGGCGCGAGGTCGCCGTCGCCGATGTCGTCGACCAGACGGGCGAATCCGTAGACCGCCATCAGGTCGGCACGCCAGGCGCGGGGCAGGAAGAACGGCGCGACGGGGAAGTTCTCGTGCGCGGCCTTGTCCAGGACGGCGCGCTCGGGCGCGACAGGCTCCGGGCTCACCGGAGGCTGCCCGGCGCGTTCCGGAGCCGGAGAGATCCCGTAGCCATTGCCGTCACGTCTCCCGTTCTACACCGCCACGCTAAAACTTCATATTTCGGACACGCCGCACGCACGGCCCGTCCGATCAGGGCGCTCATCGGCGCCGTCGGATTATTTTGCCCGACTTGTACCACATGTGCCGTTCCGCACCCGTACAGCTTACGCCGTACATCTCACGCTCGTCCGAGGGGGTCCGAACCGCGAACTCCAGCCACAGCACCCGGTCGCAGGTGTCCCGGATGGACTTGTTGTTGTGGCTGACCAGGAAGACCGTGCCGGCCTCCTTGCGCAGCTCCCGGATGCGGGCCTCGGAGCGCTTCTGGAACTTCCGGTCACCGGTGGCCAGGGCCTCGTCGATCATCAGGACGTCGTGGTCCTTGGCCGCCGCGATGGAGAACCGCAGGCGGGCCGCCATGCCGGAGGAGTAGGTGCGCATCGGCAGGCTGATGAAGTCGCCCTTCTCGTTGATGCCGGAGAAGTCGACGATCTGCTGGTAGCGCTCGCGGACCTGCTCGCGGGTCATGCCCATGGCCAGTCCGCCCAG
>NZ_JOAX01000055.1 GCF_000720485.1 Streptomyces ochraceiscleroticus | reverse complement strand
CTGCCCACACCGCCCGCCCACCCCATCTGCCCGGCTGCTCGTCCACCCCACCTGCCTGACTGTCCGCCCACGCCGCTCGTCCCCCCCACCTGCCTGACAGTCCGCCCACACCGTCCGCCCGACCTGCCCGGCCGCCCGCGACGCGACCTGCCTGACCGCCCGCCCACCCCATCTGCCCGCGCGTCCCACCTGCCTGACCACCCGCCCACGCTGCCAACCACCCCGCCTCCGCCCCCCCCGGATATCCGCGCGCCCCCCGCCCGCCCCGCCGCTACGATCGGCGGTCTGATGTCTGCCACCCTCGTTGCCAAGAATCTCGCCGCCGGGCACGGCGACCGGACCCTCTTCGCCGGGCTCGACCTCGTTGTCGCGCCGGGTGAGGTGATCGGGCTGGTCGGTGCCAATGGAGCGGGCAAGTCCACGCTGCTGCGGCTCTTCGCGGGGCTGGATACCCCGCAGGAGGGCGACCTGCGGCTGAGCCCCGCCACCGCGACCGTCGGCCACCTCCCGCAGGAGCCCGAGCGCCGCCCGGGGGAGTCCGTGCGCGACTTCCTCGCCCGCCGCACCGGCGTCGCCGACGCGCAGGCCGCGCTGGACGAGGCCACCCAGGCACTGGTCGAGGAGAAGCCGGGCGCGGACGACGCGTACGCCGTGGCCCTGGAGCGCTGGCTCGCGCTCGGCGCCGCCGACCTGGACGAGCGGGCCGAGGAGACCGCGGCCCAGCTCGGCCTGGCGGTCGGCCTGGACCAGCCGATGACCTCGCTCTCCGGTGGCCAGGCGGCCCGCGCCTCGCTCGCCTCCCTCCTCCTCTCCCGGTACGACGTCTTCCTGCTCGACGAGCCGACCAACGACCTGGACCTGGACGGCCTGGAGCGACTGGAGCGGTTCGTCACCGGGCTGCGCGCCGGGACCGTCCTGGTCAGCCACGACCGCGAGTTCCTGACCCGCACCGTGGACCGGGTGGTCGAACTGGACCTCGCCCAGCAGCAGGTGAACACCTTCGGCGGGGGGTACACCGCGTATCTGGAGGAGCGCGAGCGGGCGCGGCGGCACGCCCGCGAGGAGTACGAGGAGTACGCCGAGACCAGGGCGTCCCTGGAGGCGCGCGCCCACCTCCAGCGGAACTGGATGGAGAAGGGCGTCAAGAACGCCCGCCGCAAGGCTCCCGACAACGACAAGATCGGCCGCAAGGGCCGGGTGGAGGCCACCGAGAAGCAGGCCGCCAAGGCCAAGCAGACGCAGCGCATGATCGAGCGGCTGGACGTCGTCGAGGAGCCGCGCAAGGAGTGGGAGCTGCGGATGGAGATCGCGGCCGCGCCGCGCTCCGGAGCGGTCGTCGCCACGCTGCGCGGCGCGCGCCTCAAGCGCGGCGACTTCCGCTTCGGCCCGGTGGACCTGCAGATCGACTGGGCGGACCGGGTCGCGATCACCGGTCCGAACGGCTCCGGGAAGTCGACACTGCTCGGCGCGCTGCTCGGCCGGCTCCCGCTGGACGAGGGGCAGGCGTACCTGGGCCCCGGCGTGGTCGTCGGGGAGATCGAGCAGGCCCGCGGGCAGCTCTTCCAGCGCCCGGAGGCGGCCGGCGAACCGCTCCTGGACGCCTTCCGCCGCTCCGTCCCCGACATGGCGCCGGCGGACGTCCGCACGCTGCTGGCGAAGTTCGGGCTCAAGGCCGGACACGTGCTGCGCCCGGTGGCCACGCTGTCGCCGGGGGAGCGGACCCGGGCGGCGCTCGCCCTCCTGCAGGGCCGCGGGGTGAACCTCCTCGTACTGGACGAGCCCACCAACCACCTCGACCTCCCGGCGATCGAGCAGCTCGAGTCCGCGCTCGCGTCGTACCAGGGCACGCTTCTGCTGGTCAGCCACGACCGCCGGCTGCTGGAGGCGGTGCACACCACGCGTCGGATCGAGGTGGCGGACGGCCGGGCCACCGAGCGCTGAGCGCGCGAGCCCGGCGCACGGGCCGCCGCGCGAGCCCAGCGCACAGGCCCGCCGGAGCGCCTGACCGGAAGCCGCCGTACGGCGTCCGGTAATGGATTTGGCCCTGCCGCACGGAACCCGTAAGGTGGTGTTCACCGACGCGGGGTGGAGCAGCTCGGTAGCTCGCTGGGCTCATAACCCAGAGGTCGCAGGTTCAAATCCTGTCCCCGCTACTGACGCAACAGTGCGTGTCAGAGGCCCCTTCCTCCGGGAAGGGGCCTCTGACGTGTGTGCGGGTGGTTCGTGAAGACGGCGCTCGGGGCGAAGCGGGAGAAAGGCACCTCTTCCCGGCAGCTCATGAAGCAGGAACAAAAGGGTCAGAGTCGATCCCCGGAGTGATCGCCACGCAGAAAAGCGATCGGAAGCTGTCGATAAGTGCTGACTTTTCGTCAGCAGGCCAGTCCGGACGGTGGGATTCCCAACACTCAAAGGGTGAGGATGCCTTCCGGACCCCCAGCCGAACCCCCCGAGGAGCTGACGGCCCCGCTCGCGTACGAAGGTGTCTGGAGGTTCACCGCTCCGGCACTGGAGTCCTCGGTGCCACAGGCGCGGCACGCGGTACGGGATCTGCTCCGCGACCAGCGCGTGCCGACGGGGCCCGACATCGTGGACGGCCTGCTGTTGATCACGTCCGAGCTCGTCACCAACGCGGTGCAGCACGCAGCCCTGCTCTCCCCGCAGATCGCCGTCGAGCTGGCGGTCGGCGCCGACTGGGTGCGGGTCGCCGTCGAGGACAACCACCCCTACCGCCCCAAGGCGCTGGAGGCCGACGAGGACGACCTCGGCGGCCGCGGCCTCTGGCTGATCAAAATGATCACTGCGGAGGCCGGCGGGAAAAGCGGCGTGGAGCACACGGCGAGCGGCGGCAAGGTCGTCTGGGCCGAACTGCCGCTCGCCTGTGTGCCCTCGCCTACCAGCCCGTCGTCGTCCCTGTGAGTTCCCGGATCGCCGGGCGCGCCGCGTCCAGCACGGTCATGAACCACACCGAGAACGGCGCCTCGGAGTGCCGCCGGGCCAGCTCGTCCGGCGTCACGAAGGCGTACTCCCCGACCTCCTCGGGGTCCGGCTCCGGAGCGTCCCGGACCAGGCCCACGAAGAGGTGGTTGTACTCCTGCTCGACCAGCCCGGACTCCGGGTCCGGGTGGTTGTAGCGCACGGTGCCGGCCTCGCCGAGCAGCGACGGGGCGATGCCCAGCTCCTCGGCGGTGCGCCGCGCGGCGGCAGCGAACGGCTTCTCGCCCGGATACGGGTGGCCGCAGGCCGTGTTGGACCACACGCCGGGGGAGTGGTACTTCCCCAGCGCCCGGCGCTGCAGCAGCAGCCGGCCCTGCTCGTCGAAGAGGAAGACGGAGAAGGCCCGGTGCAGCTGCCCGGGCGCCTGATGGGCGGCGAGCTTCTCCGCCGTGCCGATCGTTCTACCGTCCTCGTCCACCAACTCCAGCATGATCGGCTCGTCGGCCGTGTCCGTCGCCGTCATCGCGGCGGTCCCGGTGGTCTGTCCGTTGGCAGGTGTGATCGGCATGCCCATCCTTCGCGTTTCCTCGGTCCTCGATGGTCAAGTCTGCCCTAGTAGCACCCGTATCAGGCGTACGGCGACGCCTTATGTGCGGCGTGGCAGAACCCACGGCGCGCAGCAGGGGCCGCGCGCCGTCTCAGACGGACCGAGCGCCGTCTCCCTTCGCCCCACGTGCCTCCGGGTGCCGCAGGCACCAGCCCTCCCAGGCCGACGCGACCATCGCGTCGATGCCGTGCCGCGCGCGCCAGCCCAGCTCCTTCGTGGCCAGCTCGCAGGAGGCGATCACCCGCGCCGGGTCGCCGGCCCGTCGGCCCTTGACGACGGGCGCCAGGTCCGAGCGGCCGCTGATCCCGAGGACGAGGTCCGCCATCTCCCGTACGGAGACGCCCTCGCCGGTACCGATGTTGAGCGTGAGGTCACCGGCGCCCTGCCGGCCCGCCAGCCGCCGTGCGGCGGCAACGTGCGCCTCGGCCAGGTCCTCGACGTGGATGTAGTCCCGGACGCAGGTGCCGTCGGGGGTGTCGTAGTCGTCGCCGAAGATCAGTGGCGGCTCGCCGGCCGTGACCTTCTCGAACATCATCGGGATGATGTTGAAAACCCCGACGTCCGCCAGCTCCGGCGCCGCCGCGCCCGCGACGTTGAAGTACCGCAGGCACGCGGTCGCGATGCCGTGCGCCCGGCCCGCGGCCCGCACCAGCCACTCGCCCGCGAGCTTGGTCTCCCCGTAGGGGTTCATCGGCAAGCACGGGGTGTCCTCGGTGACCAGGTCCACATCCGGCATGCCGTACACCGCCGCCGAGGAGGAGAGGACGAAGCGCTGCACACCGGCCGCCGCCACCGCCTCCAGCAGCACGGTCAGCCCGTGCACGTTCTCCCGGTAGTACGTCAGCGGCTGTTCCACCGACTCACCGACCTGCTTCTTCGCCGCGAGGTGGATGACGCCGGTCACGCCGTGCTCCGCGAGCGTGGCGTCCACCACGTCACGGTCCTGTACCGAAGCACGTACGAGGGGCACCCCCGCGGGCAGCCGCTCGGGGAATCCGCTGGAGACGTCGTCCAGTACGACGACCTGCTCGCCCGCCGCCGCCATGGCCCTCGCCACATGCGCGCCGATATAACCCGTCCCACCTGTGATCAGCCATGTCATAACCGGCACCCTAACCAGGGCCGCAGTTGTTCATCGACGGCAAGATCGACCATGATGATCGCGGCAGACGCCACCGCCGGACGGCCACCGCCCGGTGAATGCGTGGTGAACGGCCGCATCCGGCGATCCGATAACCTCTGCCGACGTGCCACCGACCCTTGCGGGGCCCGAGGTGTGCCACGACTGCTGCCCGGGTAGTTCGTACCGAATGCGGACCGGCCGGCGGCCTTGCCAGCATTCAGGGAGTGAATTCGTCTGTCGACCGCAATCCTCACCGGTGCGCCGGTCGCCGGGTCGCCGCTCGAAGGCGACCTGCGCGAGCTGGGCTTCGATGTCCGCAGCGCGGCCGACGCCGCCGAGGCGGCCCGGCTGCTGGCCGAGGTGCCGGCAGGCCGGCGGGTCGCACTGGTCGACCCGCGGTTCGTCGGTCACCTGCACAGCCTTCGGCTGGCGCTGACCGACCCGCGTTTCCCGGCCGCCGCGGTCACCGGCGCGCTCACGGCGCAGCCCGAGGCGCGCGCCGCGCTCACCCGGGCGCTCGCCACGGCGGGCTCCGCCGACGGGCTCCCGGACGCCGTCGCGGAGACGCTGGAGGCCCAGGGCGTACCGGTGCACCGCCCCGAGCTCGGCTCGCTGGTCGCTTCCGTACCCTCCGGCGCACAGCAGCGTCATGAGGCGCGGGCCGCGGTGAGCGCCGTGGACGACGAGGCCGTGCGGCTGCGTACCGCGGTGAAGTCCCGCGACGGGTTCTTCACGACGTACTGCATCAGCCCCTACTCCCGCTACATCGCCCGCTGGTGCGCGCGGCGCGGGCTGACCCCGAATCAGGTCACCACCGCGTCCCTGCTCACCGCGCTGATCGCGGCGGGCTGCGCGGCCACCGGAACCCGCGGCGGCTTCATCGCCGCAGGCGTGCTCCTTCTCTTCTCCTTCGTCCTGGACTGCACCGACGGGCAGCTCGCCCGCTACTCCCTGCAGTACTCGACGATGGGCGCCTGGCTGGACGCGACGTTCGACCGCGCCAAGGAGTACGCGTACTACGCGGGCCTGGCGCTCGGCGCGGCCCGCGGCGGGGATGACGTCTGGGCCCTCGCGCTCGGCGCGATGGTGCTGCAGACGGTCCGGCACGTCGTCGACTTCTCCTTCAACGAGGCGAACCACGACGCCACCGCCAACACCAGCCCGACCGCGGCCCTCTCCGACAAGCTCGACAGCGTCGGCTGGACGGTCTGGGCCCGCCGGATGATCGTGCTGCCCATCGGCGAGCGCTGGGCCATGATCGCGGTCCTCACCGCCTGCACCACGCCCCGCATCGTCTTCTACGTCCTGCTCATCGGCTGTGCGCTGGCCGGCTGCTACACGACCGCCGGCCGGGTGCTGCGCTCGCTGACCCGCCGCGCGCGCCGTACCGACCGGGCGGCCCAGGCCCTCGCCGACCTCGGCGACTCCGGGCCGCTCGCCGAGGGCTTCGCTGCCGCCTTCAAGGGCGCGGCGCGCAAGCTCCCCGGCTTCGCGGCGCCCGTGATCGCCGCCGTCGGCGCCGCTGTGATGATCGCCACCGCCGCGTTCACCGGCTGGGGCAGCCCCTGGGTCTGTGTCGCCGCGCTGGTGTACGCCGCACTCTCCGGCCTCGCCGTCGCCCGTCCCCTCAAGGGCGCGCTGGACTGGCTCGTGCCGCCGCTCTTCCGGACCGGCGAATACGTCGCGATTCTGGTGATTGCGGCCCGTTCCGAGGTGAACGGAGCGTTGCCGGCGGCATTCGGGCTGGTGGCCGCGGTCGCCTACCATCACTACGACACGGTGTACCGCATCCGCGGCGGCAGCGGCGCGCCTCCGCGCTCTCTGGTGCGGGCGACCGGCGGACACGAGGGCCGTGCCCTCGTGGTCTCGATCGCCGCGGCCGCACTGTCCACCTCAGGTTTCACAATCGCGCTCACGGTCCTCGCGGGGGCCCTGGCGCTGCTGGTGCTCATCGAGAGCATCCGCTTCTGGGTGTCCTCCCATGCACCCGCCGTACACGACGAAGGAGAACCCGCATGATCGGCCTCGTGCTGGCGGCCGGCGCCGGACGGCGTCTGCGTCCCTACACCGACACTCTGCCCAAGGCCCTGGTGCCGGTCGACGGTGACACCACCATCCTCGACCTCACCCTCGGCAACTTCGCGGAGATCGGCCTGACCGAGGTCGGGATCATCGTCGGCTACAAGAAGGAGGCCGTGTACGAGCGCAAGGAGGCCCTTGAGGCGAAGTACGGCCTCAAGCTCACGCTGATCGACAACGACAAGGCCGAGGAGTGGAACAACGCCTACTCCCTGTGGTGCGGCCGTGACGCGATCAAGCACGACGTGATCCTCGCCAACGGCGACACCGTGCACCCGGTCTCCGTCGAGAAGACCCTGCTCGCCGCGCGCGGCGACGGCAAGAAGATCATCCTCGCGCTGGACACGGTCAAGGACCTGGCCGACGAGGAGATGAAGGTCGTCGTCGACCCCGAGAAGGGCATGACGAAGATCACCAAGCTGATGGACCCGGCCGAGGCGACCGGCGAGTACATCGGCGTCACCCTCATCGAGGGCGAGGCCGCCGACGAGCTGGCCGACGCCCTGAAGACGGTCTTCGAGGCGGACCCGCAGCAGTTCTACGAGCACGGCTACCAGGAGCTCGTGAACCGCGGCTTCCGGATCGACGTGGCTCCGATCGGCGACGTCAAGTGGGTCGAGATCGACAACCACGACGACCTCGCGAAGGGCCGTGAAATCGCATGCCAGTACTGACGAGGCTCATCCCCTCGCCAGTCGTCGTCGACATCCGGCCGGGGGCGCTCAACGACCTGGCCGGTGTCCTCGCCGACCAGAGGATCTCGTCGTCAGGCAAGCTCGCCATCGCCATCAGCGGTGGCTCCGGCGCGGTGCTGCGTGAGCGGCTCGCGCCGGCGCTGCCCAGCGCCGAGTGGTTCGAGGTGGACGGTGGCACGCTCGACGACGCCATCAAGCTCGCCGACGCCATGAAGAAGAAGGGGCGCTACGACGCGGTCGTGGGCCTCGGCGGTGGCAAGATCATCGACTGCGCCAAGTTCGCCGCGGCGCGCGTGGGCCTGCCGCTGGTCGCCGTCGCGACGAACCTGTCGCACGACGGCCTGTGCTCGCCCGTCGCGACCCTCGACAACGACGCGGGCCGCGGCTCGTACGGCGTGCCGAACCCGATCGCGGTCGTCATCGACCTCGACATCATCCGCGAGGCCCCGGTCCGCTTCGTGCGCTCCGGCATCGGCGACGCCCTGTCCAACATCTCCGCGGTCCGCGACTGGGAGCTCGCGGCGCGCGAGCGCGGCGAGGACATCGACGGCCTCGCGGCCGCGATGGCGCGCCAGGCGGGCGAGGCCGTCCTGCGCCACCCCGGCGGCGTCGGCGACGACGGCTTCCTGCAGGTGCTGGCCGAGGGCCTGGTCCTCACCGGTATCGCGATGTCCGTCTCCGGCGACTCGCGTCCGGCGTCCGGCGCCTGCCACGAGATCAACCACGCCTTCGACCTGCTCTTCCCCAAGCGCGCTGCCAGCCACGGCGAGCAGTGCGGCCTGGGCGCGGCCTTCGCGATGCATCTGCGGGGGGCGCGCGAGGAGTCGGCGTACATGGCGCAGGTGCTGCGCCGGCACGGCCTTCCGGTCCTGCCGGAGGAGATCGGCTTCACCGTGGACGAGTTCGTCCAGGTCGTGGAGTACGCCCCGCAGACCCGCCCGGGCCGTTACACGATCCTCGAACACCTGGACCTGTCCACCGATCAGATCAGGGACGCATACGCCGACTATGCCAAAACCATCGGTAGCTGAACTCCGGCCGGTCGTTCACCCGGAGGGGGTGAAGGACCGGCGGAGCGGTGAGCACTGGGGCGGCCGGCTCTACATGCGCGAGATCTCGCTGCGCATCGACCGGCACCTGGTGAACACGCGGGTCACCCCCAACCAGCTGACCTACCTGATGACCGTCTGCGGTGTCCTCGCCGCCCCGGCACTGCTGGTGCCGGGCGTGTGGGGAGCCGTGCTCGGCGTCGTCGCGGTCCAGCTCTACCTGCTGCTCGACTGCGTCGACGGCGAGATCGCCCGCTGGCGCAAGCAGTACTCGCTCGGCGGCGTGTATCTGGACCGGGTCGGTGCCTACCTGACCGACGCCGCGGTCCTCGTCGGCTTCGGCCTGCGCGCCGCCGACCTGTTCGGCTCCGGGCGGATCGACTGGCTGTGGGCCTTCCTAGGCACCCTCGCGGCGCTCGGCGCCATCCTGATCAAGGCGGAGACCGACCTCGTCGGCGTCGCCCGGCATCAGGGCGGGCTGCCACCGGTCAAGGAGGCGGCGTCCGAGCCGCGCTCGTCGGGCATGGCGCTGGCCCGCAAGGCCGCCGGGGCGCTGAAGTTCCACCGGCTGATCCTCGGGATCGAGGCGTCCCTGCTGATCCTGGTCCTGGCGATCCTGGACGCGGTCAGGGACGACCTGTTCTTCTCGCGGCTCGGCGTCGCCGTACTGGCCGGTATCGCGCTCCTCCAGACGCTGCTCCACCTCGTGTCCATCCTGGCTTCAAGCAGGCTCAAGTGACCCAGACTCCACAGAACCTGAAGCTCGGCGCGGTCGTCCTCACCATGGGCAACCGCCCCGAGGAGCTGCGCGCGCTCCTCGACTCCGTCGCCAAGCAGAACGGCGACACGGTCGAGGTGGTGGTCGTCGGCAACGGCTCGCCGCTGCCGGAGCTGCCCGACGGCGTACGGACCGTGGAGCTGCCGGAGAACGTCGGCATCCCGGCGGGCCGGAACGTCGGCATCGAGGCGTTCGGCCCCGCCGGCGCCGACAAGGACGTGCTGCTCTTCCTGGACGACGACGGCCTGCTCGCCAACATGGACACCGCCGAGCTGTGCCGCGAGGCGTTCGCCCGCGACCCTGCGCTTGGCATCATCAGCTTCCGCATCGCGGACCCGGACACCGGGGAGACCCAGCGCCGCCACGTACCGCGGCTGCGCGCGGCCGACCCGCTGCGCTCCTCGCGCGTGACGACCTTCCTCGGCGGCGCGAACGCGGTCCGCACGAAGGTCTTCGACGAGGTCGGCGGGCTGCCCGACGACTTCTTCTACGCGCACGAGGAGACCGACCTCGCCTGGCGGGCCCTGGACGCGGGCTGGATGATCGACTACCGCGCCGACATGGTCCTGCTGCACCCGACCATGGCGCCCACCCGGCACGCCGTCTACCACCGGATGGTGGCGCGCAATCGGGTGTGGCTGGCGCGGCGCAACCTGCCGGCTCCGCTGGTCCCGGTCTACCTCGGGGTATGGCTGCTGCTGACGCTGGCCAGGCGCCCGTCCCTGCCGGGGCTGCGGGCCTGGCTGGGCGGCTTCAAGGAGGGCTGGACCACGTCGTGCGGCCCCAGGCGTCCCATGAAGTGGCGTACCGTGTGGCGCCTGACCCGACTGGGCCGGCCGCCGGTCATCTGACAAGCTCGGGTCGGAGAGCAGCATCCGGCGCGACCCGGGGGTACCCAGAGCCTGTGGCACCCCCGGGAAGCGCACCTTGAGGACGAAAGTGTCAACTGTGAGCGAGACCAGGCACGACAGTGCGGTCGCCATGAATGCGCCGCGGGCCCCCGAAGGCGGGCTCAAGCCGGTGCAGCTTGCCCAGAAGTACGGGCTGACGCAGAGCGGCGCCCGGCCGAGCCTGCCGGAGTACGTCCGGCAGCTCTGGCAGCGGCGCCACTTCATCTCCGCCTTCTCCAGCGCCAAGCTGACCGCCCAGTACAGCCAGGCGAAGCTGGGCCAGCTCTGGCAGGTGGCCACGCCGCTGCTGAACGCGCTGGTGTACTACTTGATCTTCGGCCTGCTGCTCGGCACCAGCCGTGGCGTGCCGGACTTCGTGCCGTTCCTGGTGACGGGCGTCTTCATCTTCACGTTCACGCAGAGCTCGGTGCTGGCGGGGACGCGGGCGATCTCGGGCAATCTCGGCCTGGTGCGGGCGCTGCATTTCCCGCGTGCCTGCCTGCCGATCTCGTTCTGCCTGATGCAGCTCAAGCAGCTCATGTTCTCCATGGGCGTGCTCGTGGTGATCCTGCTGGCGTTCGGGCAGGTGCCGGGCTGGTCGTGGCTGCTGGCGATTCCGGCGCTGTGCTTCCAGTTCGTCTTCAACACCGGCCTCGCGATGATCATGGCGCGGCTGGGCAGCAAGACCCCCGACCTGGCGCAGCTGATGCCGTTCATCCTGCGGACGTGGATGTACGCGTCCGGCGTGATGTACAGCATCGACCAGATCATAAAGAGCAAGCACGTCCCCGGCTTCGTGCACTTCCTGCTGGACGTGAACCCCGCCGCGGTCTATGGAAGGCGGAGGAGCGGTACGGCCGTGGCTGAGCAGCAGAACACCGATCTCCAGCAGCCGGCGGTCCAGGACGCCGCGACCGCGGAGGAGCGCGTCCCGACGGTCGTCGCCGATGACCTGCACATCGTGTACCGGGTCTATGGCTCGGGTGCGGGCCGGGGCAGTGCCACGGCGGCGCTGAACCGGATCGTGCGCCGCAAGCCGTCGACCGGGGTGCGGGAGGTGCACGCGGTCAAGGGCGTGACCTTCACCGCCTACCGGGGTGAGTCGATCGGCCTGATCGGCACCAATGGCTCGGGCAAGTCCACGCTG
>NZ_JOAX01000054.1 GCF_000720485.1 Streptomyces ochraceiscleroticus | reverse complement strand
TCGCTGTCGCCGGCGATGCGCATCATGCCCGCGACGACGTTGGGGACTGTGGCGTCGGTGGTTCCGAAGGGGACAGTCTTCATGGATTCCTCTCGTGGGTGATTCAGGTTCGGCCGAGGAGCCACCGGGTGGTGGTCACCTCGATGAGGAGCGGACGTCGCCGGGCGCGTAGGGCTCGGTGACGTCTCACGTGCACGCTCCCATGGGCGTCAGCGCGAGGGCCGTTCATGCGGCCCCGGCGGCGTCGGGCAGGGCGAGGCCGGTGCGCGTGTGGAGGGCGTCGAGGAGCTGCCGCTGGAACACCGGGTCCAGCGCAGACGGGTGCGGTCGGCGTACGGCCCGGTGGTGCCAGTAACCACCGGTGCGCGGATCAATCTCGCTTTCTGCGGCGGTGGCGAGCCACGCCTGGGTTCGATGCCCCTCGGCGAGGTCATCGGTCGCGGACGGACCGCCCATCCGAGTCGGCACCCACCCGGGGTCGACCGCGTGCGAGAGCAGCCGCGGGTGCCTGGCAGAGAGGGCGAGTGCGAGCGTAGTGACGAGCAGCTTGCTGTCTGAGTAGGAGCCGCCGTGGCCGGCGAGCACGGGACCGACATCGGGGCGGCCGGACAGGTGCATCGAGCTGGACAGGAAGATGGCCCGGCCCGGCTGCGGCATCGACGCGGTCAGCAGGTAGGGGGCCAGGACGTTGACGGCGATCACGTCAGGGCCGTCCATCGTGCCGGCGTTGTGGACGACCGCGTCGAAGCGTCCGAACGCGTTCGCCTGCTCGGCCACGCTCGCCGTCTCTTTCGGGTGGGCGAGGTCGCCGAGCACGACACCGCGTATCCGGTCGCTGATGTCCAGGCCGTCCAGACGAGCCGAGCTGCGGGCGTGCAGGACGACGTCGTGGCCGCGGTCCGCGAGCTCGGACGCTGTCGCCAGGCCCAGTCCGGTCGACGCGCCGGTGATCAGGATGAGTGACATGGAGTGTGGTTCCTTCCGTGCGCGGCCTGCGAGGCAGCGGCCGGCGATGATGTCTGCTGGGCGGCTTCGTCACCAGGGTCGCTGCTTGTGCGGCCGGTCAGCAGCGCCAGCGCGACCGCAGGTTCGAGCAGGAAGGCCGCAGGACCGCCTGCGCGACTGAGGACACCGGTCACTTGGCTGCCTCGAGGGTGGCGGTGAAGTCGCCGGTCTGGTCGCTGATGGCCGACAGGTTGCCGTGGATGTGCCCAATGCGGGCGATGCCGTCCCAGCGGCCGACGTCGCCGTAGTAAAGGACGACGTTGCCCCACGGGGCGTAATAGCCGAGGTCTCCGACCTGGGGGTCGTCGCCGTCGGGCATCCCGTCCATCGTCAGCTCGCGGTCCAGGTGGCCGACCTTCTCTTCCCCGTTGAGGTCCTCGAAGGACAGCGTCAACGGAAGCCGCTCAAGCAGAGCCCGGCCCGTGGGGTTGTCCCACACGGTCGCGTCCAGCGTCTGATCGCCGATCCTGATCCGGATCGGCGTGCCCTCCTGCTCGTCGGCGGAGGGGGAGATCGATGAAGACGCGGCGGACGACGGGGCCGAGGTACCCCCTTCGGAGCCCGAGTCCGACGATTGGGTGCACGCCGCCAGGCCCAGGCCCAGGACGGCGGCGAGCGATGCCGTGACGGCTCGTCGTGAGATCGCTGTCATGCGGTGTTGCCCCCGACGAAAGTGCGGAACGCGCCGCGCTCGGTGTGCAGGGACCAGATGCGGTCGGCGAGTGCGTCGGGCTCGTGGTCGGGCTCGCCACCGCCGATGCCGCGGGGGATGATCAGCTGGGCGACGTGGATGCCCTCACCGGCGAGGGCGTCGTGCAGCATCTGACCGTAGGCGCTCTCCGCGGCGAAGGCGACCGAGGTGCCCGTCACGTTCCCGTTCGGGGTGACGGCGCTGCCGCCGTTGATGAGCAGGATCGTGCCCCGGCCCAGTTCACGCAGGCCGGGCAGGACGTGCTGGACCGCGGTGACCGGCCCGTACACCGACTGCTCGACGGGACCGACGAGGTCCTCTGCGGTGGTCTCCAGCACCGGCTTCATGAACTCCTTGGCGGGCACCGGGCTGTACTGGAGCACCTCGATCGGACCGAGATCGGCGGCCGCGGCGTCGAGGGCGGCGCGCAGCGCCTGCGGGTCGCGGGCGTTCGCGGCGTAGCCCCGAGCCGTGACGCCCTCGGAGGTGAGATCGGCGGCGAGGTCGTCGACGTTGGCCTGGGTGCGGGAGATAAGGGCAACGGAGAAGCCCTCGCGGCCGAAGCGGCGGGCGGTGGCCTGGCCGAGCCCGGGGCCTGCGCCGATCAGGGCGAACGTCGTCATGATGAGTCCTTCTTTCGGATCCGGTGTTTGCGGGGCGGAGCAGTGAGCTGCCGGATGAACAGGGGGTTATCGCACCACGTGACCTATTGCTGCCGTGGTGATGCCATGTCCTGGCTTTGTGGTGGGGCACGGGTGGCGCCGTGCAGCACGCAGTCCGCTCCAGCTGCGGGGACTGTGACTCGGGCGGTGTCGCCGGCCCGGGAGCGGAGGACGGGCAATTGCGATGCGGAGCGGGCGCCAGCGGCGCGGCTCACCGTGTCTTGACGGGTGGGCCGGTTGATGTCTTGGCGCGGTGCGCTCCGATGGATGGGGCCGGTGCGCTGGGACAGGGGCAGGCCGCTGGCGCCGTTGGTGTGGGCGATGATCTCCGCCGTGATGGACACGGCCGTCTCTTCGGGCGTCCGTGCACCGAGGTCGAGACCGATCGGCGAGTGCAGTGCGGCCAGTTGCCCTGCCGTGATGCCGGCCTCGTCCAGGAGGCGCAGGCGCTCGTTGTGGGTGCGGCGAGAGCCCATGGCACCGACGTAGCCGACGGGCAGGGTGAGGGCCAGACGCAACAGGGGGATGTCGAATTTGGCGTCGTGGGTGAGGACGCAGATGGCGGTGCGGGTGTCGACGGCGGTCTGCTCCAGGTAGCGGTGGGGCCAGTCGACGACCACCTCATCCGCGTGGGGGAAGCGGGCGGCCGTGGCGAACACGGGCCGGGCGTCGCAGACGGTGACCCGGTATCCGAGGACGCGGCCGGCCTGGGCGAGGGCGGCGGCAAAGTCGACGGCGCCGAAGATGAGCAGGCGCGGCCGGGTAGCCGCCACGTGTACCAGGACGGTCAGCTGCTCGGGACAGGTGGCGGTGTCACCGCCGAGATGGTTGCGAGCCGTACGCCCGGCCCGCAGCAGCGCCTGGGCGTGCCCGGTCACGGTGCGGCTCGTGTCCGCGTCCAGGTCGGTGCCGGACAGGCGGCCGTCGCCGTCCAAGGTCAGGAGGCCGCCGAGGAGGTGCGCGGGTCCGTCCACGACCTGTGCTACGGCGGCGACTCCGCCGTTCGCCGCCTGTGTGAGGGCGGTGGCCAGGTGCGGCTGCGTGGCCGGGTCGATGCGCTGCACGTGGACGTCGAGTTCCCCGCCGCAGGTCAGACCGACGGCGAAGGCATCCTCGTCGGAGTAGCCGAACCAGGCCCGCTGCGGAGCCGACTGGTCTTCGAGGACCTGCCGGCACAGCTCATACACAGCGCCTTCGACGCATCCGCCGGAGATGCTGCCGACGGCCGTGCCCTCTGCGTCGACCGCGACCGAGGTGCCCACGGGCAGCGGGGCGCTGCCCGTGACACCGACAACGGTGGCCAGCGCGAAGGGGCGTTGCTCGGTGCACCAGCGGTGCAATGTGTCCGCGATGTTCAGCATGAATCCTCCTCAGCGCGGGGCCTGGTGGTCGATCGGTTAAAGGTTGGTGGGGGCCGCCGCCCTCCGACGGGGGGACGGTGCGGCGGCGGCCCGCGGCCCGGCAGGCGGCGTGTGACTGGTGTCTGCCGGACGTCTTGGCGTGCACCGAGAAGGTGCACGGGTTACAGGAGTGCTTCGGCGGTGATGGGCAGTTGGCGTACGCGGCGGCCGGTGGCGTTGAAAACGGCGTTCGCGATGGCGGGCGCGACGCCGACGTGGACGACTTCGCCGAGTCCCTTGACGCCGAGCGGGTCGGCTTCGCGGTCTTCGCCGTCCAGGTAGATGGCCTGGATGTCGAGGACGTCGGCGTTGACGGGCACGAGGTAGTCGGCCAGGTTCGCGTTCACGATCCGGCCGTCGCGGTGGTCGGTGACGGTGTGTTCCAGCAGGGCAGTGCCGATGCCGCCGGTGATGCCGCCGATAGCCTGGCTTTCGGCGAGTTTGGGGCTGATGATGCGGCCCGCGTCGTACACGCCGAGCATGCGCCGCACGCGTACCAGTCCGAGGGTCGCGTCGACGGCGACTTCGGCGAAGGTGGCGTTGTAGGCGTAGAAGGAGTGCCGCTCCTTTGCCGCGGGCCCGGCGTAGGAGCCCTTTGCTTCCAGGTGGGAACGCTTGTTGCGGGACAGCAGGCTCTTGTACGTCTCGCCGCGCACCGGGTTGTTCTTGGTGTGCAGTCGGCCGCCCCGTACGACGACGTCCTCGGCCTCCACGCCGTACAGCGGTGACTCGCGGTCTTCGACTGCCAGCTTGATGGCCTGGCGGCGGACCTGGTTGCAGCCGTCGAGGACGGCGGAGCCGACGCTGGCCATGGTCATCGAGCCGCCGTGCGGCGGGGTCGGCGGGAACAGGGAGTCGCCGAGGCGGAAGGTGACGGAGCGCATGGTCAGGCCGAGGGCGTCGGCGGCGACCTGGGTCTGGGAGGTGTAGGTGCCCGGCCCCATGTCGCTAGCGGCGGCGTCGACCACGGCAGTGCCGTCAGCATTCAGCAGGATGCGGGCCTGGGCGGGCATGCGGGCGGTGTCGTAGACGCCGGCGGCCATGCCCATACCGATCAGCCAGTCACCCTCGCGGCGCGAGCGCGGCTTCGCTCGCCGCTGGTCCCAGCCGAAAGCGCGGGCGCCGGTGGTGTAGCACTCACGCAGCCGCCGCGTGGAGAAGGGCAGATTCTTCGACTCGTCCTCGGACGGTTCGTTGCGGAGGCGCAGTTCGATCGGGTCGATGCCGAGCTTGGCGGCGAGTTCGTCCATGGCCGATTCGATGACGAACGAGGCGGTGGCGAAGCCGGGGCCGCGCATGTAGATCGGGGTGTTCACATCCAGCGGCACTGTCCGGTACGCCTGGCTGACGTTCGGGGTGCTGTAGAGCATCTGCCCGGGGAAGAGGACCGACTCGGTGAACGTCTCGTACGAGGACGTCTCGGCGTCCATCTCGTGGGCCATCGCCGTCAGGCGGCCCTGACTGTTGCTGCCCAGCTTCAGCCGGTACTCGTACGAGGGGCGGAAGCCGGTGTTGAAGTACTGCTGCCTGCGCTTCAGAACGAGTTTGACCGGCCGGCGCGTTACGCGTGCGGCCAGGGCGGCGACGACGGTGTGCGGCCAGCAGCGCAGTCCGCTGCCGAACGCGCCGCCGACGTACGGCGAGATCACCCGGACGGAGTCGGCGGGCACGCCGAAGACGGTGGACAGCTCGGTCTGCGTGCCGACCACCCACTGCGTTTTGTCCCACACGGTCAGCTTGTTGCCACTCCAGCGGGCGATGGTGGCGTGCGGCTCCATCGCGTTGTGGTGATTGCGCGCCACCTGATAGGTCGCATCGATCCGCACGGGCGCCGAGCGCAGCGCCGCCGCCGCGTCACCACGCGCGTACTTCGTCGGCTTGTCCGCCTTCGCCTTCGCCAGGTCGGTGGACGGCTTCTGGGCGTCGTAGGCGACCTTGACCAGGCTCGCGCCGTGCTGTGCGGCCTCCAGGGTGGTGGCGACGACGACGGCGACGGGCTGGCCGTGGAAGAGGACCTTGTCGTCCTGGAAGACTCGCAGCCTGCGTCCGTCCGGCGGGTTATTCGAGGCGGGGTTGTCCTTGTAGGGGAGTTTCGGCGCGTTGCCGTGGTGGATCACCTTCAGTACGCCCGGCTGGGCCAGAGCGTCATCGGTGTCGATGGAGGTGATGCGGCCACGGCCGATGCTCGCGTCGACGATGACCGCGTGGACGACGCCCTTGATGTCGTGCTCGGCGGCGTAGGGGGCCTTGCCGGTGACCTTGAGCCGGCCCTCCACGCGGGAGAGCGGGGCGCCGACGGCTGCCTGCGGCTGGGGGCTCACTTCGTACCTCCTACGATCCGCAGCTTGCGTTCGACGGTCCGCTTCAACAGATCGGTCTTGAACCGGTTGTGGGCCAGCGGGCGGGCTCCGTCCGCCGCCTTCGCGGCGGCAGCGGCCCACAGGGACGCGGACGGACGTTCGCCGACGAGATGCTGTTCGACGGCGGGCAGCTTCCACGGGACGGTGCCTACGCCGCCGGCCGCGACCTTGGCCTCACGGATCACTCCGCCGCGGATGTGCAGGGCGACGGCGGCTGAGGTCAGGGCGAACTCGTAGGACTGCCGGTCACGGACCTTCAGATACCCGGACGCGAGCGGGCGGGGCAGGGCCGGGATCTCCACCGCGGTGATCAGTTCACCCTTGCGCAGTGCCTGCTCCCTGTTCGGGGTCGAGCCGGGGCGCAGCAGGAAGTCGGCGAATGGGATGCGCCGCTGCCCGTCGGCGCCCAGCACATGGACCTCGGCTTCCAGGGCGGCGAACGCCACCGCGACGTCGGAAGGGTGGGTTGCCACGCAGGCATCCGAGGTTCCGAGGATGGCGTGTGAGCGGTTGTAGCCTTCCCGGGCGGCGCAGCCGGAGCCGGGCTCGCGCTTGTTGCAGGCGGCGGTCACGTCGCGGAAGTAGGTGCAGCGGGTGCGCTGCATGATGTTCCCACCGATGGTGGCCATATTCCGCAGCTGCGCCGACGCGCTCAGCTCCAGAGACTGGGACACCACGGGGAACAGGGTGCGTACCTTGGGGTGGGCGGCCGCTGCGGACATGGTCACCAGGGCGCCGATACGCAGGCCGCCGCGTTCGGTGGCGGTGACCTCGTCCAGCGGCAGGCCGCTGATGTCGACCACGGTCTCAGGCCGCTCGACGGTCTCGCGCATCAGGTCGACCAGAGTGGTGCCCCCGGCGATGTAGCGGCCACCGCGACGGCCCGCGGTGAGGGCATCTTTCGTGTCGGAGACACGGGTGTATTCAAAGGGATACATGATGTGGGGCCCTCACTTCCGGCCCGCGGCCTGCTCAACCGCGCGCACGATCTTGACGTAGCAGCCGCAGCGGCAGATGTTGCCGCTCATCCACTCCCGGATCTCCTCCGGTGAGTGGGTGTGGCCTTCCTTGATGCAGCCGACACCGGAGACGATCTGGCCTGGGGTGCAGTAGCCGCACTGAAAGGCGTCCTCGTCGATGAACGCCTGCTGCAAGGGATGGAGGCGCTCGCCGTCGGCCAGACCCTCGATCGTGGTGACCTTGGCGCCCTCCAGCCGGACCGCGAGGGTCAGGCAGGCGTTCTGCCGGTGCCCGTCGACGAGCACCGTGCACGCCCCGCATGCTCCGGCGTCGCAGCCCTTCTTCGCACCGGTCAGATCCAGGTGCTCGCGCAGCAGGTCCAGCAGCGAGGTGCGGTTGTCGACTGTCACGGTGTGGCGGGTGCCGTTGACCGTCAGGGAGACACGGCTGGCGGGCGCGGCCGGGGCGGCGTCCGCCTCGTCGGAGGCCAGAAATCCTCCTCCGATCGCACCGCCGGCGATGACGACGCCGCCGACCGCGGAGGTAGTGGCGATGAACGTACGCCTGGTGGGCCCGGAGGACGGGCCGTCAGCGGGTGTGGGGGCTGGTGCTTCCGGTTCAGTGGACATTCGTATGCCTTCGCTTCACGGACGGATCAGCCGCTTTCAGGCGGCACAGCAGCAGGGCAGGATCGGTGTCGCCGCGGATACCGGGCAGCGCCCGGGGCGAGCCGGCGGCCCGGGGCAGGGGTGGCGCGGACGGGGGGTGCCGCTGCGTCTCGGCGGCAGTGGGGTCAGGACTTGACGAGGACCTTCAAAGTCTTGCGGTCGGCCATGTCCTGGTAGCCGGCCGGGACGCCGCCGAGGTCGGTGGTGGCGTCGAAGACCCGGCCCGGGTCGATGGTGCCCTCGAGGATGGCGGGCATTAGCTTCTCGATGTAGGCGCGGGTGGGGGCCGGTCCGCCGGCCAGACGGATGTTGCGGCCGAAGAGGCTGTCGAAGCCGACCGGGGCCTGCTCGTACTGCGGGACACCGACCCGGCTGATCACGCCACCGGGGCGAACGATGCCGACGGCCTGCTCGTAGGCGGGCATCGCACCTACGCATTCGAGGACCACGTGCGTGCCGTGCCCACCGGTCAGGTCGCGGACGGCCTCGATGCCCTCCGCGCCGCGGGCGGAGACGACGTCGGTGGCGCCGAAGTCCCGGCCGAGATCGGTGCGGGCCTGGTGGCGGCCCATGAGGATGATCTGTTCGGCACCCAGGAGCCTGGCCGACAGCACGCCCAGGAGGCCGACGGCGCCGTCGCCGATGACGGTGACGCTGGTGCGCTGGTTGACTCCGCCCGCGACGGCGGCGTGGTGGCCGGTGCCGAAGACGTCCGAGAGGGTGAGCAGGGACGGCATGAGGGCGGAGTCGGCGGCGACGGGCAGCTTGACCAGGGTTCCGTCGGCGAGCGGGACGCGGGTGGCTTCGGCCTGGCCGCCCTCTTCGGGCATGCCGTCCCAGAAGCCGGCGTGCGGGTTCCCGCAGGAGGTGTGCAGGCCCTCGCGGCAGAAGACGCAGGTGTTGTCGGAGATGGCGAACGGCGCGACGACCAGGTCACCCCGCTTGACGGTGCTCACCTCGGAGCCGGTGTCCTCGACGATGCCGATGAACTCGTGACCCATCCGCACCGGGTCGTCGGCCGCAGGCATCGAACCGTAGGGCCACAGGTCGCTGCCGCAGATACAGGACGCGGTGATGCGGACCAGGGCGTCGGTGGGCTCCTTGATGACCGAGTCGGGGACGTCCTCGACCCGGACGTCGCCGGCTTCGTACATGAGGGTTGCGCGCATGAGAGGTATCTCCCGTCGGGTGATGTGGTTCAGGTCAGTGGGCAGCACTCGCGATGACGGTGCCTGCGCGATTGCGGCGGTGGAGCAGGGCGATGGTGATCGTCGGGATCAGGGTCAGCGCGGCGACGACCGTGCCGACCACGGCAGGACCGGTGGCCCCGAGAGAGGAATCCAGGGCCATCCCGGCCACCCACGTGCCGATCGCGGTGCCGAAATTGAACGCCGACACCGTCAGGGCCGAGCCCAGCGTGGGGGCCTTGCCCGCGAAGCGGACGGCCAGCGAGATCAGCACCGGGTTCGCACCCAGCCCGAACAGCCCGAGCAGAGCCACCAGCACGATCACGGGCACGGAGAACGCGGACAGCAGGCAGATCGCCAGCAGCAGGGCCGTGGTGACCGCGGGGGCCAGGATGGTCGTCGCGTGCGGGCGGACGTCCCCGAGCCTTCCCCCGACGAGGAAGCCCGCCAGGGCACCGACGCCGAACCCGACCAGGACCAGCGGAACGATGCCGGCGGCGAGCCCTGCGCGGTCGGTCAGCAGCGGAGAGATGTAGGAGTACGTCGCCAGCACGCCGCCGGTCGTGGTGGCGCAGGCGGCCAGGGCGAGCCAGAGCCGGCCGGAGCGTACTGCGGACAGCTCGGAGCGGATCGACACCGTCTGCTGGCTGGGCCCGTCCTGCGGGACGTGCCGGGCGATGAAGACGATGCAGCCTGCGCCCAGGACGGCGAGGGCCCAGAACGGGCCGCGCCAGCCCATGGCCTGCCCGGCGAACGCGCCGAGCGGGACACCGACGACGTTGGCGAGCATCGCGCCGGACCCCACGACCCCCAGGGCACGGGAACTCGCGGCAGGCCCGGCGACCCTCGCGGCCACCACATTGGCCACCGCCCAGAACGCCCCCGTCGCCACCGCCGTCAGGAACCGCGCCCCCAGCAGCAGCGCGAAGTGGGAACCGAGAGCGACGATCACATGACCGAGCGCGAAGACGGCCAGGGCCAGCATCAGGGTCAGCCGCCTGGGCAAGCGCAGCGTCAGCATCGCCATCAGCGGCGCCCCGATGATCATCCCGATCGCGAAGACGGTGATCAGCAGTCCGGCACGGGCCACGCTGACGTGCAGGTCACCCGCCATCTCCGGCAGGAGGCCCGCCACCACGAACTCGGTCGTCCCCATCAGGAACGTGCCGAGCGCCAGTACGTAGACGACGAACGGAAGCCGGGCGGCCTCCTGCCCGCCGTCTTCGACACGCACCTTGGTTGCAGCGTCGAGGACTCCTCCTCGGGTGCTCATCTTCCTCCTTCAAAGGGGCTCGCGATCTGTCTTGCGACTCCACAAAACCGCTCTTGTCGCGCACGAGGAAGGTCGGGTTTATGGGGGGGACAAGCTCAACCTCCCTCCCGGCCGACCGGTCGCTACCGTTGAAGGCATGGACCGATCCCCCGGCGACAGCGCCGACAACCGCGCCGACATCCGGGACTTCCTCGCCAGCCGACGCGCCAAGATCACTCCCGAACAGGTCGGGCTGCCGACCAGCGGCCGACGCCGCGTTTCATGCCTGCGCCGCGAAGAAGTCGCTGTCCTCGCCGGCGTCAGCACCGAGTGGTACACGCGGCTGGAAAAGGGCCACATCAGCGGCGTCTCCGAGGATGTCCTCGCCGCCGTCGCCGAAGCCCTGAAACTGGACGACGACGAACGCACCTACCTCTTCGACCTGGCCCGCGCCGCCCAGCCCGCACGCCGCACCCCCACGCGGCGCAAGGATGTCCCCGTCCCGCCTCGGGTTCAGTGGCTACTGGACTCCATGACGATGTCCGCCGCCTTCGTACGCAACGGCCGCATGGACGTCATCGCCCACAACGCACTCGCGCGAGCCGTACACGCGCCCATGTTCGACAGCGCCACCACCAGCGAGCACGGCCGCGCCAACATCGCCCGCTTTCACTTCCTCGACCCCATCGCCCGGCACTTCTTCGTCGACTGGGAGGCCGCCTGCCACGCCACCGTCGCCCTGCTGCGCGCCGAAGCCGGACGAGAGCCTCACGACCGTGCCCTGAGGGAACTCATCGGCGAACTCTCCACATGCAGCCCCGAGTTCCGCAAGCAATGGGCCGCCCACGACGTCCGTATCCGCCACGATGGCGTCAAGCGGCTGCGACACCCCGAGGCCGGCGACCTGGAGCTGACCTACCACTCGCTGGACCTGCCCCTGTCCAACCGGGCGATGCACGACCTGACCATCTACACCGCCGAACCCGGCACCCGATCCGAAGAACAGCTCAGACTCCTCGCCAGCTGGACAGCACCCCAGCCCCAGGCATCAACCGAGCGCACCCGACACACCAGCTGAGGGCGGGCGGCGCGGAGTTTCGCTTACCGCCAGGTGCAGCTGAACAACGGGTCACGTGTCCCCTGCTGCCTCCGCCCTGAGACGGGCCCGCTTCTCGGCACGTGGCTCGACCTTCCAGCCGGGCAGGAGGGCCGACAGCATCGGGTCGCTGTCGATCCTCTGCTGGGTGCTCCGCATGCCTTCGTCGATCAGCGCGTCCCACTTTTCCGAGGCGATCTCGACGCGGCAGGGCAAGCCTTTGATGATCTCTTCGTCGAGGGTGAGGTAGTTCGACTCGCGTCCTCTGGCCCCGGGGGCTGCAGGCACGTAAGCGTCTGCGCCGGCCTGATCGGGAAGCAGGGAGATGAGGACCGCGTCCCCGTCCTCGGCGATCTTTCGGGCCGCCTTGCCGGCTGCCGAGATCTCTCCCTTGGAGGGATCCCGTTCCAGCGTCTCGATCAGGGTCTTGCGGATGCTCACCGTCTTCCGGCCGGCCAGCGCGGTCTGCAAGGCCTGGCGGAAGGTCTCCGTCATCGACGTCATGGCGGCGATTGTCGCGACTGGCCGGCCTGAGGCCGTGCACGTGAGGGCAGCCCCGGTGGATATTCCCCCGTACGGCAGATACGGACGAGGCATCGTCGGGAGAGCGGCGAGGACCCGCGAGGTCGACGGAAACGTCGTGTGCATGACAATGAGCGATTTGGAAGAGACAGCCCCTGGCCTGTCGGGCTTAGGTTGGACAATTCCACTTCTTAGGGCGTATCAGTGGCCTTCTGTCTCCATTAGGCGCTCCGAAATCGTCGTCGCTGCCTGCTTGATGGCCAGGACGGCGTGCTCGACGTCGACGTCACGTCGCTCCTTCTCGTCCCAGGCCGTCCCCACGCTTCCCAGGGCTGTCTTTTGGTCGGTGAGGATCGGCGCCGCGACGCCATATACGCCGGGGTTGAATTCCCCCATGGTCAAGGAGTAGCCGTCCTTCTTGATTTTGCCCAGGTTCGCCCGGAAAGTGCTCCAGTTGTTGCCCAGCCCGGCCTTCTCGATTTCGTCACGCTGGCGCGGGTAGATGGCCTTGAGGCGGTGATGAGGGAGATGCGCCAGAATGACCTTCGAGATCGCCCCTTGAAACAACGGGCGTCGCTGACCGCGACTGAACCTGTTCTCGGGGCTGTTCGGAGCGCGGCACTCGCCGACGCACAGGACCGAATCCCGGTACACGGTGCACAGCAGGGCTGAGTGCCCGATCTTGTCCACCAGGTCTTCGAGTACCCCGTGACTGGCCAGGAGCAGTGGGTCCGTCAAACGCATCTGCAGGTCCATCTCGATGATGCGCGGGCCTAGTGTGTACTGGCCACTGTGCACGGCATTGAGCAGTCCCGCCTCGTGCAGGGTCTTGATGTAGCGATATCCCGTCGACCTTGAGGTCTCCAGAGCTTCGATGATGGCATTGGTCGACCACACCGGCTCGGTTTCGCTGAACAGCTCCAGGATTTGGAGCATCTTGGCCAGGCTCGCACTGCCTTGAGTCGTTGCTGCTGTCACGGCTGAATTGTATCCCACAATGTGAGATGTGACCAATAGGGTGGCTGGCGCTGGACTGGCTGCAGGACGGTCAGCGGGATGACCGTGGGTGGGCTCGAGCACCGAGGCCCACCCACTTATGCCTCGTCATGGCTATCCGGAAACCCCTTCGATGGGAGGTGGGTTGTGCACCCGTGCGTCGACTCACTGCCGTTCTTCAGTGCTCATTACGCATGTTTCACGGCACGTTGTGGCCGGCGGCCTGGGTGAGCCCGTACCACTCGCTGCGGGAGAGCGGGATGTCCGAGCCGGCGGCGGCGTCGGTGACGCGCTGGGGCTGGGTGGTGCCGAGCACGACCTGGATGC
>NZ_JOAX01000053.1 GCF_000720485.1 Streptomyces ochraceiscleroticus | reverse complement strand
GCAACCGGCGATGCGTTGCGGGCAACAGGCCACTCCTCTCCTGCCGTGGTGACCGTCTCCCGAGCGTCCTCGCCGGCCTCCGCCTAGCTCCTCGCCGCCGCGGTGGGAAAGGTACGAACACAGGCATGCAAGCGGGCCCTAGGCGAGGCGGACTGGCACACCGGCGCCGCCGTGAGCGTGCGTCCCGCCTCTTGTGCCACCGCCCGCCAATGGGCCGAACGCCTGGTGCCGGCCGACCGCGACCAGGCCCCGACCGTCCTGGAACACGAGCTGCTGGACAACGTCCGCGACGCCGAGACCGACGTCCTGCTGCATGACCCGGTCACCGGCGTTCCGGCGCTGCGTCGCTCGCCGGGGACCGAGGGCGAAGACATCTTCACCTTCGCGCTGCAGCGCCTGCCCACTACCTTGCTGCTCGCGGCGCTGACCGTCAGCGGCGATACGTGCTGGATTCGCACTGAGGACGGTGAGTTGTGGTTCGCGCCCGAGCACGAAGGCTGGGGGGCGAGTTGGGGCTATTCCGGCACTGGTTGCCACAAGCTCGCCCAGCTTTTGGACATGTTGCTCCAGGACATCGCTGCCCCAGCGGTGGACCCCGGGGCGCCCGAGCCGCCGCGCGGGCTGTTCGAGTTGTTGCGCACCACGCCGCAGGACGGTTCGACCACCTACACCCGCGCCCAGCTGCTGGCTGCTCGGGTCGCGGACGCTTGATCGGCCCTACGGCGTGTCGGACATCGGAGTCTCAGCTTCGTGTCACTTCCTCGGCGGTCTGTCTTGATCGGAGCAGACCGCCGGGCTTGTGACCTGGGCTATCGCCCGCCTTCGGAGTCAGCAGCGCGCAGGCCTCCCACGTGTGCGGTTGTCAGGTGGTTTGGGGATGAGCGCGGTGTCGGGTCGGTAGTGCGGGCACGCGTGGACGCCGCTGGCGAGGGCCTGACGCGGTCGGAGCGGAACTCGCGTGGACAAGCCTCCGGGTGTATGACCCGCTGGTTCGCGCCGTGCGGCCGATGATCTTTCTCGGGCCTCGGCCGGACGGGCGGATCAGCGCAGTCCGGCGAAGAGGTCGTTCTCGGGTACGGCCGCGCCGGTGGCGTCCTTGACGCGTACGAAGGTCTCCATGCCCATCAACTCGCCGAACCGCTCCTTGCCCATCTTGAGGAAGAAGATGTTCTCGCCCTGACTGGCGTGCGCGGCCAGCGCATCGAACTTCTGACCGCTGAATGCGGTGGTGTCCACCCACGTGGTGATTTCATCGTCGGGAAGGCCGATCTCGGCCATCGCGGCGGCCTCGGCAGGATCCGGCTCCGGCATGTCCGGATGGAACTCGCGCATGATCTCGCCGAACCGCTGCATCCCCGAGCGGGGCATCGTCGTCCAGTACACCTTCGGTGTCAGCGTGGTCATCTCCAGCGCCGCCATCGTGATGCGGTGGGCCTGGATGTGATCGGGGTGGCCGTAGAAGCCGTTCTCGTCGTAGGTGACGACCACATCGGGTTGGTAGTGCCGCATGAGTTCCGCGAGTCGGGCGGCGCCTTCCTCCACAGGGGTCTGCCAGAAGGATCCGGGGGCGTCGTTGCTCGGCCAGCCGATCATTCCGGAGTCGGCGTAGTCCAGCATTTCCAGATCACTGACCTTCAGGACGTCACAGCTCTCCCGAAGTTCTTGGCGGCGCATCAGGGCGACGGCCGCCGGATCGTGCTCGGGATCGCCCGGCTTGACACCTCCCGGCCCGTCACCGCAGCCGCCGTCGGTACACGTCACGAGAACCGTGCGGATGCCTTCCGCCGCGTACTGTGCGAGGACTCCTCCGGTCGAGGTGGCCTCGTCGTCGGGGTGGGCGTGCACGGCCATGAGCGTCAAGGGCCGGTCAGTCATGAAACAGTCCTCCTGCAGAAATCCGTCTTGTTCCGAGTGCGCGGCGGGCGTACCGCGATCCCGAGGCCCGGATCCTGGCAGGCGGACGACCTTGTGGTCTTTGTGTTCCCGCCCGTGCGGCGCCGGTGCCTCGGCTGATGCAACAGTGTCGCCCGGGCTGGCTGTTCCCGGCGCGGCCGTGTCCTTCCAGGCGTCGGCGTTTCAACGCGAACGAGGTACAGGCACGACCTGCACGTCTCAGCGCCACGTCGCATCCGACTTCCATCCAGCACCAGCCGTGAGATTCCGACATGAAAGACGAGACCTTACAGCGCCGTGAGCGGGACTTTACGGGGGCGGTACGCCGATGTGCTGTCCGTCGTGGTCGATGCGGACGTGGAAGTCGGCCAGGCGGGGCCAGCCCAGCTCCTTCCACAGCTGACGCTCGCGCTGGCTGCGCAGCAGCATGAAGTTGACGGCGGTGAGCAGCCGACCGGTGGCCCCGCCCGCGCCGTCGGCCGTCAGGGTGAGGAGTGCATCGGTGCCCAGGGGGGTGGTGAGGGGGGTGAGGAGGCGGCCGCCGGCGCGGACCTGCTGGGTCCAGGCGGTGGGGACGCGTTGGACGCAGGCGGTGGAGAGGAGCCGGTCATACGGTGCCCTGGCCGCGTGCCCTTCCGTGCCGTCCCCGGTCACCAGGCGCGGGTGGAGGCCGAGGCATTTGAGGTGGTGGGCGGCAGTGGCGGCGAGGCCGGCATCGACTTCGATGCTGGTAACAGCTTGGTCGCCGAGACGGTGACACAGCAGGGCGGTGTTGTAGCCGGTGCCGGCCCCGATCTCCAGGATCGTCTCGCCGGGCTGCGGGTCCAGGTGGCGCAGCATCGTCACGACGACGCGGGCGCAGGAGATGGAGGAGGTGAAGGCGTCACTGCTGGCGGGGGCCTCCGGTAGCACGGCTCCGTCATCGATCTGGGTGATCAGCGGAGCGCCGGGGCGGTAGGCGGCCTTGAGCCACTGGCGAGGGCGGCGGCTGCGGTCCATCAGCGGATAGCGGCCGTCAGCTCCGCGCTGGGGCCACCAGACACGATCCGGGACGAAGTGCTCGCGGGGCACGGCAAGGAATGCCTCGCGCAGCCAGGTCTGGCCGTGGAAATGCGCCTCGAGTTCGTCGGCG
The DNA here is from genome assembly GCF_000720485.1 of Streptomyces ochraceiscleroticus. Lineage (GTDB taxonomy): Bacteria > Actinomycetota > Actinomycetes > Streptomycetales > Streptomycetaceae > Streptomyces > Streptomyces ochraceiscleroticus. Next base: position 23,642 of record NZ_JOAX01000053.1, on the reverse strand, counting down.
CACCGGCGGCGTTGTTCCTCGGCGAGAGCCGTGAGGGAGTCAGTCATCCTCGTCGTCGGCGGGTGCGCCGCCGCCCATGTCGCCCTGGCCGTTGCCGGTGTCGGGGATGTCGCCGGACTCGTGCTGCTCGCTGTTCCGGTTGCCATTGGTCCTGCCCGTCGCCGCCTCCCTGGCCAGTCCGGCACTGCCTCCAGGATGGCGGCGCGGCCGAAGGCGGGAAAGGTAGCGGGCTGCTTCCCTTTGGGGGCAGCCGCTTGAGTTGGAGCCGTGGCGGCCTTCTGTACAGTTCGCGGCCGTCTGGAGCACGACGTGCGTCGGCGTAGATGCCTGCCCGTACGCCGTCCTCGCCGAGTGTCCGCGCGAGGGGCCGCTGGACCACCACACATGCCTGACGGCGCTAGTCAAGGGGGGCGAGATGACCGTGTAGCTTTGCTAGCCGTTCGATTACGGGCACAAGGGGGCTCAGTGGATGTGGTGTGGGTCATGGAGCCGTTGGCCGAGCAGGGGGTCACGGTTCTGTTCAAGGCGGATGCCGAGCGCATGCGCGCGGGCGTGAAGCCATGGACGTTCATTGCGAGCGGTGCCCCATTCCGCGAGGACCTCTTGGTGCGGACGGACGCGGCCTCGGTGGAAGCCTGCTTGAAGGTCTGCCTTCCTCGATTGCACGCATTCGGCCTGGTCATCCCGGAGGCCGGAGCATGAGCAAGGGCCACGTGGTGATCCAGCTTCCCGAGGGGGCCTGGTGGGACTGGGACGTTGTGGAGTGGAACGCGGGCCGGTTGCGACTTGGTGCCGGGCACGACATCTCGTACGTCCATCACTTGGAGCTGGTCTTCGCCGACCCGGTTTTGGTCAGGTGCCCGGCCAGCTTCCACGATCCGGTCTTCCGTGCACCGACGCCGGGCGAGGTGCGGCTGGTCGCCAACCAGGTCGGGGAGACGCCACCTGTCGTCCTTGCCTTCGAAGCGGACGCTGGAGGCTCGGATCGGGCCCCCTGCCTGATCGCTGCTCGGCAGCTCGACATCGTCCAGGGCACCGTTTTCCGATACTGGCGTGAGCTGGCCGCTGGGGAACGCCTCGCGCCTTGGGTGCAGCCTCCTGCGGTCTGACCGGCTGTGATCTATGCGGTGCACCTCGGGAAGGCCGACCGTGGCCGCCGAAGCAGGCCCGTGGCGCGGCCTTCTAGAGCTCCGGCCTTCCGGGTCGCAGCGTACGTCGGCGCAGACGCGTACCCGTACGCAGTCCTCACCAGGTGTCCGGTACGGCGCCGAGGGGCCGCTGGACCACCACAGGCCGCTGACGGCCTGGGCGGCGGCCGCGGCTGTCTGTTCGTCCGCGGCGGTCACCTCCAGGACGACGAAGCCGGGCTCGGGCAGGTGCGTCATCGCTTCGATGGCCAGCCAGACGCGGGAGGCCGGCCCTCGGTTCGCCGGGCAGGCGGCTATCACCCGGACGTGGCAGGGCCCGCGTACGACGCGGCCGGGAGTTCCTGGACGCGATGGCCCGCTCCAAGAGCATCGACCCGACGCTGACGCTGCTGGCGACCGCGATCAAGGCGACGGCGAAGGGCGGCATCGGCAAGCTGCGCCAGCGGAGCCGGGGCCAGGTGCCGTACTACGAGCCGTGGCCCGCATAGCAGGACGACGCCCAGCTGGGCCCAGGGGAGTGCACGGTCGTTGCGCGAACGGTTGGCGGGGGACTCGCGCGGTGATTCCGGTGTCTGGGCCGACTGCGCCTCCGCCGGCTGCGGGACGTCCGGACCGGGTTCTATAGTGGACATGGCAAATTCTTGCTTGTCGTGCGTGCGAGCACGCGGTGAGTAGGTGTCACGGACTTTGGCTGGGCAAGTAGTTAGCCGCGCAAGTCCGATTCTGGGACACCCCTCCGGCCCCGACGTGGTCGCTGCCCGCAGTGCCCTGAAGCACGTCCACGACACCCCCGCCGACGACGCGGACGCGGCATAGCGCCATGGACGAGGAGTCGAGGTCGCTCGCGGACGGTGAGCTGCCGTCCGAGCCGCCCACACCGCCGATCCGGATCGTCCTGCACGACGGGCAAGAACTGGTCGGCCGACTCCTGCGCCGCTGGCAAGGCAACACCACCGCCTGGTTCTACGAGGTCTCTGTGACCTTGTGGGCGGACGCTCAGGTCGGCGGCCGGGACCTGGCCGAGCCGGCGGACATCATCTTCAGCGCACCGGCCTCCCACGTGCGGCCCATCGACGGCGTCTCCTACGACGGCGTGCCCATCGAGCGGGACCGCCAGGCGCTCAAACGGGCTCGCACCGGCCGCCAGCCACCCGCCCCGCCCCTCTTCCCGCATCGATGCCGGACGCGGAGGTAAAGGAATGGTGGCTGCTGGAGTGCTTCCGCATCACGTACGACTCCACCAAGCCCCGCCCGGTGCGGGTGCACCGCGCCGGCTGCCCGCTGTGCAAGGCCCCCGCAGCGCTCACCACCGCCCGGGCCCAGGCCGCACTCCAGAGCCCGGCCGCCGACGCCTGCGAAGTCTGCGGCGCCGCCGCCCGACTTCAGGAACTGCGCACTCGGTTCAGCAGCTAAAACTCAGCGGCTGCGACGACCGCGGAACATGCGCAGGACCTTGTGCCAGCGGCCAGCAACGGGAACGGGCTGCGCAGGCACGATGCGGGGTGGATGCGACGGCCGTGGGGGTACGGCGACCGCAGGCGGCGCATCGGACCCGCTGCCGTCAGCCGTAGCGTCCTCCACCGCGGCCGGCTCTCTCGGCTCGGGGACAACCTCCTCGACACGAGGCGGCGACGTTGGCGGCGGCTCATCTGCTGGCACGTTGCGGTTCGGCGTCGGCGTGGTGGCGGCTTTCTCAGGTTCGGGCGCAGGCAGGGGCGGCCGATGGCGTTCGTCGTAGATTTTTCCGGCCTGTCGGTTGCGCCAGCGATACCGAGACTCCTGCGAGGCGTAGAGAACATCCATCACCCGGTGCGCCTTGGACGGTTGGAAGACCGCGCGGGACCGCGTCAGGGACGAGAGCTCGATGGGCACCAGCCCCCAGCAGTCGGCGTCCGGCGCCGGACGGGGCTTGCTGATCCGCCAGTCCTTGCGCGGATCACGGCGCCACTTCGGCCACCGGGTCCAGTCCTGCTGAGGTCGAACCGGGTGCTGGAACCAGTGCACACCGTAGGGGACAAGAACCAGTTGGCCATCGAGCCAGTACACGTTGCCCCCGGGGGCAACGATGGCCTGCTGCTGCTCGGTGGGCGCCACCAGTGGTGCGTGTCCTTCCGGCCGTCATACCAGACATTCAGCTCACGGAGCTTGCCGAACTGATGCGGGTCCCTGCGCAGGAACCACACATGCTCCGCTCCGCCATGATGCTCGCGAACCGCCTGGATACGGCGCCGCAGCACATCAGAGCCGGCAGAGAGGAACCAGGCCGCTCGATGGCAACGGTCGTCTCACCGTGGCAGGCGATGATGACCGGCGGCAGCCCCGACGGATCCTTGGGATTCTCCCCGAGACTCTCCACCGTCGCGCTGAACCCCGGGATCGCGCGGATCATGTCACGGAACCGGATCACCACCTCGGTGTCCGCGTCGATCTGTGCTTCCAGCTCCGGATGCGCACACCCCTTGTCACCGGGATGCGAGAAGTACGGAAGCACCTTCGCGTCCGGCTTCGTGCCTTTGAGAATCAATGCCTGGCCGCACGAACGACACAAGTACCGCTCGCCGGCGAGCCCCGCCGGTAGGCCGGCCACTCCGTCCCCCAGCCAAAACACCTCGTTGGTGACGGCGTCCCACGCGCTGCTCCCCATACAATCGATCATGCCGGTCGGAAGAGGCGCGCACACCCTGTTTGCCTCGCTGAGGTCCGCGCTCCTGCAACCCGGCGACAGCGGCTTGAGTCTGCGGCAATTCGCCTGTCCGTGCCGCAATACCGGCCCGGTACGTGATAGGTGTCGATCATGGTGCGGATGCCCGCCGAGCCGACGCTAGCCCATGACGGACCCAGAGGGCCTGGTCACCGGGACCGCAGGACCCTCACGGTGCCGTGACCGGTCGAGCTTTTCAGGGGCTGATGTCCGCGGTAGGTAGCGGTGTAGCCGTTCAGGAGTTCTTGCACGGGAAGCCGCCCGCTGACGTCGCAGGAGGTACGCCCGGCGAAGTCGGTTTCCGCAGTGCACAGGCGCTGCCCTGTGGTGGTCGTGAAGTCCACCGTGCCCAAGGGGACGGGCTGGCCGCCGCCCCAGGTGACGGTGGCATTGAGGTTCCGCAGTCCCGGCGGAACCAGCCGGAGCGTCGCCGTGCCTGCCGAGAGACGCGTCGGCTGCTTCACGACACTAGAGGGGTAGTCGCATGTCAGCAGTTTCAGATTCCAAAACAATTGCGCTGGGCATGACTGGACGTACGGCCTGCCGTCGGAGGAGCAGTGGATGAACTTCTCGGGAGAACCGCCGTGCGGCATGAACTCCTGCCCCGGCGGGCAGCTGCTGGCAGCCTGCGCCCCCACCTCACTGCCAGTAGCTAGGGCTGGGGCCGCTGTGGCCCCCACGGTGAGCATCACGGCGCCGAGTGTGACGGCGAGCTGACGAAGCATCGCAACCTCCTGGTGGCGGCGACTGCCCAGTGCCGGCAGAGCGTGTCCATGACCAGCTTGGGCGGCAGACGCAGCCCGCCATGCCGCAGGGTGACATTTTCCGGACAACCACGTCAGTGCACGTATGCCGCTTGGGGAAGGCATCGGGTCACCTCACCGCAACAGTGACGCATTCATGTCCCACGCAACCCACTCGTCCCTGGGCAGGCACCGCTCAGTGCGACTCGTCTTTTTGCTTGCAGCCTTGACGCTCACGCATCCCCAGCAGAACGAACCAACGGCGTCGAACCTGGGCTGCCGCCACCGAGCAGGCCCGGAGTGCCCACGCTTGCCGACGTACCCGGCGGGGCCAGCGCGCCGTGGCCGGAGTCGCCTACCGTCCTCTGCGGCTTCTGGTTGAGGCTGACCGGCAGCCGACAGCACACGTGTTCGTCGCTGCCACCACCGCTCCCGCCCCGGTTGTTGGGGGCAAAAGCACCGCTGGCGCCGCCCTCTCCCGGGCCGAGCAAGTCCGCCGTGATCGAGATGACACCAAACGGCACCGTCAGCGTGCCTCACCCCGTGAAGGTCTCCAGCACGGGCGCTGCCTGCGCGGTACCGGCTGCCGCGGACGAAGCCGCCGACGAAACGGCAGGGAAGACTGTTCCAGCCGACGCCTGCGGCCAGCACCTGCATGTCCGGCGTCAGACTCATAGCGTGTCGCGCCATACGGCCGCCGGGTCGCTCGGGCCCGGCGGCCGGTGGAGCCCGCTCTTACAGGTGGTACCCGGTTCCGGGCTGTGGTCTACCGGTGGCTGAAGAAACGACTGAAGCGTTCGACGCTGATGTTGGGTTTCTTCGCGAGGGCACCGACCACGTCCCATTCGCCCACGGTGGCCGACATTGGCGGTCAGTGCCGTGCCGGTGGCTGCGTCCTTTGCCTGCTGGTCCACGGCGGTCTTGGTGGAGAGTTCGATGACGAGGGGGACCTGGGTGGTAAGGCTGACCGATCCCTGCAGCACCTTCCCGGCGATCTGGCCCTGGCTGACGGTGCCTTTGACGACCTGGGCGCCCTTCTGGCCGATGTAGTCGAAGATGTGTGAGGCATCGGAGGCGCCCTTGCCGGCGATCGCCCCGGCGAAGGCCCGCCCGCCTTGGTTGACGATGACGTTGGCGACCTTGTTCATGCGGGCCGCGGCCCAGGCAGCCCTGGCGCCCTTGGCCACGGCGCCGACCGCCGGGATGGCAGCCAGTGTGTCCGCTGCGAGACCAGCGATCGCGGCCGGATCGTCCCAGTTCCCCGCGATGGAGACAGCTGCCGCGTGCGCGCCCATCGAAGTGACAGCGGTGACGATGGCGATGGGAGCCATGAGCGGCGTGAAGATCGGGATGAGCGCCAGGACGCCGGCGGCGGCGCTTACCAGTCCGAGGATGTCCCCCACGAAGCCCCAGAAGGCGCTGCTCTTCTCCTTCGCCTCCATTTCAGCCCTGGCCCGCTCAACGGCCCAGTCCGCGGTCTTCTGATACAGCCACTGCTCTTCCCTGCCCCGGCTGCCGATGATGTTGGCAAGTTCCCGGTCCACAAAGACGCATTGGAGCTGGTATTCCGCCTGCACGGCCAGGACGCTGTCCACCAGGTCATACAGCAGCCCGTCAGGAATGCGTGTCCTGGGGTAGCCGTGGTCCTTCAACCGCCACAGCTCCATGTCGAAGCCGGACGCCTTGAACGACGTGTCCTTGGGCCTCTTGTTCCCCTCCGCGTCTGTAGGGGCGGAGGCATACGCGAAGCCACCGGGGCCGAGATCATGAGCGATCTCGGGGTCGTGGAAGTCGACGACGCTGCGCACGGCGTGGAGGCGCCGGAAGGGGGGCGGCAGATACTTGTCCGTGAACGGACTCTCGCGCACGACGTGGAACCGGCTGTCCGCAAGGACACTCCCAAGGAAAGTCCCGACGGTCTGGGCGAGGGCGGGCCCGAGATGCTCCACGAGCACCCCGCCCACGAGCATCGTGCTCTGCTCCAGCACGCTCTGCCCGGGGGCGACCCGGAGCGAAGGCCGAAAGGCCCCCAGTGGATTCGTGTCTGCCGAGGAGACGTGAGCGTCGGCCTTCGGCGCCTCCTGTTGCCACATCACCACGGAGACCTGCGAGTACTTCCAGTTCGACATGTGGGGCCAGGTACCGGCCGACTGCCGGCCCGGCCCCGTCGACGGCGCCGAGAACCTGCGCGACGAGTACGCCTCCGAGGTCGGGGACCGGCTCCCGACCAAGCCCATCTCGGCGCTGGCCACCGACTACCCGGACAGTGGGGTGGACGTGGCGAAGTTCGGCTCCGGCATCACGCCGTCCGCGCTGAGCACCTTCGGCTTCTACTTCGGCGGAGTCCACTACGTGGGCAATTGCCGGACCCGGCAGGGGGAGTACCCGTTCTGCGGCCAGATGCTTCTGCCTTCGTACTCGACCGCGAAGTCGGCGTTCGCGGGAACAGCCATGCTGCGTCTGGCGCAGCGCTACGGCCCGGCCGTGGCCCAGGAGAATCTCTCCAACCGAATCCCCGAGACCGCTGGCAACACTGCCTGGAGTGGCGTCACCCTCGACCACACCCTCGACATGGGCACCGGGAACTACACCTCGCCCGGCTACGAGACCGACGAATCGGGCCGCACCATGGCGGACTTCTTCGCATCCGAGCCCTACAGCGACAAGATGCGACTCGCCCTGTCCTTCCCGCGTAAGGTCAGCCCCGGCAGCAAGTGGGTCTACCACACCTCGGACACCTTCCTCGCCACCCGCGCGATGAACAACTACCTGCAGGACAAGGCCGGTTCGGACGCCGACATCTTCGACATGCTCCGCGACGACGTGCTCGAACCCATCGGCGTCGGGCCCGACTCCCTCGTCCCCTCGCGCACCGACAACAGCCCCGGCGGAGCACCCTTCGGCGGCTACGGCATGTTCTGGACGCAGGACTCCGTCGCCAAGTTCGCGAAATTCCTCAACAACGACCACGGCGCCGTCAACGGCACACAGACACTCGACCCGACACTGCTCGCGGCCACCATGCAACGCACACCGGAGGACCGGGGCATGACCACCACCGGCACCAAGCCCATGAAGTACCAGAACGGCTTCTGGGGCCGCGAGTTCACCTCCGCCGACAACCCCGCCTACACCAGCCCCTTCTACGTACCATTCATGTCGGGATACGGCGGCATCACCGTCGCGATGATGCCGAACGGCGCCACCTACTACTACTTCAGCGACAACAACGAGTTCAGTTGGAACGCCGCCGTCGCCGAAGCCGACAAGCTAGCGCCCATGCCCGGCGCGGCAGTTACTGCGAGGTAGACCCCATCGAACGCACCCTTATCGTCCTGGGATGCGCTTCGCCTGACGATGACCGTTGCCGGGGTGTCCCACCCGAACCCTTCCAGGTTCGATAGGAGACTTCAGCTAGCCGACAGTCGCTGAGGGGTGAACAGTTCAGCCTCCTTCGTGTCGTCACGCTCCTGCCCGTCGGGTACTACAACCGACGGGCAGGAGCGTGCCTGGGTGCGTCACCGGGGCGGGATCGATCAAGCGATGACGCACCCAGGCTCAACTGACAGCTCCCACGCCAGGGGCCCATCAGAATCTGCGACCGCTGCTGGCGAAGACCTATTCAGCCGCGCCATCCGGTCGACCCATGAGGCAAAAGCCTCGCCTGCTAGCGGAGCCGTGACCAGCGCTAATTGCCATGCAAGCATCCTCATATACGGCCTTCACTCTCAACCGCTGTCTGGCATCTCCTGAGTGAATGGCCAGCCTCTCCTTGACATCCAACCCAGTCGCCCCTGGTCAGCGCACTCCACCCGACTAACTTCGCTGTCAAAGGACAACTCCGGAAGTCACTTCCCGGGCCAGGCCCGTCATCAATGTCGATGAGCTTGGGAGTCACTACGGGCGCCTGGTCGCGAGCAAGCAGCGCGCGGGCAGCCCGGTGGCCGCTGTCCTGGACTGTCGGTGCACTGCGGCCACACCTTCTGGCCTCGGCTCAGGGCGAGTCTGGATGCCATGCCGAGGGCAAGGCCAGTCCAACTGGCATGGGCTCCCGAGGTCGCGGAACCAGGCCACGTGGACTGTCACCCCGCGCGTCGGTGAAGTCGACCGCGCCGCCGGAGAACGTCGCGCCGGTGAAGTCGACCATACCGCCGGCGAACGGCACGCCGGTGAAGTAGACGGTGCCGCCGGAGAACGTTGCGCGGAAGTGGACGACCGTGCTGCTGGAGAACGTCGCGTCCAAGAAGTCGACCGTGCCGCCGGAGAACGTCGCGCCGGCGAAGTCAGTCGTGCCGCCGGAGAACGTCGCGCCGGTGAAGTCGACCGTGCAGCCGAAGAAGCTCGCGCCGGTGAAGCGGACCGTGCCACCGGAAAACGTCGCGTGGCTGAGGTCGCCGCCGTCGAAGGCGACGCCGGTGAAGTCCAGGTCGTGGCCTTGCCAGGAGTGTGGGTGGTCGCGGATGAGGCGGATGATCGTGTGCCGGACTTCCCGCAGGGCCTGGTACGCGTGCCGAGCTTCCATGTCATCCGGCGGGAGATCGACCTCGGTGGTGTACGGCAGGCGGAGGTAGGCGCACAGGACGTCGATGCAGGTCTGCCGCAGGGCGCGGGTGGGGGCGTCGTCGGAGAGGCCCGCCAGGGCGTGCACGCCGCCCAGGCGGACCGCGGCGGACTCCTGGCCGAGCTGGGAGACGGCGGTGGTGAACCGCTCGGTGTGCAGCCGGGTGGCATCCCGCAGGGCGGCGTTCTCGTCCACCCGCTGGCGCCGGTAGGCCACGACCAGGGCCACCAGGGCACCGGCTCCCGCGACCACCCCGAAGGACAGTTTCACCAGGTCGAACAGCGTCTTGGCGGTGAGCTGGGACTCGGGTTTGAGGCCCTGAGAGCCCAGCAGGGCCCAGACGGTGAAGAACACACCGGCGGCCGTGACGACCGCGGTGAGGAAGACAGCCGGGAGGACGATCCAGACGTGCCACAAGCGCAGGCCGCGCCGTTCCGCCCGGCGCCGGGGGAAAGGGTCCTCACATAGCTGAGACCGTCCGGACCGCGCGCCGGTTCCGGCCCAGCGGGCGCGTCGTCGGCCTGCTGACGGAGGAGGGCCGGACACGCCCTCCCACCTCGAGCACGTCCTACGCGCGGGTGGTTTGGACCTACCAGCGCACCAGCTTCCGCCACTGGATCGATGAGGACCGCGACGGCTGCTCGACCCGCAACGAAGTGCTCATCGCCGAGTCACGCAAGCCCGTGGACAAGGGCGACCGCTGCAAGATCGTGTCGGGCGAGTGGCTTAGCTACTACGACCAGCAGACCGTCACCGACCCTCGCGGCCTGGACATCGACCACATGGTCCCGCTGGCCGAAGCCTGGTACTCCGGCGCCTCCCACTCGGCCGACGCCCGCTGCATCTACCTCGCCGACTGGGTGGGCACCAAACTCCGCTGGGAGCTCACCGCCGACCGTACGGAGGTGAAGACCCTCCACGACCTGGCCGCCGGCTGCGGGCAGCAGCACGTCCAATACGAACACGCCCAGGGCTGACACCGACACCACCGCCGTACCGCTCCCGGCCCACCGTGCCCGGTGCAGGTCGGGAACCGTGGTAAATGTCGATCATGGAAATGCCGCGCGAGCCGATGCTGGCCCAGCCGGTCGACACCTTCCACCTGCCGGCCGGCTGGGCCGCGGAACCCAAATGGGACGGCTTTCGCGCCCTGCTCGCCCACGGCCAGGAGCAGACGCTGCTGCGTTCCCGGCACGGCACCGACCTCACCGGCGCCTTCCACGACTGGTCGCCGCGGCCGCCGAGCTGCCGTACGACGTCGTCCTGGACGGCGAAGTGGTCATCTGGGCCGACGGGCGCCTCGCTTTCGAACACCTCACCCGGCGGCTGAACCGCCGTGCGGCGACCGCCGCGCGCCTGGCCGAGCAGCACCCGGTCCACTTCGTCGCCTTCGACCTCCTCCACCAGGACGTCGACCTCACCGCCCGCCCGTACGCCGAGCGCCGGGCCGCCCCGCAGAGTTAGGCAGTTGAGCAGGGCAGTGTTCCGAGTCTGCGCTATTGGGGGATGGTGAGCAGGATGCGGCCGTGGCCACCGCCGGCGTCAACGTGGTCGTGGGCCTTGGCGATGTCGTCCAGTGGGTGACGGTGGCCGACGGCGACAGTGAGGGCGCCGACGGCGGCTGCGGAGGTGAGGTCGCGGGCGGCCTGGCGCTTGGCCCTGGCGGGGAAGTCGTCGCTGCCGAGCAGCCGCAGGGTGACGTTGTTGAACAGCAGCGGCCAGAAGGGGATCTCGGTGCGGTCCGTGCGGGTGGCGTAGGCGGCGATGACGGCGTTGTTGGCGGCGACGGCGTTGTCGAGATCGGCGTTGTCGGACAGCGCGACCTCGATGATCCGGTCGACGCCCCGTGGCGCGTACGAGCGGATGGCCGCGGCGGGGTCGTCGGTATCCAGGGCGACGGCGTGGGAGACGACGGCCGGGTCGACGCGGTCGAGGTCCGCGGTGCGGCGGACGGTCGCGATCAAAGTCGCGCCGGCCCAGTGGGCGAGCTGGGCGGCCAGGGAGCCGACGCCGCCAAGGACTCCGTGGACCAGGACCAGTCGGCCGTCGACCGGGCCGTCGGCGAAGACGGTGCGGTGGGCGGTGATGCCGGGGATGCCGAGGCTCGCCCCCAGCTCATCAGTCAGATGATCTGGCAGAGGTACGGCTTGGTGGTCGGGTACGACGGTGTACTGGGCGGCGGTGCCGAAGGGGCGGTACGACTGGGCGCCGTATACCCAGACCCGCTGTCCGACGCGGCGGGCGTCGACTTGGGCGCCCACGGCGTCGATGACTCCGGCGGCGTCGCCGTGCGGGATCACCCGTGGATAGGGCATGGACGAGCCGAGCCAGCCGCGCCGCTTCTTGGTGTCGCCGGGGTTGACGCCCGAGACGGTGACACGGACGCGGACCTCGCCGGGGCCGGGGACGGGATCAGGTAGTTCACCGACGTGCAGGACATCGGCGGCGGGGCCCTGGTCCAGGAAGCAAGCATGGGGGTACCTCCGTGGACGGTCAGCTCGCGGGAGCGGCGGGCGCATGCGGATCGCTGTCGGTGCATGCGGTGTCGAATGCGGGCGGCTTCTCCCCGAGGATCTCGCGCAGCCAGGTCCGTTCGGCGCGGCTGGTGGCGCGGGCGGTGAGCAGCATGCCCCGCCGGTAGGGGTCGGCGATCTCCTCGGCACGCAGGGGCCGCTCGTTGTCGTAGAAGAAGCTCGCCGGTTCTTCCAGGAACTCCAGCCGTCTGCGCAGCACCACGTGCTGTTCGGCCACGTCGGGCAGGTGGGAGAGGAAGGCCAGGACGACGTAGAACCGGGTGAAGTCGGTGATCTCGTGGTCGGCGGGCTTGCGCAGGCGCTGCAGCATTTCGGCCCGTCCGGCCGCGGTCAGGCTGAGCACGTATCGGGCCGCCCCCGCGGCTGGGTCGGCGCGCCGCTCGATCAAGCCCGCCTTGGTCAGACGGTTGATCGCCGGATACAGGCTGCCGTCACTGACCGGCCGCGTATAGCCGGTCAGCTGTGAGACGCGGCGGCGCAGCTCGTGTCCAGGCAGGGGTCCCTCGGCGAGGAAGCCGAGTATCGCGAGTTCCAGCATGGGTCCATCTTCGCACGCAGAACATCGAAACGATGTGAACATCGATTCGATGTTACGCTCGCGGTACCCGTCCAAACGTCTTCGGAGAGGCACAGCAAGATGCCATCGCAGTCCACCGAGTCAGTGATGAACCGTTTCGTCGAGTTCATCAACACGGGCAACGAGGATCTCGCCCGCGAGGTCATTTCTTCGGACGCGGTGTTCCACGCGCCCAGTCACCCGGAACCACTGCGGGGGCCCGATGGGTACTTGGAAGTCATCGGGATGATGCGCAGCGCCTTCCCGGACGTTCAGTGGACGCTGGAGGAGACGGTCGCCGAAGGCGACACTGTGGCCGCGCGGTTCACCATGAGGGGAACCCACGACGGTGAATTTTTCGGGATCCCGGCGAGCGGCAACACGATCTCGGTGCAGGCCATGAACTTCTACTACCTGGCCGACGGCCGGATCGTCGGCGAACGGGGCCAGCCCGATCTCCTCGGGGTGATGCAGCAGATCGGTGCGGTACCGGCGCCGTGAACCTTGTAGCGCCGGGAGCCTTCGGCCGCGCGGGATTGCCGATGCCGGTAGGGGGGCCGTATGGCGCGGTGGCAGAGGGCGAAGGCCCGCACCGGAGCGCGGGCGGCCGGCGGGTTCACCGCAAGAGGCGGGTCTTCTTCTTGATTCGGCGTCTTCGCGCAGACAGCGCCCGTTGCGGCGAGAGCTTTACACCTTGTCACCGCTGACGTGACCAAGCCGGGTACGGAGCTGCTCGCTCTACGGCGAATACTGCAACCCTCGAATACCGACAGTCCACCAGTGTGTACGCGAATCCACCGAGGCTATCGCCGGCTCCCTCACCGGCTCCCTGTTGGCTGTGTCGGTGACTTCGGGAGTCGTTTGTTGGTGACTTGGGGAGTCACTTGGGTGGCGCTGTGCGAGCGTCCACGCCCTTCCGGTACACCTGCAACCGGCGGGACGCTGGCGGGGGGCCAAGGAAGCCTCTGCGGTCCCGTGCCGAGTACCTCCGGCGTGGCCTGATGCCACGAAGAGGAGGGCCGGTCACCTCTGCTCCGTGGTGTGGATGGCCGGAGCGAGGAGGTCCTCGATGAGGGGTGCCGGCGCGCTGGGGGGCGGCTGGTCATAGCGGTCGGTGCCGTCTGCGTGCCACTGGTTGGAGCCCGCGACCCAGTCGCGGACCCCCTGGGCGCACTGGGCGATCTGCTCGCGTGGAGTGTCGTCCGGGCGGATACGGCTGGTGGCGTCGGTCAGAAGCCGTTCGGCGGCGAGGAAGTCCCGGATCCGGTCGTTGATGAGCATCCGTGCCGTGGCGAGTGCCTGCTGCCGGTCGAGGTGGCGTTCGTGCTGCAGCACCAGGACGAGGTTGGTGACGATGCCGCAGGCGGCCTCCTTGTCGACGGAGTACAGGTCGTTGGTCCAGGCAACGATGTCCGTACCGGCCACGGTGATCTCCTGGTAGGCCGACGATCCGTACGCGGCTTCGGGCAGTTCCAGGTGCGCGCACACCTCGATCAGGTCGAAGCTGGGGATGATGGCCCCAGAGTCCCGGCGCAGGGCGATGTAGTCGCTGAGCGGAGGCGGGGTTCCCGCGTCGCGGAGCTGGATCTCGTGCAGGGCGGCGTTCATGGTGGCCAGGAAGTGCCGGGTGAAGCGTGTCTTCCACGCGGGTGTCACGAGCCGGTCGAGGCGGTGAGAGATGTCGGCCAGCGCCCGGATCAGCGGCGCGTCCGCCAGCGGGCCGGCTGTTTGCCCGGGTTCCAGGACACCCCGCACGGCGGCGGTGACGTCCGACCACCGGGAGCCAGTGCCGTAGGCGCCCTCTTCATACTGGTCGTCGATAAGGAACAGCCAGGCCAGCCAGTCCGCGACAAGCTGTGCCTCAGGCAGCGGCGCGGTGGGATAGGTGTACGCGCCGAACTCTCCGAAGCGGCTGCGGGCAAGGGCCTTCGCGCAGGCTTCGCTGCGGACCAGGCCGAACTGTGCGGCCCAGGCACGGGTGTGCGCCTCGATCTGCGAGGCATGTGGATGTTGACGGGTCGGGAGCGGCAGCTCGATCGCGGGCGTCACGGACGGGTTCACGACAGGAGTCCTCCCAAATCGCCGGTTCCGCCGACGGCAGGTGTTCTTCATCGGACCGTGCGGGGCAGCCAGGACCAGCTCGTCGGACACGCCAAGGGCGAACTGCAGCAGCGTCCAGTGCTCGACAAGTTCTTCCAGACCCAGCGAAGTACGAGCCACAGCCGCCGATCGTCCTCGCAGAGCTTCACCCATGCAGCCGAACGGTCGTTGCAGTACGCGTCACCACAACGTGGCTATCCATCAGCTGGAGTGACTCCCGAAGTCACCGACAAACGACATCGCGACTCACGTATACAGCCACCTTGTCCTCCCACAGCTCCTGCGCGGTGCTGATGATCAGCGACTTCAGGTGCTCCGACTCGCCTAATGCCTCGTTCGCTGCCATGGTTTTCCCCTCCTGGTCATTGGGACGATCAGCCAACCAATCGGTGCTGACCGCCCGCAAGACCGCCGTGAGGCGAGAAATCCGGCATCGCGTGGTCGCTGCTTGACCTGCGTGATGCCTTCACCGGGCCCGGTGTTGTCGTACGGCGTCGGTGTACTGCTCTGTGGTGAAGTCGGTGTCGGTGAGGCCGAGCTCGGTCATCACGGTGCGGACGGCGTCCAGCGCCGCCGGCAGCTCGTGCTCGTCCTGAGCCTGGGTCTCGACTTCGAGGAAGGTGCCCTCGATCTCGGGGACGCGGACGAGGGTGGCGAGCATCGGCCGGCCGTGGGCGGCGAAGCTGAAGTTGCGGCAGCGCTTCTCGAACGCGACGGCCTGGAGGTAGCCGAGGCCTTGCAGCATGGTGTGTACCGCCTCGGGGTTGCTGATGTGCGTCTCGTGCTCCGGTTTCGAGCCGGAGACCTCATCGACCCGGGCGGTCTTGTACGTCAGGACCGAGCGAGTGTCGTCGGGGCCGTGCACGGTGCGCACGCGCAGTTCGCGGTCCTCCGTCTCCAAGCGGTTGTCCGGGGTGTCGTAGTAGGTGTCCTGGTAGACCTCGGCGCGGCCGGCCGCGCGGGACTCCAGCGCCTGCAGTACGTCCTCGGGGTGGTGGACCCTGGCTTTCAGCTCCGCCTCGATCACTGCTGCCTACCCCTTTCACACGGTGCGTTCGCTCTCGGCGGCGAGCGCGTCGAACATCCGCCGAAAGCCCCGGTACAGCGGGCCGTGCGGCGTCTCCATCACCTTGTACGTCGCCGACTCATGCCCTTCCCACCCGGCGTCGAAGGCGGAGACGAACATGGTGGAGTCCAGCCGCACGATGCGCCAGGTCGGCAGCATCCGGTACCGGTACACGCGCACCTCGCACGCCCCGGTCAGCTCGCGCAGCCGCGCCTCGGCCAGCCGCACGCCGCCGGCCAGAGACTCGGGGGACTCCCCGATCTCGGCGGCCCGCCTCGTCAGCGCGGGCGCCTCGGGACTGAGCAGCAGCACCCGGATCCGCCGCTCCGGTGCGGCGGGGCGTGTCAGGGGCGGCCGGAGCAGGGAATCGTTGAGCGCGATCAGCCCGAGACCGCGGACGGCGAGGACGTCCACCTCCGCAGCGATGCGGGCCTGTTGCTGGATCTCCTGGGCCGCCGAGGCCTGCGAGGCGTACACGCGCACCACTTCGGGAAACGCGGCAAGGTCGAAGGCGCTGCCGCCGCCGCGCGTTTCCCGCCCCGCGGCCAGGCCGAGCAGATGCCGGGCATCATCAGGCATCTGCAGCCCATCGGCGATCCGCTCATACACATCCAACCGGATCACCTCGCGGCGCCCGTGGATGACCTCATTCACCCGGGGTTGGCCCATCCTCGTGGCCATGGCGATGCGCCCCTGGCCGACCCCGCTGTACTGCTGCACGTAGCGGAAGACCGCGCCGATGTCCCGGGCGCGTAACGCCTGCCGCACCTCAGCCCGCTGCCAGGCCCAGCCGGGCAGCTCGATCGGTACAAGAGCCGTCGCCATCGTCGCCCCTCGGATCCCCGCGGGATGGGAAGTCATCCCACGCTGAGATTACCGGTGGGGTATCGAGCCGACGCCCTGCGTGGCCGATCCTGACAGCGTGACCAGCCCACCCGCTGCCCCCCTTGCGCGGCTATCCGCCGGCCGCGACCATCCCGGCGCCCTCGGCAGCGAGGCGGAACTCCCCCTGGATCGTGAGACCCACAAACGCTTGGTGGCCGCCGTCCTGTCCGGGAACGACGCCGAGCCCCTCATGAGCCAGGACGACTGCCGGCAGGCGGCGCTTCAGCTCACTGGTGTCGCCTGCGTCGTCGCCGACGACGTCCGCCAGGCCGCCGACCGCCTGCCAACCCAGCACGCGGCCCGGGTGCTGGCCGACTACGTATGGGAAGAGACCGACCGGCACCTAGCCGCGCCGCTGGAGGACACGGTGGGCGGCGCCCAGGGCCGCGCCCGGCTGGTCCGCGCCCTGTACGAGCGCCTGAATCGCCTGGAAGGTCTCACGTCCCAGCTGCGGTGAAGGCCGTCGAAGGACCGCTGCGCGCCTGGGCGCGACCATCTCGACATCGGTGCGGTGGATGACAGGGGCGCCAGCGATGCAGGGCTGGCGCCCCGCCGTCATCCTTCACCGTGCCCGGCGTGCTGACCCCCGAGCGCAGAACGCATGGCCGACCCCGTGCAAGAAGCGCGTGCCCAGCCTCATCAAAAACAGATGCGCCCATCAGGGTGAATCCCTCCGGGCCCCGCGATGAGGGGCCGTCTGGGGCCAGAGGACGGCGCATCGTGGGCGCGACGCTGCGGATGCCCGCCGAGCCGATGCTCGCCCAACCCGTCGACACCTTCGCCCTGCCGCCCGGATGAGCGGCCGAGCCGAAAGGGGACGGCTTCCGCGCCCTTCTCGCCCACGACCAGGAGCAGACACCGCTGCGCTCCCGGCAAGGCGCCGACCTCACCCCCGGCTTCCCGGAGCTGGCTACTGCGGCCACCCCTGAAGGGCACTGGTATCCCTTCCGGCGGGAGGACTCTCCCGGCTACACCGAGGAACAGGCCGAGCAGGAGGCCCGGCTGCGCGCCCGCATGCTGGAGCTGTCCATCCAGATCGGCACGCACCCGTTCTGGGACACCCTTTCCGGCGGCGACGTCGTCGCTGCCCGCAGCGCCCTGAAGCACGTCCACGACACCCCCGCCGGCGACGCGGACGCGGCGTAACGCCATGGAAGAGGGGCCGGGGCCGCTCGCGGATGGGGAGCTGCCGTCCGAGTCGCCTACGCCGCCGATCCGGATCCTGCTGCACGATGGGCAGGAGCTGGTCGGTCGGCTGCTGCGCCGCTGGCAGGGCAACACCACCGCCTGGTTCTACGAGGTCTCGGTGACCTTGTGGGCTGACGCGCAGGTCGGCGGCCGGGACCTGGCCGAGCCGGCGGACATCGTCTTCAGCGCACCGACCTCCCATGTGCGGCCCATCGGCGGCGTCTCCTACCAGGGCGTGCCCCTCGAGCGGGACCGCCAGGCGCTGCTGCGGGCTCGTACCGGCCGCCGGCTACCCACACCGCCCGCCCCCGCGCCTGCTCCCGCTCCGGCGTCGGACGGTGAGGCGGGGGAGTGGTGGGCGCTGGAGAAGTTCCGCATCGCGTACGACTCCACCAAGCCCGCCCGGTGCGGGTGCACCGGGCGGGCTGCCCGCTGTGCAAGGCCCCCGCAGATCTCACCACCGCCCAGGCCCTGGCCGCGCTGGAGGGGCCGGCCGCCGACGCGTGTGGGGTGTGCGGAGCCGCCGCCCGGCTGGAGACACTGCGCGGCTGAGCCGCCCACGACCCCGTGCCGCGCTATGAGTTGACCGGTGGCTGGTTGCGAGCCGCCACACCGGGTGGGTGCGGCGGCCGTGGGTGGGATCGGCTCGTGGTTCGAGTCAGTCAGCAGAGCGACGGATCAGCCCGGCGTCACCGCACCCTCGTATTGCTCACCCGTCCTCTCTAGCCATGGGACTCCGATCCCCAGCTAGGAAGACCCGCACCGCGCTAGAGCAGCACAGTGTCTACGCGCAGGAAATCACAGGCAGGGATGCCGAACGCCTGAGCGGCCAGGATCCGGTGAATCGTCCTCGCTCCCCGTTCGTGCGCAGTTCCCAGGACTGCAGTCCGGGGACTTGCGCAAGGTGCCCCTGCATCTCGACGGCGGACGGCAGTGGGCGCCACCATATGGTCACTTCGGCGATCTTGCCGTCCGCGTCGATCTGGGCGTAGTCCATTCCGCTGACCACGGTGTCTTCGATCTGCAGCCGGAAGGATGCGGCGTGGTGGGTCTCGCCGCTGAGGATCTCCTTGTAGCTGAGGTCCGCCAGTCTGTGCACGTCTGTTTGGCTTCCACGACGGACTCGCGACCGATGAGCGGCTCATCGCCGAGCGGGCTGTTCAGCACCGCGTTCTCGGTGAACAAGCAGGCGAGGACGTCCTTGGCTGTCCGGCTCTTGGGTGGTCACAACCGACCGGTGCGCGCGATCACCTCGCTGGCGAAGTCAAGCATCTGGTCAAGGCCGGGGAACAGTGCGAAGGCGTCCACGAACGCCTCGTCCGCACCGGACTCGGCGTAGCGCTTGAGCTTGTCGGCCAGCGAATCAACGGTCGTGCCCGGTTCGAGGTTGATACGTATGGCCTTCTTCAGCGCGTCGGGATCGCGGCCGGCCTCCTGCGCCGCCTGGCGCGCGAGCGACCACAATTGGTCGGCGACCTCGTCCGGCAGAAAATCGAGCCCGAGCCAGCCGGTGGCGCTGCGGCCGACCCGGCGCATCGCGGCCTTGCTGGCGCCGCCGATCCAGATGGGCGGCCCGCCCGCTTGCACCGGGCGCAGGTCGGCGTGGACCGGCGGCAGCGAGAAGAACTCGCTGTCCCAGGACACCGGGTTGGCCGTCCACCACTCGTGCAGGAACGCCAGCAGGTCATCGAGCATCCGCCCGCGCCGGCGCCAGTCCGCGCTGCGGGAGATGTCGTGCTCGTCCTTCATCCACCCGAGTCCCACGCCGACCTCGAGACGGCCGTCGCTGAGCACGTCGAGCGTGGTCAGCATCCGGGCCAGGTGCGGCGGCTCGTAGTAGAAGGTGCTGAGCGTGCTGGCATTCAGCCGCACCCGGCTGGTCGCCGTCGCGGCGACGGTCCACAGCAGCACCGGGTCGAGGTATCGCTTCATCTGCGGCGGGTACGGCTGCTCTTTGCCCGGATAGATGCTCTGCATATCGACCGGCTGGACCAGGCGATCGCCGACCCACAGCGTGTCGTAGCCAAGGTCCTCGATCCCGCGGCAGAACGCGCTCAGGCCAGCTGCGCTGCTGATAGCGGGCCCGATTATGGGAAGTGTGAAACCAAGCTTCATGGCGGGTCCTCTCGGTGATCCGTCAACCGTTTACTCAGACGGGAAGCTCGGTGATGCTGAGGGCGAAGTCCACGTTCCCCACACCGTGGTTGGCGAGACCCACCGTGACCACGCCCGTTCCTTCCAGCCAGTGCGCCATTGTCAGGCCGCCGACGTCCAGCGGGCGCAGCCCGAGGCTTTCGATGAACGCCTCCACACTTGCCTTGGCCTGCGCATTGTCGCCGGCGATGAAGACGTCGGGCCGACCCTTCTCCAGGACGTGGCGGAAGATGGTGTTGAACGCCTTCACCACGCTGGCGCCGGCCGGGGCCGCCTTGGCGACTTCCTGCGCGATCGAGGTCTCCTCGCGGTGGGCCAGCCCGTCGAACGTGGAGTTGAAGGGGTTGCTGATGTCGACGATGACCTTGCCCGCGAGAGCGTCTCCGTACTGGGCGATGGCCGGCACGACGCCGTCGTACAACAGGGCCACGATGACGATGTCCCCGGCCGGGGCAGTGCCCCATTCTCCCGTCGTGGCGCCGCCGCCGAGAGCCTCGGCCAGGTCAGCGGCCTTGGACTGATCGCGGCCCATGACCTCGACGGTGTTGCCGCCCGCTATCGCCCGCGCTCCGATGGTGCGGGCCATGTTCCCGGTGCCGATGATGCTGATGTTGCTCATGAGATGTCCTGCCCTGGTTGTGGTTGTTCGGTTCAGATGGCGGTGGTGCCGCCGTCGGCGACGAGTTCCATGCCGTTGACGTAACTGGAGTCATCGGAGGCGAGGAAGAGGGCGGCGGTGGCGATTTCGTCGGGGCGGCCCATCTGGCCGCGGGGGATGAGGGACTCGAACTGGCGCTTGGTGGCCTCGTCGAAGAGTTCTTCCTGCTTGGCGGTGGCGACCTGGCCGGGGGTCAGGACATTGACACGGATGCGGCGGTCCTTGAGCTCGTTGAGCCAGACGCGTGCCCAGGCCTGCTGGACGGCCTTGCTGCCGGCGTAGACGCTCCAGCCGGGGAAGGCGCCGAGGGAGGCGTTGGAGCCGGTCATGAGGATGGAGCCGCCGTCGTTGAAGAGCGGGAGGGCCTTTTGGACGGTGAACAGGGTGCCGCGGGCGTTGAGCCCGAACCAGGTGTCGAACTGGGCCTCGGTGATCTCGCCGAGCGGGGCGGGCTCGCCCCCTCCGGCGCTGGCCCACAGCACGTCGAGGCTTCCCTTCTCCCGCTTGACGGTGTCGTACAGGCGGTCCAGGTCGTCCAGGTCGGCGGCGTCACCCTGGACGCCGGTGACGTTGCGGCCGATCTGCTTCACGGCCTCGTCCAGGGCGTCCTGGCGGCGGCCGGTGATGAAGACGTGCGCCCCCTCGTCGACGAACAGCTTCGCGCCGGCCAGTGCCATGCCGGTGGTGCCGCCGGTGATGACCGCGACCTTGCCGTCGAGCTTTCCCATAGTCATTCCCTTGGATCGGTGGTGCCGTGTGCACCTGGGGTGACGGCGTTATGTACACCGCCCTGTGTGCTTAACGTACGGGGCGGGCGGCAGGGATGCAAGCTATGTACACCGGTCGTTACCTAGCTGCGGTACGCTGGGCCCATGACGGAGTCGGAGAAGGGCCCCAAGGGTCGCCGCCGCGGCCGGGGCGCTCGCGAGCGCATCCTCAGCGCGTCCCAGCAGCTGTTCCGCGAGCAGGGCATCAACCGCACCGGCATGGACCAGCTCTGTGCGGCGGCCGAGGTGTCCAAGCGCACGGCCTACCAGCACTTCGCCGGCAAGGACGAACTCGTCGCCGAGTACCTGCGCCGGTTCGACCCCTCCGTTCTGTCCGGCGTGTTCGACCGCACCGACCTCACGCCCCGCGAACGGCTCCTCGCTGCCTTCGACATCCCCCCCACCACCCCCCTGTGCCCCTACATCGCCGCCGCCGTCGAACTCCACGACTCCCAGCACCCCGCATCCCAGTACGCACGCGACTACAAGAAAGCCGTCGCCGCGCGGCTCGCGGACACCGCCCGCGAAGCCGGCGCCGCCGACCCTGAACAGCTCGGCGAGCAGCTCGCGCTGCTCATCGACGGCGCCGCGGCCCGCACTCGGGTCCTCAACGCCGACGCCTTCCCCACCGCCGCCGCCATCGCCGCCGTCCTCATCGACAACGCCATCCCCGCCACAGCCGGCGATGACCGGCGACGGGAGGAAGTGTCGAGTTAACGTGGCACATCGCGGCCGGGCTGGACGCGCTACCGGTCACGCGGCTGCACCGGCTGGCACGCGACACCAGTCGCCCGGCACCTGGCCCGAACCTGCTGGCTTTTACGAAACTGGCCGCCCGCCTGCTGAAGGCCGCAGCAGAAGCTGCCGGGGATACCGGCGCTTTGGCCTCCTGCCTTCGCAACTTCGCGAGCGTCTCACCGACCACCCAGTCGGCGCCTCCGCCGAGTCCCTCGCCTGACGGAGGACCCGCGATGAAGCCCTGCCCACGCGGCTTCGCACCCGGCTTGCAGCCGGTCACCCGTTCACGCTGCGAGGCTCGTTCCGGCGCGGGGTAGGTCTCGATCATGGTGCGGATGCCGCGGGAGCCGATGCTCGCCCAGCCCGTTGACACCTTCGCCCTGCCGGCCGGGTGGGCGGCGGAGCCGAAGTGGGACGGCTTTCGCGCCCTGCTCGCCCACGACCAGGACCAGACACTGCTGCGCTCCCGCCACGGCACCGACCTCACGCCCGCCTTCCCCGAGCTGGTCGCCGCGGCCGCGCAGCTGCCGTACAACGTCGTCGTGGACGGCGAGGTGATCATCTGGGCTGACGGCCGCCTCGCCTTCGAGTACCTGACCCGTCGTCTGAACCGCCGCCCGGCCACCGCCGCGCGTCTGGCCGAGCAGCACCCGGCCCACTTCGTCGCCTTCGACCTCCTCCACCAGGACGACGCCGACCTCACCGCCCGCCGTACGCCGAGCGCCGGGCCGCCCTGGAGGCGCTCTTCGCCGATCACCGGCTCGGTCCGCCGTGGAGTCTGTGCCCGATGACCACCGACGAGGCGACCGCGCGCGAGTGGCTGTCGTGGTCGGCCGTCGGCATCGAAGGCGCGGTGTCCAAGCGGCAGCAGCAGCCGTACCTCCCAGGCAAGCGCGCGGGCGGGTGGCGCAAGTACCGCGTACGGGAGTCCACCGAGGCCATCGTCGGCGCCCTCACCGGCTCCCTGCACCGCCCCGGCACGCTCCTGCTCGGCCGCCTCGATGCGGGCGGCCGGCTGCGGTACGCCGGCCGCACCACCCAGCTCGCCGCTTCCCTCGCCCGCGATATCGCCGTCCAGCTGTCGCCGGCTGGGCCCGGGCACCCGTGGTCGGGGCGCACGTTCAGCGCGGGCTGGGGCACGAACGACATTCTCGACGCCACTCTCGTCGCGCCTGAGCTGGTCGTCGAGATCAGCGCCGACGTCGCGCTGGAGGGGGCCGGCCGCTGGCGGCACCCTCTCCGGCCGCTCCGCCCTCGCAGTGATCTCGATCCGGTCGACGTTCCGCGATTCGGTCAGGGCAACGTACCGGCAGCCGGCTGACGCAGAGCAGCGTCCCGCCGTGACGGGGGAGCACGGCGGGACCAGCTGCCAGTGTGCACCCGCCCGCCGGCATCCCCCGGGCGTGCCGCCCGGATGCGCCTCCATCGTGCCGCAGGCAGCCTGACCGTATGAGCGCCCGCATCGTCATCCACCTGCCCACTGGCACCGGCGGCCGCCGCGTCCACATCGATGGCACCATCCTCGGCCTCGCTCACAGCGACATGGACGTTGTGGAGTTCCTGCGCCGCGCGGGCCTGCCCGACGCCGAGCCGCTCCTGGATGACCCCCAGTGGGTGGAATGGCGCGGCGGAGGGCCACAGACTACGGCGGCCCCAGTCTCAGCAGCGCCTGACCGGACCTCGACCAAGCAGTCCACCACTGGCCCTTCTGTTCCGGCCGATGTCCCGCGGCTCGCACCGGTTCGCGCATGGTGTGTTTGTGGGGCGTGAGTGAGGCGTTTCCGAAACGTCAGTGGCTCCGGGAAAAGTGGTGTCCACACCGCGGGAGCGGCCGAAGAACACT
>NZ_JOAX01000052.1 GCF_000720485.1 Streptomyces ochraceiscleroticus | reverse complement strand
AAGGGCCGCGAAGCCCGCGCCGACCTGAACGCCGCCCAGGGCCGGCTGGACTCGACCACCGACTGGGTCAAGACCGCCACCGCGAAGACGAAGGCGTACGACGACGCCAAGGGTCCCGAGGCGCCGGACGAGTCCAAGGTGCGGGCCGCGACCCGCAACGCCCAGCAGGCCAACTCCGCCCGCAGCGACGCCCAGGGCGCTGTCGATACCGCTCAATCCGCCCTGGATGCCGCCAAGGCCATGGCTGCCGAGGCCAAGGAACTGCGCGAGGACGCCGCCCGCGTCTGCCAGGACAAACTCGACGAAGCCTCCGACGCCGGCATCCAGAACCGGAGCTGGTGGGAGGAGATCGTCAAGTTCGTCACCGACAGCTGGGACGCGATCGTCTCCGTCTGCAAGGTCATCGTCGCCGTCGTCGGTGTCATCGCGATGATCGTCGGTGGCCCGATCCTCGCCGCCATCGTGGTCGTCGCGGCAGTGATCGTGCTCGCCGACACCCTCATAAAATTCAAGAGCGGGAAAGCCAGTCTCTTCGACGTCGGCATGGCCGCCCTCGACTGCATCCCCGGCGTCAAGGGGATCACCACTGCCGCCCGAGCCGCCAAGGGCATCAAGTCCGCGGCCAAGGGGCTGCGCTCCGGCGGCCTGCGCAATGCCGTGCGCGGAGGCGGCAAGAATCTCCTCGGCAAGGCCAAGCCGGCCAAGGGCCGGTGCAAGAACGGCGACCCGATCGACATGGTCTCCGGCGAAATGCTCATGGAGCAGACCGACGTCGTCCTGCCGGGCGTGCTGCCGCTCGTTCTCCAGCGCACTCACCTGTCCACCTACCGCTGGGGCCGCTGCTTCGGCGAATCCTGGGCCTCCGCACTCGACCAGCGCCTGGAACTCGACGGAGAAGGCGCCGTCTTCGCCGCCGAGGACGGGATGCTCCTGGCCTACCCCGCTCCCCAGCCCGGCCGGCCCGTCATGCCCGTAGCAGGCCCGCGCTGGCCGCTGGAATGGGACGGCACGCCCAACAGTCCGATCACCATCTCCGACCCGCGCTCCGGCCTCACCCGCAGCTTCGCCCTGCCCGCGGCGAGTGCGAGACATTCCTCGGAGCACCTGGTTCTGCCCCTGCAGTCGATCGCCGACCGGAACGGCAACGAGGTCACCTTCGAGTACGACGACGCCGGCCTGCCGACCGCGATCCGGCACACCGGCGGCTACCACATCGCCGTCGACACCGCCGACGGCCGCGTCACCGGTCTGCGCCTGCTCAGCACGGACGATGAACCCGACGGCACCCGGCTCCTGCGCTACACCTACGACGGCAACAAGAACCTCGCCGAGATCTACAACTCCTCCGGCCGGCCGTTCCAGCTCACCTATGACGACGACGCCCGCATCACCTCCTGGACCGACCGCAACGGCTCCTGGTACCGCTTCATCTACGACGCAGAAGACCGCTGCATACGTGGCCAAGGCATCAACGGCATCCTGAGCTGCGCGCTCACCTTCGACACCGACAACAACGTCACCCGGTACACGAACTCCCTCGGCCACACCCTCACCTACCGCTACAACGAGCGGCTGCAGCTCGTCTCCAGCACCAACGCGCTCGGCGCGTCACTGACCAACGAGTGGGACGACAACGACCGGCTGCTGTCCCAGACCGACGCCCTCGGCAACACGACCGGCTACACCTATGACGCTGCCGGCAACGTCACGCGCATCACCCGCGCCGACGGCAGCACCGCCGAGGCCGCCTACAACGAACTCCACCAGCTCGTGCACGCCGTCACCCCCGGCGGCCAGGTCTGGGAGCACGCCTACGACAACCGCGGCAACCACACCGCCACCGTCGATCCCTCGGGCACGGCGGTCCAGTACGAGTACGACTCCTCCGGCGCCCTCGTCGCCGTCACCGACGCGGCCGGCAACACCAGCCGGGCCCGGTGCAACGCCGCCGGTCTTCCGCTGGAGTTCATCGACGTGCACGGTGCCGGCAGCCGGGTGGCCCGCGACGCCTTCGGCCGCGCGACCGCGTTCACCGACGCGCAAGGCCGGTCGACGGAGATGGCCTGGACCGTCGAGGGCAAGATGACGTGGCGCCGGCACCCGGACGGCCGCCTGGAGTCCTGGGAGTGGGACGCCGAAGGCAACCTGACCGCGGAGACGGATCCGGCCGGCAATGTGTACCGGTACCTGGTCGGCCCCTTCGGGCAGGTGGCGCAGCGCATCCAGCCGGACGGCACCGCGTATGCCTCCACCTACGACACCGAGCTGAACCTGCTGCGGGTGACGGATCCCCACGGCCAGAGCTGGGAGTACACCTACGACGCCGCGAACCGGGTGACGTCGGAACGCGACTTCTCCGGCAGGAGTCTCACCTTCGAGGTGGACGCCATGGGCGAGCTGGTGTCCCGTACCAATGGCGCCGGTGAGTCCATCCACTTCCGGCGGGACCAGTTCGGCCGCACCGTCGAGATGGCGTACGACGGGCAGTCGGCGCACCTCACATACGACGCCCTCGGCAACGTCGTCCGGGAGGACGGTGAAGGAGTCACCGTCGAGCGCGAGTTCAGCCCGCTCGGCCTTCTCCTCGCCGAGAGCATCAACGGCCGTGTCACGCGCTACCGTTACGACGCTCTCGGCCGCCGCATCAGCCGCGTGACGCCCACGGGGATCGAGTCCACCTGGACGTACGACCCGGACGGTCAGCCGCAGGCACTGGAGACGGCCGGCCACCACATCACCTTCTCCTACGACGCCGCGCACCGGGAGATCTCGCGCCGCCTCCCGGGCGACGTCACCCTGACTCATGCCTGGGACGGGGCGGACCGCCTCACTGAACAACAGGCCAGCCGGGGCGCCGGAGAGTCCGCCACCCTGCTCCAGCACCGCACCTACTCCTACCGGGCCGACGGCGTCCCCACCTCGGTGTCGGACCTCGCCACCGGCACCCGCCGCTTCACGCTCGACCCGCTCGGCCGGGTAACGGGCGTTGACGGTGGCAGGTGGACGGAGCGGTACACCTACGACGGCATCGGCAACATCGTCCGGGCCCGGACCCCGGGCATGGACGACGGCGATCAGGAACGCGCCTATGCCGGCACCCGGATCCAGCGCACCGGCCGGACCGTGTACGAGCGCGACGGCGAAGGCCGCATCATTCGCACGGTCCGCCGGCTGCTCAACGGACAGAAGCGGATCCGGTCCTACACCTGGAACAGCCAGAATCAGCTCGTCGGCACGACCACGCCGGACGGCACGCAATGGCGGTACGCGTACGACCCCGCCGGCCGCCGAATAGCGAAGCAGCGGCTCGACGAGCACGGCGGTGTCTCCGACGAAGTGCTCTTCGTCTGGGACGGAGCCCGTCTCATCGAGCAGACGACGCGCTCGGGCCACACCACATCGTGGGATTACTCGCCGGGAAGCCACTTCCCGCTGGCACAGCTCGACCACCGGTCCGGTGGCAACGGCTCCGATGGCGACCACCTCGATGGCAGCGAATCCGGCCTCGACGCCGAATTCCACGCCATTGTCTCGGATCTCTCGGGAACGCCCTCGGAACTCATTTCCGCTACCGGCGAGGTGGCCTGGAAGCATCGCGCAACGCTCTGGGGCGCCCCGCTGCCGGAGGCATTGCAGGAGAACACCGCGGCGGACGGAGTGCACTGCCCGCTTCGCTTCCCCGGCCAGTACGCGGATGCGGAAACGGGCTGGCATTACAACTTCCACCGCCATTATGACCCCGGGACCGGCCAGTACACCTCGCCGGACCCCCTCGGCCTGGCGCCCAGCGCGAACGACTCCGCGTATGTCGCCAACCCCTATAGCTGGATCGACCCCCTCGGGCTGGTCTGGCAGGATCCGAACAACGGCATGCGCTTCGGCCGGGATCCGAGCCTTCCGCCGGGCCCCCGCCAGTACACGCGCGAGAACCAGTACCCTGGCGGGTACCGTCAGACCACGCACGATCACATGACCCAGCACTACACCGCGGAAGGCCGTGCCCAGGGAAGGGCACCGCTGGACGCCAACGGGAGCCGCATCCCCCGGGACCAGCTCACTTGGTACAACGGCCGGGACGAGGTGATCTGGAATCCGCAAGCCAACAACCCGAAGCCATTCCACAAAACCGTCACCTACGAGCACAGAGATCCTGTGGTGAACCACTGGAACAACAACGGCAGGTTCACTGATCGCCCCACCAGGAACAATTTCTACAACGACGTGCGACACATGGAACCGATGCACTGGAGCGAGAATTCCAGTGGTGGTGCACGCATGAATACCACGTACATCCAGCAAGTCGGGCCAGGATATTCGTGCAGCTGAGGCTGCCGACACGGAGACACTATGGATATTCGAGAGACAGTTGGCAGCTTCCGCGATTCGACTCCCCTCCCCGGGCTGGATGATGCCTGGCACTGGTCTCCCGCTCCCGGCCTCGACTTCGCCGGCGCCCTCTCCGCTGATCGCAAGCGGCTGCTCCAGCTGAGCGCCCGCGACAGTTATGACGAAGGTCTGGCAACCGCGGTCCTGCAGTTCGCCCGGTTGCACGAAGACGAGCTTTTCTCCGGCAACCCGTACCTCGGCGCCCTCGGCGGATTCACGCCTCCGGATGGCTATTCGTTCGACACGGTCGTGGCCCTGCGACCCGAGGTGCACAATCACTACAGGTTCGAAATGCCGGACCTCACCCCGTACGTAACCCTTGCTTTCCCGGCGTATGCATGTGAGTTCTCCGGCAAGGAAGATCTCACGGAGGCTGAGACGCGTTATCGCATGGTGCGGTTGAACCACTTCGGCAGGCAGCCGCAGCCGTACCTCAAGATGCGCTACATCAACACGAAGACTCGCGGCAGGAGCGAAGGAACCGACCGTGGGTTCGCGGAACCGGAGGTACTGTTCCGCGAACTGCGCGACATGGAAGGCGGCTACGAGAGCATCGTCGAGTTCGAGAACCGGCACGGCACGGTCTGGCGCGTGATGTGGTACGACGGCTGGCACATCGCCGACTGGACCACACAATCCGGCGAGCCCCAGGGAATCGGCCTCGACGAACTCCTCGATTTCAGCCGGGCGCGGCTGACCGAGTAGGGAGTGGGAACCCTCCGGCGCCTCCCGCCGCGCCGCATGGCCGTCGCGAAGGCCGTCGTCCTCTGTCCGGTTGCCGCAACAGCCCACTAATGCGCATTAGTTGTCTCTCATCACTAGCCGTGTACGGCGCCTTGTCGTCAGAATTGCGGCGACTTGGGTGTGGCCGTTGAGGCGCGAGGAGTGGGAGTCGAGCCGTGAGTGTGAAGAGGCGTAGCTTTGTTATCGGGGCGCTGGCAGCGGGTCTGTCTGCGGGAACGGCGGCGGGCGGCGCCTGGGCGGTGGGGCGCAAGGACGAGGCGGGGCGGCGGGTGGTCGTCTACTACCAGACGCAGTACAACAACGGGGCATATGTCTCACCGCTGGCGCTGACCGAGCACCGGACGGGCGTGACGGACGTGCTGGTGGCGGCCGTGCACCTCAATGACGTCAACGGCCCTTACGCGCCGGTGCACTTGAACGACGATCCGCCGAGCGCGGCAAAGTACGACCGGATGTGGCGGGACCTCAAGACCATGCAGGGCCAAGGGGTCAACGTCCTGGCCATGGTCGGCGGTGCCGCACCAGGCAGTCACACCCGCCTCGACACCGAATTCGACACCTACTATCCGCTCTTGCGGGACTTCCTCAAGACGTACGGGCTGAACGGCGTGGACCTCGATGTCGAGGAGGACATGTCGCTCGCCGGCATCGAGCGGGTGATCGACGCGCTGCGTGCCGACTTCGGTCCGCATTTCCTCATCACGCTCGCTCCGGTGGGCACCGCGCTCAGCGGCGGCGGCAATCTGTCGGGCTTCGACTACGAGCAGCTCTACCGGGACCGCGGTGACGACATCGCGTGGTTCAACGCCCAGTTCTACAACGGCTGGGGCAGTATGGCCGACACCCGCAGTTACGACGACATCATCGCCCGGGGCCTCGTGCCGGAGCAGAAGGTGGTGGCCGGCTCGCTCACCGACCCCGGCAACGGTGGCAGCGGCTATGTCGACATCGCCACCCTGAAGTCCACGCTCGGCGAGCTGGTCGACAGGCACCCGGGCTTCGCCGGGGTCGCCGGCTGGGAGTACTTCAACGCACAACCGGGCGGCACGGCAGCGCCGTGGGAGTGGGCGGCGGAAGTCTCCCACGCGCTGTCCGGGTGAGGCACCCGGAGCGCCTGCCGCCGCCGGGCGGCCGCACCGCACCTGGCCGACAGCGGCCCGGCCCTGCCCCGGGAGCGAGTCCGCGGGGCCCGGCGAGGTGAGGGGCGGCGCCCCGGCCAGGCGCTACACCCCGAGCCCGCTCAGCGCGGCGTTCATTGCGAAGACGCCACCGAGGCCCAGGACGGCGAGGACCGTCGTGTAGGTGGTGCGTGCCTTGATGGCGTCCAGGACCGACAGGTTGAAGTACTCCTTGAACATCCAGAAGCCGGGGTCGTTGACATGGGAGAAGGCGATGGAGCCGCAGGAGATCGCGAGGACCATCAGCTCCGGGTGGATGCCGCTGCTCGCGACGAGTGGCGCCGCTATGCCGGCCGCGGTGGTCACCGCGACCGTCGCCGAGCCGAGCGCGATGCGCAGGATGGCGGCGATCAGCCAGGCCAGGAGGATCGGCGAGATGCTCCAGCCGTGCGTGAGCTCCTTGATGTAGTCGGCGATGCCGCCTTCGACCAGGACGTTCTTGAAGGCACCGCCGGCGCCGATGACCAGCAGGATCATCGCCATGGCCTTCGCCGCGTCACTACAGGAGGCCGCCACGTCCTTCAGCGAGCGGCCGATGCGCGGGCCGAACGCCCAGGCCGCCAGGACCAGGGTGAGCAGCAGGGCGACGGGTGCCGAACCGAGGAAGGCGACCAGCGGCATTCCGGCGTGGTGTTCGCCGATCGCCATCTCGGCCACCGACGCACCCGCGATGAGTACCACCGGGAAGAGCGCGACCGAGAGAGACCAGCCCACGCCGGGCATCTCCTCGTCGGTGAACGCGCGGTCGCTGACGAGTCCCTTCGGGATGGACGGGTTCATCCGGCGGACGAAGGCCAGCCGGGGCCACACCAGCGCGATGAGCGCACCGGCCGGGACCGCGATGAACAGGCCGAAGAAGAGGGTCTTGCCGATGGAGGCGTCGAACATGGCCGCGACGGCGGTCGGGCCGGGGTGCGGCGGCAGGAAGCTGTGCATGGTGGACAGCGCGATCGACATCGGCAGGCCGATCCACAGCAGGTTCTTGCCGGTCACCCGGACCAGTGTGAACGCCACCGGCACGATGATCACGAAGGCCACTTCGTAGAACATGGTGACGCCGATGAGCATGGCCGTGACCACCATGGCGACCTGGACCCAACGGTCACCGAACCGGTCGGACATCGTCGTCGCGATCCGCTGGGCCGCGCCGGAGTCACCCATCACCCGGCCGACCATCGCGCCGAGCCCGATCACGAGCATGGTGTCGCCGATCTGGCCGCCGACACCCTCACTGAGTACGTCGGGGATCTTCTCCAGATCGATTCCCCGGACGACTGCCACGACCACCGCGACCAGCAGCAGAGCGATGAACCCGTTGAGCTTGAGCCGGGTCATCAGGAAGAGCAGCGCCACCACGCTGAGCGCCACGACGAGCAGGGGCATATCACTTCTCCCTTGAAGTGATGCCGGGATCGGACCGCCGGAGGTGCGGCCTGGCGAACCGGTATCCCGGTTGGTGAGTAGGAATGAACGGTGTGCGTGTGCACGACGAATGCGGTGCGCGTGCGGGACGCACGCGTCGTAATGCCTCCTGGTGCGGTGGCGTCAGCGCACGAGCGCCGGCCTCTTCGGGTCGAACTGCCAGCCCGGAAGGAGGTACTGCATGCCGGCGGCGTCGTCGCGGCCGCCGAGGCCGAGGCTGAAGTAGAGCTCTTCGGCCGCCTCGACGCGTTCCAGGTCGAGGTCGATGCCCAGGCCGGGGCGGTCGGGCAGGGCGATGGCACCGTCGCGGATGGCGAGCGGCTCGCGGGTCAGGTGCTGTCCGTCCTGCCAGATCCAGTGCGTGTCGATCGCGGTGATGTCACCGGGCGCGGCGGCGGCGACGTGGGTGAACATCGCCAGGGACACATCGAAGTGGTTGTTGGAGTGCGAGCCCCAGGTCAGGCCCCAGGCGTCGCAGAGCTGGGCCACGCGCACCGAGCCGTTCATGGTCCAGAAGTGCGGGTCGGCGAGCGGGATGTCGACGGCGTCGGCCTTGACCGCGTGGCCGAGCTGCCGCCAGTCCGTCGCGATCATGTTGGTTGCCGTGGGCAGACCGGTGGCGCGGCGGAACTCGGCCATCGTCTCGCGTCCGGAGTAGCCACCCTCCCCGCCGCACGGGTCTTCGGCGTACGCCAGGACGTCGCGCAGTCCGCGCCCGATCTCGATGGCGTCCTTCAGCAGCCAGGCACCGTTGGGGTCGAGGGTGATGCGTGCCTCGGGGAAGCGCTCGGCGAGTGCGGTGACGGCCTCGGCTTCGGCGTGCCCGTCCAGCACACCGCCCTTGAGCTTGAAGTCCTGGAATCCGTACCGCTCCTGGGCCGCCTCGGCGAGCCGGACGACGGCCTCGGGCGTGAGGGCCTCCTGGTCACGCAGCCGCAGCCACGCGTCCTTGGCGTCCGGGTCGTCCCGGTACGGGAGATCGGTACGCGCACGGTCGCCGACGTAGAAGAGGTAACCGAGGACGGGAACACTGGTGCGCTGTACGCCCTCGCCGAGCAGTGCGGCGGTCGGCACGCCGAGGTGCTGGCCGAGCAGGTCGAGCAGCGCTGACTCGACGGCGGTCACCGCGTGCACGGTGATGCGCAGATCGAACGTCTGGGCACCGCGCCCGCCTGCGTCGCGGTCGCCGAACCGCTCGCGTATCGCCCGCAGCACGGCCTGCGGGTCACCGACGGACCGGCCGACGATCAGGTCGCGCGCCTCCTCCAGGGTGGTGCGGATGCCCTCGCCTCCGGGCACCTCACCGACGCCGGTGCGGCCCTCGGAGTCGGTGAGCATCACCAGATTGCGGGTGAAATAGGGAGCGTGCGCGCCGCTGAGGTTCAGCAGCATGCTGTCCTGCCCGGCGACCGGGATGACGCGCATCGCGGAGACGACGGGCGGGCCGGCGGGAGGTGTGGTGGTGTTCATGATGCGGTGCCTTTCACGTGCGGAGTGCGGCGGGCGTACCGGGCGGCAGGGCACGGCCTCAAGGCAGTGCGAGAACGGCCGGGTGGGCGTCGGCGGTCGCTCGGACGTCGAGACCCTGGAGCCTGGTGGCTCAGGCGTCAAGACCCTGGATCAAGGCGGTGAGCTGCTCCAGCTCCGCCGGCTCCAGGTCGGTCAGCGGCGGCCGGACCGGCCCCGCCGGGTGGCCGGTGACCGTCATGCCCGCCTTGACGATGCTCACCGCGTAGCCCTGCTTGCGGTCGCGGATCCGGGTGTACGGCAGGACGAAGTCGTTGAGCATGCGCAGCACATCGGCGTGGCGGCGCTCACGGACCGCCGCGTAGAAGGCGAGCGCGAACTCCGGAACGAAGTTGAAGAGCGCCGAGGAGTAGGTCGTGACGCCGAGCTCCAGGAAGGGCAGGGCGTACGTCTCGGCCGTCGGGAGGCCGCCGATGTAGGTCAGGCGGTCGCCCATGCGGGCGTAGAGGCGGGTGAGGGGGTCGATGTCGCCGACGCCGTCCTTGAAACCGATCAGGTTCGGGCAGCGCTCGGCGAGGCGGGCCACGGTGTCCGGCGCGTAGACGGCGTTGGCCCGGCTGTACACAATGACGCCGAGCCCGGTGGCCCGGCAGACCGCCTCGACATGCGCGGCGAGCCCATCCTGCGATGCCTCGGTGAGGTACGGCGGGAAGAGGAGCAGGCCGTCGGCTCCGGCGCGCTCGGCGGCCTTGGCGAATTCGACGGCCGTGGCGGTGCCGTATCCGGCGGGGGCGATGATCGGCGTGCCCGCCGGCGCGCTGTCGACGGCGGCGGCGACGACCCGCTCCACCTCTGCCGGGGAGAGCGAGAAGAACTCGCCGGTGCCGCCGGCCGCGAAGAGGCCCGCCACGTCGTACTTCCCGAGCCGCGCGATGTTCGTGCGGTACGCGTCCTCGTCGAAGGAATGGTCCTCGGGACGGAAGTGTGTCACCGGGAAGGAGAGCAGGCCGGAACCGAGGCGGCGGCCCAGCTCGGCAGGGGTGTGGTCGGTCATTGCAGGGAGCTCCTGGCTTACGGAGAGACGTGCGGCTCACGCGGCTTCCCGGTTCCGGGCGTGGCCTGTCCACGACTTCCGGAACCTCCGAGCGTGGCGGGGCGCTGGGTGATGTCCCCGGCGGAAACCGCTTCGATTGCTGGCCGGAACGTTAAGAGCCTGTTGCGATGCGGGTCCAACACCATTTCGGCATGCTGTGATACCCGGAGCGCATCATTCGGAGCGCCTGCTGGGACGGTGTTTCACGCGCCTGCTCGGCCGGTGTTTCCCACGTCGGGCGCCGAGGGGCCGGGCGCTGCGCTCACAGGTGCCGGAGCAGCGCGTGCAGGGCCGGGTTGTCGTTGGCCTTGCGCCATACCAGGTGCAGTTCGACGGGGGTGGGGTCGGGCAGTTCGAGGGATCTGAAGGTGATGCCGGAAAAACGCATCTGTGCGGCCGCCTCGGGCACGAAGGCAATGCCCCAGCCCGCGTTGACCATCGCCAGCAGGCTGTGGACCTGACTGAGGTACTGGGTGAACTCGGGGGTGACCCGGGCGGCGCGGAAGATGCTGACCAGCAGTTCGTGGAAGTAGCGGGCCTCCACCGGCGAGTACATGAGGACCTGCTGCCCATCGAATTCATCGATGCGCAGTGGGCCCTCTCCCGCGCTCAGCGGATGGTCGCGCGGCACGGCGGCGAGCAGACCTTCCCGTATGGCGGGGCGGGTCGTCAGGTCCGGTCCGGTGCCGGCGGGGCGGATCATGCCGAGGTCGAGCGAGCCCTGGGTGATCGCTTCGAGCTGGTCACGGGTCACCTTCTCGCGCAGCACGATCTCCGTGCCGGGCATGGTGGAACGGGCCACGTCGAGCAGCGTGCCGAGCGCGGAGTAGGCGCTGGCAGCGGTGAATCCGATGGCGATCGCCCCGGCCTCCCCGGCGGAGACCTGCTTGGCGGAGAGGGTGGCCGCTTCCGCCTGGCGCAGGATGTTGCGTGCCTCGTTGAGGAAGGACCGGCCGGCCGGCGTGAGGCGCACCGTGCGGTTGGTGCGGTCCAGTAGCTGTACGCCCAGTTCGTGCTCGAGCAGCTGTATCTGGCGGCTCAACGGAGGCTGCGTCATCCGCAGGCGTTCGGCGGCCCTGGTGAAGTGCAGTTCCTCGGCCACCGCAACGAAGCTCACCAGCTGCACGAGTGTGAACACCGATACCCTCCAGGTATTGAGCCATCCAAAAACTGAGTTGGACGTGGATCAATCGCCGACCCTAGCGTCAGGGGAAACCAACGGCGAGCCGCCCCCTGCCGGCGCCCCGGCCGGGAGAAGCCGCCCGCCTCGCACTGGGAGCACCGCCAGGACATGCCGCAGCGAACGCGCACCCTCGACACGCCCCACCGTCCCGCGCCGCGACAGCACGTTCCCCGGGGCTGCCCGGCATGGGGCGCTGCCACGAGAGCCTGACCGGCGCGCTCCCGCCGCCGCCTCCCGCGGCCCGCCCGGCACCGATGCCGCGTGCCGTTGGCCGCTCCGCTCGCCGGGCCGCCCGGCCGCGTGGGCCCCGGCCCACCGCGACCGATCGCATCCGCCTACTACCCCCAGGGACACGAAGTGGTGACCATGACGCACACAGCCACCTCCGCCGGCCGTCACGGCGAGGCGACACTCGACAGCATCGCCTGGATCAAACTCTCCTCGGTCACCCTGCCGCTGGCCACCCCGATCAGTGACGCCAAGGTACTGACCGGCCGGCAGAAGCCGATGACCGAGGTGGCCCTCCTGTTCGTGGAGATCGAGACCGGGCAGGGACACCAGGGCATCGGGTTCAGCTACTCCAAGCGCGCCGGCGGGCCGGCCCAGTACGCCCACGCCAAGGAGATCGCCGACGAACTGATCGGCGAGGACCCGAGCGACATCGGCAGGCTGTGGACCAAGCTCGTGTGGGCCGGTGCGTCGGTCGGGCGCAGTGGTGTCGCCACGCAGGCCATCGCCGCCTTCGATGTCGCGCTGTGGGACCTGAAGGCCAAGCGGGCCGGACTGCCACTGGCCAAGCTGCTGGGTGCGCACCGCGACTCGGTGCGCTGTTACAACACCTCCGGTGGTTTCCTGCACACTCCCACCGAGCAGGTTCTCGAAAACGCCACCGCTTCGCTGGCCAGCGGTATCGGCGGCATCAAGATCAAGGTCGGACACCCCGACGGCAAGCAGGACCTGCGCCGCCTGACCGCTGTACGTGAGCACATCGGGGACGATGTGCCGCTGATGGCCGACGCCAACCAGCAGTGGGACCGTGCCACGGCCCAGCGCATGGGCCGCGCGATGGAGGACTTCGGTCTCGTCTGGATCGAAGAACCGCTGGACGCCTACGACGCGCAGGGCCACGCCGCCCTCGCGGCCTCGCTGGACACCCCGGTCGCCACCGGCGAGATGCTGGCCAGCGTCGCCGAGCACTACGAGCTGATCCGCCAGAACGCCGCCGACATCATTCAGCCCGACGCCCCGCGCATCGGCGGCATCACCCAGTTCCTCAAGCTCGCCACGCTCGCCGAGCATCACAATCTGCAGCTCGCCCCGCACTTCGCCATGGAGATTCATCTCCACCTCGCCGCCGCCTACCCCATCGAGCCGTGGGTGGAGCACTTCGACTGGCTGGAGCCGCTGTTCAACGAGCGCCTCACGATCAGCGACGGACGGATGCACGTATCCGCCCGCCCCGGACTGGGCATCACACTGAGCGAGCAGGCCCGCGCCTGGACGCAGGCGACCCACGAGGCGGGCAAGCGCCCCTGATCCTTCCGCACCACTGACGTGCCGGCCGGCACCTCGCTGCCGGCCGGCACCCACCCGGCGCGGGCCCCGCTGACCTCCACGGCGCGGGCCCGCGCCGTATGCATGCGCGAAGGCGAACTCGGCCGCCCGGCCGCCGATGATGCTTGTCCGGTATCGATGGATGCCAAAACGGTGTTGGACCGGCATGACTCGGGGCTCGTAGCGTCGGTACTGGCACATCGCTCGCGGCACGGTCGCGGCACGGTCGCGGTTCTCACCACCTCACAGCGGAGTTCACGAATGACGTCCCTCAGTCCGTCCTCCAGCCCGTCCTTCGGCCCGTCTTTCAGCCCGTCAGAGCTCGGCCGGCGCATCGGCTCGGGCCTGCTGTCCTTCCCCGTCACCCACTTCACGGCCGACGACCTCTCCTTCGACGAGGACGCCTACCGCACCAACATCGAGCGCTTGGCGGAGTACGAGGTCGGCGGCCTCTTCGCGGCGGGCGGCACCGGCGAGTTCTTCTCCCTGACCGCCGCCGAGACCGAGCAGGTGGTGACCGCGGCAGTACAGGCGGCCCCCGAGGGCACGCCCATCCTCGCCCCGGCCGGGTACGGCACCCGTACGGCCATCGAGTACGCCAAGGCCGCCGAGCGCGCCGGGGCCGACGGCATCCTCCTGTTCCCGCCCTACCTGACCGAAGCCGGGCAGGACGGGCTCGCCCAGCACGTGGAAGCCGTGTGCCGCGAGACCTCCCTCGGCGTCATCGTCTACGGCCGTGCCAACGCCATCTACACCGCGGACACCCTCGCCCGCCTCGCCGACGCGTGCCCCAACCTGATCGGCTACAAGGACGGCACCGGCGACATCGACGCCATGACCCGCATCTACACCCGTCTCGGCGATCGCCTCACCTACGTCGGCGGCCTGCCCACCGCGGAGACCTACGCCCTGCCCTACCTCGAACTCGGCGTCACCACCTACTCCTCCGCCATCTTCAACTTCCTCCCCGACTTCGCTCTGGAGTTCTACAACGCCGTCCGCGCACGCAAGCACGACACCGTCATCGACGCGCTCAAGCGCTTCGTCCTGCCCTACACCGAGATCCGCAACCGCCAGGCCGGTTACGCGGTCAGCATCGTCAAGGCCGGCATGACCGCCACCGGCCACAGCGCCGGCCCCGTACGGCCCCCGCTGACCGACCTGACCGAGCGCGAACTCGCCGAACTCACCGAGCTGATCGAGGGGCTGCCGGCCACCGCCGCCTGACACCCCTCGCCCACACCCGTACAGAAGGACGACCCCCAGGTGACCGCAACACCCGCGAACACATCCGAACTCAAGCCCCAGGGAACGATGTTCATCGGCGCCGAGCCCGTCACCGGCACCGGTACGGGCATCCGCTCGCGCAACCCCAACACCGGCGACGAGCTCGACCCCGCCTACCCCACGGCCTCCCCCGCCGATGTCGCCCGGGCCTGCCGGCTCGCCGAAGAAGCCTTCGACGCCTACCGCACCACTCATCCCTGGCAGCGCGCCCGGTTCCTGGAACGCATCGCCCACCACCTGACCGAGGCCGGCGACGCCCTCGTCGAGCGCGCCCGGCTCGAAACCGGCCTGCCCACAGCGCGGTTGGCCGGAGAGGTGGCCCGTACCACCGGACAGCTGCGCATGTTCGCCAAGGTGCTCTGCGAGGGGAGCTGGCACGGTGCCCGCATCGACCCCGCCCAGCCCGAGCGCAGCCCCCAGCCGCGCCCCGACATCCGGCAGCGCCGCATCCCACTCGGACCCGTCGCCGTGTTCGGCGCCAGCAACTTCCCCCTCGCCTTCTCCGTCCTCGGCGGCGACACCGCCTCGGCCTTGGCCGCCGGCTGCCCCGTCGTGGTCAAGGCCCACGAAGCCCACCTGGGAACCTCCGAACTCGCCGCCCGCGCCATTCGCGCCGCCATCACCGACAGCGGGATGCCCTCCGGGGTCTTCTCCCTGCTCGTCGGCGAGGGCCATGACACCGGCACCCGGCTGGTGGCCGATCCCCACATTCAGGCCGTCGGCTTCACCGGCTCCCGTACGGCGGGCCGCGCCCTGATCCGGGCCGCCGCCGAACGCCCCGCCCCCATCCCGGTCTACGCCGAGATGAGCAGCATCAATCCCGTCATCCTCCTGCCCGGCGCCCTCGCCGAACGCCCTCGCGCACTCGCCGATGCCTTCACCGAGTCCCTCGCGCTGGGAGCGGGTCAGTTCTGTACCAACCCCGGACTGGTGATAGCCGTCGAAGGCAACGGCCTCGATGCCTTCGAAGCCCGAGCCGCCGACAACATCGACAACAACAGCGGGGCCACGATGCTCACACCCCGCATCGCGGAGTCCTACCGACTGGCCACCGAGACGGTCAGTGACCGTCCTCGCGTCCGCGTCCTGGCCCGCGGTGGCGTGCCCGCGACCGCCAGCGCCGGGCAGGCACTGCTCTTGACCGTCGACGGCGACGACCTCTGCGCCGATCCCGAGCTGCAGCACGAGATGTTCGGCGCCGCCTCGCTGCTGGTCCGCTGCCGCGACCTGAACCATGTGGCGGAGGTCCTCCACGCCCTGGAGGGACAGCTCACCGCCACCGTGCACACCGCCGACGCCGACCTCGACGACGCCCGCGCGCTGCTGCCGCTCCTCGAACGCCGGGCAGGACGCGTCCTGTTCAACAACTGGCCCACCGGCGTCGAGGTCGGCCACGCCATGGTCCACGGCGGCCCCCACCCCGCCACCTCCGACGCCCGCACCACCTCCGTGGGCTCCCTGGCCATCGACCGCTTCCTGCGCCCCGTCGCCTACCAGAACCTCCCCGACACCCTCCTCCCCCCGCCCCTGCAGGACGACAACCCGTACAGCATCCCCCGCCGCATCGACGGCACCCTCACCCTGAACTGACGCGCCCCCGCACCACCGGCATCGGGCACCAGTCACTCACAGCCGCCCGATGCCCCGGGCAGCCAGTCCGTCCCACGTCTCACGCCTCGCTGACCGGCCCAGTAACGCGAGATCGCCGAACCTCCCTTCACTCTTGTCAGTGACGGGAGTTAGGGTTGTTCCGCGTTATCGCAGGACCACAGTTGAGTGTGTTACGGGGGAGTTGACGTGGGCGGCCACCGGCCGACGGACTGGCACGTGCTGGACCTGGAGAAGGACCCGACCCCCGGTGATCCGGACCGTGTGCGGCAACTCGCCCGCGAACTACACGAGTTCGCCGAGGACGTCGGTACCGCGCTACGGCAGATCACCAGCATGGCCTCCGAGGACGCGGTCCTGAAGTGGTCCGGCCGCTCCGCGAAGAAGTTCAAGGAGGAGTTCGACGGCGTCCCGGGGAATCTGCGGAAGCTGCGGACCTCCTACGACATGGCGGGCGACGCCATCGCCGCCTACTGGCCCAAAC
This sequence comes from Streptomyces ochraceiscleroticus, assembly GCF_000720485.1. GTDB lineage: Bacteria > Actinomycetota > Actinomycetes > Streptomycetales > Streptomycetaceae > Streptomyces > Streptomyces ochraceiscleroticus. The sequence continues at coordinate 137 of NZ_JOAX01000052.1, read as the reverse complement.
TCGAACGCGCCCAGTCCCTGGCCGACCGGGCCCTGAAAAAGGGCCGCGAAGCCCGCGCCGACCTGAACGCCGCCCAGGGCCGGCTGGACTCGACCACCGACTGGGTCAAGACCGCCACCGCGAAGACGAAGGCGTAC
>NZ_JOAX01000051.1 GCF_000720485.1 Streptomyces ochraceiscleroticus | reverse complement strand
TACTGCAGGGGGGACCCTGTGGGAGAGTAGGACGCCGCCGAACAATTCTTCAGCTCCGGTCCCTGAACCTTCTGGTTCAGGGACCGGAGCTTTTTTGTTTTCGGTGTGCCTGGCTGCCGGCCAGCGTTTGTTTCCGGACATGGTGGGGCTTCATCGCCGGCCTGGCGGCGGCCGATACGGGGCCCGCGGTACATGGGGACGAACCGGGCAGGTAAAGTCATGGGGCATCGTCGCTACGTTCCCCACAGGAGGCACACGGGTGGAGGTTCAGGAGACGCGGATCCAGACTGATCGCGTCCTCACCATCCCCAACATTCTGAGCATGGCTCGCCTGGTCGGCGTACCCGTGTTCCTGTGGCTGATTCTGTGGCCTGAATTCGGTGGTCCCAAGGCTGACGGCTGGGCACTGCTGGTGCTGGCTCTGAGTGGCGTCAGTGACTACCTGGACGGCAAGCTCGCGCGCCGCTGGAATCAGATCAGCAGCCTGGGGCGCATTCTCGATCCAGCGGCCGACCGGCTGTACATACTGTCTACGCTGGTCGGCCTGACCTGGCGGGAGATCCTGCCGCTGTGGATGACGATCGCGTTGCTGGCCCGAGAGCTGATGCTGCTGATCGCGGTGGGCTGGCTCAGCCGGTACCGGTACGGGCCGCCCCAGGTGAACTTCCTGGGCAAGGCGGCCACGTTCAACTTGATGTATGCGTTCCCCTTGCTGCTTCTCAGTGACGGAAGTGGCTGGCTGCATACGCTCGCTGCTATTTTCGGATGGGCGTTCGCCGGATGGGGTACAACGCTCTACTGGTGGGCAGGAATCCTCTACGTGGTTCAGGTCCGCCGCATCATCAAGGCGGACGCCGCGGCCGACTGAGCTCGCCGAACCGGCAGCCGTGCGATGGCCGGGTGCCCAACGCGAGAGAAGTGGGCCATCTGGGCGGGCGAAGTCGGCTAGATCGTCGTCTCTTCGAGGAGGACGCTTCCGACATGAAGGCCGTTGTGATGGCGGGCGGTGAAGGCACACGCCTTCGGCCCATGACTTCGAGCATGCCCAAGCCGCTGCTTCCGGTGGCAAACAGGCCGATCATGGAGCACGTGCTGCGGCTGTTGAAACGGCATGGCCTCAGCGAGACCGTAGTGACGGTCCAATTCCTGGCCTCGCTGGTGAAAAACTATTTCGGCGACGGTGAAGAGCTCGGCATGGAGCTCACGTACGCCAATGAGGAAAAGCCCCTTGGCACCGCCGGCAGCGTGAAGAACGCTGAGGAGGCGCTCAAGGACGATGCCTTCCTGGTGATCTCGGGCGATGCCCTCACCGACTTCGACCTGACCGACCTGATCCGTTTCCACAAGGAGAAGGGCGCCCTCGTCACCGTCTGTCTGACGCGGGTCCCGAATCCGCTGGAGTTTGGTATCACGATTGTCGACGAGGACGGTCAGGTCGAGCGTTTCCTGGAAAAGCCGACCTGGGGTCAGGTTTTCTCCGACACGGTGAACACGGGTATTTACGTCATGGAGCCGGAGGTCTTCGACTACGTTGAACCGGACGTTCCGGTGGACTGGTCCGGCGATGTCTTCCCGCAGCTCATGAAGGAGGGCAAGCCGATCTACGGCTATGTCGCCGAGGGCTACTGGGAGGATGTCGGTACACACGAGAGTTATGTAAAGGCCCAGGCCGACGTCCTCGAGGGAAAAGTCGATGTCGATATCGACGGCTTCGAGATGTCCCCGGGTGTGTGGGTGGCCGAGGGCGCCGAGGTTCACCCGGACGCCGTATTGCGCGGCCCGCTCTACATCGGCGACTACGCGAAGGTCGAGGCGGGCGTAGAGCTGCGCGAGCACACCGTCGTCGGCTCGAATGTCGTCGTGAAGAGCGGCGCGTTCCTGCACAAGGCGGTGGTGCACGACAACGTGTACATCGGGGAGCAGTGCAACCTCCGCGGCTGCGTGATCGGGAAGAACACCGACGTGATGCGGGCGGCCCGGATCGAGGACGGCGCCGTCATCGGCGATGAGTGCCTCATCGGTGAGGAATCGATTGTTCAGGGGAATGTCCGCGTCTATCCGTTCAAGACGATCGAAGCGGGCGCGTTCGTCAACACCTCGGTGATCTGGGAGTCCCGCGGCCAGGCGCACCTTTTCGGCGCCCGCGGCGTTTCCGGAATTCTGAACGTGGAGATCACGCCCGAGCTGGCGGTGCGGCTCGCGGGCGCGTATGCGACGACCCTGAAGAAAGGTTCCTCGGTCACCACGGCGCGGGACCACTCACGGGGTGCCCGGGCGCTGAAGCGCGCGGTGATCTCGGCGCTGCAGGCGAGCGCCATCGACGTACGCGACCTCGAGAACGTGCCGCTGCCGGTGGCCCGTCAGCAGACCGCCAGGGGCAGCGCCGGCGGCATCATGGTCCGTACGACGCCTGGTGTGCCGGACTCCGTGGACATCATGTTCTTCGACGAGCGGGGCGCGGATCTCTCGCAGGGCGGGCAGCGCAAGCTCGACCGGGTGTACGCGCGCCAGGAGTACCGTCGCGCGTTCCCCGGTGAGATCGGTGATCTGCACTTCCCGTCCAGCGTCTTCGACTCGTACACGGGTTCGCTGCTGCGGTCCGTGGACACGACGGGGATCGCGGAGGCCGGCCTCAAGGTCGTCGTGGACGCTTCGAACGGCAGCGCCGGCCTGGTGCTGCCGAGCCTGCTGGGTCGCCTCGGGGTGGACTCCCTGACGATCAACCCCGGTCTCGACGAGTCGCGGCCTACGGAGACCGAGGACGCGCGGCGGTCCGGCCTCGTACGGCTCGGGGAGATCGTCGCGTCGGCGCGCGCGGCCTTCGGGGTGCGCTTCGACCCGGTGGGCGAGCGGCTGTCCCTCGTTGACGAGCGGGGGCGGATCATCGAGGACGACCGCGCTCTGTTGGTCATGCTGGACCTCGTGGCCGCCGAGCGGCGCAGCGGGCGGGTGGCGCTGCCCGTGACCACCACCCGTATCGCGGAGCAGGTGGCGGCATACCACGGTACGCAGGTGGAGTGGACGACCACCTCGCCCGACGACCTGACCCGGGTCGGCAGGGCGGACGACACGATCTTCGGTGGCGATGGCCGGGGCGGCTTCATCATCCCGGAGTTCGCGAGCGTCTTCGACGGCTCGGCCGCGTTCGTCCGGCTGATCGGCCTGGTGGCCCGTACGCAGCTCACGCTGAGCCAGATCGACGCGCGCATCCCGCGTGCCCACGTCCTCAAGCGCGACCTGGCGACCCCCTGGGCGGTCAAGGGTCTCGTCATGCGGCATGTGGTGGAGGCGGCCGGCGACCGCTCCGTGGACACCACGGACGGCGTGCGGGTCGTGGAGGCCGACGGGCGCTGGGTACTGGTGCTGCCCGACCCGGCCGAGGCGGTCACCCACCTGTGGGCGGAGGGCCCGGACGACGCCTCCGCGCAGCAGCTTCTGGACGAGTGGGCGTCCGTCGTGGACAGCGCGGGCCGCTGACCCGAGTCCCCACCGGCGCGTCCGATTCGGCGCGCCGGTGGGGCCATTGGGTGACCGCGCCGCCGACGTGCGACGATGTGCGGCATGTCGCAGCAGCACCCCGAACGGAGCAGCCCCGGATACGCTCCGCGCCCCGATGCCTCCATGTCGCTGCTGACCAATGTCATGGAGCACAGCCTCGATGACGGGTACGCCGAAGCGGCGGCCCGTAAGGCGGCGACGGCCGGGGGCCTGCCCCGTACGCTGCGGGCCAAGTTGGGCCTCGCGGCCGGGCTGGTCCTCGCCGCGGTGGTCGTCACCGTGGGCGCAGCGCAGGCGCGGATATCAGCACCGACCATGGCGAAGGAGCGCGAGGAGCTCATCGCCCGGATCGACCAGGGCACCGACAAGGCCGACAAGCTGCAGCAGCACGTCGACTCGCTCCGTGAGGACGTCGGCGACATGCAGCGCAGGGCGCTCAAGAAGAGCGACGGCGAACGGGCCGACCTGCTGGCGCTGCTGTCCGGCTCCACGCAGGTCACCGGGCCCGGGGTGAAGCTCGTCGTGGACGATGCCAAGGAGGCGGAGACCGGCAGTGGCGGTCCCCGCGAGAGCACCGGCTTCTCCGATACCGGGCGGGTGCGCGACCGGGACATGCAACGGGTGGTCAACGGCCTGTGGGCGTCCGGGGCCGAGGCCATCTCCGTCAATGGGCAGCGCCTCACGTCCCTCTCGGCGATCAGGGCGGCGGGAGACGCCATACTGGTCGACAACAAACCGCTGGCGCCTCCGTATACGGTGCTGGCGGTGGGGGACGGGCAGCGGCTGAGCACCACGTTCCAGGACAGCGCCGACGGCCAGTACCTGCATGTGCTGCAGCAGAACTACGGCGTCCGCACCAGGATTTCCACCGAGGGTGACCTCACGCTGCCGCCCGCGCCGAGCTTGATCGTACGTACCGCACAGCCGAAGACCGGTGCCGCGCAGCCGGGCGGCACCGACACAGGGAAGGGCACATCGTGATCGCCGTACTGGGCCTCATCGTGGGAGTCGTGGTCGGACTTGTCGTCCGCCCCGTGGTGCCGACGGTGGTCGAGCCCTACCTGCCGATCGCTGTCGTCGCGGCGCTGGACGCCGTGTTCGGCGGTCTGAGGGCGATGCTGGACGGCATTTTCGACGACAAGGTCTTTGTCGTCTCCTTCCTGTCCAATGTGGTTGTCGCCGCACTCATCGTCTTCCTCGGGGACAAGCTGGGCGTGGGTGCCCAACTCTCCACCGGTGTGGTCGTAGTGCTCGGCATCCGCATCTTCTCCAACGCCGCCGCGATTCGCCGGCACGTGTTCAGGGCGTGAGACCAATGGCATCCGACGAGCACGACGAGCACAACGAGCGTGATGAGGCGAAGGGGCGCGAGGACTCGCAGGAGCGCGCCGAGTCGCCCGAGAGCGGCCGGACGGCCGGGCGCGATGAGACCGCGTCTGCTGAGGGCGGTGCGGCGCAGAAACGTCCCGGGGTGCCGGGAAGTGGCGAGCCGTCAGAAGGGCGCGACACTCCGAAGGGTGACGATGTCCCGGAGCGCCGCGAAACGCCCAAGACGCCCGAGACATCCGGTAAGCCCGAGAAGAGTGAGCGCACCGGAACGCCCGAGAAGCCGGTGACGCGCAGGTCGGACGAGGCGGACGCCCCTCAGGGGACGGCCGCGCAGGCCCCGAAGGGGGAGCCCGGCGAAGGCCGTACGCAGCGTCCCGGCCCCGGCCGTCTGCAAGGCCCCCTGCAGGGCCCTGCCCAAGGACGCCCGCCGCGCTCCGTAGAAGGGCAGGGCGGCCCTCAGGGGCGCCCGCAGCACCCGGTACAGGGCCGCCCGCAAGGAGGGCCGCAGGCTCGCCCTCAAGGGGGCGGCCAGGCCGGCCCCCATGGTGCGCACGGTCCCGTACGGGGGCGTCCGCAGGGACCCGTGCAAGGCTCTGGGCAAGGGCCCGGGCAGCGGCGTCCGCAAGCCCCCGGCGGCCGCCCTGGGCCCGCTGGGCGGCTGCCCATGCCGCCCGAGCGGCAGGGGCCCGGCGCGCCTCCCCGGGGGCCGCAGCAAGGCCGTCCTGGTGGCGCGTCGGCAGGGCCTCAGGGCGGCCGTCCCGCAGCCGCAGCGGCATCCGGGGCGGAGCAGCGCGGCCCCGTAGGGCCCGGGCCGGCTCCCGCGTCCGGTCAGCCGTCCGCGGCGCGGCCGGACCCCGAAGGCGCGCCCCAGCTCACCGGCCGGGAGCGGCTGAAAGCCGGTCTGTGGCCGCCGCGGCTGAACCGGGCTCAATTGATTGCCGCGGTACTGCTGTTCATTCTCGGGCTGGGGCTCGCTATTCAGGTACGTTCCACCAGTGACAGCAGTGCGCTGCGCGGAGCGCGCCAGGAGGACCTGGTGCGCATCCTTGACGAGCTCGACGACCGCTCGCAGCGCCTGGAAGACGAGCAACGGCGGTTGGAAGGCCAGAAGACCGAGCTGGAGAACAGCTCGGACCAGGCCGAGGAGGCCCGTAAGCAGACGGTGGAAAAAGAACAGCAGCTCGGGGTGCTGGCCGGTACGGTGGCGGCCGAGGGGCCCGGCATCGCGCTCACGATCGACGACCCGTCGCGCTCCGTCGAGGCGGACAAGCTTCTGGACACGATCCAGGAGCTGCGCGCGGCCGGCGCTGAGGCCATTCAGGTCAACGACGTCCGTGTCGTGGCGAACACCTACGTCTCGGATGTGCGGGGCGGCGTGGAGATCGACGGGAAGCGGGTCGTGCAGCCGTTCCGATTCAAGGTCATCGGCAAGCCCGAGGACCTCGAGCCGGCCCTGAACATCCCCGGCGGAGTGGTTCAGACATTGGAGAAGGAGCAGGCCACGGTGTCTGTGACCCGTCAGGACAAGATCGTCGTGAACGCCTTGCGCAAGGCGGAACGGCCCGACTACGCGCGGTCGTCGTCGCAGTGAGGCGGGAACGTATGGCGAGGCGTGCGACGGGGCATGAGGTAGCCGGGGGTCGACGCACCGCACAAGTGGTGCGTGGTGGAAACTGTGTGAAGGCCGCGGACGTTGAATGGATGTCCGGATCGGCCGGTGTGTGCATCGAGGGTTCGTCCTGCCCCACGGGCGGGTCTGTTTCGTTCAAGGGGAATCGCCCGTGAGTTTTTTTGCGAAGCTGTTCGGCAAGAGTGACCGCAAGGAAGGCGCCAACGCCTCTGCGCGGCACGCCGCGCCACGGCAGTCAGGTGAGCCGGCGTCCAATGAGGAGCGCCCGCTCTTCCGTGACGAGGTGGCCGGCCCGGCCGGTGGTACTTCCGGTGGTCAGCAGCCCGGTTCTGTTGACCCTGCCGCGTCCGGCCCCATAGGTTTCCAGGAACCATCAGCCGCTACGGGTGGAGGGTCCGCCTTGCCGGTTTGTACGAGGTGCGGGCACCGCAATGCCGAGGCGAGCCGGTTCTGCTCCAACTGCGGCGCGCCGCTGCGCGCCGGTGGGCAGGCCGAGCGTCCCTCCGAGACGACCTCGACCATCTCCATTTCGGGTATCGAGGCGTATGACGCGGAGACGACGGGGCAGACCCCGATGCCTTCGCTGTCCCCCGAGGCCCAGGCCGCCGTGGACGCGCTGCCGCTCGGCTCCGCGCTCCTCGTCGTCCGCCGGGGCCCCAATTCCGGCAGCCGCTTCCTGCTGGACGGTGAGCTGACCACGGCCGGCCGCCATCCGCAGAGTGACATCTTCCTGGACGACGTGACGGTCTCCCGCAGCCATGTGGAGTTCCGCCGCGGCCAGGACGGCGGCTTCACCGTCACCGACGTCGGCAGCCTGAACGGCACCTACGTCAACCGCGAGCGGATCGACTCCGTTCCGCTGGCGAACGGCGACGAGGTGCAGATCGGCAAGTTCCGCCTGGTCTTCTACGCGAGCCAGCGGGGCGTCGGCATCTGACCGGCCAGGGAAGGCACATGCACCACACACCGTCCGGCGGTGCCGGTTCCTCCGGCACCGCCGCCGCGGGCGGCGAGCTGGTGAGCATCGGTACGGTGCTCAGTCTGCTGCGCGACGAATTCCCCGAGGTCACGATCTCCAAGATCCGCTTCCTGGAGTCCGAGGGCCTGGTCGAGCCGCAGCGTACGCCGTCCGGGTACCGCAAGTTCAGCACGGAGGACGTCGAGCGGCTGGCGGGCGTGCTGCGGATGCAGCGCGACCACTACCTGCCGCTGAAGGTGATCCGAGAGCACCTGGACGCCGTGGCGCGCGGTGAGGACGTGCAGCTCCCGGCGCCCGCCTCGCCGCCCAAGGAGTTCCTGGACGGTGTACAGGATCCGTCCGGTGAGCATCCGACGGCCGCCCGGATCGGCCGCGACGAGCTGCTGGCCGCCACTGAGGTGGACGAGTCCGAGCTCGCGGACTGGGAGGCGTACGGTCTGCTCGCCCCGGCGTCCGACGGCGGGTACGGCATCGAAGCCGTGGCGGTCGCCAAGCTCGTCGCCGAGCTCGGCCGCTTCGGCCTGGAAGCGCGTCATCTGCGGGCGGTGAAGGCCGCGGCGGAGCGCGAGGCGGGCCTGATCGAGCAGGTCGTGGCGCCGCTGAAGCGGCATCGCAACCCGCAGACCAGGGCCCATGCGGAGGCCACGGCCAGGGAGCTGGCCACGCTCTCCGTACGACTTCATGCGGCCTTGGTCCAGGCCGCCCTCCACGTCCGGCTGCCGTGACCTTGGGTGCGGTCACCCCCGCCGAGGGGGTGCCCGACTACCCAAACCGGCCGGGCACGTCCTAGGGTTGCTGTGTGAACGAGCTCGACGTCGTGGGTGTCCGGGTGGAAATGCCTTCCAACCAACCAATCGTGCTGTTGCGCGAGGTGGGGGGCGACCGCTACTTGCCCATTTGGATCGGGCCCGGCGAGGCGACCGCCATCGCCTTCGCCCAGCAGGGCATGGCCCCTGCCAGGCCGCTGACGCACGACCTGTTCAAGGACGTGCTGGAGGCGGTGGGCCAGGAGCTGTCCCAGGTACGCATCACGGACCTGCGGGAAGGTGTCTTCTACGCCGAGCTGGTCTTCGCCAGTGGCGTGGAGGTCAGCGCCCGCCCGTCCGACGCCATAGCGCTGGCGCTGCGTACGGGTACGCCGATCTACGGGACCGACGGGGTGCTGGACGATGCCGGCATCGCGATCCCGGATGAGCAGGAGGACGAGGTGGAGAAGTTCCGCGAGTTCCTCGATCAGATCTCGCCCGAGGACTTCGGCACCAACAGCCAGTAAGGCCGCAGCGGGCGCCGCGCCGCCAGGGAGCGAGCGGGGCGCACGACAGCACGCCCGGCGCACAACCCACCAGACATTCCCCGCATAAAGTCACGTGAAACCACTCGTAGGGTGATTATCACTCGGCGTGGCGAGCGCGGCGATCGTTGACGCACCCCGAGTGACTGCATACCGTCGATAAGGCAGGTCCCGTCCGGGACGTGAAGGACGGAGGTCGGCGTGGCAATCACCGGCGACGGTACGGCGGCGGGAGGGGCATTGCCGCTTCACACTGGCGCGGCGAATCGTGCCCCGGTAAACCGTGCCCCGGCACAGGCCGCCGGGAAGCCGGCCGGCCCGGGCAGCGACACGGTCGGATACCGAGGGCCGACGGCATGTGCCGCCGCAGGGATCACTTACCGGCAGCTGGACTACTGGGCGCGTACGGGCCTGGTCGAGCCCAGCGTGCGGCCGGCGTACGGCTCGGGCACCCAGCGGCTCTACAGCTTCCGGGACGTCGTCGTCCTGAAGATCGTCAAGCGGCTGCTGGACACCGGCGTCTCGCTGCAGAACATCCGCACGGCCGTGCAGCACCTCGCCTCCCGCGAACTGTCCGATCTGGCCCAGATGACGCTGATGAGCGATGGCGCGACGGTGTACGAGTGCACCTCGCCCGACGAGGTCGTCGATCTGCTCCAGGGGGGTCAGGGCGTCTTCGGCATCGCCGTCGGCGTGGTCTGGCGGGACGTGGAGGCCGGGCTGTCCCAGTTGCACGGAGAGCGTGTGGACACCGGGGAGACCCTCATCGGCCACAATCCCCACGACGAGCTGGCCCGTCGGCGGAACCGCGCGGTCTAGAACGCCCGGGCGGTACGAGGCGGGGTCGGACGCGCAGTACGGAGCCCGTGCAGGAGCACGGTACGACGCGGGGCGCGGAAGCCGGCGTACGGCTCCTGCCGGAGCGGTCCCGGCCCGCCGCGCGGCCGATTGTCAGTGGCGTACGGCACCATCAGTGACGTGAGACGTGCGCCGACGATCCTGCATCTGGACATGGATGCGTTCTTCGCGGCCGCCGAGCAGGCGGCCAAGCCCAGCCTGCGCGGGAAGCCCGTGGTGGTGGGCGGCATCGGCGGGCGCGGCGTCGTCTCCACCGCGTCGTACGAGGCCCGCGTCTTCGGCGTCCGCTCGGCCATGCCCACGGCCCAGGCCCGCCGCCTCTGCCCCAACGCCGCGTACCTCACGCCTCGCTTCCACGTCTACCGCCAGGTGAGCGAAAAGGTCATGGGGCTGCTGCACGAGCTGTCGCCCCTGGTGGAGCCGCTGAGCCTGGACGAGGCGTTCGTGGACCTGGAGGCCGGCGGGGTCGCCGACGACGCCGTATCGGCCCGTGCCGTGGGGGAGCGGCTGCGCCGCGACATCCTGGCGGTCACGGGACTGACCGGCTCGGTGGGTCTCGCGGGCGCCAAGATGCTCGCGAAGATCGCGTCCGAGCAGGCCAAGCCGGACGGCCTGGTGCTGATCGAGCCGGGCACCGAGCGCGAGCTGCTCGGGCCGATGACCGTGCGGACGCTGCCGGGCGTCGGCCCGGCCACGGCCGAGGCGTTGCGCAAGGCCGGGATCCATACGGTCGCGGAGACCGCCGAGGCCGGCGAGGCGGAGCTGGTACGGCTGCTGGGGCGGGCGCACGGCACGGGGCTGTACGCGATGGCGCTCGGCCGGGACGATCGGCCCGTGGTCGCGGAGCGGGACGCCAAGTCGATCTCCGTCGAGGACACCTTCGAGGTGGACCTCACCGACCGTACGAGGGTGCGCGCCGAGGTGATGCGGCTGGCGGACCGGTGCGTGCAGCGGCTGCGCGCGGCCGGACGCTCGGGCCGTACGGTCGTGCTGAAGGTGCGCAACTATGACTTCTCGACGCTGACCCGGTCCGAGACGCAGCGGGGGCCGACGGACGACCCCGCGGTGGTGCGGGAGGCGGCGGGGCGGCTGCTGGACCTGATCGACACGACGGGTGGGGTGCGGCTGCTGGGCGTGGGGGTGACCGGCCTCGCCGACTTCACGCAGGAGGACCTCTTCGCGCAGGTGGCGACGGAGCGGGCGGCCGAGGAGGCCAGACTCGTCGAGGAGGCCAGAGCGGCGGACGGGGCGACAGGAGACAGTGGGACAGAAGAGGCTGAGGAGGCCGCTGAGCGGCCCAGGAAGTGGCTGCCGGGCCTGGATGTGGTCCATGCCGAGTACGGCCCCGGATGGGCCCAGGGAAGCGGCCTGGGGCGGGTCACCGTGCGGTTCGAGCAGCCCTGGTCCGCGCCGGGACGGGTGCGGACGTTCCTGGTGGACGACCCGGCGCTGACGCCGGGGGAGGCGCTGCCTCTGGTGGGCGGCGGTCCGGACGTTTTGCCGGTGGCCGGTGAGACGGTGGCCGATGAGAGCGCACACCCGCCCATAGCCGAGGAACCGCGCCGGCCGATGGCCGCGGATCCGCCCCCGCCGACAGCCTCAGCTGCGACAGCCGCGGAGCCGTCTCCGCCTGCCGCTCAGTCCTCCGGCGAGCCCGCTATCCGGCCGAAGTCCCGGTCGGCGGCCGGGCGGCCGACCGTGTCCTCCCCGGCGAGCTCCGCGTCCGTGGCGGAGATATCCAGCCGGTAGTGGTGGTAGAGCTGCAGTTCCTGCTCGGGCGAAAGGTGGCGGCCCACTCCGAAGTCCGGCGCGTCCTTGATCAGCTTCCGCTCGTACGGCACGTGCAGCGCGTCGTCGACCAGCCGGCTCGGCTCCAGCGGCACGAACGCGTCCCGGCTGAAAAGCCCCGTTCGGACCGCCGCCCACTCCGGCTCGCCGGTGGCGTCGTCCAGGTACACCTCGTCGACGGTGCCGATCTTGGTGCCGTGCCGGTCGAACGCCTTGCGGCCGATCAGACTGCGGGGATCGATATCGGTCTGCACTGTTCCTCCTACCTGCCGGAACTGCCCTGTGCACCCTACGAAACGGCACATTTCCCACCCTGGCCACTCGAGGGATGCCGAGCAGTCACGCTGGTAGGCTGGTCAGCGATCGATGACCCCGTGCGGGAGAGCTCTCCGACCCCCGGGCCGGAGGCGCCGAAGGAGCAACTCCTCCCCGGAATCTCTCAGGCACACGTACCGCGCGGACGAGATCACTCTGGAAAGCAGGGCGGGCCACGGACCAGCGCAGTGCCGGAGCCCCTCCTCACCGACGGTGAAAACCGGACGCTGCGTGCGTTCCGGTGAAGCTCTCAGGTTGAGATGACAGAGGGGGAGGCCGTCCGGGCACCAGCGCCGTGGTGCCCCTCGTAGGTCCCAGAGACCAGGAGGCCCCCGCAGATGACCACCAACCGCATCTCGTTGACCGAGCTGGAGCGCGGCACCCCCTTCGAGCAGCGCCACATCGGCCCCGACCAGGCGGCCCAGGCGAAGATGCTCGCGCACATCGGCTTCGGCTCGCTGGATGAGCTGACCGCGGCCGCCGTCCCCGACGTGATCAAGAGCGCCGAGGCGCTGGACCTGCCCCAGGGCCGTACCGAAGCGGAGGTCCTGGACGAGCTGCGGGGCCTCGCGGACCGCAACCGCGTGCTCTCCTCCATGATCGGCCTGGGGTACTACGGCACGTTCACGCCGCCGGTCATCCTGCGCAACGTCATGGAGAACCCGGCCTGGTACACCGCGTACACCCCGTACCAGCCGGAGATCTCGCAGGGCCGCCTGGAGGCCCTGCTGAACTTCCAGACCATGGTCGCCGACCTCACCGGGCTGCCCACCTCGGGCGCCTCGCTGCTGGACGAGGGCACCGCGGCCGCCGAGGCCATGGCGCTCGCCCGCCGCGTCGGCAAGGTCAAGAAGGGCGTCTTCCTCGTCGACGCCGACTGTCTGCCGCAGACCGTCGCCGTCATAGAGACCCGCGCCGAGCCCACGGGCGTCGAGGTCGTCGTCGCCGACCTGAGCGACGGCATCCCCGCGGAGATCGCCGAGCGCGGCGTCTTCGGTGTGCTGCTGCAGTACCCCGGCGCCTCCGGCGCGGTCCGCGACCCCCGCGCCCTCATCGAACAGGCTCACGAACTTGGCGCGATCGTGACCGTCGCCGCCGACCTCCTGGCCCTGACCCTGCTCACTTCGCCCGGCGAGCTCGGCGCGGACATCGCGGTCGGCACGACGCAGCGCTTCGGTGTGCCGATGGGCTTCGGCGGCCCGCACGCCGGCTTCATGGCCGTCCGCGAGAAGTTCGCCCGCAGCCTCCCCGGCCGCCTGGTCGGCGTCTCCGTCGACGCCGACGGCAACAAGGCGTACCGCCTGGCGCTGCAGACCCGTGAGCAGCACATCCGCCGCGAGAAGGCCACCAGCAACATCTGCACCGCGCAGGTCCTCCTCGCCGTCATGGCCGGCATGTACGCCGTCTACCACGGCCCCGAGGGCCTGGCCGGCATCGCCCGCCGTACGCACCGCTACGCCACCGTCCTCGCCGAGGGCCTCCGCGCCGGCGGCATCGAGGTGCTGCACGGCACGTACTTCGACACGCTCACCGCTCGGGTCCCCGGCCGCGCCGCCGAGATCGTCGCCGCCGCCCGCGAGGCCGGCGTCAACCTCCGCCACGTCGACGCCGACCTGGTCGGCATCGCCTGCGACGAGACCACCGGGCGCGCCCAGCTCACCGCCGTCCTCGGCGCCTTCGGCGTCCAGGGCGACATCGAGCAGCTCGACGCGGCCGCCGGCGACGCGCTGCCCGAGTCCCTGCTGCGCAGCGACGACTACCTCGCCCATCCGGTCTTCCACCAGTACCGCTCCGAGACCGCGATGCTGCGCTACCTGCGTACGCTCGCCGACCGGGACTACGCGCTGGACCGCGGCATGATCCCGCTCGGCTCCTGCACGATGAAGCTGAACGCGACCACCGAGATGGAGCCGGTGACCTGGCCGCAGTTCGGCGCGCTGCACCCCTTCGCGCCGGTCGACCAGGCGCAGGGGTACCTCACCCTCATCCAGGAGCTGGAGGAGCGCCTCGCCCTCGTCACCGGCTACGACAAGGTCTCCTTGCAGCCCAACGCCGGTTCGCAGGGCGAGCTCGCGGGCCTGCTGGCGGTCCGCGCGTACCACCGCGCCAATGGCGACGAGCAGCGCACCGTCTGCCTCATCCCGTCCTCCGCGCACGGCACCAACGCCGCCAGCGCCGTGATGGCCGGCATGAAGGTCGTCGTCGTCAAGACCGGCGAGGACGGCGAGGTCGACGCCGACGACCTGCACGCCAAGATCGAGCAGTACCGTGACGAGCTGGCCGTCCTGATGGTGACCTACCCGTCCACGCACGGCGTGTTCGAGGAGCACATCACCCAGATCTGCGCGGCCGTGCACGACGCGGGCGGCCAGGTCTACGTCGACGGCGCCAACCTCAACGCGCTGGTCGGAGTCGCCGAGCCGGGCAAGTTCGGCGGCGACGTCTCGCACCTGAACCTGCACAAGACCTTCTGCATCCCGCACGGCGGCGGCGGTCCGGGCGTCGGCCCGGTGGGCGTGCGCGCGCACCTCGCGCCGTACCTCCCCAACCACCCGCTGCAGCCCACCGCGGGCCCCGAGACCGGCGTCGGCCCGATCTCCGCCGCGCCCTGGGGCTCGGCCGGCATCCTGCCGATCTCCTGGGCGTACGTCCGCCTCATGGGAGGCGAGGGCCTCAAGCGCGCCACCCAGGTCGCGGTGCTCTCCGCGAACTACATCGCCAAGCGCCTGGAGCCGCACTACCCGGTGCTCTACACCGGCCCCGGCGGCCTCGTCGCGCACGAATGCATCATCGACGTACGGCCGCTGACCAAGGCCACCGGCGTCAGCATCGACGACGTCGCCAAGCGCCTGATCGACTACGGCTTCCACGCGCCGACGATGTCCTTCCCCGTGGCCGGCACGCTCATGATCGAGCCGACCGAGAGCGAGGACCTCGCCGAACTGGACCGTTTCTGCGACGCGATGATCGCCATCCGCGCGGAGATCGAGAAGGTCGGCACGGGGGAGTGGGACAAGGAGGACAACCCGCTGCGCAACGCCCCGCACACCGCCGCCTCCCTCACCGGCGAGTGGACCCACCCGTACACCCGTGAGGAAGCCGTGCACCCGGCCGGCGTGGACGCCGCGGCCAAGTACTGGCCGCCGGTGCGCCGCATCGACGGCGCCTTCGGCGACCGCAATCTCGTCTGCTCCTGCCCGCCGCTGGAGGACTACGACGGCTGACGGCGGCCGGCGCGCTTCCTGAGCTGACGGCGCTGCTTCCTGAAGCGTCCCCGGCACGTCAAAGGGCCCTCGGCGATCTCCGCCGGGGGCCCTGCTCGCACTTCCCGCTCACCGCGTCAGGCTGCGGTGACGACCTGCCCGGTGCCCATCGGCCGGTGCGGGTCGATGACCTGCCCGTCCGGCAGGAGCTCACCGGTGTCCTCGAAGAGGAGGACGCCGTTGCACAACAGGCTCCAGCCCTGCTCCGGGTGGTGCGCCACGAGATGGGCGGCCTCCCGGTCGGCGGACTCTGCTGACGGACACGGTGGCTGGTGCTGGCACATGGATGCTGTCTTTCGCTGCGGTGTGGTGGTGGACGTCTTCCTGCGGCTCGATGAAGTGTTCATGGCCGCCCCCCGTTCGGTAGTTCGCTCCCAGTGTTGCCCTACGGACGTGATTCCGCAGGGATTTCGCAGCAGCGGTACTTACTGGATAAAGACGCATCACCCGTGCGGGCGGTTGCCGCTTCTCGTAGCGCACCTCTGGGTGGTCTCGACTGGTCATTGTGGGCTAGTCACCCGGCGGAACGGTGCGTTCGGGGGAGCGCCGGGGGAGTCCTGCTCTCGGCTTGCGCGGACAGCAGTGCGCCCCGCGGCGAGGAGATCCGCGGGGCGCACTCCGGCAAATGGGAACCCATCCGGCACACGGCGCTTCGAGGGACGCCGCGTCCCGGGACCCTACGCCGGCGAGCCCAGAAGGGACGCGGGCGTGAGGCGGAGCGTGAGACGGGACAGAAGCTCGGCGACACGGTGCGGCCGGTGGGCGGCGATGCCGGGAGGAGCCGGGGCGAGTGGGACCAGCAGGTCCCCCGCCGCCGGGCAGCCTTCGGCACCGTCCGCCGTGATGTCCTCGTGCAGCCACAGCGTGAGCATGTACAGCTCCGGCACGGACAGCAGCCGTGGCTGGTACGCGGTGGGCACGGATTCGGCCTGGTGCAGGGCTCGTTCGATCGCGGACACGTACGGACCCTCGCCGAAGTGCGAGAACGCCCAGCCGTCCGGCGTGAGCATGGCGTCCGCCGTGGCCAGCGCGTGCTCGCCGCCGCGGATGAGGAATCGCCAGCCGGTCAGGCGGGTACGCGGGGTGCCGCGACGGGAGACGTCATCGAGTACATGGACGGGCAGGGGGCGTTCGGGACGCAGGGGCCCCTGGTGGACACGGAGGGCGGGAGTCGGGGCCTCACGTACGGCGGTAGGAGAACCGAGGGCGGTGAGGACGCTGCGCAGGGCGGGAGCAGGAGCAGGGGGTACATGCAGCGGCATGGTGGGTCGCCTCTCACTTGGGAGACACGGTGGTGCTGGGCAAGTGCGGACGGCGCTGTCAGCAGGCGGGAGCAGAGCGTGGCCGACCGGGGCCATGGCCCGGCGGGGGTGTCAGCCGCTGTGCCTCAGCCTCGGAAATGCCCCGCTAGCTGGGCGCCAACTCTCTGCCTCGTCCACGAAGTTTATACGACAGGTGTTCAGTGCTTGTTTCGACTACCGCTGACGGAGATTTTTGGCAAGTCGTATTACGGCCCGTTCTCCACGGTGTTTTCGATGCAATTATGCACCCCGCCGGTCTGCGGACCTCGGATTACCCCGGCGACGCGGTCGGCCTGATGTCATCGTGCTTTGGAACAGGGCCAATGCGCGGGGCCCGAGCCCCCTCGGTATGCCCTCGGAATGTGCCATTCGGCTCGCGCTCCCCAGCCTATCGGGGGCACCCGGCCCCCCGAGGCGTTATCGAACCGATTGCCGGGCATCATCGACCGCACGGGCCCGCGGCCGCGGGCCGGCCACGTCAGGAGGGACGCTTCGATGGGGGAGAAGGTCACGGCCGGTGGAATTGCCCACGACGACCGGCAGCGTTATCGAAGAAGGCTGGGCGAGTGCCTGGAGAGTTTGGCGAGGCTACTGGACGAGAAGCGCTTCGATCGTCCGAAGAACCTCATGGGCCTAGAGATAGAATTGAATCTTGCCAGCGCCGACGGCATGCCCAGGATGATGAACTCCGAGGTGCTGGAACGCATCGCCAGCAGGGATTTCCAGACCGAGCTCGCCCAGTTCAATCTTGAAGTCAATATCCTGCCGCACCGCCTCTCCGGGCGCGTGCTGGACCAGCTCGCCGAAGAACTGCGCACCGGCCTCGCCTATGCCGACCGCAAGGCCCGCGAGGTCGCAGCCCGTATCGTGATGATCGGCATTCTGCCCACGCTGACCCCCGAGGACCTGGTGTCGTCGAACCTCTCCGAGGCCGACCGCTACATGCTCCTCAACAACGAGATGCGAGCCGCACGCGGCGAGGACTTCGAGATCGACATCGAAGGGGTGGAGCGGCTCACCGCCACCTCACCCTCCATCGCCCCCGAAGCCGCCTGCACCTCCGTACAACTGCACCTCCAGGTCACCCCGAATCGCTTCCCCGCCGTCTGGAACGCCGCCCAGGCACTCACCGCCGTCCAGATCGCCATCGGCGCCAACTCACCCTTCCTCTTCGGCCGCGAACTGTGGCGCGAGTCCCGGCCCCCCGTCTTCCAGCAGTCCACCGACACCCGCCCGCCCGAACTCCAGAGCCAGGGCGTCCGCCCGCGCACCTGGTTCGGCGAACGCTGGATCGAATCGGCCCACGACCTTTTCGAGGAGAACGTCCGCTACTTCCCCCCGCTGCTCCCCATGTGCGGCGAGGAGGACCCGCTCGCCGTACTGGAGAAGGGCGGCGTACCGGAACTCTCCGAACTCGTCCTGCACAACGGCACGGTCTACCGCTGGAACCGCCCCGTGTACGCCGTCACCGAAGGCGTCCCCCACCTCCGCGTCGAAAACCGCGTGCTGCCGGCCGGCCCCACCGTCACCGACGTCATAGCCAACGCCGCCTTCTACTACGGCCTCGTACGGGCCCTGGCCGATGAACCCCGGCCCATCTGGACCCGGCTGCCGTTCGCCGCCGCCGCCGAGAACTTCGACACCGCCTGCCGCTACGGCATCGACGCCGCCCTCCAGTGGCCACGCCCCGGCCGCTCCGGTGGCATCGCCCAGATCCCCGCCGTACGCCTCGTCCTCCAGGAGCTGCTGCCCATGGCCGCCGCCGGACTGGACGGATGGGGCGTGGCGCCGGCCGACCGGGACCACTACCTCGGCGTCATCGAGGCCCGCTGCCGGCGCCGCGTCAACGGCGCCTCCTGGCAGGCCGCCGCCTACCACCGCGCCCTGCAGGGCGGCCTGGAGCGCGAGGAGGCGCTGGCCGCGATGACCCGGCGGTACAGCGAACTGATGCATGAGGGACGGCCGGTGCATGAGTGGCCGTTGGAGGGGGTTGTGTAGTCATTGGGCCGTGTAGTCATTGGGGCCTGCCTGAGGTGAAGCTCCAGGTGAGGGCCGTAAGGGAGTGAGATGGGGGCGTACGGGGTCGGCCGTGCGCCCTCACTTCTGGCCGTCCTGGGCGCGGCCCCCGTGCTGACGGTCTCCGGCCCTTCGGGCAAGCTGTGATCTCCTCCACGCGGATGGCGCTCGTCCTCGGCTTGTCGCGCGCGCTCTTCGTACCTGCTGTTCGAGACCCTGGCGGGACAGTGGAGGCGTACCGGCGCGATCGCGGAACTGGAGGCAGGCGTGCAGTCCGAAGTGCACCCCGTAGCTGAATCTCTCCCCGACGAGGGCCCGCCCGGCGGCCTCGCACGCAGCACCCTGAGAAGCGAGACGCTGATCGTCCTCGCGCTCTCCGTCGGCGCCAGCGCGGTATCCGCCCTCATCAGCTTCACGGGGTCCCTCACCAAGCCCGGCGGCCTGAAGGACCAGGCGGCGAACCTCAACAGCTCGCAGGCGCCCGGCCGACCTTGGCTGGATCTCGCCTGGCAGCTCTTCGGGATCGCCACCGCGCTAGTACCCGTACTACTCGTCGCCCATCTGCTGCTCAGGGAGCGCGCGGGCGGTCTGCGCGCCCTCGGGTTCGACCGCCGGCGCCCCGGCTTCGACCTCGGATGGGGACTCGTCGTCGCGGCCGGCATCGGAGGCAGCGGGCTGCTGCTCTACCTGGGGGCCAGGGCGGCCGGCGCCAACCTCACCGTCGTACCGGAATCGCTTCCCGAGGTGTGGTGGAAGTTCCCGGTACTGATCGCCTCCGCGCTGCAGAACGCCGTACTGGAAGAAGTAATCGTCCTCGGCTATCTGCTGCGCCGCCTCGGCCAGTTGGGCTGGTCACCGATGGCCGCGCTCGTGGCGAGCTCGGTCCTCCGCGGCTCGTACCACCTGTACCAGGGCATCGGCGGCTTCGTCGGCAACATGGTGATGGGCGCACTCTTCGTACTTATCTACCGCCGCTGTGGACGAATCGCCCCACTCGTCGCCGCCCATGCCATCATCGACATCATCGCGTTCGCCGGCTACGCCCTCCTGGCGGGGAGAGTGGGGTGGCTGCCTACGGGGTGAGGCGAGGGGAGGTGGGGTGGGGGAGGGGGAGCCCCCCCGGGCCGCCCGCCAAGAAAAAATCCCCCGCCCCTGTCTCTTATACACATCTGACGCTGCCGACGAATA
>NZ_JOAX01000050.1 GCF_000720485.1 Streptomyces ochraceiscleroticus | reverse complement strand
CGGTCTTCCTGGTCAGCCACAACAACAAGTCCATCCGGGACACCTGCGACCGGGTGCTGTGGCTGGAGAAGGGCGAGCTCCTCATGGACGGCCCCACGGCGGACGTCCTCAAGGAGTACGAGGCGTTCACCAAGAAGTGAGCCGCACGCACGAAAACGGGGACGGCCCCGGAGCATGGCGCTCCGGGGCCGTCCCCGTTCCTACGGGCCTCAGCTGTGCTGGCGCAGCAGCGTCCGCATCGTGCGCATCGCGACCGACAGGTTGGCCAGGTCGAAGGAGTCCGAGCCCTGGATCTCCTCCAGCGTGGCGCGGGCGCGGCCCAGGATCGCGGCGTTCTTCTCCTCCCACGCCTTGAAGCGCTGCTCCGGCGTGGCCGTGCCGTTGCCCGCCGAGAGGACGTCCGCGGTCAGCGCGGCCTGCGCGGCGAACAGGTCCTCGCGGATCGAGGCGCGGGCCATGGACTGCCAGCGGTCGGCGCGCGGCAGCTCCAGGATGCGGTCCAGGAGCTGGTTGATCCGCAGCCGGTCGCCCAGGTCGTAGTAGACCTCGGCGACGTCCAGCGGCTCCTTGCCGGTGCGGTCGGCGATGGCCACGATGTCCAGCGCCGGGAAGGCCGACGAGAAGCCGGCCACACGGTGCGCCAGCCCCTCCGGCACGCCCGCCTCGGCAAGCTGCCCGTAGATCGACTCGTACCACTCCATGTCGCTGCCGCGCAGCAGCTTGGGCAGCTCGGCCCAGACCGCGCCGACCCGCTCACGGAAGAAGTCGATGGTGCCGGACAGCTCCAGCGGCTGCGGGCGGTTGTTGAGCAGCCAGCGGGTGCCGCGCTCGACCAGCCGCCGGGAGTGCAGCCGGATGCGGGTCTGCACCTCGGCGGGCACCTTGTTGTCCAGCGCCTCGACGTCGTCCCAGACCTGGTTCAGGTCGAAGATCGCGCGGGCCGCGGTGTGCGCCCGGACGACCTCCTCCAGGGACGCCCCGGTCTCCTCCACCATGCGGTGCAGGAAGCTCGTACCACCGGTGTTGACGGTGTCGTTGACCATCACCGTCGTGGTGATCTCGCGGTGCAGGGCGTGGTTGTCCACCTGTTCGGCGAACCGCTCGCGCAGCGCGGTCGGGAAGTACGCGTGCAGCAGGTGCTTGAAGTACGGATCGTCCGGCAGGCTCGTCTCGATCAGCGCGTCGGCCACCGTGATCTTGGTGTACGCGAGCAGGACGGCGGTCTCCGGCTGGGTCAGGCCCCGGCCGTTGGCCAGCCGCTCGCGGATCTGCCGCTCGGACGGCAGGAACTCCAGCGCCCGGTCGAGCTGCCCGTCGCGCACCAGGCGGCGCATGAACCGCTGCTGGGCGTGGAGCATGTTGGAGGACTGGGCGAGGGCCAGCGAGAGGGCGGTGTTCTGCGCGTAGTTGTTGCGCAGCACCAGCGCGCCGACCTCGTCGGTCATCTCGGCGAGCAGCTTGTTGCGCTGCTTGACCGTCATGTCCCCGTCGGTCACCACGGAGTTCAGCAGGATCTTGATGTTCACCTCGTGGTCGGAGGTGTCCACGCCGGCGCTGTTGTCGATCGCGTCGGTGTTGATCCGGCCGCCGTTCGTGGCGAACTCGATCCGGCCGAGCTGGGTCAGGCCCAGGTTGCCGCCCTCGCCGACGACCTTGACCCGCAGGTCCTGGCCGTCGACCCGGATGGCGTCGTTGGACTTGTCGCCGACGTCCGCGTTCGACTCGGCCGAGGACTTCACGTACGTACCGATGCCGCCGTTCCACAGCAGGTCCACCGGGGCCTGCAGGATCGCCTTCATCAGCTCGGCCGGGGTCATCTTCGTGATGCCCGCCTCGATGCCGAGGGCGGCGCGGACGTGCTGGTTGACCGGGATGGACTTGGCCGTACGCGGGTGGATGCCGCCGCCCTGCGACAGCAGCGACTTGTCGTAGTCCTCCCAGGAGGAGCGGGGCAGCTCGAACAGGCGGCGGCGCTCGGCGTACGAGGTCGCCGCGTCCGGGTTCGGGTCGAGGAAGATGTGCCGGTGGTCGAAGGCGGCGACCAGGCGGATGTGCTCGGAGAGCAGCATGCCGTTGCCGAACACGTCACCGGACATGTCACCGACGCCGACGACCGTGAAGTCCTCGGACTGGGTGTCCACGCCGAGCTCGCGGAAGTGGCGCTTGACCGACTCCCACGCGCCACGCGCGGTGATGCCCATGCCCTTGTGGTCGTAGCCCGCCGAGCCGCCGGAGGCGAAGGCGTCGCCCAGCCAGAAGCCGTAGGACTCGGCGACCTCGTTGGCGATGTCGGAGAACTTCGCGGTGCCCTTGTCGGCCGCGACGACGAGGTAGGTGTCGTCCCCGTCGTGCCGGACGACGTCCTGCGGGTGCACGACCTCGCCGCCGACGAGGTTGTCGGTGATGTCCAGCAGACCGGAGATGAAGGTCTTGTACGAGGCGATGCCCTCGGCCAGCCACGCGTCCCGGTCCACCGCCGGGTCCGGAAGCTGCTTGCCGACGAAGCCGCCCTTCGCGCCGACCGGCACGATGACGGTGTTCTTGACCATCTGCGCCTTGACCAGGCCGAGGATCTCCGTACGGAAGTCCTCCCGCCGGTCCGACCAGCGCAGACCACCGCGCGCGACCTTGCCGAAGCGCAGGTGCACGCCCTCCACGCGCGGCGAGTACACCCAGATCTCGTACGCCGGGCGGGGCGCCGGCAGGTCCGGGATCGCCTGCGGGTCCAGCTTCAGGGACAGGTAGGCGTGCGGCTCGCCCTTGCTGTCCTTCTGGAAGTGGTTGGTGCGCAGCGTCGCCTTGATGACCGTGAGGAACGAGCGCAGGATGCGGTCCTCGTCCAGCGAGGCGACCTGGTCCAGCGCGCCGTCCAGCTCCTCCAGCAGCCCGTCGATCAGCTCCGTGCCGGCCCGCTGCCGCCGCGGCGCCATCCGCGCCTCGAAGAGGCTGACCAGCAGCCGGGTGGTGTGGACGTTGTGGGAGAGGGTGTCCTCCATGTACGTCTGGCTGAAGGTGGAGCCGGCCTGCCGCAGGTACTTCGCGTAGGCGCGCAGCACCATCGCCTGCCGCCAGTCCAGGCCCGCGCCCAGCACCAGCTTGTTGAAGTTGTCGCTCTCCGCGCGGCCCGTCCACACCGCCGTGAAGGCGTCCTGGAAGCGCTCGCGGTAGTCGTCGCCGTTCGGCCGCTCCGGCATCCGCAGGCCGAAGTCGTAGATCCACGCGGCGGACCGGTCCGAGCAGCGCAGCTCGTGCGGCCGCTCGTCGACGACCTCCACGCCCAGGCGGTTGAGCAGCGGCAGCACCTTCGAGAGCGAGACCGGCTCACCGGTGCGGTAGATCTTGAAGCGGCGCTCGCCGGGGCCCGCGCCGACCGGCTCGTACAGGCTGACCTCGAAGTCGCGGCCCTCCTCGGCGGTCCACAGCTTCTCCAGGTGCTGGAGGTCGGCGACCGCGGCGCGCGGGGAGTTGTCGGCCTTGTAGCCCTCGGGGAACGCCTGGGCGTACCGGCGCAGCAGCTCGGCCGCGCGCTCCTCGCCGCACTCGGCGTTCAGCGCCTCGGCGAAGCCGTCGGCCCAGGAGCGCGCCGCCTCCACCAGCCGCGCCTCGATGCGGTCGACATCGGCGTCGGTGAGGTCGGGCAGCGTGGCACCCGGCTCGACCCGGATGACGAAGTGCAGCCGGGAGAGGATCGACTCGGTGTTCCAGGCGGTGAAGTCGACGCTGGTGCCGCCCAGCTCCTCCTTGAGGATGTCGATCAGGCGCAGCCGGACGCCGGTGGTGTAACGGTCCCGCGGGAGGTAGACCAGCGCGGAGTAGTAGCGCCCGTACTCGTCCTGGCGGAGGTACAGCCGCAGCCGGCGGCGCTCCTGGAGGTAGAGCACGCTGGTGGCGATGGCGCGGAGCTGGTCGACCGGGGTCTGGAACAGCTCGTCGCGCGGGTAGGTCTCCAGGATCTGGAGCAGGTCGCGGCCGTCGTGGCTGTTGGGCGAGAAGCCCGCGCCCTCCAGCACCTCGGTGACCTTGCGGCGGATGACCGGCACCCGGCGCACGGACTCGGTGTACGCGGCGGAGGAGAACAGGCCCAGGAAGCGCCGCTCGCCGACGACGTTGCCCTGCGCGTCGAACTTCTTCACGCCGACGTAGTCGAGGTAGCTCGGCCGGTGCACGGTCGCGCGGCTGTTCGCCTTGGTCAGGATCAGCAGCTTGTGCTCGCGGGCCTTCTTGCGCGCGTCCTTCGGGAGCCGGTTGAAGGACGGGGAGACGGGGTGGCCCTCGTCCTCCTCGCGGTGCTTGGGGTCCGAGCGGAGGATGCCGAGGCCCGTGCCGGGCACGGCGGTGAGCACCTCCTCGTCGCCGTCGGCCTCACCGGGCGCCGTGGTCAGCTCGTACTCGCGGTAGCCGAGGAAGGTGAAGTGGTCGGCGGACAGCCAGCGCAGCAGCTCGCGGGCCTCCTCCACCTCACGGTCGCGCAGGTCGTCGGCGGTGGGCTCGGTGGGCGGCTCGTCCGCGATGCACAGCGCGGCGTCGCGCATCTTCTCCCAGTCCTCGACGGCCTCGCGCACGTCGTTGAGGACCCGCAGCAGATCGGCGGTGATCTGCTTCAGGTCGGACCGGTCGGTCTCCCGGTCGATCTCCACATGGATCCAGGACTCCACGAGCGCGTCGTGCGGCAGCTCGGCGTCCTTGGCCTTGCCGGGGGTGCCGTGCGCCTCGTCCTCGGCGTCCAGGATCTCGATCAGCTTGCCGGTGACGTCACGCCGGACGACGACCTGCGGGTGGATCACGACGTGGATGCCGCGGCCCTGCCGGGAGAGCTCGTTGGTGACCGAGTCGACCAGGAACGGCATGTCGTCGGTGACGACCTCGACGACGGAGTGGCTGCAGGTCCAGCCGTTCTCCTCGACGGTCGGCGTGTGGACTCTGACGTTCGCCGTGCCCTGCGGACGGACGCCCGCCAGCCGGTAGTGCGAGAGTGCCGCGCCGAAGACGTCGACGGGGTCGCGCCCCGTGAGGTCCTCCGGAGCGGTGTGCAGGTAGTAGCGCTGGAGGTATCCACTGAGGGTGTCCGGGTCGAGACCCGGTACCGGTGACTGCCCTCCCGCCGGTCCGCTCTCAGCGACCCTGGCGGCCTTCGTGAGCAGCTCGGTCTTGGCTTCGTCCAGCTTGGTCTGCATGTCCTCTGGCTCCTGTCGCGCGCCGTTGCGTGACGTTGTGGAAATAAGCGGATACGGCACAACGCCGGACCGGCGCGTAAGGGACCCCCGGGACGGGCCCGGGAGCATGTCCGGTCGGAATCGACGCTATGCCGCGATGAGGGGCGACCGGGGCGGAATTGGCCAGATTTGGCATTCCTGGCACCTGGTCGTAACGGGAATGATCAACGGCCGCCCGGGCACCGTGGTGTCCCGGGCGCGAAGCAGGGGCCTCGACGCCCCCGCGGGTTATCGCGCTGATCACGCTGCCAGGCTATCGCTCCTTGCAGGGGAGTCGTCATGGGCCTTGTGTGTACAAAACCACACTCAGTTCTTTGCCGGTATGGACAGAGACGTGCCTCGTCCGATCACACTCGGGCATCCGCAGGAGGTCCGCAGGGGGTCTTGGCAACCGCTCGGAACCGGAGGACCTTGAGCGGGACGGAGTCGGACGCGAGCCCCGCGGAGGTACGCCATGGCAGCCAAGATCCTGATCGTGACCGGGGACGCGGCGGAGTCTTTAGAGGTGCTCTACCCGTACCAGCGGCTGCGCGAGGAGGGGTACGACGTCCACATCGCAGCCCCCGCCCGCAAGACGCTCCGCTTCGTCGTCCACGACTTCGAGCCCGGCTTCGACACGTACACCGAGAAGCCCGGCTACACCTGGCCGGCCGACCTGGCGTTCTCCGAAGTCGACCCCGGCGCTTACGCCGCCCTGGTGATCCCCGGCGGCCGGGCCCCCGAATACCTGCGCAACGACGCCGAGCTGCGCAAGGTGATCAAGGCGTTCTTCGACGCCGACAAGCCGGTCGCGCAGATCTGCCACGGGCCCCTGCTGACCGCCGCGATCGGCCGCCTGAACGGCCGCCGGGTCACCTGCTATCCCGCCCTGGAGATGGACATGCAGGCGGCGGGCGCCGGCTACCGCGACGCCGAGGTCGTCGTCGACGGCACCCTGGTCTCCTCCCGCGCCTGGCCGGACCACTCCGGCTGGATGCGCGAGTTCCTGAAGGTCCTGCGCGCGAAGGCGCCGGCGATGTGAGTCCGGGCCCTGCGGGGGTCATGTCCGGGCCCCCGCAGGGCGGCCGTCGTCAGGCGTCGGCGCAGCGGTCCGCGATCTCCGTGCGGGAGCTGACGCCGAGCTTGCTGAGGATGTGCTCGACATGCGCGTCCGCCGTGCGCTTGGAGATCACCAGCCGTTCGGCGATCTCCCGGTTCGACAGCCCGTCGGCGACCAGGGCGGCCACCTCCCGCTCCCGGCGGGTCAGCACCTCGCCGCCCGGCACGCCGCCGGCGGCCGCCCGCGGCGACGGCACCGCGGGCGTCTCCGCGTCGGCGAGGATCAGCTCCACGGCCCGGTCCAGGGGCAGCCGCAGCCCCTGCTCGAAGAGGCGGTCGTACCGGCAGTCGCTGAGGGCCCCGCGGACCTCCGCCGCCACCCGGTCGTGCACCTCCAGCCAGGCCCGCATGCCGAACATCGTGGCGCCCACGCTGCGCCACACGCCCTGCGCCACCCCCAGTACCCACGCGGCACGCGCGTACCGCCCGTCCTCCGCGGCAATCCAAGCCAGCACCTCGGCGCAGTAGGCGACGCCGTATCTCTCGTGCAGCTCGCTCTTCAGCCGCAGCGCCGTCCGGGTCAGCTGCGCGCCCTCAGCCCGCTGCCCCTGGCGCCACAGCGCGATCCCCTGAACGGACAGCACGACGGACCGCAGCATCCGCTCCTCCGGGGCGTCGAGGTGGCCCAGCGCCACCTCGCAGAGCCGCCGGGCACCCTCGGGGTCACCGACGGTGACGCGCAGGAACGCCTCGTGATAGTGGACAATCACGGCACCGAGCCGGTCGTCCGCGGCGATCATCTCGGCCCGCACCGGAGCCAGCAGCCCGGCCGAGCGCTCGATCTCCCCGAGCATGCCGCGCGCGAGGCCCAGGAAGCCGTCCGCCCAGCGCCGCACCGCCGCGTCCCCGAGCCGCTCCGCCAGCTCCCGGGCCCGCCCGCAGTCCCGCAGGATGCCCTGCGGATCGCCCTGCCACAGACAGAGCATCCCGGCCGACAGCAGGCCGGCCGCCCGCTCCGGCCGCTCCTCGGGGACCAGCTCCAGCGCCTTGCCGAGCCAGTGCCGGCCCTCCTTCTGCAGCCCCGCCGTCCGCCAGAACGGCCACAGCCGCGCGGCCAGCTCCAGCCCCGCCACCGCGTCGCCGTCCGCCGTCAGCGCGTGCCCCAGCGCGGCCCGCAGATTGGCCTGCTCCCGCAGCAGTGCCTCGTACAGCGCGAGCTGCTCGTCCGTGAGGAAGCGCGCAAGGAACCGGTCGCCCAGCCGCCGGTAGTACGCGAAGTGCCGGCCCCGGAACTCCTTCGCCTCCCCCGCCTTCTCCAGCCACTCGGCGCCGTACTCGCGGATCGTGTCCAGCAGCCGGTACCGGGAGCCGTCCCCGGCCCCCTCGCCGTCCCCGTTCCCGTCCTCGGTGCGCAGCACCACCGACTTGTCGACCAGCCCGATGAGGTGCTCCACCACCTCCCCGGCCGGCAGGTCACCGCCCGCGCAGACGTCCTCGGCCGCGGCCAGGTCGAAGGAGCCGGCGAAGACCGACAGCCGGGCCCACAGCAGCCGCTCCGCCGGGGTGCACAGCTCGTGGCTCCAGCCGATCGCGGTACGCAGCGTCTGATGCCGGGGCAGCGCCACTGCCCGGCGGCCGCCCGTCAGCACCTCGAAACGGCCCTCCAGACGGGCTACGAGCTGCGTCAGGGGGATCGCGCGCAGCCGTACGGCCGCCAGCTCCACCGCCAGCGGAATGCCGTCCAGACGGCGGCACAGGGCCACCACGTCGGGCCGGTTGGCGGCGGTGACCGTGAAGCCGGGCACCACGGCAGCGGCCCGCTGCGCGAAGAGCGCCACCGCCCCGCAGCCGTTCTGCGCCTGCGGCGTGTCCTCCACCGGGAGCGGCGGGATCTGCACCGTGTGCTCCCCCGGCACGTCCAGCGGCTCGCGGCTGGTCGTCAGGATCCGCACCCGCGGCGCCTCGCGCAGCAACAGATCGGCGAGCATGGCGCAGGCGTCGACCAGATGCTCACAGGTGTCCAGCACGAGGAGGGCCTGCCGGTCCTGGAGGTGCTCGACGAGGGCGTCCACCGTGCGGCGCCCCGCCTGCTCCGGCAGCCCGAGCACCGCGGCCATGGTCTGCGGCAGCAGCTCGGCGGAGCGCAGCGCGGACAGCTCCGTGAGCCATACCCCGTCGGGGAACTCCTCCTTGAGGGCGGCTGCCGTGCGCAGCGCCACCCGGCTCTTGCCGACGCCGCCCGGCCCGAGGAGGGTGACCAGCCGCGCGTCCCCCAGCAACCGCCGTACCCGGGCCAGCTCCGCCACCCGCCCGACGAACCCGGTCACCTCGACCGGCAGCGCGCCGCTCCGCCGCTGGCTGAAGTCGACCGTCATACCGCCCCCGGTATCGCTCACTGAGCCGGCTCCCGAGGCACCGGCTCCCAAAAGCACAGCGTACGCGTGCCGACGCACAACGTGAGGGCTCTTCCGCAGCCGCCCCCGCCGCGTGCCGGCTCGGATCACCAGCCGCTCCGCAGCCGACCCGGGGCACGTGCCGGCTCTCAGGTCATCAGCCGCTCGGCCGGCGTCCCCGTGGACCTGCCGGCTCTCAGATCGCCAGCCGCTCCGCCGCCGCGACGGCCTCCGCCAGGCTGTCGACGACCGGCACGCCGGCCTCCAGGAGGCTGGCGCGGCTGTGCGAACCACCCGTGTACAGCACCGCGTGGGCCCCGGCGTCCCGGGCCGCCACCGCGTCGTCCACGGCGTCACCGATGACGACCGTACGGCCGGGCTCCACGCGCGCCCCCTCCAGCGCCGCGAAGTGCCGCACCATGTGCGCGCTCTTGCTGCCGCCGGACGGCCCGGTCCGGCCGTCCACCCGTATGAAGTGCGACTCGATGCCGAAGTCGCGCACCAGCGGCAGCAGCTCGTCGTGCCCGTACATGCTGAGGATCGACTGGCTGCGCCCGGCCGTCCGCCAGCTGTCCAGCAGCATCTCCACGCCCTCGGCGAGCGCGCACGCCTCCCGCCGGAGCGTGTAGTGCCGGTGGAACGCCTCGTCCATGACCGCCCACTCGCCGTCCGTGGGCAGCCGCCCCATCAGCCGCTCGTAGAAGCGCGGGATCGGCACGCAGTACAGCTCCCGGTACCGCTCCAGGGTGATCGGGGGCAGGCCGATCTCACCGAATGCGGCATTGGTCGCGCCGATCACGGCGTCGATGTCGTGAAAGAGCGTGCCGTTCCAGTCCCAGACGATGTGCGTCGCGTGCTTCCCCATGCGAAGAAGGTACCCGCGGCCACTGACAATCTTGCCGCTCGACGACGAAGCAGCAGTTCAGGACCTTACGGGGGCCTCCCGGGGCCTTACGGAGAGGGCGGCGGCCCGGCCTCAGCCGATCAGGTTCGGGATCTCCTGGACGCCGAACCACATCAGCTCGTGGTCCTCGGCCCCGTCCACCGTGAACTGCGCGTCGTCGTCGCCCTGGTCCGCCGCGCCCAGCGCCGCCGCCGCGGCGGTCACGTCCGGCTCCGCGTCGTCGGCGTCGACATGCACCGCCGCCGCCTTCTTCATCGGCACCGGACCGGCCACCCGCACGACGCCCAGCCCCGACCTGTCCAGCCCCCGGTCGGGGTCCACGGAAGCGGCACCGTCGGCCACGTCGACGGCCACGACCACCCGCCGCCGGGCGGCCCGCGGGTCCGTGGCCAGCAGCCGCAGCGACGCCTGCGCGGCACGGTTCAGCGCGGCGTACTCCAGCTCCTCGATGTCGTCGGAGACGTACCACTCGCGCAGCGCGGGCGTGACGGCGAAGGCGTCCAGCGGGCCGGAGCCCAGCTCGCCCGCCTTGTACGCCTCTGCGAGACCGGGGAGCGTCAGGGGGACGTAGACACGCATGGTGGCCGCCGCTTTCGTTCGGACTGCTGGGTACTTGTTCGGTTGGGGCGCAGGCAGCCAGCATACGGGCGGGGGTCCCCCTTCGTGCTGCCGGTACGGCCCTCCCGGGCGCCCCGCCGGACACCCGCTGTGGCCTGATCCCATCCCTCCCGCACACCGCCCATCACCCTGATAGGTGAATTTTCCGGGGCCCCTGCCCCCGCCTCCGGCCGCCTTGCCGCACCGCCGGCCCCCTCGATAGAAGAGCCCCACCACAGGAGCTACTGCCCGGTATCCAACGGGACCGGCAGAACGGGGGATCTCCACCATGACCACATCCACGCGTACGTCCAGGCCCGCATCCAAGCCCGCGTCCACCCGCCGCGACAGCCGCCGCCCCGGCGGCCCGCGCACCACGCCGCGCCTCCCGCAGACCGCCCCCTCACAGCCGGCGGCCTCACAGACCGCCCTCTCGCAGGCCGCCGCCCGCCGCCGCGCCGCCGCACGGGTGCCGCACCGCTGGTTCGCCGACCAGCTGGTGCTCACCCTGAGCGGCCGGCGCCCCGTACACGCACTGCTGGGCCATGCCCTGCCCGCCGCCTACGACCGCCTCGTGGAACTCGCCCCGCAGGCCCCGCTGCGGCCCACCGGCCGGCACCACCGTGGCCCCGACCCCGAGGTTCGCGAGTGCGGCGTGTACTGCCCACGCAGCGGCGTCATCGAGGCGTTCGCCCGGATCACCGCCGGAGAACGCGTACGGGCCCTCGCCTTCCGCCTCGAACGCGGCCGCGACGCCCGCTGGCGCTGCGCAGCCCTGGACATCGGCCCCTCCGTCTCGGTCTGGAGCCGGACGGTGTGAGGACAGCGATCGGCCTGCACCGGCCGTACGCACACGGGCAGCGAGCACCGGCCGTACGGGCACCGGCAGCGCGCGCCGGACCGTACGTAGACGGGCGGTGAGCGGCCACGCGAAGGGCCGGGGCGCAGCCTTCCGCTGCGGCACCCCGGCCCGTCTCACCTCGCCGGCCGAGCCGGCTCGGTCACTTCTTGCGGCGCCGCCCGCCCTTCTGGGCCTTGCGGCGCTCGGCGCGCGTCAGACCGTCGGACTCCGAGCGGGTCTGGCCGCTCGGCACGGCGTCGTTGGTGAAGTCGCCCTCGACGACCCCGCCCTCGCCGTCCACCGTCGGCGCGGAGAAGTGCAGCCGGTCCGGGCGCTGCGGCGCGTCCAGGCCCTTGGCGTGGATCTCCGGCCGGCCGCCGGCGCCCGCCTGCGCCGGCACCGCGTCCTGGACCGCCGGGGCCTCTTCCGCCGTCTCCTGGACCGGGACCTCCTCGACCTGCTGCTCGACCTGGACCTCCAGGTTGAACAGGTAGCCGACGGACTCCTCCTTGATGCCCTCCATCATGGCGGTGAACATGTCGAAGCCCTCGCGCTGGTACTCCACCAGCGGGTCCTTCTGGGCCATCGCCCGCAGGCCGATGCCCTCCTGGAGGTAGTCCATCTCGTAGAGGTGCTCGCGCCACTTGCGGTCCAGGACCGACAGGACCACGCGGCGCTCCAGCTCCCGCATGATCTCCGAGCCGAGCTGCTCCTCGCGGGCCGCGTACTGCTCGTGGATGTCGTCCTTGATCGCCTCGGCGATGAACTCGGCGGTGATCCCGGCGCGGTCGCCGGCCTCCTCCTCCAGCTCCTCCACGGTGACCTTGACCGGGTAGAGCTGCTTGAACGCGCCCCACAGCCGGTCCAGGTCCCACTCCTCGGCGAAGCCCTCGACCGTCTCCGCCTGGATGTAGGCGTCGATGGTGTCGTCCATGAAGTGCTTGACCTGGTCCTGCAGGTCCTCGCCCTCCAGGACGCGGCGGCGCTCGCCGTAGATGACCTCGCGCTGGCGGTTGAGCACCTCGTCGTACTTCAGGACGTTCTTCCGCGTCTCGAAGTTCTGCTGCTCGACCTGGGACTGCGCGGAGGCGATGGCGCGCGTCACCATCTTGTTCTCGATCGGCACATCGTCCGGAACGTTGGCCATGGCCATCACGCGCTCGACCATCTGGGCCTTGAAGAGGCGCATCAGGTCGTCGCCGAGCGAGAGGTAGAAGCGGGACTCGCCGGGGTCACCCTGCCGGCCGGAACGACCGCGGAGCTGGTTGTCGATACGGCGCGACTCGTGCCGCTCGGTACCGAGGACGTAGAGCCCGCCCAGCTCCTTGACCTCCTCGAACTCCGCCTTGACCGCGGCCTCGGCCTTCTCCAGGGCGGCGGGCAGCGCGGCCGCCCACTCCTCCACGTGCTCCACCGGGTCCAGGCCCATGCTGCGCAGCTCGGTCTCGGCCAGGTCGTCCGGGTTGCCGCCGAGCTTGATGTCCGTACCGCGTCCGGCCATGTTCGTCGCGACCGTGACGGAGCCCTTGCGGCCGGCCTGGGCGACGATCGACGCCTCCCGGTCGTGCTGCTTGGCGTTGAGCACCTCGTGCCGCACTCCGCGCTTGTTGAGCTGCTGCGAGAGGTACTCGGACTTCTCGACGGAGGTCGTGCCGACCAGGATGGGCTGGCCCTGCTCGTGCTTCTCGGCGATGTCGTCGACGACCGCGGCGAACTTGGCGACCTCGGTGCGGTAGATCAGGTCCGCCTGGTCCTTGCGGATCATCGGCTTGTTCGTCGGGATGGGGACGACGCCGAGCTTGTAGATCTGGTGGAACTCGGCCGCCTCGGTCATGGCCGTACCGGTCATGCCGGAGAGCTTGTCGTAGAGGCGGAAGAAGTTCTGGAGGGTGATCGTGGCGAGGGTCTGGTTCTCGTCCTTGATCTCCACCCCTTCCTTCGCCTCGATCGCCTGGTGCATGCCCTCGTTGTAACGGCGGCCGGCGAGGATACGGCCGGTGTGCTCGTCGACGATCATGACCTCGCCGTCGATGACGACGTAGTCCTTGTCCTTCTTGAACAGTTCCTTCGCCTTGATGGCGTTGTTCAGATAACCGACGAGCGGGGTGTTGACCGACTCGTAGAGGTTGTCGATGCCGAGCCAGTCCTCGACCTTGCTGACACCGGACTCGTGGATGCCGACCGTGCGCTTCTTCTCGTCGACGTCGTAGTCGCCGGTCTCCTCGACGCCGCGCTGCGGGTTGGCCGCCTCGCCCTTCTTCAGGCGCTTGACCAGCTTGGCGAAGTCGCCGTACCACTTCGTCGCGGAGTCGGCCGGACCGGAGATGATCAGCGGCGTACGGGCCTCGTCGACCAGGATGGAGTCGACCTCGTCGACGATCGCGAAGTTGTGGCCGCGCTGGACCAACTCGTCCTGCGACCAGGCCATGTTGTCGCGGAGGTAGTCGAAGCCGAACTCGTTGTTCGTGCCGTAGGTGATGTCGCAGGCGTACTGCTCGCGGCGCTGCGCCGGCGTCATGTTCGCCAGGATGCAACCGACCGAGAGACCCAGGAACTTGTGGACCCGGCCCATCATCTCGGAGTCGCGCTCGGCCAGGTAGTCGTTGACCGTGATGAGGTGGACGCCCTTGCCGGACAGCGCGTTCAGATACGCGGGCAGGGTGCCGACCAGGGTCTTGCCCTCACCGGTCTTCATCTCGGCGACGTACCCGAGGTGCAGCGCGGCGCCGCCCATGAGCTGGACGTCGTAGTGACGCTGGCCGAGCACGCGCTTGGCGGCCTCACGGACGGTCGCGAACGCCTCGGGGAGCAGGTCGTCCAGGCTCTCGCCGTCGGCGTACCGCTCCTTGTACTCGTCGGTGAGGGCCCGCAGCTCGGCGTCGGAGAGTTTGACGAAGTCTTCTTCGATGGAGTTGACCTGGCCCGCGATGCGGTGCAGTTTGCGCAGGATCTTGCCTTCGCCTGCACGCATGATCTTCGTCAAGACGGACACTTGGGCTGGTCTCCTCGCCGGTCGGGCCTGTGCACGGTCGGTGCGCGGGCGCGGCATTTTTCCAAGGGGCAGGCCCCGCCGCAACGGCCATCGTAAGGGAGGACCCCGCTACGCAGGGAGGTCCGTCGCCCGAAGGCCCCTGTCCCTTCTCCACAACTTTCCACGGCTCGCTAGGACACTGTCGGTCACCTCTCCTCGTCCTCTCGCTACGACAACGCGCGAGGCCCGCGGAAGGTGCCGCTGCACGGCCGGAACATGTTCCGGCTCACGCGCCGCGAAAGCGGGACCGGGCGCGCCCGTGGCGCAGCGTAATTCCTTCGCCCCCGCCGCGGCCAATACGCACACTGCTGCCATGGAACCCGTCACCCTCATCACCGAACGGCTCGTCCTGCGGCCCTTCCGCCCGGCCGACGCCGCGGCCGTGCACGCCGCCTGTCAGGACCCCGACATCCCGCGCTGGACGACCGTCCCCTCGCCGTACACGCGGGCGCACGCGGAGGACTTCGTCGGCCCGTTCACCGACCGCGGCTGGCGCGAGGACACCACGTACACCTTCGCCGTGACGCTCAAGGAGGACGGCCGTCCGGCGGGCGACGGCACGCTCGTGGGCTCGGCGGGCCTGGTCCGGATGAGCCGGCTCGCCGCGCCCGAACGGCAGGCCGAGCTCGGGTACTGGTCGGCCAAGGAGCAGCGCGGCCGCGGATACACCGTCGAGGCGGCCCGCGCCATCGTGCGCTGGGCGTTCACCGACCTCGGGGTGGAGCGCATGGAGTGGTACGCGGAGGCCGGCAACGAAGCGTCACGGGCGGTCGCCCTGAAGACCGGTTTCCGCATGGAGGGCACGATCCGCGCGAAGATCCCTCATGGCGGCACCCGCCGCGACGCCTGGGCCGCCTCCCTCCTCCCCTCCGACCTGGGCCTCCCCTCCGAGACGCCGTACCTGCCATACGAGGAACGAGCCGTCCGAGCCGCCGCACAGAAGCCCGCGGGGAACGATTGATCGATTCTCCGGGCCGTTGTCAGTGGCCGGTCCTACGCTGATCCGCATGACAGCCGTGCCCGCAGCGCAGCCCGTGACCAGCCTGTCCGCCGACGAAGCGCGCCGCCTCGCGCTGCGTGCCCAAGGGTTCCTGGGCGCGCCCGACCGCCGCGCGGGCGTGCGCGGCGTGCTGCGCCGGCTCGGTGCCGTCCAGCTCGACACGATCTCCGTGCTGGCCCGCTCCCACGAGCTCATCCCGTACGCCCGCCTCGGCCCGGTCGGCCGCCCGGCCGTGGAGTCGGCGTACTGGACCCCGCGCGCGGACGCGGACGGCGCCGACCCGGCGCCCGGCTCCCCGTACGAGCCGCACAGCTTCGAGTACTGGTCGCACGCCGCCTGCATCCTGCCGATCGAGGAGTGGCCGCACTTCGCGTTCCGGCGCCGGGCCATGCGGGCACGCGGCCACCGCTGGCACGTCATGCAGGACTCCGAGCGCTCCTGCGCCGCCGTCCTGGACCGCCTCAAGGCCGACGGCCCGCTCACCACGACCCAGCTCGGCGGCGGGCGGAACGGCGGGGAGTGGTGGGACTGGTCCGAGACGAAGATCGCGGTGGAGTGGCTCCTCGACACCGGTGAGGTGGTCTGCACCGAGCGCCGCGGCTGGAAGCGGGTGTACGACCTCGCCGAGCGCGCCGTTCCCGACGCCCTGCTGCACGACCGCATCGACGACACGGAGTGCGTGCGCCGCCTCGTCGCGCAGGCCGGCGCGGCCCTGGGCGTGGCCACTCGCGCGGACCTGGCGGATTATCACCGCCTCAAGGGCGAGCAGGTCAGCGCGGTCATCGAGGACACGGGGCTGGTGCCGGTCGAGGTCGAGGGGTGGGGGAAGCCCGCCTGGGCCGACCCGGCCGCGCTGGCCGGGCCGCCGCGCGGCCGGCACCGCACGACGCTGCTCTCGCCGTTCGACTCACTGATCTGGGACCGCCCGCGCACGGAGCGGATCTTCGGCTTCACGCACCGGCTGGAGGCGTATGTCCCCAGGCCCAAGCGGATACACGGTTACTTCGCCATGCCCCTGCTCGCCGGCGGCAAGCTGATGGGCCGGGTCGACCCGGCCCGCGAGGGCACGACGCTGGTCGCCCGGCAGGTCTCGATGCAGGGCCCCAAGGCCGTGCGCCCCATGGCTCAGGCCCTGGTGGAGGCCGCCGCCTGGGTCGACTGCGACACCGTGCGCATCGACCGCTGCGACGACCCGGCGCTGCTCGCCGCCCTCACCACCGAACTGTCCCGGCTGACGTGAGGCGGGGCACGGGGGACGCGGCGGACACGGCGGGGCCCGTCGGCGGATGGTCGCTCCGCTGACGGGCCCGATCGCTACGCGTCCGGCTGACGGTCCCCCGCCGGTGCGTGCCCGGCTAGCGGATCTCCAGAATCTTCTCGCGCATCGCGTACACGACCGCCTCCATCCGGGAGTGCAGCTGCAGCTTCTCCAGGATGTTGCGGACGTGGTTCTTCACGGTGTTCTCGGAGATGAACAGTTCCTTGGCGATGTCGCGGTTGTTCATCCCCGTGGCGACGAGCTTCAGCACTTCCAGCTCGCGGTCGGTGAGCCGCGGCGCCGGAACGAGCCGCCGCTCGTCCGTCCGCTGGATCATCGACTTGAACTCCGTGAGGAGTTTGGACGCCATGGAGGGGCTGATCTGCGACTGTCCGTCCGCGACCGCGCGAATGGCCGTGGCCACCTCGTCGGTGGAGATCTCCTTGAGGAGATACCCCGTGGCGCCCGCCTTGATCGCGTCGTAGAGGTCGGCCTCCTCGTCGCTGATCGTCAGCATGATGATCTTCGCGCTGGGGGCTACTTCCTTGATGGAGGTGCACGCCTCGATACCGCCCCGCCGGGGCATCCGGACGTCCATCAGCACAATGTCCGGCAGCAGGTCAGCGGCCTTGTCCACGGCCTCCGCGCCGTCCCCGGCCTCGCCGACGACCTGGATGTCCTCTTCCTGGGCCAGCACGATCTCCAGGCCCCGCCGGAAGAGCGCATGATCGTCCACCACCAGGACTCTGATCGGCTCCTTGCGGGACGCTGCCGCGTCCGAGCCGGCATCGTCGGTCGCGCCGACACCGTCATCGTCCGCTTCATCGCGCACGGGCCCGAAGCTGTCCCCCATCGTTCCTCCCCGTCAACTACTCGGCCCGGAGGGCCTGAGCTTTCTCATAAGGCTGGTTGACAACAGCCCGCTACGGCCAGCCCGATCAGCGCCATACACACATCGTCTCCCCGGCATGTCGCCGCTTCGTGCCTGAACACCCTGGCCGCACAGACACTATACGGTCTCAACTCCTGCTCACAGCGGCCACAATGGCGCCCCCGGCGTGCGCCGGGGGCACCTCGGGAGTGGCGTCAGCCGCCGAGCGCCCCACCGGCGTCGGTGGGCGCTCCGTCCGCGAACGGATCGGAGTTCAGACGGATGACGCCGTAGTCGTATGCGTGCCTCCGGTAGACCACGCTGGGCTGCTTGGTGTCGGCGTCGACGAAGAGATAGAAGTCGTGTCCGACCAACTCCATCTCGTAAAGCGCCTGGTCGAGGGCCATGGGCGCCGCGGAGTGGGTCTTCTCGCGGACGATCAGGGGGCCTTCGCCCTGGACCTCCAGCGACCCGATCCGGGTGGTCGGCACCTTCTCCTCGGCGGTCGCTTCCTCGCCGGCCAGTTCGCCGTTGGTGTTGAGCCGCGCCGCGTCCGGGACGCTGACGGCGACGTCGCTCGCCGGAATGCGTCCGCTGCCGCGCCGCGAGTGTCGCTTGTCGTGCTGCTTACGGAGTCGCGCCTCGAGCTTGGCCGTGGCCAGATCGAGCGCGGCGTACGGGTCGGCGGCAGCCGCCTCGGCCCGGACCACCGGGCCACGGGAGCGGAGAGTGATCTCCACCCGGTCGGAACGGTCGGCCTGTCGCGGGTTGGGCTCCTTGGACACCTCGACGTCCAGGCTGATCACCTTGCCGTCGAGCTTCTGGACCTTGTCCAGCTTCAGCTTCTCGGCCACGTGCTTGCGGAACCGCTCGGGCACCTCGGTCTTGCGGCCCTTGACGACGATGTCCACGCAGAACTCCGTTCCCGGATCGCTCCGCTCGGTGGGCGGAGCAATTCCTTCTTGCACCAGGCCCCGGTGATTGCCGAAGCCTCGGACTTGGCGACTTTCACCTCCTTCTCCCCCACGTACCAGGACTCCACTCCAGCCGTTTTCAGCATCTCTGCCGGCACCACGAATCGCACCTATCCGGCATACGAGGCAAAGCGTCTGCCAAGTCCTCACAACCGAACATAGCTCGCTTGGGGGGTTGTCGGCACCCCCTCACGGGGGCCAGCTCCGTTTGAGTGATTTTTTGCCCTCAGTACCTGCAACGATGAATTTTCTCGGTCAGTTCCAATTGATTTCGAAAGCACCGGGCGAGGCCGCTACGACAGCCGCTCCCGTCACCCTCCCTCCTGCCGCTCTGACCGCCCGCGACGCCTCGGCCAGCGACGCTCCGGTGGTCATCAGGTCGTCCACCAGCACCACCCGCCCGCCGTCCAGCAGCCGGCAGGCGCCGGCGATCTCCAGCGCACCGGCGAGATTCAGCTGCCGCTGCCGCGCGCCGAGCCCCGCCTGATCGATCACCGCCCGCCGCTGCCGCAGCGCGGCCAGCACCCGCGCCCCGCTCCCGCCGCGCCGCAGCTCCCGCGCCGCCGCCAGCGCGATCCTGCGCACCGGATCGTGTCCCCGCCCGGCCACGGCGCTCCGGGCGGACGGCACGGGTATCAGCAGCAGGGGCCCCGGACCGGCCTGCAGGCCCCGCACGGCGCCCGCCAGCGCCCCGCCCAGCGGCGCGGCCAGGGCCAGCGCACCGCGCTCCTTGTGCGCGAGCAGCACCGCCCGTACCGCGTCGGCATACGCGGCCGCCGCGTACACCCTCGGCAGCCCCGGCGGCGCCGGGCTCGGCCGCACCCGCCGCGGCCCACGCCGCCTCCCGGCCGTCTGCCCGCCCCCGGCGCACAGCGACCGCCTGCATTCCTCGCACAGCTCCGTCCGCGGCCGGCCGCACCCCGCGCAGCCGACCGGCAGAACCAGCCCGGCGAATTCCCGCCACAACCCCCGCATGTCTCCACTGTCCCGCCCCCGCCGCCTGCCCACCACCCCTGTGGATAACTTCCGTGGACCGCCCGGAAGCAGCGCAGAAAAAGGCCGCTTGACCTGCGGAAATGTGCTCTGGTGGGTTGCAAAGGACGGGACGGGCTCGATCGCTCCGCCCCGACTCGTCACCGACCCGACGCGACTCGGCTCGCCCTCGGCCCCGGCTCATGCCGGCGGCCCGGCTCAGCCCGGGTAGACCGGTGCCGTGCCGCGTGTCGCCACCGTCTTCCAGTTCGCGTCGACCGGCAGCCGGACGATGCCCTCGTCCGCGTCCGCGATCAGTGGCCTGGTCTCGTCCTCCGAGGCCGCCACCGCCTCGACGCCGTTCACACCGGGCAGCGTCTGCGTGTTGGACGCGGAACCGTCCGTCTCCATGAACTGCATCTGCTGCACCCCGCCGGACTCCCGGCCGACCACGACCAGCCGGCTGTCGCCCGCCCAGGAAGCGGCCACCACGTCTTCGAGCTGCGGCGCGATCGGGCGCAGCGCCTGTACGGACAGCTTGGGGTTCATCGCCGTACCGCCGCGTTCCACCCGGCCG
The DNA here is from genome assembly GCF_000720485.1 of Streptomyces ochraceiscleroticus. Classification (GTDB taxonomy): domain Bacteria; phylum Actinomycetota; class Actinomycetes; order Streptomycetales; family Streptomycetaceae; genus Streptomyces; species Streptomyces ochraceiscleroticus. The sequence goes on along the minus strand of NZ_JOAX01000050.1, from coordinate 11,639 downwards.
AGCTGCAGGGTCGTCCGTCCCTTGTCCTCGATGAGCATCGCGATCCGGATGCCGTCGGACGCCACCCTGATCGACTTGATGCGCCGCTTGCCGAGCCCGGGAACCGCGACTTCCTGCGGCTCGCCCTTGCCCGACCGCAGCCGCAGCAGCCGCGACCCGTCGCCGTCCCGGTCCGCGATCCAGAGATCGCCCAGGCCGTCCCAGCTCGGCGCGGTCAGCCCGTCCGTCTCGTTCTTCGCCTTGCTGCGCAGCCGTACCTCGGCCCGCTTGGACATCTCGTCCAGGGCGGCGACGTACAGCGCGCGTCCGTTCAGCGAGACGCCGGCCGCGGTTTCCTCGCCGTGTGCCACGCCCACCGAGCGCAGCGCGATCTTCCCCGTACCGAGTGGCCCCGGCACCGGGGTCGCGTCGGTCGCGGTGTCCGTCATGCTGACCACCCGGTGGTCACCGTCGACGTAGTACTCCAGCGCGGTGTGCCGGACCCGGGCCTGCTGGCCGAAACGGTCCGCCGCCTCTTCCTGCTTCAGCTTGCACAGCGAGTCGCCGCTGTTCTTCTGGAGCTCCACCTCGCTGACCTTCGAAGCGCGCGCCATGCCCTGCACCGTGAAGAGCACCTGGGCGGCCATCCGGCGGCACTGGTTGCCGTCCGCACCGGTCGCCTCCTTGCTGAGCCGTACCCGCAACGCGTTGGAGTCGTCCAGCGTCAGAGTGGGCCGCGTGACGTGCGTGTCCCTCGGGAACGCGGAAACCGCCACCTGGTGCAGCCAGTTGGTCGGCCCTTGCAGCAGCGCGTTCACGCTGGCCGTGACGGGATCTATCCGCTGCCGGAGGTACACGGGGTCGGCGACGAGCACGTCCTTGCCCGCCCTCGGCTCCCCGGCCTCGGACTTGTAGGACGCGAAGTAGTACTTGTTGACGGGCTGGTAGATGCGCTGGAAGTCCGGCAGCCCCAGCACCAGCCCGTTCGGCAGCCGGTCGATGCGCCACTGCCCCTTCTCACGGACCAGGTGCATCGTCTCGTGGTACGCCTTCTCCTGGGGCGTGTAGGCGTGCTTGCGGTCCACCGTGGCCACCTGTGTGCCCTCGAGCGTGACGGTGAAGCCCTTGGCGTCCTCGCGGTTGGCCGGGATGCCCTCCGGGGCGGCCTTGGGGCGCTCCTGGAGGACCTTGGTGGTCGCGAACGGCTGCCAGGTCTTGCGGGCGGGCGCCGCCAGATACTGCTTGGCCGTGCGGAGGTTGGCCTCGTCACTGGTCAGCGCGTCGAGGAAGCCGCGCACGATGTCGGTCGGCTGCGCCCCGTCCTGCGGCGGCACGCCGTAGACCCGCACCTGCGAGTCGGCGTCCGCGCGGGATGCCTGGTCGACCGGCAGCGATTCGCCCTCGTCCGGCATCGACGCGCACCCGGCCAGCAGCATCGCCCCGGTGGCGAGCACCGCGACGGTACGGAGGCGGCGGCCCCGGTGTCGCCTTCCGGCGCGGCCGCGACCGCGATCAGCGCCGATCACGTAGCTCGTCCTCCCGTTCCTCGCCGTCCCGGGCCTCACCCGTGCGGGCAGGTGCGTCCGTACCCGTATGGCGGTGCGCGTCCGTGGTGTCGCCGGCCGGCGCCTCCTTGGGCCCCGCCCCGTTCGATCCCGCCCCGTGGTGCGCAGCACCGCTGTACACGGTGCCACTGTGCACAGTGCCGCCCTGCGCCGTCCCGTTGTGCGCGGGGCCGCCGTGCGACGCGTCCGGGGTGCCTGTGGCGCCGTTCCCGGACTGGGCCGGGACCGTGATCACGGGCTTGCGTGCCTCGATGGCGCGGTGCCCGGCCGCGCGGCTACGGGCACGGTTGCGCCGCGAGTCCTCCGGCTCCAGGGGGATCGGCGAGCCGCGCAGCGCCTCGCCCGCCGTACGCGGCAGCGTCAGCCGGAACTGGGAACCGCCGCCCGGCTCGCCCCACGCCTGGAGCCAGCCGCCGTGCAGCCGGGCGTCCTCGACCGCGATGGACAGGCCGAGGCCCGTGCCGCCGGTCGTACGGGCCCGGGCCGGGTCGGCGCGCCAGAACCGGTTGAAGACCCGCGTCGCCTCTCCGGGCCGCAGCCCGACGCCGTAGTCGCGCACCGCGATGGCCACCGCGCCGCCGCTCCGGCCGCCCGCGGAGGCCAGCCGTACGACGATGTCCCGGCCCTCGCCGTGCTCGACCGCGTTGACCACCAGGTTGCGCAGCACCCGCTCCACACGCCGGGCGTCCGCCTCGGCGATCACCGGATACTCGGCGCCGCGCACGACGATGCGGCTGCCCTTGGCCTCGGCCAGCGGCTCTGCGCCCTCGATGACCCGGTTGACGACGTCCCGGAGGTCTATCGGCTCGGCTTCCAGCGCGGCCGCCCCCGCGTCGAACCGGCTGATCTCCAGCAGGTCCGCCAGCAGCGACTCGAACCGGTCGAGCTGCCCGCGCAGCAGCTCGGCCGAGCGCGCGGTCGCCGGATCGAAGTCCTCGCGCGCGTCGTGGATGAGGTCGGCGGCCATTCGTACGGTCGTCAGCGGCGTCCGCAGTTCGTGCGACACGTCGGACACGAAGCGGCGCTGCATCCGGGAGAGCGCCTCCAGCTGCTGGATCTTGCTCTGGAGGTTCTGCGCCATCTTGTTGAACGATTCACCGAGCCGCGCGATGTCGTCCTCGCCGGTGACCTTCATCCGCTCCTGCAGCAGGCCGGCGGCCAGCCGCTCGGAGATCCCCGCGGCCATCCGTACCGGGGTGACGACCTGCCGCACCACCAGCCACGCGATCGCGCCGAGCAGCACCACGACGAAGACCCCGGCCGTGGCGAGGGTGCCCTTCACGAGGCTGAGCGACTTCTCCTCCTGGCTGAAGGAGAACAGGTAGTAGAGCTGGTACGGGTTGCTGTTGACGTCGTCCAGCCGCTTGCCGATGACCAGCGCGGGCTCGCCCTCGTCCGACCCGACCCGCTTGATCTGGGTGTACTCGCGGTACGTACCCGCCTTCTTGTCCAGCTTCCGGCGCATCTCCGCCGGCACGCTCCGCTCCGGGTCCACGTCGCCCGAAGCACGCGGACCGCGGATACCGGGGCTGTCGTCCACGAACGGCTGCTCGACAGCCGAGTCCGAGCTCAGCGCGACCACCGAGAACACGCCCTGGCCGCCGCTGGCGAGCTGCTCGACCAGGCTGGTGAGCCAGGTCGCGGAGTCCTGCGCGCCGCGGTTCCCGGGGCGCTGGGTGTCGTCCCCGCGGATGTCACCGGCGCCGTCGGCCATCTGCTGCGCCACGGCGAAGCCGCCTGCGGCCTGGCTCTGCGCGGCCTGCCGCTTGGCGTCCAGCAGGCCGTTCCGCACCTGTCCGATGACCACGAGGCCGAGCAGCAGCACCACGCCCAGCGACATCAGCAGGGTCGTCGCGACGACCCGTAGCTGGATGTTGCGCCGCCACAGCCGCATGGCGGGCAGCAGCGGCCGGCGCACCCAGCGGCCGATGAGGCGCAGCATGGGGTGGACCGGCCCGGTGGCCGCCCCGTCGGGCAGCAGCTGCTGCCCGCCTCGCACGAAGCGCTCGAAGAAGGACATGTCATCCGCCGCGTCAGCGGCCCGCCCCCGCGTCCCCTCCGGAGCCGAACCGTCCCGGAGCATGTCAGCTGGGCCCGGCCTTGTAGCCGACGCCACGCACCGTCACCACGATCTCCGGCCGCTCCGGGTCCTTCTCGACCTTCGAGCGCAGCCGCTGCACGTGGACGTTGACCAGCCGGGTGTCCGCGGCATGGCGGTATCCCCAGACCTGCTCCAGCAGCACCTCGCGGGTGAAGACCTGCCACGGCTTGCGCGCCAGCGCGACCAGCAGGTCGAACTCCAGCGGCGTCAGCGCTATCGACTGCCCGTCCCGCTTCACGGAGTGCCCCGCCACGTCGATGACCAGGTCACCGATGGCGAGCTGCTCCGGCGCCGGCTCCTCGGACCTGCGCAGCCGTGCCCGGATCCGTGCCACCAGCTCCTTGGGCTTGAACGGTTTGACGATGTAATCGTCCGCACCCGACTCCAGACCGACCACCACATCGACGGTGTCGCTCTTGGCCGTGAGCATCACGATCGGCACCCCGGACTCGGCCCGGATCAGCCGGCACACCTCGATGCCGTCCCGTCCGGGCAGCATGAGGTCGAGCAGTACAAGGTCGGGCTTGGCCTCGCGGAACGCGGCGAGCGCCTTGTCGCCGTCCGACACGAACGACGGTTCAAAGCCTTCGCCGCGCAGCACGATGCCGAGCATCTCTGCCAGTGCGGTGTCGTCGTCGACGACCAGGACGCGTCCCTTCATTCGGCCATCATCCCATTACCTGATCGTGACTTAGCGAATCGTGACGTGGAACACACTTCCGCCAGGCTGTCACGAGTGACCGGAGAGACCACACCGGCCTCGGTCACGATCGCGGTCACCAGCTCCGCCGGAGTGATGTCGAAGGCCGGGTTGTAAGCCTGCGCGCCCAGCGGCGCCACCGGAACTCCGACGCCCGCCTCCATCCCCGTGGCGAGTACATGCGGCAGGGAGATTTCGGTCACTTCGTGCCCGGCCCGCTGCTCCACCTCGATCAACGCGCCCTCCTCGGTCTCCGGATCCAGCGTCGTGGTGGGGGCGACCACCACGAACGGCACGTGGTGATAGCGCGCCAGCACGGCCAGCGGATAGCTGCCCACCTTGTTGGCGACCGCGCCGTCCGCCGCGATCCGGTCCGCGCCGATCAGTACGGCATCCACCTCGCCCGCCGCGAAGAGCGACCCCGCCGCCCCGTCGGGCAGCACTGTGTACGCCATGCCCGCCCGCGACGCTTCGTACGCGGTCAGCCGCGCACCCTGCAGCAGCGGCCGGGTCTCGCCCACCCACAGGCGTCGCAGCTCTCCCACCCGGTGCGCCGCCAGCGCCACCGCGAAGGCGGTGCCCTCGCCCCCGGAGACCAGCGCTCCCGAGTTGCAGTGCGTGAGGATGCGGTGACCGCCGCCCGGCAACAGCTCACCGAGCAGCGCCATCCCGTGCTCCGCCATCCGCGTGCTGGCCCGCGCGTCCTCGGCGTGCACCGCCCTGGCCTCTGCCAGCGCGGCCCCCGCGGCCTCCTCGGGCGACTGCCCGGCGGCCAGCGCCGCGTCGTACGCCGCCACCGCGCGCCGTACGCCGTACTCGAGGTTGACGGCGGTCGGCCGGACATACGCCAGGCTCTCCGCGGCATCGGCCACGTCGAACCCGCGGGCGGCCGCCAGCGCGACGCCGTACGCACCGGCGATCCCCAGCAGCGGAGCGCCCCGCACCGCCAGCGTCCGGATCGCCTCGACCAGAGCCGGTACGTCCGTGCACACCAACTCGGTTTCTTCCGCGGGCAATCGTGTCTGGTCCAACAGGACCACCACTGGCCCTTCGGGCAGCTCCTCCCAGCGCAACGCAGGGACTGCAGGCGCCGCGGCGCCCGCCTGACGTACTCCGTACGCATCGGCCATCCGCCCAGTCTGCCGTCAGCGGCGGGGCAAACATAAGGTCCCCCCTCGGGACCCGGACAGTCTTCGGGATCCGGACGGCCTTCAGGACCGGGACAGCCGCCGGAACAACCGGAACTTCTCCGGCCGGTACCGGAACCTCGCTTCCTGACAAGGGGGCCGGTACGAAACCGGACTTGCCATGGCACGATGACTGGCACCGCGGACCCCGGAACCCGACCGCCGCCGCGGACGGGCAGTGTGAAGGAGCGACGATGAACAACTCTCCGGGCTGGGCCTCGCCCGGATCCTCCCCCTCCGACGAGCCGGACCGCGGCCCCCAGGAGCAGCCCACCCCGCCCGAGCAGCCCACCGGCACGCAGCCCGCGGACGCGGACGCCTCGGCGACCGAGCAGGGGACGGCGGATCAGCAGCAGGCGCCCACGCCCCAGCAGACCACCGATCAGCAGTCTTCGCCTGGTCAGCAGTCTTCGCCCGCATCGCAGCAGACGGCGGGTCAACCGCCCTCCGCTCAGTGGGCCAAGGACCAGCCGCCGGCCGGCCAGTGGTCCGCACCCAGCGGCGGAGCGCCGACCGAAGGGGCGCCGGGCAGCGGCCCCCAGGACGGCGCTCCCGGCGCCGGGCGCGGCTGGGGTGGTCAGCAGGGCTGGAACGGGCAGCCCGGCCCCGGCGGCGCCAACTGGGGCGGCGGCAGGCCCGGGTGGGGCGGCGCATGGTCCCCGCCGCCTCCTGCGGCCAAGCCCGGCGTCATCCCGCTGCGCCCGCTCGGCGTCAACGAGATCCTCGACGGCGCCGTGGCCACGATGCGGGCGCACTGGCGCACCATGATGGGCATCTCGCTCGTCGTCGCGGTGATCACGCAGGCCGTCGCCACGGTCGTGACGGGCGTGTGGTTCCAGGGCACCGACAACATGACCCTCGGGACCGACCCGAGCGCGGACGTCGACGAGGTCATGCGCGAGGCCGGCGGCCAGCTCGCCGCCAGCGGCATCACTTGGTTCATCGCCATGCTCGGCACGGTGATCGTCACCGCGCTGATCACCATCGTCGTCAGCCGTGCCGTCCTGGGCCGCTCGGTCTCCGCCGGCGAGGCATGGCGCGACTCGCGTCGGCAACTGCCCCGCCTCTTCGGCCTGCTCCTCCTGCTGCCTCTGCTCATCTCGGCCGTCATCACGGTCGGCCTGGTGCCCGGCATCCTCGTCGCCGTACTCGGCTCGGCACCGGCCGGTGTGGCGCTCGCGCTGCTCGGCGGGCTCGCCGGCCTGGTCGCCGGGGTCTGGCTCTGGATCTGCTACTGCCTCGCCGCCCCGGCCCTGATGCTCGAGAAGCAGGGCGTCATCACGTCCATGCGCCGCTCCGCCAAGCTCGTACGCGGCGCCTGGTGGCGCGTGCTGGGCATCCAGCTGCTCACCGTACTGATCGTGGTGATCGTGGAGTTCATCGTCCAGATCCCGGCCACCATCATCGCCTTCGTGCTCAGCGGAGAGGGCGCCACGAGCTGGATGACCGGCAACGCCACCACCGGCTGGACCTTCCTGATCGTGGTCGGCATCGGCGCCGTGATCAGCTCGACCGTCACCTTCCCGATCAGCGCCGGCGTCACCGCGCTGCTGTACATGGACCAGCGGATCCGGCGCGAGGCCCTCGACCTGGAACTGGCGCGCGCGGCCGGGCTCCCCGGCTACGGCGCCGACGAGGCCCCCGCTTCCGGCGCCACTCCCGGGAGCTGATGCGGTGCCGGCCGGGGGGAGAGTCGCCGTGCTCGCGCAGCACCTCGCGGGCACCGGCGACGACGTGCCCGTACAGATCCCGCGCGGTCCTGCCCGCGAGGCGGCGGAACGCGAACTGTCCAAGCCGCGGTACCACGAGTACGACCCCAACCCGCTCCAGCGCGCCCTCAATTGGTTCTGGCAGCGCATCGACGACCTCTTCAGCGCGGCCGCCGGAGTGGCCCCCGGCGGCTGGGTCGGACTGCTCGTCGTCGTCCTGGTGGTCCTGCTGCTGATCGTCGCCCTCCGGCTGCGGCTCGGCGCACTGCGCCGCACGCCCACCACCGCCGCCGCGCTCTTCCCCGACCGGCTCCGCACCGCCGCCGAGCACCGTACGGCCGCGGAAACGCACGCCGCACGCAGCGACTGGACACCCGCCGCCCAGGAACGGATGCGCGCGATCGTCCTCGCCCTGGAGGAACGCGCGCTGCTCACACCGGCACCGGGACGCACCGCCGACGAGGCGGCCACCGAGGCCGGCCGCGCCTTCCCGGCCCACGCCGACCGGCTGCGCGCAGCCGCCCGGACCTTCGACGGCATCACATACGGCCGCCGCCCCGGCACCGCCGAGGAGTACGCCCTCCTCAGCACCCTGGACACCGACCTGAGCCAGGCAAAGCCGGACCTCGCCAACTCCCGGCCCGGAGCCGCCGGATGACTGCTCCGACCGCGTACTCCACCTCCGTGTCGCCCACCGCCGCCAGGATCTGGGCGCGCTCCCGCGGTCTGCTGATCGCGCTCCTCGTCCTCGCCCTGGGCGGCATCACCATCGCCGCGCTGAAGTCCGGCGAACAGCACGGCCGCCTCGACCCACGCTCCGCCGACCCCACCGGCAGCCGCGCCCTCGCCACCCTGCTGTCCGAACGGGGCGTCAGCACCCGCGTCGTCACCAGCACCGCCGAGGCCGCCGCCGCGGCAGGCCCTGACACCACCCTGCTGGTCACCAACCCGAACCTGCTGACCGACCGGCAGCTCAACGCCCTGCGTACGGCCACCGAACGCGCCACCGCCCGCACCGTCCTCCTCGCCCCCGACCAGGTGGCGCTCGACGCGCTGGCCCCCGGCACCCGGGCCGCGGAGCCCACCGACACCACCGTGCGTGCACCGGACTGCACCCTGCCCGCCGCCCGCCGCGCCGGCGACGCCGACCTCGGCGGGGTCCGCTACCGCACCTCCGCACCCGATGCCGACCGCTGCTACCTCGTCGACGGCCTGCCCACCCTGCTCCGCCTGCCGGACGACGCGACGGGTGGCACCGATCGGGCCGCCGGCGACACCGTGCTGCTCGGCTCCCCCGAACTCTTCTACAACCACCGCCTTGCCGAACGGGGCAACGCCTCCCTCGCCCTGCAACTCCTCGGTTCGCACCGTCATCTGGTCTGGTAACTCCCCTCCGTCAGTGATCCCGCGACCGCCCAGAACAGCGAGCGCTCCTTCCTCGACCTCATCCCCTTCGGCTGGCGCTGGGGACTGCTGCAGCTGGCCATCGCCGCCGTACTCACCGCCCTCTGGCGGGCCCGCCGGCTCGGCCCACTCGTCCCCGAACGGCTGCCCGTCACCGTGCCCGCAGCCGAGACGACCGAGGGCCGCGCCCGCCTCTACCAGCAGGCCGACGCCCGCGACCAGGCCGCCACCGTCCTGCGCTCCGCCACCCGCACCCGGCTGGCTCCCCTCATCGGTGTGCCTCCCCCCGACGTCCACACCGCGGACGTCCTCGTCCCGGCCGTCGCCGCCCGCCTCGCCTCGCGCGGCGAATCCGGTACGGCCCTGCACGCCCTGCTCTTCGGCCCCGCGCCCGACGACGACAAGGCCCTGGTCCAGCTGGCCGACCAACTCGACGACCTCAAACGCTCGATCCTTCTCCAAGAGAGGCACGCACCTCGTGAGCACCCCGACAGCTGACCGCGCCCGCGCTTCCCTCGAGGCCCTGCGCACCGAGATCGCCAAGGCAGTCGTCGGCCAGGACCCCGCAGTCACCGGCCTGGTCGTCGCGCTGCTCTGCCGAGGCCACGTACTGCTCGAAGGCGTGCCCGGCGTCGCCAAGACCCTGCTCGTCCGCTCCCTCGCGGCAGCGCTCGACCTGGGTACGAAGCGCGTCCAGTTCACCCCTGACCTGATGCCGAGCGACGTCACCGGCTCACTCGTCTACGACGCGCGCACCGCCGAGTTCTCGTTCCAGCCGGGCCCCGTCTTCACCAACATCCTGCTCGCTGACGAGATCAACCGGACTCCGCCCAAGACCCAGGCATCCCTCCTCGAAGCCATGGAGGAGCGCCAGGTGACGGTGGACGGAACGCCCCGGCCCCTCCCCGAGCCGTTCCTGGTCGCCGCGACCCAGAACCCGGTGGAGTACGAGGGCACGTATCCGCTGCCCGAGGCCCAGCTCGACCGCTTCCTGCTCAAGCTGACGGTCCCGCTGCCTGCCCGTCAGGACGAGATCGGCATCCTCACCCGGCATGCCGAGGGCTTCAGCCCGCGCGATCTGGCCTCCGCGGGGCTACGCCCGGTCGCCGGCGCCGCCGACCTCGAGGCCGCCCGGGCCGCCGTAGCGAAGACCGCGGTGTCCCCCGACATCGCCGCCTACATCGTCGATATCTGCCGTGCCACGCGTGAGTCCCCCTCGCTCTCCCTCGGCGTTTCCCCCCGAGGTGCCACTGCACTGCTGTCCACCGCCCGCGCCTGGGCCTGGCTGACCGGCCGCGATTACGTCATTCCCGACGACGTCAAAGCCCTGGCCCTGCCCACCTTGCGCCACCGCGTCCAGCTCCGTCCCGAGGCGGAGATGGAAGGAGTCACGGCCGACTCCGTCATCTCCGCGGTCCTCGCCCACCTCCCCGTCCCCCGCTGAGCCGCGCCATGGCCCTTACCGGACGCACCGCGCTCCTGGCGGCGATCAGCGCGCTCCTCGTCGGACTCCTGCTCCCCGGCTGGACCGGCATTCTCACCGTCCAACTCACCTTGCTTGCAGCAATTCTGTGCGACCTTTCACTCGCCGCGCCAGTGCGAAAGCTGCAGTTCACCCGTACCGGGGACACATCAGTTCGACTCGGTGACGCTGTCCCCACGCACCTCACCATCACCAATCCCACCGGGCGTCCCTTGCGTGCCGACCTCCGCGACGCCTGGCCGCCCAGCGCTTTCCACCCCGGCACCGAGTTCGACGAATCCCGGCACCGCCTCCGCGTCCCCGCGTCCGAGCGCCGCCGCGTCACCACGACCCTGCGTCCCACCCGCCGCGGCGAGCACCGCGCCGTCCGCATCACTGTCCGCTCGTACGGACCGCTCGGCCTGGCCGCCCGCCAGGGCAGCCACCAGGTCCCCTGGGTCGTCCGCGCGCTGCCCCCCTTCACCAGTCGCAAGCACCTCCCCGCCAAGCTCGCCCGCCTGCGCGAGCTCGACGGCCGGACCAGCATCCTGACCCGCGGCGAAGGCACCGAGTTCGACAGCCTCCGCGACTACACCCCCGGAGACGACACCCGCTCCATCGACTGGCGCGCCACCGCTCGCCAGCAGACCGTTGCCGTACGCACCTGGCGCCCGGAACGCGACCGCCACATCCTCCTCGCCCTGGAAACCGGCCGTACGTCGGCCGGCCGCGTCGGGGACATTCCCCGCCTCGACGCCTCCATGGACGCGGCCCTGCTCCTCGCAACGCTGGCCTCGCGCGCCGGCGACCGCGTCGATCTGCTCGCCTACGACCGCCGTGTACGCGCCGCCGTACAGGGCCGCACCGCCCGCGACCTCCTCCCCGCGCTCACCGACGCGCTGACCCCGCTCGAGCCTGAGCTCGTCGAGGCCGACGCCCGGGGCCTGGCCGCGGCGATCCGCCGCAGCGCACCGCGCCGCTCCCTCATCGTGCTGTTCACCGGCCTCGATGCCGCGCCGGTCGAGCAGGGGCTGCTCCCCGTCCTCCCCGGCCTCACGCAGAACAACGAGATCATCGTGGCCGCGGTGGCCGACCCGCACATCGAGAGCATGGCCGCCCGCCGCCATTCCCCGGCGGATGTCTATGCGGCAGCCGCCGCGGAGCGCACCCGCGCCGAACGGCAACGCACCGCCGACCGTCTCCGCGGCCAAGGCGTCACCGTCGTCGACGCCACGCCGGCTCTCTTGGCTCCGGAACTGGCCGACACGTACCTGGCTCTCAAGGCTTCGGGGCGGCTCTGAGAGGACGGCTGAGGGGCGGTCCAGGGGGTGTGGTGCAGGGGGTGTGGTGCAGGGGCTTGTCAGAGACAAGGCCCCGGACGCACGAGCCGGTCGTCCTGGTTCTCTCGCTGCCATGGGGCCTGGGGCCTAAAAGCAGAAAAGCCCCGCACCATACGGTGCGGGGCTTTCCCACAATGATTGTTCGGCGGCGTCCTACTCTCCCACAGGGTCCCCCCTGCAGTACCATCGGCG
>NZ_JOAX01000049.1 GCF_000720485.1 Streptomyces ochraceiscleroticus | reverse complement strand
GTCCTCCCCCTCCTCCTCCCCGCCCTCACCCCGCCCCACCACCCAAACCGTTTCCGTACCGATATGCGGACAGCTGGTGACGGCGGGTGCTCCGCGCGCTTAGATTTCCTGGCCATTACGTATGTGATCGCCAGGGATGGAGCAGCGGATATGTCAGAGCCAGCCGAAACACCCCGTTCCGGGCCGATCGTCACGCCCACACGTGTGGTGGCCGGCCTGTGCCTGCTCGCTCCGTTCGTGGCGATGCTCTGGGTGAGTTCGTACGCGAAGGTCGAGCCGACGCTGATCGGCATCCCGTTCTTCTACTGGTACCAGATGCTGTGGGTGCTGATCTCGACGGCGCTGACGATGATCGCGTACAAGCTCGTGCAGCGTGAGCAGCGTGAGCTTCGCGCCCGTAAGGGCGGTGCGTCGAAGTGATGACCATGGCAACGAACATCCCGGCCACCGCGGCCGTCCCGGCCGTCCCGGGCGGGAACGCGCTCGCGGCGGACGCGACCGGCGGCGTGAACGGCATCGCGCTGGCCGTCTTCATCTTCTTCTTCATCGCCGTGACGGTCATGGGCTTCATGGCCGCCCGCTGGCGCAAGGCCGACCAGTCCGACAACCTCGACGAGTGGGGCCTGGGCGGCCGCAGCTTCGGCACGTGGGTGACGTGGTTCCTGCTGGGCGGCGACCTGTACACCGCGTACACCTTCGTCGCGGTGCCCGCGGCGATCTACGCGGCGGGCGCGGCGGGCTTCTTCGCCGTCCCGTACACGATCCTCGTCTACCCCCTGATCTTCACGTTCCTGCCCCGCCTGTGGTCGGTGTCGCACAAGCACGGGTACGTCACCACCTCGGACTTCGTGCGCGGCCGCTTCGGCTCCAAGGCCCTGTCGCTGGCCGTCGCGCTCACCGGCATCCTCGCCACGATGCCGTACATCGCGCTGCAACTCGTGGGCATCCAGGCGGTCCTGGACGTGCTGGGCGTCGGCGGCGGTGAGAGCACGAACTGGTTCATCAAGGACCTGCCGCTGCTGATCGCCTTCGGCGTGCTGGCCGCGTACACCTACTCCTCCGGGCTGCGCGCGCCCGCGCTGATCGCGTTCGTCAAGGACGGTCTGATCTACCTCGTCATCGCGGTGGCGATCATCTACATCCCGATCAAGCTGGGCGGCTTCGAGCACATCTTCCACACGGCGGGCGACGCCTTCGCGCAGACGAACCCGGCCACCGGGAAGCCGCGCGGCGAGCTGGCGAGCGGCCCCAACGCGCAGTGGGCGTACGGGACGCTGGCACTCGGCTCGGCGCTGGCGCTGTTCATGTACCCGCACTCGATCACGGCCACGCTCTCCTCGCGCAGCCGTAACGTGATCCGCCGCAACACCACCATCCTCCCGCTGTACTCGCTGATGCTCGGCTTCCTCGCGCTGCTGGGCTTCATGGCGATCGCGGCCGGGATCAAGGTGGAGAACGGGCAGCTCGCGATCCCGCAGCTCTTCGAGAACATGTTCCCGGACTGGTTCACGGGCGTGGCGTTCGCCGCGATCGGCATCGGCGCGCTGGTGCCCGCCGCGATCATGTCGATCGCCGCGGCGAACCTCTTCACCCGCAACATCTACAAGGACTTCCTCAAGCCGGGCGCGACGCCCGCGCAGGAGCACAAGGTCGCCAAGCTCGTGTCGCTGCTGGTGAAGGTCGGCGCGCTGGCGTTCGTCCTGACCATGGACAAGACGGTGGCGATCAACTTCCAGCTCCTGGGCGGCATCTGGATCCTGCAGACCATGCCCGCGCTGGTGGGCGGCCTGTTCACCCGCTGGTTCCACCGCTGGGCGCTGCTCGCGGGCTGGGCGGTCGGCATGGTGTACGGCACGCTCGCGGCGTACGGCGTGGCGAGCCCGACCCAGAAGCACTTCGGCGGCTCGAACGCGGCGATCCCCGGCATCGGCGAGATCGGCTACATCGGCCTCACCGCGTTCGTGCTGAACGTCCTGGTGACGGTGGTCCTGACGGTCGTTCTGCGGGCCGCGAAGGCCCCTGCCGGCATCGACGAGACCTCGCCCGAGGACTACACGGCGGACGTCGGCGACAAGGGCGTACAGCCCGACCTGCCGCCGGCCACGGCGGGCGCGGCGCACTGACGCCACTCCCCTCCGCACGACAACGGGCCGCCGGGAAATCCGGCGGCCCGTTGTCATACCCCCGGTGCACACTGGCGGTCATGGACCCCATGGATTTCGTGATCAGGCGGATACGCGCGGAGGAGCACGCACGGCTGGGCGAGATCACGGCCCAGGCGTATCTCGGTGACGGGCTGCTCACCTTCGGGGAGGGCGACAGCTATCTGCCGGAGCTGCGGAACGTGGCGCGGCGGGCCGCCGAGGCGGAGGTGCTGGTGGCCGTGGCGGACGGCGAGGTGCTGGGCGGGGTGACGTTCGTGCCGGTGGGTGGCCCGTGGGCGGACATCGCGCTGCCGGGCGAGGCGGAGTTCCGGATGCTGGCGGTCGCGAAGGAGGCACGCGGCCGCGGAGTGGGCGAGGCTTTGGTGCGCGCGTGTCTGGACCGTGCGCGGGCGACCGAGGGCTGCATACGTGTCGTGCTGTCCTCGCAGCGTTCGATGCACAGCGCGCACCGCATCTACCGGCGGCTGGGGTTCGTCCGGACGCCTGACCGCGACTGGTCCCCGGTACCGGGCCTGGGAGAACTGCTGACGTTCACCCTGGAGCCGATACCCCGGGAGTCGACCGGCAACTGACGGCCCGTGAGTGGACCGGCGGGACGGCCGGCCCGACGGGCATCTGTTGGGCGACCATCCGTGCGTACGACGGCACGCACTGCAGCACGACCGGCACCGCAGCGACACAAGATATGGGGACGCTCGCGCGAGGCGGCACAAGATGTATGCTCGTCCTCGCTGTCGCCGCAGGGGAATCCGGTGCGAATCCGGAACTGTCCCGCAACGGTGTGCTGAGTGGGCATTTTGCGCGCTCGCCGAGTCCGAGGACCTGCCGACGGTACGCCCGTTCCGTTCCGGTGCGGGCGTCGAGACGTCCGGGCTCCGTGGGTTGGGCCGGTGGACGCTGCGTGGTGTGCCCGCGTGCCCGGCAGGGCTCCGGCGCGGCTGCCCGTACGCCTCCGTCGCCCCTCCCCGGCCCCAGCCGAGTGAGGAGAGCACAAGGTGACCATCGCGCCAGCGGAGTCAGCACAAGAGGCGCAGACGGCGCAGACGGTGCAGCCGGCACAGGAGGCGCGGCCGGCGACCGCGCAGGCCCAGGACGGCCCCGGTACCGCCCTGCTGCGCACCCTGACCGACCTCACCGCCGACCTGCCGGCCACCGATCCGGGCAAGGTCGCCGCGGCCGCGCTGCGCGGCCGGCACGCCGGCTCGGACGAGGCGGAGCTGCGCGAGCTGGCGATGGAGGCCGCGGCCGGGCTGATCGGCGACGAGCCGCAGTACTCCAAGCTGGCCGCCCGCCTGCTGACGGCCGCGATCGCCGAGGAGGCCGCGAGCCAGGGCGCGACGGGCTTCGCCGCCTCGGTCGCCACGGGTCACCGCGAGGGCCTGATCGCCGACGGCACCGCGGAGTTCGTCCGCACCCACGCCGCCCGGCTCGACGCCCTCGTCGAGGAGGCCCTCGCGGACGGCGCCGACGACCGCTTCGGCTACTTCGGCCTGCGCACGGTCTACTCCCGCTACCTCCTCCGGCACCCGCTCACCCGCAAGGTCATCGAGACCCCGCAGCACTTCCTGCTGCGCGTGGCCTGCGGCCTGGCCGAGGACCACTCGGACCACGCCGTCCAGGACGTCGCCGCGCTCTACGCGCTGACCAGCACGCTCTCCTACCTGCCCTCCTCCCCCACGCTCTTCAACTCCGGCACCCGCCACCCGCAGATGTCCTCCTGCTACCTGCTGGACTCGCCGCTGGACGAGCTGGACTCGATCTACGACCGGTACCACCAGGTCGCGCGCCTCTCGAAGCACGCGGGCGGCATCGGCCTCTCGTACTCCCGCGTGCGCGCCCGCGGTTCGCTGATCCGCGGCACCAACGGGCACTCCAACGGCATCGTCCCGTTCCTGCGGACCCTCGACGCGAGTGTCGCCGCAGTGAACCAGGGCGGCCGGCGCAAGGGCGCGGCCTGCGTCTACCTGGAGACCTGGCACGCGGACATCGAGGAGTTCCTCGAGCTGCGCGACAACACCGGTGAGGAGGCGCGGCGTACGCACAACCTCAACATCGCGCACTGGATCCCGGACGAGTTCATGCGCCGGGTCGAGTCGGACGGGGACTGGTCGCTGTTCTCCCCGGCGGACGCGCCGGAGCTGGTGGACCTGTGGGGCGCGGAGTTCGACGCCGCGTACCGGAAGGCCGAGGCCGAGGGGAAGGCCGTCAAGGCGGTCCCGGCCCGGACGCTGTACGCGCGGATGATGCGAACCCTCGCGCAGACCGGCAACGGCTGGATGACCTTCAAGGACGCCGCCAACCGCACCGCGAACCAGACCGCCGAGCCCGGCCGGGTCGTCCACTCCTCCAACCTCTGCACGGAGATCCTGGAGGTCACCGACGACAGCGAGACGGCCGTCTGCAACCTCGGCTCCGTCAACCTCGCCGCGCACCTGGGCGCCGACGGCGAGATGGACTGGGAGCGGCTGGACGCCACCGTCCGTACCGCCGTCACCTTCCTCGACCGCGTGGTGGACATCAACTTCTACCCGACCGAGCAGGCCGGCGCGTCCAACTCCCGCTGGCGCCCGGTGGGTCTGGGCCTCATGGGCCTCCAGGACGTGTTCTTCCGCCTCCGTCTGCCGTTCGACTCCCCCGAGGCCCGCGAGCTGTCCACCCGCATCTCCGAGCGGATCATGCTCGCCGCGTACGAGGCGTCCGCCGACCTCGCCGAGCGGCACGGCCCGCACCCGAACTGGTCCGCGACCCGCACCGCCCGCGGCGTCCTGCACCCCGACCACTACCCCGACGCGGAGCCCCGCTGGGCCGACCGCTGGGCCGCGCTGCGCACCCGTATCGCGGCGACCGGGATGCGAAACTCACTCCTTCTGGCGATCGCGCCCACCGCGACCATCGCCTCCATCGCGGGCGTGTACGAGTGCATCGAGCCGCAGGTCTCCAACCTCTTCAAGCGCGAGACGCTGAGCGGGGAGTTCCTGCAGGTCAACGCGTACCTGATCGAGGAGCTCAAGGCTCTTGGGCTGTGGGACGCGCGCACCCGTGAGGCGCTGCGCGAGGCCAACGGCTCGGTCCAGGACGTCCCCTGGATCCCCGAGGAGATCCGCGCGCTGTACCGCACGGCGTGGGAGGTCCCGCAGCGCGCGCTGATCGACATGGCCGCCGACCGCACGCCGTACCTGGACCAGAGCCAGTCCCTGAACCTCTTCATGGCGGCGCCGACCATCGGCAAGCTCAGCTCGATGTACGCGTACGCCTGGAAGCGCGGCATCAAGACCACGTACTACCTGCGGTCGCGCCCGGCGACCCGGATCGCGCAGTCGGCGCGCGGCACGGCCGCCGCCACCGCCCCCGTACCCCAGCAGGCATCCGACCCCGAGGCGATCGCCTGCTCCCTGGAAAACCCCGAGTCCTGCGAGGCATGCCAGTAATGTCCCACCCGTCGCCCGACCACCGCCCCTCATCGACGGCGCTGCGCGCCGGCACCACCGTCTCCGAGACGACGAAGACGACGAAGAACCTCCTCGACCCGGGCTTCGAACTGACCCTGCGGCCCATGCGGTACCCGGACTTCTACGACCGCTACCGTGACGCGATCAAGAACACCTGGACCGTGGAGGAGGTCGACCTCCACTCCGACGTGGCCGACCTCGCCAAGCTCTCGCCGGGCGAGCAGCACCTGATCGGCCGCCTGGTCGCCTTCTTCGCGACCGGCGACTCGATCGTGTCCAACAACCTCGTGCTCACGCTGTACAAGCACATCAACTCCCCCGAGGCACGGCTGTACCTGAGCCGTCAGCTCTTCGAGGAGGCCGTGCACGTCCAGTTCTACCTGACGCTGCTGGACACCTATCTGCCCGACCCGGACGACCGCGCGGCCGCCTTCGCCGCCGTCGAGAACATCCCCTCCATCCGCGAGAAGGCGCAGTTCTGCTTCCGCTGGATGGACTCCGTCGAGAAGATCGACCGGCTGGAGACCAAGGCCGACCGCCGCCGTTTCCTGCTGAACCTGATCTGCTTCGCGGCCTGCATCGAGGGGCTGTTCTTCTACGGCGCGTTCGCGTACGTGTACTGGTTCCGCTCCCGGGGCCTGCTGCACGGCCTGGCAACGGGGACGAACTGGGTCTTTCGCGACGAAACGATGCACATGGAGTTCGCGTTCTCGGTCGTGGACACGGTCCGCGAGGAGGAGCCGGACCTCTTCGACGCGGAGCTTGAACAGCAGGTCACCGACATGCTGAAGGAGGCAGTCGAGGCGGAACTGCAGTTCGCCCACGATCTGTGCGGCGACGGCCTGCCCGGCATGAACACCGCGTCGATGCGGGAGTACCTGCAGTGCGTCGCCGACCAGCGCCTGCAGCGGCTCGGCTTCGCACCCGTGTACGGCTCGGAGAACCCGTTCTCCTTCATGGAGCTGCAGAACGTCCAGGAGCTGACCAACTTCTTCGAGCGCCGCGCCTCCGCGTACCAGGTCGCCGTCGAGGGCTCGGTCTCCTTCGACGACGACTTCTAGAGCAGCACCGCGCACAGAAAATCCCCGCGCCCCGACAGGGGCGCGGGGAACTGCGCGATCAACCCCGACGGCGTCGCATCCGACAACGCGCCGCCAGGAGGCACCGTCTCAGTCGTTGGCGACCACGGGGTACCGCGGCGTCCCCTCGGCCATCTGCTTCAGGACATCCTTGCGGTCGCGCTTGGAGAGGCGGTCGATGTAGAGGTAGCCGTAGAGGTGGTCGGTCTCGTGCTGGAGGCAGCGGGCGAAGTAGCCGGTGCCCTCGACGGCGATGTCGTTGCCCTTGATGTCCTGGCCGCGTACCACCGCGTAGTCCGGCCGGGCGAGCTCGGCGTACGCGCCGGGGACCGACAGGCAGCCCTCGTTGGAGTCGTCCAGGACCCGGCGGGCGGCCGGCAGCTCGTCCAGGACCGGGTTGCAGACCACGCCGACGTGGCGTACGCCCTGGTCGTCCATGCAGTCGTAGACGAAGACCTTCAGGTCGACGCCGATCTGGTTGGCGGCCAGGCCCACGCCCTCGGCGGTGCGCTGGGAGGCGAACATGTCATCGACGAGCTGGGCGAGCTTGTCGTCGAACTCCGTGACGTCCTTGCACTCCTTGTGCAGGACGGGGTTGCCGACCACGGTGATCGGGCGGGAGGTGCCGCGCTCGCGGTACGCCTTCTCGCGCGCGTCCGCGTCGGTCACGTCATCGATGAACTCGGTGTCCACCTGCTGGTCGCCGTCCTGATCAATCTGCTGCGCCATGTCCGCCGCACGCCTTCCGCGATGTTCCGCAAAGATTCTTCTTAGCTGCCCGTACAGGGTACGGGGGCCCGCCGGGCGCCCGCCGACCACCGGCCGCCGGGGAAGCCGGTGGGAACTCAGCAGACCTCTTCGAGGTCCCGCCACTCGCGGGTGTCCGGGCTGTCCGCCACCCAGCCGTCCAGCAGGCCGCGCACCAGCCCGGCGGGCGCGGCGATGCCGCACTCGCGCTCGGGCACCCACAGGGAGCCGGAGCCGGCTGTGCGGTGTCCGAGCGGGCCCGGATGGCCGGGCTCGCTGTGGTCGTGCGGGTCCAGGTGCTCGCCCTCGCCCTCGTCGCTGGGCATCCGGCTCTCGGAGCAGGTGCGGCACAGCAGGCGGACGGAGGAGGACCAGTCCTCGGCGGCGTACCCGGCGTCCGCTGCCAGTCGCTCCAGGGCGTCCCGGTCGGCCTCGCCGGCGGCCTCCAGGAGGACGACCCAGGTGGGCACCGGCGAGGGCGCCCACAGCTCGATCTCGTCGAAGACGGGGTAGGAGGGCCCGGCCGTGGTCGTGCGCTCGCCGTGCGGGACGCCGTCGTGGAGGACGACCTCGCCCCAGCGGCGCCCGGAGGACGGCAGCGGGATGGAGAGCACCTCGATGCGGGCGGGGTCCAGCCGGCGGCCCCAGACGACCTCGGCCTCGCCCTCGGGCGAGAGGCGGACCGCGGCGCTGCCGAGCTGCATGCCGCGCGGCTCCCCGGAGGGCGCGCCCTCGCCGGGCACGTGCAGGCCGTACGCCTGCCAGGCGCGGCGGGCCAGCGGCCAGTCCTGCAGGGCGGTGGCCGCGATGCCCACGTTCCACCAGTCGGGGGCCCCGGCCTCGCGCTCCAGCAGGGCGACGGCGCGCAGTCCGGCGGTGCGCGCCTGCTCCCAGTCGTGCCGGAATTTGTGCAGCAGGGCGAGGTTGAACCAGGACTCCGACAGCCACGGCTCCATGTCGGCGGCGCGGGTGAGCAGCGCTCCCGCGTCCTCGTAACGGCCGTCGCCGATCAGCGTGAAAGCGCGGTCGGTCGCCTGCCGCCACGAGGCGGAGGGCCGGTGCCGTACCTTGCCGAAGATCTTCACGATTCCCGCCTGCCGATTGCTTCCTTGGTGCCGTCCGGCGGACGGCCGAGGGCTCACTCGACAACCTGCCACAGTTTGCCGCCGGGCTCAGCCCGATGACCGGCGCCCCCTGCTGCTCCTTGCCTCGCGAAGCCCCCTGGGCCCCGCTCCCCGGGGCCTCCTTCGCATCCAACCATGCCCATATCCGAGGCCGCTCATTACCCATCGGTTCTTTGACCTTGAACCGGTACCCCGATACATGACGGCTACCCCTGTGGGCACCGCGCACACGGCGGGAAGGGCCGGTCAGGCCGGGCCGAGGGGCCGGGAGAGCACTCGGGCGAGGGCCTCCACCACACGGGGTTCGAAGTCCTGTGCGGTCGACAGGCGCAGCCTTTCCAGGGCGCGCAGCGTGCCTCCGGGGCCGCCGTCGCCGCCCGCGAGGTCGTCGTAGGCGTTCACGGTGCGCACGATGCGGGCGGGCAGCGGCTGCTCCCGGAAGGGATCGGCCTGCCGCTCGACGATCACGGCCACCTCGGCGGGTACCCCGGTCTGGCGGACGACGGCGCCGCCGAGCAGGGCGATCCTGCGCTGTTCGGCGGACGGCAGCCCTGCGGTGGCGCCGCCGGTCACCGGGTCGACCAGGGAGAGCTGTCCGATGTCGTGCATCAGGGCCGCGTACTCCAGGACGTTCAAGTCGGCCTCTCCGAGGCCCAGTTCCCGGCCGACGGCGCGGCTGAGGACGGCGACCCGGCGGGCGTGGCCGGGCGGGGTGTAGCCGGCGATCTCGGTGGCGCGGGCTAGGGAGGCGATGGTCTGCCGGTACGTGGCGCGGACGGCGGCGTAGCGACGGAAGGAGAACTGGGTGAGGAGGAGCGGCAGACAGAAGACGGGCAGTGCCCAGAGCCCGGCGACGGCCGTGGCCAGCGCGATGACCAGGCCCGATGCGCAGATCGCCGAGCCGATGCCCAGCAGTGAGCGCAGCTCGTCGCGGAGGAGGGGGCCGTACGGCCAGCCGGTACGGGCCCTGGCCAGGGCCGCGGCGAGCACGGCGTCGCACAGGGCGGTGAGCACGAGGATGCCGAGGAGGTAGCAGGTGTAGTACGTGCCGTCGCCGATCCAGGCGGCCAGCCGGCCGGTGTTGTACAGGGGCTGGAAGCAGGTCGCGGCGAAGCCGACGGTCAGGACGCGGCGGGCGATGTGGTCCAGGGCCGGGCCCCTGCCGAGCGCCACATGGGGAACGAGGCCGATGAGCCCTGCCGCGACGACGACGGCGACGGTCTGCAGGACGCCGTGCGAGGTGGGCCGCCCGGCGACCTCGCCGAGCAGGGCGTAGGCCAGAGCTCCGGCGACGCCGAGCGGGGCGCTCTCGCGGTCGCCGGGCAGCGCGCCGGCGCCGCCGCGCGCGGGCGGCCCCGCGCCCCAGCGGGCCAGCTCGCCGACCGCTATCAGGGCGCCGAAGGCGAGCGCGATGCCGGGGTCGGTGAGGCCGTGCCAGAGGGTGTGGCCCAGCGCGAGGCAGGCGAGGGCGCCGGCCGCGGCGTGGACCAGGGCGACGGCGCGGGGGGTGCCGGTGCGGTGCGGGACGGGGGGCGGGTCGGCGTGGTCCGCCGCGGCCGTCCGCGGCGCGGCGCCGCTCACCGCTCGCCCTTGGCGGCGCCGGGGTGCGGCGTCACGGCCGTTCCGGGCAGCGCTGTGGTACCGGGTGGGGGTACGGCAGCCGGGGCCGGGCGCCTGCGGAGGGGGACGCCCGCGCGCCGGGGCGGCGGCAGGGCGGGCCCGTCGGCGCCCGCGGTGACGACCTCGGGCTGCCAGCCGTGCCGGGCGAGCGCGGCGACCAGGGCGCGGACCATGCGCGGGTCGAGCTGGGCGCCCGCGCTGCGGCGCAGCTCGGCGACGGCGGCGGCGACCGGGCGGGCGCGGCGGTAGGAGCGGGTGGAGGTCATCGCGTCGAAGGCGTCGGCGACGGCGACCACCCGGGCGAATTCGGGGATCTCGCGCCCCCGGAGGCCGTAGGGGTAGCCCTTGCCGTCCATGCGTTCGTGGTGGTGCAGGATCGCGGCCCTGGCCTCGCCGAGGAAGCCGATGCCGCGGACGATTTCGTGGCCGTACTCCGGGTGCAGCTCGATGACGCGGCGCTCTTCGGAGGTGAGCGGGCCGTCCTTCCGGAGCAGCCGGGTGGGCACGCCGAGCTTGCCGACGTCGTGCAGGATGCCGGCGAAGCGCAGTACTTCGAGGCGGTCCTCGGCCATGCCCAGCTCGCGGGCGATCATCACCGAGGCGCGGCCGACGCGTTCGCTGTGGCCGCGGGTGTAGCGGTCCTTGAGGTCGACGGCCTGGACGAGGGCGCGGATGGTGGCCTGATGCGCCGCGCGCTCGCGGTGGTACTGCGCGAAGACCCAGCAGGAGATGTACATGGGCAGCAGGACGAGGAGAGCGGCGGCGGGCCCGTAGGAGCTGCGCCAGAGGACGGCCATCATCAGCCCGGCCAAACCGTGCACCAGGTGCGGGGCGAGCGAGCGGAGCAGCAGGCCGCGCCAGGCGGTGCGCGGCGCGTGCCGCTCGGCGGCGACCAGGACGCCGCCGTCCAGGACGGCCAGGACGGCGCAGAAGGCGGTGGTGGCGGCCGCGGCGGGCAGCAGCGCATAGGGGAATTCGGGGGCGAGGACGGCGCGGCTGCCGCCCGCGCCGAAGACCTGGGCGGCGGCCCAGGCGGCCAGGGCGAGTTCTGCGGCGTGCCAGACGCGGCGGGCAGCGGGCGAGCGCTCCGCGGTACCGGAGAGGAGCGCGCCCGGCAGAGCCACCAGGGCGGCAGCGGCGGGCGGCAGCAGGAAGACCCCGGCGAGCAGCACGGGGCAGCCCCATCGGGGCGGCATGCCGTCGCCGTGCGCCGGCGCGCCGCCGGCCGGGGCACGGCCGCCGGTCAGCGGGCAGTTGCGCATCCGCTCGCAGGCCGCGTAGAGCACGGCGAGCAGGGCCACGGTGGGCCAGGGGGTGCCCGCGGCGGGCAGGGCGGCGGGGGCGGCACAGCCGACCGCCGCCAGGACAGCACATCCGATGTACGCGTACGCGCCCATGGGCAGCTGCCGCATGGCGCCCTCCTCCCCGTACCGAGCGATGTCGCTTCAGGTGCGGTGAGCTTAGAAGGCGTGGGCGGCGCGTGCGGGCGCATCCGGGGATTGGGTGGGGCTCTTCAGCCTGCCCTCACCCGATGGAGTGACCCGGCGCGTTGTCGGGCGCGTTATTCGGCGCGCGCCGCCTCGGTGCGTGCATCGGTTTCGGTCGGTCCGGCCTGGTGCCCGGGGCCCTCGGCAGCGGCCGATTCCTGCGCCTGTTCGAGCACGCTCTTCTCGGGCACGGCCTCGCCGGACCGGATCAGCTCGATCCGCCCCATGACCTTCGAGCGCAGGTCGGTGGGGACGTCGTCGTGGCCGCAGCAGCGCTTGACGAGCTTCTTGACGGCCTGTTCGAGGCCGTACTTCTCCAGGCAGGGCGAGCACTCGTCGAAGTGCTCCTCGAACTTCGTGCACTCCCCGTCCGGCATCTCGCGGTCGAGATACTCGTACAGGTGGTCAAGGACCTCGGAGCAGTCCGTCTCGTGCGGGTCTCCGCAGCTCATGATGTGGAGCCTTTCCGATCGTGCGGCTGCTTTCCCGAAGCAGCCGCAGCACCCGCCCCGGCCGGGACCAGCCCGCGGTCACGGGCGTAGTCCTCGAGCATGCCGCGCAACTGGCGGCGGCCACGGTGCAGGCGGGACATCACCGTGCCGATGGGGGTTCCCATGATGTCGGCGATCTCCTTGTACGCAAACCCCTCCACGTCCGCGAGGTATACCGCTATACGGAATTCCTCGGGGATCGCCTGGAGGGCTTCCTTCACGTCCGAATCGGGCAGGTGGTCCAGCGCCTGCGACTCGGCGGAGCGCAGGCCCGTGGACATGTGCGACTCGGCGCGCGCGAGCTGCCAGTCCTCGATCTCCTCGGCCGCGCTGCGCTGCGGCTCCCGCTGCTTCTTGCGGTAGGAGTTGATGAAGGTGTTGGTCAGGATGCGGTACAGCCACGCCTTGAGGTTGGTGCCCTCGCGGAACTGGTGGAAGGACGCGTACGCCTTGGCGTACGTCTCCTGCACCAGGTCCTCCGCGTCCGCCGGATTACGCGTCATGCGCAGCGCGGCGGAGTACATCTGGTCCAGGAACGTGAGCGCGTCGCGCTCGAAGCGCGCATTGCGCTCGGCCTCCGACTCGCCCTTCGTCTCCGTGCGGGCAGCCTCCGGCTCGCCCTCGTTACGTGCTTGTGCCGTGCCGTCGGTCCCTGCGTCGGTACCGCTGACCGGACCCACCTCCTCCAACACCGTGCCGGATCCGGTTGCGGATCCGCTCGAATCGGAGAATAGACGACGATCCCGTACCACCGCCGCTCCAGCCGTGACGTGGTGCCCCGCGTGGAGCTGTGCCGGATCCGGCACCGTCCAGCCGGTGCCCTGCGGTCGGGCCGGGCATGCGATCCCCATGCGGTGGACTCCCATTCCTCGTGCGTACCAGTACGTACCTGCCTACGCACCGGACAACAGGGCGGGGGCGCCGCGCATTCCCGCGCCTCTTCAGAGGCAGCGCGCCGGCCTCTGCGGAGACGCCGCGCCGGTCAGTCGGGCAGCCCGACGAGCCACTCGGCGGCCGCCTCCACGATCAGCATCAGCGCCTCGTCCTGGCTGATCGGGGCCTTCTTCGGTACGGCGAAACCATGATCGGCGTGCGGTACCTCGACGATCCCGGTGCCCTCGGGGAACTCCTCGGGGCGCCCGAAGGGGTCGCGGCCGCCCTGGATCACCAGGGTGGGCACGCCGGCGCCGGTGAGCTCGTCGGCGCGGGACTTCTCCGGCTTGCCCGGCGGGTGCAGCGGGAAGCTGAGGGCGAGCACGGCGTGCGCGCCGAGCTCACGCGCCGTACGGCAGGCCACCCGCGCCCCCGCGCTGCGCCCGCCCGCGACGACCGGCAGCCCGGGCTTCCGCAGCGCGGGCCACAGCGCCGTCCAGCCCGTGTCCAGGGTCTTCGGCGCGGGCGCCAGCTTCTTGCCCGCCACCCGCCAGGGCTGCTCGACGAGCGCGACCGTGACGCCGCGCTCCGGGAGCGCCGCGGCCAGCGCCGCCAGGTCCCGTGCCTCGATGCCGCCGCCCGCGCCGTGGCTCACGGCGAGCACCGTGCGCGCCGTGCCCTGGGCATGGTGCCAGGTGATCCGGGCCTCGCCCGCCGGTGTGCCGACCGTCTCGCTCTCACTCATGGGGCCATCCTGCCCCCGGCGGCCGCGCCCACGGAGGCGGGGCACGGTCAGAAGAGCGTTTCCTCCTCCGGCGCCGCCAGCTCCTTCACCAGCTCGGGGCTGTTGTTGCGGACGTTGCTGACCTCCGTGGAGACGGGGTAGGCCCGCATCATTCCGGCGGGCGGCTGCGCGAGCAGCTCGCGCAGCTCCTCGATGTCCGTGGTGGCCGGGTCCAGCCAGGCGTCCCAGCGGTCCGGCGGGAGGACCAGCGGCATCCGGGGGTGGATGTCGGCGAGCGACTGCGGGCCCGCTTCACCGGAGGCGCCGGCCAGCGGCGTGGTCTCGGCGGCCGTGGTGACCACCGAGCAGGTCGCCCACCACGCCTGCGGGTGGTCCGGCGGCAGCGTGGGGTCGCGCCAGAACTCGTACAGCCCGGCCATCGCCATCACCGCGCCGTCGGCCGGCGTGACGAAGTACGGCTGCTTGCGGGGGCGCTTCTTCCGCCCCTGCTCCTCGAGCTGCCGCTCCCCCACGCCGGTCACCCACTCGAAATAGCCGTCGCCGGGGAGCAGGCAGCGGCGGGCGGCGAAGGGCTTCTTGAAGGACGGCTTCTCGTGGACCGTCTCCGCCCTGGCGTTGATCATCTTCACGCCGACGTCGGGTGATTTCGCCCACGACGGGACCAGGCCCCACTTCAGAGGCCGGAGCTGGCGAACCGGCCGCCGGTCCTCAGCGTCTTTGACGGGGCGTTCGAGCACCGCGTAGACGTTCTTGGTGGGGGCGACATTCCAGTCGGGTGCCAGGGTTTCCTCGGGCTCCCACTTCTCGACCTCGAAGATCCCCACCAGATCCTCGGGCCGCCTGCTCGCCGCATACCGTCCGCACATGTATGCCACAGTGCCATGGCACAGCAAGGGGAGAGATGGACACCGAGCACATCACCGACGTATGGGACCGGGTTTTCGCCACACAGCCCGATCCGTCGTTCTGGCTGGTCGTGGCTACGGCCGTGGTCGCACTGGCGGTGATGCTCCCCTACAGCGCCTGGCGGATATCCCGTAATGCCATCACGATCGCGCACGAGGGCGGGCACGGCCTCGTGGCCCTGCTGACCGGCCGGAAGCTGGACGGCATCCGTCTGCACTCGGACACCTCCGGGCTGACCGTGAGCCGCGGCAAGCCGCACGGCCTCGGCATGGTCCTGACCGCCGCGGCCGGCTACACCGCGCCCTCGCTGCTCGGCCTGGCCGGTGCCGCGCTGCTCGCCGCCGGCCACATCACGGCCCTGCTGTGGGGCGCGACGGCCCTGCTGCTCGCGATGCTGATCATGACGCGGAACGCATACGGCGTCCTCACCGTGGTACTCGCTGGTGCCGCGTTCTTCCTGGTCTCCTGGCTGACCACCGCGGAGGTGCAGGCGGCGTTCGCGTACGCGGTGGTGTGGTTCCTGCTGCTGGGCGGGGTCCGGCCGCCGTTCGAGATCCAGGGGAAGCGCAGACGCTCCGGAGGTCGGGTGGACTCCGACCCGGACCAGCTCGCCCGGCTGACGAACGTGCCGGCGGCGGTCTGGCTCGGCTTCTTCCACCTGGTGGCACTCTGCTCGCTGTTCGGCGGCGGCCGGTGGCTGCTGGAGCTGTGAGACATACGCGGCTCCGCTTTACCAGTGCCATGTTTCGTACAGGTTGCACCCCATTTGATCAAGATCCGCACCCCTGGTGAGCCATTAAAGTGAGCTACATGACCGAGAGCCCCGCACACTCCGCCCTCTGGCCGGCCCCCACCGCTTCCGGAGCGGTCGACGCGACCGTCACCGTGCCCGGCTCCAAGTCGGTCACCAACCGCGGCCTGGTCCTGGCCGCGCTCTCCTCCGAGCCCGGCTGGCTGCGCCGCCCGCTGCGCTCCCGCGACACCCTCCTGATGGCCCAGGCGCTGCGCACGATGGGCGTGGGCATCGAGGAGACCATCTCCTCCAACTCCTCCCCCGCCGGCGAGCCGGACGGCACCGGCGAGGCGTGGCGCGTGATCCCCGCCGGGCTGCACGGCCCCACCACCGTCGACGTCGGCAACGCCGGCACGGTCATGCGCTTCCTGCCGCCGGTCGCGGCGCTGGCCGACGGCCCGGTCCGCTTCGACGGCGACCCGCGGTCGTACGAGCGTCCGCTGGGCGGCGTCATCGAGGGGCTGCGCGCCCTCGGCGCCCGCATCGACGACGACAAGCGCGGCGCCCTCCCGATGACGGTGCACGGCAAGGGCGGCCTGGACGGCGGCCGGGTCGAGATCGACGCGTCCTCCTCCTCGCAGTTCGTCAGCGCCCTGCTGCTGTCCGCGCCGCGCTTCAACCAGGGCGTGGAGGTACGGCACGTGGGCGCCACGCTGCCGTCCATGCCGCACATCCGGATGACCGTGGACATGCTGCGAGCGGTCGGCGCCCAGGTGGACACCCCCGAGTCCGGCGGCGAGCCGAACGTCTGGCGGGTCACCCCGGGCGCGCTGCTCGGCCGCGACCTGGTCGTCGAGCCGGATCTGTCCAACGCGCAGCCGTTCCTGGCCGCCGCGCTGATCACCGGCGGCCGGGTCACGATCCCGGACTGGCCCGAGCACACCACTCAGCCGGGTGACGCGCTGCGCGAGATCTTCACCGAAATGGGCGGTTCCTGCGAGCTGACCGAGCAGGGGCTGACCTTCAAGGGCAGCGGCCGCGTGCACGGCATCGACATCGACCTGAGCGAGGTCGGCGAGCTGACCCCGGGCATCGCGGCGGTCGCGGCCCTCGCGGACTCCGAGTCCGTGCTGCGCGGCGTCGCCCACCTGCGGCTGCACGAGACCGACCGGCTCGCGGCGCTCACCAAGGAGATCAACGGCCTCGGTGGCGACGTCACCGAGACCGCCGACGGCCTGCACATCCGGCCGCGCCCGCTGCACGGCGGCGTCTTCCACACGTACGACGACCACCGCATGGCCACCGCCGGCGCGCTGCTCGGCCTGGCCGTCAAGGGTGTCGAGGTGGAGAACGTCGCGACCACGGCCAAGACCCTGCCCGACTTCCCCGAGATGTGGACGGACATGCTCAGCCCGGCGGCCCCCGCCCGGAGAGCTTGAGAGTCCGCCCCGATGCGCCGCTACGGCAAGAACCCCGACGAGGACGACGTCCGGGTCCGCCCGAACCGCAAGGGCAACCGTCCGCGTACGAACATCCGCCCGAAGCACGAGGACGCCAGCGAGGGCCTGGTCCTCACGGTCGACCGCGGCCGCATCACGTGCCTGATCGAGGACCGCACGGTCACCGCGATGAAGGCACGTGAGCTGGGCCGCAAGAGCGTGGTGGTCGGCGACCGGGTCATGGTCGTCGGCGACCTCACCGGCGCCAAGGACACCCTCGCCCGCATCGTGCGGGTCCAGCCGCGCACGTCCGTGCTGCGGCGCACGGCCGACGACGACGATCCGTTCGAGCGCGTGGTGGTCGCCAACGCCGACCAGCTCGCGATCGTCACCGCGCTCGCCGACCCCGAGCCGCGGCCCCGGCTGATCGACCGCTGCCTGGTCGCGGCGTACGACGCGGGCCTTACGCCGCTGCTCGTGCTCACCAAGTCGGACCTGGCGTCACCGGACACGCTGCTGGAGTCCTACGGCGCGCTGGGCGTCCCGTACGTCGTCACCAACCGCGACGAGCTGACCGACGGCGCCGCGGCCGACCGGGTGCGCGAGCGGCTGACCGACCGGATCACGGCCTTCGTCGGCCACTCCGGCGTGGGCAAGACCACGCTGGTCAACTCCCTGGTACCGGCGCGGAAGCGGGCCACCGGACACGTCAACGCGGTCACCGGGCGCGGCCGGCACACGACGACCTCGGCACTGGCCCTGCCGCTGCCGGACGACCGGGGCTGGGTGATCGACACGCCCGGCGTGCGGTCGTTCGGACTGCACCACGTCGATCCCTCGCGGGTCATCCAGGCCTTCCCCGACCTGGTACCGGGCACGGAAGGGTGCCCGCGCGCCTGCAGCCACGACGAGGCGGAGTGTGCGCTGGACCAATGGGTGGCCGACGGGCACGCCGACCCGGCCCGGCTCTACTCGCTGCGCCGGCTGCTGGCCACGCGGGAGCGGCGCGAGGGCGACTGACGGATCGAGGGAGCGGCGCGGGCGATGCACGAAGGTGGCTGCCGCGAGCCCTTGGTAACTGCATAATCACATCAGGACAGGGCGAAGCGGTCACCGAACCGACGGAGGCAAACTGATGGCGTGGCTGCTCGTCGTGGTGGCGGGACTTCTGGAGACGGGCTTCGCGGTGTGTCTGAAGCTCTCGCACGGCTTCACGCGGCTCTGGCCCACGATCGCCTTCTGCGCCTTCGCACTCGGCAGCTTCGGGCTGCTGACTCTTTCGCTGAAGAAGCTGGACGTGGGCCCGGCGTACGCGGTGTGGACCGGGCTCGGCGCGGCCGGCACGGCGGTGTACGGCATGGTCTTCCTCGGTGACGTGGTGTCGACCTTGAAGATCGTCTCGATCACGCTGGTCATCGCCGGCGCGATCGGACTCCAGTTCTCGGGCTCGGCGCACTGATTCCCGGCCCCGACGGCTACTTACCGGTCAATGCGCGGCCTGATGGCGCGGCAGGCCCGCGAACGCGCTGCGGACGAGCCGCCCGACCTCCTCGGGATCGGCGGGCGCGACCACGCAGGACAGCGTGAGCCGGACCGCCGTCGTGCACGCCGTGCCCAGCTCGGTCAGCTCCTCCTTGGGCCAGTCCGCCTCCAGCGCGGCCACCGCCCGGTCACTGAACCGGCCGACCAGCTCGCTCGGCCCGGGCAGCGGCGCCTCGACGGGCGGCGGCACCACGGGGAAGCCCGTGCGGGGTCCGGGCACCGGCAGCGGGAGCGACTGGTCGGCGGGCGAGGGCAGCCGCTCGTTCCAGCAGCCGGTCAGCACGGCCCGTACGAGGGGGTTGGCGCGGGCGGTACGCAGCGTCCAGTCGGCCGCCGCGGCCAGCCTGGCCTGGGCTTCTTCGGGCAGGGACGAGGGGCGCGCGGCCTCCTCGGCGGGCGGGCCGGCGGCGGGGGAACCGCCGGCGGGCCGGGCCAGGATGCGCTCCACGCCCGCCAGATAGCCCTCGGTCTCGCGGCGCACCAGGGCGCGCGCGAGCCCCTGTTTGCTGCCGAACTCGTTGTAGAGGGTCTGCCGGGAGACCCCTGCCGCGGCCGCGACATCGACCATCCGGACGCCTGCCCAGGGCCGTACTTCGAGCGCCGCGTAGGCGGCGTCCAGTAAGGAATCACGCGCTGCGGGCATCGTTGCCTCCCAGGCCGTAGTGCCCATATGGCCGGTGTGCGCACAGAATTGACGCCCCGCCAGGTGGTGTCAAGGGTCCGGACCAAAGGACTGCCGACGGGTGCGGAAGGGATTTCCGGAAGCCGCCACGTTCCGCGGCGACCGCGGGATTTTCCATGCTCAGGTACCGGGAAAGATAGTGTTCGCACATGGCCGACTACCACGATGATCTCCGTCTCGCCCACGTCCTCGCGGACGCCGCGGACGCCGCGACCATGGAACGGTTCAAGGCGCTCGACCTGAAGGTCGAGACCAAACCGGACATGACCCCGGTGAGCGAGGCGGACAAGGCGGCCGAAGAGCTCATCCGCGGCCACCTCGCACGTGCCCGGCCGCGGGACGCGGTGCTCGGCGAGGAGTTCGGCTCCGAAGGGTCGGGGCCGCGCCGCTGGATCGTCGACCCGATCGACGGCACGAAGAACTATGTGCGCGGGGTGCCCGTGTGGGCCACCCTGATCGCCCTGATGGAGCGCGGCGAGGGCGGGGACCGTCCGGTCGTCGGCGTGGTCTCCGCGCCCGCGCTGCACCGCCGCTGGTGGGCCGCAGAGGGGCTGGGCGCCTACACCGGCCGCAGCCTGACCTCAGCCCAGCGTCTCCAGGTGTCGAGCGTCGGGCGCATCCAGGACGCGTCGTTCGCCTACTCCTCGCTCACCGGCTGGGAGGAGCGCGGCACGCTGGGCGGCTTCCTGGACCTGTCACGGGAGGTCTGGCGGACCCGCGCGTACGGCGACTTCTGGCCCTACATGATGGTGGCCGAGGGCTCCGTGGACATCTGCGCCGAGCCGGAGCTGTCGCTGTGGGACATGGCGGCCTGCGCCGTCGTCGTACAGGAGGCCGGCGGGCGCTTCACGGGCCTGGACGGGGCCCCGGGCCCGCACAGCGGCAACGCGGCGGCCTCCAACGGCCTGCTGCACGAGGACCTGCTGACCTACCTTCGGGACTGAGCCCCGCCCCGCGATCACTCCCGCGAGTTTTCAAACGGCGCCTTGGGGCGCGTGACCGGGAGACCGGCCCTCACGCGCCCCTTGTCGCACGCCATGGGGCATGTGAACATGAGCATCCCCCCGCTTGTGCATTTGTGAAATTTTTCTCCAGGCGCTTCCGGCGCCGGGAATTCCCCTGCGGGGTCTCACCAAGGAGGTGGCTCCACTCCATGCCCATGTACGTCCGCGACGCCATGAGCACGGTGGTCCTCACCATCGGGCCCGCACATACTCTCCGGCAGGCAGCACACCTGATGGCGGCACGGCGCGTCGGCGCGGCCGTCGTCCTGGACGCCGACGCCGGCGGCCTCGGCATCCTCACCGAGCGCGACATCCTCAATTCCCTCGGCGCCGGGGAGAATCCCGACCGCGAGACCGCACAGACCCACACCACCACGGACGTGGTCTTCGCCGCGCCGGAGTGGACCCTGGACGAGGCCGCCACCGCGATGGTGCACGGCGGCTTCCGTCACTTGATCGTCCTGGACGACCGGGAGCCGGTGGGCGTGGTGTCCGTACGCGACATCATGCGCTGCCGCTCGGCGGCCCGGGAACGGGCGGCGACCGCCGTACCGGCCTGATCCGCGGCGGGCCGTTGCGCCGGCCCGCAGATACGCCGAGGAGGCCGGCCGCCCGAGGGCAGCCGGCCTCCTCTGTCCGGGGTGAAGGGGCCCCGGACGACGCGGTCCGTGCAGTGGTGACCGGTCAGCCGCGCAGGGCCTGGACCGCGGCCTCCAGTCGCTTGCCGTAGTCCGCGTCCGCCTTGCGGAAGTTCTCGATGGCGCGCTGCGCGATGTCATCGCGCGAGACCTTCGAGATGAAGCCCGCGAGGTTGTCGACCAGGCGGTCCTTCTCGTCCTCCGACATCAGGCGGTAGAGGTTGCCCGCCTGCACGAAGTCGTCGTCCTCGGCGTGCTGGGCCGCCTCGGCCTCACCGGTGGCACCGGAGACGGGCAGCGGCTGCCACAGCGCGCGGCCGGTCTCGGCCGGGCCGCCGAAGCTGTTCGGCTCGTAGTTCTTCTGGCCGCCGTGCCGGCCGTCGTACAGCGCGCCGTCCCGGCCGTGGCTGCGCGCCTCGGTGGCGTGCGGGCGGTTCACCGGCAGGTGGTCGGCGTTGATGCCGACGCGGTAGCGGTGGGCGTCGCCGTACGCGAAGAGACGGCCCTGCAGCATCTTGTCGGGCGAGGGGCCGATGCCCGGCACGAAGTGGTGCGGGGAGAAGATCGACTGCTCGACCTCGGCGAAGATGTTCTGCGGGTTGCGGTTCAGCTCCAGCTTGCCGATCTCGATGACCGGGTAGTCCGCCTTCGGCCAGACCTTGGTCAGGTCGAACGGGTTGAAGCGGTAGTTGGCGGCCTCGGCGGCGGGCATGATCTGCACGCCGACGGTCCAGCTCGGGAAGTCGCCGCGCTCGATGGACTCGCGCAGGTCCCGCTGGTGGCTGTCGGGGTCCTCACCGGCGAGCTTGTTGGCCTCGTCCGTGGTGAGGCACTTGATGCCCTGGTCGGTCTTGAAGTGGTACTTGACCCAGAAGACCTCGCCGGCCTCGTTGTTCCACTGGAACGTGTGCGAGCCGAAGCCGTCCATGTGGCGGTAGGACGCGGGGATGCCGCGGTCGCCGAACAGCCAGGTCACCTGGTGGGTCGACTCCGGGCTCAGACCCCAGAAGTCCCAGACGTTGTCCGCCTCCTGCGAGCCGGTGTACGGGTCGCGCTTCTGGGTGTGGATGAAGTCCGGGAACTTGATGGCGTCCTTGATGAAGAACACCGGGGTGTTGTTCCCGACGAGGTCGTAGTTGCCCTCTTCGGTGTAGAACTTCAGCGCGAAGCCGCGGGGGTCACGCACCGCGTCCGCCGCGCCGAGATTGCCCGCGACGGTCGAGAAGCGGAGGAAGGTCTCGGTCTGCTTGCCGACCTCGGAGAGGAACTTCGCGCGGGTGTACTTCGTCACGTCCGCGGTCACGGTGAACGTGCCGTACGCACCGGCGCCGCGGGCGTGCACGATCCGCTCCGGGATGCGCTCACGGTTGAAGTGCGCCAGCTTCTCGATCAGGAGCTGGTCCTGGATCAGGCCGGGGCCGCCGATGCCGGCCGTCTCGCTGTTCTGGTTGTCCGCGACCGGAGCACCGGTCTCCGTGGTCAGCGGTCCGGTGGTGCTCTCTACCGACACGTGCGCCTCCTGTGTAAATACCTGCCCTTGGCTTGCGCCGAACCCGATCCTACATTGGACAATGTCTAAGTCAAGAAGGATGAGAAATCCGTACCCGATCCGGTCATGGACCACCACTGGTACCCTGGCTCATATCTGACTGATGGGTGATTGGCATGAGTGACCTGCTCGAACGACTCCGGGGACGCGGCTGGCGGCTGACCGCGCAGCGCCGCGTCGTCGCCGAGGTCCTGGACGGGGACCACGTCCACTACACCGCCGACGAGGTGCACGCGCGGGCGTCCGAGCGCCTGCCGGAGATCTCCCGCGCCACGGTCTACAACACGCTCGGCGAGCTCGTCCTGCTCGGCGAGGTGCTGGAGGTCAGCACGGACGGCCGGGCGAAGCGGTACGACCCCAACGCCCACCACGACCATCACCACCTCGTCTGCTCGCAGTGCGGCACGATCCGTGACGTGCACATCTCGAGCGACCCGTTGAGCGCCCTGCCCGAGCCGGAACGATTCGGCTTCGAGGTCTCGGAGGTCTCGGTGACCTACCGCGGCACGTGCCCGAACTGCGCCCGCGCCTGATCCGCACGTCACCACGGCACCTCCCCGCCCCTCCGCTCCGCTTTGCCGATCATTGCAGCCCGCCGCGTTTCGCGGCGGGCTTTTCGGCAGCCGGGCGATCGGAGCGCGCTACTTCGGCATGTCGCGCACGCCTTTTCGGTACACTGCGCGCGCTTCTCCGGCGTACGGCGCATACCGCTTCCGGTTTTTGACGGCCCGTCATATCGCTTTTCGTGCCACGCCGCACGACTGCCGCTCGGTGATCATGTACCCGATGGGCCGTTCCTTGGCCCGGCACGGCGTCCGTACGGACTCCGCTCCTCGGACGTGCTGACCGCGCTGACCGGCGGCGGCGGTCAGCCACCGGCCATGACCCCACTCCGCACGCATGACGAAGGCCCGGATCCTCAAGGATCCGGGCCTTCGTCTTTTAGTAGCGGGGACAGGATTTGAACCTGCGACCTCTGGGTTATGAGCCCAGCGAGCTACCGAGCTGCTCCACCCCGCGCCGTTGTGTTCACAACTCTAACCCCAAGCCGACGACCAGCGCAAATCCGTGCCCGCGGCCCTGCGCACCGGCGTCCGGCCGGCCCCTCGGGGGCCGGCCGGAACTCATGCGCTCAGCTCCTCCTTGAGGGCGTCCCGCAGCCGGGCGGCACGCTGGGTGACCTCCGGCGGCCCCAGCTCCACCGCCCGCGTGCACCACCGCTCACTCTCTGCGAGCGCGCCCCGGCGGGCCGCCAGCAGCGCGAGGCGCAGCGCCGCGCGCCCGTGCCCGGCCTCGGCGGCGCGCGTCCACCACAGGGCGGCCTCCGGGAGGCTGCCCTCGCGGGCCAGCAGCAGCCCGAGGTTGAAGGCCGCGTTGCGGCTGCCGGCCTCGGCCGCCGCGCGGTACCAGTCGGCGGCCGCCACGGCGTCACCCTTGGACGCGGCGAGCATGCCCATCCGCACCTGGGCACCGCGGTGCCCCTGCCCGGCGGCACGCTCGTACCACTCCTCGCTCTCGCCGCCGGACTCCTCCGGGCCGCTGGCCTCGCGGTCCAGCAGCGCGGCGAGCCGGTAGGCCGCCTCGGTGCTGCCCCCTTCCGCCGCCGCGCGCAGATGCCGCTCGGCGTCCTGCCACTCGCCGTCCCGCAGCAGGGACAGGGCCGCCTGGAGTGCGGCCTCCGTGTGCCCGGCCTCGGCGGCCCGCTCGTACCACCTGCGGGAGGTGCGCTCGGCGCCCCGGCCCGCGTGCAGGATGCCGAGGTTGAACGCCGCGTCCACGCTGCCCGCTTCGGCCGCCTTGGAGAACCACGGCTCGGCACCGGACGCGTCGCCGCGCTGCAGCAGAAGGACAGCGAGCGCGTTGGACGCCTCCCGGTGGCCCGCGTAGGCGGCCCGGCGGTACCACTGCTCGCTGCGGCCGTCGCGGCCCTGCTGGGCGCAGAGCAGGCCGATGTTGTACGCGCCGTTGACGTCGCCGGCCTCCAGCGCGGCCCGGTACCAGCGCTCGGCGGTCTGCAGCTCGCCGCGGTCGGCGTGCAGCGCCCCGAGGGCGTTGGCGGCGTTGCCGTCGCCGTCCTGGGCCGCCCGGCGCCACCACTCCGCCGCGCTCTCCTCGTCGCCCGCGTCCTTCAGGAGGAAGCCGAGCGCGCACGCGGCGCGCGGCTCGCCGTCCTTGGCCGCAATGAGGTACCAGCGCCCGGCCTCCTTGAGCTCGCCGCGCTCCTCCAGGAGCGTGCCGAGGTGCAGCGCGGCCCGGCGGTGCCCGCGGGCCGCGGCCTGGCGGTACCACTGCTCGGCGGCGGCGCGCGGCTCCGCGTGCTCGCCGTACGCGGTGCCGTCGGCCTCCCGCTCGTCCAGGATGCGCGCGAGGCGGTACGCCGCCTCACGGTGGCCGCGCTCCGCGGCGGCCACGAACCACTGCTCGGCGCCCTCTTCGCCCCGGTGGTCGAGCAGGTCGGCCAGCGCGTAGGCGCCCAGGCAGTGGCCGGACTCGGCGGCCTGGCGCAGCCAGTACTCGGCGGCGGGCTCGTCGCCGCGCTCGCGGTAGTGCCGGCCCAGCGCGTGCGCCGCGGCGGCGGATCCGGCGACGGCGGCGATGCGCCACCAGCCGGCCGCCTCGTCGGCGTATCCGCGCTGGTGCAGCAGGACTCCGAGGTTGTTGGCGGCGGCCCGGTCGCCCGCGACGGTGGCGGCGCGCAGGCACGGTTCGGCGCCGTCCAGATCACCGCGGCGCAGCAGCATCGCGCCGAGCATGCTCGCTGCCGCCGGGTCGCCCGCGGCGGCGGCCTGTCGGTGGCCCACCTCGTCCATGGCCTCGGTCGCCTCGGGCGACTCCGTGGCGTCGGCCGCATCGGCCGCGTCCCGCGCGGGCGGCGGCAGCTCGGATTCGCGCCCGTCGTCGGGCGCATGCACAAACGGTCCTGTCTCCAACAACCTTGCCTTGTCCCCCATAAGGGCCATCGTCGCACCACCCGAAGCCCGGGTACACCTGGTATACCGCGCCAGTGAGGTCACTACAGCGTTTTGTCGACTTCCCGACACGACGACATGCCAAACGCTCAGGACACCAGTCTCCCCAATGCGGGTGGTTTAACGCGCACATATGTGACGCCACGCATGACGAAGGCCCGGATCCAAGAGGATCCGGGCCTTCACCTTGCAGTAGCGGGGACAGGATTTGAACCTGCGACCTCTGGGTTATGAGCCCAGCGAGCTACCGAGCTGCTCCACCCCGCGCCGTTGTGTATTTAAGGTACCACGGCGCGGAGGCGGAGCCATAATCCGCGGTCAGCCGCCCTGCTTGTCCCCCTCGCCGGCACCGCCCTTGTCCGATGAACCGGCCTTCTCCCCCGCCTTCTTCTCCGCGGCGGCGGCCCGGTCCAGCGCGGCCTTCAGCTTCTTCTGCGCCTCGCCGTAGCCGGCCCAGTCGCCGGACTCGCGGGCCTTCTCGCCGTCCTCGTACGCCTGCTGGGCGTCGTCCAGGGCCTCCTGGACGCTCTGGTCCGAGGGAGGTGTCGTACTGCCCGTGTCCGGCGGCGTGGTGGTGTCCTCGTCGCCGTCGCCGACGTTCGGTGCCTTCTTCCCGAACACCACGTCCAGCGCCTCGCCGAGGCTGTTCTCGAAGGCCGCCTTGTTGCCGTAGCTGACGAGCACCTTCTTCAGCAGCGGGTAGTTGGTGCCCGCGCCCCGCAGATAGACCGGCTCGACGTACAGCAGGCCGCCGTCCAGGGGGACGGTGAGCAGATTGCCGTACTCGATCTCCGAGTCACCCTTCTTGAGGATGTTCAGCGTCTTGGCGACCGTGTCGTCGGAGTTGAACTTCGACTGCACCTGCTGCGGTCCGGGGACCGTGGTCTCGGACGGGAGTTTGAGGATTCTGATCTTCCCGTAGTCCGGACTCTTGGCGTTGGCGTCGACCGCCATGAACGCCCCGAGGTTGTCCCGCTTGTTCGGCGTGAACGTCGTCGTCAGCGAGAACGTCTGGCTCTTCTGGTCCGGCATCTTCATGCTCAGGTAGTACGGCGGAACCGCAGTCGCCGACTTGGTCGTCGGATCGTTCGGGATCTGCCAGCGCTCGCTGCCGGTGTAGAAGGTGTTCGCGTCGGTGACGTGGTACGTCGTGAGGAGCTGGCGCTGCACCTTGAAGAGGTCCTGCGGGTACCGCAGGTGCTCCATCATCCCGTTGCTGATCTTCGACTTGGGCTCGACCGTGCCGGGGAACGCCTTCATCCAGGTCTTCAGGACCGGGTCGTTCTTGTCCCACTGGTAGAGCTTGACCGAGCCGTCGTACGCGTCGACCGTCGCCTTGACGGAGTTGCGGATGTAGTTGACCTGGTTCTGCTGGGCCACCACCGCGCGCTGGCCGTCGGTCAGCGAGTCCGCCGTGGTGTCCCCGAGCGTGGTCCGCGAGGAGTACGGATAGCCGTTGCTCGTGGTGTACGCGTCGACGATCCACTTGATGCGGCCGTCGACCACCGCCGGGTAGGCGTCGCCGTCGATGGTGAGCCACGGCGCGACCGACTCCACGCGCTCCTTGGGCGTGCGGTTGTACAGGACGCGAGAGCCTTCGCCGATGGCACCCGAGTACAGGATCTGCGGCTCGCCGAAGGCCACGGCGTACGCCGCGCGGTTGACCGGATTGGCGAGGTTCACCCCGCTCTTGCCCTTGTAGCTGTAGCTCTTCTCGCCGCTGTCGTCGGAGTAGTCCAGCTCCTGCTGCGGCCCGCCGACGATGGAGTACTGCGTGGTCTTCTCGCCGTAGTAGATGCGCTGCTCGTGCTGGGGGAGGTGGCCCTTGGCAGGCAGGTTCTTCTCGGTGTAGTCCGGCTCGCCCTCATTGACCGTGCCGGTCCCCTTGGCGGTGACCGCGCCGTACCCGTGGGTGTACTTGAAGTGGTCGTTGATCCAGTTGCGCTCGGGGATGCCGGCGATGTTCAGCTCGCGCAGGCCGATGACGGTGTCCTGCTCCTTGCCGTCGCTGCCCTTGTAGCGGTCGACGTCGAGGGTGGCGGGGAACTGGTAGTACCCGCGGACCTGTTGCTGCTGCTGGAAGGTGGGCGAGACGACGTTCGGATCCAGCAGGCGCATGCTCGCCGTGGTGTCCGCCGCGTCCCGCAGCCGCTCGTTGTCCGTCTCGTCCTTGGGCTTGTAGTCGCCCTTGTAGCCGGTGACCTTGGAGCCGTCGATGCCGTACGCGTCCCGCGTGGCCTTGATGTTCTCCTTGATGAACGGGGCTTCCTTGGCCTGCTCGTTGGGCTGGACCTGGAACTTCTGCACGATCGCCGGGTACAGCCCGCCGATGAGGACGGCCGAGAGCACCATCAGGCCGAAGCCGATGACCGGGAGCTGCCAGGTCCGCCGCCACAGGGTGGCGAAGAAGAGCACGGCACAGATGGCGGCGATGAAGAACAGGATCGTCTTCGCCGGGAGGTAGGCGTGCGCGTCGACGTACCGCAGGCCCGTCCAGCCCTCCGCGGACTTCAGGCCGCTGGACTTCACCGCGAGGCCGTACCGGTCGAGCCAGTACGCCATCGCCTTGAGCGACACGAAGATACCCAGCAGCACCGACAGATGGCCGGTGGCCGCCGCGGTGGCACGGGAACCGGGGCTCGTGACGCGCAGGCCGCCGTACAGGTAGTGCGTGAGCGCCGCGGCGATCAGGCACAGCACCACACAGGCGAAGCCGAAGCTCAGCAGGAAGCGGAACCACGGCAGGTCGAAGGCGTAGAAGGAGATGTCCTCATGGAACTGCGGATCCTTCTGGCCGAACGGCACGCCGTTGACCCACTGCAGCCAGGTGCGCCACTGGCTGGAGGCGGACGCGCCGGCGATCAGGCCGACCAGCGCGGTGACCGCGACCAGCACCCACTTCTTGTACGGCGCGATGCTCATCCGGTAGCGGTCCAGGCTCTGCTGCTCCAGCGACATGGCGCTGAGCGGCGGGCGGAGCCGGTGGGCCAGCCAGACGTTGACCCCGATGGCGGCCGCCATCAGCACGCCGAAGAAGAAGAACAGGCCGACCTTGGTCCACAGGGTCGTGGTGAAGACCGAGGAGTACTTCACCGAGCGGAACCACAGCCAGTCGGTCCAGAACCCGGAGAACATCACGAAGAGCATGGCCAGCACAGCCAGCACGCCCAGGGTCAGGAGCCCGGTCCGCATCCGCCGGGACGGGCGGCCCACTCTCGTCCGTGGCCCGGCGGGGCCTGAGCCGCGGTCCGGCATCTGGAAAGCCAAGGTGCGCACCTCGAAGTTCGCTGTCGTATGAAGCGGGCCCGGTGATAGTAGGACCCACTCTTGCAACTTACTAAGGCTTTACCCGGTTCCCGTTTTCCGGGAAGTTCAGGGCACGATATTCCACATGACCAACCTCCCCGTTGACGGCACCCCTCTCGCCGCCGACCCACTGACCCGCGCCGTACTGGAAATCGACGAGTACGCCGCCGGGATCGGCTGGGACCAGCCCGCCCGACTGTTCGCCCTCGTAGACACCGCGCGCCTGCGCAACGAAGAGCCCGCGCTCGCCGCCCAGCTGGGCATCGACGAGAACGCCGACGCCTCCCTGACCCCCGTGGAGCAGGACGAGGTCCCCCCGACCGTCGCGCTCGACGAGTTCCTCGGCACCATCGCCTGGCCCGACGCGGTGGCCGGCTGCGCCATGACCGTGGAGCGGCTGATGCTGCCGCCGTCCGCCGAGGAGTCCGTGCCGGCCGGCATGGACGAGGACGCGCTCGCCAAGTGGGTCGCCGAACACCCCGACCGCCAGGAGGTCCGGATGACCGTGGCGGTACTGCGCGACGGCCGGCGCGAGTCGGCGCTGCGGCTGCGCGAGAAGGACTCCCTCCTGACGGTGGTTCGGGGCGGCTCGGGGGCCCCCGCCCAGCCGCCCAGCCGCCCCGCAAGCGCGCCCGAAAACCCCCCCGAGCCCGCCCCGAACCACCGTCAGGAGTGCGCGGCAGGCGTGCAGCTCGGCAAGTGCGCCGTGTCGCCCTTGCGGATCTTCGTCAGGGCCTGCATCGCGTCGTGAATGGTGTTCACCTTGACGAGCCGGAGGCCGTCCGGGGTGTCCTTGGCCGCGGTCGCGCAGTTGTCCTTTGGAGTGAGGAAGTACTCGGCGCCCTTGTCGCGGGCCGCGACGATCTTCATGGAGATGCCGCCGATCGGCCCGACCTTGCCCTTGTCGTCGATCGTTCCCGTACCGGCGACGAAGTTCCCGCCCGTCAGATCCGCGGGCGTGAGCTTGTCGACGATTCCGAGGGCAAACATCAGGCCCGCACTCGGACCACCCACATCGGCGAGCTTGATGTCGATCTCGAACGGGAACGTGTGATCGAGGCCGGCCTGGATGCCGACGATGGCCCGGCCGTCCGTGGCCTTCTTGGTCGTCAGCGAGACCTGGCGGCCGCCGGAGGGCTGCCGACCCTTCTTCTCCGCCGCGGCCGCTTCCTTGGCCGGGACCAGCGTGAAGGTGACCTTCTCGCCCGCCTTGTGCTTCGTGACCAGCCGTGCGACGTCCGCGGGCTGCTTCACCGCCGTCCCGTCCACCGCCTTGATGACGTCACCGGCGTGCAGCGTGCCGTCGGCCGGGGTGTCCTTCATGACCGAGGCGACCACGACCTGTGAGTTCACCGGGATATGCAGCTCGTCCAGGGCCGCCACCTTGGCGCTCTCCTGGGACTGGCTGAACTCCTCGGCGTTCTCCTGGTCGGCCTGCTCGGCCGTCTGGTTGTCCGGGTAGAGCGTCTTGTGCGGCACCACTGCGCTGTCGTGCGCCAGCCAGCCGTACGCCGCCTCGAAGAGGTTCATGCGGTAGTCGGGACCGGTGACGCGGACCGTCGTCATGTTGAGATGACCGGACGTCGGATACGTCTTGCGGCCGTCGATCTGCAGCACCGGCTCGCCCGCGTGGTCGCCGAGGGTGTTGACCGTGGGCCCCGGCGTCATCTGCGCGTACGGCACGGGAATCAGCACCCCGGCGCACAACAGCGCGATCAGCATGAGGGTCGAAGCGAGGAGCGTCGCGGTCCGGCGTGGCATGGAACGACAGTACGGGACGGGTATGACAAGCGGCCCGCGGGGCCGTCCGTACGGGGCTCAGGCCGCGTCGGAACGGACCTCCGCGGGCGGCACGTCCTCGCGCTCCATGGCCTCCCGGAAACGGGCGTACCCGGCGAGCTCAGCGACGTCCCCTGCCTTGCGGTACCTCGTGGTCCACGTACTCCACACGACGGCAGCCAGTGCGGCGAGAACCGGAATCAGCAACCAGAGAAGCGCACCCATAGCGGCCTCCCGACCCCTTGTACACAACCGCAACGACGAATAAGCAGATTAACCATCCGACAGCTCAACGCTCAGGCCCGGGGGCGGGTTACGCAACCGGAGGATGACATCGGCTGTCCGGCTGATCACCGGGCGTCTGCGGTGGGGCGCCCGTAGGGAGCGCGTACCCAGTTACGGGCAGCTCACCGCTCCCGTGCGCCTCATGAATGCGTCCTACACGCTTTCTTTACGCCATGGGAGCGAACCGACCACTTCGCGCGGGGCCCGAGGGGCGGCACTTCTGCGCCGACCCGCCCTCCACCCCCAGAAGACGGCGCTACGCGCCGACCCATTCTTCGGTCCCGTCCGAAAACGTCTGGTGCTTCCAGATCGGGACCTCGTGCTTGAGGTCGTCGATGAGCCGTCTGCACGCCTCGAAGGCTTCGCCCCGGTGCGCGCAGGACACCGCGACGACGACCGCGAGGTCACCGATGCTCAGATCCCCCACCCGGTGGACCGCGGCCAGCGCCCGGACCGGGAAGTCCGCTGCCACCTTCTCCGCGACCCGGCGGAGCTCCGCCTCGGCCGTCGGGTGTGCGGAGTAGCCGAGCCCGTCGACGTCCGAGCCGCCGTCGTGCGAGCGGACGGTGCCGACGAACAGGGCGGTCCCGCCGGACGCAGCGTCCCCGACGGCCGTGAACACCTCGTCCACGGACAGCGGCGTGTCCCGGATGCCCAACAGCCGGATCGGATCCGCTGTCCCCTGCTCACCGGGGTGGTCGGGGCGCGGCGACGGGTGGTGGTTCGTACCAGACATGTGCCCATCGTGCCCCACGGACGCGGCGCGGGGGAATGGCTGTTTCACCTGGTGTACCGACCGCCTTATGGAGGGTCCTACCAGACCGTAGGGGGACTGCCGCCGCGTACGGACGACGCATTCCCGCCGTCCGGAGGGAGCCACCGGTTCCGTACGGTTCCCGGCATTCCTGTGGTGCGCGTGCCCCGAGAGGCGCCGCCGCGCTGCCTCAGAGGCGCCGCCGGGCCTTACGGGCACGGCGTACGAGCGCGGCGGTACCCAGCAGCGCGACGGTCGCGCCCGCCGCACCGGCGGCGGTGGCGTCCTTGCGGCCCAGCCGGCGCCCGGCCACCGTGTGCCGTCCCGCGACCTCCTCCAGGAGCTCGGCGAGCACCTCCTCATTGGTCCAGCGGGGCCGCCAGCCCGCGTCGTGCAGCCGGCTGCCGCTGACCACCCACGGGTGCATC
This sequence comes from Streptomyces ochraceiscleroticus, assembly GCF_000720485.1. Classification (GTDB taxonomy): domain Bacteria; phylum Actinomycetota; class Actinomycetes; order Streptomycetales; family Streptomycetaceae; genus Streptomyces; species Streptomyces ochraceiscleroticus. Next base: position 32,665 of record NZ_JOAX01000049.1, on the reverse strand, counting down.
GTGTACGCCAGGTCACCGGCGGGCGAGGGCGTGAGCCCGATGCGGTGCAGCCGGGCCGCGGCGCCGAGGGCCACCGAGGAGGGCAGCTCCATCCTGCGGATACCGGTGAGCTCCTCGACCTCCTCCTGCTCCAGCCAGCCGTCGCAGCCCACCGCGAGCTCGCCCTCGACCTTCTCCAGGGCGGCGTACTCCAGTGCGCTGACCAGGTCTTCCACGTGGCAGAACTGCCACGTGGGGCGGGAGCCCGCGACGACCAGGAGGCGCGGCGACTCGAAGTACCGGGTGAGCGCGGTGTCGGTGCCGCCCACGAGGACGGTGGGGCGCAGCACGGTGACGTTGAGTCCGGGGTGGGCGCGCGGCGCCCGGTGGGCCAGCCGCTCGATCTCCATGAGGTCGCCGACCCCGGTGGCGTCCGCGGTCGCGCGCAGTTCGGCGTCCTCGGAGAGCGGGACGTCGTTGTCGGGCAGCGCCCCGTAGACCATCGCGGAGGTGCACAGGACGACCCGGTGCACGCCGGCCGCGGCAGCCGCGGTCAGGACGGTCTGGGTGCCGCGCACGTTGTACGCGGTACGGGCGGCCGGGTCGGTCTCCAGGTCGAGGTCGAGCGCGAGGTGGACGACGACGTCGGCGCCCCGGAGCTTCTCGGCGATGGCGGGGTCGCGGACATCCAGTACGTGCCAGTCGGCGTCCTCCTCGTCCCCGCGCCGCTCATCGATGGCCACGACCCGCTTGACCTCGTCGGACTCCAGCAGGGCACGGGTCAGCAGCGCGCCGGTACCGGAAGCGGCGCCGGTGACCGCCACGACGGGGCGGTGCTGCGGCGCGGCTGCCCCGGGGACGGTCGTATCGGACGTCTTCTCGGGCCTGGCAGCACTGTTTCGCGCTGCGCGAACGGTCGGATCTGGGGAACTCACCGGGCGTCTCCAGCGGTTGTCTTCAGTACGTATGCGCACCGGCGCGTACGGACAGCGTGCGTCCATCCTGCCGCAGGCACCCCGACAGCCAAGCACCGAGCCCCGGAGCGGCGCGGGGTGTCACAGGGGACGTCGGCCCGTCTTCTCCGCGGCCGCGGAGAACGGCCGGACACCCTCTAGGCTGGAAGGGAATGTCGGGCAGCCGCCGTCGGCCCGGGGCCGGCGGCCCTACGAGCCGAGGAAACCCGTGAGTGACAACCCATTCGGATTCGGCCTTCCGCCGGAGGAGCCGGAGGACGGCGACAACGGCAAGCAGAAGGGCGGCCAGGGAGGTAACCAGGGCCCCGCGAATCCGTTCGGGTTCGGCGGCGGGAGCGGCGGCGCGGACAATCCGTTCGCGGCGCTCTTCGGCGGCATGGGCGGGCCCGGGGGCGAGATGAACCCTGGCGACCTCGGAGCCGCCTTCCAGAAGCTCGGCCAGATGCTCTCCTACGAGGGCGGCCCGGTGAACTGGGAGATGGCCAAGGACATCGCGCGCCAGACGGTGGCGCAGGGCGCCCAGGACGGCAGCAAGGACGCCAGCGTGGCCCCGGGCGAGCGAGCAGCGGCCGAGGAGGCCGTGCGCCTCGCCGACCTGTGGCTGGACGGCGTGACGTCGCTGCCCTCGGGCGCGAACACCGTCGTGGCCTGGAGCCGCGCCGAGTGGGTCGAGGAGACCCTCCCGGTGTGGCAGGAGCTGGTCGACCCGGTCGCCGAGCGCGTCGGCGCCGCGATGGGCGACGTGCTCCCCGAGGAGATGCAGGCCATGGCGGGCCCGCTGCTCGGGATGATGCGCTCCATGGGCGGCGCGATGTTCGGTACGCAGATCGGGCAGGCGCTCGGCACGCTGGCCGGCGAGGTCGTCGGCTCCACGGACGTCGGACTGCCGCTGGGCCCGGCCGGCAAGGCCGCCCTGCTGCCGGGCAACGTCGAGGCGCTCGGCTCCGGCCTGGGCGTGCCGCCCGAGGAGGTGCGGCTCTACCTGGCGCTGCGCGAGGCCGCCCACCAGCGTCTCTTCGCCCACGTACCGTGGCTGCGCTCGCACCTCTTCGGCGCGGTCGAGGGCTACGCACGCGGCATCAAGGTCGACACCAGCAAGCTGGAGGACGCGGTCGGCCAGCTCGACCCGGCGCATCCGGAGCAGCTGCAGGACGCGCTGCAGCAGGGCATGTTCCAGCCCGAGGACACCCCGGAGCAGAAGGCCGCGCTGGCCCGTCTGGAGACGGCGCTGGCGCTCGTCGAGGGCTGGGTGGACGCGGTGGTGCACGCCGCCGCTGCCCCGCACCTGCCGTCGGCCGACGCGCTGCGCGAAACGTTGCGGCGCCGCCGGGCGACCGGCGGTCCGGCCGAGCAGACCTTCGCCACGCTCATCGGCCTGGAGCTGCGTCCGCGGCGGCTGCGGGACGCCTCGCGGCTGTGGGCCTCGCTCACGGACGCGCGCGGCCTGGAGGGCCGGGACGCGCTGTGGTCGCACCCGGACATGCTGCCCACGGCGCAGGACCTGGACGACCCGGACGGCTTCGTGCACCGCGAGCAGCTGGACTTCTCCGAGCTGGACAAGATGCTCGGCGAAGCGGCGAGCGGCACGGCCGAGGGCGGCAAGCCGGACCTGACCAAGCGCGAGGGCGCCGAGGGCGAGCGCTCCGAGGGCGACGGTCCCGAGGGCAAGGACGGCGGCGAGGGCGACGGCACCAAGTGACCGTGAGCCTTCATGAGAACGCGGCGCGGGTCCTCAAGGAGTGGCCCGCGCCCGCTGCCGACCAGGAAGAGCTGCGGCTGGCGTACCTGGACCACCTGGCCGCCCACCCGGACGGCATGTGGAAGCCCTGCGGTGACGGGCACCTCACGGCGAGCGCCCTGGTGATCGACCCGTCGCGCGGCCGGGTGCTGCTCACGCTGCACAAGAAGCTGCGGATGTGGCTGCAGATGGGCGGCCACTGCGAGCCCGAGGACGCCACGCTGGCGGACGCGGCGCTGCGCGAGGCGCGTGAGGAGTCCGGCATCGCCCGGGGGCTGACGCTGCTGCCGGGTGGCCCAGTGCGCCTGGACCGCCATCACACGCCCTGCGCGTGGCACTTGGACGTGCAGTACGCCGCGCTGGCCCCGGAGGGCGCCACGGAGGCGATCAGCGACGAGTCACTGGACCTGCGCTGGTTCCCGTACGACGAGGTGCCGGACGTGGCCGACGAGTCGGTGGTGCGGCTCGTGGAGCGGACGAGGGCGCTGCTGTAGGACGGAACGAGCGGGCCCGGCACCTTCCGGTGCCGGGCCCGCTCGCGTGTCCCTGAGACGCGCCCGAAGGCGCCCTGCTCAGTTCGTGAAGATGTTGCCCTGGTTCTGCCCGTGGGCGCCGCGCTGCCCCATCCCGTACTGGGCGGCGAGGCCCTGCCCGATAACCGCGTTCTGCGGCGGCAGCAGCTCGCTGGGCTGGACGAGCGCGTAGCCCTGTCCGAGGAAGCTGAGCTCCCAGCCCTCGCCCGTGCTGCCGCGGCGCCGCCACACGCCCGAGGAATGCGTCTGCGCCTGCATCTGGACGCGCAGCGAGGTCGACCAGGCGACCACCGCGTCCGCGTCGGCGTTGACGTACTTGTCGGGCGTCACCTGCATCATCAGGGGTTGGCCCGAGGTCATCAGCGCGACCTTGCCCCGCCCCGAGATGTTGAGCTGGTACTTGCCGGTGCCCGAGATGCCGTACTGACTGTCCACGGAGATGACCTCCCAGTGGAGCGTGGAGTCCAACGCGAGCACGTAGTTGCTGTCGACGGTCAGCCCGTCGTGGTCGACGTCCACGAGATGGACGTGCTGGGCGAGGTTGGCCAGGTAGACCGTGCCCTGTCCGGAGACGCGCATCAGGTCCAGGCCCTCGCCGGCCCGGGCGCGCCGCCGCTGCTGGTTCGGGGTCTGGTACTCCCCGTCGAATTCGAGCAGCCCCTGATAGGCGACCATCGTGCCCTTACGGGCCAGCAGGTCCTCGTGGCCGGTCAGCGCGACCCGCAGCAACTGCGGGTTCTGCAGCGCGTACCGGTCCTGGGTCTGCGCCTCTGTGTAGGCGAAAAGCGGGCTCTGCATGGTTACGTAAGTCCTCCCCCTCAGCCCCGGGCCCGGAGCCGGTCGGCGCTGTCCTCGCTGGGCTGTACGACCACGAAGCCCTGGCCGGAGAAGCCGAGCTGGTACGCCTCGCCGCTGCCGCGCCCGATCATCGAGGACGCCTTGAAGCTGCGCTTGCCCTTCACGTTCAGGTTGGTCGACCAGGCCACGAGCGCGTCCGGGTCCACGTAGGTCTCGTCCTCGCCGCGGCCGCAGTCGACGACGATCGGAGTGCCGCGCGAGGTCAGCGCGACCCATCCGGTGCCCGCGATCCCCACGTTGAACAATCCCTGTCCCGCGAACTTCGCCATCCCCTTGACGCGCTGCACGCCCCACTGGAGGTGCGCGTCGAAGGCGAGCAGGTTGGTGCCGTTCACGGAGATCGCGTCGTCGTTGAGGTTCAGGCACACGACGTCGGCGCCGTAGTCGGCGAGGTAGAGAAGACCGTCGCCGCTGGCCTTCATCAGGGGCGCGCCCTCGCCGGTCAGCCACTGGGAGGCCATCTGGCGCACGGCCGGCGGGTTCGGCTCGTACTGGACGAAGCCTTCGTAGGCGACCATCGAGCCGGTGCGGCAGAAGACGTCCTGGCCGCTCTGCATGGCGATCTTCACCATCGCACTGCCGTGGTTCTCCATGCGGGCCGCGGGTGCGGTCGGGGTGTAGCCCGAAAGCTGCTGCTGAGTCATGACGGGCTCCCTCAGACCTCGTAGGGCTGGACGACAATGAAGTTGCCGGGAGCGCCCCGGAACTGGAGGTTCACGGTCTCCCCCGAGTGGCCGGGGTACGCGCTGCGGCGCAGTCGCACCTGGCTGGAGATGATCACCTGGGAGGCGGCGGACCACGCGACGATGGCGTTGGCGTCCGCGAAGGTGGTCGGCGTGACGGGCAGTACGACGGGGGTTCCCGCGGTCTTCACGGCCACCGTGCCGGTGCCCTGGAACTGCATGGTGAACAGCGCGCCTCCGGGGATGCCGTGCCCTTCGATGCGGCGCACCTCGTGCTGCAGCGACTCGTCGAAGGCCAGCACGCTCTCGGCGTTGACGCAGATCGCGTCGCCCTGCAGCTCGATGGGGTGCACATGGGCGCTGTTCTCCGCGAAGAAGACCTGGCCCTGGCCGGAGCAGCGCATGAGCTGCATCTCCTGGCCGGTGGCGTTGCCCACGATGCGGCCGCGGAAGCCGGCGCCCTTGTAGCTGAAGTCGACCTTGCCCTGGTAGAGCACCATGCTGCCCTGGCGGGCCAGCACCGGCTGTCCGTCGACGCCGAGGTCGACCCGGATCAGCTTCTCGCTCTGGGGCGTCCAGCGCTGACCTGTGGGGGCTTCCCGGTACTTCTGCAGCGATGCCTCCAGCCCCGGGCCGCCCTGCTGCGGCACGGCGTACTGCCCGCTGCCCTGCGGCGCAGGCTGCCCGTAGGCGGGCGGCTGCTGGCCGTACGGACCGGGCTGGGCGGGCGGCGGCACGGGCTGGCCCGGATGGGGCGCGGGCGCTCCATAGGGGGCCGCCGGGGCAGGGGCTCCGTAGGGAGCGGGCTGCCCCTGGGGCGAGCCGTCCTGCGGCGTACCGTACGGGGCCTGCGGCGGAGTGCCGGCCGGCGGCACCATGGGGGCGGCGATGGTCGGCGCCGCGTGCATCTGGGCCTGCTGGTCCTGCTGCGGGGCCATCGGCTGCTGGCCGACAGCGGGTTCCGGCTGCGAAGCGTACGGCTGCGCGGGCTCCGGGACCGTGGGCTGCTGCGGGGCACCGAAGCCGGGCGCCGGGGCGGGTGCCGGGGCAGAAGCGGGTGCCGGGGCCGGCTCGGCGGCCGCGGGCGGCGCGAAGCCGGGCGCGGGCTCCGCGGCGGCGGGCGGCGCGAAGCCGGGAACAGCGTCCGGCTGCGGCGCGGCCTCCGCCTCCTCGGCGACCTCGCCGCCGAAGTTCTTCAGCAGCGCCTCCAGTCCGCCGTCGAACCCCTGCCCGACAGCCGCGAAGCGCCACACGTCCTTCATGTAGAAGTCGCCGAGCATGACAGCACGCTCGGTACTGAACTCGGTCCCCGTGAAGGAGTACCGCGCGACTTCCTCTCCCCCGGCGACGATCCGGATGTACCCCGGACCGATCTGCGACATCTGGCCCGCACCGTCGATCGCCGCGGTGAAGGACAGCTTCTGTACGTGCTGCGGGATCCGGTCGAGCGTGACCCGGAAGGACTCGGTGTCACCGGCCTGCGCACCGAGCTGCTGGAGGGACTCCTCGGGCGATTTCGGCTGGTTGAAGAAGATGAAGTACCGGTCGTCGGACAGCTTTTCGTCGGCGTCGAGGCCGAAACAGCTGATGTCGAAGGTCAGACCGGGACCGGCGATCCGTACGCCCACGTACAGATCCGTCCCTGCGGTCAGGTCACTGATCCTGGCCTTGTGGCCCCGTTGGAATTCCCTGGCCATACGTAACGACCGTCCCCCATCCGAGCTTGATTGCGTTGCGCGTCAGGCTAACGGCTGGTAGGGATGCGGCACGATGCCGGGGCTCGACGGTTCTGTCACGAAAGTGGCGGACGTGGCGGTCCCGCCGTCATTCGCTGCGCGCTGCGGGCAGATGCGGCAGCCGGTCGGCGGCGACCACTCCTTCGAGGTAGCCGCGCGCCCGCTCCGTACGGGGGTACGCCGTCAAGAGCTCCCAGAAGCTGGGACCGTGTCCGGGCACGAGCAGATGGGCCAGCTCGTGCACGAGCACGTAGTCGATGACGTACTCCGGCATGCCCTGCAGCCGGTGCGAGAGCCGGATGCTGCCCTCAGCCGGCGTGCACGATCCCCAGCGGGTGTTCTGGTTGGTGACCCAGCGCACGGACGCGGGGCGGGCCCGGCCGCCCAGGTACTGCGCCGACAGCCGCTCGGCGCGCTCGGCCAGCTCGTCGTCGCCCAGCATTCGCTTGCTCTCCTGGGCGGCCAGCTTGTCCAGCATGACCGTCACCCAGCGGCGCTCCTCGGCCTCGGACATCCGGGCCGGGATCAGGACGACGGTACGGTCGCCCTCTCTGTACGCGGAGACCGTCCGCCGCCGCCGCGAGCTTCTGCGCACCTCGACCGCGCTGGTGGCGGACGCGCGGCTCTGCGGGCTCGCTACGGTCCTGCGCTGCGGGTCGGCGGCACGGTGCGGTGGGTCGGCGGGCACGCCCCGACGTTACCTTCTGGCGCCGGGCGAAGTCCCGTCTCCGAGCCGGGTCGCGGGCGAAACCCTCCATGCCGGGTACAGAGACGCTCAGCACTTGTACGACTAATCGCGCCTTCTGTGGATAACTTCAGGCACCGATCCGGCCTTTGCCGCATGCTCGAGCCGTACGCCAGATCCGGACCTCCGCGGACGGCCGGAAGACCACCGCGAAGCCCAAGATCACTGACCGGAAGTCCGTGACCATCCGACCCATCCAACGACACCACCGACCGGCACCGCAGCACCAACGGGGGACGACATGCCACACCCACAGCTGACCATCTCACCACCCACACCTTCCTCACCACCGAAACCGCGGAAATCCACCTCCCGTCCCCATCCCTCTCCTCTCCCCTCTCTCCCGTCACCTCCCCTTCCTTCCCCCCACCCGATGCTCAAGCCGGCTCTGCGGCGCGGCTGGCGGGACAGGGCCACCGTGCGCTTCGGCGTCGCCCCCGCCCACGCCGTGGTGGTGGGCCCCCTGGACAGTGCGACCGGCAGTCTGCTGAGCCTGATCGACGGCACCCGCAGCGTGGAGCAGCTGGAGCGCGAGGCGAAGGCGCTGCAACTCCCGCCGGGCCATGCCCGTGAAATCGTCGGCCGCCTGCACGCCGCCGGGCTGCTGGAGGCTCCGGCCCGCGGCACCCCGGCGACCGAAGCGCTCCAGACCGACCAACGCGCCTTCGACCGGTTACGCCCCGACCTCGCCGCCCTGTCGGTACGCCATCGCGACTCGGCGGGCGCCGACGAACGGCTGTGGGCGCGCCGCTCCGCGCGGGTGCTGGTGCGCGGCACGGGCCGGGTGGGCGCGGCGATCGCGGCACTGCTCTCCGCGGCGGGTGTCGGACAGGTGGACGTGTACGACAGAGGCCGGATCGAGCCCTGGGACGTACTGCCTGCCGGCTTTCCCGCCGACCGCGTCGGCGAGCGGCGCGATGTGACCGCCCGCCGCCTGGTCAGCGTCTCCTCTCCATGGAAGCGACGAACGGGCCGCCCCACCAGGACCAGCGGCGGCGCGTCCGCCCCGTCGGAGCAGCCACCGCTCGCCCTGACGGTGCTCGCCCCGCGGGACGGCCTGGCCGCCTACGCCCCCGACCCCACGCTCGCCGAGCCGTACCTCGCCTCCGGCATGCCCCATCTGTACGTCGGCGTGATCGAGGCCACGGGAGTGGTGGGTCCGCTGGTGCTCCCCGGCGACTCGGCCTGCGCCGGCTGCTGGGAGCTGCGCCGTACGGACGCCGAGCCGGCCTGGCCCCTGCTGCTGGCCCAGTGGCGTTCGGGCCGCGCCGCGCCGGTCGTGCCCGCCTGCGACGCGGCGCTGGCCACGACGGTGGCAGGACTCGCCGCGACACAGGTCCTGACGTTCCTCGACGGGCATCTGCCACCCTGTACGGGCGCACGGACAGAGCTTGCGCTCCCCTGTATGAGCTGGGACACCGATCGGATCGAGGCTCACCCGGAGTGCGCTTGTGGCGCGGCGCGCTCCCCCGCCACCGCAGCCGCCTCGGATCCTCGTCCCCGACACGCAACAATGACGGAGTAACCCCACCCGGGGCCAGCGCGAGTTGGAGGGGCGCATGCCGGCACAACCTCACCCAGCGGTCACCGATCCCGCGGACGCCACCCACGCCGTCCCGGCCGCCTCCGCCCACCCCGCCGGCGTCACCGACCTCGCCGGCCCGACCGCCCTCACCGTCCCGACCGGTCCGACGGCACCCTGCCTTCCAACTGAACCGGTCGTTCCAAATGCACCCTGTTTTCCAACTGAACCGGCTGTTCCAACTGAACCGGCTGCTCCAACCGATCCATCCGCTCTGATCGATCCGACCGCTCTGACTCACCTGACCTGTGGGAACAACGCTCCCGGCCGAGTCGGGACCTTGGGAGGACGCGCACATGTCTGATCTGCCGCGCAAGGCCGTCGTCCGGACCGCCAAGCTCGCCGCCCTCCCCTTGGGCTTCGCCGGACGCACCGCCCTCGGACTCGGCAAGCGCATCGGCGGGCGGCCGGCGGAGATGATCGCCACGGAGCTCCAGCAGCGCACGGCTGAGCAACTGTTCGCGACGCTGGGCCAGCTCAAGGGCGGCGCGATGAAGTTCGGGCAGGCGCTGTCCGTCTTCGAGTCGGCGCTGCCGGAGGAGATCGCCGGGCCCTACCGTGCCGCGCTGACCAAGCTGCAGGAGGCGGCGCCGCCGCTGCCCTCCGCCACCGTCCACGCGGTGCTCGCCCAGCGGCTGGGCGAGGACTGGCGGGAGCTGTTCGCGGAGTTCGACGACAAGCCGTCGGCGGCGGCCTCGATCGGACAGGTGCACCGGGCGGTGTGGCACGACGGCCGCGAGGTCGCGGTGAAGGTGCAGTACCCGGGTGCGGGCGAGGCGCTGCTCTCCGACCTCGCCCAACTGGGCAGGTTCGCGCGCCTGCTGGGCCCGCTCATCCCCGGGATGGACGTCAAACCGCTGATCACCGAGTTGCGCGACCGGGTCTCGGAGGAGCTGGACTACGGCCTGGAGGCGGCGGCTCAGCGCACGTTTGCCGCGGAGTTCGCCGACGACCCGGACGTCGTGGTGCCGGCCGTCGTCCACCAGGGCGACGAGGTGCTGGTCACGGAGTGGATGGAGGGGGTACCGCTCTCCGAGGTGATCTCGGGCGGCAGCCCGGAGGAGCGGGACCGCGCCGGACAGCTGCTGGCCCGCTTCCTCTTCTCCGGCACCGCCCGTACGGGCCTGCTGCACGCCGACCCGCACCCGGGCAACTTCCGCCTGCTGACCGGGCACGCACCGGACGGGCCGCCGGAGGAATGGCGGCTGGGCGTACTGGACTTCGGTACGGTCGACCGGTTGCCGGACGGGCTGCCGCCCACGATCGGCACCTCGCTGCGGATGACGCTGGACGGCCGAGCGGATGCGGTCTACGAGCTGCTGTGCGAGGAGGGCTTCATCAAGGACTCCGTCGACCTGGAGCCGGACGCGGTGCTGGACTATCTCCTGCCGATCATCGAGCCGGCGCAGGCGGAAGAGTTCACCTTCACCCGGGGCTGGATGCGCAACCAGGCCGCCCGGATCGCGGATCCCCGCTCCCCCGCCCACCAGCTTGGCAAGCAGCTGAACCTGCCGCCGGCGTATCTCCTGATACACCGCGTGACGCTGAGCACGATCGGCGTCCTGTGCCAGCTGGGCGCGACGGTCCGGCTCCGCGACGAACTCACCACATGGCTACCGGGCTTTGTCCAGCCCGCCCCCGCCGCCGAGCCCGCCCCTATCCCCACCCAATCCATCCGCGACGCCAGTCCCGACGCGGAGACCGGCACCGGTACGGGTTCCCCGATCGGCGCGGCTACAGACGAGGAGGACGCGGAAGAAACCTCCGCCTGACCTACTCCATCAAGTGGCCTACCCGGCCGGGGAGAACGAGGGTCTCGCGGACACCTGTAAGGCAGGCGTGGGAGGTTCGGCCGGCCCGCGGCCGCACGAGCTCCTGGAGGCCGCGCTCACCACCTGCATGACGATCACGGCGCGGATGGCGCTCGTCGATCTCGGCGTGGAGGGGATCGGCGAGACGGAGGGCGGGATGAGCGTTCAGGTGACGCTGGAAAGTGGGGAAACGGTCAAGTGATCACCACCAGGCGGAGTCCAGGCGGGATTCGATGGCGCGGAGGTGGGTGCGGGCACAGGTTTCGCAGAAGTAGCGGCGGGTGCCGTTCTCGACGGAACAGGTCCAGGTCGCCGGTGTGCCGTCGGCCACCGCGCCGCACCGGGCACACACCGTGCCCTCGCCGGTGCCGCCGGGCCCGCCGGTCTGGGCGGACCAGTCGGTCCGGTCGGTTTCGTCGGTCAACTCCGCCCGTTCATGCGTCTCATGGTCCACTGCCCGACGATATCTCCGCCGAGGCCGACAGTACGTGCACAGCGCACCAGTAAGACTGTGCGTGTCGGAGCACGGCCCCGGCATCCGGCGCACGGGCCCGCCGCCCCGGCGCACGGTCCGCTCACCGGGTGCACGCTCGATCACAACGGCGCACGAACTGATCGAGATATGACAACGCACGATCTGGATCCGGACGGTACGACGCACGAGTCGTCCGCGAGCCGCTGACCCGCCACGCACCACGCCCCCTGCCCCCACGCAGCGCGTAGCGCGCCGCACTGCCCGGGTGGGGCGTGGGGCGCGCTACGGGTTGGGCAGGCGACGGGCGGGCGTCACCGGTGTCACTGCATGACGGCCATGGCCAGGGCGCGGCGGGCGCGGAGGGAGACGCGTTCGGCGCGGCGCTGCATGCGCCGGGCCGCGGCGAGCCGGAGGGCTCTGCGTTCGGTCTCGGCCTCGCTCAAGCGCTGATGGATATGGGCCCTCGCCAGGGCTTCTGGGATGAGTTGCATTTCACGGGTCCTGTTCTGACGACGCTCGTTCGCGCCGGAGTTCGCGGGGGCGGGGGTGTCGGTGAAGGAGGGGGTCATCGTGGAGTCCTGCTTCTGGGGGTCCCGGGTGGCGGGACGGTCGATCGTTCCTGTGCCTGTGGTGTTCATGCCGCGACCGGGTTCTTGCGCGGACGGCCACGCGGGCGCTTCCGGGGGACGACGACGCCCTGGACGAAGAGCTCACCGCCCCAGACACCCCAGGGCTCACGGCGGTCCTTGGCGCCGGCCAGGCACGCCTCGCGCACGGGACAGGTCTGGCACAGCGACTTGGCGTACTCGACGTCGGCCGGGGACTCGGCGAAGAAGACCTCCGGGTCGTAGGTGCGGCACGGGACGGCGGCGCCGAGGCGGTCGATCTCGTCGTCGAGCTCGGTGAGGGGCAGCAAGGGGTTCTCCTGGAGGTCGGGCGGGGGAATCAGGTCGGTGGCGACGGACGGGGTGTGCGTCTGGAGTTGCACGGTGGTGTGTTCCTCGTCTGTTTTGCCCGGCTGGTGGCTGGGCTGTCGTGTGGCCCCCTCTGCCGGCTGCAGAGGGGCAAACAAAAGGGCCGCGGATCCCGGTGTGGGTTCCGCGGCCCTGGAAGGTGCCGACCTGATCTCGCCGATCAGGCTGGATCACTCCAGGGTTCGAGCCCGCGGAAGGCCCACATGCTGTTCTGCTGCGTGAGGTACTGAGTCGTGGCGTACTGAGTCCGGGATTCGGCACCATTGGCCGCCGCAAAGGCAAAAGCGTGCGCGTTTGCCGCTGCTGCTACCTCAGGTGCCTTGGTCGGTCGCTCGCTGCGCTCACGAATCGGAAGAATCGCGAGGGACGCAGGACGCACTGCCGCGACGCCGGACGGACGGACGGAACCGGACAGGCCGGCTCCGGACAGACCGGTGCCATGGAGCGAAGAGCCGAGCGGGCAGGTGGCGGCGACCGAGAGATCGGTCATTTTCTGGGTCTCGATGAAGCTGATCACTGGTCTCGCCTCCTTTCGGCGTCTTCGGGGACCGATGCGAACCGGTCCGGGTTGTTCAGTACAGCACGAATCCAACGGTTCTCGGAAGGCCCGTTGTCTCCGTGCTTCCGAAGGCTATGGGGATGCGCTCCGCGCGCGCAAACTATTTTTCCGACGACTTTTGCGCGTCGCAGAAACCGTTCCCCGGAAGCCCTCATTCCGTAGCGTCCTCGTCACCTCCGGCCTGGTCCGCCGCGAGTTCTCCACCAGGGAGTTCCTCTCCCGCGCACAGGGCCAGGACGTCGGCGCCGAATCTGCCGAGCTTGCGCCTCACTACTCCAGGGATGCTCGCCAGCTCCTGCTCGGTTCCCGGAACGGCCTCCGCTATCGCCATGAGTGTCTTGTCGGTGAAGACGCAGAATGCCGGCTGGCCCAGCGCGGCGGCCTGCGCCTCGCGCCAGTCCCGCAGCCGCTCGTACAGCCCCTCGTCGAGGTCGGAGGGGCAGTCCTCGCAGCGCATCAGCTTCATCTCGCCGCCGTCGTTGAGCACCCGGCCGCACACCCGGCAGCGGATCGGCCCGCGGCGCTTGCGGCGGACCGCGTTCCGCTCCCCGCCCGGACCGGCCGCTCCTCCGCCGCCGATGCCGCGCTCGATGCCGCCGCTCCCGCCGGGCGAGCGGTGTCCCGCGCCCCCGGAGCCCGGTCGCAGCCCTTTCAGGAACCGGCTGGCGCTTCGGTGGGCCCGGCCGCCGGGAGACCGCGAGAGGGACCACGAGAGGCTCAGGTGGCGGCGGGCGCGCGTGATGCCGACGTACAGCAGGCGGCGCTCCTCCTCCAGCTGCTCGTCCGTCTTGGCATACGTGATCGGCAGCATGCCGTCGGTGAGGCCGACGAGGAAGACCGCGTCCCACTCCAGGCCCTTGGCGGCGTGCAGCGAGGCGAGCGTCACACCGTCGACGGTCGGGGCGTGCTGCGCATTCGCCCGCTCGTCGAGCTCGGCGACCAGGTCGGCGAGGGTCGCCCCGGAGCGGGCCCGCGCGAAGTCCTCGGCGAGCCGGACCAGCGCTGCCAGCGACTCCCAGCGGTCTCGCACGGCGCCGGAGCCGGCCGGCGGCCGGTCGCCCCAGCCCATCTCGCTGAGCACGGCCCGCACCTCGGAGGGCAGGTCCATGGCGTCGTCCAGCAGGGCGTCGTTCCCGCCGAAGCGGGCCGCGGCGCGCAGCTTGTGCCCGGCCTCGCGGACCTCCGGACGCTCGAAGAACCGCTCGGCCCCGCGGAGCTGGTACGGCACGCCCGCGTCGGCCAGCGCCTGCTCGTACACCTCGGACTGGGCGTTGATGCGGAACAGGACAGCTATCTCGCCCGCGGGCACGCCCGAGGCGATGAGGTCCCTGATGCGGCGCGCTGTGCCCTCCGCCTCGGCGGGCTCGTCGCCGTACTCGGTGTGCACCGGCTCCGGGCCCGCCTCTCGCTGGGAGATCAGCTCCAGGCGGTGCTCGGCGGCGCGGCCGCGGGCCTGGGCGAGGAGGCCGTTGGCGAGATGGACGATCTGGGGGCTGGAGCGGTAGTCGCGGACCAGCTTCACGACGGTCGCGCCGGGGTGACGGGTGCGGAAGTTCAGCAGGTGATCGGGGGTGGCGCCGGTGAAGCTGTAGATCGTCTGGCTGGCGTCGCCGACCACGCAGAGGCTGTCGCGGTCGCCGAGCCACAGCTCCAGGAGGCGCTGCTGGAGGGGGCTGACGTCCTGGTACTCGTCGACGACGAAGTGCTGGTACTGGGCGCGGACCTGCTCGGCGATGTCCGGGCGCTCCTGCAGCACGCCGACTGTGAGCAGCAGCACGTCCTCGAAGTCGATGACGCCGCGGTCCCGCTTGAGGTCCTCGTACGTGCGGTAGATCTGGGCGATCTCGGCGGGGTCGCGGGGGGCCTCGCGGGTCGTCTTGGCCACGGCGGCGGGATAGTCGGCGGGCACCGTCTGGGTGACCTTGGACCACTCGATCTCGCTCGTGACGTCGCGCAGCTCCGTGCGGTCCAGCCGGATGCCGGAGCGGGTCCCGGCCTCGGCGACGAGCTGGACCTTGCGGTCCAGCAGCCGGGGGACCTCGCCGCCGACGGCCTTGGGCCAGAAGTACTGGAGCTGGCGCAGCGCGGCGGAGTGGAACGTACGGGCCTGGACGCCGCCGGCGCCGAGCTGGCGCAGCCGGCCGCGCATCTCGCCCGCCGCGCGGTTGGTGAACGTGACGGCCAGGACGGTGTTCGGCTGGAGGATGCCCGCGCGGACGCCGTAGGCGATGCGGTGGGTGATCGCGCGGGTCTTGCCCGTGCCCGCACCGGCCAGCACGCAGACGGGGCCGTGCAGCGCGGTGGCGACCTCGCGCTGCTCGGGGTCGAGCCCTTCCAGCACCGCGTCGGCGTCCGCCGGGGCGGCGGGGAAGTTCGTCGCCTGCGGTGCCTGCGGGAAGAGGGTGGGATCCGTTGCTGCTGTCACCCCGCCATGCTGCCAGGTCCACGGCGGCGGCCGGGAATGTTGTCCACAGCCGGGCCCTGCGGTCATATGAATACGCGCGTCCCGTAGACGGCCGGGAATGGCCGGGGGTGGTGGCGCGTTAAACCTTCCGGCCGCGGCAGTCGCCGCGGTCCCCAGCAGCAGAGCTGATCACAGCACACAGCTGACCAGCACGAAGGAGTACGGGACTCATGGCGGGCACTGTCACGATGTACAGCACCACGTGGTGCGGTTACTGCCGTCGGCTCAAGGGCCAGATGGACCGCGAGGGCATCGCGTACACCGAGGTCAACATCGAGCAGGACCCGGAGTCGGCGAAGTACGTGGAGGCCGTGAACGGCGGCAACCAGCTCGTGCCGACGGTCGTCGTGGTCCCCGAGAGCGGTGGCGAGCAGCACGCGATGGGCAACCCGCCGCTGGCGTGGATCAAGGAGAAGCTCGGCGCCTGAGGCCCGCGGCCGGATGCGCGGAGGGCCGGAACCCTTGGGGTTCCGGCCCTCACGCATGTCCGCGGCCGCTACGGCTTGGGCAGCGGCTTGCCGTACCAGAGCTCGATCAGGCGGGCCGCGATGGAGATGCCGTACGGCGGCAGCACCTCGCCCGATTCGAACGCCTCGCGCAGGTCCTCACGGGAGAACCAGCGGGCCTCCTCGATCTCCTCGCCGTCCACCTCGATCTCGGGCGAGGTGGCACGGGCCATGAAGCCGAGCATCAGGCTGGAGGGGAAGGGCCAGGGCTGGCTGGCGACGTACTCGACGTCCCCGACGACCACGCCGGCCTCTTCGAAGACCTCACGCCGCACCGACTGCTCGATGGACTCGCCGGGCTCGACGAAACCGGCGAGCGTGGAGAACCGGCCTTCGGGCCAGTGCACCTGGCGGCCGAGCAGCGCGCGGTCCTCCTCGTCGGTGACGAGCATGATCACGGCCGGGTCGGTACGCGGGTAGTGCTCGGCCCCGCAGGCCGGGCAGCGGCGGATGTGGCCGGCGGCCGCGATGACCGTGCGCTCGCCGCAGCGCGAGCAGAAGCGGTGCAGCCGCTGCCAGTTCTCCAGGGCGACGGCGTGCACAAGAAGGCCGGCGTCGCGCTCGGACAGCAGCAGGCCCGCCTCCCGCAGCCCCGCGGGGCGTGCGGACTGGTCCATGCGCCCCGGCAGCGAGTCCTTCTGCAGCGCGAAGTACCGGACGCCGTCCTCGTCCTGACCGAGGTAGTAACGGTGGGTCTCGGTCATCGGCGCCTCGAAGGAGGGCGTCATGACCAGTTCCGTGCGGCCGTCCGGGGTGTCGTCCACCAGCGCCTGACCGCCGGAGACCACGAAGACGCGCGTCGTCGGGTGGCTCCACGCCGCGGCGAGCCATGCCTCGTCGAGTCGGTGATGCGCGCTGCGGTCGATGCCGCTGTCGGCGCTGAAGGTGATGGGCCGGTCTGCGTGGTGATCGATCCGGGTGGTCACGGGTGTTTCCAACTCCCCCTATGCGAGAGGTGCGGGCTGCGTACGGTTGTGGGACGGCGGCACTACGAGGGGCCGCGACGGCGGACGGCCGGTCACGCCGGCCGCCAGTTCTCCGCCAGGTCGCCCCACAGATACGCCGTGGTCTCGACGCCCTTCATGAGCAGGTCCAGCTCGACCTTCTCGTTGGGCGCGTGCCAGCCGTCGGAGGGGACGGAGATGCCGAGGAAGAGCACGGGGGCGCCGAGCGCGTCCTGAAGGTCGGCGGCGGGTCCGGAGCCGCCCTCCCGGGTGAAGCGGATCTGCTGCCCGAAGGCCCGGCCCATCGCGCGGGCGACCGACTGCAGGGCGGGGTGGTCCAGCGGGGTCAGACAGGGCCGGGTGGCGCCCCAGAAGGTGATGTCGTGCCGGATGCCGACGGGCAGCCGCTCGGCGACCCAGGTGCGCACGGCCTTCTGGACGGCGTCCGCGTCCTGGCCCGCGACCAGCCGGAACGACAGCTTCAGCTGGGCACTGGACGGCACGATGGTCTTGCCGCCGGGGCCCTGGTAGCCGCCGCCGATGCCGTTGACCTCGGCGGTGGGGCGGGCCCAGATGCGCTCCAGGACGGAGTAGCCCGCCTCCCCGAGGGCGGCGTGCGAATGGGCCGTACGCAGCCACTGGTCCTCGTCGAAGGGCAGCTCGGCGAAGAGCTCCCGCTCGCGCTCCGTGAGCTCGATCACGCCGTCGTAGAAGCCGGGGATCGCGACCCTGCGGTCCGTGTCGTGCAGCGCGGCGGCCAGCCGGGCCGCCTCGGTGGCCGGGTTCGGCACGGCGCCGCCGAAGGAACCGGAGTGGATGTCCTGGTCGGGGCCGTACAGGTCGATCTGGCAGTCGGTGAGGCCGCGCATGCCCGTGCACACCGTCGGGGTGTCCTTGGCCCACATGCCGGTGTCGGAGACGATCACCGCGTCGCACGCGAGGCGGTGCGCGTGCTTCGTGATCAGCGCGGGGAAGTTCGGCGAGCCGGACTCCTCCTCGCCCTCGATGAGCAGCTTGAGGTTGACGGCGGGGGCGGTGCGGCCGGTCGCTTCGAGGTGCGCCCGCACCCCGAGGGTGTGGAAGAACACCTGGCCCTTGTCGTCGGCGGCGCCGCGTGCGTACAGCTTGCCGTCGGTGGTGTGCGGCTCGAAGGGCTCCGTGTGCCAGCCGTCCTCACGGGCGGCGGGCTGCACATCGTGGTGGCCGTAGACCAGCACGGTCGGGGCCTGCGGGTCGCCGGACGGCCACTCGGCGAACACCGCGGGCAGGCCCTCGGTCTCCCAGACCTCGGCGGTCGGGAAGCCGGTCTCGGTGAGCTTCGCGGCGAGCCATTCGGCGCTGCGGCGTACATCGGGGGCGTGGCCGGGGTCGGCCGACACGGAGGGGATGCGCAGCCAGGCGCCGAGGTCGTCGAGGAAGGCGTCACGTCGGCTGCTGATGTACGTGCGGACAGCGCTGTCCGGGGTGCTGCTCATACCCCTGAGCCTATCGGCCCGTGTGGGTCGCACGGTCGCCGGTCTCACCTCCGTGACCGGGCACGTACGCCCGGTCACCGTCGTGCGCCTCCGCCGCGCCGTCCGGGGTCTCGCCCAGCAGGATGCGCTCCAGCTCGCGGCGGCCGGGGAGCCGGGCGGGGCGGACGACCTCGCCGCTGCGGACGTACACGAAGGCGGCGCGCACGGCGGACAGCGGGACGCCGCGCTGCTCGGCCCACCCGAGGCGGTACAGGGCCAACTGCAGCGGGTCGGCGTCCTGGCCGCGGCCGGTCTTCCAGTCGACGATCTCGTAGGTGGGGCCGGCGTAGCCGTCCGCCGCCTCCGGATCGGGGTCCTGGCGGTACACCGCGTCGATGCGGCCCCGGATGAGCCGGCCCGCGAGGGTGAGCTGGACCGGCGCCTCCACTCGGTACGGGGTGCGCTGCGCATACGGGGTGCGCGCGAACGCCTCCTTCAGTAGGGCGAGGTCCCGCTCGTCGGCGATGCCGTCCCCGTCCGGCTCGTCGTCGGCCGCGCCGGGCAGCTCCTCGGGGCCGAGCATGGGCAGCGTCAGCTCCTCGAAGCGGGACTCGACCCAGGCGTGGAAGCGGGTGCCGCGGCGCGCGGCGGGCTGCGGGGGGCGCGGCATCGGGCGGGCCAGCTCCCGCGCGAAGCCGTCCGGGTCGGCGGCCAGCCGCATCATCTGCGAGGCGCTGAGCGAGGCCGGCAGCGGCACGTCCTGGACGCGCGCCCGGGACCTGCGCAGCTCGCCCGCCAGCGCGTCGAGGTCCCGGTCCCAGGAGGCGATCGCCCGCCGCTCCTCGGGGGCGAGCGTGACCGCGGCGTCGGCCGCGTCGCCGTCCCGGGCGGCGGGGACGGTGGGGGCGGTGGGGACGGCGCCATCGGAGTACTCGGGAGAGCCCGGGTGAGCGGGGTCGGGCGCGGGTGCGGGGATCTCGGCCTCCGGGGCATCGATCCCTTCGGAGGCACCGTCGGCGGGGACGTCCGCGGCCGCTTCGAGGTGCCGCAGGCGCTCCAGTACCGCTTCCGCCACCCCTCGGCGCCGGGTCATCGCCTCCGGGTCCAGCGGGAGCGGCCACTCCCCCGTGCCGTCGTCGGCCGCCGCCACGAGGGCCGGGTTCTCCGCTTCCTCCTCGGGGGGCTCGGCCCACTCCTCGACCTCGCCGTGGCCCGCCTCGCAGTGCGCCCGCAGCGCTTCCAGGAAGGCCGACGGGCCGCGCGGCTTCTTCTGGTCGGGGCCCCACCAGTGGCCGGAGCCGAGCAGCAGGGAGCGCGGGCGGGTGAACGTGACGTACCCGAGACGCAGCTCCTCGGTGGACTGGTGGTCCTTCATCGCCTCCTTGAACGCCTTCAGGCCGCGGCTGTCCCACTGCTGCACGTCGGGCAGGGTGTCGGCGTCGCCCCGCAGGCCGTGCGGCAGCACCTTGGCCTGGCTGGTCCAGGACTCGCGGGCCCGGCTGCTGGGGAACTGCTTGTCGACCAGCCCGGGGACCGCGACCACGTCCCACTCCAGGCCCTTGGACTTGTGCGCGGTCAGGACCTTGACCGTGTTCTCGCCGCCCGGGAGGGAGCTGTCCAGGCCCTTCTCGTGCTGCACGGCCGTACGGAGGAAGCCTAGGAAGGCGAGCAGCGTGGCCTCGCCGTCCAGGGCCGCGAAGCCGGCGGCGATGTCCAGGAAGGAGCCCAGGGTCTCCCGGCGGCGGGCAGCCAGGGCGTGCGGGGAGGCGGACAGCTCGACGTCGAGCCCCGTGGTGGCCAGGACGCGGTGCAGGACGTCCATCAGGGGGTCGCCGAGGGAGCGGCGCAGGTCGCGCAGCTCGGCGGCGAGGTGGGCGAAGCGGACCCTGGCGTCGGCCGAGAAGGGCAGCCCGGCGCCCGGCCCGTCGCCCTCGGGAGCGGCACCGTCCGTCCCGAGGAACGTGTCCAGCGCGTCGGCGAGGGAGATCACCTCGGCCGGGTCGGTGCCCTCGACGGCCTCGGCGAGGCGCCGCTCGGGGTCGTCGGAGGGCCCGTCGCGGTGCACGAGCGTACGAGCGAGGCGACCGAGCAGGGCGAGGTCCCGGGGGCCGATCCGCCAGCGCGGCCCGACAAGGAGGCGGACCAGGGCGGCATTGGCGGTGGGGTCCTGCAGCACCTCACAGACGGCGACCAGATCGGCGACCTCGGGGAGGTGCAGCAGCCCGGAGAGGCCGACGACCTCCACCGGGATGTCGCGGGCGACCAGCTCGCCCTGGATGCGGGCGAAGTCGCCGGCCGTGCGGCACAGGACGGCGATCTCGCCGGGCGGCGTGCCCGTACGGACGAGGTGCGCGAGGGAGTCGGCCAGCCAGCGCATCTCGTCGGCGTGGGTGGGCAGCAGAGCGCAGCGCACGATGCCGTCGCGCTCCGCGCCCGGTGCCGGGCGCAGCGCCTCGACGCCTTCGTGGCGCTCGCGCAGCGGGGCTGCCAGGCCGTTGGCGAGATCCAGGAGGCGGCCGCCGCTGCGGCGGTTCTCGCTGAGCGCGAAGCGGCGCGCGGGGCTGCCGTCGGCGAACGGGAAGTGCCGGGGGAAGTCGTCGAGGTTGGCCACGGAGGCGCCGCGCCAGCCGTAGATGGCCTGGCAGGGGTCGCCGACGGCGGTGACGGCGTGGCCGGTGCCCCCGCCGAAGAGCCCGGAGAGCAGCAGGCGCTGGGCGACCGAGGTGTCCTGGTACTCGTCCAGGAGGACGACGGCGAACTCCTCGCGCAGCAGGCGGCCCACTTCGGCGCGGGTGGTGGCGAGCGTGGCGGACAGGGCGATCTGGTCGCCGAAGTCGAGGAGGTCGCGGCGGCGCTTCTCGCTGCGGTACGCGCCGACCAGCTCGAGCAGCTCCAGGCGGCCGCGCACCGCCTCGGGGACCTGGCGCAGCTCGGCGTTGCTGAGCTTGGCGGCGTCCAGCTCGGCGAGCAGCCGGGTGTCGTACGCGCGCAGCTCTTCGGGGGTGACGAGGTGCTCGGCGAGCTCGCCGTCGAGGGCAAGGAGGTCCTCGACGAGGGTGGGCAGCGAGGTGGTGAGCGCGGGATACGGGCCCGGCGCCGCGCGCAGCACCCGGGCGGCGAGCTGGAAGCGGGTGGCGTCGGCGAGCAGCCGGGCGCTGGGCTCGACACCGATGCGCAGCCCGTGGTCCTTCAGGAGCTGCCCGGCGAAGGCGTGGTACGTGGAGATGCGCGGCTCTCCGGGGGCGTCGTCGGCGCCGCCCTGCCCGGTCGGCACCGGATCGGGGTCGGTCACGCCGGCCGCGAGCAGGGCCGTGCGGACGCGCTCGGCCAGCTCGCCCGCCGCCTTGTTCGTGAACGTCAGGCCGAGGACCTGCTCGGGGGCGACCTGCCCCGTGCCCACCAGCCACACCACCCGGGCGGCCATGACCGTCGTCTTGCCGGAGCCGGCGCCGGCCACGATGACCTGCGGGGCGGGCGGCGCCGTGATGCAGGCCGTCTGCTCCGGGGTGAACGGGATGCCCAGCAGCTCTTTGAGCTGCTCGGGGTCGGTGATGCGTGCGGACACGTCCGAGACGGTAGCGGGCGGCACTGACAACGGAGGAAAAGAGCCGGTCAGTGGGGCGGACCGTCACTCGACGACGTGCTGTCCCTCAGGCCGGGCCGAGCAGGAGCTCTTGAACGCGCAATGGGCGCAGTGCTTACCGGTCGAGGGGACGAAGCGCTCCTCCAGGACCCGCCCGGCGGCGGTGGCCAGCAGGTCGCCCACCCAGTCACCGTCCAGCGGCTGCTGCGCCTGCACCACGGGGAGCGCGTCGCCGCCGTCCTTCTTGGGCGCGCCCTGGCGCAGGTGGACGAGCTCGGCACCGCCTGCTTCCGGGGTGCGCCCCTCGAAGACCTCGTCGACCGCGCCCTCGCGCACCGCGAGCTGGTACACGGCGAGCTGCGGGTGTCGGGCCACCTCGGGCCCGGTCGGCTTGCTCTTGCCCGTCTTGAAGTCCACGACGTACGCACGGCCGTCCGCGTCGGCCTCGACGCGGTCCATGCTGCCGCGGATGCGGACGGCGTACTCGCCCGCAGCGCCGGCCTGGAGCGTGACATCGAAGCCGTGCTCGGTGGC
Source organism: Streptomyces ochraceiscleroticus (assembly GCF_000720485.1). Classification (GTDB taxonomy): domain Bacteria; phylum Actinomycetota; class Actinomycetes; order Streptomycetales; family Streptomycetaceae; genus Streptomyces; species Streptomyces ochraceiscleroticus. The sequence continues at coordinate 10,533 of NZ_JOAX01000049.1, read as the reverse complement.
GACCGTGGTGCGGCCGAGCGCCTCGCGCTCCATCACGTGCCAGCGCAGGAAGCGCTCCAGGGCGGCGCGCGCGCTGTCCTTCTCCTGGCGCGACTTCCACGGCGCATCGAAGGCGAGCGCGTCCCATACGGAGTCCAGCCGCTCCATCAGGACGGCGAGGTCGGCGGGCGTGCGTCCGGAGGCGACCTCGTCGGCCAGGACGTGGACCACGTTGCCGAAGCCCTGCGCGGCGGTCGCGGGCGCGTCCGCCCTGACCTCCCGGCCCAGGAACCACTGGAGCGCACAGGCGTTCGCGAGCTGGTCGAGCGCGCTGCCCGAGAGCGTCACGGGGGTGTCGCGGTCGCGCAGCGGTACGGAGCTGTGCGTCGGCTCGTACAGGCCCCACCAGCGGTACGGGTGCGCGGCGGGCACCAGGGGGCGGCCCTCGTCGTCCCGGAGGGCGGCCAGCCTGGCGAGCCGCTCGGTGGCGGCGGCGCGCAGCGCTTCGGAGGCGTCGGGGTCGACGGTCGTGGCGCGCAGCTCGGCGACGAGCGCGGCCACCGAGAGCGGGCGGCGCGGGCGTCCGGTGACGTCCACCGGGTCGACGCCGAGCTCGCTGAGGAAGCGGGAGGGCTGGTCGCCGTCGTCGGCCGCGGCCTTCACGGCGGTGACGACCAGGCGCTCGCGGGCGCGGGTCGCCGCCACGTAGAACAGCCGGCGCTCCTCGGCGAGCAGCGCGCCCGGGGTGAGCGGTTCGGCGAGGCCGTCCCGGCCGATCCGGTCGGCCTCCAGGAGGGAGCCGCGGCGGCGCAGGTCGGGCCAGAGCCCTTCCTGTACGCCGGCGACCACCACGAGGCGCCACTCCAGGCCCTTTGCCCGGTGTGCCGTCATCAGGCGGACCGCGTCGGGCCGTACCGTGCGGCGGGTCAGCGTGTCCGCGGCGATGTCCTGGTTGTCGAGCTCCTCCAGGAAGTTCAGTGCGCCGCGGCCGCCGGTGCGCTCCTCGGCGCGGGCCGCGGTCTCGAAGAGCGCGACGACGGCGTCCAGGTCGCGGTCGGCGTTGCGGCCCGCCGCGCCGCCGCGCCGGGCCGTCCGCTCCAGCCGCCCCGGCCACGGCGTGCCGTCCCACAGCTCCCACAGCGCCTGCTCGGCGGTGCCGCCGCCGGCGAGCAGCTCGCGCGCCTTGCGCAGCAGCAGGCCGAGCCGCTGGGCGCCTCGCGCGTACGCCGGGTCGTGCGCCACGAGGCGCTCCGGCTCGTCCAGCGCCTCGGCGATGAGCACGTCCGAGGGGCGCGGCACGGTCCGCCCGGCGGCCCGCTCCTCCTCCCGGAGCGCGCGCCCGAGCCGCCGCAGGTCGGCGGCGTCCATCCCGCCGAGCGGGGACGTCAGCAGTTCCATGGCCACCTCGGGCGCGATGCGCGTGGCCTCCGCGGGCGCCGTCCCGGCTCCGTCCGGTTCCCCCTCCAGCGCCTCCACGGCCCCGTCGGGCTCCCCTGCGGCCTCCTCACCGCCCGTCGGCTCCGCCAACGGCTCCTCGCCGCTCTCCGGCGCCTCCAGCGGCTCCTCGGGCCCCTCCGGCCCGCCGGCCGGCTCCCCGTACGGCTCCTCGCGCAGCTCCCCGTCCAGTACCTCGTCGTCCCCATCCGCCCCCGGCGCGTCCGTCGCCGCCACCCGCAGGGCCAGCAGCAGCGGCGCGACCGCGGGCTCGTGGCGCAGCGGGAGGTCGTCGCCGTCGATGTCGAGGGGGACGCCGGCGGAGGTGAGCGCACGGCGTACGGACGGGATAGAACGGCCGCCGGCGCGTACGAGGACGGCCATGTCCTGCCACGGGACGCCGTCCTCCAGGTGAGCCCGGCGCAGGATGTCGGCGATGTTGTCCAGCTCGGCGCCTGCCGTGGGGTACGTGTACGCCTCGACCCGCCCGCCGTCCCGTACCGGTGTCGGCTCGCGGTGCTCCCGGACCTGGCGGGCGGGCAGCCGGTTGAGCGGCATCCGGCGGGTGAGCAGCCGGGTGGCCGCGACCAGGGCGGCCCCGGAGCGCCGGGCGGTGCGCAGCACCTGTACGGGCGCCGGTGCGCCGTCCGCGCGTCGGAAGGTCTCCGGGAATTCGAGGATGCCGTTGACGTCGGCGCCGCGGAAGGCGTAGATCGACTGGTCCGGGTCGCCGAACGCGATCAGGGTGCGGCCGCCGCGGCCCTCTTCGGGGCGCGCGGGCCCCCGGTTCCCGGCCAGCGCGTGCAACAGCCTGACCTGCGCGGCGTCGGTGTCCTGGTACTCGTCGACGAACACCGCGTCGTAGCGGCGCGCCAGCTCGGCCGCCACCTCGCGGCGCTCGGCGAGCAGCACCGCGCGGTGCACCAGCTCGGCGTAGTCCAGCACCCCCTGGGCGTCCAGGACGTCGAGGTACTCGGCGAGGAAGCCGGCCGCCGCGCCCCAGTCGGGCCGTCCCGTGCGGCGCGCGAAGTCGCCCAGCGCGTCCGGGCCGAGCCCCAGCTCCCGGCTGCGCGCGAGCACGGCCCGCACCTCGTCGGCGAAGCCGCGGGTGGTCAGGCACGCCCGCAGCTCGTCCGGCCAGCCGACCGGTGCGCGGTGCTCACGGGCCAGCTCGGCCTGGCCGGCCAGCAGCTCACGGACCACGAGGTCCTGCTCGGGGCCGGACAACAGGCGCAGCGGGTCGGCGAAGAGGTCGGCGTCCTGGTGGGCGCGGACCAGCGCGTAACAGAAGGAGTGGAAGGTGGTGGCCTGCGGGCTGCCCGCCCGGCGCACGGGCTCGTGCACCGGCGCCCTGCCGGCGCCACGCGCCGCCTCTCCTTGGCCGGACGCCTCGCCGCCTCCGAAGGCGGCGTCCCCGGCCCCCGTCTCATGGCTCAGCCGTGCCGCCATCCTGTCGCGCAGCTCCACGGCGGCCTTGCGGCTGAAGGTGAGGACGAGGATCCGCTCGGGGTCGGTGCCCTCCCGTACGCGCCGGGTGACCGCCTCGACGAGCGTCGTGGTCTTGCCCGTACCGGGCCCCGCGAGCACGAGCAGCGGGCCGTCCTCATGGTCAACCACCGCGCGCTGGCGTGCGTCCAAGGCAGGAGGGCGCACCGCGTCCGGCCGGGTGCGCACCAGGCGGTACGCGCCGGGGGCATCCCGCCGCGCCGGCTGCGGGTGCGGCCGGGCCTGCGGAATCGCCGAGGGGGAGGAACTCACGTGGATCGCCTGTGCCGGGGTCTGAGGTGCGGTTGCGGTGGTACTGGGGGCCTGGTGTGCGGATGCGGTGGAGACGGGGAGCCGGTGAATGATGCCGGACGTCCCGTCTGCGGTGATGCTGGTGAGACGAGGTAATGCTGTCGATGCGTGTGGTGTGGGAGTGCGGGATGGTTCGGGTGCTGATGTCCGCCGCGTGGGCTGCGCCCGACGCTACGCCAGGCGGCGCACGAGCCGCAGCGCGTCCCAGAACCACGCGCCGGAAGCGGTCCGCCCCCTCAGTCGTGCATGGCCCGTTCCGGCCCCTCCCGGCCGTCCCAGCGCGCCCGCCGCATGTCCAGGCGCGGCATCGTCCGGTCCCCCTGCGCGCCCTCCGTACGCCGCGCCTCACGCAGCGGCGTGCCCTCGGCGCGGTACTGCTGCAGCACGTGCCGCTCCTTGCCGGGAAGGAACACGCCGTCCGCGCGCACCACGCGCCACCACGGCACGGCGCCGCCGTACAGCGCCATCACCCGGCCCACCTGTCGCGGGCCGCCCTCGCCCAGGTACTCGGCGACGTCTCCGTACGTCATCACGCGGCCCGGCGGAATCCTCTCGGCCACCCCGAGCACCAGGTCCGCGTACTCCGGGAGCTCACCGTCAGGGGCGTCACTCCCGTGCTCTTCGGTCCCACTCATTCGCCCCATCCTGCCGCATGCCACCGACAGCGCCTGCCGTTCCCCGCCACGGCGGTGACGACGCGTGCACGGAGGGCTGCCGCGGCGTACGCTGCGCATCCCGCGCCCCCGAAATGCACCCTGATGCCCCCCTCCGCACCGGGGCCGTGCCACCATCTTCCGGGCGGTGACTGGTGATACGAGATCAAGAAGAGAAGGCCGAGCAGGCTCAGGGCGCGGCGCCTCCGGAGGAGGCGGGCGCCTCTGAGGCGTTGGCCGGATCCGACCGCCACACCGAGGATCACCGCACGACCGACGACCACCGCTCCACGGACACCGACGGCACGACCACGAGGAAGCCGGAGCAGCCGGACCAGCCGGAGAGAGAACCGGGACAGCCGCTACAACGGGGAAGGGCTTCCACCACCGACATGGCACGTACCACCGAGCAGGCCGGGCGGACCGACGCGCCCGAAGGGGCGGGCGCAGCCGGCGGCCGCACCCCGAAGGACGAGCGTCCACCACCGGGCGCGGCGCGCGACGCCGCCCCGGGGCAGGAGGCCGACAGACCCGGCACCGACCGGCCGCGTCTCATGAAGGCGCCCCGTACGGACCGCGCCGACCGCCCCGCCCCCGAAGGCGTCGGCAGCGAGTTCCACGTGGACCACATCTCCGGCGACGAGCCGCTGCTGCCCGCACGTGTGCACCGCCCCTTCGACCTGATGCGTTTCCTGCTCGGTGTGGTGGGGATCGGGATCGTCCTGGCGCTGGCGACGTTCGCGCACGGCACCACGCAGGGCCTGGAGAACGACATCGGCAAGGGCGCGGGACAGGCGCCCCAGCTACTGATCACCTTCGCCGGGCTGACCGCGAGCATCGCCGTACTGATCGTTCCGGTCGCCTTCGCGATCGAACGGCTGATCAAACGGGACGGGCTGCGGATCGCGGACGGCGTGCTCGCGGCCGTGCTGGCCCACGGGGTGTCGCTCGCGACGGACCTGTGGGTGGCCGAGGCCGCTCCGCAGTCCATCCGGGACGCGCTCACCCAGCCGCTCGCCAACGGGGCGATCACCGCACCCGTGCACAGCTACCTGGCGCCGGTCATCGCCTACATGACGGCCGTCGGCATGTCCCGTAGGCCGCGCTGGCGCGTGGCCATGTGGTGCGTGCTGCTCCTGGACGCCTTCGCGGTGCTGGTCGGCCGGTACACCACGCCGTTCGCCATCGTCACGACCGTGCTGATCGGGTACACGGTGGCCTTCGGCACGCTGTACGCGGTCGGCTCCCCGAACGTCCGGCCCACCGGCCAGAACCTCCTCGCGGGCCTGCGCCGGGTCGGCTTCCACCCGGTCAGCGCGCTGCGTGCGGAGGACACCGCGTACCCGGAGCACTCCGACCGCGGCCGCCGGTACATCGTCACGCTGGAGGACGGCCCGCCCATCGACGTCACCGTCGTGGACCGCGAGCAGCAGGCGCAGGGCTTCTTCTACCGCGTGTGGCGGCGGCTGTCGCTGCGCGGCATCAACCAGCGCCGCAGCCTGCAGTCGCTGCGCCAGGCGCTGGAGCAGGAGGCGCTCCTGGCGTACGCGGCGATCGCCGCCGGCGCGAACGCCCCAAGGCTGATCGCCACCTCCGAGCTGGGCCCGGACGCCGTGATGCTCGTGTACGAGCACGTCGGGGGCCGCACTCTGGACGCGCTCGCGGACGACGAGATCACCGACGAGCTGATGCACAACGCCTGGCAGCAGGTCGACGCGCTGCAGTCGCGGCGCATCGCGCATCGGCGGCTGGTCGGTGACGCGCTTCTGGTGGATCGTTCCGGCACTGTCGTCCTCACGGATCTGCGCGGCGGTGAGATCGCCTCCGGCGACGTGGTGCTGCGGATGGACGTCGCCCAGCTCCTGACCACGCTCGGCCTGCGCGTCGGCGCCGAGCGCAGCGTGCAGGCGGCCGTGGAGGTGCTCGGCCCGGACGCGGTGGCGGACAGCCTGCCGCTGCTGCAGCCGATCGCGCTCAGCCGGACGACCCGGGCGACCCTGCGCCACCTGGCGAGGGAACGGGCCAAGCGGGAGCGCGAGGCGGTGCTGGCGGCCTCCCAGGCCGCCAAGGCGGCCAAGGCGACGGAGGGCAAGGCCGACCGCAAGACGCTGCGGGCCGAGAAGAACGCCGAGAAGCGGGCGCTGGACGAGGCGATGGAGGAGGCCCGCGAGGAGGATCTGCTCACCCAGATCCGCCGCCAGGTGCTGCTGATCCGCCCGACCGCGCCGGTGGAGCCGGCCAAGCTGGAGCGGATCAGCCCGCGCACGCTGGTGAGCTGGATCGCGGGCGCGTTCGCCGCGTACTTCCTGCTCTCGCAGCTCACGCACGTGAAGTTCGGCCAGGTGATCGGGGAGGCGAACTGGGGCTGGGTGGCGGCCGCGATGTTCTTCTCCGCGCTGACCTACATCGCGGCGGCGCTCAGCCTGCTGGGCTTCGTACCCGAGAAGGTCGCCTTCGTACGGACGGTGATCGCGCAGATCGCGGGCAACTTCGTGAAGCTGGTCGCGCCGGCCGCGGTCGGCGGCGTGGCGCTCAACGCGCGCTTCCTGCAGCGGGCCGGCATCCGGCCCGGCCTCGCGGTGGCGAGCGTCGGCGCGTCCCAGTTGTTCGGCCTCGGCAGCCACATCCTGCTGCTGCTGACCTTCGGCTATCTGACCGGCACCGAGCGCACACCCTCGCTCTCGCCCTCCCGTACGGTCATCGCCGGCCTGCTGACGGCGGCGGTGCTGGCCCTGGTCGTCACGGCGATCCCGGCACTGCGCAAGTTTGTGGTCACACGGGTGCGGTCGCTGTTCGCCGGCGTCGTGCCGCGCATGCTGGACGTGCTGCAGCGGCCGAAGAAGCTGGTCGCGGGCATCGGCGGAATGCTGCTGCTGACGGCGGCGAACGTGATGTGCCTCGACGCCTCGATCCGCGCCTTCGGGGGCGGCGACCAGATCTCGTACGCGAGCATCGCCGTCGTCTTCCTCGCGGGCAACGCGCTGGGCTCTGCGGCTCCCACGCCGGGCGGTGTCGGCGCCGTCGAGCTGGCTCTGACCGGTCTGCTGACCGCGGCGGGGCTGGGCAGTGACACGGCCCTGTCGGCCGTGCTGCTGTTCCGGCTGATGACGTTCTGGCTGCCGGTCCTGCCGGGCTGGCTGTCGTTCACGTTCCTGACGCGCAAGGGAGCGCTGTGACACGCGGCGTACGGAGGGGACGCGGCCCGCGTCTCCTCCGTACGCCGCGCGCCGCGCGCCTCGTAGTACTCAGTCGTCCCAGAACGGCCGCGCCCGGGCCGCGGCCGCCGCGATCTCCGCGCCGTCCAGCGGCGTGAAGGTCAGCCCCACGCCCAGCAGCGGCCACTCCACCGCCAGTTCGAAGAGCTGCGGCGGGGGCAGTGGCCAGAGCCAGAGCGCGTACTCGCTGTCGATGTTCTCGCCGGAGCTGCCGCCGCCCTCCTCGTTCAGGGTCAGCACCGGCAGCTCCGGGCGCGGCCCGGGCCACTCGTCCGCGTCCTCGCGCTCGTCGACGGTGGTGACCACGCAGCCGTCCGCGAAGCGCACACCAAAGCGCAGCAGCTCGTCCGGATGCCGGCCCTGCTCGGCCGCCGCCTCCGCCGCCGCCAGCTGCCACGGATCGTCGTCGTAGCCCCACACGCCGCGGGAGACCCGCGCCCAGTCCTCGCGGCTCATGCCGGGACGGCGCCGGGCGCGCATCCGCAGCCGGATCTCCACGCCGTCCTCGTAGGCCACGGCCTGGGTCGCGACGATCGCCAGGTGGTCATTGCGGGCCAGCACCCGCTCCAGGGGCACGACGCCGCCGATGACGTCCTCGGGCGCGCTCTCCCAGGGCACCCGCGTGAACTCCGGCTCCTCGCCGGGCTCTTCGTCCCTCGGCCGGGGCGGCGGAAAGAAGTCCATACGGCAACGGTACGGCGGTGCCGTCCGGCGGCGGTACCGGTTTTACCGCACCGTCCGGGCGCACGGCGTCCGGCATGCGGAAGGCCCGTCCGCATCGCGGACGGGCCTTCCTGCAAGCGCTGTGTGCGGCGCGGACGGTCGGCAGACCGTCAGTAGACCGGCTTCTCCGGCTCGATCTGGTTGACCCAGCCGATGACGCCGCCGCCGACGTGCACCGCGTCCGAGAAGCCCGCGGACTTCAGGACCGCGAGGACCTCGGCGGAGCGGACGCCCGTCTTGCAGTGCAGGACGATCTTCTTGTCCTGCGGCAGGTCCTGGAGGGCGTTGCCCATCAGGAACTCGTTCTTCGGGATCAGCTTGGCGCCGGGGATCGAGACGATCTCGTACTCGTTCGGCTCGCGGACGTCGATGATCTCGATCTTCTCGTCGCCGTCGATCATCTCCTTGAGCTGCTTCGGAGTGATCGTCGAGCCGAGCGCCGCCTCCTGGGCCTCGTCCGACACGACGCCGCAGAAGGCTTCGTAGTCGATGAGCTCGGTGACGGTGGCGTTCGGGCCGCAGACGGCGCAGTTCGGGTCCTTGCGGACCTTGACCTGGCGGTACGTCATCTCCAGCGCGTCGTAGATCATCAGGCGGCCGACCAGCGGGTCACCGATGCCGGCGAGCAGCTTGATGGCCTCGTTGACCTGGATGGAGCCGATCGAGGCGCACAGCACACCGAGGACGCCACCCTCGGCGCAGGAGGGCACCATGCCGGGCGGCGGGGGCTCCGGGTACAGGCAGCGGTAGCAGGGGCCGTGCTCGGACCAGAACACCGACGCCTGGCCGTCGAAGCGGTAGATCGAACCCCACACGTACGGCTTGTTCAGCAGCACGCAGGCGTCGTTGACCAGGTAACGGGTGGCGAAGTTGTCCGTACCGTCGACGATCAGGTCGTACTCGGCGAAGAGCTCCATGACGTTGGAGGAGTCGAGGCGCTCTTTGTGCAGGTTGACCGTGGTGTACGGGTTGATGCCGAGGACGGTGTCCTTGGCGGACTCGGCCTTGGAGCGGCCGATGTCCGCCTGGCTGTGAATGATCTGGCGCTGCAGGTTCGACTCGTCGACCTCGTCGAACTCCACGATGCCGAGCGTGCCCACGCCCGCCGCGGCCAGGTACATCAGCGCGGGCGAGCCCAGGCCACCGGCGCCGACACACAGCACCTTGGCGTTCTTCAGCCGCTTCTGCCCGTCCATCCCGACATCCGGGATGATCAGGTGGCGGGAGTACCTGCGGACCTCATCGACGGTGAGCTCCGAAGCGGGCTCGACCAGGGGTGGCAGCGACACGGGGACTCCGTTGGTCGGTAATTCATTACGTTGGTTCTCCCCGTAACACTGCCACGCCCTTCTTCATTCCGAGACACCAGGTCCGATGCGCGAGACGGATTCGTCCCAGTAACCGGGCAGGGCCTGCCGGGCCTCCTCGGAGCCGCGGTCCCTGCCGTCCCGGCCGATCTCGGCGCAGTGTGTCCGCTCTGTGGGACAGCCGTCCAGAACGAAGCCGTCCATGCCGTACCGGGCCGTACCGGTCAGATACGACATGCGGCCTCCATCCAGATGTCCGCGAGCGACTCCTCCAGTCCGATGCGCGGGCGCCAGCCGAGCCGGTCGCGGGCGGTACGGACGTCGGCCTGCTGCCAGCTCCCGCAGCCGTCCGGGTACGGATACGCGGGCAGCCCGCCGCCGGGGTGCTCGCCGGCCGGGCCCGGGATCGCGACCCGGCCGGGCGCGTGGCCGCCCGGCGCGTACCCGGGCGGCGCGTCCAGCTCGTGCAGCGCACCGCCGAACCCGGCGACTCTGGCGAGCACGGCGGCGGCCTCACGCAGTCGTACGGCCTTGCCCGTGCCGATGTTCACCACCCCCTGGGCGGCGGACAGCGAGGCGGCGTGCACGGCGCGCGCCACGTCGCGTACGTCCACGAAGTCGCGCTGCACACCGAGCCCGCCGAGCTTCAGCTCGCCCTCGCCGGACTGGAGGGCGCGGCGCATGGCCTCGGCGAGCCGGCCCAGCGGGGACCCGGCCGGCGTACCCGGACCGACCGGCGAGAAGACCCGCAGGACCACCGCGTCCAGGCCGGAGCCCAGCACCAGCTCGGTCGCCGCGAGCTTGCTGACGCCGTACGGGCCTCCGGGGCGCGGCACGGCGTCCTCGGCGGTGGACGAGCCGGGCTGGGAGGGCCCGTACTCGGAGGCGCAGCCGAGGTGCACCAGGCGGGCGCCGCAGCCGCTGCGGCGCAGCGACTCGCAGATCGTGGCGACCGCGACGGTGTTGTGCCGGGTCAGGTCACGGGCGCCGCCACGGGTCGCGCCCGCGCAGTTGATCACGACACCCGGATGCACCGCGTCCAGGAACCGGGTCAGCGCGCCGGGGCTGCCGGAGGCCAGGTCGAAGCGGACGTCGGCGTCGTCGCCGCGGCCGAGCGCGGTGAGCTGGACGGCGGGGTCGGCGAGCAGCCGGTCGGCGACGTGCCGGCCGAGGTATCCGTTGGCACCGACGAGCAGAACCCTCATCGCGCGGCCCCCAGTTCTCGGACGGCCGGAACGACCGGCAGCACCGGAACGGCCGGAGCGGCCGCGGCCTGCTCCCGTACGGCCGGTTCACGTACGAGCGGCTCTCGTACGAGCGGTTCTCGTACGGCGTGGTGGACGGTCATGTGCGAGGGCTCCTCAGAGGCTGTCTCTTATACACATCTCCGAGCCCACGAGACTCCTGAGCATCTCGTATGCCGTC
>NZ_JOAX01000048.1 GCF_000720485.1 Streptomyces ochraceiscleroticus | reverse complement strand
GGTACTGCAGGGGGGACCCTGTGGGAGAGTAGGACGCCGCCGAACAATCATTGTGGGAAAGCCCCGCACCGTATGGTGCGGGGCTTTTCTGCGTTTAGGCCCCTGTGACTTCCCTGCCCCCGTAGGAACAGTTCGACCGACTGGCCAGGGCTCCCTGTATGGCAGGCTCGGCCGGGCCGGTGTGCGGCCTCCTGTGTGGGGGCGGAGCCGGGAGGTCAGGCTGGGAAGGCGGCGTGGGGCCAGCGGGTGCGGGCCTGTTCGGGGGAGCGGAGGGTGGCGAGGGTCAGGAGGCCCTGGGCGGCGCCCGATTCGAGGAGCGCGGGGAGCGCGGGGATCGGGGCGAGGGCCGCGATGTCGTCGAGGACCAGGGTGAGTGGTGGGTCGAGGCGACCGTCAGATGACCGTTCGGCCATGCGGCGGCCGCGCTCGACCACGCTCGAGACGAGTGCGGTGAGTAGGGGCATCGCACCCGGTGCCGTACGCGGGTCCTCGATCGACTCGCCCACTACGTAAAGCGTTCCCCCCTCAGCCACGAAGGAATCAAGCGCGAGCGCATCGGCCCGCCCTGGATTGCAAGCGTCCCGGATGTGGACGGAGGAGAGGGCGGCGAGCGCGCGGACGACCAATTGCTGGGCGATGTCGCGGCGTTCGGGGTGCGCTGTGAGTACGGACTCCAGCTCGCCGGCGCGGCCGGCCGCGGCCTTGGAGTTCGTACGGAGGATGCGTACGGGCTCGTGGGCCGTGCCGCTGCCCTGGGCCCAGCGGTGGATCTGCCGGAACGGCCTGCCGTCCACCGCGGCCGCGTGCAGCCAGCAGCGCAACAACGTCTCAGCGGCGTCCGCCAGGGCCGAATCCAGCGTGCTCATCGGGCGGACGGGGGCGAGGAGGGCGCTCGCGCGGCTACCGGCGGCGGCGATGTCCTCGCAGCCCGCGATGGGGGACCAGCGCAGGCGGGCGGGGGTGTCGAGGAGGTGCAGCGGGTCGTACGCGTGCAGCGGTCCGAGCTTCGCGCGGGCGTCCTTGCTCTCGGCCCAGAGCGTTGGGTCGGTCGTCGCCACGAGGAGCGGGCCCTCGGCGGCCGTGATCGCGGCCAGCGCGGCTGCGCGGGCAGCGGGGCGGTCCGAACGGTGGTGGTAGTGGACGCGGGGGAGCGCGGGGGGCTCCGTAACGGCACTGGCAACGGTACTGGCGGGGACGTCCATCGGGACGCCGGCCGGGGCGTTGGCGGTGACGCCGGTGGGGACGCTGTTACGGGCGTCTGGGGACGGCTGCGGGGCCGGTACGGACGCTGGTACGGCCGGTGCCTCCGCACCCGTCGTACGGCCGTCCACGGCTGTGGCTGAGGCGCTGACGGCTGAGGTGCTGGCTGGGGCTGCGGCCGCCTCGGCCGGGACTGCGGCTGGTGCCGCCGGAGTTGCGGGCGGGACCGCCTCTTGCGCGCGTCGGTTCGCGCGGCGTTCCGCGCGGACTGTGCGGAAGCGGGTGATCGTGCCGAGGGCGAAGACCGTGAGGACGACCAGGACCATCAGTTCGCTGATGAAGACGCCCCAGAACAGGCCGTAGCCCGAAAGCTGGCCGTCGGGTGTGTCGGGCCAGGCCGCGGGCACGTTGTGCGGCTGGGCGACCAGTTCGCGCATGGCGAGGGGGGTGCGGGTGAAGGACAGCCGATCGGGCCAGTTGCCGTGGGCGAAGAGGCCGGAGAGGCCCGTGGCGAGCCATACCAGGACCGTCAGGCCCAGGAGGAAGGCCAGTACGCCGACGAGCAACGAGTCGGGGATGCCGCGCTCCCGACGCCGGGGCCCGGCCCCGCCGTCCCGGCCCGCGCCGCCGCCGGCTCCGTTCGCTCCGTACGCCTGCCCCTGCCGGTCGTATCGGTCGTACCCGTCGCTCACGCCACCGACCCGTCCTTCGTGCTGCCGTGCTGCTTGTCCGAGGCCATCGAAGCCCTCAAGCCACTGTCTCGCTCGATTCGTTGCTGAGCTGGCGGGCCAGGGCCATTGCTTCGGCGCGGGCTTCGGCCTCGGCGTCCGCCGCGCGCTCCAGGGCCCGGGCCTCCTCCGTGGGCTGGGCCGAGGCGTCGGCGACGGAGGACTCGGTCATGGCGCGGTCGGTGTAGACGAGTGGGCGCTCGGCCTCGGTGATCAGGTGCTTGACGACCTGAACGTTGCCGTTGACGTCCCAGACCGCGATGCCGGGGGTCAGGGTGGGGATGATCTCCACCGCCCATCGTGGGAGGCCCAGTACCCGTCCCGTGGCCCGTGCCTCGTCCGTCTTCTGGGCGTAGATCGTCCTCGTCGACGCCATCTTGAGGATGGCCGCCGCTTCCCGTGCCGCCGCGCCGTCAACGACGTCACTGAGGTGGTGGACGACGGCGACGAAGGAGAGGCCCAGGCGCCGGCCGAACTTCAGCAGACGCTGGAAGAGCTGCGCCACGAACGGGGAGTTGATGATGTGCCAGGCCTCCTCGACCAGGAAGATCCGTTTCTTCCGGTCGGGGCGGATCCAGGTGTGCTCCAGCCAGACGCCGACGATCGCCATCAGGATCGGCATCGCGATCGAGTTGCGGTCGATGTGCGAGAGGTCGAAGACGATCAGCGGCGCGTCGAGGTCGATGCCGGCCGTGGTCGGGCCGTCGAACATGCCGCGGAGGTCACCGTCGACGAGGCGGTCCAGTACGAGGGCCACGTCCAGGCCCCAGGCCCGTACGTCGTCCAGGTCGACGTTCATCGCCTCGGCCGACTCCGGCTTCGGGTGGCGGAGCTGCTCGACGATGTCGGTGAGGACCGGCTGGCGGTCGGTGATGGTCTCGTTGACGTACGCGTGCGCGACCTTGAGGGCGAAGCCGGCGCGCTCGTCGAGGCCGTGGCCCATGGCCACCTCGATGATCGTGCGGAGCAGCGCGAGCTGGCCGGTGGTGGTGATCGACGGGTCCAGCGGGTTCAGGCGGATGCCGCCGTTGAGCGCCGCCGTGGGGTCCAGCCGGATCGGGGTTATGCCGAGCTGTTCGGCGATGAGGTTCCACTCGCCGACGCCGTCCTCGCCCTGGGCGTCGAGGACGACAACTTGGCGGTCGCGGAAGCGGAGCTGGCGCAGTACGTACGTCTTCTCCAGCGCGGACTTGCCGTTCCCGGACTCGCCGAGGACGAGCCAGTGCGGGGCCGGCAGTTGCTGGCCGTAGAGCTGGAAGGGGTCGTAGATGTACCCCTTGCCGCTGTACACCTCGCGGCCGATGATCACGCCGGAGTCGCCGAGACCTGGCGCCGCGGTGGGCAGATAGACGGCCTGGGCCTGCCCGGTGGAGGTCCGTACGGGCAGCCTGGTCGTCTCCACCTTCCCGAACAGGAAGCTGGTGAACGCCTCGGTGAGCGCGGCGAGCGGATCGAGCATGGCCATGACGTACGCGCCTCCCAGCGGCTTAGCGGCGGATCCCGGTCGCGAACGGAAGCGTGTTGACGAAGGCCCTGTGGTGCTCGCGGTCGCACCACTCCAGCTTGAGGTAGGACTTGCCGGCCGAGGCGCGGATGGTCCGCTTGTCGCGGGCCAGCGCCTCGGGGGAGCGGGACGAGACGGTGAGGTAACCGACGAGGTTCACACCGGCAGCGCCGGACGCCAGGTCCTCACCGCGCTGGTCGACGCGGCCGTGGTGGGCGACGTCGCGCGGGTCCACGACGCGGTTCATCTTGGCCGCGCGGCTGGCCTCCGCGTCGTCGTTCGTCTTCTCGGTCAGCATGCGTTCGATCGCGACCTCGGTCGGTTCCAGGTCCATGCAGACCGCGACCGTACGGATCACATCAGGGGTGTGCACGAGCAATGGTGCGAGGAAGTTGACGCCGACCGGGGTCAGCGGCCACTCCTTGACCCACGCGGTGGCGTGGCACCAGGGCGCGCGGGTCGTCGACTCGCGCGTCTTGGCCTGGAGGTACGTGGGCTCCATGGCGTCCAGCTCGGCCGGCCAGGCGTTGCGCTTGCTCATCGCCTGGATGTGGTCGATGGGGTGGTCCGGGTCGTACATGGAGTGCACGAGGGAGGCGAGCCGGGCCTGGCCGAGGGGCTGGCGTACGCGGATGTCGGCCTCGGCGAGGCGGGCGCAGATGTCGGTCAGCTCGCGGGCCATGACGACGGCGAGGCCCGCGTCCTTGTCCAGGCGCTTCCGCAGCAGTCCGCCGTTGTGCACGCGCGCGGCGCGGGCCATGGTCTCCGCCTCGGCGGCCAGCTCGCGGGTGTAGTGCATGCAGGCGACGAGGTACGCGCGGTGCTGCTCGGAGGAGGTGGAGACCATCGACTGCAGCTGGTCGTAGGAGTCCTGCAGCCAGGCCGGGGAGTTCCGGTCGCCGCGCTGGGCGACGTCCTTGGCGTGCGCGTCCGGGTCGGCGGGGAGGGTGCGGGCGAGCATCTGCAGGCGGGTCACGAAGCCGTCGCCGTTCGCGACGTGCTTCAGCAGCGTCCCGAAGCGGTCGACCAGGGCCTCCTGGTCCTCGCTGTCGCGCAGGCCGACGCCCGGGCCCTCGATCTCTATCGCCGCGGTGACCGTGCGGCGGTCGGCGTGCAGCAGGACGGCGATCTCGTCCGGGCCGAAGGGCGCGGAGAGCCAGTTGATGCGGCCGATGCCGGGCGGCGGGCCGATCTCCACCTCGCGGCCGTCCAGGCTGATGCCGGCCTCGGGGGCGGCGGAGCGGTACGTCGTGCCCCTGCGCAGCGTCCGCTTGTAACTGCGGTTGATCTCGAACCACTTGTAGAACGTCCGGCCGCGGTACGGGACGTACACCGCGGCCAGGGCGAGCATCGGGAAGCCGGTGAGCGTCACGATGCGCAGCGGCAGGACGGGCACGAGGAGGCCGCACATCATGCCGAGGAACGCGCCGGCGATGATCAGGGCGATCTCGCCGGTCTCGCGGTTCTTGCCGATGACGGCGTTGGGGCGGGCGCGGCCGATCAGATATGTGCGTCGGGGCGTGACCGGGTGGGACTGAGTGCTCAACGCCCATCACCTCCTGCTGTTTTGCCGGTGCGGGCGGAACCGCCCGAGGCCGCGCCGGGGCGGGGGCCTGGGCTCGTACGGGGTGCGGGCGGGGCGGCCGCGCCGGAGCCGCCGGAGCCGCTGCGGGAGCTGTGCGCGGCGACGCCGCCGGCCACGGCGTCGGCCGGGCGGGACTGGCCGCCGCTGCTGCCGTTGTCGCCGGTGTTGCCGCCGCCGTTGCGTGAGCTGTGGGTCTTGATGCCCTGGGAGACCAGGGCGGCGGGGGAGGAGATGAGCGCGGCGGCCTGACTGCCGTCCGTCGCCGCCTTCTTGCTCGTACGCGCCGCCATGATCTCGTCGCCGAAGCCGGGGACGAAGCGGTAGATCATCGCGCTCGCGAAGATGGCGAGCAGGATGATGGCGAGGCCGGAGACGATGGCGGAGAAGGAGTCGGGGCCCCTCTCGGAGGAGAGGGCGCCGGCGATGCCCAGCACGATCACGATGACCGGTTTCACCATGATCACCGCGATCATGATGCCGGCCCAGCGGCGGACGTGGCCCCACATGTTCTTGTCGACGAGGCCGGCGTAGACGACCGTGCCCAGCAGCGCGCCGACGTACAGCAGGGCGGCGCGGATCACCAGCTCCAGCCAGAGGATGCCGGCGGCGAGGACGGACACGAGGGCGACGACGATCAGCATGATCGGGCCGCCGCCGATGTCCGTGCCCTTCTTGAGGGCCTCCGAGAACGACCCGAAGAAGATGTCCGTCTGGGCGCCCGTCCCCTTCGCGATGATCTCGGTGACGCCGTCGGTGGCGGAGACGACGGTGTAGAGGATCAGGGGGGTGAAGGCGGAGGCGAGGACGGTGAGCCACAGGAAGCCGACCGCCTCACCGATGGCTTCGGTGAGGCGTACGCCGCGGACGGCGCGCTTGGCCACGGCGAGCAGCCAGAGCACGAGCGTGAGGATCGTGGACGCGGCGAAGACGACGGCGTACTGCCGCAGGAACGCGGCGTTCGTGAAGTCCACCTGAGAGGTCGCCTTCACGGCGTCGGACAGCTTGGTCACGATCCACGCGGCGGCGTCGGCACAGCCCTTGGCGAGGGACTGGAGGGGATCGAGGGGGTTGCTGTCGCCGATGGCGGGAGAATTGGACGAACCGCCGGTCCCTCCCGAGCCGCGTTCCTCGCAGAGCTCCTTGGCCTTGTCGGTGAGGAGGTCGCAGGGGTTGTCGCTCGGCTTCGGTGACGGCTCGGCGAAGGCGCGCGAGGCGAAGAGGACGGCCCACGTCTGGACGCCGGCGAACAGCGCCGCGAGTGACAGAGTGCGGCGGCCGGGTGTACCGGTGAGTTGAGGCTTACCGGGCATACGTGAACCCTCCGAACCCTTCGACGGCCTTGGACATCTCCTCGGCCGTCGCGGCGGCCTGGTCGCGGCCGACCGGCGCCGGCCCCTTCTTCTGCGAGACGTCGGTGACCTTCCAGTCACCACTGACCCACTGCAGCTTCATCGTGGTCGTGTACCAGCTCTCGGTGACCGGGTTCTCCGATCCTTCACCGGCGAGGCCGAACAGGGAGGAGTACCAGACGGAGACCCTGGCGGACGTCCCCCCGAACTTCTCGACCTTGGTGCCCACCGGGTTCGCCCGGGACACGAACGTCATGCCGTCCGGTGCGGTGCCGTCCTTGCCGAGGCCGACGCCGGCCAGGAATTCCGGGTCGTCGTAGACCTTGCGCAGACTCTCCTTGCGGGCGGCCGCGGCGGCCGGGGCGTACACCGCGTCGACGATCGCGTCGCGCGCGTCGGATTTGTACATGCCGTCACTGGCGAGCGCCACCGCATAGTTCGCCGCCGCCGACTGTGCTCCCTGTTCTGTCTTGGGGAAGCCGGAGGGGATGGTGGGGTTCTTGGCGTTTTCGCCGGAGACCGGGTGCTCGCCCGTCGGGCTGGTGGGCTGGGCGGCAGGGGCGCCGGTTTTGGTGTTGGGGGAGTCCGAAGTGGAGGGGCCGGTGCCGCGGTTGGCGAAGGCGATGGCTGCGATGAGCAGCACGACCACGCCGACGATCGTCACCAGGTTGCGGCTGGACATGCCGCTGCGGGGGCGGCGGCCGGTGCCGTACACATCGCCCTCGCCGCCGGGAAGTCTGGTGCGCGTCTGGCCGGTGGGACCCTGGCCGCCGTACTCCCCGCCGCCGTACGCTCCGTCATCTCCGAGACTCATGGTGCCTGTGCCCCCTCAACCGGCATCGCTGCCGCTTTCGCCGTCGCCTTGCCGCAACCCGGGTACGACCGTAGCCGCGTGCGAGGCGGCCAGGGCGTCCTGGTACGAGTACACCCCACTGTGACGGAACGGCGAACCCGCCCGCAGCGCCTGTGGATAACTACGCGGCGGGTTCGGAATCCGCTGTGGGTGGGTGGACGGAGTGGGCATCAGCATGTGGCCTCGGGTGGGAATGTGGGCCAGGTGGGGCGGCCGCGCACAGACGACGACCATGGGACGTGAGCCGGGGCGCGGCGCGGAAGAGCGCGCGGTGGGCGCGTGGACGGATGGGCGGGGCGTACGGACGAGCGTAAGACGGATGTACGGGACGGAAGGCGACGGCCGGTGCGCGGCGGGCTGCCGCGCGGCCCGGCGGGCGTCCTGACGGGCGGTGACGTTTCGGCCGGCTAGACCGCCATCCCGTAGACGATGGTGAAGAGGGTGCCCAGGGACCCGATGATGAAGACGCCGGTCAGGCCGGCGACGATCAGGCCCTTGCCCTGCTCGGCGCTGAAGGTGTCGCGGAGGGCCGTGGCGCCGATGCGCTGCTTCGCCGCACCCCAGATCGCGATGCCGAGACAGAGGAGGATGGCCACCGCCATCACCACTTCGACCATGACGCGTGCCTCGTTGCCGAGACTCCCGAACGGGCCCCAGTCAGGGGCGATTCCGCCGATAATGGTGGTGATGTCGCCCTTTTCGGCCGCAATGAACATTTTGAACTCACCGCCCCTATTGGGTAGTTGTCTCCCGTACCACATGGCACGGCCAGCCTCTATCTTCGCTGACGATTGCCCGTGACGATGTCGACTTGCCGTCAAACTTTGGCGGATCCCGTGTGGGCGGCGAGGGCAGGGGTGCACACGTCGTCCGCAGGGCCCGGCATTTTCACCGTGTGTACCACGCGCGGTCACGCTGAGCAATTGACGGTCGGTCGGCGGTCGAGCAGCGGTTGATCGCGGTCGGGCGGGCCGAGGGTGGGCGCGGGCGGCGCGGCCGTGGCCGAGGGGAACTGTGTGCGGAGAACGCCGGTTTGAGGCGGGGCGGACACGGACACGGTTCGTCGGTAGCCTGACGGGGGTCGACTTGGGGGTGAGGGGTGCGGTGCGCAAGGTCTGGGTGGGTGCGGGGATCGGTGCGGGCCTCGGGGCCTGTTTTCTCGCGCTGCTGATCATCGGTACGTACGCGGCGGCCGGGCTCGGCGGGGCCGCGGGGCGGGTCGTCGGACTGGCGAAGGGCGCGGTGCCGGCGGCGTACCAGCCGCTCGTGCAGAAGTGGGGCGCGCTGTGCCCCGCGATCAACCCCGCGCTGCTGGCCGCGCAGCTCTACCAGGAGAGCGGCTGGAACCCCAAGGCGCAGAGCCCGGCGGCGGCGCAGGGGCTCGCGCAGTTCATCCCCGGCACCTGGGCCACGCACGGCGTCGACGGCGACAAGGACGGCGACAAGGATGTGTGGGACCCGGTCGACGCGATCGCGTCGGCGGCGTCGTACGACTGTGAATTGGCCAACTATGTGAAGGATGTCCCGGGCGACGCGACGCACAACATGCTCGCGGCGTACAACGCCGGCGCCTATCGGGTCATTCAGCACGACGGCGTGCCGCCGTACCGGGAGACGCAGAATTACGTCAAGGTCATCACCACCCTCGCGAAGAGCTTCGAGGCGCCGGTCGAGCGGGTGCAGCCCTCGCAGCAGGCGGCCGGGGCCATTTACTACGCACAGAAGAAGCTCGGCACGCCGTACCTGTGGGGCGGGAACGGAACGGCGGACCAGGGAGGCCGGTTCGACTGCTCGGGCCTGACCAAGGCCGCGTTCAAGTCGGTCGGAGTCGAACTGCCCCGCGTCGCCAACGACCAGTGGAACGCCGGGCCGCATCCGAAGCGGGACGAGCTGCTCCCCGGGGACCTGGTGTTCTTCGCGTACGACCTGAAGGACCCGCGGTCGATCCACCATGTCGGGATCTACGTGGGGGGCGGCTACATGATCAACGCTCCGTACACGGGGGCGGTGATCCGCTTCGACAAGATCGATACGCCTGACTACATCGGCGCCACTCGCGTCACGGAAGATGGCGCAAAAGCGCTCCCCCGTCGGAACGCTGCGTGAACATGGGGCCTGAGCTGCGGAGATGAGTCAAGCTTCGATAACGTCCTGGTGATCATCCGGTGGAATGTGGAACGTCGCGCTGGCGCATGACGTTTCCTTGGAGTGGGTGTGAGCGGCGCTGCCGGAGCACGGCTGATGCACAGCGCAGCGCACACCGCAATTGCTCGGCGACCACGGGGGTTGGCAGCACTCGGACGGCGCTCACGCGCGCGAAAGGTTAGGGGCCCCGGCACATGGCTGGACTCGCACTGGACGGGTCGAACCCCGACGTTGGCCTGCTCTACGAGGTCAACGGCCTCGCCAAGGACGCTCCGCACTGGTTCGACCAGGTGATGGAGTACGTCGGCGAGTACGGCATCATCGCCGGGCTGGCGATCCTGTGCCTCATCGGCTGGTGGGGCGCCCGTAAGAAGGCCGACGCGCCTGCCGCCGTGGCGGGCCTGGTGTGGGCGCCGCTGGCCGCCGGCATCGCGCTGCTGGCCAACATCCCGATCCGGGAGTTCGTGGCGCGGCCACGCCCGTTCAGGGACCACCAGGGCCTGGAGGTCCTGGTCCAGGGCAAGAACGACTTCTCGTTCGTGAGCGATCACGCCACGCTGACGATGGCCATCGGCGTCGGCATCTTCATCGCGCACCGCAAGTACGGGCTCATCGGCATCGGCCTGGCGCTCCTGGAGGGCCTGTGCCGGGTCTACATGGGTGTGCACTACCCGACGGACGTCATCGGCGGGTTCGCGCTGGGCACGGCGGTCGCGCTGCTGTTCGCGCCGCTCGCCCAGGCGCTGCTCGTGCCGCTCATGAAGGCGATCGCGGCCTCCCGTATCGGGGCGCTGGTCCAGGTGCCCCGCGCGGGCACGGCGCACGTAGGCGGAGCGGGCGAGGGGGACGGCGCGGCTGTGACGGACGCGTTCGGGCCCGCGGGGGCGGCCGGTGCCGTCGGGGCCGGGGGCCCCGACGGGTTTCCGGAGCCGCCCGGCCCGGCCGGCGCGCCGCGCCGTACGGAGGGCGTACCGGCCGGCCGCAAGGACCGGGACAAGGACCTCGCGGCCTGATCCGAGGGACGGACACCCTGATCCGAGGGACGGACACGTATCGGCCCCGCCCGGTCTCCGGGCGGGGCCGACGTGTACTCAGAAAACCGGCCGCCTACAGGGCCTGCAGAGCCGGCTTCCTACAGCGCCTGCGGGAACGTCCGGAACAGGTGCTGCGGGTCGTACGCCTGCTTCACCTTCGTGAGGCGGTCGGCGGCCGCTCCGTAGTACGCCTGCTTCCAGTCCTTCAGGGCCGGGTCGGCGTAGTTCTGGTAGGCGGCGCCGGAGGCGTACCGGCGCATCGCGGTGTGCATGCCGCCCAGCCAGGCGTTCTGGGCCTTGCCCGTGCCGCTCGGGGCCCAGGAGGCGAGGTACTGCGCGAGGAAGCGTGAGCGGCGGTGCACAAAGGCCGTGGCGGTCGGCCGCACGCGGTTGATCGCGCCACCCAGGGCGGTGAAGGCGACGTTGCCGTTGACGCCGCTGCGGCCCGCGCGTTCGATCTGGTCGATGACCGTACGGATGCCCGCCGTGCTCAGTGAGCGGTCGAAGAAGTCCGAGCGGGCCGCGTAGGTCTCCCGGCCCAACTGCCCGGAGGTGGTGTGCCCGGGGACCTTGCCCGGCTGGTGGCACTGGGCGGTGGTCTTCGTCGAGCAGCCCGCGTACGCCTCCATCGCGTCCAGGTACGGCTTGGGCGTCAGCGAGACGGAGGAGGCCGGGCCGGGGCCGCCCGCGCGGTCGGCGAGCTTGTCGACGGCGTTCTGGAGGTCGCGGTACGAACCGAGCGAGAACGCGGCGACGGAGACCGTGGGGATGGAGCCGGGGCGCGCGTCCAGGTGGCAGCTCGACCAGATCTCGTCGGCCTGCGCCGGGCCCCACTCCTGCCAGGAGCGCAGCACGGCAGCGGCCTTGGACCACGGCCACGTCAGGTACGCCATGACCGCCTTCGGGGCCTTGTGCGTACGGAAGCGCAGCTCGGTGACCACGCCGAAGTTGCCGTTGCCCGCGCCGCGCAGCGCCCAGAAGAGGTCGGCGTGCTCCTTCGCGTCGCAGTGCAGGGTCTTGCCGTCGGCCGTGACGAGCGTCGCGCCGACGAGGCTGTCGCAGGTCAGGCCGTACGCGCGGGAGACGACGCCGTGGCCGCCGCCGAGGGTGAGGCCGGAGACGCCGACGGTCGGGCAGGAGCCGCCGGGGACCGTCACGCCGTGCTTGCCCAGGCCCTCGTAGACGTCGATCAGCTTGGCGCCGGCGCCAATGCGGGTGGTGCCGCCGGACGGCGCGGCGACCTTGGAGAGCGCGGAGACGTCGACGATCAGTCGGTTGTCGCCGCTGGACCAGCCGGCGTAGGAGTGGCCGCCGTTACGGATGGCGACGGGTGTGCCGTGGCGGCGCGCGAACGCCAGGCACTCGGCTATGTCGGCGGCGTGCTTCACGTACGCCACGGCCGCGGGCTTCAGCGTGTCGTAACGGGTGTTGTAGAGGCGGCGCGCCGTGGTGTACGCGGCGTCGCCCGGCCGTATGAGCTGCCCGTCCAGGCCCGTGCGGAGCGCGTCCCAGGAGGTCTTGGCGGCCGCGGCCCCCGTAGTCGCGCGGGCGCCGCCCGCCTTCGTGGCCGCGTGGCCCGCTCCCGTACCGCCTGCCACCGCCCAGGCCGCCGTGGTCGCCGCGAGTCCGCCGCCCGCCTGCAGAAGTGTGCGCCGCTTCACGGCCGCCCCCTTGCCGTATCGCGCCAGAGGCGCTGTGCCGTTGCCTTCCCCCAGCCAGATGCGGAAGTGGGGCAGCGGGTTCCACCGGGAACGGGGCGCGTGGAGTGAACGGGGGGACTGCGGGGGCGCGCGAGGACCGGCCACTGAAGGCCAGAGGTCGGCGCCTCAAGGTCAGTGACCGGTCCCTGAGGGCCAGCGACTGGCTCCGGAGGGTCAGCGACTGGCCCTGAGGATCAGCGATCGGTCCCTGAAGGCCAGCGACCGGCTCCTGAAGATCAGCGACCGGCGCCGGCGTGCCGCTCCGCGTCCGTGCGGGCCTGGGAGCGGGCGCGGCGGGCCGGGCCCGACCAGCCGCAACTGCACCGGGCGAGGCAGAACGCCCCGCGCTCGGTGGTCGTGGTGCGGTGCGTCCCCGTGGCGCCGGCGCCGGTATCGGGGGCGGTGATCTGCTGCGGGTCCTGGATCGCGTACGGCACAGTGCCACGCTACTGCCGGTTGGACCAGGCGGGCGTGACGGGCCACATGAACGGTCGTTGAACGAAATGGTTGCCCGATGCCGGCCGCGCCGTGCGGCGGCGGGACGGCGGCGCGACAGCGGCAGGGGGCTCGTGCGCGATGGTGGTGCAGGACAGACGGACCGGCGGAGCCGTCGCCGTCGCCACGGCGGCGGGGCTGGCGCTGGGAGCCGGCCTGCTGACATCGGGGTGTACGACGGATGGCGCCGCCGCCGACGACGTGCCCGCGGGCCCCGTCCCCTCGGTGGCGCTCCGGCAGAGCGCCGACGCGCTGGTGCGCGGCGCCACCTCACAGGTGCGGACGGCCCTGGAGACCGCCAGCGGCGGCACCCGCGTCGCCATCCGCGGCGCCGGCCATTACGACTACCGCCGCGGCACGGGCCGGCTGCGGCTGGTGCTGCCGGAGCCCGCCGGGCCGGACGGCCGGGTGCGCGCGCCGATCACCGAGATCTTCGCGCCCGGCGCGCTCTACATGAAGAACCGCGGCGCCGGGGTGCCCGCGGACAAGTGGGTGCGGGTGGACACCACGGCGCTGTCCGACGGCAATCTCGTCACGGGCGGCGCGACCGATCCGCTGGCCGCGGCCGAGCTGCTGCGCGGCACCCGGCGGGCGGCGTACGAGGGCGAGGAGCGGCTGCACGGGGTGCGCGTGCGGCACTACCGGGGCACGGCCGACATCGGGGTGGCCGCCGACGCCTCCTCGAAGCGCACCAAGCCCTCGCTGACCGCGGCGGAGAAGGGTTTCACCACCGACGCGGTGCCGTTCGAGGCGTACCTCGACGAGGCGGGGCGGCTGCGCAAGCTGCAGTACCGGTTCTCCTTCGCCAACGGCTCGCCCCGCGGCACGGAGGTGACGTCCACGCTCTGGTACGCGGGCTTCGGGACGAAGGCGCCGGTCGAGCTGCCGCGGCGGGCGGACATCTACACGGGGCGGATTGCGGCGGCCGGCGGCGGATGAGGCGCCGGCCGGGCGCTTCGGGCCTGCGGCTCCGCGACCGGGCACGTGCCCGCAGGGCTTGCCGGGCGGCGTAAATGGTCCATCCGTGCCATGCGCGGGGCGTGCACACGTCCCTACCCTGGGCGGTAACCGCCAGAAGAGTGGCATGGGCCTCGAAGGAGGAGGTGTTGTACGTGGCGCCGCACCGCAGTCAGCTGACTCAGGACCACGTGGCCCTCGTCGAGATCGACCTGGCTGGTGAGTTGATGATCGCGGCGGCGACCTCCCCGGAGGACCGCCTCAGCCCGGACCGTATCGACGAGGTGCTGGACGTGGACGCGGACCGTGACGTCAGAGAAGCCGCAGCGGGCGCCGAGCAGAGCTCTGCGACCGCCCGGCGGCTGTAGGGAGCGGTCGTTTTCGGCCGCCGCCCCGGGGTGGGATACCTCACGCCGGATCACTCACCACATGGCCAGGATCGGCAATCGGGGCCCGGACCCTGCCCCGCACTCCGGCCGGCCGGCGGCGTAGGTCACGTACGCAGCATGCGCTCGATGGCCTTGGTGGCTTCCTTGACCTTCTCGTCGATGGCCTCCGGCCCCTTCACGGCCGCGTCGGCGACGCAGTGCCGCAAATGTTCCTCGAGAAGCTGCAGGCCGAAGGACTGCAGGCCCTTTGTGCTGGCTGAAACCTGGGTGAGTATGTCGATGCAGTAGACGTCCTCCTCCAGCATCCGCTGGAGGCCCCGGATCTGTCCCTCGATGCGGCGCAGCCGCTTGATGTGGGCGTCCTTCTGCTTCGCGTACCCATGGATGCCCAGATCGTGGTCGGTCACGGCCTGGGGGTCGCCCTGGGGCACGCCCTGCGGCTCCGCGCCGTGGCAGGTCCCGGTGGCTGCGGTCGTGCCGTCGGCGTCGGCGTCCGTGGTCGTCATGGGCTTCTCCCCTGGTACGTAGCCGGTTCATATACCCCTGGCGGGTAT
Organism: Streptomyces ochraceiscleroticus; assembly: GCF_000720485.1. Classification (GTDB taxonomy): domain Bacteria; phylum Actinomycetota; class Actinomycetes; order Streptomycetales; family Streptomycetaceae; genus Streptomyces; species Streptomyces ochraceiscleroticus. The sequence continues at coordinate 23,729 of NZ_JOAX01000048.1, read as the reverse complement.
ATGGTACAGAATTTCGCGCACGAGGGAGGTGCCTCGCGCAGCGCGCGGGGCAGGTACCCCGTGCAGAGCATGGTCCCCGATGCGCGACACTGAGGTAATGCCGGTTAGCAGTGGCTGGATGATGCGCCTAGCATCATCTCGACCGAATCCGATGCACCCCGAGGATTTCACGTGCGCTTTCGTCTGACCCCCAGGGAGACGAGCTTCTACGACATGTTCGCCGCCTCCGCGGACAACATCGTCACGGGCTCCAAGCTCCTGATGGAACTGCTCGGGGCGGACGCCTCCGCGCGGGCAGAGATCGCCGAGAGGATGCGAGCGGCGGAGCACGCGGGGGACGACGCCACCCACGCGGTGTTCCACCAGTTGAACTCCTCGTTCATCACGCCGTTCGACCGCGAGGACATCTACAACCTCGCCTCGTCCCTCGACGACATCATGGACTTCATGGAGGAGGCCGTCGATCTGGTCGTCCTCTACAACGTCGAGGAGCTGCCCAAGGGCGTCGACCAGCAGATCGAGGTACTGGCGCGGGCGGCGGAGCTGACCGCCGAGGCCATGCCGAACCTGCGGACGATGTCCAACCTCACCGAGTACTGGATCGAGGTCAACCGCCTGGAGAACCAGGCCGACCAGATCCACCGCAAGCTGCTCGCCCACCTCTTCAACGGCAAGTACGACGCCATCGAGGTGCTGAAGCTCAAGCAGATCGTGGACATCCTCGAAGAGGCGGCCGATGCGTTCGAGCACGTGGCCAACACGGTCGAGACGATCGCCGTGAAGGAGTCCTGAGCCCCGGCCATGGACACCTTCGCGCTCATCGTGACCATCGCGGTCGCGCTCGGATTCACGTACACCAACGGCTTTCACGACTCCGCGAACGCGATCGCGACCTCGGTCTCGACGCGCGCGCTGACGCCGCGGGCCGCGCTCGCGATGGCGGCGGTGATGAACCTCGCCGGTGCCTTCCTGGGCAGCGGGGTCGCCAAGACCGTCAGTGAGGGCCTCATCGAGACGCCCAGCGGCAAACAGGGGATGATGATCCTCTTCGCCGCGCTGATCGGCGCCATCGCGTGGAACATGGTGACCTGGTACTTCGGTCTGCCGTCCTCCTCCTCGCACGCGCTGTTCGGCGGCATGGTGGGCGCGGCGCTCGCCGGGTCCTCGACCGTCTACTGGTCGGGCGTCTGGGAGAAGATCGTTCTCCCGATGTTCCTGTCGCCGCTGGTCGGTCTGGTCGCCGGCTACTTCGTCATGGTCGCCATCCTGTGGATGTTCAAGGGCACCAACCCGCACAAGGCCAAGCGCGGCTTCCGCATCGCGCAGACGGTCTCGGCGGCGGGCATGGCGCTCGGCCACGGCCTCCAGGACGCCCAGAAGACGATGGGCATCGTGGTGATGGCGCTGGTCATCGGCGATGTCCAGAACCAGGGCGACGCGATCCCGATCTGGGTGAAGATCGCCTGCGCGGCGATGCTGTCGCTCGGTACGTACGCGGGTGGCTGGCGCATCATGCGTACCCTCGGCCGCAAGATCATCGAGCTGGACCCGCCGCAGGGCTTTGCAGCCGAGGCGACGGGTGCCTCGATCATGTTCACCACCGCGTTCATGTTCCACGCGCCGATCTCCACGACCCATGTGATCACTTCGGCGATCATGGGTGTGGGCGCCACTAAGCGCGTGAGCGCTGTGCGGTGGGGGGTCGCGAAGAACATCATCCTCGGATGGTTCATCACCATGCCTGCTGCGGCCGCGGTGGCCGCTGCCGCGTTCTGGGTCGTGAACCTGGCGTTCGGCTAGTTCCGTCCGCGGAACGGGCCGCACGGGGCTCCGCCCCGGACCCCGGTCCTCAAGCGCCGGACGGGCTTGATTTTCGCCGGGCAGCGCGCGAAGCCAAGCAAATGGGCCCGCCCCCTCGTCGGGGGCGGGCCCTTCGTCCTTTGGTGGCACCGCCATGCAGCACCGCAGGACGCTCGGTGGCGTCGGGTCGGCCGACCGTCGCGCAGTGCGACTCAGCCGAAGCGGCCGGAGATGTAGTCCTCCGTGTCCTGGACCGACGGGTTGGAGAAGATGCGCTCGGTCTCGTCGATCTCGACGAGCTTGCCGGGCTCGCCGACGGCGGCCAGGTTGAAGAACGCCGTACGGTCCGAGACGCGTGCGGCCTGCTGCATGTTGTGCGTCACGATGACGATCGTGAAGCGCTCCTTGAGCTCCCCGATCAGGTCCTCGATGGCGAGGGTGGAGATCGGGTCGAGCGCGGAGCAGGGCTCGTCCATCAGCAGGACCTGCGGCTCGACCGCGATGGCGCGGGCGATGCACAGACGCTGCTGCTGGCCGCCGGAGAGGCCGGAGCCGGGCTTGTTCAGCCGGTCCTTGACCTCGTTCCAGAGGTTGGCGCCCTTGAGCGACTTCTCGACGACGTCGTTCAGCTCGGACTTCTTCTTCACATCGCCGTTCAGGCGCAGGCCCGCCGCCACGTTGTCGAAGATCGACATGGTGGGGAAGGGGTTGGGGCGCTGGAAGACCATGCCGACGGTGCGGCGGACGGCGACCGGGTCGACGCCCGAGCCGTAGAGGTTCTCGTCGTCCAGCAGCACCTTGCCCTCGACGCGGCCACCGGGGGTGACCTCGTGCATACGGTTCAGGGTGCGCAGGAAGGTGGACTTGCCGCAGCCGGAGGGGCCGATGAAGGCCGTCACCGAGCGGGGCTCGACGGTCATGGAGATGTCGTCGATGGCCTTGTGGCTGCCGTAGAAGGCGGAGAGGCCGCTGACGTCGATTCGCTTGGCCATGGGAATCACTGCTTCTTTCGTGCTCGCTGCGGTCAGCGGCCGGTCTTGGGGGCCTTCCAGCGGGCGATGCCGCGGGCCACCAGGTTCAGGATCATGACGAAGGCGATGAGGACGAGGGCCGCGGCCCAGGCGCGGTCGTAGCTCGCCTCGGAGCCCTGCTGCCACTGCTGGTACACGTACAGCGGCAGGGACTGCTGGGCGCCTTCGAAGGGGTTGTTGTTGATCGTCTTGGCGCCCCACACCAGGAGCAGTACCGGCGCGGTCTCGCCGGTGATGCGGGCGATGGCCAGCATGACGCCGGTGGTGATGCCGCCGATGGAGGTGGGCAGGACGACCTTGAGGATGGTGCGCCACTTCGGTACGCCGAGGGCGAGGGACGCCTCGCGCAGCTCGTTCGGTACGAGCTTGAGCATCTCCTCCGTGGAGCGGACCACGACCGGCATCATCAGGATGGCCAGCGCCATGGCGCCGGCGAAGCCGGAGGGGCCGAAGCCGAGGATCAGGATCCAGACGGAGAGGACGAAGAGGCCGGCGACGATCGAGGGGATACCCGTCATGACGTCGACGAAGAAGGTGACGGCCTTGGCGAGCTTGCCGCGTCCGTACTCGACGAGGTAGATCGCGGTCAGCAGGCCGATCGGCGCGGCGATCAGAGTGGCGAGGCCCACCTGCTGCAGGGTGCCGGTGATCGCGTGGTTGATGCCGCCGCCGACCATGGCGTCGGGCAGGGTGCCCATGGAGTGGGTGAGGAAGTACCCGTCCAGGACCTTCCGGCCGCGGTCGACGGTCTCCCAGAGGAGCGAGGCCAGCGGGAGGACGGCGAGCAGGAAGGCCATCCAGACCAGGCTGGTGGCCAGCCGGTCCCTGGCCTGCCGGGCGCCCTCGACCTTGGTGGCGATCGTGAACGTGCCGATGATGAAGAGCAGTGCGGCGATCAGGCCCCACTGGATCTTGCTGTCCAGGCCGGCGACGAGGCCGATGCCGGCGCCGGCGGCAAGCGCGACCAGCGCGAAGACCGGCGGGCTCCAGCGGGGCAGGCGGGCCTGCTTGAGGGAGACGGGAAGCGGTGCGCTGTCGGCCACGGGACGCGGCTCGGTGACGACGTTACTCATGCGTTGGCCCCCGAGTACTCCTTGCGGCGGGCGATGATCAGACGGGCCGCGCCGTTGACGAGCAGGGTGATGACGAAGAGGACGAGGCCGGAGGCGATCAGCGCGTCCTGGCCGAAGGTGTCCGCCTCGCTGAACTTGCTGGCGATGTTCTGCGCGAACGTGCCGCCGCCCGGGTCCAGCAGGCTGAGCCCGATGAGGAAGCTGGGGGAGAGGACCGTGGCGACGGCCATGGTCTCGCCGAGCGCGCGGCCCAGGCCCAGCATCGAGGCGCTGATGATGCCGGAGCGGCCGAAGGGCAGCACCGACATGCGGATGACCTCCCAGCGCGTGGCGCCGAGGGCGAGCGCGGCTTCCTCGTGCATCTTGGGGACCTGGAGGAAGACCTCGCGGCTGACGCTGGTGACGATCGGCAGGATCATGATCGCCAGCAGGATGCCGACGGTGAACAGCGAGCGCGCGGCGCCCTGGGAGTAGCTGAAGATCCCGGTCCAGCCGAGGTAGCTGTCCAGCCAGGCGTACAGGCCGCTCAGGTGCGGTACGAGGAAGAGCGCGCCCCACAGGCCGTAGATGATGCTGGGGACCGCGGCGAGCAGGTCGATGACGTAGCCCAGCGGCGCGGCCAGCTTGCGCGGCGCGTAGTGCGAGATGAAGAGGGCGATGCCGACCGCGACGGGGACCGCGATGATCATCGCGATGATCGAGCTGACGACGGTGCCGAAGGCGAGGACGGCGATGCCGAACTTGGGCTCGGCGCCGCTCGGGTCCCACTCGAAGGTGGTGAAGAAGTTCGCCTTGTCGCCCTGGATCGCCAGGACGGAGCGGTAGGTGAGGAAGGCCGCGATGGCGGCCATGATCACCAGCAGCGCGATGCCGGAGCCGCGCGAGAGACCGAGGAAGATCCGGTCACCGGGGCGGACGGCCTTGCCGCTGACCTCGGAGGGTGCGGCGGGCGCTGTGGGCGGGGGGTTCTGGGGTATCGCTGAGGTATCCATGGGGTTCTCCGGTCTGCGGAGCCGGTGGGCTCCAGGCGGCGGTGCACCGGACGGGCGGCGGCCTGCGCGTGGCGCGCCGGCCGCCGCCCGGTGGGTCAGGAGAGCGTCGAGACGGTCTTGCGGACCTGCTCGGCGATCTCGGTGGGCAGCGGGGCGTAGCCCAGCTCCTTCAGCGCGGCCTGGCCGTCCTCGCTGGCCATGTAGGTCAGGAAGGACTTGGTCGCCGGCAGGGTCTCCTTCTTGTTGCCCTTGTCGCAGGCGATCTCGTAGGTCACCAGGGTGATCGGGTAGGCACCCTCGGCCTTGGTGTCGTAGGCCAGCTCCATGGCGTGGTCGTTGCCCTTGCCGACCCGCTTGGCCTCGGCGATGGCCTTGGAAGCGTTGTCGACGTTGGCCTCGACCGGCTCCTTGGCACCGGTGTCCAGCTTGACGGTGTTCACCTGGCTGGACTCGGCGTAGGAGAGCTCGAAGTAGGAGATCGCGCCGGCGGTCTGCTTGACCTGCGAGGAGACGCCGGAGGAGCCGGAGGCGGCCTGGCCGCCCTTGCCCGCCCAGGCCTTGTCGGGCTCGTGCTTCCAGTCCTTGGGCGCGGCCGCCTTGAAGTACTCGGTGAGGTTCTTGGTGGTGCCGGACTCGTCCGAGCGGTGGAACGCCTGGATCTTCAGGTCAGGCAGCTTGGCGCTGGGGTTGAGCTTCTTGATCGCCGGGTCGTTCCACTTGGTGATCTTCGAGTCGAAGATCTTGGCGAGGGTCTCCGCGTCCAGGACGAGGTCCTCGACACCCGGGACGTTGTAGCCGATGGCGACCGGGCCGCCGACCATCGGCAGGTTGATGCCCTGGCCGGTCTTGCAGAGCTGCTTCGACTTCTCGACCTCCCCCGGCTCGAGCGCCGAGTCGGAGCCGGCGAAGGCGGTCTGGCCCTGCAGGAAGGTGGTGACACCGGCACCGGAGCCCGTGGGCTGGTAGTTGATCTCGGTGTCCTTGCAGGCGCCGGAGTAGTTCTGCACCCAGACGTCCATGGCGTTCTTCTGAGCCGAGGAGCCGGAGGCGAGGAGCTTGCCCTTGCCGTCGCACTTGATGTTCGCGGCCTTGGCGGACGAGGCGCCGGGGCCGCCCGTGGTGTCGTCCGAGCCGCACGCCGAGAGGGCCAGGGCTCCGGAGACGGCGAGAGCGCCAACGGCGAGGGCGCGAACCCGGGTCTTGCGCTGAAGCTTCACTGTCGAGAGTTCCTTCCTGGGGCCCGCCGTGGTCAGTGGCGTGCTGGGCCGTGAAATGAATCAGTTGAGGTATCCAGCTATGCGGTGCCGCGCCGCCTTCCGGGCATGACGCGCACTCGGTAAGGCCGAAATTAGGCAGGTCAGGTGAAGCCGCCGAAGGAGCAGAGTGAACGCGGGGTGAACCTCGGCCGTCGGATGGGTGTGGCCGATTTGCCCGGTGCGCACCGGACCGGAGGGTGATCCCCCGGAAGAAGTGATGCGCTGCTCTTCTGCATTACCGGCCGGTATGGCAGCATCCGCGGCTGAGGTCCGCTGCAGGGTGGGGCGCCGGCGCCCCGGATGACGCGTACGGCGAGATGACCGGAGGTGGCCCGTGAGGAGCCCGGTGGAACGGCGGAACGTGGGGCGGGGCGCGGCGGTGGTCTGCGCGGCCGTGGTGCTGTGCGCGACGGGCGCCCTGGCGGGCCCGGTACCGGCGGCGTACGCCGACCCGGCCCCCGCGAGCACGCGGGACCTGGAGGAGGTACGCAAGAAGATCGATGGCCTCTACCGCCGCGCCGAGCGGGCCACCGACGCGTACAACGCCGCAAAGGAACAGGTCGAGCGCCAGCAGAAGGGCATCGTGAAGCTGGCGAAGAACATCGTCAGTACGCAGCACAAACGCAAGGAATCACAGCGGCGGGCCGGCTCGCTGGCCAGTGCGCAATACCGCGGCGGCGGCCTGCCCGCCGAGGCGAAACTGATGCTGGACAAGGACCCGGAAGGGTTCCTCGATCACGCCACGCTCGCCCGCAAGGGACAGCACGCGGTCCGCGGCGTACTGGGGCAACTGGCGCGCACGGAGAACGATCTTCAGGACTACGCCGAGGACGCCACCAAGCGCTGGGAGAAGCTGGAGAAAGAGCGGAAGAAGAAGGCCGCGGCGAAGAAGGACATCGAGCAGAAGATCGACGCGGCGGAGCGGATCGAGTCGCGCCTGAAGGCCGCGGAAAAGGCCCGGCTGAAGAAGCTGGAAGAGGACCGCGCCCGGCAGGCGCAGACGAAATGGCTGGATTCCGGAATCCTGGCCGACATCGGTGGTACCGCGTCCGCAGCGGGCAAGAAGGCGATTTCCTACGCGACGGAACAGATCGGCAAGGATTACGTGTGGGGCGCGGAAGGCCCGGACACCTTCGACTGTTCCGGACTCACGATGCGCGCGTGGGAATCGGCGGGCCATCCCATTCCGCGCACGTCACAGGAACAGTGGCGGCAACTGCCGCACATCGGTATCGAGGACATGCGCCCCGGCGATCTGATCATTTACCACGAGGACGCCAGCCATGTGGGCATGTACCTGGGCGACGGCGCGATCGTGCACGCCCCGCGCCCCGGCCGCCAAGTGACCCTCGCCGGCGCCGGATCGATGCGGATCCTGGGCGTCGTACGGCCGGACGCGAAGCGCTGACCCGACGTACCGTATTGCGCTGTGTGCGCGCTGTGTCCGCGCTCGGATTCCGGCATCGGGACGGAAAAACACCGTCACCGTCCGGTCGCCGAGCGTGTGCCCGGGGTGATGTTCGTCATTCCGCATTTCTCCCCAGGACGGCCAAATCGCCGCCGTACCCCGGTTTATGGCCGGGCCTGCGTGTCGTCCGCCATTCCGTACGGGCCCGTACTGGCGCTAAGGTCGCCTTCCAGTGCCCGGTGGCGCACCGCTCGTAGGACCAATGAGCGGCGCGGGACCGGGCACGGTGGTGCGCCGGTCGGTCACCGCCGCCGCACCCTCGGGGGGAGGGAAGGAACCAGAGGACATGCCCGTACCCGGACCGCGTCAGCGCACGGCCGTGCTGCCACCGGCTGCAGGCCCGGCGAACAGCGCGCCCGAGTCCGCGCGCCCGGCGCAGGGGGAGCCCGCGCCGGGCGGCGCCGGGCTGGGGGACGCCGCGCTGGGAGACCGCGCGCTGGGCGACCCCGCGCTGGGGGACTCCGCGCGCTCACAGGACGGCGCGGGCCCGGCCGACACCCCCGCGCACGCCGCGCCGGGCACCGGCAGCCACGGGCTGACCCTCCTGGTGATCGGCGAGGACCCCACCAGCTCCGTACCGGAGATGTCCGACGGCCAGGGCCACAAGGTCAGGGTCCGCACCGCCCGCAACCTCACCGAGGCCCAGCGGCTGCTCACCGACGACGTGCACTGCGTCCTGCTCGACCTGGCGGCCATGCCGGGCCGGGAGGCGCGGGAGGCCGGGGACCGGGAGAGCCGCCCGGAGGCCGAGGAGAGCGAGGCGCCGGACGAGCTGGAGCCGCTGCGCGCGGTCCTGCGGCTCGCGCCGCGCCACGCCGTGCTCGCGCTGACCGCGGAGGCGGACGCGGAGCGCGGCGCCGAGGCCGTACGGGTCGGGGCGCAGGACTACCTCTCCCGCGAGCAGCTCGACGGCGCCGTGCTCAGCCGCGTCGTGCGCTACGCCGTGGAACGCAAGCGCGCCGACCTCGCGCAGCGCCAGCTCACCGAGTCCCGGCTGCGGGCCCAGGAGAACGCGCGCCTGGAGCGCGGCCTGCTGCCCACGCCCCTCCTGGAGGGCTCCGACCTGCGCTTCGCCGCCCGGTACCGCCCGGGACGCAGCCGTGCGCTGCTCGGCGGCGACTTCTACGACACGGTCCGCACGCCCGACGGCACGGTCCACGCGATGATCGGCGACGTCTGCGGGCACGGCCCCGACGAGGCGGCGCTCGGCGTCGAACTCCGTATCGCCTGGCGCGCGTTGACCTTCGCCGGCCTGTGCGGCGACGAGCTGCTCTCCACCCTCCAGCAGGTGCTGGAGAACGAGCGCGACAACGACGAGATCTTCGCGACGCTGTGCACGGTCGACATCGCGCCGGACGGGCGGAGCGCCGGGGTCTGCCTGGCGGGCCACCCGGCGCCGCTGCTGGCCCGGGCCGGCCGCCCGCCGCGGCTGCTCCCGTACGAGAGCGGCGGCCCCGCGCTCGGCCTGCTGCCGCGCGCCCGCTGGCCGCGCCATCAGATCGCGCTGGGCGGCTCCTGGAGCCTGCTGATGTACACGGACGGCATGATCGAGGGCCGGGTCGGCGACGGAAACCAGCGCCTGGGCCAGGACGGGATGGTCGATCTCGTGGCCGCCCGGATGGCCGCGGGCCTGCGCGGCGAGGCGCTGCTCGACGCCGCCGTCACCGAGGTGCGCGACCTCAACGGCGGCGAGCTCACCGACGACCTCGCGGTCCTGCTGCTGGACCGCGAGGCGCGTGGGGCCGAGGGCCGGTAACCCGCCAGGCGGTCAGCGGCCGCCGTTCCACGGGCCGTACGGGCCGTCGGAGCTGGAGCCGCCGCGGCGCGGGCCCTTGCCGCCGCCGGAGACCCGCTTGAGCGCGGGCCGGACGTCGACCATGTACACGATCGTCGCGATCAGACCGATGATCGGCAGGAACGCCATGACTCCGAAGAGCACGTTGACCAGCGTCGCCAGGCCCAGAATGATCAGCCAGAACGGCTTGGTCTTCTTGTCGGCGGCGCGGTAGGCGTCCTCGCGGCGGATGGCGGAGTCGACGAACGCGAACGCGCTGAACACCAGCATGCCGAGCGAAATCAGCCACAGCAGATTGTTGAATCCCTGGATCAGCATGCCGTTCCACCACCCGTTGACCGTCGGACTGTCCTCGTCACCGTACCGGTAGAACGGGCCGGGCACGTCGTACGTGCCCGGCCCGCTCTCCTGGCCCCGTGGGCCCCGTGACTTACTTCGCCGGCGGCGTGGTCTTCTTGGCCGTCGTCTTGCGGGCGGCCGGCGCCGGCTTCTTCGCGGGCTCGGACTTGGCCTCGGCCCCGTCCTTGGCGGCGGCCGGCTTGGCCTCCCCGGCCTTGGTCTCCCCCGCCTTGGCCGGCTCGGACTTGGCCGCGCCGGCCTTCTGCTCCTGCTCGGTCTCCGGCTCGACCGCGACCGCCAGCTCCTCGATCTCGTCCGCGACCTCGCCGCGCCAGGTCTGCACGGCGCCGCGGCCGCGCTCGGCGAGCTCGTCGTAGCCCTCGCGCACCTTGACGGCGTACTCGGCCGCGCGGCCCACGCCCTGCAGCGCGATGTCCTGGGCCTGCTCGCGGATCTTCTTGAGGTCGGTGTCCAGGGAGCCCAGCAGCTCGTACAGCTTGTCCTGGGCCTCCTTGGCCTGCTTGGAGAAGCGGTCCTGCACGGCCTTGGCGTCGGTGGTGCGTACCTCCTCGAAGCGCTTGGGCGCCTCGGCGCGGAGGCGGTCCACCAGCGCCGGGACCTCCTTGAGCTTCTCGCCGGCGAGGTCGGCCGTGCCGGCCAGGGCGTACAGCGGGGTGGGGTCGGTCAGCGTCTTGCGGAGGTCGTCGGTGATGGCCATGGCGGTTCTTCCTCCTGGAATCGGTTGCTCAGGTGGCGTGCGGGTCGCCGTCGGCCTCTTGGGTGCCCTTCTTGCCCTTGCCCGTACTGCCCTTGCGCGTACTGCCCTGCTCGTCGCCGCTGCCGTGCTCGCCTTCCGGCGCGGTCCGGTCGAGGTCCAGACCCTCGGCGCGCGCGATGTCCGAGCTGTAGCCGTTCTCCTTGCGGAACGACTCGTAGATCTGCAGCAGCACCTGCTTCTGCTTCTCGTTCAGGGCCGGATCGGTCAGGATCGCGCTGTGCACTTCCAGCCCGTCCGGGTCCCGCCGCTCGTCGAGTATCCCCGCCTGTACATACAGGGTCTCGGCCGAGATCCGCAGGGCCTTCGCCAGCTGCTGCAGGATCTCCGCGCTCGGCTTGCGCAGACCGCGCTCGATCTGGCTGAGGTACGGATTGGACACCCCGGCGGCATCGGCGAGCTGCCGGAGGCTGAGCTGCGCATTGCGCCGCTGCTCCCGCAGGAACTCCCCGAGATTGCCGACGTTGAGTGATGCCATGCCTCGATCCTGCACCCCTTCGCTAACTTTTGCAAGCACCCGCTAGCAAAAGTGTTCCGACCGGCGCGGCAGGCCGTTGGCGCGTCCCGTGACGCTTGTCCGTTCCCAGTGCTTGTGAGGGCTTCCCGCTGGATCTGCTCGGCGATGTGATCGAGTCCCGATCAATCTGCGCGGCAAGGTCTCTCGTGGGCTGGCCTATGGGCGTCGCGCGACGAAGACGAACTCCTTGCCTGGCCTGTCAGGCGCGTCGCGAACGCCCTCCACCTCATAGCCCTGCGCGATCAGCTCCGTCTCGACCTCCTGCCGCTCACGGAAGCGCAAGGTGGAGTCCGACGTCATTACCTCCCCGTCGGCAGCGAACACGTAGGTCCAGCGGAACGTCACCAGCGGCTCGCTCACCTCGATTACCTGGACCCAGCTCTCGACGGCGCCAATATCCGGGATCTCCGTCACGCGGTATGAGGCTTCGCGGTTCCACCCCTCCCAGGCGCGTCTGGCTGGATCTCGGGTCTCGAACACTAGACGGCCGCCGGGCCGTAGTGCTTCGTACGCGCCACGCAGGGTCTCGCGCCATGCTGGCGGATCGATGATCTGCTGGGCGGCGTTCGCCGTCATGGTTGCCAGGTCGACTCGCATCGGCGGGAGTGTGGTCGCATCGCCACAGATCCAGCGCACTCGCTCGCTGCCCGGTTTGGCTCGGGCCACGTCGATGGACGCTTGGGCGGGATCGACACCCACGACTTCGATCTCGCGTTCAGCCAGCAGAAGCGCGAACACGCCTGTTCCACAGCCGATGTCCAGCACTTGACGTGCCCCGAACTCCTCCGTCATCTGGACGTACGCGTCGAGATCGCTGCGATCGGGGTCGAGTGGGTCATAGATCGCGGCGAGCCGTGGATGCCCGAAACATTCGTCAGCCATGCGGCCGAACGTATGGGCTGCTGAGCTGGAACTGATGCTCGTGATGACACCGGAGGACCACAACGCCCTACTGGATGATTCCCAGTGGAACTGAGAAGCCCCAGGCCAGGACCTATCGGCCGGACAGAACTACTGGGACGGCCCCACCTCATACCCGAACAGGCTCACCGCTGTTCAGATCCACTGGGCCCTCCACGCTGCGAAGCGTCCCGGCCGAAATGGCAAGACGCAGATCAGAGGCACCTCATCGGCTCAGGTCTTCTGGGAACGGACAGCCCTGCGCAAGTCCGTCTCTCCACTGGCACACCCCGCCCGGCCTCCCCGACGTCTGCCTCCGCGGGCATCACGACGATCCGGAAGTGATCGCCGCGGCGATCGAGCCCCTGGACGACTTCGCGCGGACGCTTCGGCTTCCTGGGATGGCTCATTGACCGAAGCTGCGGGACCTGTGGTGCGCCACCCACGACATCGGCCTCGACGCCCGTGCGACTCGCGATCTCGGGCCGTTTAAAGCCTGGCCGTGGGCAGTTGATGGCCGTAGGGTGCCGATCATGGCTTGTCGGATTTCCGAACTGATCATTCCTTGCCGGGATGTGCAACGGCTGGCGGCGTTCTGGTGCGAGGTGCTGGATTTCGTCGTGCTCGATCCCGATGACGGCGGCGCGGTGGAGATCGGGCCGCGGGAAGGGTTCGGCGGGTTGCAGCCGACTCTGGTCTTCGTGCCTACCAGCGAGGCCAAGGCGGGCAAGTTGCGGATGCACTTCGACGTCAATGCCACCGACCGTGATCAGGACGCTGAGCTCGAGCGTCTCCTGAAGCTCGGGGCGCGCCCGGCCGATATCGGCCAGAGCGGCGACGAGCAGTGGCACGTCCTGGCCGATCCCGAAGGCAACGAATTCTGCCTGCTGCGGGCCCGACTGAGCTGAGCTCAGCTCCTAGGTGTCCTACGTCTTACGCGCAGGCGAAGGCCGCGTGGAAGGCGTCGAGGGCCGTGTCGGGGTCGTTCTGGGCCCAGGCTTCCAGGGCGATGACGCCCGTGTAGCCGGCCTGGTGGAGGGCGCGGGCGAGGGTCGGGTAGTGGATTTCGCCGGTGCCGGGCTCGCAGCGGCCGGGGACGTCGGCGACCTGGATCTCGCCGAGGTAGGGGAGGGCCTGGCGGGTCAGGTCGGTGAGGTTTCCCTCGCCGATCTGGGCGTGGTACAGGTCCAGATTCATGCGCAGGTACGGGCTGTTGACGGCGCGTACGAGGGCGAGGGTGTCGGCGGCGCGGGCGAAGGGGGTGCCCGGGTGGTCGACGGCGAGGTTGAGGTTCTCCAGGGTGAAGACGCGGCCCGCTTCCTCGCCGAGTGCCGCGACGCGGCGGAGGGTGTCGGCGGCGGTCAGCCACATGGTGGACGTGACCGTCTCGACCGGGCGGACCGGGAGTCCCTTGCCGTCCAGGCCGGTGCCGTGCAGGTTCAGGCGCGGGCAGTCCAGTTCTGCGGCCACGTCGAGGGACTTGCGGGCCGTGGTGAGCAGGGCGTCGATGCCGTCGGGGTCGGTGAGGTCACCCTCCAGGTAGCCGGTCATGGAGGAGAACGTGGCGCCGGTAGCGGTCAGCGCGGCGATGTCCTTGGTGGAGCAGTCCCAGATCTCGACCTGGAAGCCGCGTTCGGCGATGCGGCTGACCCGTTCGGTGAACGGGCGGTCCAGATAGAGCATTTCGGCGCTGGCGGCCAGGGTGAACGGGGCGGCGGAGAGCGTCACTTGGTCACCTCGGTGAGGGCGACGGGGCGGGCGGTCTCGACGCTGCGGATGGCGGCCAGCGCGAGGGTGAGGGCACGGCGGGCGTCGTGGCCGGTCACGGGGGCCGGGTTCTTGTGGCGGATCGCGTCGGCGAAGGCGGTGAGCTCGGCGGTGTAGGCCGCGCGCAGCAGCTCGGTGTCGCGCCGGGCGGTGTCGGCGTGGATGCCGTCGGCGCCGTAGAAGGTCATGTCGGTGCTGCGGCCGTTGCCCGCGGTCACCATGCCCGCCGAGCCGAAGACCTCGGCGCGTACGTCGTAGCCGTACAGCGCGGAGAAGGACGCCTCGGTGGTGGCGATGGCGCCGTTGTCGAAGCGGATCGTGACGACGGCGGTGTCGAGGTGGCCGGCGGCCTTGGCGTCCGGGCGGATCAGCGCGTCGGCGGTGGCGTGGACGCTGACCGGCGTGGCGCCGGGGTTGAGCCAGCACACGGTGTCGAAGTCGTGGATGAGGGTTTCCAGGAAGATCGTCCACTGCGGGATGCGGGCCGGGTCGGCGGCGAACGGGCCGGGGTCGCGGGTGAGCGAGCGCAGCAACTGCGGGGTGCCGACCTTCCGTTCGTCGATCAGGGCGCGGGCGGCGGCGAAACCGGGCGCGAAGCGGCGGTTGAAGCCCACCTGGAGCACGATGCCCGCCTCGTCCGCCGCGGCGATCGCGCGGTCGGCGTCCGCGAGCGTCACCGCCATCGGCTTCTCCACGAAGACGTGCTTGCCGGCCGCGGCCGCCGCCACGACCAGATCGGTGTGGGCCCGGGCCGGGGCGGTGATCAGTACGCCGTCGATGTCGTCCCGGCCCAGCACCTCGTCGACGTCGGTGGTGGCGTGCGGGACGCCGAGCTCGGCCGCCAGGCGTTCCGCGGCACCGGCGACCGGGTCGCTGACGGCGGCCAGGGCGGCGCCCGGTATGCGGCGGGCCGCGATTTCGGCGTGATTCGCGCCGATCCGGCCGGCGCCGATCGTGGCCAGTTGCAGGGTGTCGGATGCGGTCATGGTGGACTCCGAGATCAACTAGTACGTTCTAGTCCGGGAAACGTAGAGCCCTCACAGCGATCGGTCAAGGGGTCGATATGCTCGGCCGAGACGTTCCGGCGAGCGGCCGGAAGGCGGTACGGCCAGGCAGGAGAGGCGGATGGGGGAGCCGGAGGAGCGGCCGGACGACGCCGGACGCACGGCCCGTCCGCGCGGCTCCGGCGACGGCAGCGCAGACCGTAAAAGCCCAGGTGGCAGCCGCGCGCGCGGTGGCCGGCCGACCATGGCCGACGTGGCCCGCGCCGCCGGGATCTCCACCGCGCTCGTCTCGATCGTCATACGCGGCGTACCGGGCGCCAGCGAGGCCACCCGGCAGCGCGTCCTGCGGATCGCGGACGAACTGGGTTACGTACCGGATCAGCGCGCCCAGAAGCTCCGCCAGTCCCGCTCGCGGGTGCTCGGGGTGACCTTCGAGCTGCAGCAGCCCTTCCACGGCGATCTCGTGGAGCAGATCTACACCGCCGCAGGTCAGCAGGGCTATGAAGCCATGATCAGCGCGGTGGCGCCCAGTCGCAGCGAGACCACGGCGGTCAACGCGCTGCTCCGCGAGCGGTGCGAGGCCGCGATCCTCCTCGGCAGCGAGCTGGAAACCGAGGAGCTGACCCGGCTCGCTCGCCGGCTGCCGACGCTCCTGGTCGCCCGGCACACCGACCTCTCCGGCGTCGGCGTCGTCCGCAGCGACGACACCGCGGGCATCGGGCTCGCGGTCGATCACCTCGTCGCGCTCGGCCACCGGCGGATCGCGCACATCGACGGCGCGGGCGCCCCCGGAAGCTCCGACCGCCGCCTCGGGTTCCTGCAGGCCATGGCCGGACACGGGCTGCAGGACACCGCCGACGTACTCGCCGGCGGCCTCACCGAAACCGCCGGTGCGGAGGGCATGCGGTACCTGCTCGGCCGCCCGACGCCGCCCACCGCGGTGATCGCGTTCAACGACCGCTGCGCCAGCGGTGTACTGGATGTTCTCGCACGTCAGGGGTGTGACGTGCCCGGTGAGATCTCCGTGGTCGGCTACGACGACTCGCGGCTGGCCAAGCTCCCGCACGTCCAGATGACCACCGTCTCGCAGAACGCCGCGGAGCTCGCCGAGGCCGCCGTCACCAGCGCACTCGCCCTCATCGCGGGCCGGCAGCCGGAGGAGGTCGTGCTCACCCCTCGCCTGGTGGAGCGCGCCACCACGGGCCCGGCTCGTTCCTGAGCCGGCTTCGCGCCCACTTCCCGCTTGCCTTCACGCACCGTCGGAAATTACTTCGTGCGAATGTCTTGACATGCTCTAGAACGTGCTAGTTCCCTATCGGCATCTCTCCGAGCCGCAATGAAGCGACTGCCCGATGACGGGCGTTCGCCGAGAGGAGCTTCCATGCCGAGCATCCCGTCCCCAGGGCTCGCCGACGCTGTTCCCGCCACGCCGCCGGAACGGCCCGCCCCGCAACGCCGGTCGATGACGGCCATCGCCGCCGTCGCCACCCTGGGCGGACTGACCTTCGGGTACGACACCGGCGTCATCGCCGGCGCCCTGCCGTTCATGACGAAGTCCCCGCAGGCCGGCGGGCTGGGCCTGACCCCGGTGACCGAGGGGCTGGTCACCGCGTCCCTGCTGCTGGGGGCCGCGGCGGGCGCCGCGTTCGGCGGCCGGCTGGCCGACCGCTACGGCCGCCGCCACAACATCCTGGCCCTGGCCTTCGTCTTCGTTATCGGGGCCCTCGGCACGGCGCTCGCCCCGAACACCGAGGCCATGGTGGCCGCCCGCGCCGTACTCGGCATCGCGGTCGGCGCGGCCTCCACCACCGTCCCGGTCTACCTCGCCGAGATCGCCCCCGCCCACGCGCGCGGACGGCTGGTCGCCGTCGACCAACTCATGATCGTCACCGGCCAGTTGGTCGCGTACAGTTCCAACGCGGCACTGGCCGCCACCTGGGGCGGCGGCCAGACCTGGCGCTGGATGCTGGCCCTGGCCACCGTCCCCTCCACCCTGCTCTACCTCGGCATGCTGCTGATGCCGGAGACCCCGCGCTGGTACGCCTCCAAGGAGCGCTTCGCCGAGGCGCGCAGGACCCTGCTCCGCATCCGCGACGCCGACGCGGGTACGGAGGCGGTGGACGCCGAACTGGACCGGATGCGGGAGGTCGTCGAGGAGGAGAAGCGGACGGCCCGCACCGGCGGGGGCTGGGCGGAGCTGGCCGTGCCGTGGGTACGCCGGGTGTTCTGCATCGGACTCGGGCTCGCCGTCATCCAGCAGATCACCGGCATCAACACGATCATGTACTTCGCGCCGACCATCCTGCAGCAGACGGGGCTCGGCTCCCAGGCCGCGCTCACCGCGACCATCGCCAACGGCGTCGTCGCCGTCCTCGCCTCCACCTTCAGCCTGTACCTCATCGGCCGGGTCGGGCGCCGCCCGCTGCTGATCACCGGCCAGCTCGGCATCGTCGCCTCGCTCATCGCCATCGGCGTGGCGTTCTCCTTCCACGCCGAGCCCGGTACCGGCGCATCGACCCTGCGCAGCTACCTCATCCTGGCCTGCATGCTGGCCTTCCTCGTCTTCCAGCAGGCGGCCGTCTCACCCGTCACCTGGGTCATGCTGTCCGAGATCTTCCCCATCAAGATCCGCGGACTCGGCATGGGCGCGGCGGTGCTGCTGCTCTGGCTCGTCAACGCGCTGGTGACCTTCACCTTTCCCATCCTGCTGGCCGGCGTCGGCGGCACCACGACGTTCCTGGTCTTCGCCGGGCTCAACGTCCTCGCCGTCGCGGCAGCCGCCAAAAAGATCCCCGAAACGCGCAACCGCTCCCTCGAACAGATCGAGGAACACTTCCGCACCGGCCCCTCCGGTCCCTCCGCCCCCGCCCCGGCCGCCTGACCCACTGGCCGCCTGGACCAGCAATGATCGTGGCAAGCCCGGCGGATGCCCGGCCGGCCGTGGGATGCTGGTCGCGTGATGCTCTCGGATCTGGTCCAGCTCCGCCGGGCCCGTGACCTGATGGACCGCGAGTACGCGGAGCCGCTCGACGTCCCCGCGCTGGCACGCGCGGCGCACATGTCGCCCGGCCACTTCTCCCGCAGCTTCCGCGCCGCCTTCGGGGAGACGCCGTACAGCTATCTGATGACCCGCAGGATCGAGCGGGCCAAGGCCCTGCTGCGGCGCGGCGACCTATCGGTGACCGAGGTGTGCTTCGCGGTCGGGTGTACGTCGCTGGGCTCGTTCAGCTCGCGGTTCACCGAGCTGGTGGGCGAGAGCCCGAGCGCGTACCGGGCACGCCGGCACGAGGAGGGCGCGGCCATCCCGGCCTGCGTCGCCAAGATCTTCACGCGCCCGGTCAGGAACGCGGAACGGGCCGGAAGCACGCAGCCCGCCCGGAGCGCGGAACCGGCCGAGAACGGGGAAGCGGCCGGGCGGGCGGAACCGGCCAAGGACGGGGAAGCGGCCGGGAGCGGAGAACCGGTCAGGAATGGAGAAGCCAGGCGCGCGCCCCGCCCGTAGCGTGAGCGCCATGGACATCAACCTTTCGCAGTGCTTCATCGCCGTCGACGACCACGACAAGGCGCTCGCCTTCTACCGGGACGTGCTCGGGCTCGAGGTGCGCAACGACGTCGGGTTCGAGGGAATGCGCTGGGTGACGGTCGGCTCGCCGTCGCAGCCCGGCGTGGAGATCGTGCTGGAACCGCCCGCCGCCGACCCGAACGCCTCGCCGGCCGACAAGCAGGCCATGGCGGAGCTGCTGGCCAAGGGCATGCTGCGCGGCGTGATCTTCTCGACCGACGACGTCGACGCCACCTTCGAGCGCATCCAGGCATCGGGCGCCGAGGTGCTCCAGGAGCCGATGGACCAGCCGTACGGGGTCCGCGACTGCGCCTTCCGCGACCCCGCGGGCAACATGCTCCGCTTCAACCAGCCCCGCGGTAAGTAAGAGCCCGGTCCCTGGCAGAAGGAGACATGAAGAGCATGGTCAAGAGGACCGGCGCCCAGTCGCCCGCACCGCACATCGCCGACAGCCACGATCTGATCCGTGTGCACGGCGCGCGCGAGAACAATCTCAAGGACGTCAGCATCGAGATCCCGAAGCGCCGGCTGACGGTGTTCACCGGCGTCTCCGGCTCGGGCAAGAGCTCGCTGGTGTTCGACACGATCGCCGCGGAGTCGCAGCGGCTGATCAACGAGACGTACAGCGCCTTCCTGCAGGGCTTCATGCCGACGCTCGCGCGCCCCGAGGTCGACGTACTCGACGGACTGACGACCGTGATCACCGTCGACCAGCAGCGGCTGGGCGCCGACCCGCGTTCCACGGTCGGCACCGCCACCGACGCCAACGCCATGCTGCGCATCCTCTTCAGCCGCCTCGGCAAGCCGTACATCGGCTCGCCCAAGGCATTCGCCTTCAACGTCGCCTCGATCAGCGGCGCGGGCGCGGTCACCTTGGAGCGCGGCGGGCGGACGGTGAAGGAGCGGCGCAGCTTCCGCGTCACCGGCGGGATGTGCCCCCGCTGCGAGGGCCGGGGCTCCGTCACCGACATCGACCTGACCGCGCTGTACGACGACAGCAAGTCGCTGAACGAGGGCGCGCTCACGATCCCCGGCTACAGCATGGACGGCTGGTACGGCCGCATCTTCTCCGGCTGCGGATTCTTCGACCCGGACAAACCGATCCGCCGGTTCACGAAGAAGCAGCTGCACGATCTGCTGTACAAGGAGCCGACCAAGATCAAGGTCAATGGCATCAACCTGACGTACGAGGGGCTGATCCCGAAGATCCAGAAGTCGATGCTGGCCAAGGACGTCGACTCGTTGCAGCCGCACGTCCGGGCGTTCGTGGAGCGGGCGGTCACCTTCGCCACCTGCCCCGACTGCGAGGGCACCCGGCTCAGCGAGGCCGCCCGGTCGTCGAAGATCGACGGGATCGGCATCGCCGACGCGTGCGCGATGCAGATCAGCGACCTGGCCGAATGGGTAAGCGGACTCGCCGAGCCCTCGGTGGCGCCGCTGCTCACCGCGCTGCGGCAGACCCTCGACTCGTTCGTGGAGATCGGCCTCGGCTATCTCTCGCTCGACCGGCCCTCCGGCACCCTGTCGGGCGGTGAGGCGCAGCGCGTCAAGATGATCCGGCACCTCGGCTCGTCCCTCACCGACACCACGTACGTCTTCGACGAGCCGACCACGGGCCTGCACCCCCATGACATCCAGCGGATGAACGACCTGCTGCTGCGACTGCGGGACAAGGGCAACACGGTACTGGTCGTGGAGCACAAGCCCGAGCTGATCGCGATCGCCGACCATGTCGTCGACCTCGGGCCCGGCGCCGGTGCGGCGGGCGGCAGCGTCTGCTTCGAGGGCACCGTCGAGGGGCTGCGGGCCGGCGGCACCATCACCGGCCGGCACTTCGACGACCGGGCCGCGGTGAAGGAGACGGTGCGCAAGCCCAGTGGCGCGCTGGAGATCCGCGGCGCCTCGACGCACAACCTCCAGAACGTCGATGTCGACATTCCGCTCGGCGTACTGACCGTCGTCACGGGCGTCGCCGGCTCCGGCAAGAGCTCGCTCGTGCACGGGTCGCTGTGTCAACAGGCTGGGGAGGGCGTGGTGTCGGTCGACCAGGGCGCGATCCGCGGCTCGCGACGGAGCAACCCGGCGACGTACACCGGTCTGCTCGACCCGGTCCGCAAGGCGTTCGCCAAGGCCAACGGCGTGAAGCCGGC
This sequence comes from Streptomyces ochraceiscleroticus, assembly GCF_000720485.1. Classification (GTDB taxonomy): domain Bacteria; phylum Actinomycetota; class Actinomycetes; order Streptomycetales; family Streptomycetaceae; genus Streptomyces; species Streptomyces ochraceiscleroticus. Next base: position 3,300 of record NZ_JOAX01000048.1, on the reverse strand, counting down.
GCTGTTCAGCGCCAACTCCGAGGGCGCCTGCCCCACGTGCAAGGGCGCCGGCGTCGTCTACACGGACCTGGCGATCATGGCTGGTACCTCGACGACCTGCGAGGAGTGCGACGGGAAGCGGTTCGACGCCGCCGTACTGGATTACCACCTCGGTGGGCGCGACATCAGCGAGGTGCTCGCGATGCCGGTGGCCGAGGCCACGGAGTTCTTCGCCGCGGGCGAGGCGCGCGTGCCGGCCGCGCACAAGATCCTGGAGCGGCTGGGCGACGTCGGCCTCGGCTACCTCACCCTCGGCCAGCCGCTCACCACGCTCTCCGGCGGTGAGCGGCAGCGCCTGAAGCTGGCCACGCACCTGGGCGAGAAGGGCGGCGTCTACGTCCTCGACGAGCCGACCGCGGGCCTGCACCTCGCCGACGTACAACAGTTGCTCGGCCTGCTGGACCGGCTCGTGGACTCCGGAAAGTCGGTCATCGTGGTCGAGCACCACCAGGCCGTCATGGCACACGCCGACTGGATCATCGACCTCGGCCCCGGCGCGGGCCACGACGGCGGCAAGGTCGTCTTCGAGGGCACCCCTGCGGACCTGGTCGCCGCGCGCTCGACGCTTACGGGCGAGCATCTGGCGGCGTATGTCGGCAACTGACGGGGGCGGCGGGCGCAGCGCGCATCGCCCACGAGAATCCGGTACCGACCGTCCCGGAAATCGTTTGCCGGTGGCCGGGGGCGGGGCGAGGATGCCCGTATGGTGCGCGATTTCGATGAGCTGGTGGCCGAGGCCGATTCCGTGTCCGTCGAGGGGTGGGACTTCTCGTGGCTGGACGGGCGGGCCACCGAGGCGCGGCCCTCGTGGGGGTACCAGCGGCTGATGGGCGAGCGGCTGGCGGGGGCCTCGGCCGCGCTGGACATTCAGACGGGCGGGGGTGAGGTGCTCGCCGGGGCTCCGAAGCTGCCGCCGGTGATGGCGGCCACCGAGTCCTGGCCGCCGAACGTCACCAAGGCCACCCGGCTGCTGCACCCGCTCGGCGCGGTGGTCGTCGCCGACCCGGACGAGCCGCCGCTGCCGTTCGCCGACGACGCGTTCGACCTGGTGACCAGCAGGCATCCGGCGACGGTGTGGTGGGCGGAGATCGCGCGCGTACTGCGGCCCGGTGGCACGTACTTCGCGCAGCACGTGGGCCATGAGAGCGTGTTCGAGTTGGTGGAGTACTTCCTCGGGCCGCAGCCCGCGGAGATCCGGCGTGGCCGGCATCCCGACGACGAGCGGGCGGCGGCCGAGGCCGCCGGGCTGGACGTCACCGACCTGCGGTTCGAGCGGCTGCGGATGGAGTTCTTCGACGTCGGTGCGGTCGTCTACTTCCTGCGGAAGGTGATCTGGATGGTGCCCGGCTTCACCGTCGGGCAGTACCGGGACCGGCTGCGCGAGCTGCACGAGAAGATCCAGGAAGAGGGGCCGTTCGTCGCCCACTCCACGCGCTTCCTGATCGAGGCACGCAAGCCGTAGCGGTGGGCCGGGCGCCCGGACTCCCGCCGCCGCCAAGGGGTTTGACGTGGAGTGCACTCCAGGCCAAGAGGTTTGACTTGGAGTGCACTCCAACTCCTACCGTCCCTGACGTGAGCCCGACACAGTCCTCGCCCACGGGGGACGGGGCACTTCAGGAGGTAATCGCATGACCAGCATTCCCACCCGGCAGCTCGGCACCCTGACCGTCTCCGCGCAAGGGCTGGGCTGCATGGGGATGAGCCACGGGTACGGCGCTTCGGACGACACGCAGTCGATCGCGACCATCCACCGCGCGCTCGATCTCGGTGTGAGCCTCCTGGACACCTCCGACTTCTACGGCGCCGGGCACAACGAGGAGCTGGTCGGTCGGGCCGTCGCCGACCGCCGCGACCGCGCCGTGATCGCCACGAAGTTCGGCTTCGCCAACAAGCTCGGCGAGCCGACCGCGATCCGGGGCGACGCCGCATACGTACGCCAGGCGTGCGACGCCTCGCTGCGCCGGCTCGGTGTCGACCACATCGACCTGTACTACCAGCACCGTGTCGACCCCGAGGTGCCGATCGAGGAGACCGTCGGGGCGATGGCGGAGCTGGTCGCGGCCGGCAAGGTGCGGCACCTGGGGCTGTCCGAGGCGGGCGCGGAAACGATCCGGCGGGCGCACGCCGTACATCCCATCGCCGCGCTGCAGAGCGAGTGGTCGCTGTGGACGCGGGACCTGGAGGAGGAGATCGCGCCGGTCTGCCGGGAGCTGGGCATCGGGATCGTGCCGTTCTCGCCGCTCGGCCGCGGGTTCCTCACTGGGCAGTACAGGTCCGTCGAGGGGCTGGCGGAGGGCGACGTACGGCGTACCCAGCCGCGCTTCGCCGACGGCAACCTGGAGCGCAACCTCGCCATCGTCGAGAAGCTGAACGAGCTGGCCGCCGAGAAGGGCGTCACGGCCGGGCAGCTCGCGCTGGCCTGGGTGCAGCACCGCGGCGCGGACGTCGTGCCGATCCCGGGCACGCGTCGCGAGAAGTACCTGCTGGAGAACGTCGCCGCGGTCGCCATCGGGCTGTCCGCCGACGAGCTGGCCGCCATCGACGCGGTGGCCCCGGCCGAGGCGGTGGCCGGTACGCGGTACGACGCGACGAGCCTGGCCTTCGTCAACCGCTGACCCGGTGCGGTGACCGGGTTGTCCACAACCCGGACTTGTCCACAGGCCCGCTCCCCGTGCGCCGTCCCGCCGTAAAGTCGGAGACATGAGTGAGGACGAGGGGAGCGTGCGGATCGACAGCTGGATCTGGTCCGTGCGGCTCATGAAGACGCGGTCGATGGCGGCCACGGCGTGCCGGGGCGGGCACGTGCGGGTCAACGGCGAGCGCGTGAAGGCGGCGCACAGCGTGCGGACCGGCGACGAGGTGCGGCTGCGGCACGCCGGGCGGGAGCGGATCGTGGTGGTGAAGCGGCTCGTGAAGAAACGGGTCGGGGCACCGGTCGCGGTCGAGTGCTACATCGACAACAGCCCGCCCCCGCCCCCGCGCGAGATCGCCGTACAGGTCCCGATCCGCGACCGCGGCACGGGCCGCCCGACCAAGCGCGACCGCCGGGAGATGGAACGACTGTGGTCCCGGGGCGGGGGCCCGGGGGAGGGGCCGAGCTGAGAGGGCCGGCCGTGGCGCCGCATGGCCGCCGATAGCCCCGTGGCGCCGCATGGCCCGCCGATAGACGCTGCGGCGGTCCGTATGGCTCGAGATGCTGCGGCGGTCCCTGGCCTGTCTCTTATACACATCTCCGAGCCCACGAGACTCCTGAGCATCTCG
>NZ_JOAX01000047.1 GCF_000720485.1 Streptomyces ochraceiscleroticus | reverse complement strand
CAAGAAGTCCGGCTCCGCCGCCTCCGGCGACGCCCTCGCCTCCCCCATGCAGGGCACCATCGTCAAGATCGCGGTGGAGGAGGGCCAGGAGGTCAAGGAGGGCGACCTGGTCGTCGTCCTGGAGGCCATGAAGATGGAGCAGCCGCTGAACGCGCACCGCTCCGGCACCATCAAGGGCCTGTCCGCCGAGATCGGCGCCTCGCTGACCGCCGGCGCCGTCATCTGCGAAATCAAGGACTGACCCGAAAACAGGGGCTGAATATCCGGCCCGTCGGTGTCGCGAAGACCTGACGCAAGTTGACATTCATCTGACACGGAATGCCTTGAGTGGCACGGACCGGGCAGCGAAAATAGAGATATCGGCCGCAAGGCAAACACCGTCGTCCGGTCGAGAAGAATTAACCCGGTATTTTCCCGGGAAATCCGGAGCGAATTCCGAGGCCGTTACGGCCGGCCGCCCGGCGCACCGCATCCTGCACCGTTCCTGGACCACCGCCAACAGAGAGGGCAGTAAATTGCTGTGTCACCCGACCCTCCCGGACATACGCCGCGCCGGGGCCGTGGCGGTGTTCGTCAGCCACTGGTACACCGCTGACCGCACCACGGCCCTGAAGGACCTGGACGAGGTCACCGCCCAGTGGGAGACCGCCGAGTGGCCGGCCGACATCCTCTCCTTCAGCAGTTACCTCAGCGCCGCCGGCGACACCGTACTGACCTACGCGCAGTGCGCCTCCGCCACCGCCTACCGCCCCTTCACCCGCGCCCTGGCCGGGCCCGCGTCAGCGGAGGCGGTGGAGTACCGGCTGTACCGCAGCTTCGTACCGGACGGCGCCACCGCCGAGCCCCCCGGCTGCATGGTCGCCGCGTCCTTCGACACCGACGGCCCGCTGTGCCAGCGCCACGTGATCGAGGAGATCGTCGGCACCGTCGGGCGCGAAGGCCCGCACGCGAAGGACGGGCTGCTCGGTACGCACTTCCACACCAGCGTGGACGGCACCCGGGTGCTCAACTACGCGGAGTGGACGACGGACGAGGCCCACGAGACCTTCCTGCGGGACGCCTGCTCCGGCCGGGCCCGCGCGGCCTACGAGGCCATCCCCGGGGTGCGGCCCATCGGCTACACCCGCTACCACCTCCACCACAGCGCGGTGCGGCCGTGACCATGGACAGCACTCCCGCCAACCGCTGCCAGTTCTACCTCAACTCCCTTCACTCGCTCGTCTACTTCACCCCGGACCTGGACGAGAACCTGGCGGTCCACGGCGTCGACGACCCGATGGCCGGGTACTTCGCCGCCCGGACCGCGGCCCTGGGCCCGGTCGGCCCCGGCGCCCTCACCGCCGTCACCAACGGCTTCCACCACCGGCTGATCGCCAGCCACTTCCCCGCTCTGTGGGAGCGCGTGGCCCCCGCCAAGGTGCTCGCGGAGCGCCTGCGCGCGGCCGATGCGACGCTGCGCCGCTGCCTGGGTGAGGAGATCGCCGAAGCGCCCGGGACCGCAGAGGCCGCCGAGCTGGCGCTGCGCGCCGCCGAGGGCTGTGAACGGGCCGGCCGCCCGTTGTACGCGGCCCACGCCGACCTCCCCGTACCGGACGAGCCGCACCTGGCTCTCTGGCACGCCGCGACCCTGCTGCGGGAGTACCGGGGGGACGGGCACTTCGCGGTACTGAGCCACGCGGGACTGGCCGGCCTGGACGGGCTCGTCTCGCACTCCGCGGGGCCCGGGGGCATGCCCCGTGCCTTCGTGATGACCAAGCGCGGCTGGACCGACGAGGACTGGTCCGCCGCCGAGGAACGGCTGCGCAACCGCGGCCTGTTGGACGCCGAGGGCGCCCTGACCGCACGCGGCCGGGAACTGCGCGCACAGGTCGAGCGGGACACCGACCGCCTGGACGCCGCTCCGTACGCACATCTGGGCGCCGAAGGCGTCGCCCGGCTCACCACCCTGTGCCGCCGCCTGGTGAACACCGCCGCCGGCACCGGGGTCTTTCCCGCCCCGCTGCTGCCGGTCTTCGCCGACGCGTGACCGCGGCCGCCGACCGCCGAACCCCGGTGCGAACCGTCGCGCGCGACGGGACACCCCGCCCACCCAAGGAGAAAGAGGCAATGGACGCTGCAGTGATAGTTGTGGGGGCCGGCCCGGCCGGCCTCATGCTCGCAGGAGAGCTGCGGCTCGCCGGGGTCGACGTGATCGTCCTGGAGCGGCTGCCCGAGCGGACCGGTGAGTCCCGCGGGCTGGGCTTCACCGCGCGCACCATGGAGATCTTCGACCAGCGGGGGCTGCTGCCCCGCTTCGGCGACATCGAGACCAGCAACGTCGGCCACTTCGGCGGCCTGCCCGTCGACTTCGCCGTGCTGGAGGGCGCGCACCAGGCCGCCAAGACCATCCCGCAGTCCCAGACCGAAGCGGTCCTGGAGGCGTGGGTGGGCGAGCTGGGCACCGACCTGCGCCGCGGCCACGAACTGGTCTCCTTCGTCGACAAGGGCGACGCGGTGGAGGTCACCGTCCGTACGCCCGGCGGGGACACGCAGACGCTGCGCACCGGCTACCTGGTCGGCTGCGACGGCGGCCGCAGCACCGTCCGCAAGGCGGCGGGGTTCGACTTCCCCGGTACCGCGTCGACGCTGGAGATGTTCCTCGCCGACGTCAAGGGCCTGGACCTGGACCCGCGCATGATCGGTGAGACGTTCGACGGCGGCATGGTGATGGTCGGGCCGCTGCCCGGCGGCATCACCCGCCTCATCCTCTGCGAGCGCGGCACCCCGCCGCAGCGCCGCACCAGCGCCCCCTCCTACGAGGAGATCGTCGCCGGCTGGAAGCGCGTCACCGGCCAGGACATCTCGCACGGTGAGCCGGTCTGGGTCAGCTCCTTCGGGGACGCCACCCGCCAGGTCACCGAGTACCGCCGCGGTCGCGTCGTTCTCGCCGGCGACGCCGCCCACATCCACCTGCCGGCCGGCGGCCAGGGCATGAACACCAGCATCCAGGACGCGGTCAACCTCGGCTGGAAGCTCGCCGCCGTCGTCCAGGGACGCGCCCCCGAGGCCCTGCTGGACACGTACCACGAGGAACGGCACGCGGTGGGCCGGCGGCTGCTGATGAACACCCGGGCGCAGGGCCTGCTGTTCCTCTCCGGCGCCGAGATCCAGCCGCTGCGCGACGTCCTGAACGAGCTGATCGGCTACGAGGACGTCAGCCGCCACCTGGCCGCGATGGTCAGCGGGCTGGAGATCCGGTACGAGACCAGCGGCGGCACCCATCCGCTGCTCGGCCGCCGGATGCCCGACCTCGAACTGACCCGCCCCGACGGCCGCACCACGGGCAGCACCGCGCTGCTCCACTCCGGCCGCGGCGTCCTGCTCGACCTCGCCGACAACCCCGTCCTGCGGGGCCGCGCGGCCGGCTGGTCGGACCGCGTCGACATCGTCACCGCCACCGCCGACCCGGCCGAGGGCAGCGACCTGGCCGGCACCACCGCCGTCCTGGTCCGCCCCGACGGCTACGTGGCCTGGGCCGCGCCCGGCAGCCACGACGACCTGCCCATGTCCCTGGAGCGGTGGTTCGGCCCCGCCCGCTGAGCCACGCCCACAGCGCCGGATTCCCACCGGCCGACAAGGAGATCCCACCTATGCACAGCACCCTCATCGTCGCGCGGATGAACCCGCAGTCCGCCGAGGACGTCGCCCGCCTCTTCGGGGAGTTCGACGGCACCGAGATGCCCCACCGCATGGGCACCCGCCGCCGCCAGCTCTTCTCGTACCGCGGCCTCTACTTCCACCTGCAGGACTTCGACACCGACAACGGTGGCGCGCTCATCGAGGAAGCGAAGACCGACCCCCGCTTCGTGCAGATCAGCGACGACCTCAAGCCCTTCATCGAGGCGTACGACCCGGCCACCTGGCGCTCGCCCTCCGACGCGATGGCGACCCGCTTCTACAACTGGGAGGCATCCGCGTGAGCGCCCGCCGCGTGGCCATCACCGGCATCGGGGTCCTCGCCCCGGGCGGTGTCGGCACCAAGAACTTCTGGAGCCTGCTGAGCGAGGGCCGCACCGCGACCCGCGCCATCACCTTCTTCGACGCCTCCTCCTTCCGCTCCCGGGTGGCGGCGGAGATCGACTTCGACCCCGAGCTGCACGGCCTGTCCCCCCAGGAGATCCGCCGGATGGACCGGGCCGCCCAGTTCGCCGTCGTCGCGGCCCGCGAGGCCCTCGGCGACAGCGGCCTGGAGTTCGCGGACCTCGACCCGTACCGCACCGGTGTCACGGTCGGCAGCGCCGTCGGCGCCACGATGGGCCTGGACACCGAGTACCGCACCGTCAGCGACGGCGGGCGGCTGGACCTGGTCGACCACACCTACGCCGTACCGCACCTGTACGACTACCTGGTCCCCAGCTCGTTCGCTGCCGAGGTCGCCTGGGCGACCGGCGCGCAGGGCCCGGCCACCGTGGTCTCCACCGGCTGCACCTCCGGCATCGACTCGGTCGGCCACGCCGTCGAGCTGATCCGCGAGGGCAGCGCCGACGTCATGATCGCCGGCTCCTCGGACGCCCCGATCTCGCCCATCACGATGGCGTGCTTCGACGCGATCAAGGCGACCACGCCCCGCCAGGACAGCCCCGAGACGGCCTCCCGGCCCTTCGACAACACCCGCAACGGCTTCGTACTGGGCGAGGGTTCGGCCTTCTTCGTCCTGGAGGAGCTCGGCGCGGCCCAGGCGCGCGGCGCGCACATCTACGCCGAGATCGCTGGCTACGCCACCCGCTCCAACGCGTACCACATGACCGGGCTGCGCCCGGACGGCGCGGAGATGGCCGAGGCCATCCGCGTGGCCATGGCCGAGGCGCGGCTGAACGCCGAGGACATCGACTACATCAACGCGCACGGCTCCGGCACCAAGCAGAACGACCGCCACGAGACCGCCGCGTTCAAGAAGAGCCTGGGCGACCACGCCTACGCGACGCCGGTCAGCTCCATCAAGTCCATGGTCGGCCACTCGCTGGGCGCCATCGGCTCCATCGAGATCGCCGCCAGCGCGCTGGCCATGGAGCACCACGTCGTTCCGCCCACGGCCAACCTGCACACCCCCGACCCCGAATGCGACCTGGACTACGTCCCGGTCACCGCGCGCGAGCAGCGCACCGACGCCGTGCTGACCGTGGGCAGCGGCTTCGGCGGCTTCCAGTCCGCGATGGTGCTCGCCCGGCCCGAAAGGAGCGAGGCATGACCGCCTCCGTGGCAGTGACCGGCCTGGGAGTCGCCTCTCCCAACGGGCTCGGCACCCAGGACTTCTGGGCGGCCACCCGGATCGGCAAGAGCGGCATCGGCCGCGTCACCCGCTTCGACGCCTCGTCCTACCCGGCGACGCTGGCCGGCGAGGTGCCCGGCTTCGACGCCGCGGCGCACCTGCCCAGCCGGCTGATCCCGCAGACCGACCACATGACGCGCATGGCGCTGGTGGCGGCGGACTGGGCGCTGGCCGACGCCGGCATCGTCCCCGGCGAGCAGCCCGCCTTCGACATGGGCGTGATCACCGCCAGCTCCTCCGGCGGCTTCGAGTTCGGCCAGAACGAGCTGCAGAAGCTGTGGAGCCAGGGCAGCCAGTACGTCAGCGCGTACCAGTCCTTCGCCTGGTTCTACGCCGTCAACAGCGGGCAGATCTCCATCCGCAACGGCATGAAGGGCCCCAGCGGCGTCCTCGTCAGCGACCAGGCCGGCGGGCTCGACGCGCTGGCCCAGGCCCGCCGCCAGATCCGCAAGGGCACCCCGCTGATCGTCTCCGGTGCCGTGGACGCCTCGATCTGCCCCTGGGGCTGGGCCGCCCAGCTCACCAGCGGGCGCTTGTCCACCAGCGACAACCCCGACCGCGCCTACGTGCCCTTCGACGCGGCCGCCGGCGGCCATGTGCCGGGCGAGGGCGGCGCCCTCCTCGTCATGGAGGACACCGAGGCGGCCCGCGCCCGCGGCGCCCGTATCTACGGCGAACTCGTCGGGTACGCCGCGACGTTCGACCCCAAGCCGGGCACCGGCGGGGAGCCCGGGCTGCGCCGCGCCATCGAGCTGGCCCTGAACGAGGCCGACTGCGCCCCGCAGGACGTGGACGTCGTCTTCGCGGACGCCGCCGGGACCGTGGAGCTGGACCGGGCCGAGGCGGACGCGCTGCGCACCGTCTTCGGCACCCGGGGCGTCCCGGTGACCGCGCCGAAGACCATGACCGGCCGGCTGTACTCGGGCGCCGCTCCGCTGGACGTGGCCGCCGCCCTGCTGGCCATGGACGAGGGCCTCATCCCGCCCACCGTGCACACCGACCCCGATCCCGCCTACGGCCTCGACCTGGTCGTCGGCCAGCCGCGCACCGCCGAGGTCCGCACCGCGCTGGTGCTGGCCCGCGGCCACGGCGGCTTCAACTCCGCCGTCGTGCTCCGCGCCGACGGCTGACCTCCCGCTGTGTCCCGCAACGGCGCGGGACACCCATGATCCGAACCGAAGGAACGCACATGTCTGCTGTATTCACCCTGGACGACCTCAAGCGCATCCTCCTGGAGGGCGCCGGCGCCGACGAGGGCGTCGACCTGGACGGCGACATCCTCGACACCGACTTCGAGGAGCTGGGCTACGAGTCCCTGGCCCTGCTGGAGACCGGCGGCCGCATCGAGCGCGAGTGGGGCATCACGCTGGACGACTCGGCGCTGACCGACGCCGCCACGCCGCGCGCGCTCATCGAGACGGTCAACGCCCACCTGGCCCTCTCCGCGGCCTGACCCGCTCCCGGGGCGGCCGCGCCTCACCCGCGGCCGCCCCTCTTCCTCCGCCCCCTCCCGGCACCGGCCGGGCCCTGACACAAGGAGTCCCTTCATGTCCCGCACCACCGGACGCCTCGCCCTCATCACCGGCGGCACCAGCGGCATCGGCCTGGCCGCCGCCCGTCTCCTGGGCGAGCAGGGTCACACCGTCTTCCTCGGCGCCCGTAACGCCGAGAACGTGGCACGGACCGTCAAGCAGCTCCGCGAGGACGGCATCGAGGCCGACGGCGCCGAGCTGGACGTCCGCGACGACGCGAGCGTGCACGCCTTCGTGCAGGCCGCCGTCGACCGCCACGGCAGCGTCGACGTCCTGGTCAACAACGCCGGCCGCAGCGGCGGCGGCGTCACCGCCGACATCGCGACCGAGCTGTGGCACGACGTCATCGACACCAACCTCAACAGCGTCTTCCGCATGACCCGTGAGGTGCTCAACACCGGCCGGATGCGCCACAAGAGCCGCGGCCGCATCATCAACATCGCCTCCACGGCGGGCAAGCAGGGCGTCGTCCTCGGCGCCCCGTACTCGGCTTCCAAGCACGGCGTCGTCGGCTTCACCAAGGCCCTCGGCAACGAGCTGGCCCCGACTGGTATCACCGTCAACGCGGTGTGCCCCGGCTACGTCGAGACCCCGATGGCGCAGCGCGTCCGCCAGGGCTACGCCGAGGCGTACAACGCCACCGAGGACGCGATCCTCGAGAAGTTCCAGTCCAAGATTCCGCTCGGCCGCTACTCCACCCCGGAGGAGGTCGCCGGGCTGGTCGGCTACCTCGCCTCCGACACCGCCGCCTCCATCACCTCGCAGGCGCTCAACGTCTGCGGCGGCCTCGGCAACTTCTGATCCCCCTCTTCTCTTCCTCTTTCCAAGGATTCCCAAGGAGCTCAACATGACGGTTCGTGAGGTCGAGCACGAGATCACCGTGCAGGCCCCCGCCGCCGAGGTCTACCGCCTGCTCGCCGAGGTGGAGAACTGGCCCCGCATCTTCCCGCCGACCCTCTATGTCGACCACGTCGAGCAGGGCGCGAACGAGGAGCGCATCCGGATCTGGGCCACCGCCAACGGCGAGGCCAAGAACTGGACGTCGCGCCGCACCCTCGACCCCGAGGCGCTGCGGATCACCTTCCGCCAGGAGGTGTCGGCGCCGCCGGTCGCGGCCATGGGCGGCACCTGGATCATCGAGCCGCTCGGCGCGGACGAGTCCAGGATCCGGCTGCTGCACGACTACCGCGCGATCGACGACGACCCGGACTCCCTGGAGTGGATCGACCAGGCCGTCGACCGCAACTCCCGCTCGGAGCTGGCCGCACTGAAGACCAACGTGGAACTGGCGCACGCTTCGGCGGAGTTGACCTTCTCCTTCGAGGACACGGTCCACATCGCCGGCTCCGCCAAGGACGCCTACGACTTCATCAACGAGGCGCACCTCTGGCAGGAGCGGCTCCCGCACGTGGCCTCGGTACGCCTGGAGGAGACCACGCCCGGGCTGCAGAGCCTGGAGATGGACACCCGCGCCAAGGACGGCTCCACGCACACCACGAAGTCGTACCGGGTCTGCTTCCCGCACCACAAGATCGCGTACAAGCAGGTCACGCTGCCGGCGCTGATGACCCTGCACACCGGCCGGTGGACGTTCGAGGAGACCGCGGACGGGGTGGCCGCGACCTCGCAGCACACGGTCGTCCTGAACACCGAGAACATCACCCGGATCCTCGGGCCCGAGGCCGGCGTCGCCGAGGCCACGGAGTACGTGCGCACCGCGCTCAGCACCAACAGCCGGGCCACGCTGGGCCACGCCAAGGACCACGCCGAGGCGCGACGCTGAGATGGCCGCACTGGACACCCAGGTCATCGTCGTTGGGGCGGGCCCCGTAGGGCTGATGCTCGCCGGGGAACTGCGGCTGGGCGGTGCCGAGGTCGTCGTGCTGGAAGCGCGTACGTCCCCCACCACCGAGTCGCGGGCCTCCACCCTGCACGCCCGCACCATGGAGATCCTCGACTCGCGCGGCCTCCTGGAGGAGCTGGGCACCCCGCCCCGCGAACCGCGCGGCCACTTCGGCGGCATCCCCCTGGACCTGACCCTCGACAGCAGCCACCCCGGCCAGTGGAAGGTCCCGCAGCACCGCACCGAGGAACTCCTCGGGGAGTGGGCGCGATCGCTCGGCGCCGACGTACGCCGCGGGCACGAGGTCCGCGGCCTGTCGGTCCTCGACGACCGCGTCGAGGTCGAGTCGGTGACCGGGGACGGCACCACCGTCACCCTGTCGGCGCTGTGCGTGGTCGGCTGTGACGGCGAGAACAGCACCGTGCGCCGGCTGGCCGGCGCCGCCTTCCCCGGCCGGGACGCCACCCGCGAGCTGCTGCGCGCGGACGTGGCGGGCCTGGACATCCCCAACCGGCGCTTCGAACGGCTGGAGAAGGGGCTGGCCATCGCCGCCCGGCGGGACGACGGCGTCACCCGCGTCATGGTGCACGAGTTCGGCCGGCCGGCCGGCACGCGCACCGGCGACCCGGACTTCGCCGAGGTCGCGGCGGTCTGGGAGCGGGTCACGGGGGAGGACATCAGCGGCGGCACCCCGCTGTGGGTCAACTCCTTCGGCGACGCCGACCGGCAGGCCACCGCCTACCGCGACGGGCGCGTCCTGCTGGCCGGTGACGCCGCGCACCAGCAGATGCCCATCGGTGGACAGGCGCTGAACCTGGGGCTCCAGGACGCGGTCAACCTCGGCTGGAAACTCGCCATCCAGGTCCGCAGGCTCGGCAGCGAGGGCCTGCTGGACAGCTACCACGCCGAACGGCACGCGGTCGGCGCCCGCGTCCGGTCCAACATCCAGGCGCAGGCACTGCTGCTGCTGGGCGGTCCCGAGGTCGAGGCGGTCCGGTCCGTACTGGCCGAGCTGATCGCCCAGGAGCCGGTACGCGCCCACCTGGCGGGCATGATCTCCGGCCTGGACGTCCGGTACGACGTCGGCACCGGCGGCCACCCGCTGCTGGGCGCCCGGCTCCCGCACACCCCGCTGCTCCGCACCGACGGCAGCGCCACCACCGCGGCGGCCCTGCTGCGCACCGGCCGCGGCCTGCTGCTGGACCTGTCCGGCGAGCAGGACGCCGAAGCGCCGCTGCACCGGGCGGCCGCGGGCCGCGAGGACCGGGTCACCGTGCTCTCCGCCCGCCTGGCCGGCGGCGCGGACGACCACCCGCTGGCCGGGGCCGGCGCCGTCCTGGTCCGGCCCGACGGCCACCTCGTGTGGACGGGACGGACGACCGACGGCCTGGACGCCGCGCTGTACCGCTGGTTCGGCCTGACCGGGCCGGCCGCACCACTGACGAACCCGGCCGCGTCCGCGGCCGCGCAGGGAGGGAACACCATGGGCAGGCTCAACGGAAAGACGGCACTGGTCACCGGCTCCAGCCGCGGCATGGGGCGGGCCACCGCCGTGCGGCTGGCGCGCGAGGGCGCGCTGGTCGCCGTGCACTACACGAGCAACAAGGAGGCGGCCGCCGAGACCGTCGCCGCCATCGAGACCGAGGGCGGCCGGGCCTTCACGGTCCGCGCCGAGCTGGGCGTGCCCGGCGACGTGCACGAGCTGTTCCTCGGCCTGGAGGCGGGCCTGAAGGAGCGCACCGGCACGACCGACCTGGACATCCTCGTCAACAACGCCGGTGAGATGGGCGGCGTCTCCGTGGACGACACGACGCCCGAGAAGTTCGACCGGCTGGTGGCCGTCAACGCCAAGGCGCCGTTCTTCCTCATCCGGCGGGCGCTGAAGAACATGCCGGACGGCGGCCGGATCATCAACATCTCCTCCGGGCTGACCCACTTCGCCAACCCCGAGGAGATCGCCTACGCGATGACCAAGGGCGCGGTCGAGCAGCTCGCACTGCACTTCGCCAAGCTCCTGGGACCGCGCAACATCACCGTCAACAGCGTCGCGCCGGGCATCACCCGCAACGGCAACCCGGTGTTCGACATCCCCGAGGCGGTGGAGCAGATGGCGCAGCTCTCCGCGTTCAACCGGGTCGGTGAGCCCGAGGACGTCGCCGACGTCGTCACCTTCCTCGCCACCGACGACGCCCGGTGGGTCACCGGCGCCTTCCTCGACGCCAGCGGCGGCACCCTCCTGGGGTGAACCGGACGGGCCGGCGCGGCCGCCCTCTTCGGCCGCGGGGTCCGGACACCCGGACGTCCGGACCCCGCGCCCGCCCCCCCAGGACCAGCCACCTCTCCCACCGGGAAGACCACCATGACGTCTACGACTCCTTCCGTGCCCCGCCCCGCCGCGGCCGCCGCCGGCACCCGGCCGTGGGGCCTGCTGACCGTCCTCGCCGGCAATATGCTCATCGACGCCCTGGAGGTGTCCGTACTGGTCGTGGCGGCGCCCGCCATCGGCGCCGACCTGCACCTGGCGCCGGCCGGAACGCAGTGGACCATGAGCGGTTTCGCCCTGGGCTTCGCCGGTCTGCTGCTGCTCGGACCGCGGCTGGCCGCCCGCTGGGGCAGGCGGCGGCTCTACCTGACCGCGCTGGCCGTCTTCGCCGTCGCGTCCCTCGTCGCGGGCATCGCCACCGATCCGGTACTGCTGGTGGCCACCCGCTTCGTCAAGGGCGGCTGCGCCGCGCTGACGGCGCCGATGGGGCTGGCCATCATCATGTCCGTCTTCCCCGAAGGCCCGGTGCGGCGGCGCGCGATCTCCGTGTACACGCTCTTCGGGGCCAGCGGCTTCGCCACGGGACTGCTGCTCTCCGGGCTGCTGACCGGCTGGGACTGGCGCTACACCCTGGCCTTCCCCGCGCCGGTGGTGGCCGTACTGTTCGTCGCGGGGCTGCGGCTCATCCCCGCACAGGAGCCCGGGGAAGGAGCTGCCGGGGCGGCGCGGCAGCCGCTGCCCCTGGCGCGGGTACTGCTCCTGACCGCGGGCACGGCGGCCCTGGTCGGCGGGATCGCCCACGTACCCACCGACGGCTGGACCGGCCCGCGCACGGCCGGACTGCTGCTGACGGCCGTGGTCCTCTTCGCTCTGCTGGTGGTACGGGAACGTCGCTCGGCGGCTCCGATACTGCCCGCCTCCGTACGCGCCAGCGCCGCGCTGCGCCGGTCGGCGCTGGGCGCCGCCTGCCTCAACGGGTCCTACCTGGGCATGCTGTTCATCGCCACGCTGCAGCTCCAGGACGAGCTCGGCCGCAGCCCCCTGCAGACCGCGCTGGCCTTCCTGCCCGCGAGCCTGCCGCTCGCCCTGACCGCCCTGCACTCCGGGGCGATGGTCGAGCGCTTCGGGGCCCGGCCGCTCATCGCCCTCGGCTCCCTCGCCGCGTTCGCCGGGTACCTCCTGCTGCTGCGGGAGAACACCTCGTACGTCACCGGGCTGCTGCCCAGCCTCCTCCTGGTGGGCGCGGGCTTCGTGCTGGCCTTCACCGCCCTGAACACCCAGGCCGTCTCCGAGGCGGCCGGCAGCGAGAAAGCCGTCGCGGGCGCGGCGTACCAGACGGCCGTCCAGGCCGGTGCCGCGCTCATGCCGGCGCTGGCCGCGGCGCTGCTGACGACCGGCACCGGAACGCCGGACCACCGCTCCGCCCATCTGCTCGTCGCCGCCGTCGGCCTGCTCGGCGTGGTCACGGCACTGGCGGGCCCAGGGCGCGTCTTTCGGATCATCCCGGGGCCGCGACGCCTGGCACGGCACCTCGCCGCGTTGTCGCATTGCCCACGTACAACCCGGTACGAGGGCAACGCTCCGCCTTGCGATGCACCGCACCAGACGCCGCGACCTGATCCGGGCTGATCCAAAAGACACGCCCTAGCACTTCCCACCACCGTCCGCCACTCACCGAAGGAATCCGGATGACTGTCCAAGACAGCCGTATGGCCTGGGACGTCGACGCCTGGGACATCGACGCCTGGGACGTCGATGCCTGGGACGTCGACGGCTGGGAGTTCGACGACGACGCCGACGACTCGCTGCTCGGGCCGGAGGTCGCGGTGCCCGGCCGGTCCGTGATGGTCACGCTGTCCCTCGAAGAACGCACCCGCATCATCGACGCGTACGTCCGCCGGGAACTCGCCCGCGTCCTTCTCGTGGCCCCGCGTGACATCGACGTCTCCGGCCGCACGATGAACAGCCTCGGCGTCGGCTCCGTCGCCGGCCTCCAGCTCCAGAACCGCATCGAACGCGCGCTGGAGGTGGAGGTGAACCTCCAGATGCTGCTCCTGGCCAACAGCGCCCAGGAGCTCATCGACTGCCTCGCCGGACAGCTCGGCCCCGACGGCCACGGCAACGGTCACGGCCACCGCGTCAGGCAGCACGCATGAACGGTTTCCTCGACGCCTGGCTGCTCCGCCTGCCCCGCCCCGACCAGCTCGGACCGCTGCTCGACACCTCGGAACTGGACGCGCGCGAGGAGGCCCGCCGCCGCTCCTTCACCCGGCCCCACGACGGCGTGCTGTACGCCTCGGCACACATCGCCCTGCGCCGGGTCCTCGGCCACTACCTCGGACTCGCCCCGGAACAGGTGCCGTTCGTCCGCGAACCGTGTCCCGGCTGCGGCGACCCGCACGGGCGCCCCGCCGTGGCCCACCCCGACCCGCCGCTGCACTTCTCGCTCTCGCACAGCAGCGGCATGGTGCTCGTCGCCGTCGCCTCCGAGACCGTCGGCGCCGACGTGGAGCGCCGGCCGCGCCCCGGCACCGTCGAGGTGTGCACCCCCTCGCTCCACCCGGCGGAACGCGCCGAGATCGAGGAGGTGCCGCCGCCCGGGCACTGCGCCGCCTTCGGCCGCGTCTGGACGCGCAAGGAGGCGTACCTCAAGGCTCTGGGCACCGGGCTCAGCCGCTCGCCGGCCGCCGACTACCTCGGCGCCGACGTCCCGCGGCGCCCGCCGGGCTGGTCCGTCCTGGACATCGACTGCGGCCCGCACCACGACGGTGCCGTCGCCTACCGGGGCGTGGCCGGGGCGCCCCGCGCCGTGCACCGGCTGCCCACCGCCGTACTGCTGCCCGGCGGCGCGTCCGTGCCGGCCACCACCGGCACCCCGGCCCTGCAGCCCGCCGCCTGACCGGCGCGGCCGCGGCAGACGTACCCCACCGACCCGCAAGAGGAGATCTCAGTGACCGTCACCGATGTCACCCCGACCGTGCTGCCGCCCGAGGCCCACCTGGCGGAGCTGGAAACGCTCAAGGAGATGGCCCGCCAGGGGCCGGATCCGGCCGCCACCGAGCGGCAGCACGCCCGGGGCAAGCTCACCGCGCACGAACGCATCGAACTGCTCCTGGACGAGGGTTCGTTCACGGAGGTCGAGCCGCTGCGACGGCACCGCGCGACCGGCTTCGGCCTGGAGGACAAGCGGCCCTACACCGACGGTGTGATCACCGGCTGGGGCACCGTGCACGGCCGTACCGTCTTCGTCTACGCGCACGACTTCCGGATCTTCGGCGGCGCGCTGGGCGAGGCCCACGCGCAGAAGATCCACAAGATCATGGACATGGCCCTCCAGGCCGGTGCGCCGCTGGTGTCGCTGAACGACGGCGCCGGCGCCCGTATCCAGGAAGGCGTCTCCGCGCTCGCCGGATACGGCGGCATCTTCCAGCGCAACACCAAGGCGAGCGGCGTCATCCCGCAGATCAGCGTCATGCTGGGCCCCTGCGCCGGCGGCGCGGCCTACTCGCCGGCCCTGACCGACTTCGTCTTCATGGTCCGCGACACCTCGCAGATGTTCATCACCGGCCCGGACGTGGTCCGCGCGGTGACCGGCGAGGAGATCACCCAGAACGGGCTGGGCGGCGCGGATGTGCACGCCGAGACCTCCGGCGTGGCCCACTTCGCGTACGACGACGAGCGGACCTGCCTCGAAGAGGTCCGCTACCTGCTCTCGCTGCTGCCCTCCAACAACCGCGAACTGCCGCCCTCCGCACCGGCCACGGACCCCGTCGACCGCTCCTGCGAGGACCTGCTGGACGTGGTCCCCGCCGAGCCGGGCCGCACGTACGACATCCGCGCCGTGATCGAGGAGATCGCCGACGACGGCGAGTACTTCGAGGTGCACCCGGGGTGGGCGGGCAACATCGTCTGCGCCCTGACCCGCTTCGACGGCGAGGTGGCCGGCATCGTCGCCAACCAGCCCGCCCACTTCGCCGGCGTGCTGGACATCGAGGCCAGCGAGAAGGCGGCGCGCTTCGTGCAGTTCTGCGACGCCTTCAACATCCCGCTCGTCACGCTCGTGGACGTGCCCGGCTTCCTGCCCGGCGTCGACCAGGAGCACAACGGCATCATCCGGCGCGGCGCCAAGCTGCTGTACGCGTACTGCAACGCCACGGTCCCGCGGATCTCCCTGGTGCTGCGCAAGGCGTACGGCGGCGCGTACATCGTCATGGACTCCCGCTCGATCGGCACCGACCTCGCGCTCGCCTGGCCGAGCAACGAGATCGCCGTGATGGGCGCCGAGGGCGCGGCCAACGTCATCTTCCGCCGGGAGATCGCCGCCTCCGCCGACCCGGAGGAGACCCGCGCCCAGAAGATCCGCGAGTACCGCGAGGAGCTGATGCACCCCTACTACGCCGCCGAGCGCGGCCTGGTGGACGACGTCATCGACCCGCGCAGCACGCGCCAGGTCATCGCCCGGTCGCTGGCGATGCTGCGCAGCAAGCACGCCGGCCTGCCCTCCCGCAAGCACGGCAACCCGCCCCAGTAAGGAGTACCGAGTGAGCGAAGCACGCGACGTGATCCGTGTGGAGAAGGGCTCGCCCACCCCCGAGGAGCTGGCGGCCGTCACCGCCGTCCTGCTCAGGGTCATGGCCGCCGCTCCCGAAGAGCCCGCGCCGCTCCGGCCCGTCACCGCGCGCTGGCGACGGCTGGAGCGCGCCGAGCGCGGACCCGGCCCGCGCAGCTGGCAGGAACTGGCCGCGTAGCGCCGTGCCGTACGAGGAGGAAACACCGTGACCGTGACACAGGAAGCCCCCGGCACCGTCGAGGACAGCGGCCCGCCACGGGCCGGGTGGCAACTGCCGCCGCTCGAGGCCGAGGACGACTTCGACGCCGAACCGCACATCATCCGCGGTACGGACTGACCGGCCGCATCCCGGGCGGGCGCCGCTTCCCCGGCGCCCGCCCGCGCACGTTCGCCTCCGCACCCTTGTTCCCTGCCACCGCCGGGCACCCACCCGACTTGGAGTCCCGCCATGCCCCAGCTTCTGCCGCCCGAGGCACCGCCCACCCCGCCGGACGATCCGGTCCGTGCCGTGGAGATCGAAGCGGGCCCGCTGCGCCTGTCCGGCCTGCTCGCCCTGCCGTCCGGCGTCCCGCCGCGCGCTGTGCTCGTCGCGCTGCACGGCGGCGGCATGCGGGCCGGCTACTTCCACGGCCGGGCCGACCCGGCCACCTCGATGCTCTCCCTCGCGGCCTCCTGCGGCTACGCGGCACTCGCGCTGGACCGGCCCGGGTACGGGAGTTCGGCGGCCGCGCTGCCCGACGGCCTGCCGCTGGCCGAGCAGGCCGGGTACGTCCTGGCGGCCCTGGAGAGCTACGCGCGCGAACACCCGGTGGGCGCCGGCTTCTTCGTGCTGGGGCACTCGATGGGCGGGAAGCTCGCCCTGATGACCGCGGCCCGGGACGGCCGCGACGCCGGCGGGCAGCGGCTGCTCGGCGTCGACGTGTCCGGCATCAGCGACCGCTGGGCCGTCGGCTCCGACCGGCTGGCGGACCCCGTCGGCCGCCGCAGCCACCGGCTGCACTGGGGCCCGCTGGCCCTCTACCCGCCGGGCACCTTCCGGATGGCCGAGCCGCTGGTGGGCCCGATACCCCGCAACGAGCTGCGGGACGTGCCGTGCTGGCCGCGCACCTACCCGTCGGTCGCGCGCGACGTCCGGGTGCCGGTGCGCTTCACCTTCGCCGAGCACGAGCAGTGGTGGCGGTCCGACCGGTGGACGGTGGAGGCGATGACGGCGCGGCTGGCCTCGCCCCTCGTCCGCGTCGACCGGCTGGCCTGCGCGGGCCACAACATCAGCCTGGGGCGGACGGCGCGCGGCTACCACCTGGGCGTCCTGGCGTTCCTGGAGGAGTGCGTGGCGCGTGCCGAAGCGGGCGCGCCGTGAGCGGCGGCGCCGTACTGCGCGGCATGACCGCGTCGCTGCGGGTGCGCAACTTCCGGCTGTTCACGCTGGGGCAACTGGCCTCGGTGACCGGCACCTGGATGATGTTCACCGCGCAGGACTGGCTCGTGCTGCGGCTGACCGGGGATTCGGCCGCCGCGCTCAGCGCCGTCACCGCGGCCCAGTTCGCGCCCGTCCTGCTGCTGACGCTGCTGGGCGGCCGGCTGGCGGACCGCTACGACAAGCGCCGGCTGCTGCTGGCGGCCAATCTCGCCTCCGCGGTACTGGCCTGCCTGCTGGCGGCCGCGGCGCTCAGCGGCGAGCTGCGGCTCTGGCACATCATCGGCTGCGCCGCGGGCCTGGGCGTGGTCAACGCGGTGGAGATCCCGGCGCGGATGTCCTTCGTCAGCGAGATGGTCGGCGGTGAACTGCTGCCGAACGCCTCGGCGCTGAGCGCCGCGTACTTCAACACGGCCCGGGTGCTGGGGCCCGCCGCCGCGGGCGCGCTCATCAGCGTGTGGGGCGCCCCGGCCGTGATGCTGCTCAACACCGTCAGCTATCTGGGCACGGTGGTCGCGCTGGCGCGGATGCGGCCGCAGGAGCTGTACCGGGGCACCGCCCGGGCGGCCCGCGGCGGCGTCGTGGCCGGACTCCGGTACGTCGCCGCGCGGCGCGACCTGCTGCTGCCGCTCGCGCTGGTGGCGCTGCTGGCGCTGGTCGGCTTCAACTTCCAGGTCACGCTGCCGCTGCTGGCCAGAACGGTCTTCGGTACCGGGGCCGGCACCTTCGGGCTGCTGACCGCGGCGATGGCGGCCGGCTCGCTGGTGGCGGCGCTGGTCACCACCGTGCGCCGGGGGCGGCCGCGACAGCGCGTCGTGCTGGCCGCCGCGGTGGCCTTCGGCGTCGCGGAGATCGCTTCCGGGCTGGCGCCCACCTTCCCCGTCGCGCTGCTGTCCCTGGCCCTGACCGGCTTCGCCATGATCGTGTTCTCGCAGGCGGCCAACCACCGCGTCCAGCTCGGTACCGAGTCCGCCTACCGCGGCCGCGTCATGGCGCTCTACACCGTCATTTACCAGGGCACCACCCCGGTCGGCGCCCTGCTGACCGGCTGGCTGGCCGGCGCCGCCGGTGCGCGCAGCGGCCTGTGGGTGGCCGGCGGGGTGTGCCTGGCGGGGGCGCTGGGCGCCTGCGCCCTCGCCGCCCCGCGCGGGCGGCGACCCGGCGCCCGGCCCGTCCCGGTCCGCCCGGAAGCGGACGAACGGGCGTCCGCTTCATCCGGATAGGCGGCTTCGCGGTCCGGTCCGCCGCGTGGCCGGCCGCCCGCTGTACCACGTGGCCGGCGCCGTACCGCGCTCTTCAGGGGCGTACGGGCGGCGCTTGCGCATGTGTGGACGGCTGCCGTGGCAGGCCGGCGGCCGCGGTGGGCGGTGAGGCCGGTACCGGTAGGGGTCATGCGGGTGTCCTCACTTCGCCGGGGAGGGGGAGTTCCAGGGCTGGCCGAGCCGGAAGCCGACACCGCGCACGGTGACGATCCAGTCGCCGGAACCGAGCTTGCGGCGCAGTCCGTTGACGTGGGTGTCCAGCGTGCGGCTGCGCGGTGTGTCGGTGTCCTGCCAGACCTGCTGGAGGATCTGCCGCCGGGTGGCCACGGCGCCGGGCCGGGAGGCCAGGAGCAGCAGCAGGTCGAACTCCTTGCGGGTGAGCGGGACGGGCCGGCCGTGCATCCGTACGGTGCGGGTGGTCTGCTCGACGACCAGCGGCCCGAGCTGCAGGACGGCGCCGGCCGTGGCCGCGGGGCGGGCCCGGCGCATCACCGCGCCCATTCTGGCCAGCAGTTCGCGGAATCCGTAGGGCTTGACCAGGTAGTCGTCGGCGCCGGCCTGGAGCCCGAGCACCCGGTCGACCTCGCTGTCCCGGGCGGTGACCGCGAGCAGCGGGGTGTCGCACACGGCGGTGATGGACCGGCAGATCTCCAGCCCGTCCACGTCCGGCAGTTCGAGGTCGATGAGGATCACGTCGGCGTGGTGGTGCTCGCGCAGCGCCGCGGCGCCGGTCGCGGCGGTCCTGACCTGGTGACCGTGGCGTTCAAGACTGCGGGTGAGGGTCTGGGCGGTGCGGGCGTCGTTCTCGACGACGAGCACCCGCCACGGCCCGGCCGGCTGCGCGGTGAGCGGCGGCGGGCCGGGGCGGGCCGGTGACGCGGATGACGGGTGGGGGAGTGACCTGACCGTCTGTGACACGGGCTCCTCCTGGAGTTCGCGGGTGGACGCGGGCTGCGAGGAGGGTGCGGACGGCGGCCGCGGCGCTGCGGTACCGCCCGTGCGCATGACGGAGTACGGGCATGATTCCCCCGTCGATGCGCCCCTCGGGCGCTGCCCAGAGCACAGTGGCACGCGAGCGGCCGGGCGGAACGGTTGATAGCACCTAGGTTGAGCCCGCCCCGGGCTCAGGACGCGGGGCCGTGCAGGGCGAGGAAGGCCGCGACGCCGGACTCGACCAGGGCGTTGGTCTCGTCCGCCGCCAGCGGCAGCGCACCGTGCAGCGAGCGCTCGTACACCTCCGAGGTGACGAGCTGGGTGAAGTGGACGGCCAGCGTCTCGGGGGTGGTGCCGCCGCGCAGGGCGCCGGCCCCGGCCAGCTCGCCGAGCCGCTCGGCCAGCCGGGCGCGCACCCGGCCGGGGCCGGTGCCGCGCCAGCTCTCGATGACGTGCGGCGGCAGGTGCGGGGCCTCGGCGAAGATCACGCGGACCAGCGAGAAGTGGCTCTCGAAGTCGGTCTGCGGCACGGCCAGCGCGCGGCCGAGGGTGGTGAGCGCCGCGGTCAGGTCGGCCTCGGGGCTGCCCAGGTGGTGGTCGATGAGCTCTTCCTGGTGTGCGGCGACGGCCTGGGAGCTCTGCTGCACGACGGCGAGGAAGAGGTGCTCCTTGTCCTGGTGGTGGTTGTAGATCGTGCGCTTGGAGACCCCGGCCTCGGCCGCGATGGCGTCGACGCTGGCGCGGCTGTAGCCCTCTCTTCCGAAGACGGTGCGGGCCGCGCAGTCGATGGCGGCGCGCTTTCCGGGGCGTCCGGTGGGGGCGGATTCGGGGGTCGTGCGGGGGGCGGCGGAAGGCGTCATGGCGGGCCGGGCTCCTCAAATTGCACTGGGCGGTTTACAAGGTGAACTGCACGGTGTAGTTTACTTCGTGTCGGAGCCGCCGGGAAACCCCGCGGAACCCCGCTTCTCCTACCGCCTCCTCTCCGCCGGCAGCCCCACGCCACCGGCCGACCGGGACCCCACGAAAGGACCTCATCATGTTCGGCAAGCTCACGGTCACCAAGCTCTTCTGCGACGACCTGGACGCCATGGTCGCCTTCTACCGCGACCGGCTGGGCCTGAAGGTCCTGCAGGAGTACCCGGGCACCACCTTCGTCTTCGACACCGGGCACGGCGGCGAGCTGATCGTCACCAACACCAAGGGCGACCAGCCCATCAGTATCGCCTTCACCGAGGTCGACATCCCCGCGGCCCACCAGGCGCTGGCCGACCTGGGCGCCACCGACATCGCGCCGCACAAGACCGGCGAGCGGTTCGAGATCACCGACCCGCAGGGCAACAACCTCATCTTCGTCAACGCCTGAGCGCGCCCCGCCCGCCGCAGCGGGCGGCAGCGCGGACCCCCTCACCTCGTCCCGGGAGACCGTCGTGCCCCACCCTTCCGCCCCCACGCGCCCCGATGCCGACTCCACCCACCGCAGCCGGTTCGCGCGCTACGCGATCTACCTCGTCGGCTGTGTCGTCTTCGCCGCCGGAGCCACGCTCTTCATCCACGCAGGGATGGGTGTGGACCCCCTCGACGTCCTCTCCCTCGGTCTCCTGGAGCATCTGCCGGGAACGATCGGGCTGGCCCAGGCCGCCATCGCCGCCGTCTGCATCCTGCTGTGGTCGGTGTGGAACCGCCGCCGCCCGGTCGTGATGCCCTTCGTGACCTTCCTGCTCTGCGGCTCCCTGATCGACCTGATGCGGCTGGCGGACCTCGGCTGGCTGGCCTCGGTGCCCGCCCTGGTCGCCGCGATCCTGCTGTGCGCCTACGGCTCCGCGCTGATCATCATGAGCGGCACCGGCATCCGCGCCATGGACCTGCTGGTCATCAGCCTCAACCAGCGTCTGCACGTGCCCTTCTGGCTCGCCAAGGTCGGCATCGAGGCCGTCCTGCTCACCGCCGGATGGCTGCTCGGCGGCCCGGTCGGCGTCGGCACCCTCGCCTTCCTCGTCTGCGTCGACGGACTCATCCAGCCCTTCATGGCCTTCAACGCCCGCGTCCTGCGCCTGACCAACCACGGCCTGCCCACCCGCGCCCCCGTGCGCCCCCTCGCGATCGGAGTGGCCCGATGACCGCCGCCACCACCACGCCCCGCACCGGCGTGTTCCCCCTCCTGCTGTTCGCCTCCACCCTGACCGTCATGGCCGGCTCGGTACTCTCCCCGGTCATCGAGATCCTCCGCGGTGACCTGGGCGTGAGCGGCACGGCGGCCGGGCTGGTCGTCACCGTCCACAGCCTCGGGATAGCCCTCGTCAGCCCGTTCGCCGGGCGCCTCCTGGACCGCTTCGGCACCCGCGTGCCGCTCGCCGCCGGCCTCCTGGTCTACGGCGTGGCCGGCGGCGCCGGAGCACTCCTCGACAGCTACCCGGCCCTGATCGTCGCCCGCCTCGTCTTCGGCGCCGGCGCCTCCTTCGTCTTCGCCGGCACCACCGTCGCGCTGCTCTCCCTCTACCAGGGCCGCGCCAAGGACCGGGCCATGGGCTGGCGGTCCACCGCCACCAGCCTCGGCGGCGTCCTGTGGCCGCTGGCCGCCGGTGCCGTGGGCGGCATCTCCTGGCACCTGCCCTTCGCGATCTACCTCATCGCCATCCCGCTCGGCATCGCCACCGTCCTGATCCTGCCCAAGCACGCCGTGCCCGCCGGCGGCCCGGCCGGCGCGCCCATGGGCGCCGTGGCCCTGCTGCGCCGCCACCGCATCCTTCTCGCCTGGTACGGCCTGCAGTTCCTCTCCTCGCTGCTGCTGTACGCGCTGATGGTCTTCCTGCCCCAGCAGCTCGCCGCGGCGGGCGTCACGAGCCCGATGCTGGTCTCCCTCTACACCGTCGCCATGTCCGCCGTGATGAGCCTGATCGGCCTGGGCTACGCCCCGCTGCGCGAACGGCTGGGCGAGCGCACCCTGCTGCACGTGGCCGTCGCCCTGTGGGTCGTGTCCTTCGCCCTCCTCGCCGTGACCAGCCAGCCGATCCTGCTCTTCCTGGTCCCCGTCCTCTTCGGCATCGGGCAGGGCGTGTTCTTCCCGGTCGTGACCGTGCTGATCGGCGAGGGCGTTCCCGAGGCCGTCCGCGGCCAGGCGACCTCGCTGTCCGGAACCGCCACCTTCGCGGGGCAGTTCGTCTCGCCGCTGCTGGTCGGCCCGCTGCTGGCCGCCACCGGCTTCGAGGCAGGCTTCTTCCTGGTCGCCGGGGTGCCGGCACTCGCCCTGGCCGCCCTCCTGTTCACCCGCAACGCCCGCCGCGGTACCCGCACCGCCCCGCCCGCCGACACGGCCGGCACCACCGAGGCCCCGGCCGCGTCTCACACCGCGACCGTGCGCTGACCGCGCCGCTCCTTCCGAACCACGCCGACGGAGGCCCCCGATGAAGATCACCATGGTCCTGGACGTCATCTGCGCCCACTCCTACCTCGCCTACCACCACCTGCAGCAGGCCCTGCAGACGCACCGCGCGGCCGGCGGCAGTGCCGAGGTGACCTTCCTCCCCTTCCAGCTCGACCCCGCGGCGCCGCCCACGCCCGAACCGCTCAAGACCGTCCTGCAGCGCAAGTTCGGGCCCGCTGCGCTGGACTCCGCGGCAGCGATGGCGAAGAAGGCGGCGGGCGAGGGGCTCGTACTGGACTACGACCGCGCGGTGAACGCCAACACCCGCTCCGCGCACCTGCTGATCACCCACGCCGAGCGGCACGGCCGCGGCGAGGAGGTGGCCGAGCGCCTCTTCCGCGCCCACTTCACCGACGGCCTGGACATCGCCGACCCCGGCACGCTCGGCCGACTGGCCGCCGAAGCGGGCCTGCACAGCACCCCCGACGCCACCGACGAGACCGAACTGACGCGCCGTCTGGAGCGGACCCGGGCCCTGGCCGTACGCGCCGTACCGGTCTTCCTCGCCGACGGCACCACCCCGCTCGTCGGCGACCAGAGCCGGGCGGCCTTCGAGCGGCTGCTGGCCGGCGCCCCGACCGCGTAATCCGAAGCACCGTCAAGTGACTTGCCAAAGCCGCTGAGGGCGACGGCGCGAGCCGCCCGGGCGGGACATCCCGCCAGTAGCGTGGCCGGCAGACAGCGGCAGCACCGGGCCCCGCCCCGTGCACACCGGCCACGCGCCTGCCTTTCGCACCCACTCTGACCGCACCCACTTTTGAAACATGGAGAACCCATGAGTACTGCACCCCTCAAGCTCGCCGTCGTGATCGGGAGCGTGCGCGAGAACCGCCTGGGCGCCAAGGTCGGCGACTGGTTCGTCCGCCAGGCCACCCAGCACCCCGACGTCGAGGTCGACGTCATCGACGTGATCGACCACCCGCTGCCGCTGGCCATCCCCGGCTTCGGCCAGGAACTGGACGCCGCCACCCAGCAGATCAAGGACGGCATCACCCCGCGCATCGAGGCGGCCGACGCCTTCGTCGTGATCACCCCGGAGTACAACCACTCCTTCCCCGCCTCGCTGAAGAACGCCATCGACTGGCACCTGAGCGAGTGGGCCGCCAAGCCCGTCGGCCTCGTCTCGTACGGCGGCATGGGCGGCGGCCTGCGCGCGGCCGAGCACCTGCGCCAGGTCTTCGCCGAGGTCCACGCCATGACCATCCGCGAGATGATCAGCTTCCACAACCCCTGGGGTGCCTTCGAGGACGGTGCCGCGCCCGAGGGCGCCGACGGGGCCGCCAAGAAGCTCCTGGACCAGCTCTCGTGGTGGGGCCGTGCGCTGCGCACCGCCCGCGCCGAGACGCCGTACCAGGCGTAATCCGCGAACCCGCGAACCCGCCCGTCCCGAACCCGACAGCACCCGGCCCGTGCCCCGCTGCCCCGCCCACGCGGTCAGCAGGGCACGGCCGGCCGCCGCTTGGAGGCCCCGTGAACATCCCCCGGATCGGCATCACCCTCCCCTCGATCGGCGCCCCCGGCGATGTCCTCCCCGACGTGGCGCAGGCAGCCCGCCGGGCCGAGGAGGCCGGGCTGGACGGCGTCTGGGCGGGCGACCACCTCACGCTCGGCGAGGCGCCCGCGCTCGACTCCGGCCTCGCCCTCGCCGCCGCGGCCGCCGCCACGCGGAACCTCGGCATCGGCTGGTCCGTCTACCTCCCCTCGCTGCGCAGCGTCTCCTGGGCGGGCCGCCAGATCGGCACGCTGCAGTACCTCGCCGGCGACGGCCGCCTCGACCTCGGCATCGGCGTGGGCGGCGGGGGAGCGGAGTGGCACGCGGCGGGCACCACCGACGCCGACCGGGGCCACCGCACGGACGCGTTCCTCCGCCTCCTCCCGAAGCTCCTGGGCGGCCACCCGACCCCGCTCCCCGACGTCCCCGGCACCCCGGAATGCGTCCTGGCCCCCGCGGTGCCCGTCCCGCCGGTGTGGATCGGCGGCTTCGCCACCCCGGCGCTGCGCCGCACGGTGCGGTACGGCACCGGCTGGCTCGGCGCCCTGCGGACCCCGGACGCGTTCCGCGCCACGGGCGACCGGCTCCGGGAGCTGGCGGCCGAGGAGAAGCGCCCCGCGCCCCGGCTGGCCACCATGATCCACGGCGCGCTCGCCCCGCGCGGCGCCACGGACGGCCTGCGCGACCGCTACGCGACCACGCTCGCCGCGTCCTACGGCATGGACCACGACGCCGCCCGCACCCTGGCCGTCACCGGCGACCCCGAGCAGGTCGCCGAGCAGCTCACGGACTTCGTCCGGGCGGGCGCCGAGAGCCTGGTCTTCACCACCCCCGTGCCGGACTGGCACCGCTGCGCCGACCTGCTCGGCGAGGCCCGGCAGCTCGTCCTGCGCGAACTCTCCTGACCCTCCTCCCGCAGGCGTCCCCCAGCGCCTGCCGTGTCCCGCGGCGGTGCCCCCGCGCCCGGCGGGACGCGCCCCGAAGGCAGGCCGGCGCCCCCGTCCGGCCTGCCTTCCGGCGCGTCCACCCCCTACGGTGGGACCGGTCTGCACCACAGCGATGAGGGATTTACGTGAAGATCCTGCCTGAGGAGTAGGGACGTGGCTTTGCCAAGCCATTACCCTTGAGGCCAAGGCCGCGCAGGGCGGCCACGGAGGAGTGAGATGAGGAGCAGCAACCCGGTCTTCTCGCGACGGGGGTTCAGCCGAAACGGCTACGCCGGCTTCAATGCGCCGCCGCAGGCCGGGGCCGCCGCCAACCCTTACGCGGGGACGAACCCGTACGCCGGACAGGCCCCCTACGCGGACGCGAACCCGTACGCGGGTGGTAACCCGTACGCCCAGGGCCAGCAGGACGTCACCCAGGCCCCGCCGTACGTCCCGCAGACCCGCCCGATGACCATGGACGACGTCGTCGTCCGTACGGGCCTCACGCTCGGCACCGTCGTCGTCGGCGCCGCCGTGGCGTGGATCATGGACCTCTCGCTGGGTCTGGCCATCGGCGCCGCGCTCGTCGCGATGGTGCTCGGCCTGGTCCAGTCGTTCAAGCGCAAGCCGTCGCCGCCGCTGATCCTGGCGTACGCCGCCTTCGAGGGCCTCTTCCTCGGCGCGATCAGCAACGCGATCAACCAGTGGGTGGCCCCCGGCGCGCCCATGCAGGCGGTGCTCGGCACCATGGCGGTCTTCGTCGTGATGCTCGTCGCCTACAAGACCCGCATCGTGCGGGTCAACGCGCGCTTCACCCGCTTCGTGATCATCGCCGCCATGGGCTTCCTGCTGCTGCAGGTGATCAACCTGCTGTTCATGGCCTTCGGCGGCGGTGACGGCCTCGGCTTCCGCAGCGGCGGCCTGGGCATCGTCTTCGGCATCGCCGGCGTGCTGCTCGGCGCGCTCTTCCTCGCCCTGGACTTCAAGCAGGTCGAGGACGGCATCGCCTACGGCGCCCCGCGCGAGGAGTCCTGGCTCGCGGCCTTCGGCCTCACCATGACCCTGGTGTGGATCTACCTGGAGATGCTGCGCCTGGTCGCCATTCTCAACGGCGACGATTAGTACGACCCGTGTCCGCGGCGCCGGTCCGGCGCCGCGGACACGGCGAAGGGCCCGCGGGAGGCATGCCTCCCGCGGGCCCTTCGGGTTTCCGGCGCGGTCCGGTCACGGGACCGGACCGGGCGCGGTAACCGTCCGCTAGAACTTCCGGGCCGCGCGCCGCAGGTCGTACTCGTGGACGATCGCCTTGGCGTGGCCGTAGGCGAGGTTGTGCTCGCCACGGAGCCAGCTGACCTTCTCCTCGAAGCGGAAGAGAGCGGGGCCTTCATCGACGGTGCGAAGCCAGTCGGAGACTTCGCGGCCGGTGCAGTGGGGAATACGGGAGAGCAGGTTCCGGTGGGTCTCTTCGGAGAAGACTTGGGACATCGGCGCCTCCGGACGCGTTCGATGCTGGTCCTTCAGCACACCGTGCCTGAGCGTTCCCGCGTTGGCAACCACCCGGGAGTGGCGCATAGGCTCACGGCGTGCTTGACGTGATGCCTTTGCAGTCCGCCGTTGACACCCTCGCCGACCGGCTCAGGGCCCTGCCGCAGAGCGCCCTCGCGCGGGGCGCCGCGGCCGAAGGACTGGCGCTCGCCAGGGAGTTCGCGCTGCGCGCGCAGCGCCTGGAGGAGCCCGGAGCGGAGCCGCGCGAGCTGCCGGACGCCGGGATGTTCGCGGTCGGCGACCAAGTGGCGGTGGCCGGTCATGACTTGGCGTACGCCCTGCGGGACGCGGAAACGGCCCGTGCCGAGGATGTGGCACAGGCCGTGGATGACGTACGGAGGACCGCCGCGCGCTGCTGAGCGGTCCGGGACCGGGCGGGTACTGGGCCCGGTCCGGAAGGAAGCCCCGAGGTCTCTCGCCCCGGAGTCGGGTTCTTGCGCCTCAGAGCGAGGCGATGACCCGGTCGGCGAGGACGTAGACGCTGTCGTCGCGGCCCTCGCCCCAGGCGAAGGTCAGCGCGTACGCGCCGGCGACGCCCGAGCCGCCGAGCAGCACGGTGGTGTGGCCCTCGCGGAGCGCCTCGGCGACCCGCTCGGCCGTCTCGCGGTGGCCCGGCGTCATGCAGACGGTCGTGCCGTCGGCGAAGACGTAGACGTCGAGGGTGCCCAGCGGGCCCGGCCGGACGTCGGCCAGCGGCGTGCGGTCCTCGGCCAGCTCCTCCAGGCGCGCCACGGTGCGCTCGTGGTCGCCGATGGCGGGGGAGGGCGAGAAGTCCGGGTGCGAGGGGTGGCGCCGGCGGGCGGCGGCCAGCTCGGCGGACTCGGTGTAATCCTCGACGGCCCCCTCGGTCGGGGCGTCCACCGGCTCGAGGTCCACCTCGTCCATGCCGAAGAGCGGCTCGGAGCCCAGGACGTCCGGGTCCAGTCCGGCGAAGTCGGCCTGCCGCGGCAGGTAGAAGCGGTCGAAGCCGTCACCGGTCGCGGTGTCGTCGCCCGGCGCGGGGTGGCCCGGCAACAGCGACGAGGGCGAGTCGGCGTCTCTGGCCTCCTGCGCGGCCCAGAAGGCGCGCGCCTCGGCGAGCTCCCGCTCCCGCTCCTCGGCCAGCGCGTCGGCCACCGCGGCACGTATGTCGTCCAGCGGGGTCTCGGCGGCGGGTGCCGGGCGGGCGGCGGGAATGGCGGCGAGGGCCGCGGCGCCGTCCTCACGGGCGGTGCTGAGTTCGGCCCGCAGCCCGGCGACCTCGCGGCGCAGGGAGCGAGCGGTGTGCAGGGAGGCTGCGCCCAGCGCCACGGCGATGGCCGCGGTCGGCAGCAGTGCATAAGCGATGGCGGTCACTGACGTACTCCCGGTAGCAGAATGTCCCCCGGAGAACTTCCTACATCAGCCTGCCGGAGGTCGGCGACCGTTCGCAGTGCGCCACGTCTCTTGACGACCGGCGGCAGGGGTCCGGTACGGCCCCATTGCCCCTCGCCGACCTGGGAAAACGTGGCTCCCCCAGGGTGTTGGTCACAATCCTGGGGGAGCCGGTACAACGATCTTGTCACGTGGTGACGTGGATCACCGATCGTCGCTGTGCGTAGCTCAGTTGGTACGTACCGTCCCGAACTGGCTCAGCTCAGCCGCTCGATGACCATCGCCATGCCCTGGCCGCCGCCGACGCACATGGTCTCCAGGCCGAACTGCTTGTCGTGCCACTGCAGGGAGTTGATCAGTGTGCCGGTGATGCGGGCGCCGGTCATGCCGAAGGGGTGGCCGACCGCGATCGCGCCGCCGTTGACGTTCAGCCTGTCCTCGTCGATGCCCAGGTCCCGGGCGGACGGGATGACCTGCGCGGCGAACGCCTCGTTGATCTCGACCAGGTCGATGTCGCCGATGGACAGGCCCGCGCGCCGCAGCGCCTGCTTCGACGCCTCGACCGGGCCCAGGCCCATGATCTCGGGGGAGAGGCCGGAGACGCCGGTGGAGACGATCCGGGCCAGCGGGGTCAGGCCCAGCTCGCGCGCCTTGGTGTCGGACATGATCACGAGCGCGGCCGCACCGTCGTTGAGCGGGCAGCAGTTGCCCGCGGTGACCAGGCCGTCGGGGCGGAAGACGGGCTTGAGGCCCTGCACGCCCTCCAGGGTGACGCCCGCGCGCGGGCCGTCGTCCTTGGAGACGACCGTGCCGTCGGGGAGGGTGACCGGGGTGATCTCCCGCTCCCAGAAGCCGTTCTTGATGGCCTGCTCGGCGAGGTTCTGGGACCGCACGCCGAACTCGTCCATGTCCTGGCGGGTGATGCCCTTGAGGCGCGCGAGGTTCTCCGCGGTCTGGCCCATCGCGATGTACGGGTCGGGGACCAGGCCGTCCTCGCGCGGATCGTGCCAGGTCGAGCCCTCGGTCTGTGCGACCGCCTCGGTGCGGGCCTCGGCCTCCGCGAAGAGCGGGTTGCGGGTGTCGGGCAGGCTGTCGGAGTTGCCCTTGGCGAAGCGGGAGACGGTCTCCACACCGGCCGAGATGAAGACGTCGCCCTCGCCCGCCTTGATGGCGTGCAGCGCCATCCGCGAGGTCTGCAGCGACGAGGAGCAGTACCGGGTGATCGTGCAGCC
This sequence comes from Streptomyces ochraceiscleroticus, assembly GCF_000720485.1. Taxonomy (GTDB): domain Bacteria; phylum Actinomycetota; class Actinomycetes; order Streptomycetales; family Streptomycetaceae; genus Streptomyces; species Streptomyces ochraceiscleroticus. The sequence goes on along the minus strand of NZ_JOAX01000047.1, from coordinate 11,403 downwards.
GGGGAGGTGGTCCATCCCCATCTGCACGGCCACGATGCGGCCCAGGTTGTTGCCCTGCTCGCCGCCGGGCAGGCCGCAGCCGAGCATCAGGTCGTCGATGTCCGTCGGGTCCAGCTCGGGGACCTTGGCCAGCGCGGCCTTGATGATCTCGGCGGTCAGGTCGTCCGGGCGCAGGTCTTTCAGCGAGCCCTTGAAGGCGCGGCCGATCGGGGAGCGGGCGGCAGAGACGATCACGGCTTCGGGCATCACACGGCTCCAGATGATGAGAAGGGGTGGCGCGGAGCGCCTCGTTGAGGGGCGGTGGTCGGGCGACGGGTGGGCGGCTCAGGACACAGAGGGAAGCTACCTGCACGTACAGCGAAGGTCACGGTCCCTGCGCTGTGATGCGGACCTCTTTTCTAAGCGGCTGCTTACCTCCGTACTGAGCGGATGCTCACCCATCGGGCGGGTGCCGCGCAAGGGGGCGGCACCCGCCCGGCCCGCTACGGCGCCCGCTCCTCGGCCTCCGCCGTCGGCTCCTCGGCCTCCTGTACCGCGATCCGCTGCCGCCTGCGGTGCTTGAGCAGCGCCCACGGTGCCCGGCTGCCCGCGACCTCGGTGCCGCCCTCGGACGCCGCCTGCGCCGCCGCCTCCTCGACCGGCAGGAAGCCCTCGCGCCGCGCCGGCTCCGGGCGCTCCTCGTCCTCGGGCCACAGGCCGAGCGCCGCGCACAGCGTGGGCAGTACGGCCATCGCCGCGGTCGCGTACCCCTCGGCCGAGGGGTGGTAATTGTCCGAACTGAACAGCTCCCGAGGGTTCGCCTCGAACTCCGGGCCGAGCAGGTCGCCCAGCGACACCGTCCGCCCGCCGTGCTCCACCACCCCGATGGTCTGCGCCGCCGCGAGCTGCCGGCTCAGCCGCCGGGCCACCCAGCGCAGCGGCTGGTACACCGGTTCGATCGTGCCGAGGTCGGGGCAGGTGCCCACCACCACCTCGGACCCCGCTTCACGCAGCCGGGCCACCGCCTCCGACAGCATGCGGACGGAGGTGGCGAACGGCATCCGGTGCGTGACGTCGTTCGCGCCGATCATGATGACGCAGACGTCCGGCGCCGGGCCGTCCGCCAGCAGCAGCGTCACCTGGCGCTCCAGGTCGTCGGACTGGGCGCCGGGCAGCGCGACATTGCGCAGGTCGACCGGGCGCTCGGCGACCGCGGCAAGGCCGGAGGCCAGCAGCGCCCCGGGCGTCTGGCGCGCCCGCGTGACGCCCTGCCCGGCCGCCGTGGAGTCGCCGAGGAAGCCGAGCCGCAGCGCGGGCCGGTCGGTGCGGTACCAGAGGGCGGCGCCGTAGCGGCCGTCGGCGGGCGGCGGCAGCTCGGTGGCACCGCCGACCGTACGGCGGGCGAGCCGCACCTCGGTCAGGAGCAGGCCGACCGCGGCGACGCCGAGCAGCCCGACCCCTCCGCTGCCGACCGCCGCGGCCGTGGCGATCCGGCGTGCCACCCTCGCCCTGGACATGGTCATCGGCATCGGCCGGGCACCTCCCGCAGTGCGTACACGGGGCGTGCGAAGGGAGTGAATCCCGGCGCGCGCCCCGCGGACTCGCGAAACTCGTGTCAAGAACGTCTTGCCCCGCAGGGCCTTCGCCGCAACGCGCCTGCCCTGTGGGGGTGAGCGCAATAGGCTGGCCGGACGGGCGCAGGACAGCGCGCCCCCTACCGCGGAGACCACCGTGCAGGTTTATGAATCCATGATTGAGCTGGTCGGCAACACCCCGCTCGTGCGGCTCAAAAATGTGACCGAGGGAATCCGGGCCACCGTCCTGGCCAAGGTCGAGTACTTCAACCCGGGCGGGTCGGTGAAGGACCGGATCGCGGTGCGCATGATCGAGGCCGCCGAGCGGTCCGGCGCGCTGCAGCCGGGCGGCACGATCGTGGAGCCGACCTCGGGGAACACCGGCGTCGGCCTGGCGATCGTGGCCCAGCAGAAGGGCTACAAGTGCATCTTCGTCTGCCCCGACAAGGTGTCGACGGACAAGATCAACGTTCTCCGGGCCTATGGCGCCGAGGTCGTGGTCTGCCCCACGGCCGTCGACCCCGACCACCCCAATTCGTACTACAACGTCTCCGACCGGCTGGTACGCGAGACGCCCGGCGCCTGGAAGCCGGACCAGTACAGCAATCCGGACAACCCGCGGTCGCACTACGAGTCCACGGGGCCCGAACTGTGGGAGCAGACCGACGGCCGAATCACGCATTTCGTGGCGGGCGTGGGCACCGGCGGCACCATCAGCGGGACCGGGCGGTACTTGAAGGACGTCAGTGACGGCAAGGTCAAGGTCATCGGCGCCGACCCGGAGGGCTCGGTGTACAGCGGCGGCTCCGGACGCCCGTATCTGATCGAGGGCGTCGGCGAGGACTTCTGGCCCACGGCCTACGACAGCACCGTCGCCGACGAGATCATCGCGGTCTCCGACAAGGACGCCTTCCAGATGACCCGGCGGCTGGCCAAGGAGGAGGGCCTGCTGGTCGGCGGCTCCTGCGGGATGGCCGTGGTGGGCGCGCTGAAGGCCGCCGAGGGGCTCGGCGAGGACGATGTGGTGGTGGTCCTGCTGCCGGACAGCGGCCGCGGCTACCTCTCGAAGATCTTCAACGACGACTGGATGAACGACTACGGCTTCCTGGAGACCGGGGACACCGACCGGGTCGCCGACGTCATGCACAACAAGCACGGCGGCATCCCCGAACTGGTGCACATGCACCCGGAGGAGACCGTCGGCGAGGCCATCGAGGTGCTGCGCGAGTACGGCGTCTCCCAGATGCCGATCGTGAAGCCGGGCGCCGGGCACCCGGACGTGATGGCCGCCGAGGTCATCGGCTCGGTGGTGGAACGCGAGCTGCTGGACGCGCTGTTCACCCAGACCGCCTCGCTCTCCGACCCGCTGGAGAAGCACATGTCCGCGCCGCTGCCGCAGGTCGGTGCCGGTGAGCCGGTCGCCGACCTGATGGCCGTACTGGAGCGGGCGGACGCGGCGATCGTCCTCGTGGAGGGCAAGCCGACCGGGGTCGTCAGCCGGCAGGACCTGCTGGCCTTCCTGGCCCACGGAGCGAAGTAGCTCCAGGTCAGGTGGGGTTCGTGAGCCGACTGCGCGTCAGGTGGCCGTGAGGAAAAGGGCGGTCGACGCAAGGTGTACGTATGCGTCACGCGGACGCAGCACGGACTTAACACTGGTCGGGCAGATTAATCAGTGCGGCGACAAGGACTTCGGAGCGGCTCCCGGACTCCAGGTCGCCAGGACGCGTCCGACCGGCCCTGACCCGGTCCGCGTCCTTCGCGGGGACCGCCGTCGTCCCGCCCCTGGCGCTTGCGCGCCGGGGTGCGGCGGTCCCCGCGCCGTTTTACTTGCTGCCGGTGGGCTCGTGCGGCGCCGTCGTGGTTGCTCGCGCAGTTCCCCGCGCCCCTGACGGGGCGCTGTTGCCCCTGTTGAGAAGCCAGTACAGGCACGCCGGTACTGCCAGGCCGATCAGCCAGGAGATGTCTGCGCCGCCCAAGGGGGCCACCAGAGGACCCGTGTAGAAGTGGGTCACCAGGAACGGGAGCTGGGTCAGGACGCCGATGGCGTAGACGGCCAGCGCCTTGGCGTTCCAGGCGCCGTAGCGGCCGTTGGGGTCGTGCAGGGCGTCCAGGTCGTAGCGCTCCTTGGAGATCAGGTAGTAGTCGATCAGGTTGATCGCCGACCAGGGCGTGAAGAACGTCAGCAGGAAGAGCAGGAAGTCCTTGAAGGCGGTCAGGAACGAGTCCTTGCCGAGGAGGGACACCGCCGTGCCGACGACCATGATCCCGGCGAAGTAGAGGCTGCGGCCGCGCGGCGAGAGCGTGCGCTGTCCGCGGAAGCCGCTGATGCTCGTCACCATCGACATGAAGCTGCCGTACGTGTTCAGGACGTTGATCGTCAGCTTGCCGAGGGCGATGACGAAGTAGAGCGCTGCGGCCATCAGGCCCGTGCCGCCGAGTCCGACGATGTACGAGACCTCGTGGCCGACGAAGGCCGCGGGTGCCGCGGCCGCGGCCAGCGCGCCGAAGGTCATCGACCACTGCGAGCCGAGCACCGAGCCGGAGAGCGTCCACCAGAAGGTCGCACGGGCCGAGGTGTGCCGCGGGAGGTAGCGGGAGTAGTCCGCGACGTACGGGCCGAAGGCGAGCTGCCAGGACGCGGAGAGCGAGACGGCCAGCAGGAAGACCGGGAAGTCGAAGGCGCGGTCGTGCAGCAGGAGGGCCAGGTCGGTCCGCTCCAGCAGGCGCACGCCGAGGTAGACGAAGGCCACCGCGCACACCAGCCCGGCGATCCGGCCGAGCGCGTGGATCAGGCGGTAGCCGACGGCCGCGGCGAAGGCGGTGATCGCGCCGAAGGCGATGATCCCGGTGGTGTCCCCGAGGTGGGTCAGATGGCCGACCGCCTGCCCGGCGAGCACGGTGCCGCTGGCGAAGAAGCCGATGTACATGATGATGACCAGGGCCAGCGGCACGACCGCGCCGCGCACCCCGAACTGGGCCCGCGAGGAGATCATCTGCGGCAGGCCGAGCCGCGGCCCCTGCGCCGAGTGCAGGGCCATCACCGCGCCGCCCAGCAGGTTGCCGAGCAGCAGCCCGATCAGCGACCAGAAGGCGTTCGCGCCGAACACGACGGCCAGCGCTCCGGTGACCACCGCGGTGATCTGGAGGTTGGCGCCCAGCCAGAGCGTGAACTGGCTGAAGGCCGTGCCGTGCCGTTCGGAGTCCGGTACGACGTCGATCGAGCGTTGTTCCACCACGCCTGCCATGGGTCGTCCCTCTCTCGCTGCATGAATTCATTCAGGATTAGGGGTCGGTGAATGGAAATGCAATAGGCTGGAGTAAAACGCTGGTTACGGCTCCGGCCCGGGCAGGTCACGCCGGGGATTACGTAGAGTCGGGCAGCACACGCGGAGCACACGCCGGAACCGGACCGAGAGGACACGATGAGCGGGGACAACGGGGGCGAGGGCGCCACCGAGGCGACCGCCGGTGCGGCGGCGCGGCTGCAGAAGCTCTTCGAGGGGCACCGGCTCACGCCGACCCAGCGCCGGATCGCGCACTGCATGGTGCGCCGGGCCGCCGACGCGCCGTTCCTCTCCAGCGTGGAGCTGGCCGAGCTGGCCGGCGTCAGCCAGCCCTCGGTGACCCGCTTCGCGGTCGCCCTCGGCTTCGACGGCTACCCGGCGCTCCGCCGCCACCTCCGCGACGTCGCCCCGGACCGCGCCGCGCCGGCCCCCGACTCGCTCAACGAGTACCAGCAGGCCGTACAGGAGGAGATCGGCAACCTCCAGGAGCTGTCGGCGGCGCTCGCCGACCCCGCGCCGATAGAGGAGGCCGCCCGGCTGTTCGCGGCCTCCCCGGTGCTGCCGGTGCTCGGGCTGCGCGCCGCGATGGGCCAGGCCGCGGGCTTCGCGTACTTCGCGAGCAAGGTCCACCCCGACGTGCGGCTGCTGGACGAGGGCGGCTCGATGCTCGCCGACCGGATCGACGGGGCGGTGCGCGCGGGCGCGACCGTCCTGCTCTGCTTCGCGCTGCCGCGCCATCCCCGCGAGGTGATCGAGGCGCTGGCCTACGCCCGCGCCGCCGGGCTGACCGTCGTCACCGTCGCCGACAGCGCTTTCGCCCCGGTCGCCCGCCACACCGATCTCATGCTGCCCGCGGCCGTCGGCACGGGGCTGGCCTTCGACACGGTCTGCGCCCCCATGCTCCTCGGCCGCGTCCTGCTGGAGGCCATGTGCGACGCGCTGCCCGACGCCCAGGCCAGCCTGGAGGCGTTCGATGCGCGGGCGGCGGCGCGCGGGCTGTTCGAGGAGTGACCCGCGGGCGGCGCCCGGACGGGCGGCGCCGGCCCAGGACAGGCGCGGGCGGCGCCGCACCGGCGAGGTGCGGCGCCGTCGCCTTCAGAGCAGGTCCGCCTCCGGCTGCGCAGGTCACACCTCCAACTGCGCCTCGATGCTCCGCAGCTGGTGGCGGGCCATCGCCAGGTTCGAGCGGTCCTTGTCCAGCGCCAGGTAGAGGAAGAGGCCGTTGTTGCCCCGGCCCTTGAGCAGCCGGATCAGGTGGTACTGCGTACCGAGTGTGATCAGGATGTCCTCGATCTCGTCCTTGAGGCCGAGCTGCTCCATGGTGCGTACTTTGGCGCGGACCACGTCGGTGTTGCCCGCGGCGGCCACCGACAGGTCGAGGTCCTTGCTGCCGCCGATGGTGCCCAGGGCCATGCCGCTGGAGTAGTCGACGAGAGCGACGCCGAGCGCGCCCTCGATGGAGGTCATCGCATCTTTGAGTGCGGCTTCGGTGTTGGCCATGAGAGGCACACTTCCTTTCCGTCGGGTGGGTTTTCGTGGTGGTGGGGTGGCGGTCATGGATCAGCCGTTCTCCAGTCGTTCCAGGGCGCCGTCGACCAGTTCGCCGATGCGCGCACCGGACCTGCGGGCCTCCAGATGGAGCCGGCCCACGTTGGTGCGCGGTTCGGCGAGCAGCGTGAGGACGGCCGACGAGCCCGCCGCGTAGGTCGCGATGTAGCCGTCCTCGCCGCGTATCAGCAGTTCCCGGAAGTCCCCCTGGCCGGTCGCCTCGGCCAGCCGCAGGGCGACGCCGAGGGCCGCGGCGGTGAGCGCGGCGACGCTCTCCGCCTCGGTCCCGGCGGCGTCCTGGGCAAGAACGAGGCCGTCGGTACTTGCCGCGAGTGCGCCGGTCAGTTGCGGCAGACGGGCCCGCAGTCCGATCAGTTCACCGAGCACATCGGCTTCCGCCGTCATCAGCTGTCTCCTCTCGGCGCGCTGTCTCAGGGCGCGCCTCATGACGGCGAACGGACGGCCCAAGGGTTCATGTGGTTGGTCACAGGCTTTCCTCCAGAGCGTCACGGAGCCGGCGTAACAGGGCGATGTCCGTGGCGGCGTACTCCCTGGCGACCCAGGCGGGGGCCGGGGGTGTCGGGGGCGGCGCCGGGCCGGCGGGTGTCTCCACCAGCCCGCCAGCGGCCAGCCGCCGGACGTCGAGCAGGGTGGGGAATGCCGGGCGGCCCAGCGCCCGGGCGATGGCTTCGGGGGTGCGGACCCCGTCGGCGAGGTTCAGCACGCTCCGCTGCCGGCGGGTGATCCACCGGCCGGTGGTCGGCGCGCGGGGCACCACGGGGGCGCTGTCGACGTCGGGGTACGGCCAGACGGCGGCCAGCAACGCCCGGCGGCGCGACGCCTCGCGGGTCACGGTCGCCGCGGGCACCGGCCGCACCGGGCCGATCCAGTGCGAGACGCCGTAGCGGAAGCGGGTCGGCCCGCTTCCCGGCGTCAGGGCGAAGAAGGCGGCGTCGAACAGCGCGCCCAGGTGGCAGATCTCCAGCTCGCCGCCGGCCAGCCGGCCGCTGTCGACCAGGAAGCGCCCCACCTCGTTGCGGGCACCCGCCTGCTCGACCGCTTCCTCCCAGCCCGCCCGCGGCAGCCGTCCGCAGGCGGTCAGCAGGACGTCGATCCCCGGCGCCTCCGGGCTCTCGGCGTGCACGACCTGGCCGTCGGCGAGATAGAGCGCGCCGCGGTCGCGGACCAGCACACCGGTGGCCCGTTCGTCCGCCAGTCGCGCGAGCATCGGGGAGAGGGCCGCCTTCATCCGAGCACCAGCCGTTCGGCGATGCTCTGCAGGCGGATGCGGGCGAGCGCGAGGTTGCCCGTGTCGCGGTCCAGCCACAGGTGGAGGAAGACGCTGCTGTCGAAGGTGGTCTCGACGAACCGGATGAGATGGAAGTCGGTACGGGTGATCAGGATCAGGTCCTGGACGGGCGGCTCCTTGTCCGGGCGGTCCGGCCCGGCCGGGGCGAACGCCGAGTACTCGGCGGCCATCCGGGCCAGTTCGGCGGTCTCGGCCGCGGTGGTCTCGTGATCGGCCCCGGACGGTTCCCCGACGGTGCCGAGGGCGAGTCCGCTGATCCAGTCCACGATGGCGGCCCCACGGGCACCCGGCAGCTCCATGGCGTGGAGCAGGCACTTCTCGATCCCGGGCACGCGGACTCCTCTCCCCGCCACGGCGTGCGGCGCCCAGCTCTGCAGCTGTGGCCGAGAGGTTACGTACCGTGCGGGACGAAGTGGAGGCTATGGGCACTTTTCGACGGAACATGCCGCAGCCCGACAGAGTGCGCCACGGTGCGACCGGTACATGTCATCGCATGACCGGAGGGTCGCCCTATCCGCACACTCTGCCGGGCCGCGGCCCCGGACGCGCCGCGGGATCAGCCTTCGCCCCGGAACTTCAGCACCACCTTGTTCACCGCCCACAGGGCCAGGCCGATGGCCAGCAGGACGCCGGCCCGGATGTAGACCTCGGCCGGGCGGTCGGCCAGCGGGCTCGCGAGGATCAGGGCGGTCAGCGCGCCGAGTACCGGCAGGACCGTCGGCGTACGGAAGTGGGCGTGCGCCACGCGGTCCTTGCGCAGCACCAGTACCGCGACGTTGACCACAGCGAAGACGCAGAGCAGCAGGAACGCCGTGGTGTCGCCCAGCCCTTCGATCTCGCCCGTGCAGACCAGGCCGATGGCCAGCAGGGAGACGAAGACGATGCCGGTGACGGGGGTGCGCCGCTTCGCGAGCACCCGGCCCATCGCCCTGGGCAGGATGCGCTCGTTGGCCATGCCGTAGCAGAGCCGCGAGGCCATCATGATGTTGATCAGCGCCGAGTTGGTGACGGCGAAGAGCGCGATCAGCGCGAAGAGCTTCGGCGGGAAGTCCAGACCGCCGGCCTTGACCACCTCCAGCAGCGGCCCGCTGGACTTCTCCAGCGTGCGGTGGTCCACCAGCAGTGACGAGACGAGCGCGACCAGGACGTAGACGGTGCCCGTGACGCCCACGCCGATGAAGATGGCGCGCGGGAAGGTGCGGACCGGGTCCCGGGTCTCCTCGGCCATGTTCACCGAGTCCTCGAAGCCGACGAACGCGAAGAAGCCCAGCGCCGTGGCGCCCAGCACGCCGGTGACCAGCGCGTACCCGCCGCTGCCGGACGCCTCGAAGTCGGCCAGCCGCCCCGGCTCCCCGCCCCCGGTGAGCACCGCGTACGCGCCGATCGCCAGGATCACCAGCAGCCCGGTCACCTCGACCAGCGTCAGCACGACGTTCGCCTTCACCGACTCCGAGACGCCGCGCAGATTGAGCGCCGCGAGCACGAGGATGAAGAGGATCGCGACGACGGTAGGCGGCACCGCGTCGGTGAACTCGGCCAGGTAGTCGCCGCCGAACGCGCGGGCCGCCGCGCTCGCCGAGGACAGCCCCGAGCACATCACCATGAAGGCGACGATGAAGGTCAGGAAGGGAACCTTGAACGCCTTCTGGGTGTACAGCGCGGCGCCGGCCGCCCTGGGGTACTTGCCGACCAGCTCCACGTACGAGGCCGCGGTCAGGATCGCCACGACGAAGCCGATCACGAATGGCAGCCAGACCGCGCCGCCGACCTTGCCCGCGACCTTGCCGGTGGTGGCGTAGATCCCGGTGCCGAGGATGTCGCCGATCACGAAGAGGATCAGCAGTTTCGGGCCGATGGCGCGCTTGAGGCCGGTCTCCTCGGGCGGTGCGGCGGGGCCCGGCGTGGTGGTGTCCGTCATCAGGTACCTCCCCCGAGAGTCGATGTGGGGGAGGTACTGCCCGCGGCCGCCGGCCCGAAGCGGGAGTTGAGCAACTTCAGAGCCGGCGGATTTTCCGGTCCAGAGCCCTGCGCGGGCCCTCAGAGGCGGCCGAGGGCGTCCCGCTCCGCGCCGCCGCCGGCCTCCGCGACGATCTCCTCCAGCGTCTGGGACCGGCGGACCGTGGCGAAGCCGACCGAGCCGTCCGCGCCCTCGGCGAAGCCGTGCACGGCCGGCCGGGCCAGGCTGTTGTAGGCGTAGTGGTGGGCGAAGTAGTACGCGCCGGTGTCCAGCACCGCCACGTAGTCGCCCTGCGCCAGCGGCGGCAGCGTGCGGTTCTCGGCGAGCAGGTCGCCCGCGAAGCAGGCCGGGCCCGCCACGTCCTGCGCGAGCTCCCCGCCGCTCTTCGGCAGCCCCTTGGCGTCGAACGCGGCGATCCGCAGCGGCCAGGCGGCCGGCGCGTAGACGGTACGCGTGGCCACCTGCACGCCCGCGTGGGTGACGGCGATCGGCCGGCCGCCGGAGCTCTTGGCGTACTCCACCCGCGCCAGCACCGTGCCGTGCTTGGCCAGCAGCGACCGGCCGAACTCGGTGACCAGGCCGTACCGCCCGTCCAGCAGCCCCGGCACCTGCTCCTTCAGGACCCGTGCGTACGCCTCGTGGGTGGGGTCGTCGGCGTCGGAGGCGAAGTTGACCGGCAGGCCGCCGCCGATGTCGATGGTGTCGATCTGCTGCCGGCCCACCGCCTCGTTGATCTCCTCGGCCAGCTCGTACACCGCCCGCACACCTTGCGCCATCAGCTCCAGGGGCACGCCCTGGGAGCCGGAGTGGGTGTGCAGCCGGGTCAGCCAGGGGCGCGCCAGGTAGGCATCGATCACCCACTGCCGGGCCCCTTCGTCCCGCAGCGCGACGCCGAACTTCGATGTCGCGGTCGCCGTGGACAGCGCCTCGATGCTGCCCCCGCCGATCTGCGCGTTCACCCGCAGCCCGAGGGGGGAGCGGGTGGGGGCCGAGGAGACCAGCGCGTCGATGCGGGCCAGCTCCTGCGGGTTGTCGGCGTTGACCGCGATGCCCAGCGCGAGCGCCTCGCGCAGCTCGGCGGGGGTCTTGGCGGGCGAGTCCAGGACCGTGTGCGCGGCGTGCACCCCGGCAGCTCTGGCCAGCGCCAGCTCGCCGGGGCTCGCGACCTCGGCCCCGATGCCCGCCTCGTGCAGCAGCCGCAGGACGGGGACCAGCGGGGCCGCCTTGACGGCGAAGGCGTGCAGTACCGGCGCGTCGGTGACCGCGGCGAACGCGGCCCGCAGCGCCTCGGCGCCCGCCCGGATGCCGGCGACGTCCAGCAGCCCGATGATCGGGACGTCGGGGCCGACCAGCCCCTGCGCCACCGCCGCCGCGACCGCCCGCTCGCGCCGCGCGGTCCGCTCCGTACCGCGGTCGTCCTTACGGCTGTAGTCCGTACCACTGTCGGTGAAGCCCGTGAAGGTCATGACTTCACTCCATCACCTGACGGGCGGCTCCGCCATGGCGCCATTGACTAGCCATATTCACTCGATACAAGATGTGAATATATCGATCCAGTGCCGTGGGGTGCTGGGCACCGCCGAGGGCAGGAGGCAGCGCATGTCAGGACCGCGACCCGTGCGAGCATCGCGTGGTACGGAACTGAGCGCCCAGGGCTGGCAGCAGGAGGCCGCCCTGCGGATGCTCCAGAACAACCTGGACCCGGAGGTCGCCGAGCACCCGGACAAGCTCGTCGTCTACGGCGGCACCGGC
>NZ_JOAX01000046.1 GCF_000720485.1 Streptomyces ochraceiscleroticus | reverse complement strand
CGCCGTGGTGTGCGGTTACGGCGATGTGGGCAAGGGCTGTGCGGAGTCGCTGCGCGGCCAGGGCGCCCGGGTGATCGTCACCGAGGTCGACCCGATCTGTGCGCTGCAGGCGGCGATGGACGGTTACCAGGTCACCACGCTGGATGAGGTGGTGGAGACGGCGGACATCTTCGTCACCACGACCGGTAACAAGGACATCATCATGGCCTCGGACATGGCCAAGATGAAGCACCAGGCGATGGACCAGACGCTGGCCCAGATCGAGCTGTTCACCAAGCCCGAGCAGTACCCGACGGATGTGTACGTGCTGCCCAAGCACCTGGACGAGAAGGTCGCCCGGCTCCACCTGGATTCCCTGGGCGTCAAGCTCACCCGGCTCCGCCCGGAGCAGGCCGCCTACATCGGCGTTGAGGTCGAGGGCCCGTACAAGCCGGACCACTACCGCTACTGATGGCCGGCGAGCGAGATCCCTGGCTGCCCGACCGGCTGCTGCGTACGGAGCGGGACGCGCTGATGCCGCTGCTGCGCGGCACGGACCAGTACGACTTCGCTGCCCGCACGGCCTGCCCGGGCTGGACCGTACGACAAGTCCTGGCCCACTGCGGGGCCGCGCTGGTCCGCATCGTCGAAGGACGGCTGGAGGGTGCCTTCACTCCTGAGGCGAACGCCGCCGATGTACGCGAGCGCGCCGACTGGACGACCTCGCAGGTCCTGGACGAGCTGGAGCGAGGTTTCACCGAAGCGGGACCGGTCATCGCCGCATCCGATGGTGACCTCGATGTCATCGCACTGGGGGAGTGGGTGCATGCCGGGGATGTACGCGATGCGCTCGGCGAGCCCGGTGCGTACGACGGCAAGGGCGCGCTGGAGGCGCTGACGATCCTGTCCGTCGTCAGCCGCGTACGCCACACACCCCGCCTGCACGCCACCCTGCACGGGCACAACGCACCACTGGTCCTCGGCAATGAGGTCGAGGGCCGGCCGGCGGCGTCCCTGGCCGCCGATGTACCGACCCTCATCCGGCTCTACGCAGGTCGCCCACTGGTCCGTACGCGCTATGAGCTGCGCGGCGCGACGGAGAGCGAGCTGGTCATCTACGGCTGACCGGCCCCTCGAGCCGTATCAACTCAAGCCGTATCGACTCACGCCGTATCGACGACCTGGAACGCCTCGGCGAGGCGTCCGGGCGGCAGACCGCCGGCCCGGGCGTGCTCGCCGAGCCAGTCGCGGAGCAGACCGGCCAGGTCGTCGAAGTGGGCGGTCTGCGAGGTGTGGATGCGCAGCGCCTCGACCTTGCGGTCGAAGACCGGGGTGACGTCGATGTACTGGTTGGGGTGCGGGCCGGTCATCAGCCAGGTCTCGGGCACGGTCCAGGGACGTAGGCCCTCGTGTTTGACCAGGGAGGGGTGGGCGAACGGGTTGCGTGCCTCCGGATAGATCGCGCGGAGCGCCGCTTCCCCCACGGACCGGTGATCGGGGTGGACGTCCGCGATGCGGGACCAGTTGATCTCGGGGCTCGGGATGATCGCCCGCGTCGGGCGGATCTCCCGGATGACCCGGCACAGGTCCCGGCGCAGCTCGACGCTCGGCTCGACCAGGCTGTCGGGATAGCCGAGGAACCGGACGTCCTGTACGCCGCTGAGCTTCGCGGAGTGCGCCTGTTCGGCGCGGCGCAGGTCGGCCATGGCCTGGCGGGGCAGCCGTTCGTCATAACCGCCCGCGCCACCGTCGGTGACGATGCAGTACGTCACGTCGGTGCCGCGTTCGATCCACTGCATGACGGTCCCGCTCACGCAGAACTCGATGTCGTCCGGGTGTGCGGCCACCACTAACAGCCGCTCGGGCGCGCCGCGTCGGTGCGGGCCGATGGGGGAGTCGCTCATGCGATCAGCGTGCGGTGAGCCGGCGCGCCGGACAAGGCCGCGGCCGTGGCCGGTTCACGCCATTGCACTTACGCGCCAACACAAGAATTGGTAGATTCAAATCATTGGGTGCATCCAGTGGTGCTGATGCCCGGCCCCGGCTCGGAGGTAGTCGTCATGTGCAGGATCTGCGGATCGTTCGCCACCAGGGCCACCGGCCAGGAGCTGGCCGCCGTCTCGGGGCGGCAGCGCCACGGCGGACCCGACGCCCACGGCGCCGCTCGCGGCCCGGGCTGGTCGCTCGGCTGCAACCGGCTCGCCGTCACCGACCCCACTGGAGGCGGTCAGCCGTACCGCCTGCCCAGCGCCCCCGGCGTCGTCGCCGTCCTCAATGGGGAGATCTACAACCACCGCCAACTGCGGGCCCGACTGCAGGCGTTGGGTCATACCTTCCCGGACGACTGCGACGGCACCGTGATTCCCGCGCTGTACGCCGAGCACGGGCCGGGCTTCGTCGAGCTGCTGGACGGCATGTTCGCCATTGCCCTCGTCGACCTGCGCCCGGACGAGCCCCGTCTGCTCCTCGCCGTCGACGACCACGGCATGAAGACGCTCTACTACCACGCCGCTGCCGACGGCGGTGTCCGCTTCGCCTCCGAGCTGCCCGCACTGCTCGCCTTTCCCCAGGTGCCGGCAGAGCACCGCGACGAGGCGCTGGACGAGTACCTCACCACCCGCACCTGCCTCGGCCAGCAGACCGCCTTGCGGGGCATCCGGACGCTGCCCCCCGGCGCGACCGCCCTGGCCACCAGGGGTGGCAGCCTGCGTGTGTACCGGAGAACACCGCACCGGAGTTCCCGTGCGCCCCTCGGCGTGAGGGAGACCCTCCGCAGGGAAGTGCGCCGTCTCGCCCAGGCCGACGTACCGGTCTGCGCCATCACCAGCGGCGGTCTCGACTCCGGGCTCGTGACGGCCCTGGCAGCGGAACACGCCAACGAGACCCAGGCGCCACCGCTGCACACCTTCCACCTGACATACCGCGGTGAGTGGCCGGGCAGTGAGCACGGTTTCGCCCGCGCCATCGCAAGGCGCAGCGGCACCGTGCACCACCAGGTCGAGGCCGACCCCGCCGAGTTCGCCGAACTGCTGCCGCGCACGGTGTGGCACCTCGGGCAGCCCAACGCCGACCCGATCACCCTCAGCACGTACGCCCTGTTCCGGGCCGTGCGCAACGAGGGCTTCACTGTGGCGCTGACCGGGGACGGGGCCGACGAGCTGTTTGCCGGGTACGACCGGATGCGGACGGCCCTGGCGGCACCGCCCGGCACTGGCTGGGTCGCCCCGTACGTCGCCTCGCTCGCCGCGGTGCCCAGTGCGCTGCGCGAGACGCTGTACACCTCCGACTACCGCGCCTTTCTGGCCGACCGAGGCACCGCCGAGCAGCGGATCGCCGGCCGGCTGGCCTCGGCGGGCGGCGACCGGCACGCCACGCTGTCCTCGTTCGAGACCTTCCAGCGGCTGCCCGCCTACCACCTCCGGCGGCTGGACCACCTCAGCATGGCCTGGGCCGTCGAGGCCCGGCTGCCCTTCCTCCAGCCCTCCATGGCCGGCCTCGCCGCCCGGCTCCCCGCCCCGCTCAAGACCGGCAAGCGAGCCCTGTACGAGGCTGCCCAAGGGCTGCTCCCGGCGGCCGTGATCCGCCGGCCCAAGCAGCCCTTCCTGCTGCCCGTCGAGGCGATGCTGGTACGCGGTACGCCCCTCATGGCGCTGGCCCAGGACGTGCTGACTGCCGGGCCGCATCTCGACGCACGCCTGTCCCCGCGCGGCTTGCGCGCACTCTTCGCCGCGCATCTGCGCCGGCCCACCGGCCCCAGTGCGATGGCCTTGTGGGCGCTGCTCGTGCATGAGCTGTGGCGGCAGGAGCTGTGCGCCCTGCGTCCTGCGCCGATCCGTGCGTCCGCCGCGCCCGTATTGGCCGGAGCCGCCGCGTGACGGCGCACCTCGCCATGGCGGAGGGCGCGCCGGGGCCCACGCTGGTCCTGGGCGCGGACGAAGTTCCCGATTACGACGAGGAGTTGGCCGAGGCTCTGTGCGAGGCGCGGAGGGTGCTGCGGGCCGGCGGGCGGGGCGAGGTACTGAAGTTCGCGCTCGTCCGGCCTTCCCGGCACCCCTTCTTCGACCTGGAGTACCGCTTCGTCCAGGGGCTGGCGGGCCGAGAGGACGGGTTCGCCTTCGACAGCGCGTGTGGTCATTCGCTGCTGGCGGCCGTGGCCGCGTGGGGGAGGGGCGGTACCGTCCGCGTGCGTACGCGCGCTCCGGGCGGTACCGGCGCGGTGGTCTGTGAGCAGGCTGCCGACGGCTCGTACACCGTGCACTTCCTGCCCGCGATGCCGCGGCCGGCGGAGCTGCTGCCCACCGGTCGCCCCCGGGACGTGCTCATCACCGCCGACGGGGTGCACAGGGTGTCGTTGGTGCGGTTCGCCAATCCGTACGTGTTCGTCGATGCCCGGGATCTCGGGCTGGAGGGGCGGTCGGCCCTGTTCGCGGCCGGGGCTGCCGATTTCGGCCGCCTGCAACGGCTCAGGGGGGCGGCCCAGTCGTTGCTGGGCCTGTCGGCCGGTGGCGCCCTGCCGAAGATCGCAGTCGTCGCTGCCGGGCGAGCAGGACGCCTCGTCGTGCGGTCACTGACCGAACCCGGCTGGCACCCCTCCTTCGCCATGACCGGGCTGACGTGCCTCGCCGCTGCCGCGGCGATCGACGGCACGGTGCCGTACCGGCTGGCCCGCGCGGCCGGTTGTCCGCCGCATGCCCTCCTCGTGGAGACCCCTGGCGGCCTCGCAACGGTCACCGCGACCGTCACCGGCGCCCCGGACTCCCGGCTGGCGCGGGTCAGCGTCCCCGGCAAACGGGTGCGCGTCCTCGAACGCCACGTCGCGCTGCCGTGGCGTACCCACGCCACGGCGTGAATCTGCCGCCGTTTTCCGCAGACCTTCCCCGTTTCCTCTGCCAGGCTCAATGAACGGTCCAGCCGATTCAGGAGAACGGGACAGGATGACTTTCGAGAACCTGCGTGTCGTGGTGACCGGCGCTTCGCGCGAATTCGGGCGATCACTTGCCGTGGGATTCGCGCACCTGGGCGCCGAAGTATTCGTTTCCGCGCGGACCGTCGAAGCGGCCGAGCGCACCCGGACGGGAGTCCTCGGTGCGGCACGCGACCGTATTCACGCATTCGGCTGCGACCTGAGCCGTCCCGCCGAAATCCGGGAATTCGCCCGGCAGGTGGGCGAACACAGCGAACGCGTCGACCTCCTGGTGAACAACGGCGCGCGCTGGCTCGACGGCGTCGAGCTCGACGACGCGTCGGACGACCAGATCGTCGAGACCATCGAATCCACCGCGGGCGGCACCGTCCTCATGGTGAAGCACTTCCTGCCGCTGCTGCGGAAATCCCACCGGCCGGACATCGTGAACATGGTGGCCGTCCGCGGGGGAGCGGGAGCCGCCAGAACCTCCGCGCACGACGCCTTCTACGCGGCGAAGAACGCTCAGGCCGGGTTCGCCGACATCCTCTCCCACCGGCTGCGCCCCTCCGGTGTACGCGTCTTCTCCCTCTATCCGCCGGACTTCTCCACGGCCGACCCGCGGTCCGTGGAATGGGCCGGACTCGGCGCCCACCCCGACGACAAACTCACCGGCCAGGCGCTCTTCGACTGCATCGTCTACGCCGTCGAGCAGCCCCGGGACTGCTTCATCCGCTCCTTCCACTTCGAGCCCCACTAGGGCCTGTCCGAAGCCTGTCCGATGGAACAGGCCCCCAGCACACCAAGGAGGTCCGCCCGTGAGCGTCCCGCTCTGGATCACCGCGACCCCGCCCGCCGCACACGGCGAGCTCCACATCGGCCACCTGGCCGGCCCCTACGTCGCGGCCGACGTGCTCAGCCGCGCTCTCCGCGCCGACGGCAGGCCCGTCCTCTTCACCACCGGCACCGCCGAGCACGGCAGCTCCGTCGAACTCCGCGCGCTGCGCACCGGCCGCAAGCCGGAAGAGGTGGCAGAGGGATACCGCCAGGCCATCTGCGCCGACCTGCTGCGCGCCGGAGTCGTCTTCGACCGCATCGTCCACCCCCGCACCGCCGACGGCTACGGAAGCTGGGTGCAGGACCTCTTCACCCGGCTCCGCAACGAGGGCGTCCTCGCGGCCCGCACCCGGCTCATGCCGTACTGCGACACCTGCGACCGCTGGCTGCACGGCGCCCACGCGAACGGCACCTGCCCCCACTGTGCGCTCCCCTGCGACGGCAATGCCTGCCCGTCCTGCGCCCGGCCCAACAGCAGCGGCGAGCTCCTGGAGCCGCGCTGCGCACTCTGCGACACCCCCGCGGCCATGCGCCGCTGCCGCCGGCTCCACCTCCCCCTGGAGTCGTTCCGTGACCAACTGGCCGACTACTGGGCGGCCGCCGAACTGCCGCCCCGCCTCGCCGCACTGTGCGAGCAGCTCATCGAGGACGGGCTGCCGGACGTCGCCGTCTGCCACCCGGGGGAGTGGGGCCTGCCCGTACCGGGAGAGGACTTCGCCGGCCATCGCATCGACGCGTGCTTCGAGGCCGCCGCGATCCCTCTCTTCGGCTACCGGCTGGACCTCAATGCCGCGCCGGAACGGGCCGTGCACTTCTGCGGCTTCGACCACGCCTTCTGCCAGACGGTGCTGCTGCCCGCCCTGATGCTCGCCCAAGGCATCAAGCTGCCCCAGGGATTCTGTGTCAACGAACCGCTGGTGCTGGACGACGACAGCATTCTGCCCGGCGAGCAGCCCGCCACCGTGTGGGCGCTGGACCTGCTGACGGAGTTCGGCTCCGACTCCCTGCGGCGGCATGTGCTGCAGACCCGCCCCGTCGGGCGTGCCGTCCACTTCAGCCGTGCGGGCCTGGAGCAGGCGCGCCAGACCCTCGACGCGACATGGAACGGCTGGCTGATCCGGCTCTTCGCCCGGATACGGCAGGACTGCGCGGGCCGCGTCCCGGATGCGGAACCCGGCGGCGCCGGCTGGCCGCGGCTGCGCGAGCTGCTGCTGCGTACCGCCGAGGACCTGGCCGTGGCGTACTCACCGGACTCGTTCGACCCGCGGCGCGCGGTCGCCCTGCTCGACGAGACCGTCCGCTCCGTCGACGACTTCGCGCACATCAACGCTCACGAACGGCGCCGTCCGACCGGCCACGGCCGCAGCATGGCCGCCACCGTGGCCCAGTTGGAGGTGGCCGGCGCGCTGTCCGCATGGGCCCGGCCGGTGATGCCCGAAGGCGCCGACCGGCTGGCGGCGGCCCTCGGCCTGCCCACCGGACGCGCGATCACCGCGGAAGCGCTCGCCGCGCCCGCCCCCGGCACCAGGCTGTCACCCCCGTCAGGCCCCGTCTTCGGGTTCTGATCCCGCTCCTCGCCACCCCACCGGCCCCGGCGCACCACCGCACCGGGGCCTTCCGTCTGCCGCGTGCGACGCCGGGTCCCGTACGGACACTGTGCTGATACGGCAGCGGCGGGGCACGTGGCCCCTCGAAGGAGACCCACGTGCCCCGCCCCGCTTCCAGGCCGCCCCGCGTCGCCATGCTCAGCGTCCACACCTCGCCCCTGCACCAGCCCGGCACCGGGGACGCCGGCGGCATGAACGTCTACATGGTGCAGTTGGCACGCGCGCTGGCCACCAAGGGCGCCGAGATCGACGTGTTCACCCGCTGCCGCGGTGAGGGCCTGCCGGCCCGTGTCCCGCTCGCCGACCAGGTGACCGTCCACCACCTCCACGCCGGCCCCTGCGGCCCGCTCGCGAAGGAGGCCCTGCCGGGCACACTGCCCGAATTCTCGCGAGACCTGCTACGAGTCGCTGAGCACTGCCGCTCGTACGACGTCGTGCACTCCCACTACTGGCTGTCCGGCCAGGTGGGCCGGGCCGTCGCAGGCCACTGGCGGATACCGCTCGTCCACACCATGCACACGCTGGGCCGGGTGAAGAACGCCTCCTTGGCCCCGGGGGACAGTGCCGAGCCCGCTGCCCGCATCCTCGGCGAGCACCAGGTCGTCGACGCCGCCGACCGGCTGATCGCGAACACGGCCGACGAGGCTGCCGCCCTCCACGACCTCTATGGTGCCGAGACCACCCGTACCGACATCGTGCGACCGGGGGTCGACACCGAGACCTTCAGCCCCGGGGCGGGCAGACAGGCCGCACGCCGCCGTCTCGGCCTGCCACCGGACGCCTTCATCCCGCTCTTCGTCGGCAGGATCCAGCCCTTGAAGGGGCCGGACGTACTGATCAGAGCCATCGCCGAACTCCTGGGCCTCGCCCCGGAGCTCCGTACGCGCCTGCTGGTCCCCGTCATCGGCGGGCTCAGCGGGAGCGGTGCACATGCGCCCGGACTTCCCGATCTGTGCCGGCACCTGGGCGTCGATGATGTCGTACGGACGGAGCCGGCGGTGCGCCAGCGGACGCTGGCCGACTGGTACCGGGCCGCCGACGTCCTGGTCGTCCCCTCGCGCAGCGAATCCTTCGGGCTGGTGGCGGTGGAGGCGCAGGCATGCGGCACACCTGTACTGGCGGCGCGGGTGGGAGGGTTGCCGACGGCAGTTCAGGACGGGCGTACCGGGCTCCTGGTCGACGGCCATCGACCGGCGGATTACGCGCGGAACTTGCTGGCTCTGGCCCGTGCTCCGCGACGTGCGCATGCGATGGGCAGGGCGGGTGTCCGGCATGCGGCGGGCATGGCATGGGAGACCGCGGCGGAGGCGACGCTCGCCACCTATGAACGGGCCGCGTGGACTGCACGTCGGGGGTGGGCAGGGGCGGCGGCATGCCCCTGCCCGGGCGGGATCCCGCCCCTGGAGGTGCTGGGTTCCCGCCGGTTCCGGGAGCGTTTGCCGAAATGACGCCGCGCTGACGAACGTACCATAAATTTGGTCAGCTCAACTATTGGGCGTATTGCGGAGAATTGAATTCCGGAAAGCGTTCCCGAGGGATCTTCGGAGAGGGGTCCGGAGAGGGATCAATTCCGCTTCCGTCGGTCGTGACGCACTCACGCCATGGCGCGGGCACGACGCCATGAACGCTGGATCGGCCAGTAGTCGAACGGGATTATTGAAGAGTCAGCCCGAGGAAATCCCGGCGGCACGGGAACGGGCGGCAAATCTCTTTCCATCTCCCTGGAGGATTCATGTTCTCGTACGCCGGAATTCGTTACGCGCTCCGTCGCTTCACCGTCGCCGCGGTCCTGTGTGCGGCGGTCGTCGTGCCCGCGACGGCCGCCTCCGCGGCGGAGCGGGGCGCGAGCTCGGCGACCTTCCTGGCGAGCGAGATCGACTGGCCGCCGGCCGTGTCCGGGTCCGGGGCCACCGTCACCACCGTGGACCCGGAGATCGACTGGCCCCCGGCCCAGCCCGCGGCCTAACGGCACTCCGGGCACTCGCCCTTGTACACCAGCTCGGCGGCGTTCATGCGCCAGCCGCTCAGGCCCTTGCGCGTCGGCGTAGGGGCCTGGACGTCTACATTGACCACTCGCCCGCACCGAGTGCACAGGGCGTGGTGGTGCGGTTCCGTCGCCGCCTCGAATACCGCCGGAAAACCTGGCCGGTCGAACTTCGTCACCAGCCCGGTGTCCAGGAAATGCTTCAGCATTTCGTAGACCGCCTGACTCGTGAGGGTGCCGAGCCGCTCGCGGGCGATCGAGGTGATCTCCTCGACGTCCAAGTGACCGCCCTCGCGCAGCACCTTGAGGACTTCCAGCCGCGGTCCCGTCACCCGGAGCCCGACATCGCGCAGCTGCTGCATCGCCGCCTCGCGCTGCTCCGGCAGTACGTCGCGCTTCATGTCTCCGCCATATGGTCGGGCCAAATATTTGACCCCATCGTACCTCCAGGCCGGTGGGGCCGCTCCAGTGCCGGTCCGGCCAACTGCGCCGGCCGAGGTTCCGGAAACGGACGTTCCTGGGCCCACGTGCTCAAGCCCAGCGGTACCCACCGTGATCCGCTGCTCGACGTACCCGCGGTCGACCGTCACCGTGATCGCGTGCTGCACACGGTCCCAGCGCCGACCTCGGCGTCCGCTAGTCCAGCCAGCCCATCCGGGTCGCTCGCACTCCGGCTTCGAAGCGGCTGCTGGCGCCGAGGGCCTGCATGACTTCCGAGAGCAGGCGGCTGACCGTGCGGAGTGAGACCCCGAGGTTGCGGGCGATCTTCTCGTCCTTCATGCCGCTGGCGAGCATGCGCAGGGCGGCGCGCTGCTGTTCGGTGAGGCCGTCGCCGCCGCGCTCGGGGTCCTCCTCCTCGCCGAAGGCGGCGGACGTGTGCCAGCAGTACTCGTACACGGCGAGGTACGACCGGACCAGCGCCGGGCCGCGCGCGAGGATCGCGCCGGCGGTGTGGTCCTCGGGGTCCGCGGGCAGCAGGGCGAACTGACTGTCGCCCAGGATCATATTCATCGGAACGACGGGGGAGAGGCGGACTTCGACGCCCACGCCCGCCTGGCGCCGGAAGAATTCCGCGAGCGCCGGTACGGAAGCGAACCGCTGGTTGTAAATGACGCGGACGCGGACGCCCTCGTCCACCATGCGTTTGTCGCGGCTGAGGGAGCGGTCGAGGGTGGCCGTGTCAATGGCGCCGGGATGCATCGAAGCGATACTGTCGTGCACCACATCGAGCACGTCTTCCACTACTTGCTGAATGCGGCGGTAGTCGGTGAGAACTTCGACTTCGACTTCGGAATTGGATACGGATCCGGCCCGTAGAAA
This sequence comes from Streptomyces ochraceiscleroticus, assembly GCF_000720485.1. GTDB lineage: Bacteria > Actinomycetota > Actinomycetes > Streptomycetales > Streptomycetaceae > Streptomyces > Streptomyces ochraceiscleroticus. The sequence continues at coordinate 32,252 of NZ_JOAX01000046.1, read as the reverse complement.
TCTTCCGGCCAGCATTTCCAGCCGACTGTACGCCTCGTCGGTCTGCTTGAGCCGTTCCCGCAAGGTGGCCTGCTCGTGCTCCAGGAGTCGCAGGAGTGCGACCTCCGGATCGATGGCCGCGACGGTGTCATCGGCCGTGTCGTGCACCCACCCGGGATTGGTGTCCAATCCGGTGGTGTGGACCGGATCCGTGGGGACCAGCAGGCCGAGCTGTTCCAGTTCGCTGCGCAGCGCGCCGGCTTCAGCCGGCTCGAGCCCTAACTCCTGGGCCACGGCGGAGAAACCCGCTGCTCCCCGAGAGCGCAATGCCTGGTAGAGATGGAACGCAAGGTCCTCGTTACTGCCACCACAACCGGATCTGGACACGTTGCGGCCATCCCCCTTAGTCCATAAGCCGCGCCCCTCAGCGACCTCGCCACATCCCTGACCGGCGGCCGCTGTCCACCGATCAAGTCGTGACCGCCGTCACCCCATCATGGGGCGGCGCGGCAAATCAAGAGCACATGCTCCGTGACACCGTCGATCCGATGGGGCGTCCGCTGGTCGACCTGCAGTCCGGCGTCGCGGATTTCCTGTGCCAACCGGTCGGTTTCCACCAGCCACTTGTGTGTCGTGAGCTTGCTGCGGTGTGTCCGGTGACCGACCGCGCGTTCGCAATAATAGGTGATCTCTTCGGTCCCCTCGGCGAGGTCGAAGGTCTGCTGCGCGACGACCCGCTCGGTCACGTCGTCGCAGCGTGGTACGTCGAACATCCAGGTGCGCCCGGGCTGTTCGGCGAGGGCGCTCATCGAGTGCTCGGGGTAGTCCAGAGCCAGGAGGCCGCCGCTGCCGAGGTGCGCGGCGACGTGGCGGAGCAGGCGTCGGCGGGTGTTCGGGGGCACTGCCGTGATCATGGCTCCGGCCAGTACCACCAGTTGGTAGTCCTGCCGGAGCCGCAGTTGGGCGAGGTCGGAACGGACCGTGGTGACCAGGGCGGAAGTACTCCTGCCCAGCCGGTCCGCCCAGTGCCGCAACCGCTTCAGGCTGGGGCCGTCCCGGTCCACCGCCGCGACGGCGAACCCGTGCCGGGCGAACGGCACGGTGAGCCGGCCCGAGCCCGATCCCAGATCGAGCACGGGACCGCCGGTCCGGCGCGCCAGGGTCAGATAGCCCACGATGTCGGCGCTGTGCGGGCCGAGCAGCGCATCGTGCAGCCACACGTCCTGCTCGTTCTGCGGCGCGACGCTCTCCAGGCCGGGCAGCCACAGCCCTCCGGTGAGCTCTCCCGTGGGCCGGGGCGGCAGATCGTCCGAGAGGTCGCACAACGCGGTACACGACGCGGTGGGGGCGGTACTGGTTCGCACGTCCATGGCTCCTCCAGGTTCCTTCGGGCGGACACTGCCGCCCGGGACGGCACCCGTGCCGCCGGTGCCGTCCCTGGAGAAAATCCTGTCGGGGAAGAGGTGTTGCGAGCTATGGAGAACGGCTGCGTGTCCACGCGATGGCGTGAACGCGCCACGGGCGCCGAGCGGTTCGACGTTTCTCACATGAGGTGCTGTCTCACACGGCGCGCGCGTACCGGAGCCGGTCCGCGGCGCTCTCCTCGGCGGGCCGGAAGCCGTGCCGGCCGAGGAAGGGAACGGCAGGGTCCTGCGCGGCGAGCAGGGACACCCGCTGCTGCCGCGCCGCGTTCCGGAGCTGCTGCTCTGTGACGGCGGTGAGCAGGGACGTGCCCACGCCCCGACGGCGATGTGCCTCGCTCACGCACAGCGCATACAACTCGCCCGAGCCCGCCTCGGCGATGCCGCCGGCAGCCGCGCCGATGACCGTGCCGTCCGCCGCGGTGGCGACGAGCCAGCCCAGCCAGCCGGGCCCGCTTCCGGGCGCGCCGATTTCCGTGCGAATTCGGGTCAGCGAACACTGCTGACTGACCAAGCGCTCGACGGCGGATTTACCCAGCAGGTCCAGATAGCTATTACGGAGTGATTCGGCGACAATGTGGGACACCGCGGGGGTGTCCGCCTCGACCGCCAACCGCACGTCCACCTGGCCCATGGAGCCTCATCCCTCCCGCGGGCACAGTCGCCCCACTGCGGTCCACCATAGACCTCAAGTCGCTTATGGAATCAGCCTTCCCGGGAATTTCGCAAGACTGCAATCATTCCGCGGAAATATCTGTTGGCTGCTTCGTTGTGGAGCCCGTGAATTACGAATGTACGTAGTAAATAAGTAGACCGGGATGGCGCCTACAGCGCACAGCACGTCACCAGGAGCGGAACCGCGGCGAGGCAGTACGCCAGCATGGTGAGCGCGCCATGCGCTGCCGCCCGGCGCGGTCGTTCGGTGGTCAGCAGGCGCCGGACCCGTACGACGGTGGAGGAGCCGCTCAGCGAGAGCGTGCCCCGGTCCACCTGGCCGGCCGCCATCTCGTACAGGGCCGCCGCCAGCGCCTGCCGGGACCCGTGCCGCAGAGCGCGGTCGTCCGCCGCCATTTCGAGCAACAGCGGTACTTCGCGGCGGAGGTGGCGGCCGAGGGGGAGCCACCGGAAGGACGTACCAAATGCATGCGCGGCGGCGCTGAGCCAGTGGTGGCGGCCACGGAGATGTGCCCGTTCGTGCGCCAGCGCCACGTCCAGCTGCCGCCGGCTCAGCGTACGGACAGCGCCCGAACTGACGACGATCTGCGGCGAACGGCCGGGCAGGCAGTACACGGTCGGCACCGCATGCTCGATGACCACCGCGCCCAGCGGCGCGGAACGTCGCCCCACCAGCCGCAGCAGATCGGCGTGGCGCATCCGGGCCCGCCGGGTCCTGCGGTGTTCCCTGGCCAGGGCCTGTACGGGCCAGAGTGCCGCCGCGGCCAGCGAGGCACCCAGCAGGAGATAGAGCCGGCCGTTGGGCTGCGCCGCGTCGTCCTCCGCGGTCGTGCAGGCCACGATCAGGGCCATCGTGTCGTGGGCCCCGGCGAGCGGCAGCAGGAGCTGCGCCAGGCCCAGCCCCACCGCGGCCGTCATGAGGACGGCCAGGGTGAGCCAGCCGGCGATCGCCAGGCGCGGGGCGTGCGGGGCCCAGCGGGCGCGGGCCAGGAGACCGGGCGCGAGCAGGGCACTGCCCAGGGCGATCCCCAGCGGCAGTACCAGGTGATGGAACATCGGCTAGTCCGGCTGCCGAGTGGAGCGGAGCGCGGCGTTCAGCGCTTCGACGTCCTCCGGGGACATGCACTCGACGAAGTGCAGCAGTGCCGTACGCCGGTCCTCGGTGTGGCCCAGCGCTTCCTGCATGAGGGCCGCGGTGTACTCCTCGCGGCTGTGCGCCGGTTCGTACACCCATGCCCGGCCGTTCTTCTGCCGACGGAGCAGGCCCTTGCGGTGGAGTATGTCCGCGACAGTCATGACGGTGGTGTAAGCGACGGTCCGCGTGCGGTTGATGTCGTCCACCACGTCGCGCACGGTGGCGGGCCGGTCCCATCGCCAGAGCCGGTCCATGATCTCGGCTTCCAGTTCCCCCAGCCGGCGCACGCTGTCCCCCTTCTGCGGCACGACGCCGCCACATGGCCGTGCCACATCGTACGACGGTTGCGCGCGTCATGACCGTACGAGACGGGCAATGGCCGCCGATGCCTCGGTGACCTTCTCCCGCGCCTCGCCGCCGCCCTTGCCGATCGCCTCGGTGACGCAGCAGTTGAGGTGTTCGTCGAGGAGGGCGAGTGCGCAGGACTGCAGGGCGGCGTTGGTCGCGGACACCTGTGTCAGTACGTTGATGCAGTAGGTGTCCTCGGACACCATGCGCTGGAGCCCCCGCACCTGGCCCTCGACGCGGCGCAGCCGGCGCAGGATGTCGTCCTTGTGGTTCTGGTAACCGGTCACTGACGCCTCATCTCATCTGAACGTGCCGGATCTTCTGGTCGTACCAGGCATGACGTCTGGAGCGGAGGAGGGGCCGGAGGGGGAAGTCTCCGGCCCCTCCTCGGTCGCGCGTCAGGAGTGGGGGGTGAAGCCGCGCAGGCGGAGGGAGTTGCCGACCACGAAGACCGAGGAGAAGGCCATGGCGGCCCCCGCGATCATCGGGTTGAGCAGGCCGGCGGCGGCCAGCGGCAGGGCGGCCACGTTGTAGGCGAAGGCCCAGAAGAGGTTCGAGCGGATGGTGCCGAGCGTCTTGCGGGAGAGCCGGATGGCGTCGGCCGCGGCGCGCAGGTCACCGCGTACGAGGGTGAGGTCGCCGGCCTCGATCGCCGCGTCCGTACCCGTGCCCATGGCCAGGCCCAGGTCGGCCTGGGCCAGGGCGGCGGCGTCGTTGACACCGTCGCCGACCATGGCGACGCTGCGGCCCTCGCCCTGGAGGCGCTTGACGACGTTGACCTTGTCCTCCGGCATGACCTCGGCGATCACCTCGTCGATGCCGACCTCCGCGGCGACCGACTTGGCGACCGCCTCGTTGTCGCCGGTGAGGAGGATGGGGGTGAGGCCGAGGGCGCGCAGCCGGCGGATGGCCTCCGGGCTGGTCTCCTTCACGGCATCGGCCACCTCCAGTACTGCGCGGGCCTCGCCGTCCCAGGCCACCGCGATGGCGGTACGGCCGCGGGCCTCGGCTTCGTTCTTGGCGCGGCCGAGTTCGGCGGGCAGTTCGATGGCCCACTCGGCGAGCAGCTTCTCGCGGCCGACGAGTACGGCGTGGCCGTCGACAACGCCCTGGACACCGAGGCCGGCGATGTTGGCGAAGTCCTCGGGGGTGGGCAGGGTGCCCACCTTGGCGCTCGCACCGGCGGCGACAGCCTGGGCGATGGGGTGCTCGGAGGCGTGCTCCAGCGCGCCGGCGAGGCGCAGTACGTCGGTCTCGTCGGTGTCGGGTGCGGTGTGCACGGCCAGCAGGGTCATCTGACCGGTGGTGACGGTGCCGGTCTTGTCCAGGACGATGGTGTCGACCTTGCGGGTGGTCTCCAGGACCTCGGGGCCCTTGATGAGGATGCCGAGCTGGGCGCCGCGGCCCGTGCCGACCATCAGTGCGGTCGGGGTGGCCAGGCCCAGGGCGCAGGGGCAGGCGATGATCAGTACGGCGACGGCGGCGGTGAATGCGGCGGTCAGGCCCGCGCCGTTGCCCAGCCAGAAGCCGAGGGTGGCCAGCGCGAGGGCGATCACGATCGGTACGAAGACGGCGGAGATCTTGTCGGCGAGGCGCTGGGCGGCGGCCTTGCCGTTCTGCGCGTCCTCCACCAGCTTCGCCATCCGGGCGAGCTGGGTGTCGGCGCCGACGCGGGTGGCTTCGACGACGAGGCGGCCGCCCGCGTTGAGGGTGGCGCCGGTGACGGAGTCGCCCACGGAGACCTCGACGGGGACGGACTCGCCGGTCAGCATCGAGGCGTCCACGGCGGACGACCCCTCGACTACCGTGCCGTCCGTGGCGATCTTCTCGCCGGGGCGGACCAGGAAGCGGTCGCCGACCTGCAACTCGGCGGTGGCGACGGTCACTTCGCGCCCGTCGCGCAGTACGGTGACCTCCTTGGCGCCCAGTTCGAGCAACGCCTTCAGGGCGGCGCCCGCCTTCCGCTTGGAGCGGGCCTCGAAGTAGCGCCCGGCCAGGATGAAGGCGGTGACGCCGGCCGCGGCCTCCAGGTAGATGTTCCCCGCGCCGTCGGTGCGGGCGATGGTCAGCTCGAAGGGGTGCGTCATGCCGGGCGTGCCGGCCGTACCGAAGAACAGCGCCCACAGCGACCACAGGAACGCGGCCGTCGTACCGACCGAGATCAGCGTGTCCATCGTGGCCGCGCCGTGCTTGGCGTTGGTCCAGGCAGCGCGGTGGAAGGGCCAGGCGGCGTACGTGACGACGGGTGCCGCCAGCGTCAGCGAGAGCCACTGCCAGTACTCGATCTGCAGCGCCGGGACCATGGCCATGGCGATCACCGGCACGGCGAGCGCCACGGCGGTGATCAGGCGCTGGCGCAGGGGCCGCAGCTCATCGGGTTCCTCGGTGGGCTCCCCGGATTCCGCCGCGCTCTGCGCGCGCGGCGGGGCCGGCTCCTGGGCGGTGTAGCCGGTTGCCTCGACGGTGGCGATGAGGTCGCCGACGGAGACGTCCGTGCCCCGGTAGCTGACCTTTGCCTTCTCCGTGGCGTAGTTGACGGTGGCCTCGACCCCGTCCATGCGGTTGAGCTTCTTCTCGATACGGGCCGCGCACGAGGCGCACGTCATGCCACCGATGGCGAGCTCGACCTCGTGGGATTCCGCGGTGGTAGTCATTACTGCTCCTCGAATGCGTCAGGTCCTTGAATGCGTCAGGCCACCGTGCTTGCGTCAGGCCGCCGGGCCGTTGCGTCAGGCTGCCGGGCCCGCGCGGTCGCGGGCCCGGCGACGGTGGCGGCGGGTCAGGCGGTCCGGCCGGTCAGTTCGTATCCGGCCTCGTCGACGACCTCGGCGATCTTCGCGTCGTCGAGCTCGTCCGCGCTCACGACGCTCGCGGTGCCGGCCTCGACGTCGACCTCGACGCTCAGCACGCCGTCGATCTCGCCGATCGCCTTGGTGAGCGTCGCCTTGCAGTGGCCGCAGGTCATTCCGGCGATCGCGTAGACCGTGGTCCGGCTGTCGGCGACGGCGGTCGTGGTGCTCTGCGCGCCGTTGGTCTGGCAGCTGCCGTCGGGCGTACAGCAGTTGGACATGGTTCCTCCTGGGAAGCGATCGGACTTTGGATGCACCTGCCGGGCCTCGGATACCCTAGGGGGGTACCGGTTGCGGCCCTGCTATGTATACCCCCACCCGGTATCGATGGCAAGCCTTTGATCGCGGGCTTGCATATACCCCGGCGGGGTATATGCTCCGTGGCTACGTACGGCCCTGCCGTGCGCCCCAGCCGCTCGAATGCGGTGACCGACGATTCGAGGATTCGAGGAGAACCCGATGAACACCCCAGCGAAGATCACCGCCTTCGTCGCCGCGCTCGCCGCCTCCTTCGGGGCCGCGTACGGGGTGGGCAACGCCGTCACCCCCATCACGGCACCCGAGCCCGCCGCGCACGCGGGCAAGCACGGCGGTGACGCGTCCGGGGGCGGTGGTGATCATCAGGAGGGCGGTGGTCACGACATGCCGCCCGGTGGCCTGCAGATCTCCCAGAGCGGCTACTCGCTCGACCTCAAGACCCCCAGCGTCCCCGCGGGGGAGGAGTCCACGATCCGCTTCGCCGTCCGCGACAAGCCCGGCCGGCAGGTCACCGCGTACCAGCGCGAGCACGGCAAGGAGCTGCACCTGATCCTCGCCTCGCGGGACCTCGGCACCTACCGGCACCTGCACCCCACCCGCGCGGCCGACGGCACCTGGAGCACGGACACCGAACTCCCGAAGGCCGGCGGCTACCGCCTCTTCGCCGACTTCAAGCCCGCCGCCAAGGGTGCCGAGAACCTCACACTGGGCGCCGATCTGGCCGTCACCGGCAACTACCGCCCGGCCGCACTCCCTGCGCCCTCCCGGACGGCGAAGGTCGACGGGTACACCGTCACCCTCGACGGGCGCCTGCGCCCGGGCGCGGAGGACGAGCTGAAGCTGAAGGTCACCAAGGACGGCCGCCCGGTCACCGACCTCCAGCCCTACCTCGGCGCCTACGGCCACCTGGTCGCCCTGCGCTCCGGCGACCTGGCCTACCTCCACGTCCACCCCAATGGCGCCCCCGGTGACGGGAAGACGAAGCCCGGCCCGGAGACCTCCTTCACCGCCACGGCCCCGAGCCCCGGCTCCTACCGCCTCTTCCTCGACTTCCAGCACCAGGGCACGGTCCGCACCGCGGCCTTCACGGTGCGTGCCGGCGGGGCGGCGGATGACACGACGGCCAAGGAGGACACGAAGCAGGAGCCGGATTCGGAGTCGCACGGCAGCCACCAGCACTGACCACTGAGCCGCCGCGCCTCGGCCTTGTCTTGCCGAGCCCCACCGAGGCGCGGCGCGCCCACCCGCACAGGACAGACACCAGACACATGAGACGGCCCCTCAAGCGCTACCTGACCACAGCGGCGCTCCTCCCCCTCACACTCGCCGCCTGCTCGAACACGCCATCCGAGGGCGGCCGGCACTCTGACTCGGACCCGCACTCGCACGCGGCACCGGCCGACAACGGCATCAGTCACATCCACGGCATCGGCGTCGACCCGCACACCGACACGCTCTATGTAGCCACCCACGAAGGCGTGTTCACGCCGGGAAAGAACGGCACGCCGCAACGCGTCGGCACCAGCAGGGACGACTTCATGGGCTTCACCGTGTCCGGTGACCACACATTCCTCGCCAGCGGTCACCCCGCCCCGGGCTCCGATGCCCCCGCCAACCGCGGCCTGCTCCAGAGCACTGATGCCGGAAAGACCTGGAAGGAACGCTCGCTCGGCGGCGAGGTGGACTTCCACGCCCTGGACTACGCCCACGGCGCGATCTACGGCTACGACAGCACTCACGGCCTGCTCCGCACGAGCAAGGACGGCGTCCACTGGAAGAACGGTGCCGAACTCCAGGCGCTGGACATAGCGGTGAGCCCGCGCAACGCAGACGTCGTTCTGGCCACCACGGAGGACGGCGTCGCCAAGAGCACCGATGGCGGCAGGACGTTCTCGTCGGGACACGGTCCGGTCATGGCCTTTCTGTCCTGGACTGCCGCTGACGCGCTGTACGGCGTCGACACAACGGGTCGGCTGAGCCGCAGCACGGACGCCGGAAAGACCTGGCGCCCGACCGGCCGAGTCCCCGGCGGTGCCCCGCAAGCGCTCACCGCGGTCGACGCCCGCCGCGTACTGGCCGCCACTCAGGACGGTGTGTACGAGTCCAAGGACAGCGGCAAGACCTTCACCCGGCGCATGTCGGCGGACCGGACGGGCCACTGAGAGCAACACCCGGCAGCGTCGACAGTGACAGTTCACGGTTCTCTGAATTCAGATATTCGTGTACTCTCAGTGTGTGCTGACTCTCGCTACTGACATCGAGGTGCTGGCGCGGTTCGGCCGCGCGCTCGCCGACCCGATCCGTTGTCGGATCCTCCTCGCACTGCGCGATGCCCCGGCCCATCCCGCCGACCTCGCCGACACCATGGAGATCTCCCGGACCCGGCTGTCGAACCACCTGGCCTGCCTGCGCGATTGCGGACTGGTCGTCGCGGTACCGGTCGGCCGCCGCACCCGCTATGAGCTGGCCGACGAACGCCTCGGGCACGCGCTGGATGATCTGCGTACCGCCGTGGTGGCCGTCGCCGCCGACCGCACGTGCGCGGAGGCTGACGAGGAGGGCTGCTGCTGACATGGCCGCCGGGATATCCATCGGTCCGGCTCCCGCCCGCCGCGACGTGCTCGCCCGTCGAATACGGCTGCTGGTCGCCGCCACCATCACCTACAACGCCATCGAGGCCATCGTCGCGATCGCTGCCGGCAGTCTCGCCTCCTCGACCGCACTGATCGGCTTCGGCCTGGACTCGGTGATCGAGGTCTCCTCCGCCGCGGCGGTCGCCTGGCAGTTCTCCGCCCGCGAGCACGTGGTCCGCGAAGCGCGGGAGCAGACCGCACTGCGGATCATCGCGCTTTCCTTCTTCGCGCTGGCTGCCTACGTCGCTGTCGATGCCGCCCGCAGCCTGATCGGCGGCGGCCAGGCCGACCACTCGGTGCCCGGCATCGTGCTGGCCGCGGTGTCGCTCGCGGTCATGCCGTTCCTGTCCGCCGCCCAGCGACGGGCCGGACGCGAGCTCGGCTCCGCCTCCGCGGTCGCCGATTCCCAACAGACCCTGCTGTGCACGTACTTGTCCGCAGTGCTACTGCTCGGCCTCCTTGCCAACGCGCTGCTCGGCTGGTCCTGGGCGGACCCGATCGCCGCCCTGGTCATCGCCGCGGTAGCCCTCAAAGAAGGCCGTGAGGCATGGCGCGGAAACAACTGCTGTGCCCCCATTGGAGCCGTACCGGCCCCGGGTGCCAGTGATGACGCAGGTGGCTGCCGTCCCGGCTGCTCGTGCTGCGCTACGAGCGTTGAGGGCTCCTGACGGCCGCCGGGGCCGTCTCGACATCCCCGCGCGTCAGGCCAGGACTTGGGCGAGGAAGTCACGGATGTACTGGGTGATGGCCTCGAGGTGACTTTCGAGGGCGAAGTGCCCGGACTCGAGCAAGTGGATCTCGGCATCGGGCAGGTCCTGGCGGAACGCCGTGGCACCGTCGGGGCCGAAGAGCTCGTCACCCGCGCCCCAGACCGCCAGCAGCGGGACCTGGGAGTCGCGGAAGTACTGGTGGACGGCCGGGTAGAGCTCCACGTTGGTGGGGTAGTCACGGAAGAGCTTGAGCTGGATCTCGTCGTTGCCGGGCCGGTCCAACAGTGCCTGGTCGTGGACCCAGTTGTCGGGGCTGACCAGGCTCGGGTCGGCAACTCCGTTCACGTACTGCCAGCGGGTGACCTCGGGTGACAGGGCCGCGCGCATGGGCGCCTCGGTGTCCGGCCCTGGAGCCGCGGCGTAGGCGAAGAGGCCGTCCCAGAAGGACTTGACGAGGCCCTCTTCGTAGGCATTGCCGTTCTGGGTGATGATCGCGGTGATCCGCTCCGGGGTCTGGAGGGCGAGCCGCCAGGCGATGGGGGCGCCATAGTCCTGCACGTACGTCGCGAACCTGCCGATGCCCAGGTGCTGGAGCAGGCCGGAGGTGACCTCGGCGAGGGCGTCAAAGGTGTACGGGAAGTCCTGCAAGGCAGGCATCGCGGACTGGCCGAACCCGATGTGGTCTGGAGCGATCACGTGATAGCGGTCGGCGAGCGCCGGGATCAGGTTGCGGAACATGTGCGAGCTGGTCGGGAAGCCGTGGAGGAGGACCACGGCGGGTGCCTTCGGGTCGCCCGCCTCCCGGTAGAAGACGTCGAGACCGTTGACGGTGGCGGTGCGGTGGTGGACCGTGGGGAACATCGACCTAACCCCTCTATCGAGCTTTAGTGGTTACGGGCACAGTCGAGCACGTTCCGCCTAACCAGTCAAGAAGCTCTAATCGGTTAGGTGCGTTTCGGAGTCCGGTCGGTTGACCCGGTTCATGTAACCTGTTAGAGGAGTCAAGCTGGTTAGGAGGTGTCGGCGGTGGTTGATCCAGGGCGGCAGGACACACTGCTGGAGCTCCTCAACACCACGCCGGTGGTCAACGGGGCAGCCCGGGATGAGCTGGCAGACCCTGAAGCGGCCAGGGCCTGGCAGCGGGCGCACGGCGGGAGCGGCAGCGAAGAGGAGCTCCGGCACCTGGTGCAGGCGCGCGATGCCCTGCAGGACGTGGTGCGCGGCACTCGGCCGGCCACGTCACTGGCCTCGACCCTCGAGGGCGTGTTGTACCGACCGCGCCTCTCTCCTGAGGGAGTGGTCTGGGAATTGGACGCCCCTGCGGAGCGCCGACTGGCAGTAGAGGCGGTCATGGCGTGGAGCGCACTGCAGGAGGCGAAGCCTGGTCGGCTGCGTCCGTGCGCCAACCCGGAGTGCTGTCTGTTTCTCCTCGACCGCAGCAAGACCAACAGGGCTCGATGGTGTTCCATGGCCGTTTGCGGCAACAGGATGAAGGCCAGGCGGCATTACCAGCGCACCCGCGACAGCGCAGCTGAGTAACCTCTCCGGGCGGTTCCCTCAAACCACCTCGCCAGTGCCCCCGAGTGCCGTGATGGCCTGTCTCCGGCAGTGCAGTGCATCGGCTCCGGCTTGCGAGGGCTGAGCGCACGATGCGACACAGATGTTCGTCAGCTCCCGAGGTCGCTTCAACTGTGCCGTGGTGCCAGGATTCCGTCGCTTCCAGCAGGGACTACCGCGACTCGACGAACTGCAGGCCATTGCCGATACCAACAGGCGCCTGGTAGTGGCGACCGAGGTGCCAATGCCCGGCAAGCGCAACGGCTGCCAGCCGTTAACCGAGTCCGGTGTCGACCGGGCCCACCGCGATGCCCCCACCGTCGCCGCCGGTGGTCATCAGGGCACCGGCACTCCCGACCCGCGCCGCATGGCGTGAGCTGGGCCATATGAACCTATTGCCCGTTATGGGAGCGTGGTCTACTCCCCATGCACACACCGTTGTGTCATCGGGTGCGCCCCTCATCCCCGACCTCCAGGGAGCCCCATGCCCCGCCGCGTACGCTCCGTCCCGCCCGTCGTCCTGGCAGGCGGTGCGCTGACCCTTGGTGTCGGTGGTCTGTATGCCGCCGGGCTGCTCGCGGGCGGTGACATCGACGCGGGTACAACCGTGCACGGCGTGGACATCGGGGGCCTGAGCCGGGCGGAGGCCACTCAGAAGCTGGATACGAGCCTGTCGGCGGCCGGATCGAAGGATCTGATCGTGAAGGTCGGCGACCGCGTCGGCAAGGTGGACCCGCGGCAGGCCGGGCTCTCCGTCGACGTACAGAAGACCGTCGACCGGGCGGCGCACACCGGCGCCGATCCGGTCACCGTGATCAGCGGGCTCTTCCACTCGGGCGGCGACATCGAGCCAGTGGTCCGTACGGACGAGGGCAAGGCCCGTGCAGCCCTGGAGAAGCTGGCGAAGACCCACGACCAGAAGGTCCGCGACGGCGCCGTGACCTTCGACGACGGCGAGGCCGGGGAGGTCGCGCCGCGCAGCGGATACGCCGTGGACGTGGACGCGGCGGTCGGCACCCTGCGTACCGCCTTCGCCGGCGGCAAGACCGCCAATGCAGGCGGCGCGGCCGGCGCCGCCACGGCCCTGCCCACCCGCGAGATCAAGCCGAAGGTCACCGCCGAAGAGACGCGGCGAGCGGTGCGCGAGTTTGCGCGCCCGGCCATGTCGGCGCCGGTCACCCTCACCCTGGGTGGCGAGCGACTCACGGTCAGCCAGAACACTCTGGGTGAGCACCTGAAGATGCGGCCGGACGACGCCGGCAAGCTGACCCCGAAGCTCGACGCCAAGGGCCTGCGAGCCGACCCCGCGGTGGCCCGTCCCCTGTCCAGGATCGCCGGCCCGGCCCAGGACGCCGAGCTGAATCTCGACGGAGACCGGGTCGTGGTGGGTGCCGATGCCAAGATCGGCCAGGAATTCACGGACAAGGCGCTGAGCAAGGCCGTAATGCCGCTGCTCACTCGCTCGGGTGCGGCCGCCCGTACCGGCGAGGTGGCGACGGAGAAGACCCAGCCGAAGGTGACCCGCGAGAACGCCGCACAGCTGGGCCTGAAGGAGAAGATGTCCTCCTTCACCGTGAATTTCGAACCGGCCCCTTACCGGACGAAGAACATCGGCCGGGCGGTGCAGCTCATCAACGGCTCGCTCGTCCGGCCCGGCGAAACCTGGAGCCTCAACAAGACCGTCGGCGAGCGCACCAAGGCCAATGGCTTCACCGACGGCACCATCATCCTCGACGGCCAGTACACCAAGGCGGCCGGCGGTGGTGTGTCGACCGTGGCCACCACCACGTACAACGCGTTGTTCTTCGCCGGGCTGAAGCCCGTGGAGCACGGCGCCCACTCCTTCTACATCGAGCGCTACCCCGAGGGCCGCGAGGCAACGGTCGCGTGGGGAAGCCTGGACCTCAAGTTCAACAACGACTCCGGCAAGGCCGTCTACATCCAGGCGAAGGCCACCGATACCTCCGTGACGGTCACCTTCCTCGGCACCAAAAAGTACGACGACGTAAAGGCGATCAAGGGGCCGCGCACCCACGTGCAGAAGCCGGGGGTGCGGCCGGGCGCCGAGAAGGACTGCGAGCCGCAGACCCCGCTCGAAGGCTTCGACGTCACCGTGCAGCGGGCCTTCTACCAGCGCGGCGAGGAAGTGAAGCGCGAGCCGTTCCGTACCCACTACATCCCGCGTGACCGGGTGACCTGCGACTGACCCCACCTTCGCGCCCCGCTGCCGCAGGGCGGGACACCGGCGTGATCGCGCGTCCAGGCCGGCTGAACGAAGGTGGTGAAACGGCGCGCCTATCCGCGCCGCCTGCGACGCCCGGGAATGGTCCCTCGGCGCCGCCGCCTGGCTCGTGGAGATCTTCCTGGGCTCGCTGCGCACCGTGAAGGTGACCAAGCCCGTACTGCTCACCATCTCCAAGAGCACCGTCTGAGACGGCCACGACTGTCCTGGCCGGGCCGCTCAGCCGTCTGGCCAGGACAGTCGTGATGTGCCCCTAGGGCAGCCGCCCACAACTACGGCTTGGTCGGTCCAGTCGATTGCCGGGAATGGTCGTGGGCAGCATCAAGCGAGGGCGGGGGCCGCACTCTCGCGACGGCGCGGGCCGCTCAGGCGTCCTGCAGACCGGTGTCCGGCACCGGATTGCAGGTAGTTGCCGAACTTGCCTGATGCGCTCCCCGGACCCGAGATGATGGTCGAGTCCGGCGAATCATGTCCCAAGGCTCACCAGCTGTGGTCATGGTCCGCCGGACAACACACTTAGGCCGCCTGCGCCAGCCACTGCGATGCGGCCTGGAGCAGGCGCTTCACCGCCCGGCTGCGCCACATAGCCGGCGCGGGCCGTGTCGGCAGCGGTCAGGAGTTCTTGAACGTCCAGCTGTACGGCTCGCCGTCGTCCTCGGCCGACCAGCGGACGGACAGCTCCTTCGCGCCCTTCGGGACCATGTAGGTCTCGCAGAGCACGTGGCTCTGGCCCTTCTTCCAGTTCTCGATGTCGGTGTCCGACTCGCAGCCGGGCGCGTCATCTGCCGCACCGATCAAGATGGTTCCGCGCTGGCCGTCGGCGTAGATCTCGACGTTGTCACCGACGCTCGGATACGAGGCGACGGTGCCGCCGCCCTTGTTCGTGTACCGCAAGTGGGCCACCGCGGGGACGAACCCCTTGGCCTTTGCCGGGTCGTCGACCATCTTCTTGGTGTCCGCCTCGGTGCCCACGTCGATCTTCTGCGCGAGGACGGAGTACGTGATCGTCCCGTCGTCCTCCTTGAACTTGCTGGTGGCGCTCTCGCCGGTCGCCAGCTCCCGGCTCTCGGGCTTGTCCTCCTGGAGCTTGCTGGTGCCGCCCTTGGCGTCCCCGCTGGACCCGCCGCATGCGGTCAGCGTCAGCGTCAGCGCCAGAACAGCAACGGGCGCGGCCGCACGCAGCCACAGCGTCTTACGGTTCAGCATGTTCGATCTCCCCGTCAGTGACCATCAGTTGGCATGATCATAACCAGAGATCTGGTTGGCGATCACTGTGGTCAGCCGCGGTGACCTGCGCTTTGTCCTACTTACCGCCCGGCTGCCCGGCTGCCCGGCTGCCCGGCTGCCTGACCGCCTGGCCGACGCCGACCGCGACGCCTCCCTGGCCGGCCTGCCCCCAGGCACCGAAATTGACCACCGCGACACCTCCTTCACCGGACTCCTTCTCGAAGCCCGCGAGTTCCGCGGTACCGGGGAGCCATAGCGGGTCGGTGGAACCATGCGCCGGTAGGGGCCAATCGGGTTGGCGTGCCCGGGACTTCAGGAGCAGAAGCCGATGACTCCGAAGCCGGGGCGTGCCGTTGCGTGCCGCATCCAGCGGGTGCACTGCATAACGGCGTCCACGACTTCGGGCTCCAGCGGGGGCGCCTGGCCCGACTCGTCCACCGCCCGCTTGATGGTCTCGAACTGCTCCAGTGCTTGTGTGATCTGCTCGGGTGTCCACTCGCCGCAGCCCGGAGTCAAGCTGTACGGCAGGGGAGTGGGCAGGTCGCCCCAAGACGGAGACACCGCTTCCTTTGGTGCCGGTGATGGCCTATGGGCCCTCTGCCAGCGTTCGGTGCCAACCACGGAGGGCAAGCTCCCTGCCTGGCGGCGGCTCAGGTAGTCGTAGGGTGCCGGCCGCTAGCGCACCGGGCACAAGCAGAGATTGAGGGCCGCACCCCGTGCTCATCCGCATTGCGGGCGGTGCAAGGTACATGGGGAGGAGCGGAGGAGCACCAACGGAGGGTCGAAAGTGAATTCCCGACCGCTAATGAGTGCATTGTCCCGCTGATGCGCATGCTGGCGCAACGGTCCGATTGGAGTCGGTTCAACACACTGGAAAATATTGCTGCTGGTCTGGTCAGGAGAGGCGGCAGGTTACCTGGAAGACCGCATCGAGATTCTGGGGGAGCTGGCAAAGCCAACAGCAGTTAACGCCATCATCCAGGTATTCGCAGAACGGGAATATTCTGACGATTCGACCTACTGGCTGTTCCTGAAGTGCATCCAGGCGCTCGGCAATATTGGGAATCCGGCAGCTCGAGATTTTCTTCGGAGTATTGCAGAAGGAGACCATCCGCCACACCTGAAGTGGGAGGCCGCGGCAGAACTCGAGATCGAGGATGATCTGGGTTTTGATGAGCCGCACTGTGCGACGCAACTCACTCACCGCATCCCGCCCTCAAGCGCCGCCATAAGGCAGCAAAACGACCTCTTGCGGTCGGGATGTGCCGGTGTTGCGCTCAGTGAAGTTCTCCCATGCACTCTCTTGACACCGCTGTCCCGCAGCCCGCAGGATCGCTCCCGTGAACCTGTCAGACAGCCAGACAGCCGGGATGCCGCGACGCGTCAGTGCGATGGAAGCGGTGCTCGCCCACCTTCGTGGCGCCATCGAGCGCGGCGACTACGCCATCGGTGACAAGCTTCCCTCCGAGGCGGAGCTGTGCCGGACCCTTGAGGTCTCCCGGCCCGTTCTGCGGGAAGCGCTGCGCGCCCTGCAGACCATGGGCCTGACCGTCTCCAGGACCGGCAGGGGCACCTTCGTGGTCGCGACCACCGTCGAGGACCCCACCTTCGGCGACTACGCGGCCAGCGACCTGCTGGAGGTACGCCGCCACATCGAGATTCCGGTTGCCGGATACGCGGCGCTGCGCCGCACCCCGGAAAACCTGGACCACCTGTCCCACCTCCTCGACCGGATGGAGCAGGAGACGGACACCACCGCGTGGGTCGCGATGGACAGCCTCTTCCACCTCGCCGTGGCCGAGGCGGCCCAGAACCCGGTCTTCCGCCGGGTCATCGAGGAGATCCGCGACGCACTGGCGCGTCAGTCGGCGTTCCTCAACGACCTGGGCGGCCGGCGCGAGCGGTCCAATCAGGAGCACCGGGCGATTGTCGAGGCGTTGATCGACGGTTCCGAGCACGACGCGGTGGCGGCCATGTCCCACCATCTCGACCGCGTCGACATCACCCTCACCGACATCGTGCGCCCCACACGTACGGACATACCTACGGAAGGCAGACCCGAGGCGTGAGCGAACAGCACCTCAAAGACGAGACGCGCCCCTCGCCCCGACACGTCGACGCCGGAGACGCCGGGTACAGCAAGTCCCTGAAGTCCCGGCACGTCAACATGATCGCGGTGGGCGGTGCCATCGGTACCGGCCTCTTCCTCGGCGCCGGCGGCCGTCTCGCCGACGCCGGCCCCTCTCTGTTCATCGCGTACGCCGTCTGCGGCCTCTTCGCCTTCCTCGTCGTGCGGGCCCTCGGCGAACTCGTTCTGTACCGCCCGTCCTCCGGCGCCTTCGTGTCGTACGCCCGGGAGTTCCTGGGGGAGAAGGGCGCGTACACAGCGGGCTGGATGTACTTCCTGAACTGGGCGACCACCGGCATCGCCGACATCACCGCGGTAGCCACGTACACCCACTACTGGGGCATGTTCTCCGACATCCCGCAGTGGGTGATCGCCCTCATAGCCCTGGCCGTGGTCCTCACCGTGAACCTCATATCGGTGCGGATCTTCGGCGAACTGGAGTTCTGGTTCGCCATCGTCAAGGTCGGCGCGCTGGTGATCTTCATGTGCATCGGCATCTTCCTGCTGGTCACCCAGCACCCGATCGACGGCGCCACGCCCGGCCCGTCCCTGATCACCGACAACGGCGGCTTCTTCCCCAACGGCCTGCTGCCCATGCTGCTGATCGTCCAGGGCGTCGTCTTCGCCTATGCCTCCGTCGAACTGGTCGGCGTCGCGGCCGGGGAGACCGAGAACCCCGAGAAGATCCTGCCGAGGGCGATCAACTCGATCATGTGGCGCGTGGGGATCTTCTACGTCGGCTCGGTCCTCCTGCTGTCGATGCTGCTGCCCTGGAACGCGTACAGCGCCGGCGAGAGCCCCTTCGTGACCGTGCTGTCCCGCATCGGCGTCCCGGCGGCCGGCGGCGTGATGAACCTCGTCGTCCTCACCGCGGCCATGTCCTCGCTCAACTCCGGCCTCTACTCCACAGGCCGCATCCTGCGCTCCATGGCCGTCAACGGCTCGGCGCCGCGGTTCACCGCCCGCATGAGCCGCAGCCAGGTGCCGTACGGCGGCATCCTGCTCACCGGCGGCATCTGCGTCCTCGGCGTCGGCCTCAACTTCGTGGTCCCCGCCGACGCCTTCGAGATCGTGCTCAACTTCGCGGCGATCGGCATCCTCGCCACCTGGGGCATGATCATGATCTGTCACCTGCGCTTCTGGCAGAAGACCCAGAAGGGCGAGCTGACCCGCCCCGGCTACCGACTGCCGGGTTCCCCCTGGATCCAACTCGTGACGCTGGCCTTCCTCGCGTCCGTCCTGGTCCTCATGTACGCCGACGGCGGCGCCGGACGCACCACCGTGCTGTGCGTGCCGCTGGTCGTCGGAGCGCTGGTCGCGGGCTGGTACAGCCTCCGCGGCCGCATCGCGCGCACCTCCACCCGGACCGACGCGTGACCCGCGTACCGGTCCACGACAACACAGCAGTGATCGAGACAGTCATGTACAGCAGTTCCCTCGCGGACGCACCGGCGATCCGCGCACCCCGCCACGCTCCCGTCGCCCATGTCGTCCGAGGCGGGGTGGTCGAGGGCATCCACTACGGCTCCGCCGCCGTCCTGGGCGCCGACGGCGAGGTCCGGTTCCAGCTCGGTGACATCGAGGCCGCCTTCTACCCGCGCTCGGCGCTCAAGCCCGTCCAGGCCGTCGCCATGGTGCGGGCCGGGCTCCCGCTCGACGGCGACTTGCTCTCCCTGGCCGCGGCCAGCCACTCCGGCGAGGAACGCCACCTCGCCGGCACCCGGCGGATCCTCGAGCAGGCCGGCGTCGCCGAGGACGACCTGCGCAACGTCCCGGACCTGCCGTACGGCCCGGCCGTCCGCGACGCCTGGATCCGCGAGAACCGCCCGCCCTCCCGGCTCGCCCAGAACTGCTCCGGCAAGCACGCCGCGATGCTCTACACCTGCCTGCTCAACGGCTGGCCGCTGGAGAGCTACCTGGACCCCGCCCACCCGCTCCAGACGGCGATCGCCGAGACCGTCGAGGACCTCACAGGTCAGCGCGTCGCGCAGGTGACCGTCGACGGCTGCGGCGCTCCGCTGTTCGCCGTATCCCTGCACGGCCTCGCCCGCGCCGCCGCCCGCATCACCACCGCAGCCCCCGGCACCCCCGAGGCACGCGTGGCGCATGCGATGCGCGAGCACGCAGAGATGGCTTCCGGCACCGGACGGGACGTGGCCGCGCTGATGCGTGCGGTTCCCGGGCTGCTCGCCAAGGACGGCTTCGAGGGCGTCCAGGTCGCCGCGCTGCCGTCCGGCAGCGCCATCGCCGTGAAGATCGCCGACGGTGCGAACCGGGCGCGCATCCCGGTCGCCGCGGCCGCCCTGGCCCGGGCGGGCGTCGACCCGGAGCTGCTCACCGGGTTCGCGGGGGAACCGATGCTCGGCGGTGGCCGGCCCGTCGGCAGCGTACGGCCCGTACCTGCGCTGGACCCGTCGGTCGTGGCCACCGCCGTGTAACCCGGCGCATGCCCAGAACCTCACTCACTCACCTCAGGAAGAGGACCCGTACAGCCATGACCGGCGCCACCCGCAGCGAACACGACCTGCTCGGAGACCGTGAGGTCCCCGCCGACGCGTACTGGGGCGTCCACACCCTGCGCGCCACGGAGAACTTCCCCATCACGGGCACTGCGATATCCGCCTACCCGCACCTGATCGACGCCCTGGCCGCCGTCAAGGAGGCCGCCGCCCTCGCCAACGAGGAACTCGGCCTTCTGGAGCCCGAGAAGGCGGCCGCGATCGTCGCTGCCTGCCGCGAGATCCGCGACGGCAAGCTGCACGATCAGTTCGTCGTCGACGTCATCCAGGGCGGCGCCGGCACCTCGACCAACATGAACGCCAACGAGGTCATCGCCAACCGCGCGCTGGAGCTGTTGGGGTACGCCAAGGGGCAGTACCAGCACCTGCACCCCAACGAGGACGTCAATCTCGGCCAGTCCACCAACGACGTCTACCCCACCGCCGTCAAGATCGCGACCGTCTTCGCGGTGCGCGGCCTGCTCAAGGCGATGGCCGTCCTCCAGGACACCTTCGCCGGCAAGGCCGTCGAGTTCCGCGACGTGCTGAAGATGGGCCGTACTCAGCTCCAGGACGCGGTACCCATGACCCTCGGGCAGGAATTCTCGGCGTACGCCGTCATGCTCGACGAGGACCGCAGCCGCCTCGCCGAGGCCGTCGAGCTGATCCATGAGATCAACCTCGGCGCGACCGCGATCGGTACGGGCCTCAACGCCCACGCGGCATACGCGGAGTCGGCCCGCCGCCACCTCGCCGACATCACCGGGCTGTCCCTGGTCACCGCCGCCAACCTGGTCGAAGCCACCCAGGACTGCGGCGCGTTCGTCCAGATGTCCGGCGTGCTCAAGCGCATCGCCGTCAAGCTCTCCAAGAGCTGCAACGACCTGCGCCTGCTGTCGTCCGGGCCGCGCGCGGGCCTCGGCGAGATCAACCTGCCGCCGGTGCAGGCCGGTTCGAGCATCATGCCCGGCAAGGTCAACCCGGTGATCCCCGAGGTCGTCAACCAGGTCGCCTTCGAGGTGATCGGCAACGACGTCACCATCACCATGGCCGCCGAGGCCGGGCAGCTCCAGCTCAACGCCTTCGAACCGATCATCCTGCACTCCCTGTCGGAGTCCATCACGCACCTGCGCGCCGCCTGCCTCACCCTTGCCGAGCGCTGCGTGGCAGGTATCACCGCCAACACGGAGGTGCTGCGCGCGACTGTGGAGAACTCCATCGGCCTGGTGACCGCCCTGAACCCGCACATCGGTTACACGGCCGCCACCGACATCGCCCAGGAGGCCCTCGCCAGCGGCCGGGGCGTGGCCGAGCTCGTCCTGGAGAAGGGCCTGCTCCCGGCCGAGAAGCTCGCCGCGCTGCTGCGGCCCGAGGTCCTCGCGGGCAACGGCGCACCCCTGGCCTGACCTGCCGCGCCGGGCTGCGGGCGGGGCTGGAGGCCGGGCCGCGCAGGGGCGGGCTGTCCGTTGGAGCGGTGGACTCGTCCGCACTGCGGAGCGGAATGACGTGGGCCCCTGACGGCCGTCCTGGGAGGCGTGCGGTCAGTCGGGGGCCTGCTCGCCGGGCGGTGGCCGGAGGCCGCGCGTCCGGGACGGCGCGAGGCTGGACACCACCTCGGTGAGGACGGTGCATGCCTGCTCGATTTTCTGGTACGTGTTCTCCCGCTCGGCGACGACGGCCGCCAGCAGCAGCGTGGTCAGTGAGGCTGCGCCGTTGAGCGCCTGCAGGGTAATCATGTTCTCGACGATGCTCTGATGTGCGAACGGCCCGCGGCGCTGGGTCATCGCCACCACGGTGAGCACGGACAGCAGCAGCACGCACGGCGCGGCGCCGACCAGGCGGGTGCGCAGCGCAGCCCAGATCAGCAGTGGGAAGACCAGGAACAGCAGGTGGAGCGAGATGTTGGTGACGGCGGTCGTGACGGCCGCCGTGGCGGCCAGCAACACCGCGGGCTCGGCCCACTCCTGCAGGTCCTTCTCCCTGAGCGGCCGGGCGGCGTGCAGGCTGAGCAGTACCGGTGTGACCACCAGTACTCCCATCGCATCCCCGGTCCACCACGCGGACCAAGCGCGCCAGAACTCGTTCGCGGAAACCTGGCCGGTGAGCAGCAGCGTTCCGCTACCCACCCCGGAGCTGATCAGCGTCCCGGCGAGGCCGCCGAAGACCAGCATCAGGCCGTCGTTCAACCGGTCGAGCCCGGTGCGGATGCCTGCGCGCCGCAGCAGCAGATAGGAGCAGAGCGGGCCCGCCGTGTTGCCGAAGACGATCGCGAGGGCGGCGGGGGTCAGCGGCCCGAAGGTCGCCATGATCAGCAGCGTGCCCAGGGCGATCCCGGGCCAGACGCGGACGCCGGCGAGCAGCAGGCAGGCCAGGGCCACGCCGGTGGGCGGCCACAACGGCGTGACGCGTGCGCCCGCGATCACTACCTGTTCCAGCAGGCCGAGTTTCCCGGTCGCGGCGTACGCGACGGTGACGACGAGGATCATGAGCCCCGTCGCCGCCGGGCGTCGCAAGCCCTCGGATCGCACCACGTCGCCATGAGACAACGACCCGTGCCCGAGGCGGGCCGGGACACGCGGGGCCGCGCTCGGTCGCTCACCCGTCGTGGCGCAGGACCAGCACCGCCGCATCGTCGGTGTGCCCGGTCAGGTCGGCCACAGTGATGACCTCGGCCGCCAGCTCATCCGGGGGGCTGCCCACCCCGACCCGTACGATCCGCAGCACGTGTTCCAGCCCGGCCTCTATCGGGAAGGCCGGTCCCTCCAGTACTCCGTCCGTGACCAGGACACATGCTCCCGGCGCTGACAGCCGGTGACGGGTGACCGGAAAGCTCTCACCGGGCGTGATGCCCAGGGGGATGCCTCCCTCGTCCGGGGTGATGCCGCCTTGCCCGTCGGCTGTCGCCCATACGGTGGGGACATGGCCGGCGCGGGCGCCCGACAGCTCCAGGGTGGCCGGGTCGAAGCGGAGGAAGGTGCAGGTCGCGAAGAGGCTGCTGTCCAACGTCGCGAGCAGGTCGTTGGTGCGGCTGAGCACCTCGCCGGGGTCGGGGGTGAACGCGGCCACCGCGCGCAGGCCGATGCGTACCTGCCCCATGAAGGCCGCCGCCTCCACGTCGTGGCCCTGGACGTCACCTATCGAGAACCCGAGCGACCCGTCCGGCAGCCGGAAGCCGTCGTACCAGTCGCCGCCGATGTCCAGGCCGTCCCGGGCGGGTGCATAACGGGCGGCCGCCCGCAGCCCGGGCAGTTCAGGGAGGGAGTCCGGCAGCATCTCGCGCTGCAGGGCCTCGGCCAGCTCGATCCGGGCCCGCTGCAGCTCCGCCCGTTCCAGCGCCTGGGTCGTGAGCCGCCCGAGTTCCGCCAGCAGGTCGTCGGCGCTCGCGGGCCGATGAGAACGATGCCGGGACATTGACCCTCCGAGGTACCTCGGACCATGAGCCGCCACCCGAGACCACGCGAACGGCGGAACATCGCCTTCCTCCCGGGCTCCGGGCTCCGTGTCCCCTTGCCGGTCAGGGACCCCGCCCAGGGTGGAGAAGGCCCCTGAGCAGCCCTCATGCTCGATCGTAGTGCAGTTCCCCCGCGGGGCGCCTGCCGATGTGGCCTTGCTGCACTCGGGCTCGGATCCCTGCCACCCGGACTCTCACGTAATGACCGACGACATCCGACGTCCGATGTCCCACATGCGCCTCGCCGAACAAGACCTGACCGACCTCGCCGCGCTGCCCACGCCCGAGGCGTCGCTACTGATCACTACGGTGGATACTCGTAGCTCTCGGGACACCGAGCGCAGGACGCTCTCCGGGCCCAGGCAGCGGCCTCACGTGGTCACGCCGGCAGCACTCGCCTTGGCTTCGACGGAGGCAGGTGCCCGCGGGTGCTGGGACAACTTGGTCTTGGGGCTGCTGGGTGGACCGCTGGCAGACCTCGCGGGTGCGTGGACAATCAGCCGGTTCAGGATGGCGATGCCCAGGAACTGGGCAGGCTCCCATACCCACTACGGGCAACACAATGGAGCATCAGAGCAGGGCCCCGGCGGCGCGCTGAGGACGGCTGGTGTGAGCAGCCGGGCAGTTTCCAGTACGACGGCGAGTGAGCGCCGACACCCCTCCGCTGCCTGAGGGGGGAGGGGAGCTTCGTCTGGGCGGGGACTGTCGGCGGCCGGGAGGTTTTTCCTTCAGGCGAGACGTTTCCCTTGTCGCGAACCCTTGAAGGCAAGTCCTGGGCCGCTACCTTGAATGCATGCCGGGCAATGACAATGCTCGTCTTGTCCCGAGCGGCACTTGCTGGTGCGGCTGCGGGAAGGAGACGAGCAGCGGAAAGTTCTTCGTGCAAGGGCACGACCGTACCGCCGAAACCGCGCTGATGGCGGTTCGCTACGACGCGTCCATTCCTCGTCTTCTCGCCGACCATGGCTTCGGGCCTGACCACTCTGTTCGCGACGCCGCCCTCCGGAACGCCGGGTGGGTCAGCTGCTCCTACTGTGACTACGCAAGGTCACCTGCCGAGGTCGGCAAACACACCCGGAAGCACCACCCGGACAAGGGGGACCGAACGTAATCCGGATGTCTGCCAGGCTAGGGGGCGACTCTGACGCTAGCCGATGGAGCCGAGCTCCGCGTCTGACTGGCAGGTCCCCGCAGGCGTCGATTCCTTCGGCGGGGACGCGGAGGCACCGCCGAGAGGCAGAGACTCGTCACCGGCGTCATGCTGGAGTATGGGTGGAACCATCCCCCCACTGTCGGCCGGCGCTCCTCTCCGCCCGGCACTGCCGCAGATCCGCAGAGCTGGGTATTCAGCGGCCAGCGCGCCGCCCAATGGCGCCAGGCCTGCCTGGGGACGGCCCTTTCGCATCATCTCCGATGCGCAGCGCGCGGAAGCCGCTCGGTTCTCGGCACCCGCCGCGCACCGCATCGAAGCGGCACCACGGATTGCTCGCCGCGAGCGGAACCCGGGGCGGCCACGCCCCACTGCTGTGGCCAGCTCCTCGTCGATGGCGCTGGCCAACAAGCAGGCCGTGCGGTGCGGTGACTGCGGCCGGGCTTAAGGGCCGCGTAACGACGCAGCTTGTGGGGCGCCAGCCGGTAACGGGCCAAGGAATGCCGCGCAGTTGAACGCAGATCGCCGCCAGGCGTACGCAAACGACCTCGGCGTCGGCCGCTCACTGGCCGCTGCCGTCGTCAAGAACGACTGCACCAGTACTGCCGGTCGTCCGATGCGAGCGCATCGTGGATCACCCATGGCGCCCCCTAATAGGCGGTTGAACTGAGGGGCACCGAGAGATTGCAGCAGGCCAGCGCCTCGGGTATCTGCCAATAGAGCACACACTGGATTCAAGGCGAGAGGTGCAATGATCATGAATGCCGTCACAGAAATCCGGCAATCGGTCCTAGTGCTGCTGATTACGGCCGGGATTGTGTGGGCGGCGACGCTCTTGCTTGCAGGATGCAACAGCACAGACAGCGGAGGAGAGTCGGTCTCACCCTCCGCGTCGGCAACGCGCACCTATGACGCCTTTGACTGCAGGGCTCTGCTGGAGCGCAACTACGAAAACGACGAGGTTCGTGACGCATCCGATGACTCCGAGTGCGAAGGACTGACCTCAAACGAGTACACCGAGGTTGTGAAGGACGTCATCACAGGCCATAAGGACGAGATTCTGGATCGAGCTCGCGACGAGACGGTGTGGGACGAGGCGTGGGAGGGCACTGCCCCTTCACAGCAGACACTGGTGTGCGACCGCCTGGCTGAGGATGGGGCCACGGTGGTTGGAGATGAGATGGCAGACGCTGCTGGTGACGAGGCAAGCGGGGAGGAAGTCGAGATGGCGCAGTATTTCCTCGACGAGAAGTGCTGATGAGTATCGGCTGCGAACTGGCCTTCAGTGGCGGGGTTTGCCCGTACGGTTCGGGAAACGGAAGACAGTTGTGGGGTGCCGCAAGCCACGCGTAGCCTCTGAACAGGTGCTTTGCAGCACCCAGCGATCACGGCGGGCTCGGACTGCATGGCTCTGCGCATGGTTTGTCTGATCTTCCTCCGGCTCATCGGACTGCTCCTGCTGCTTTCCCGCAGGGGGAGGCCAAGGACGCGAAGCTCGTTGCGCTCCGCCACGAGAACGCGGTGCTGCGCCGACAGTTCGGCGTCCGGTCGCGCTTCACGTGGCCGGAGCCAGCCGTGCTCGCCGCCCTGGACCGGCACCTCCCGGGCCAGTGGCGCCGCCACCGCCTGGCCACCCCGGCACCCTCCTCACCTGGTACCGCACGCTGCTGCGCTGGAAGTGGAGGAAGAAGTCCGCACGGGCCGGACGTTCGCCGATCTGGGAGGGCTCACCGCACTGATCCTGCGCCTGGCCCGGGAGAACCCGACCTGGTGGTCGACTCGCATCCAGGGCGAGTTGCACCGCCTCGGCCACCGCATCGGCGCCTCCTGCGCGACGCCGGCCTGGGCCCCCGCCCCTCGGCGCGGACCCGGCACGGGGCCGACGTGGCGTCAATTCCTGCGTTCCCAGGCCCTCCGGACTGCTCGCCCTGGACTTTTTCACATCGACACTGCGACGCTGACGAGGCTGTATGCCTTCGTGGCCATGGAGGTCGACACCCCCATATGCTTCCGACCGGCAGCGGGGAACCGCTCATGCGGATTCGGCTGATGGCCCGCCGGGATTCGCTTGCCGTTGTCGGCGTTGGGGCCCGAGGGGAGTGAAGTCTGCCTGCACACGGGTAGCCCTCCGTCACCGCTCTGACCAGGAGCGGAGCCGCTTGCCCCACCTCTGCTGACCTCCCCGCCAGGACCACGCCATCCAAATGTCTTGACCACCGCCTTCTTGGGGATGCAATGGTGTGCGGGGCGATGACCGCGGGGCCGGCAGGGCGGCCTGCTGGGCGCTCCGGGCGCCTTACCCCTCCCGGACAGTGCGTTGGAGATCTCCGCCGCCCATTCCCACGGCGCTGCCGTGCTGCCCGGTTGTGCGTTGAAGTACTCCCAGCCGACGACCCCGGCGAAGCTCGGACACACGGCCGCGCTCCGTCTGCTGATGCCGCCTCACACCGGTCATGCGCAGGCCCGGCGCGAGCAGGTCTTTCGCGATGGCGGCCGGGCGGCAACCGCCAGTTGACCCAGGGTCCGGAGCACCGCAGGCGGAAGCAGCTCGGCAATGCCAGGAAGAGCATCGGGGGGCGAGGTTCGGCGCCGGTGAAAGCGGTGGCGGTCAGGTCACTGCAGGACGATCTGGTGCTCGTGCCGGGGGTCGGCCGCGCACGCGAAGATGTTCAACGCGCCGTCCCTGCCAGGGCGGACCTCCGTCGGGTGCTTGTTGTCCTGGGGGCTGGAAGCCTGGCGGTCCTCCAGCGGGGTCCAGCTGGAGACGACGCCGCCCCATTCATAGGTGGCGATGGTGAGGAAGAGCCGCAAAGGACTGCCGCACGAGCAGGTGATCTCGGCCGGGCCGGTCACGTTCCACGCCGCGAAGCCTCCGACCTTCCACCCTGGGGCGATGGACAGGTCGCCCTGGTAGCTGAGGATGTCCTCCTCATCATCCTCGGCCTCCTCCTCAAGCTGCATCTCCCATTCTTCGATGCGCTCTTGCAGGTCGGTGTCGAGGAGTTCGATGTATTCGTGCTCCATGACCTGTTCGGGGGCGATGGTGCAGGGCTCGGGTACGTAGCCGTCGAATCCGACGACCTCCGGGAGCGGGGGAGTCGCCAGGACCTCCTCACACCGTGAGGAGTCGCGCCACCGCACGTCGACGGCGACCGTCCCTTGCCGGCCGTGTCCATCGAAGGGGCACCACAACACCTGTACCAGGTCGGTACCTTGCGGTGCCTCCAGCCCGGGAACGTCCTTGGTGAAGAACTGGGCCACCGGCAACAGCGGGACCGGCGCGGTCTCACCGAGATCAGGGATCTGGTGTTCTTCGCGCAGGGTGGCCAGCAGTGCCCGGTCTTCTTCGGTGAAACTGGTTCCAGGAGCAAGATTCTCCGCCTCGCGCAGCATGGCCCGCTCGCGGTACACATCGGGTACTCGCCGGCCGCGGTTGCGCGGGTGCGCATGGTGGCACGTGGGCCAGGGCTCGTCCGCCGGCCACAACAGCGGCCCGCCGATGGAGCTGTCGTGGTATTTGGGAGCTCCGGGCCGGGGATGGAGGCGGGTACTGGTCGCACGGTGGGCTACCAGCTCGGGGAAGATCTGCTCGATGTCCAGGGGCCGTGGCGGGGTGGTCCGGGTCATCGTCATCCTTTCTTCAAGACGGTCTCATCACATCACAGCCGTCCGCACGCCTGCAGCGGGATTCTCCAGCACATCCGTCAGCTTAAATCCGCGATCTCCGAATGCTGATATTTCGAGTTGGATCGGGATGGGATTGGTTCCCTCGTAAATCGGTTTCACCGAGTACTGGACGTTCTGGCCTGGAATGCCATTGGCGGGATCGCCCTTGACCGCATTGTAAACTTGGGCTTCGAGGCCCTTCATGTCGGGGGTATTGGTCGGGTTCTGGGTGAGGGTGACGAGATTGTGTCGCGCCAGGGGGCCCGTACCGGGGCCGCCCAGGCGGTTGGCCAGTAGATGGCCGCGCGCCTCGTTGAAGAGGGTGCCGTTACCTCGCCAGCCCGGCGTCCGGGTCGCTCCGGCTTCCGTTCCGGTGTCGAGCATCTCCTTGCGCAACGACGCCCACACACCCGTGGGCCGGCCGAGGTCGTCCAGTTTCCCGAATCGGACGCTGCCATCCCACTTGTACCTGTCCTGCAGGCAGGACTTCGGGACCAGGCCGAGCGGGTCGCTCCAGGTCTGCGGGTTCGTCGTATAGGCGACGGGGTTGGGCGCCGGTGCTAGGCCGAAGGGGTCGGGGGTGGTGTAGCGGGCGGTGTCCGGGTCGTAGTGGCGGAAAAAGTTGTAGTGCAGGCCGGTCTCGGGGTCGGCGTATTGGCCGGGGAAACGGAGTGGAGTGTAGGCCGATGCGTTTCGGTTCCAGGCGATGGCGCCCCAGATGGTGGTGCGGGCGTGCCAGGCGATCTCGCCGTGTTCACCGACGAGTTCGGTGGGGGCGCCGACCAGGTCGGTGACGATGGCGAAGAATCGGCGGTCGACCTCGTCCTGGCTCAATTCACCGTTTCGCGACCGGCATTCGAGCTGAGCCAACGGATGCTCATCGTCGTCGTACTCCCACGTGGTGACGATGCCGGTGGCGGTGTCGGCCTGCTCGGCGAGGTTCGTGCCGTCCCAGGTGAAGCGGATGGTCTGCTCGATGCTTTCGCCGTCGGGGGCCATGCGGTGCTTGGCGTTGCGGCGGCCCAGCGGGTCGTAGCTGTAGCGCCAGAGAGTGCCGTCGGGTGTGGTGCAGGCGACGAGACGGTCCTCGGCGTCGTACTCGTAGCGCCAGGTGTCGGGTTTGCGCGACAGCCGGGTCCGTTGCCGCAGGACGGTGCGGCCGGCGCCATCGTGTTCGTAGCGGATGGCACCGGCGGAGCGTATTCGGGTGCCGCTGTAGCTGCGCTCGCCGCGGGCCTCGGAGTGCGGTGCGGCGTCGGGCCAGTGGGCGGCGGTCTGGTTACCGGCCGCGTCGTAGGCGTACGACTCGGTCCAGCCGTCGGCCGTGACCTGGAGCGGTCGGCCGACCGGGTCGAGATCCATCCGCCGCTGTTCACCGGTGACGTGGTCGATGGCGCCGATCAGGTTGTCGTCGCCCCGGTAGGCGTAGTCGCGCGAGCGCAGCGTGCGGCCCGGGACTGTCACCTGCTGGCTGGTCCGCCGACCACGTGGATCCCAGGAGGTGCCGAGGCTCAGGGGCGCGGTGGACAGGCCGATGGTGCGCGTCGTTTCGCGGCCCAGTGCATCGCGGGTGAAGTCGAGGTGGTGGCCTGCCAGGCTCATGGCCGTGGGGCGGCCGGCGGCATCGAGAGTCATCTCGGTGCGTATGCCGCTGGGGGTGGTGCGGTGGGTGCGGCGTCCCATGGCGTCGAAGCCGAAACGGGTGGCGCGCCCGTCGACGGTTTCGGACAGGACGCGGCCCGCAGCGTCGTAGCTGAGCTCCAGGACCGAATAAGGAGCGGTCGCCCGGGTGAGGTGTCCGGCGGCGTCGTAGGTGTACGTGGTGCGTTCGCCGTCGACGTCCTTGGCCAGGATGCGGCCGGCCGGATCGAGGTGGTGGCTGATGAGTTGCCCGAGCGGGGTCGTCCGGGAGATGAAGCGGTTCGCGGCGTCGTAGGTGTAGGTGAGGGTGCGGTCGTCGAAGTCCGTCTCGGAGGTCAGACGACCTGCTTCGTCATAGCTGTAGCTCCACGTCAGGCCCTGGGGGTTGGTGACCCCGGTCAGTCGCAGCTCGGTGTCGTGGGCGAACGTGAAGCGGGCACCGTCGGGGGTGGTGCGGGCCGTGGGGAGGTCGAAGACTCCACACTCGAAGCGCGTGACGCCACCCGAGGGGTCCGTGTGCGTGGTGCAGTTGCCCTCCGTGTCGTAGGTCCAGGACTCGCTGGTGCCGTCCGGGTGGGTACGGCGGGCGAGCCGTCCATCAGCGGTCCACTCGAGCCGCGTCGTGTTGCCCAACGGGTCTGTGAGCGCCGACTGGCGGCCCATCGCGTCGTACTCGCAGCGCGTGACCGCACCCAGTGGGTCGGAGACCTCCACAGGCAGGCCGGCCCGGTTGTAGCGGAACTCGGTGGTGTGGCCGAAGGCGTCGATGATCGACTCGAGCAGGCCGGATGCCGTGTAGGAGAAGCGCACGGTGATCCCGGTCGGATCGGTGACGGCGGTGCGGTTGCCGTGCTCGTCGAACTCCTGGTGCCATACGGCACCGTCCGCTCCGGTGATCCCTACCGGCCGGCCGGCCTCGTCGTACGTGGAAGTGCTCTCCTGACCGTCCGGACCGAGGACGGAGGTGATCAGGCCGCACGCGTCGTACTGGACGCGCGTGGTGTGGCCCAGCGCGTCCGTGGTGGCGACCAGGCGTCCCCGTCGTCCCAGTCCTGGAGGCGTGAATGGCCGAGCGCGTCGGTCTCCCGGATCAGTCGGTACGCCTCGTTGTGCTCGAATGTCGTGGTGCGGCCGAGGGAGTCCGTGTACCGGGTGATCCGGTGGTCGGTGTCATAGCTGATGGCGCAACTGAGAATCCCATTGATGCCTTCACCACGTATGCAGCGGTCTTCTCCGTCGTAGATGAAGCGGTACCAGGAGCCGTTGCGGTCGGTCCAGGAGGTGATGCGTGCGTCGTCGTCGTAGGTGAGCTGGAACGGCACGCCGGAGGAGTTGTAGATCTCGGCGAGGTTGCCGTCGCTGTCGTAGGCGTAGCTCAGGATCCGGGAGCCGTCGGGTGCTTCGTCCGAGCCGAGGAAGCGCAGGCCGGTGACCCGGCCGTCGGCGGTGTCCACGGCGATGTGATAGCCGCCGGTGTGCCGCACCGCTGCCGGCATCCCGGCGTCGTTGTACTCGAAGGTGACCTCATTGCCGTTCCGGTCGGTGATCGACTGGAGAAGCAGAATCCGCTGCTCCGGGGAATCGGCCTGGCCCTCCTTCCCAGCACTCGCCACAGGCGCCGCGAAGCTGCGGGTAAGGCCGGATTGCGGGTCGGAGATGGTGATCGGACTGTTGGGCGTGCCGTCCCATTCCAGCGGCCAGCGCGGGCCTGCTGCGGGCATGACGGGCCGACCGGGTTGGGGAGCGGGGTAGGCCAGGAGCATCCCGTCATCGGTGGCGAAGACGGCGCCTTCTCCGTCGAGTTCCAGGCGCTGGTCGAGCGTGGAGGCCCAGGATTCGCCGAAGCAGCGGCCCCAGCGGTAGGTCGACAGATGGGTGCGCTGCAGGACGAGCGGCAGCACGCCTGGCAGTACGACGTCGGTCTCCTGCATGAGCATTTCGCCGGAGGCCATGTCGATCGGGTCGCCGTTAAGGCACCGGCCCTTGGCCGGTTTGGCTTTCTTCAGCAGGTCCTTGCCGGAGCGCAGGCCGTTGCGCAGCCCGCCGGCGCGCAGGCCCTTCGCTGCGGCCTTGATGCCCTTGGCGGCTCCGGCGAGAGTGGTCAGACCCTTCATGCCGGGGATGCAGTCGAGGGCGGCCAGGCCGACGTCGAAGAGACTGGCTTTCCCGTCCTTGAATTTTATGAGGGTGTCGGCGAGCACGACCAGTGCCGCGACGACGACGATGGCGGCGAGGATCGGGCCACCGATGATCATCGCGACGATGCCGACGACGGTAACGATGACCTTGCAGACGGAGACGATCGTGTCCCAGTTCTCGGTGACGAAGTGGGCGACCTCCTCCCACCAGTGGCGGTTCTGGATGCCGGCGTCGGAGGCTTCGTCGAGTTTGTCCTGGCAGACGCGGGCGGCGTCCTCGCGTAGTTCCTTGGCCTCCTGGGCCATGGCTTTGGCGGCGTCCAGGGCGGATTGGGCGGTATCGACCGCGCCCTGGGCGTCGCTGCGGGCGGAGTTGGCCTGCTGGGCGTTGCGGGTGGCGGCGCGCACCTTGGACTCGTCCGGGGCCTCGGGGCCCTTGGCGTCGTTGTACGCCTTCGTCTTCGCGGTGGCGGTCTTGACCCAGTCGGTGGTCGAGTCCAGCCGGCCCTGGGCGGCGTTCAGGTCGGCGCGGGCTTCGCGGCCCTT
>NZ_JOAX01000045.1 GCF_000720485.1 Streptomyces ochraceiscleroticus | reverse complement strand
CGAGATGCTCAGGAGTCTCGTGGGCTCGGAGATGTGTATAAGAGACAGCCCTCCACCACCACCTCCAAAAGCAGACACGCCTGTCTGCCCCCCCCACGCACACGCACGCCTGGGCCTCGCCCCACGGTGGCCCTGCCCTCGCCCCCGCACCCGCGCCCCGGCGGCGCTCGCGTGCCCTCGCCCTCGAGTCCCGGCGGCCCCCGCGGCCCGGCCGTCCGGCTGTCCTGTGTCCCGGCTGTCCGGTGCCCCGGCGTCTCGGCCGTCTGGCGATCCTGCCTCCCCGCTCTGTCCGGTAGCCCCTTGGCCCGGTCGTCCGGCGATCCCCCGAGCCGGTGATCCGGATGCTCGTGATCCCACGGTCCGGTGATTCGGGCGTCCGGGCGTTCGGGCGTTCAGGGATCCGTGCGACCAGAATTCGGCGCTCCGACGACCTGGCGATCTCAACTACCGGGCCGGCGGAGGCGCCCCGGTACTCCAGGGGCGGCTCGGTACTCCGGGGTGTCCCGCTGCTTCAGCCATCCGGTGCTTCAGCGCGCCGGTCATTTCCGACCAACAGGGTGTTAGTCGTTCCAATCGGGCGTCAGTCGTTCTGGTCGGCCGGTCAACGGTGGAGTGCTCACTCGTTGGGGCGCTGGTCGGGCAGGGCGTCACCGTGAGGGCGGTTGTTCCGGGACAGGCCGCCGAGCCGGAGGGGCAGGCTGCCGGGAGCTCGCCGGGGGCGTTGGTTCCGGAGGCGGGAGTGGGACCAGGTGGCTATGGCTGCGAGGGCTGTGGCTGCCGCGAGGGTGGGGGTGCCGGCGGCTGTGGGGAGGAGAGGCGGTGTCTCCGGGCTGTGAGCTGGGGGCGGGACGGGTTCGGGGATGTGGAAGACCGGGAGTAGTCGGGGTGAGGGCGGGGCGAGCAGGGACGGTGGGAGGAGGGACAGCGGGTCCAGGTAGGTACGGCCGCGGCGCAGGCCCCAATGGAGACAGAGGGCGTCGCAGTGGTACGGGCCCGGCTGGAGGACGGCGACCGGCTGGCCTGCTCGGACGCGATCGCCCTTGTGAACCGTGGGGCGCACCGGCTCGTACGTGATGCGCAACGGCGGTCGGCCGGAGCCGGATAGTTCGATGGAGAGGACGCCTCGATCGGCGACCTTGCCCGCGAAAGAGACGCGGCCGGGGGCGGCGGCTCGTACGGTCGCTCCGGCACGCGAGGCGAGGTCCACGCCGCGGTGGCCGGCCGCCCAGGGGGTGGGTGGAGGCAACCAGGGGCGTGCGATGGCTGGACGCGCGCCGGTTGGTCCTGCCACCGGCCATGCCCGGGTCTCGGAAGTCCCGGACCATGCCGATGCCCGGGTGTCGGAAGTCCTGGCTGGTGGGCTTGGGTCAGGGCCCGGGGTCGCGTCCGAGCGGATTCCCGAGAACGTGTTCTCGGAAAGGGGGCGGGCGTGTGTGACCGGTGTGAGGTGAGGTGGGGGTGCGGTGCCGCTTGTGGGCGGGGCGTTGCTGTTCGCCGCGAGGGAGAGCGGTGCGAAGAGCGCCGGGCCGAGCAGGAGCACGCAGCCGATCATGCAGCCGAGCGCGCAAGCGGCCGTGCTCAGGATGGCGGCCGTACTCAGGGTGGTGCGAGCCGTCGTGCGGCGGACGAGCCGACCGGGGTGCAGGGACGCGAGGTAGGCGAGTACCCGCATCACAGGGAGAGGGAGAGGGAGAGGGAGAGGGAGAGGGGGAGGGGGCAGGAGGCCCGCCGGCCCTGTCAGGACCGCCCGCCGCAGGCGCCGCACATCAGGCAGAAGCGGCCCTGGAGATCGACAGAGCGAGGGCGGCGGTCCATCAAAAAGCCGGGGAAGCCGGAGTCGGGGAAGCCCGAGGCAGTACGAGTCGCGCATGGCATGACAGTGGCGGACCAGGGCAGATCCGGGGGGATCTTGGTCGGCTCCTGTGGACCACTCCGCGGTTGTGGACAACATCGTCACGCGTGTGAGTGATGCGAGCCCGGGTCCGGCCTCGCTCCCTCCTTCGCCACCGAACCTCTCCCCATCACCGAACCCCTCCCCACCACCGAACTTCTCCCCATCACCGAACCTCTCCCCACCACCGAACCTCTCCCACCCGCAGCATGTCGCTAGGCGGTTCGGCGGTCCCGTACACTTCTTGTGGCGATCCGGGTGACCGGGTCGACTTCGCACGCCCCGCCACCGGCGCGTGACTCCCCGTGCTTCGTCAGAAGCACAGCGGTAGTGCGCTGCACCACGGTGGCCGCGTCCCTCGGTCCTGGCAAGGCTCCCGGTACACCACCGGAGTCGGTTCAGGCAGGCGCGCAGGGGCGTCAGGCACAGCGGCCGCCCGGCCGCGGTGGAACCGAGAAACACGAGGAGAACGGCCATGGCCGTCGTCACGATGCGGGAGCTGCTGGAGAGCGGCGTCCACTTCGGGCACCAGACCCGCCGCTGGAACCCGAAGATGAAGCGCTTCATCTTCACCGAGCGCAACGGCATCTACATCATCGACCTGCTCCAGTCGCTGTCGTACATCGACCGCGCCTACGAGTTCGTCAAGGAGACCGTCGCGCACGGCGGCTCCGTCATGTTCGTCGGCACCAAGAAGCAGGCCCAGGAGGCCATCGCGGAGCAGGCGACTCGCGTGGGCATGCCCTACGTGAACCAGCGCTGGCTCGGCGGCATGCTGACCAACTTCTCGACCGTCTACAAGCGTCTGCAGCGCCTCAAGGAGCTCGAGCAGATCGACTTCGAGGACGTCGCGGCCTCGGGTCTCACCAAGAAGGAGCTTCTCGTGCTCTCGCGCGAGAAGGCCAAGTTGGAGAAGACCCTCGGCGGTATCCGCGAGATGCAGAAGGTGCCCAGCGCCGTCTGGATCGTGGACACCAAGAAGGAGCACATCGCGGTCGGTGAGGCCCGGAAGCTCAACATCCCGGTCGTCGCCATCCTCGACACCAACTGCGACCCCGACGAGGTCGACTACAAGATCCCGGGCAACGACGACGCGATCCGCTCCGTCACCCTGCTCACCCGCGTGATCGCCGACGCCGTCGCCGAGGGCCTCATCGCCCGCTCCGGTGGTGCCGAGGCCAAGGGCGAGAAGGCCGCCGGCGAGCCGCTCGCCGAGTGGGAGCGTGACCTGCTCGAGGGCGAGAAGAAGGCCGAGGAGCCCAAGGCCGACGAGGCCAAGGCCGAGGAGAAGCCGGCCGAGGAGCCCGCCGCTGCCGAGGCCCCCGCCGCCGAGGCCGAGGCCGAGAAGCCGGCCGAGCAGGCCTGACACCTCAGCATCGGATGATGACGGCGGGGGCCGGTGCCACAAGCACCGCCCCCGCCGTCCACCCGTAGATCTTTCGACTTTCGAGAAGAGACTCAACAGATCATGGCGAACTACACCGCCGCTGACGTCAAGAAGCTCCGTGAGCTCACCGGCGCCGGCATGATGGACTGCAAGAAGGCGCTGGACGAGGCCGAGGGCAACGTCGACAAGGCCGTCGAGGCGCTGCGTATCAAGGGCCAGAAGGGCGTCGCCAAGCGCGAGGGCCGCTCCGCCGAGAACGGCGCCGTGGTCTCCCTGATCGCCGACGACAACACCTCCGGCGTCATCGTCGAGCTGAAGTGCGAGACGGACTTCGTCGCCAAGGGCGACAAGTTCCAGGCCGTCGCCAACGAGATCGCCGCGCACGTCGCCAAGACGCAGCCCGCCGACATCCAGGCCCTGCTCGCCTCCGAGATCGAGGCCGGCAAGACCGTCCAGGCGTTCGTCGACGAGGCCAACGCCAACCTCGGCGAGAAGATCGTCCTGGACCGCTTCGCGCAGTTCACCGACGGCTTCGTGCTGGCGTACATGCACCGCACCATGCCCGACCTGCCCCCGCAGATCGGCGTCCTCGTCGAGCTCGACAAGGAGAACGCCGAGGTCGCCAAGGGCATCGCGCAGCACATCGCCGCCTTCGCGCCGAAGTACCTGTCCCGCGAGGACGTCCCGGCCGAGGTCGTCGAGGCCGAGCGCCGCGTCGCCGAGGAGACCACGCGTGCGGAGGGCAAGCCCGAGGCTGCCCTGCCGAAGATCGTCGAGGGTCGCGTCAACGGCTTCTTCAAGGAGGCGACGCTGCTCGGTCAGCCGTACGCCCTCGACAACAAGAAGTCCGTCGAGAAGGTCCTCCAGGAGGCCGGTGTCACCCTGAAGCGCTTCTCGCGCATCAAGGTCGGCATCTGAGCTTGAGCCGAAGCCTTGCGGTCGGGCCACGGCCTTCGGGGCCGAGGGCCTGTCGCAGGGCAGCGAATGACCCGCGGCCCCGCTAGGGTCGTACGCAGTCGGCCGCTCACCGGCCGACCGCAGATGTGACGAGGAGGCCATTGCCGTACAGGGATCTGACCAGACCCCCGGCAATGGCCTTCTTCGTATGTGCACGAGGAGAGCGCAATGAATCACGGTGCCGACGGCGCGGACAAAGCCCACAAAAAGGGGAAGGGCCGCTTCCTTCTGAAGCTTTCGGGGGAGGCGTTCGCCGGTGGCGGCGGTCTGGGTGTCGACCCGGACGTCGTGCACGCCATCGCCCGTGAGATCTCGGCCGTGGTCCGCGAGGGCTACGAGATCGCCATCGTGATCGGCGGCGGCAACTTCTTCCGCGGCGCCGAGCTGCAGCAGCGTGGCATGGACCGGGCCCGCAGCGACTACATGGGCATGCTCGGCACGGTCATGAACTGCCTGGCCCTCCAGGACTTCCTGGAGAAGGAGGGCATCGACTGCCGCGTGCAGACCGCCATCACCATGGGGCAGGTCGCCGAGCCGTACATCCCGCTCCGCGCCATCCGCCACCTGGAGAAGGACCGCGTGGTCATCTTCGGTGCGGGCATGGGCATGCCGTACTTCTCCACCGACACCACCGCCGCCCAGCGCGCCCTGGAGATCGACGCCCAGGCCATGCTCATGGGCAAGAACGGGGTCGACGGCGTCTACGACTCCGACCCCAAGAAGAACCCCGATGCGGTGAAGTTCGATGCCCTCGAATACGGCGAGGTCATCACCCGCGACCTGAAGGTCGCCGACGCCACCGCCATCACGCTGTGCCGCGACAACAAGCTGCCGATCCTCGTCTTCGAGCTGCTCGCAGAGGGCAATATCGCGCGCGCCGTGAAGGGTGAGAAGATCGGCACGCTCGTCAGCGATCAGGGCACCAGGGCCTGACGGCCCGCATCGCCGCGGATCCGTACGGGCAGCACGTGTTCGTACGGCCGTACGGAGAGCACGTCCGTACGCGCCGTACGGACGGCATACCCGTACGCGCGGCAACTCCCGGCCGTGGGAAGACCACGGCACGGGGATGGACAACCGCCTGCCGGTCGGACACCGTGCAGGAGAAGACGCGCGCAGGGGCGAGGCTCTGCTTCTTACGATTAAGACCAGGAGCAAGTGGTGATCGAAGAGACCCTCCTCGAGGCCGAGGAGAAGATGGAGAAGGCCGTCGTGGTCGCCAAGGAGGACTTCGCCGCGATCCGCACCGGGCGTGCGCACCCGGCGATGTTCAACAAGATCGTGGCGGACTACTACGGTGCCTTGACGCCGATCAACCAACTGGCGTCGTTCTCGGTGCCCGAGCCGCGGATGGCCGTGGTGACCCCGTTCGACAAGAGCGCGCTGCGCAACATCGAGCAGGCCATCCGCGACTCCGACCTCGGCGTCAACCCGAGCAACGACGGCAACATCATTCGCGTGAACTTCCCCGAGCTCACTGAAGAGCGCCGCAAGGAGTTCATCAAGGTCGCCAAGAACAAGGCCGAGGACGCGAAGATCTCGATTCGCAGCATCCGCCGCAAGGCCAAGGAGACCCTCGACAAGCTCGTCAAGGACAAGGAGTCCGGCGAGGACGAGGTGCGCCGCGCCGAGAAGGAGCTCGACGACACCACCGCGAAGTACGTCGCGCAGGTGGACGAGCTGCTCAAGCACAAGGAATCCGAGCTGCTCGAGGTGTGATGAACGAGTCATCCTGGGGGGCCCGGCCCTCGCCCTCGGCAGGCGGGACCCCACCCGGCGCCGGCCCATGGGCGGCCGGCACGGGACCGACCCCCGGCTACGGCTGGGAGGGGCCCCCGGCCCCGTCGGCGGGTCCCGTGCACGACCGGGCCGCGGCAGCGCAGACTCGGCCCATGCCCACCGTGCCCGACGCAGGCGGAGACCAGGACGACCACCGGGACGATCGGGGGGCCGCTCGGCTGAGTGGCCCCCTCTTCCGCGATGACCACCCCCAGGAACCCATGTCCACATCCCCGTCGGCACCGGACGACAGCCCCTCTTCGGACAAGCCGGCGAAGAAGAGCGCGGGCCGCAATCTGCGGGCCGCGATAGGGGTGGGCGTCGGCCTCGGCGCGGTCATCGTGCTCTCGCTGTTCGTCTACAAGCCCGTCTTCGTGGGCGTCATCGCGGTCGCCGTGGTCGTCGGGCTGTGGGAGCTGACCTCCCGCCTCGCGGAGCGCAAGGACATCCGCGTACCGCTCGTACCGCTCGCGGTCGGCGGTACGGCCATGGTGGTCGCCGGGTACGTCCGCGGGGCCGAGGGCGCCTGGGTGGCGATGGCGCTCACCGCGCTCGCCGTCCTGGTCTGGCGGATGACCGAGGCCCCGGACCACTACCTCCGGGACGTCACGGCCGGTGTCTTCGCGGCGTTCTACGTCCCGTTCCTCGCGACCTTCGTCGCCCTGATGCTCGCGGCGGACGCGGACGGCCCGTACCGGGTCCTCACCTTCCTGCTGCTCACCGTCGTCAGCGACACCGGCGCGTACGCCGTCGGCTGGCGCTTCGGCAAGCACAAGCTCGCCCCCCGCATCAGCCCCGGCAAGACCCGCGAGGGCCTCGTCGGCGCGGTGGCCTTCGCGATGGCGGCGGGCGCGCTGTGCATGGAGTTCCTCATCGAGAACGGCGCGTGGTGGCAGGGCCTGCTCCTGGGCCTCGCCGTCGCCGCCAGCGCCACCCTCGGCGACCTCGGCGAATCGATGATCAAGCGCGACCTCGGCATCAAGGACATGGGCACGCTCCTGCCCGGCCACGGCGGGATCATGGACCGCCTGGACTCCCTCCTGCCGACGGCCCCGGTCGTGTGGCTGCTGCTCGTGATCTTCGTAGGAACCGGCTGACCAGTTCTTACGCAGCCACCCGAGCCTCCCGAGGGCCCGCCGTCCACAGGGCGGCGGGCCCTTGCGCGTACATCTGCCACACTGGACGGACCATGCCTGCACCTGGAGAACTTACTTTTGTCGCGCCGCGCGGGGCCAAGAAGCCGCCGCGGCATCTTGCCGATCTTTCGCCTGCCGAGCGCAAGGAGGCCGTGGCGGCGATCGGGGAGAAGCCGTTCCGCGCCAAGCAGCTTTCGCAGCACTACTTCGCGCGGTACGCGCACGACCCGGAGCAGTGGACGGACATTCCGGCCGCCGCGCGGGAGAAGCTGGCGGCCGAGATGCTGCCGGAGCTGATGAGCGTAGTGCGGCACATCTCGTGCGACGACGACCAGACGCGCAAGACGCTGTGGAAGCTGTTCGACGGGACGCTCGTCGAGTCGGTGCTGATGCGGTACCCGGACCGGGTGACGATGTGCATCTCCTCGCAGGCCGGATGCGGGATGAACTGCCCGTTCTGCGCGACGGGACAGGCGGGGCTGGACCGGAACCTCTCGACGGCGGAGATCGTTCATCAGATCGTCGATGGCATGCGGGCGCTCCGGGACGGGGAGATCCCGGGTGGGCCGGCGCGGCTGTCGAACATTGTTTTTATGGGCATGGGTGAGCCGCTCGCCAACTACAACCGGGTCACGGGGGCGATTCGGCGGCTGACGGACCCCGAGCCGGACGGGCTGGGGCTGTCGCAGCGCGGGATCACCGTGTCCACGGTGGGGCTGGTGCCGGCGATGCTGCGCTTCGCCGACGAGGGCTTCAAGTGCCGGCTGGCCGTTTCGCTGCACGCGCCGGACGACGAGCTGCGGGACACGCTCGTGCCGGTGAACACGCGGTGGAAGGTGCGCGAGGTACTGGACGCGGCGTGGACCTACGCGGAGAAGTCCGGGCGGCGGATCTCCATCGAGTACGCGCTGATCAGGGACATCAACGACCAGGCGTGGCGCGGAGACCTGCTCGGGAAGCTGCTCAAGGGGAAGCGGGTGCATGTGAACCTGATTCCGCTGAACCCCACCCCCGGCTCGAAGTGGACCGCCTCGCGGCCCGAGGACGAGAAGGCGTTCGTCGAGGCGATCGCGGCGCACGGCGTGCCGGTGACCGTGCGGGACACCCGTGGGCAGGAGATCGACGGCGCCTGCGGCCAGCTCGCGGCGTCGGAGCGCTGATACCGTAGCGTTCGAACATCTCTACATAGACACCATCCGACAGGGGAGCGCCACAGCGCTGAGAGTGCGGCCGGCCGTCGTGACGACGCCGCCGCAGACCCTTGAACCTCGCCCGGGTCATTCCGGGTAGGAAGTTCGGTCTCCTCATGCTGTTGCGCCCTGCCCGCGGCGCCGGTTCCGCCGGCCGCCGCGGGCAGGGCCGCGTCTCTTCCTGGCCAGCCAGGAGGACTGAAGAACGGTGACCACCGGCAGAAGAAGGACCGCAGCGCTCGGCCTCGCGGTGACGCTGGGCGCCATGACGCTCGCCGCCTGCGGCGGCTCCGGCGGCGACAAGGCGGCGGACGCCAAGACCGTCAAGCTCGTCACCCACGACTCCTTCGCGGCCTCGAAGTCCGTGCTGAAGGAGTTCGAGAAGCAGAGCGGGTACAAGGTCCAGCTCGTCAAGGGCGGGGACGCGGGCAAGGCCGTGAACCAGGCGGTGCTGACGAAGGACAACCCGCAGGGGGACGTCTTCTTCGGGATCGACAACACGCTGCTGTCGCGCGGGCTCGACGAGGGGCTCTTCACGCCGTACGCGGCCAAGGGCCTGGCGGGCGTGGACGAGAAGCTGCAGCTGGACAAGGCGAAGCACCGCGTCACGCCGGTCGACTACGGCGACATCTGCGTCAATTACGACAAGGCGTATTTCGCGAAGCACAAGATCGCACCGCCGAAGACGTTCGCGGACCTCATCAAGCCGCAGTACAAGAACCTGCTGGTCACGGAGAACTCGGCGACCTCCTCGCCGGGGCTGGCCTTCCAGCTCGGGACCATCGCCGAGTACGGCAAGGGCGGTTGGCAGGGCTACTGGAAGAAGCTCAAGGCCAATGGCGTCGAGGTCGTCGACGGCTGGGAGCAGGCGTACTACGAGCGGTTCTCGGGCGCGGCCGGCAGCAAGGGCGACAAGCCGCTGGTCGTCTCCTACGCGTCCAGCCCGCCCGCCGAGGTCATGGAGAAGAAGCCGGCACCCAAGGAGGCGCCGACCGGCGTCGCCACCGGGACCTGCTTCCGGCAGACCGAGTTCGCCGGGCTGCTGAAGGGCGCGGCGAACGAGAAGGGCGGCAAGGCGCTGCTGGACTTCCTGATCAGCAAGAAGTTCCAGGAGGACATGCCGCTGCAGATGTTCGTGAACCCCGCGGTCAAGGACGCGAAGGTGCCCGAGCTGTTCACCAAGTACGGGCAGAGGATCGACGACCCGAAGACGGTGGCGCCGGCGGAGATCGCGGACAACCGTGAACAGTGGATCAAGCAGTGGTCCTCGCTCGTCCTGAAGTAGACCCCGGACCGGACCGGGGCGGCGGACGGTTCCGGCCGGGGCGCGGGCCGGACCCGCGCCGGCCGGCCGGACGGGCCACGGCCACCCGGCTCGCGCTGATGGCCGTGCCGTTCGCCTTCTTCGTGCTCTTCTTCGCCTACCCGGTCGCCATGATCGTCGGCCGGGGACTGCGGGAGGGCGGGAGCTGGCAGTTCGGGCGGGTGGGGGAGGTGCTCACCGACCCCGACCTGCTGCATGTGCTGTGGTTCACCGGCTGGCAGGCGGCGGCTTCCACGGCGCTCACGCTGCTGATCGCGCTCCCCGGCGCCTACGTCTTCGCGCGCTTCGAG
Organism: Streptomyces ochraceiscleroticus; assembly: GCF_000720485.1. Lineage (GTDB taxonomy): Bacteria > Actinomycetota > Actinomycetes > Streptomycetales > Streptomycetaceae > Streptomyces > Streptomyces ochraceiscleroticus. The sequence continues at coordinate 35,818 of NZ_JOAX01000045.1, read as the reverse complement.
TTCCCCGGAAAGGGGCTGCTGCGGGCGGTCGTCACCGTGCCGTTCGTGCTGCCCACCGTCGTCGTCGGCTCCGCCTTCCTGGCCCTCGTCGGCCGCGGCGGACTGCTGGACGACCTGTGGGGCGTACGGCTGGACACCTCGGTCTGGGTGATCCTGCTCGCGCACGTCTTCTTCAACTACGCGGTGGTCGTCCGCACCGTGGGCGGGCTGTGGAGCGCGCTGGACCCGCGCCAGGAGGAGGCCGCGCGGGTGCTCGGCGCCGGGCGGTTCGCGGCCTGGCGGCGGGTGACGCTGCCCGCGCTGGCGCCCGCGGTGGCCGCCGCCGCGCTGATGGTCTTCCTCTTCACCTTCACCTCCTTCGGGATCGTGCAGATCCTCGGGGGCCCGCGCTTCGCCACCCTCGAAGTGGAGATCTACCGGCAGACCGCCGACTTCCTGGACCTGCCGACCGCCGCGGTGCTCACCCTCGTGCAGTTCGCCGCCGTGCTCGGGCTGCTCGCGCTGCACGCCTGGACGGTACGGCGGCGCGAGAGCGCACTGAAGCTGGTCGACGCGTCCCGTACCGCCCGCCGGCCGCGCGGCGCCGGGCAGTGGGCGCTCCTGGCGAGCACCCTCGTGGTGATCGCCGTACTCCTCGTGCTGCCGCTCGTCGTGCTCGTCGAGCGGTCCTTCGCCGGGCCCGACGGCTACGGCCTGGTCTTCTACCGCGCCCTGCAGGCCGCGGCCGGCGCCGACTCGACGTTCACCGTGCCGCCGCTGACCGCCCTGTGGAACTCCCTCGCGTACGCGGTCGCCGCCACGGCCATCGCGGTCGTCGTCGGCGGGCTGGCGGCGGCCGCGCTGACCCGGCGCGGTGGGCGGCTCGTCCGCGGCTTCGACGCGCTGCTCATGCTGCCGCTCGGCGTCTCCGCCGTGACCGTCGGCTTCGGCTTCCTGATCAGCCTCGACGAGCCGCCGCTGGACCTGCGCGCCTCGTGGTGGCTGGTGCCGCTCGCGCAGGCCCTGGTGGGCGTGCCGTTCGTCGTCCGGACCATGCTGCCGGTGCTGCGCGCGGTGGACGGGCGGCTGCGGGAGGCCGCTGCGGTACTGGGGGCCACGCCCTGGCAGGTGTGGCGCGAGGTCGATCTGCCGCTGGTGCGGCGGGCGTTGCTGATCGCGGCCGGCTTCGCGTTCGCCGTCTCGCTCGGCGAGTTCGGCGCGACGGTGTTCATCGCGCGCCCGGACCAACCCACGCTGCCGGTGGCCGTGGCACGGCTGCTGGGCCGCGCGGGGGAGCTCAACTACGGGCAGGCGATGGCCCTGTCGACCATTCTGATGGTGGTGTGCGCGGGGGCGCTGCTGGCGCTGGAGCGGGTACGCACCGACCGGACGGGAGAGTTCTAGGTGACCGACAACCGGACTGACGGCCCTCTCCTGCGCCTGGCCGGGCTCACCGTGCGCTTCGGGGCGCACGCCGCGCTGGACGCGGTCGGGCTGGACGTCGCCGAGCACGAGACCGTCTGCGTCCTGGGGCCCAGCGGCAGCGGCAAGTCCACGCTGCTGCGGGTGATCGCCGGGCTGCAGCAGGCCGACGCGGGAGAGGTCGTACTCGATGGCCGGAACCTGCGTACCGTGCCCACCCACCGGCGAGGCGTCGGGCTGATGTTCCAGGACCACCAGCTCTTCCCGCAGCGCGACGTGGCGGGCAACGTCGCCTTCGGGCTGCGGATGCGCGGCGCCGCACGGGCCGAACAGGAACGGAAGGTCGCCGAACTGCTCGACCTGGTGGGCCTGCCGGGCGCCCAGCGCCGGGCCGTCGGCTCGCTCTCCGGTGGCGAGCAGCAGCGCGTCGCGCTGGCCAGGGCGCTGGCGCCCAGCCCCCGGCTGCTGATGCTGGACGAGCCGCTCGGCCAGCTCGACCGCGGGCTGCGCGAGCGCCTGGTGGTCGAACTGCGGCGGCTCTTCGGTGAGTTGGGGACGACCGTGCTGGCGGTGACACACGACCAGGGCGAGGCGTTCGCACTCGCCGACCGGGTCGTCGTCATGCGCGACGGGCGGATCGCGCAGACCGGTACGCCGCTGGAGGTCTGGCAGCGACCCGCCGACGAGTTCGTCGCCCGCTTCCTCGGCTTCGACAACGTCGTGTCGGCCACGGTCACCGGCGAGGCGGCGGACACCCCGTGGGGCAAGGTGCCGGTCCCGGACGGTACGGCGGAGGGCGCCTGCCGGCTGCTCGTCCGCCCGGCCGGCGTCCGCCTGGTGCCGGCCCGGGAGGGCCTGCCCTGCACGGTCGCGGCCCGCACCTTCCGCGGTACGCACGTCTCCCTCCGGCTGCGCCCGGCGGCCGGCCCGGAACTGGACGCCGCCTGCGCGCTCGCGGCCGCGCCGGAGGTGGGCGAGAAGGTCGGCGCGGCGTTCGTCGCGGAGGACGTCGTGGTCCTGCCCGTACGCGACTGAACCGGTCCGCACACGACCGACCTGCGCGCACGCCCCGAAGGATCCCGCACGCCCCCGAGAGCCGGAGCCCTCAGCCCACCAGCGGCCCCGCCGCCAGGTGGGCCACCCCGCCCGTCACCGCCGTCAGGACGACGACCAGGACGCACGCGCGCAGGGCAGCGGCGCGGTGCAGGAGGCCGGCCGGGGCGCCGAGGCGGCGGAGGGCGTCCGTCGTCGCGGCGCGGGCCGCGCGGGACTCGGTGACCGCGGCCAGCACGCTGAGCGCGGTACAGGCCAGCACCAGGCCGCCGCCGAGCGCGGAGAGCGGGCCGAGGGAGCCGGGGGCGCCGTGGCCGTACAGGGTGTACGCGGCGTGGACGCCCGAAGCGGCCGCCATCAGGATGCCCAGCGGGCGGCCCACCCGGCGGGACTCCTCCTGGAGGACCCGTCCGGCCAGCAGCCGCGCCGCGCCCGCCCGGCCCGCGCCCAGCACCCGCCCGCTCGCGTGGACCAGCCCGGGCACCGCCAGCACCAGGCCGGCCGCCGACAGCAGCCAGCCGACCAGCACGCCCGCCTCGCCGGTGACCAGCCGTCCCGGCAGCGGCAGCAGCCGGGCGCCGGGGCCGGTGTGCCCCGCCGCGTAGACCTCCAGGGCGAGCCCGGCGGCGGCGAGCGCGATGCCCCAGGGGAGCCCGGCCGGAGTGGCGGTGTCCGTACGGGGCGGGGCGTCGGCGCACGGCTCGGCCGGCGCGTTCCGCCCCGGGCGCAGCGCCCAGGCGGTCGCGACGGCGGCCACCACGGGGACGGCCGCGAGCAGCACGCCCACCGCCGCGTACGGGAGCGGGCCGCGGCCCAGCAGCTCCGGCGCGCCCATCGGCGTACCGCCCAGATCACCGCGCAGCCGCAGGAAGACCAGCAGGCCGAGCGCGCTGCCCAGGAGGCAGGCGAGCACGGTCGAGGCGGCGGCGGTCAGGGTGAGCCGGACCGGGCCGAGACCGGCCGCCGACATGCCCTCGCGCAGCCGGGCGGCCGGGTCCGTACGGGCCACCGAGACGGCGAACTGGGCCGTGGCGGCCAGCGGCACCAGGCACCAGGCCAGCCGCAGCGCCGAACCGGCGGCCTCGCCACGCGGCGCGTCGACGGCGTGGCCGAGCGTGGCCAGCAGCAGGAAGGCCGTGCCGGCCGCCGCCGCGACGACCAGCAGGCGGCGCAGTTGCACCGCCGGGCGTGCGCCCCGGGCTAGACGGAGAGCGAGCACTCTTCCCTGCCTTCCGTCTCGGCGGGGCCCTCGGCCTGTGCGGCGCCGGCCCGCCGGCCGTCCAGCAGGGCGATCGTGCGGTCCGCGAGCGTGGTCGCTTCCGCTTCCTGGGTGGCCAGCACCACGCTGAGGGCGTGGCTGCGGGCGGCGTTGACGATCGTACGGAGCACCTGGGCGGCGTCCGCGCGGTGCAGCGGCGCGGTCGGCTCGTCGGCGAAGAGCACCTGCGGGGTGGTGGTCAGCGCCCGGGCGACGGCCACGCGCTGCTGCTGTGCCCGGTCCAGGGCCGCGGGCCGCCGCTTGGCGCAGTCCGCCACGTCCAGCCGCTCCAGCCACTCGGTGGCGGCCTGCATGGCGGCGCGGCGGCCGTCACCGCGGACCAGGAGGGGCAGCGCGGCGTTCTCCCGGGCGGTCAGCTCGGGGACCAGCCGGGGTTCGGTGCCGATCCAGCCGAAGCGGTCCAGCCGGAGCCGTTCGCGGCTGGTCGCGGAGAGGGTGTGGACCGGATGACTGTTGAACCAGACCTCGCCGCTGTCCGGGACGAGCTGTCCGGAGAGGCATTTCAGGAGCGTGGTCTTGCCGCAGCCGCGCGGACCGGTGACGGCAAGGATCTCTCCCTCGCGCACACCGAGGGAGATCCCGGTGAGTGCGGGGCTCTGACCGTGGGCGTGGTGCAGTCCGCGAGCCCATAGAACGTCGTTGTCGGGCGGGGCCACCATCTGCGCACCTCGTGCTCGCTCGCGTCCTTCGTTCCCCTGACCGGGTGAACGACCATGGAGGGTATCGGTCACAAGCACGGTAGGTACTGCCGGGTCCCGCCATTCACCGGTCAGCACGGAAGACGGCCGAGGTTCACTCATATGGCTTGATATGAGTGACCTCGGCCGCCGTTTCTTCCGTTATTCGGGCCCCTGTGCGGAAGCCGTCAGGGGCCGCCGAGCGTGTCGGGCGGAGCGGAGTCCGTGGCTCCGCTCCGCCCAATCCCCCCGGTGAGGGCCGGAGGGACAGCTCGGTACCGCGGATCAGAGCTTGGCCCATGCCTCCGTGAGGACGCCGCGCAGGATCTGCTCGATCTCGTCGAACACGGTCTGGTCGGCGATCAGCGGCGGGGCCAGCTGGATGACCGGGTCGCCGCGGTCGTCGGCACGGCAGTACAGACCGGCGTCGTACAGCGCCTTGGAGAGGAAGCCGTACAGGACGCGCTCGGTCTCCTCGTCGTTGAACGACTCCTTGGTGACCTTGTCCTTGACGAGCTCGATGCCGTAGAAGAAGCCGTTGCCGCGGACGTCGCCGACGATCGGCAGGTCGTGCAGCTTCTGCAGCGTGGAGAGGAAGTTCGACTCGTTCTCGAGGACGTGCTTGTTCAGGCCCTCGCGCTCGAAGATGTCGAAGTTCGCCAGCGCCACGGCCGAGGAGACCGGGTGGCCACCGAAGGTGTAGCCGTGCAGGAAGGTGTTGTCACCCTTGTAGAACGGCTCGGCCAGGCGATCGGAGATGATGCAGGCGCCGATGGGGGAGTAGCCCGAGGTCATGCCCTTGGCGCAGGTGATCATGTCCGGGACGTAGCCGAACTTGTCGCACGCGAACATCGTGCCGAGGCGGCCGAACGCGCAGATGACCTCGTCGGAGACGAGCAGCACGTCGTACTGGTCGCAGATCTCGCGGACGCGCTGGAAGTACCCGGGCGGCGGCGGGAAGCAGCCGCCGGCGTTCTGCACCGGCTCCAGGAAGACCGCGGCGACGGTCTCCGGGCCCTCGAAGAGGATCTGCTGCTCGATCTGGTCGGCGGCCCAGCGGCCGAAGGCCTCGGGGTCGTCGCCGTGGATCGGGGCGCGGTAGATGTTGGTGTTCGGCACCTTGTGCGCGCCGGGGACCAGCGGCTCGAAGGGGGCCTTGAGGCCGGGCAGACCGGTGATGGACAGGGCGCCCTGCGGGGTGCCGTGGTAGGCAACCGCGCGGGAGATCACCTTGTGCTTCATCGGCTTGCCGGTGAGCTTGAAGTACTGCTTGGCGAGCTTCCAGGCGGTCTCGACCGCCTCGCCGCCGCCGGTGGTGAAGAAGACCTTGTTCAGGTCGCCCGGGGCGTAGCCGGCTATGCGCTCGGCGAGCTCGACGGCCTTGGGGTGGGCGTAGGACCACACCGGGAAGAAGGCGAGCTCCTGAGCCTGCTTGTACGCGGTCTCGGCCAGCTCGACCCGGCCGTGGCCCGCGTTGACCACGAAGAGGCCCGCGAGGCCGTCGATGTAGCGCTTGCCCTTGTCGTCGTAGATGTTGGTGCCCTCGCCACGCACGATCGTGGGCACGGGGGCGTTCTCGTACGACGACATGCGGGTGAAATGCATCCACAGGTGGTCGTACGCCGTCTTGGAAAGGTCGGCGCTCATGGTTATCGCGTTCCCCAGGTGTAGGTCTGCTTCTTCAGCTTCATGTAGACGAAGCTCTCGGTGGAGCGCACGCCGGGAAGCGTGCGGACGCGCTTGTTGATCACGTCCAGGAGGTGATCGTCGTCCTCGCAGACGACCTCGATCAGCAGATCGAAGGAACCGGCGGTGACGACGCAGTACTCGACCTCGGACATGCCCGTGAGGGCCTCTGCCACGGGATCGACGTCGCCCTCGACGTTGATTCCGACCATTGCCTGCCGCCGGAAACCGACCGTGAGGGGGTCGGTGACGGCGACGATCTGCATCACACCCTGGTCGAGCAGCTTCTGTACGCGTTGCCGTACGGCCGCCTCGGACAGGCCCACGGCCTTGCCGATCGCGGCGTACGGACGGCGCCCGTCCTCCTGGAGCTGCTCAATGATCGCCAGGGAGACGGAGTCGATCGACGGAGTGCCGTTTCTGTCACGAGTGGCCACGTCCCTCACTGTGCACCAGCATCGTCCGTGACGCAAGCCCGATTCGCCGAAATCAGTTGTTCACCGAAGTTCGGACCACGAAATTCGTTGTTACTGGCGCGTGGGTATGTCGAAAACGGGGCTCGCATGGTTAGGGTGGGCATCTCATCCACCGGACACCAGAGACCGGTCATCCAACACCGGACCTGACAGGAGGGGTCGCACGTGACCACCGAACTGCGTCGTCTGCGCAACTACATCGACGGGGAGTTCCGGGACGCCGCCGACGGCCGCACCACGGACGTGGTCAACCCCGCGACGGGCGAGGTGTACGCCACCGCGCCGCTGTCCGCGGCCGCCGACGTCGACGCCGCGATGGCCGCCGCCGAGGCGGCCTTCCCGGCGTGGCGCGACCTGATCCCCGCCGAGCGCCAGAAGGTGCTCCTGAAGATCGCCGACCGCTTCGAGGAGCGCGCGGAGGAGCTGATCGCCGCCGAGTCCGAGAACTGCGGCAAGCCCATCGCCCTCGTACGCTCCGAGGAAATCCCGCCGATGGTGGACCAGATCCGCTTCTTCGCGGGGGCAGCCCGGATGCTGGAGGGCCGCTCGGCCGGCGAGTACATGGAGGGCCTGACCTCCATCATCCGCCGCGAGCCGATCGGCGTCTGCGCCCAGGTCGCGCCCTGGAACTACCCGATGATGATGGCCGTGTGGAAGTTCGCGCCGGCCATGGCCGCGGGCAACACGGTCGTCATCAAGCCCTCGGACACCACCCCGGCGTCCACGGTCCTGATCGGCGAGATCATCGGCAGCGTGCTGGACGAGCTGGGCCACCCGCGCGGCGTGTTCAACGTCGTCTGCGGTGACCGCGAGACCGGCCGCCTGATGGTCGAGCACGAGGTGCCCGCGATGGCCTCCATCACCGGCTCCGTGCGCGCCGGCATGCAGGTCGCCGAGTCCGCCTCCAAGGACCTCAAGCGGGTCCACCTGGAGCTGGGCGGCAAGGCCCCGGTCGTGGTCTTCGAGGACACCGACATCGCCAAGGCCGTCGAGGACATCTCCGTCGCCGGTTACTTCAACGCCGGCCAGGACTGTACGGCCGCCACCCGCGTGCTCGTCCAGGAGTCCATCCACGACGAGTTCGTGACCGCGCTGGCCAAGGCCGCCGCCGAGACCAAGACCGGCGCGGTCGACGACGAGGACGTGCTCTACGGCCCGCTGAACAACGCCAACCAGCTCAAGCAGGTCAAGGGCTTCATCGAGCGCCTCCCCGCGCACGCGAAGATCGAGGCCGGCGGCCAGCAGGTCGGCGAGAAGGGCTACTTCTTCGCCCCGACCGTCGTCTCGGGCCTCAAGCAGGACGACGAGATCGTCCAGCAGGAGGTCTTCGGCCCGGTCATCACCGTCCAGTCCTTCACCGACGAGGACCAGGCCACCGAGTGGGCCAACGGCGTCGAGTACGCGCTCGCGTCCTCGGTGTGGACCAAGGACCACGCCCGCGCCATGCGGATGTCCAAGAAGCTCGACTTCGGCTGCGTGTGGATCAACACCCACATCCCGCTCGTCGCCGAGATGCCGCACGGCGGCTTCAAGAAGTCCGGCTACGGCAAGGACCTCTCCGCCTACGGCTTCGACGACTACACCCGCATCAAGCACGTCATGACCTCGCTGGACGGCTGACGGCCCGCCGCCGTACAGCCACAAGTCGGGTGCCGTGCGGGGCACCTGACACACCGTCGCGGGCCGGGGCCCGGCAGCAGACGATCTGTCTGTTGCCGCCCCGGCCCGCGCCGCGTGAGAGTCCTCATATGGATCGTCTTTCGCGGCGTGCGCTGCTCAGAGGTGTCGGTACGGCCGGATTCCTGGCGGCGGTGGCGGGGTGCGGCGTACCGCCCGCGTACGTGCGGCCCGGCGAGCGCAAAGCCCCCGACCGCTCGGCGGCCGATGACTCCCTCACCTTCGCCAACTGGCCGCTGTACATCGACGTCGACGACCACGACAAGCAGCGCCGCCCCACACTGGACGCCTTCGAACGGCGCACCGGCATCTCGGTGACGTACACCGAAGAGATCAACGACAACGACGAGTTCTTCGGGAAGATCAGCCCCGCGCTGATGAACCACCAGACCACCGGACGCGACCTGATCGTCATCAGCGACTGGATGTGCTCGCGCTTCGTCCGGCTCGGCTGGGTGCAGGAAATGGACCGGTCCCGGCAGCCGAACGTGGCGAAGCACCTGGACCCGCTGCTGCTCAAGCCCGCGTTCGACCCCGGCCGCAAGCACTGCGTCCCCTGGCAGTCCGGGATCACCGGCATCGCGTACAACCGCAGGAAGCTCGGCCGGGAGATCAAGCACACCGGCGACCTGTGGGCGGCCGACCTGAAGGGCCGGGTGACCCTGCTGGCCGGCATGGACGAGGCGTTCGCGCTGCTCATGCAGGGCGAGGGCGTGGACATCACGCGCTGGACGGCGGACGACTTCCACCGGATGACCGACCGGGTCGCGGCGCTCGTCCGCGCGCAGCACATCCGCCGCTTCACCGGCAACGACTACATCAAGGACCTCTCCTCGGGTGACGTGCTGGCCGCGCAGGCGTACTCCGGCGACGTCATCCAGCTCAAGGCCGACAACCCCGACATCGAGTTCGTGGTCCCCGAAGAGGGCGCCGAGCTGTGGTCGGAGAGCCTGATGATCCCCGACCTCGCCGCGCACAAGCGCAACGCGGAACGGCTCGTCGACTACTACTACGAGCCGGCGGTCGCAGCCGAGCTGGCCACCTGGGTCAACTACGTGTGCCCGGTCCCGGCCGCGCGCGACGTGCTGGCCTCCGCCAAGGACAAGGAGACCGCCGCGCTCGCCGAGGACCCGCTGATCTTCCCGGACGACGGCATGCGCGGCCGGCTCGCCATCGCCCGGGACATCAGCGCCGAGGAGCGCCCGGAACTCGCCAAGGAGTGGAACGGGATCGTGGGGTTGTGAGGCGGGTCAGGTCGGCGGAATGTCGTTCTGGTCGGCGCCGACCGGGAGGCGGTGACCGGCCGGGATGTCGTGGTCGGGGTCGCCCTTGACGCTGGTGCCGGCGGCCTCGGCGGAGAAGGTCCGGCCGGCCGGGAGCATGGGCGTGTACTTTCTCGCCGTAGACCACCGCCGCGCGCTCCTTCTTCGTCGGCGAGGTCGCGATCTCGATCGTGTCGCCCACCGCCGCCCCGGTGAGCTTGCCCCACACGGTCCGGCAACCGGGGCTGTAACGGATGGCCACCCGCATGCTGCCGGCCGAGTCCTCCGCCAGGGTGCGCGCGCCCGGTGCGCAGTGGGTCTTCTCGGGGTCCAGTCCCGCGCAGTCGTTCATCGCGCAGGTCGGGGGCTCGGTCCTGGCCGCCGCGGTCGGTGCGGGCGGGCCGCTGCCCTGTGCCTGGTTCCCGTCGTCGCCCGCCAGCAGCGGGATGCCCACCGTGAGGACCGTGGTCACCACGGCCAGGATCAGGGCCCCGCCGAGCGTTTCGGGGCCGTGCCGCTTCAGCCAGGAGTCTTCGTCGGCCACGCCACCTCCCGATGTACGTGTACACGTCATCGGAAGGGTAGGCGCGTGCGGCCGCATATGACCCGGGCAGATTCGGCCGTTGTGGCGGGAGAGGAGCCCGGGTCAGCGGGGCCAGGAAGCGGTGTACGCGTCGATCTCCGCGGCGAGGCGGGCCTTGGCCGGGGCGTCCATGAAGGACACCTCGACGGCGTTCTTCGCCAGCGCGGCGAGGCCCTCCTCGTCCAGCTCCAGCAGCCGCGCGGCCACGCCGTACTCGGTGTTCAGGTCCGTGCCGAACATCGGCGGGTCGTCGCTGTTGATGGTCACCAGCACCCCGGCGGCCACCATGTCCTTGACCGGGTGCTCGTCGAGGGTGCGGACCGCGCGAGTGGCGATGTTCGACGTCGGGCAGACCTCCAGCGGGATGCGGTGCTCGGCGAGGTGGGCCAGCAGCTTCGGGTCCCGTACGGAGCTGGTGCCGTGGCCGATGCGCTCGGCGCGCAGCTCGGTCAGCGCGTCCCACACCGTCTCGGGGCCCGTGGTCTCGCCCGCGTGCGGCACGGAGTGCAGGCCCTCGGCGAGGGCGCGGTCGAAGTACGGCTTGAACTGCGGGCGCGGTACGCCTATTTCGGGTCCGCCGAGGCCGAAGGAGACCAGGCCCTCGGGCTTGAGGCCGCAGGCGATGCGCGCGGTCTCCTCGGCGGCCTCCAGACCGGCCTCGCCGGGGATGTCGAAGCACCAGCGCAGCGCGACGCCGAGCTCCGACTCGGCGGACTTCCGGGCGTCCTCGATCGCCTCGACGAACGCGGCGTCCGGGATGCCGCGCCGGGTGGAGCTGTACGGGGTCACGGTCAGCTCGGCGTAGCGGATGTTCTGCCGCGCCATGTCGCGGGCGACCTCGTACGTCAGCAGGCGCACGTCCTCGGCGTCGCGGATGAGGTCCACGACGGAGAGGTAGACCTCGACGAAGTGCGCGAAGTCGCGGAAGGTGAAGTAGTCCACCAGCGCCTCGGGGTCGGTGGGCACCTTGGAGTCGGGGTGCCGGGCGGCCAGCTCCGCGACGATGCGCGGGGAGGCCGAGCCGACGTGGTGGACGTGCAGCTCCGCCTTGGGCAGGCCCGCGATGAATGCGTCGAGGTCGGACAACGGTGCCTCCTGGTCGGCGGAGAGCCGGTCGGTCGTGGTGTCGGTCGGTCGTCATCGTATGCGGCGCGGGCGGGGGCACCGTGGGTCGGCCGGGTGCCGGGCCGTACGGGGGCCGGGCCGCCGGGGCCGTACGGATGCCCGGCTGCCGGGGAGCGCGGCCGCGGGGTCGTCGGCCGTGCAGCCGACGGGCGTGCGGCCGACGGGCGTGGCCGGGTGCCGGTCCGCCGGGGAGCGCGGCCGTCGGGCGCGGCCGGGTCTTAGCATGGAGCGCAGCCACATGGGGGAGAGCGATGTCCGACAGCCAGCAGCCCGAGCCGTACGACCCGTGGGCGCCGCCGTCCGGGGACGGCGTGCCGCCGCACCGGCCGGACACGGGGGCGCGGGGCCTGCCGCCGTACGGCACGCCGCCGCACGACCAGCAGACCGTGGGCGCCGGCTTCGCCGTCCCCGCCCCGCCGCCGGCTCCCGGCCACGGCCATACGCCGGGTCCCGTGCCCGCCGTCGGACCCCAGGGTGCGTACGGCACGCCGTACCCTCAGCAGCCGTACGGGCCGCAGCAGTACATATCCGCCCCCGCCCCCTACGGCGTCCTGCCCGGTGGGCCCGGGACGCAGGCCGGCTGGCCCGGGCAGCCGAACAACGGCATGGGCATCGCCGCGCTCGTCCTCGGCATCCTCAGCATCGTCTCCAGCCTCACCCTCCTGTTCGGTGTGATCACGGGCGTCCTCGGGATCATCTTCGGCGGCCTCGGCCGGGCCAGGGCCAGGCGGGGCGAGGCGACCAACGGCGGCATGGCACTGGCCGGTCTCCTCTGCGGCGTGGCCGGCCTCCTCGTGAGCGTCCTCCTGATCGTCGCGATCGTCATCGGGGTCAGCGAAGGCGGCGACGCCACCCCCTACGACGACTACTCCGACACCTACAGCGCGGCCCCCGCCGCCCCCGGCCGCTGACCTGGGCCCCCACGGCCCCCGCTCTGCCGGCCCCGGCCGCTCAGCCCCGCTCCGCCGCCAGCCGCTGCCGCGCCTCCATCAGCGCGAAGCCCAGCAGATTCAGCCCCTGCCAGCGGGCCGGATCGGCGGCGCGCTCGTCGTCCGCCGCCAGCCCGATGCCCCATATCCGGTCCAGCGGGCTCGCCTCGACCAGCACCCGCTGCGCCGTGCCCAGCAGATAGTCGCGCAGCGCCGCGTCCTGCCCGAATTTGTGCGCATTCCCCTCGACCACGAGTGCGTACCGCTCGCGCTGCCAGGTCTCGTCGTCGAAGCCGCGCACCGAACGGCCCGCGTCCTTCGCCTGCTTGGGGTGGCCCGCCCTGAGCACCCGCTGCCATGCCTGGCGGTCGCCGAACAGCCGCGCCTTGCCGGCCATCATCCAGTGCTCCGCCGTGGCGTACCGCACGCCGTCCACCATGAACGGCGCCGGCCACCACTGGCTGAAGCAGCTCGCCCCCAGGCTGCCGTCCCGGCGCGGCGCATGGCCCCAGAAGTACACGTACTTGTGCTTCTCGCCCGACTCCAGGGCCGCGCACAGCTCCGCCACCGACCGCGGCCCGTCGGCCGCCCGCGTCTTCTCCGTCATCCCCGTCATCCCCGCCGCCCCCGCTCTTCCCCGATCCGGTCTTCCCCGGTCCTGCACCATGCCGGGATTCTGCCAGCGGGCACTGACAACCTGTCGGGCGCCGGAACGACGGATTTCGCAGAATCCGTCGCGTAACCAAAAGGAAACAACGGAATCACTTGTTGGGCCCTGCTTTCCCTGTCAAGATCGGCCATCAATTCGGGAAAGAGCTACGCCCGGCAGTGCCTGCGAACGCCCGGCCGCCGGTGGAGGAGAGCGCCATGGACCAGCGATTCGATGTCACCGAACGATTCGCCCAGGGGGCTCAGTTCATCGCCGGAGAGCTCCGCGCGGGGACCTCGGGGCGCACCCAGGCCGTCACCGACCCGGCCACCGGCGAGCAGGTGTACACGTACGAACTGGCCGGAACGGCGGACGTGGACGCGGCCGTCGGCGCGGCCCGGCAGGCGCTCCCCGAATGGGCGGGCGCCACGCCCGGCGAGCGCTCCGAGGCGCTGCACCGCTTCGCCGCCGTGCTGGACGAGCGGACCGAGGAGTTCGCGTACGCCGAGTCGCTGCAGTGCGGCAAGCCGATCAAGCTGAGCCGGGAGTTCGACGTCCCCGGCTCGGTGGACAACGCCGCCTTCTTCGCGGGCGCCGCGCGCCACCTGGAGGGCAAGGCGGCCGGCGAGTACAGCGGCGACCACACCTCTTCGGTCCGCCGCGAGCCCATCGGTGTCGTCGGCTCCATCGCGCCCTGGAACTATCCGCTGCAGATGGCCAGTTGGAAGGTCCTTCCGGCGATCGCGGCAGGCAACACCATCGTCCTCAAGCCCGCCGAGATCACCCCGCTGACCTCGGTGATGTACGCCCAGGCCGCGCGGGAGGCAGGCATCCCGGACGGTGTCGTCAACATCGTCCCGGGAGCCGGGCGGGACGCCGGCGAGCACCTCGTCGGCCACCCCGACGTCGCGATGACCTCTTTCACCGGCTCCACCGCCGTCGGCAAGCGGGTCGCCGAGATCGCCACTGCCTCCGTCAAGCGCCTCCACCTGGAGCTCGGGGGCAAGGCTCCCTTCGTGGTCTTCGACGACGCCGACCTGGACGCCGCCGTGCACGGCGCGGTGGCCGGCGCGCTCATCAACACCGGCCAGGACTGCACGGCCGCCACCCGCGCCTACGTGCAGCGCCCCCTGTACGACGCCTTCGTCAGCGGCGTCGCCGACCTGATGGCGACCGTACGGCTCGGCGACCCCTTCGACCCGGCCACCGACCTCGGCCCGCTCATCTCGCACGCCCAGCGCGACCGGGTGGCCGGTTTCGTCGAGCGCGCACGGAAGTACGCCACCGTCGTCACCGGCGGCGAGGCGCCCCAGGGCGCGCTGGCCAGGGGCGCGTACTACCGGCCGACCCTCATCGCGGACGCCGCGCAGGACAGCGAGATCGTGCAGTCCGAGATCTTCGGCCCGGTGCTGGTCGTGCTGCCCTTCGACAGCGACGACGAGGGCATCACGCTCGCCAACGACACCCCCTACGGACTCGCCGCCTCCGCCTGGAGCCGCGACGTCTACCGCACGGGCCGCGCCGTCCGCGAGATCAAGGCCGGCTGCGTGTGGGTCAACGACCACATCCCGATCATCAGCGAGATGCCGCACGGCGGATACCAGGCATCGGGGTACGGCAAGGACATGTCGGCGTACTCCTTCGAGGAGTACACGCAGGTCAAGCACGTCATGTACGACATCACGGGCGTGGCCAGGAAGGACTGGCACCGCACCGTCTTCGGGGACCGCGGCTGAGAGCTGTCCGGCGCCGCACCATCCGTCACTCCACCGGCTGACCACCGGCCGACCTCGAAAGGCCACACCGTATGGAGCACACCGCGCAGCCCGAACCGCTCTCCGCGGCGGAACTGGCCGCCATGCGGCGCAGCATGACCAACGGCCGGATGGCCCTGACCCGGCGGTCCCTGATGCGCGCGAGCGGCGCCGGGGTACTGGCGCTCGGGGGCCTCAGCGCCCTGTCGGCCTGCGGGATCCCGCCCGCGGGCCGGACGGACGCGGGCTCCTCCGACGACCACTCGCGCCAGGAGAAGCGGGTCGCGTTCTCCAACTGGACCGAGTACATCGACGTCAGCGACGACGAGAAGCACCACCCGACGCTGGAAGCCTTCACGAAGCGGACCGGCATCAGGGTCAAGTACACCGAGGACATCAACGACAACGACGAGTTCTTCGGGAAGGTCCAGGCCCAGCTCGCGGCCGGTCAGGACACCGGGCGCGACCTGATCTGCCTGACCGACTGGATGTGCGCGCGGATGATCTCGCTGGGCTGGATCCAGCCGCTGGACCCGGCCAACCTGCCGCACGCGTACACCCATCTCTCGCAGCAGTTCCGCAACCCCGACTGGGACCCCGGGCGCGCCCACTCCTACACCTGGCAGGGCGTCCCGACCGTCATCGCGTACAACAAGAAGGCCACCGGCGGCCGGAAAGTGGACTCGGTCGGTCAGCTCCTGGACGACCCCAAGCTCAAGGGAAAGGTCGCCTTCCTCTCGGAGATGCGCGACACCATCGGTATGACCCTGCTCGACATGGGTGAGCGGCCCGAGGACGTCACCGCCGACACCTTCGACGCGGCCGTCGCCCGGCTCCAGAGGGGCGTCGACAAGAAGCAGATCCGCCGCTTCACCGGCAACGACTACCTCAACGACCTCAGCAAGGGCGACCTGGCGGCCTGTCTCGCCTGGGCGGGCGACGTCGTACAGCTGCAGAACGACAACTCCGACATCGAGTACGTCATCCCGGAGAAGGGCTACACGACCGCGGCGGACAACCTCATGGTGCCCAACAAGGCGCGCCACAAGGAGAACGCCGAGCGCCTCATCGACTACTTCTACGAGCCCAAGGTGGCCGCGCGGATCGCCGCGTACATCAATTACGTGTGCCCGGTCGACGGCGTGCGCGAAGAACTCGCGAAGATCGACAAGAAGCTGGCGGAGAACAAACTCATCCTCCCCGACGAGGAAATGGCGTCCAAGTCGCACACCTTCCGCGCGCTCAATGCCAAGGAAAGCAAGGAATACGCGCAGAAGTTCGCCGACCTGACCGGTGCCTGACCGCCCTTCCGCCCACCTCACACCCGGGACCCGACACATGACAGACCTCGCGAAGAACGACAGCAGCGGCGGCGACGTCCGGCTGTCCGGCATCAGCAAGACCTACGGCGCCTTCACGGCCGTCCAGCCGCTCGACCTGACCGTCCCCGCCGGCTCCTTCTTCGCCCTGCTGGGCGCCTCCGGCTGCGGCAAGACCACCACCCTGCGCATGATCGCGGGCCTGGAGGAGCCGACCACCGGCACCGTCGAGCTGGCCGGCAAGGACGTCACCGCGCTGCCGCCCTACAAGCGCCCGGTGAACACCGTCTTCCAGAACTACGCGCTCTTCCCGCACCTGGACATCTACGAGAACGTCGCCTTCGGGCTGCGCCGCCGCGGCGTCAAGTCCGTGAAGAAGCAGGTCGGCGAGATGCTCGACCTGGTGCAGCTCGGTGAGCAGGCCCGCAAGAAGCCGCAGCAGCTCTCCGGCGGCCAGCAGCAGCGCGTGGCCGTCGCGCGCGCCCTGATCAACCACCCGCAGGTGCTGCTCCTCGACGAGCCGCTCGGCGCCCTGGACCTCAAGCTGCGCCGTCAGATGCAGCTCGAACTCAAGCGGATCCAGACCGAGGTCGGCATCACCTTCGTGCACGTCACGCACGACCAGGAGGAGGCCATGACGATGGCCGACACGGTCGCGGTGATGAACGGCGGCCGGGTCGAGCAGCTCGGCGCCCCCGCCGACCTGTACGAGAACCCCGGCTCCACCTTCGTCGCCAACTTCCTCGGCACCTCCAACCTCATCGCGGCGGAGATCGCCGAGGCGGGCGGCGAGCAGCTCCTGCTGACGGCCGGGGACACCAAGCTGCGGCTGCCTGCCGCGCGATGTTCCGCGAGCAGCGTCCGTACGGGCGAGAAGGTGCTGGCGGGCGTCCGCCCCGAGAAGGTCGCCCTCGCGCACGCCGACGACGCGGGGTCCATACCGGAGGGCGTCAACCGGCTGCCGGGCCGCATCAAGGACGCCGGCTTCATCGGCGTCTCCACGCAGTACCTGATCGACACCCAGAGGGCCGGTGAACTGGCCGTCTACGAGCAGAACATCGAGCGCGACGGCCGGCTGGTGCCGGGTGCCGAGGTGATCCTGCACTGGAACCCCGCGCACACCTTCGGGTTCTCCGCCGACCAGGACATCACCGCCGGTGCGGGCGCCGACGAGGAGGCCGCGTGAGTGCCGCCACCCAGGCGCCGCCGGAGCCGACGGCGCCCGCCCTCGAAGTGCGCAAGCCCCCCACCCGCAAGCGGCTCGTCCCGTACTGGCTGCTGCTGCCCGGTATCCTGTGGCTGCTGGTCTTCTTCGCCGCGCCGCTGGTCTACCAGGCGTCCACGTCCCTCCAGACCGGCTCCCTCGAAGAGGGCTTCAAGGTCACCTGGCACATCGCCACCTACTGGGACGCGCTGGGGGAGTACTGGCCGCAGTTCGTCCGCTCGGTGGCCTTCGCCGCCGTCGCGACGCTGCTCTGCCTGGTCCTGGGCTACCCGCTCGCCTACCTGATCGCCTTCAAGGCGGGCCGCTGGCGCAACGTCGTGATGATCCTGGTCATCGCGCCGTTCTTCACCAGCTTCCTGATCCGCACGCTCGCCTGGAAGACGATCCTCGCCGACGGCGGCCCGGTCGTCGGCGTCCTCAACTCGCTGCACGTCCTGGACGTCACCAGCGCGATCGGCCTCACCGAGGGCACCCGTGTGCTCGCCACCCCGCTCGCGGTGGTCTGCGGCCTCACGTACAACTTCCTGCCGTTCATGATCCTGCCGCTCTACACCTGCCTGGAGCGGATCGACCCCCGGCTCCATGAGGCGGCGGGCGACCTGTACGCCAAGCCGGCCACCACCTTCCGCCGGGTGACGTTCCCGCTGTCCATGCCCGGCGTGGTCGCCGGCACGCTGCTGACCTTCATCCCGGCCGCCGGTGACTACATCAACGCCGAACTGCTGGGCTCCACCGACCAGAAGATGATCGGCAACGTGATCCAGTCGCAGTTCCTGCGCGTCCTGGACTACCCCACAGCGGCCGCCCTCTCCTTCATCCTCATGGCGGCCATCCTCGCCATGGTCACCATCTACATCCGCAAGTCGGGGACGGAGGACCTGGTCTGATGCGCTGGCTTCGACGCAATGCGGTGGTGATCGCGGGCCTGCTGACGCTGGCGTACCTGATCCTGCCCAACGTCATCGTGATGGTCTTCTCGTTCAACAAGCCGAACGGGCGCTTCAACTACGAGTGGCAGCGCTTCTCCACCGACGCCTGGACCGACCCCTGCGGCGTCGCCGACCTGTGCGGCTCCCTCGGGCTGAGCCTGCAGATCGCGGTCTGGGCCACGGTGGGCGCGACCGTCCTGGGCACCCTGATCGCCTTCGCGCTGGCCCGCTACCGCTTCCGCGCCCGCTCCTCCGTCAACACACTGATCTTCCTGCCGATGGCGATGCCCGAGGTCGTCATGGCCGCCTCGCTGGCCACGCTCTTCCTCAACATGGGCATCGAGTTCGGCTTCTGGACGATCCTGATCGCGCACATCATGTTCTGCCTGAGCTTCGTGGTCACCGCGGTCAAGGCGCGCGTGATGAGCATGGACCCGCGGCTGGAACAGGCGGCGCAGGACCTCTACGCCACCCCGGTGCAGACGTTCCTGAAGGTGACGCTGCCGATCGCGGCACCCGGCATCGCCGCGGGCGCGCTGCTCTCCTTCGCCCTCTCGTTCGACGATTTCATCATCACCAACTTCAACGCGGGCTCCACCGTGACCTTCCCCATGTTCGTCTGGGGATCGGCGCAGCGGGGCACGCCCGTTCAGATCAATGTCATCGGAACAGCGATGTTCCTCATCGCCGTGCTCTGCGTACTGGGCGGACAACTGTTCACCGGACGCCGTAAGAGGAGCTGAGAACCATGGCACGAGCTGCCATGAACCCGACCGCCGGGCAGACCGCCCGGACGCCCGCACCGGCCGTGCACGCGCTCGCCGAGGCCGCCCCCACCCCCTTCTGGCTGGACGACCCGGACCGCCCCGCGGCCCTCCCGGCCCTCGTCGGCGACGAACGGTGCGACCTGCTCGTCGTCGGCGGCGGCTACAGCGGCCTGTGGACCGCGCTGCTGGCCAAGGAGCGCGACCCGGAGCGCGACGTCGTCCTCGTCGAGGGCCAGGAAGTCGGCTGGGCCGCCTCCGGCCGCAACGGCGGCTTCTGCGCCGCCTCGCTCACCCACGGCCTCGGCAACGGCCTGGCCCGCTGGCCCGGCGAGCTGAAGAAACTCGAAGAGCTGGGCGCCCGCAACCTCGACGCCATCGGGCAGGCCGTCCAGCGGTACGGCATCGACTGCGACTTCGAGCGCACCGGCGAGATCGACCTCGCCACCGAGCCGCACCAGATCGCCGAGCTCCGCGAGGCCGCCGAGGATGCCGCCCGCCTCGGCCTCACCGGGTACGACTTCCTCGACCAGGACGCCGTGCGCGCCGAGGTCGACTCGCCGGCCTTCCTGGCCGGCCTGTGGAACCGCGACGGCGTCGCCATGCTCAACCCGGCCCGCCTGGCCTGGGGCCTGAAGCAGGCGTGCCTGGACCAGGGCGTACGGATCTACGAGCACACCCGCGCCACCGACCTGGCCTCCGACGGCACGGGCATGGCGGTCCGCACGCCCTACGGGCGCGTCTTCGCCCGCCACGTGGCGCTCGGCACCAACGCCTTCCCGAACCTGGTCCGCCGGGTCCGCCCGTACCTCGTCCCGGTCTACGACCACGCGCTGATGACCGAGCCGCTCACCGAGGAGCAGCTCGCCGCCGTCGGCTGGAAGAACCGCCAGGGGCTGTCCGACAGCAACAACCACTTCCACTATTTCCGCCTCACCGCCGACAACCGCATCCTGTGGGGCGGTTATGACGCCATCTACCGCTACGGCGGCGGCGTCCGCGCCGAGTACGACCACCACCCCGCCACCTACGAGAAGCTCGCCCGCCACTTCTTCCAGCACTTCCCGCAACTGGAGGAGGTCCGCTTCAGCCATGCCTGGGGCGGCGCGATCGACACCTGTTCCCGCTTCTCGGCGTTCTTCGGCACCGCGCACGCCGGCCGGGTCGCGTACGCGGCGGGCTACACCGGCCTCGGTGTGGGCGCCACCCGCTTCGGCGCCGACGTCATGCTCGACCTGCTCTCCGGCGCCCGCACGGAGCGCACGGAGCTGGAGATGGTCCGCACGAAGCCGCTGCCGTTCCCGCCGGAGCCGCTGCGCTGGGCTGGCATCGGCATCACCCAGTGGTCGATGTCCCGCGCGGACGCCCGTGGCGGCCGGCGGAACCTCTGGCTGAAGGCGATGGACAAGATGGGGCTGGGCTTCGACAGCTGACCCGGCGCGGGCGGGCCCACGGGGCGCGCCCGCGCACCACTTGGTGGTCGGTGTGACCCATGACACCCAAGTTCTTGATCAACCCGTGTAAGGAGGCGGCGGTCAGCGCCTCTCCCTCTCGGAACGCGGCCCCGACGGGCCGGCGCACGAGTGAGGGAGGCGGATATGGACCCCACGGGGGACAAGCGTGCCGTGGAATGGCTCGTATCGGTGGCACCGGACCCGGAAGCCTGCCGCTTCGAATGGGAGCGCAATCCGCTCGGGGTGACGCTCCTCCCGGCCGGGCTGGCCTGGGACGTGCTGATCGTCCCCGGCGACCTGGGCCACCCCACCCTGGACGTGCTCACCAGCTGCCTGGACCGGCCAGGACCGGTCCTCGCCGACTTCGGGGAGGGCCGCATGGGCTTCTTCGTCCCGCCGGGCACGACGGCCCGCTGGCTCGGCACCGGGGTGCGCGGGGCCGGCCGGGGCACCTGGATCGTCGTGCCCTACCCGGGCCGGTACACCGGCGGCACCCGCTGGCTCGTCCCCCCGGACGGCGACGGCACGCTCACCGACCCGGGCGTCCTGGAACTCGCTCTGCACGAGGCGGCGGCTCGGGTGGCGGGGGCCGGCGACGGCTGACCGTTCCGTACAGGAGCCCGTGGAGGAGCCCGTACAGAAGTCCGTACAAGAGGAGGAGCAGCGCTGCCGACAGGGCCCAGGAGCCGAGGACGTCCACCGGCCAGTGGTAGCCGCGGACGACCAGGCCGGGACCGTTCGCCAGGACGAGGACGAGCGCCGTGGCGAGCAGCAGACGGCGGGCCGGCGGGGCGGCCGCGTACGGGAGCAGGAGCAGTGCGGCCGCCCCGTAGGCGACGGCGGCCGTCGCGGCGTGCCCGGAAGGGTAGAAGCCGGTCGTGCCGGCCAGCGGGCCCGGCGGCGCGGGCCGGGCGAGCGCGGCCTGCAGCGGCCCGACGCACGCCGGTACCAGGGTCATCGCGACGGCGGCGGCGAGCGGCGGCAGCCACCAGCGGGGGAGCCCGGCGGCGTGGCCGCGCCATCCCGCGTACACCGCGGCGGCCAGCAGCACGGGCAGGGCCACCGCCATGTTGCCCAGATCGGCGAGGAGTTCGGCGAGCGGCGCCGGGAGGGCGCGGTCCACGAGGACGTGGTCCAGCCGGGCGTCCAGCCGCAGCAGCGGTCCGTGGGCCGCGACCTGCCAGGTGAGGAGCGCGAAGAGCGCGAGCGTCGCGGCCAGTGTGCCCGCGAGGGCGGAGAGAGAGGCCGGCCGCCCCGGAACAGGGGGGGTGGTTCCGGGACGGCCGTGCTGACCGGTGAACCGCGCGCCCCGGGGGGTCTGGGGCGGGCGGCCATCCGATCGGTGAGGATTCCCGGAGCCAGAGGCTCCGGTGGTGTGCGCGAGGGCACGGCCTGGTCGAAGCCGGGGAAGCACCGACCGGGCATCGCTCGCAGTCCCCTGCGAGCGGGGTGTTTCTCTCATCTGCAGAAACCGTACGGCAGAGCGGTGGCCCTCCAACAGGCGGATCACCCACCCGCCATGGCCCCCGCACATCTTCTTCACGCGGTCTCGCCACTTCAGGCCGGTAGCCCGGATTCCGGGGTCCGTCGGCGCCTTTCCGGCCCGTCCGTGCCCGGGAAAGCACTGAGCGCCCGTACGAACATGCGTACGGGCGCTCGGTGCTTGGTGACTCAGGCGTCTCAGAGTGCGGCGAAGGCCGACTCCAGGATGTCCAGGCCCTCGTTCAGCAGGTCCTCGCCGATGACCAG
The DNA here is from genome assembly GCF_000720485.1 of Streptomyces ochraceiscleroticus. Lineage (GTDB taxonomy): Bacteria > Actinomycetota > Actinomycetes > Streptomycetales > Streptomycetaceae > Streptomyces > Streptomyces ochraceiscleroticus. The sequence goes on along the minus strand of NZ_JOAX01000045.1, from coordinate 13,827 downwards.
CGGCGGCAGGAAGCGGATGACGTTGCCGTACGTGCCGGTGGTCAGGATGAGCAGGCCCTCCTGGTGGCACGCCTTGGCCAGCGCCGAGGTCGCCTCCGGGTTCGGGTCCTTCGAGCCGGACTGCACCAGCTCGATCGCGATCATCGCGCCGCGGCCGCGGACCTCGCCGATGATGTCGTACTTCTCGGCCATGGTCTGCAGGCGGGCCTTCATGACCTCTTCGATGCGCTTGGCCTTGGCGTTCAGGTCCAGCTCGCGCATGGTCTCGATGGCGCCGACGGCTGCGGCGCAGGCGACGGGGTTACCGCCGTACGTACCACCGAGGCCGCCCGCGTGGGCAGCGTCCATCATTTCCGCGCGACCGGTCACGGCGGCCAGCGGCAGACCGCCGGCGATGCCCTTCGCGGTCGTGATGAGGTCCGGCACGATGCCCTCGTCCTCACACGCGAACCACTGCCCGGTCCGGCAGAAGCCCGACTGGATCTCATCCGCCACGAAGACAATCCCGTTGTCCTTGGCGAACTGGGCAATGGCAGGCAGGAAGCCCTTCGCCGGCTCGATGAAGCCGCCCTCGCCGAGCACCGGCTCGATGATGATCGCGGCGACGTTCTCGGCGCCGATCTGCTTGGTGATCTGCGAGATGGCCTGGTCGGCGGCCTCCTGCGCGCAGTTCTCCGGGCCGGTCAGCCAGCGGTACGGGTAGGCCAGCGGCACCCGGTAGACCTCGGGTGCGAACGGCCCGAAGCCGTGCTTGTACGGCATGTTCTTCGCCGTCAGCGCCATCGTCAGGTTCGTACGGCCGTGGTAACCGTGGTCGAACACGACCACAGCCTGGCGCTTGGTGTACGCACGCGCGATCTTGACCGCGTTCTCCACGGCCTCCGCACCCGAGTTGAACAGGGCGGACTTCTTCTCGTGGTCGCCCGGGGTCAGCTCGGCGAGCTGCTCACAGACCTCGATGTACGGCTCGTACGGCGTGACCATGGCACAGGTGTGGGTGAAGTCCGCGAGCTGCGCGGTCGCGCGGCGCACGACGGCCTCGGCGCTGCTGCCGACCGAGGTCACGGCGATGCCGGAGCCGAAGTCGATGAGGGAGTTGCCGTCCACGTCCTCCAGGACGCCGCCGCCGGCGCGCTTGATGAAGACGGGCAGGACCGCGCCGACACCGGCCGCCACGGTGGCCTGCTTGCGCTCCCACAGCTCCTGGGACTTGGGGCCGGGGATCGCGGTGACGACGCGGCGCTCCTGGGGGAGGGCGGGGCCTCCGGTCAGTTCGGACATGGGAGTCTCCTGGAGGGAACGAGGACGCGGACGCACTGAGGCGGCGTACTACGTGACGTACTAAAGGGATTGCGTTTCGCAGGCTAGGGGCGGCGGGGCGGGAGCGGCATGCACCGTTCGGGAGAAGTGCGCGCCCCGCGTTGTCCGCACCGGACATAGCGGTTGTCCGGTGCGGACATCGCGCGGGCCGGGTATGGGGACGGCGCACGGCCAGTAGATTGACCCGCGGCACACCGCTCGCCGCTCGCCGCACCGCCACCGCTGACTAGGGGGAACAGGGACACCGGATGGACACCGAGGGCACGCACGACGCACGCAACACCCACTCGCCCGGAATCCCACATCCGGCGGTTCGGCCCGGACCACCGATGACACCGCCGATGCCGCAGGTGCCACCTGCCGCCGGGCCGGCGCCCGGCGGGGCACCCGGCGCGCCGGAATCCCCCTTCATGACCTGGCTCCGCGCCCCACGCGTCCTGGCGGGCCCGGGCATCTGGTCCTTCGAACACCGGCCCCGGCCCAAGGAGGAGCCGCACGAGATCGCGGTGCCGCAGCTGATCGCCGGGGCCGTCATCTCGTTCCTGTGTGCCTGGCTGCTGTGGTCGCTGCTGATGAACGGCTATCTCGGGCCCTACTGGAAGTGGCCCCTGGAAGTGATGCTCCCCGATTCCTGGAAGACGGGTAATACGGGCGTCATCTCCTCGTTCGTCTACATGGCGATCGTCCTCGGCGCGATCGTCGTGCTCTTCGGACGGGTCGGGCGGTGGCCCGCCCTCTTCCGGCGGCTGCTCGCCCCCGTGGGCCGCCGGGTGTGGAAAAGACTGCCCGGGTGGCTGGCACCGAAGGACCCGGCCGCCATGCCCGGTGGCGCGCTGATCCTGCGCGTCGTGCTGGCCCTGGCCGTCGTCTGGCTCCTCTGGCAGTGGTGCACCGATGAGTCACGCGATTCCTCGCTTCTCATGCTCCAGCTGGAGAACCTGACCCCCGTCTCGGGCGACGCGGCGTCGTACTTCTACTACTCCACGAGCTACTCCCTCATCGACCTCGCGCTGCTGCTGGCACTCTTCAGCCCCTTCGGGTGCTGGGCCGAGGCGTGGCGCCGCTGTGCCCCGGGGGACCGGAGCCGCAGGGCCGAGGCCGCGGACGCGTCCGCCTCCGCCGCCCCCGTCCTCCAGGTCGACCACGCCGAATGGGCCGAGTTGCGGGCCGCAGGGGCGGGGGCCGCCGCGGAGCGGCTGGCCCGGGAGGCGTGGGCCGGGCTGATGAATGACGTCGATCATGCGCGGATCACCCGGGCCTGGGAGTCCGTACGGGCGCAGACCGGCCGCCTCCCCGCGTTCGTCGACAGCGTCCAGCAGCACGGCTCCGGCGCCTGCGGTCACCCCTCCGGCGCCCGCGACCTGCCGGTGCGGACCGCCCGGCACGACCTGCTCACCGGCCAGGTACGCATCGGCACCGCCTCCGACGACGTCCGCAACCCCTACGAGCGGCGAGGCGTCGGCTGCGCGCTCGACCCGGCCGTGCTCGGGACCTCGCTGCTGGCGGTCGGGCCGCCCGGTGCGGGCAAGACCAACGGCCTGGTGCGCCCCGTCCTGGAGGCGATGTGCCTGCAGGCGCTCGCCGGCCGGGCCGCGGTGGTCTCGGTCGGGGCGGCCGGGGCCGGGCCGGCGGGGGCCGACGCGTTCGATGCCGTCGTCCGCGTCGGGCACCGCGAATCGCCCTGCGACCTCGACCTCTACGGTGGTACGACCGACCCCGACGAAGCCGCTGCCGTGCTGGCGGAGGCTTTGGTGGGGGATGTGGTGGCCGGGGCGCCGGGTGGGGAAGGGCGGCGGGCCGGGACGGTGCTGGGGCAGTTGCTGGGGCCGTTCCGGGTGGCGTACGGGCGGTTTCCCGGGGTGGCGGAGCTGCGGGAGCTGCTGGACGGGGCGCCGGAGGCGATCGCCGCGCTGCGGAGCGCGCTGGAGGCGGCGGGGGAGCACGGCGCGCTGCGTGAGCTGGACGCGCGGGAGCGCCAGGCGCAGCGCGCGGGCGACATCGGGGCGCTGCTCGCGGACCGGATCGCGCTGCTGGACCGACCGGCGTTCGCGGGCTTCTTCGACCCGACGGGGCAGTCGCGGCAGGTGTCGCTGCGGGCGCTGGACCGCCCGCTGCGGGTACGGATCGATCTTCCCGAGCGCGGCCACGCGGACGCGTCGCGGATTCTCGCGCGGCTGGTGCTGGCGCAGTTCACGGAGTGCGCGGTGGCGCGGTCGGACCGGTCGGTGTTCGCGTGCCTGGTGCTCGACGACGCCTCGCACGTCGTCACGCAGGAGGCGCTGCGGGGACTGCAGCGGCTGCGGTCGGCGAACGCCGGGGTCGTCCTGACCCTGCGGGCGCTGGACGACGTGCCGGAGGCGCTGCGCGGGGCGCTGCTGGGGACGGTCGGCTGCCGGATGGCGTTCGCGGGCGTGACGACGTGGGACGGCGCGCGGTTCGCCGAGGTGTGGGGCAAGGCGTGGGTGGAGACGCGGGACGTCACCGACCGGCAGATCGTCTCCGACGAGCCGTTCACCAAGCTGATGCACTCCATCCGGCGGCTGGTGACGGGGAAGGACGTGACGGCGAAGGCCGTGACGGTACGGACCGTGGAGCGGGAGCGCTGGTCGGCGTCGGACCTGGCCAATGCCGTACCGGCCGGGCACGCGGTGCTGTCGGTGACGTCCGTGACGGGGGAGTCGGCACCGCCGGTGCTGGTGGATCTGCGGGGGTGAGGCCCGCGGCGGGGACGGCACGTGGGCGAAGGGCGTGCGGACGGGGCGTAGGCCATGGGCGTGCGCCGTCACGTGCGGCTTCGCGCCGCGCTCGCGCCCCGTACGGCCCTCACGGCCCCGGAAGGGAACGCCTCGATTCCTCCGCTGAGGCAGAATCGGTGAGGGCCGTTCATACGGGACGGAGAAAACCCCCGCCACACGCCTCACGCGCATCGAAGGTCCCATGCCTCACACCCTCGCCTCCCTCGCCCACCACTCCGCGCTCAAGCTGACCGTGCTCGCGGGCGAGGACCGGCTGGACACACCGGTCCGCTGGGCGCACGTGAGCGAGCTGATCGACCCGGTGCCGTACATGGAGGGCGGCGAGCTCCTGCTGATCACCGCGCTCAAGCTGGACGCGGAGGACCCGGAGGTCGCGCGGCGGTACGTGCACCGCGTCGCCGACGCCGGCGTGGTCGGCCTGGGCTTCGCGGTCGGGGTGAACTACGAGGACGTGCCCGAGGCGCTGCTCACCGCGGCCCGCGAGGCGGACTTCCCGCTGCTGGCGGTGCCGCGCCGGACGCCGTTCGTGGCGATCAGCAAGGCCGTCTCGGCGGCCGTGGCCGCCGATCAGTACCGGGCGGTGACCGAGGGCTTCGAGGCGCAGCGGGAGCTGACGCGGGCGGCGCTGAGCGCCGAGGGCCCGGCCGAGCTGCTCGCCCGGCTCGCCGCGCACCTCAAGGGCTGGGCCGCGCTGTACGACGCCTCCGGCGCGGTCGTCGCCGCGGCCCCCGACTGGGCGGCCCGCCGTGCGGCGCGCCTCACCGACGACATCGCGAAGCTGCGGGAGCGGCCGGCCCCCGCCAGCTCGGTGGTGGCGGACACCGAGGGCGACGACCGGGTGGAGCTGCAGTCGCTGGGCACGGGGCGCCGGGCGCGCGGCGTCCTCGCGGTCGGCACGGGCGCCCCGCTGGGCACGGCGGAGCGGTATGCCATGCACTCCGCCGTCGCCCTGCTGACCCTGACCACCGAACGGTCCCGCGCGCTGCAGGACGCCGAGCAGCGGCTCGGCGCCGCGGTGCTGCGGATGCTGCTGGCCGGCGAGCCGGACCACGCCCGCGCGGTGGCGGGGCGGCTGTACGGCGGGCTGCTCGACGCGCCGTTCCGGGTACTGGTGGCCGAGCCGGTGACCGGCGCCGAGGAGCGTTCCGCCGACGACGCGCAGGGCACGCTGGACGCGCTGGCCGACGCGGTGGAGTCGGCGGCGGCGCGCGGCGGCGAGGCGGTGCTCGCGGTCCCGGACGGCACCCGGCTGACCGTGCTCGCGGCGGACGGCGGCGCCGCCATCGAGGCGTGCGCCGACCACGCCGCCGCGCTGCAGGCCCGCTCCGGTACCGGAGCGGGCACGCGCAAGAGCGCCGCCACCGACGCGGCCCGCGGCACTCCGGGCCTGGCCGTGGGCCTCTCCGCACCGTCCGGACCGGCCGCTGCGGCGACCGCGCACCGCCAGGCCGAGCAGGCGCTCTCGGTGGCCAGGCGGCGGGCGCGGGCCCTGGTCGAGCACGAGGACGTGGCGGCCGGCTCCGTACTGCCGCTGCTCGCGGACGACGCGGTACGCGCCTTCGCCGACGGGATGCTGCGGGCGCTGCACGACCACGACGCGACCGGCCGCGGCGACCTCGTCGCCTCGCTGCGCGCGTGGCTGTCCCGGCACGGTCAGTGGGACGCGGCCGCCGCCGACCTCGGGGTGCACCGGCACACGCTGCGCTACCGGATGCGCCGCGTCGAGGAGATCCTCGGCCGCTCGCTGGACGACCCGGACGTACGGATGGAACTGTGGCTGGCCCTGAAGGCCACCACGCTGTCGCCGGACACTCCGTAACGACGGCCTGCCCCGCCCTGCCGGGCCGCGCGCCCACCGGACCGCCCCGCGTACGCCGCCGAGCGGCCCCCGCACCCGCCCGGCCGGCCCCGCACTCGCCAAACCGGCGGATCGCGTTCCCGTAGTAGTACGCACCGGACAAACGACGGTCCGGGAGCGCCGCCCTACCGTGGATCCCGTCCGGAAGAGCGACCGAGGTCGGACGCGGCAGGCAGCCGCCGCGCGTACCGACCGGCACGCCACTCACCACGCCACCGAGAAGGGCCGGTATCCACTGTGCCGATCCGTAATGACGCAGCCACCACGGCTTTCTGGCTCGCCGGCCGAGCCGCCACCGGCGCGGAGACCTTCGAGGTCACCTCGCCCTGGGACGGCCGCACCGTCGGCACCGTGAGCGTGCCCACCGAGGAGCAGGTCGAGGAGGCCGTGGCCGCGTCCGTCGCGGTCCAGGCCGAGTTCGCCGCCACCCCCGCGCACGTGCGCGCCGCCGCGCTGGACCACGTCACCAAGCGCCTGGTCGAGCGTACGGAGGAGATCGCGCAGCTCATCTCCGCGGAGAACGGCAAGCCGATCAAGTGGGCGCGCGGCGAGGTCGGCCGCGCCGTGTCGGTCTTCCGGTTCGCCGCGGAGGAGGCCCGCCGCTTCAACGCCGGCGAGGCCATGCGCCTGGACACCGACGGCGGCGGCGCGGGCCGCCTCGCGCTGATCCGCCGGGTCCCGAAGGGCACCGTGCTCGGCATCGCGCCGTTCAACTTCCCGCTCAACCTGAGCGCCCACAAGGTCGCCCCGGCGATCGCGGCCGGCGTCCCGATCATCCTCAAGCCCGCCCCGGCCACCCCGCTCTCCGGCCTGATCCTCGGCGAGCTGCTGGCCGAGACCGACCTGCCGGCCGGCTCCTGGAGCATCCTCCCGGTCCCGAACGACCGGATGCCCGCGCTGGTCCAGGACGAGCGGCTGCCGGTGATCTCCTTCACCGGCTCCGAGACGGTCGGTTACGCGATCATGGACTCGGTGCCGCGCAAGCACTGCACCCTGGAGCTCGGCGGCAACGGCGCGGCCGTGATCCTCGCCGACTACGCCTCCGAAGCGGACCTGGACTGGGCGGCGCAGCGCATTGCCACCTTCTCCAACTACCAGGGCGGCCAGTCCTGCATCTCCGTGCAGCGCGTGATCGCCGACGCGAGCGTGTACGACCGGCTGCTGCCGAAGATCGTCGAGCGCGTCGAGGCCCAGGTCACCGGCGACCCGACGGACCCCGCGACCGAGGTCGGCCCGCTGGTCAGCGAGGACGCCGCCAAGCGCGTGGAGTCCTGGGTCGACGAGGCCGTGCAGGCCGGCGCCCAGCTGCTCGCCGGCGGTAAGCGCGAGGGCGCCACGTACGCGCCGACCGTGCTGGCCGACCTCCCCGAGGGCACTACCCTCGCGTGCGAAGAGGTCTTCGGACCGGTCCTCTCGGTCCAGAAGGTGGACGGCGCGGCCGCGGCCTTCGCCGCCGTCAACAGCTCCAAGTACGGCCTCCAGGCAGGCGTGTTCACCCACGACCTGCAGACCGCCTTCCGCGCCCACAAGGTGCTGGAGGTGGGCGGCGTGATCATCGGCGACGTGCCGTCGTACCGCGCCGACCAGATGCCGTACGGCGGCGCCAAGCAGTCCGGTGTGGGCCGCGAGGGCGTCCGCTACGCGATGGACGACTACACCTACGAGCGAGTGATGGTGATGACCGGGCTGGAACTCTGACGCTTCCGGCCAAGGGCCGGACAACTGGACAGCAGGGGCCGGGGCGCATATTCGGGTGCGCCCCGGCCCTCCGGTTTGCGCGGGACCGGGTGCGCCGACCGGACCCGTCGTAAACATGGGAATCATTTTCAGGTAAGCTGCGGCCGTACCGAGCCCTGCCGACAGGAGGATCCCCATGGCCGTCCCCAAGCGGAAGATGTCCCGCTCCAACACCCGCCACCGCCGCTCCAACTGGAAGGCCGCGCAGCCGGACCTGGTGCCGATCACCATCGACGGCAGTCAGTACACCGTGCCGCGCCGTCTCGTGAAGGCGTACCAGCGCGGGCTGATCGACCCGCCGCGGGACTGAGGACCGGGGAGCCGGGCGCCGGCCCCGGGGTCACAGCCCTGCGTCCGTGTGCGCGAAGGCTGGTGCAAGTCGTGCGGATCGGGTACAGACTCACAAGTAGCACTGACCGGTAGCCAACCCGGGCAGGCGAACTGACCGGTAGCCAACCTGGCGGACCGGTACGGATGACCCGACTCCGCGGTGAGGTGACCCTCCTCATGACCGCTCCATCCACCCGCAACGTCTCCGAACGCGAAGCCCGGCAGGTCGCCGAGGCGGCCCGTGAACAGGACTGGCGCAAGCCCAGCTTCGCCAAGGAGCTGTTCCTGGGGCGCTTTCGGCTCGACCTCATACACCCGCATCCCACCCCTGCCGCGGAAGCGGTCCAGCGTGGCGAGGAATTCCTCGCCAAGCTCCGTGACTTCTGCGAGACGAAGATCGACGGTGCGCGCATCGAGCGCGAGGCGCAGATCCCCGACGAGACCATCGCCGGCCTCAAGGAGATCGGCGCGCTCGGCATGAAGATCGACACCAAGTACGGCGGCCTGGGCCTCACCCAGGTGTACTACAACAAGGCCCTGGCACTGGTCGGTTCCGCCAGCCCCGCGATCGGGGCGCTGCTCTCCGCGCACCAGTCGATCGGCGTACCGCAGCCGCTGAAACTCTTCGGCACACAGGAGCAGAAGGACCAGTTCCTGCCGCGCCTCGCCCGTACGGACATCTCCGCGTTCCTGCTCACCGAACCGGACGTAGGTTCGGACCCGGCCCGGCTGGCCACCATGGCCGTACCGGACGGGGACGAGTACGTACTGGACGGCGTGAAGCTGTGGACGACCAACGGGGTCGTCGCCGACCTGCTCGTGGTCATGGCGCGCGTACCGAAGTCCGAGGGGCACAAGGGCGGCATCACCGCCTTCGTCGTCGAGGCGGGCTCGGACGGCATCACGGTGGAGAACCGCAACGCCTTCATGGGGCTGCGCGGCATCGAGAACGGCGTCACCCGCTTCCATCAGGTACGGGTCCCCGCCGCGAACCGCATAGGGCCCGAGGGCGCCGGCCTGAAGATCGCGCTGACCACGCTCAACACCGGACGGCTGTCGCTGCCCGCCATGTGCGTGGGCGTCGGCAAGTGGTGCCTGAAGATCGCCCGCGAGTGGTCCGCGGCGCGCGAGCAGTGGGGCAAACCGGTCGCCAACCACGAGGCGGTCGGCGGCAAGATCTCCTTCATCGCCGCCACCACCTTCGCGCTGGAGGCCGTCGTCGACCTCTCCTCGCAGATGGCCGACGAGGACCGCAACGACATCCGCATCGAAGCGGCGCTCGCCAAGCTGTACGGCTCGGAGATGGGCTGGCTGATGGCGGACGAGCTGGTCCAGATCCGCGGCGGCCGCGGCTTCGAGACCGCGGAGTCGCTCGCCGCGCGCGGCGAACGGGCCGTCCCCGCCGAGCAGGTCCTGCGCGACATGCGCATCAACCGGATCTTCGAAGGCTCCACGGAGATCATGCACCTGCTCATCGCCCGCGAGGCGGTGGACGCCCACCTGTCCGTCGCCGGTGACCTCATCGACCCCGAAAAGTCCCTCACGGACAAGGGGAAGGCCGCGGCGCGGGCGGGCGGCTTCTACGCCCGCTGGCTGCCCAAGCTGGTCGCCGGGCCCGGCCAGGTGCCCGGCGCGTACGCGGAGTTCGGCGAGCTGGCGACGCACCTGCGGTACGTCGAACGCAGCGCCCGCAAGCTCGCACGCGCCACGTTCTACGCGATGTCCCGCTGGCAGGGCCGGATGGAGACCAAGCAGGGCTTCCTCGGGCGGATCGTGGACATCGGCGCGGAGCTGTTCGCGATGAGCGCGGCGTGCGTACGGGCCGAGCACCTGCTGTCCACCGGCGAGCACGGCCGCGAGGCGCACCAGCTCGCCGAGGTGTTCTGCCGGCAGGCCAGGGTCCGGGTCGAAGAGCTGTTCGCACGGCTGTGGACCAACACCGACGACCTTGACCGCAAGGTCGTGGCCGGGGTGCTGACCGGTACGTACGCCTGGCTGGAGGAGGGCGTCATCGACCCCAGCGGCGACGGCCCGTGGATCGCGGACGCGACACCGGGGCCCGCGAGGAGGGAGAACGTGCACCGGCGCATCAGGTGAGACGTACACCGGCGGATCCGGTGACGGGCGGATCCGCCGGTGACGGGACGGGGGACGGGCCGGTCCTCGTGAAGCACGAGGACCGGCCCGTACTGCGCCCGCACGCATCAGCTCAGCGGAGTGCGGAACATCCGCTCGGTGCGGAAGTGCGTGATCAGTGTCCGCTCCTCGCTCAGGTAGAAGGCCACCTCCAGCCGGGCCACCAGCAGCTCCGCCTCGCCCGACACATAGCGCGAGAACTGCTGCAGCGGCCACGTCCCGTGCGCGGTCACCCCGTCCGTCACGACCGTGCCCTGCCCCAGCAGATGGACGGTGGACGTGAAGTGCGGGCGCGGCGGCAGGAACGAGGCGACCTTCGCGACGACCGCCTTCCGCCCCTGCGCCCGGCCGAACTTCGCGGCGTACGCGGGCCCCACGCCCTCCCACACCGCGTCCTCGCTGAACAGCGCGGACAGCGCCTCCCGTACCGCCCCGGGGCCGCCCGCGCCGCTCGGCGCCGGCACGTCGCACAGCTGGAAGTAGCGGGTCAGCGTGGTCTCCACACGCTCGCGCGGGCTCTCCACGGGCGGCACTCCTCGCGGCTCGGCGGACTCATTTCCCGAGGCTAAGCAGCGACCGGGCCCCCGACAGCCACTGTTTCCGCTCCGTGACCAGCGAATCTCCCCGGGCGGCTCCGGTACCCGCCGACCGGCGGGCCCGGCGCGCGCACCACCCGGCGTGCCTCCCGGCGCCCCCCTCCGGCCGGATCTCCTGCGAGCTGGTGTCCGCACTCCGGACGTGACCGGCCACAATGGTGCCCATGACGGAATCCCTCGCCCATCCGCACCTGCGTTTCGACCCGCCGGCCGCCGCACCCGGCGAGCCACGCGACATCGTGATCCTCGGTTCGACCGGCTCCATCGGCACCCAGGCGATCGATCTCGTGCTGCGCAACCCGGACCGCTTCCGCGTCACCGCCCTGTCCGCCGCCGGCGGCCGGGTCGCGCTCCTCGCCGAGCAGGCGCGGCAGCTGCGCGTCGGTACGGTCGCGGTGGCCCGCGAGGACGTCGTGCCCGCGCTGCGCGAGGCCCTGTCGGCGCAGTACGGACCGGGCGAGCCGCTGCCGGAGATCCTGGCCGGCCCCGACGCCGCCACCCGGCTCGCCGGTACCAAGTGCCACACCGTACTGAACGGCATCACCGGCTCCATCGGCCTCGCGCCCACCCTCGCGGCCCTGGAGAGCGGCGCCTCCCTCGCGCTCGCCAACAAGGAGTCGCTGATCGTGGGCGGCCCGCTGGTCAAGGCGCTCGCGAAGCCCGGCCAGATCGTCCCCGTCGACTCCGAGCACTCCGCGCTCTTCCAGGGCCTGATGGGCGGCCGCCGCGACGAGGTGCGCAAGCTCGTCGTCACCGCCTCCGGCGGCCCCTTCCGCGGCCGCAGCAAGGCCGAGCTGGCCGCCGTCACCCCCGAACAGGCGCTCGCACACCCCACCTGGGCGATGGGCCCGGTCATCACGATCAACTCCGCGACCCTGGTCAACAAGGGCCTGGAGGTCATCGAGGCACACCTGCTGTACGACGTGCCGTTCGAGCGCATCGAGGTCGTCGTCCACCCGCAGTCCTACATCCACTCCATGGTGGAGTTCACCGACGGCTCCACCCTCGCCCAGGCCAGCCCGCCCGACATGCGGATGCCCATCGCGCTGGGACTCGGCTGGCCCGACCGGGTGCCGGACGCGGCGCCCGGCATCGACTGGACCAAGGCCCAGACCTGGGAGTTCTTCCCGCTGGACCAGGACGCCTTCCCCTCCGTACCGCTCGCCTGCCACGTCGGCGCGCTCGGCGGCACCGCCCCCGCCGTCTTCAACGCCGCCAACGAGGAGTGCGTGGACGCATTCTTGAAGGGCGGGCTGCCGTTCACAGGAATTGTCGATACGGTCGCCGAAGTCGTCGCCGAGCACGGCACGCCCGCGCCGGGAACCTCCCTGACCCTCTCGGACGTACTGGAAGCGGAGACCTGGGCGCGCGCCCGCGCCCGCGAACTGGCCGCCCGTGCGGCACGTACACCATCGGAGGCCCGCGCATGACGACCTGGATGACCGTTCTTGGCATCGTCGTCTTCGTCGTCGGCCTGCTCTTCTCGATCGCCTGGCACGAGCTGGGACACCTCTCGACGGCGAAGATGTTCGGCATCCGCGTGCCGCAGTACATGGTCGGGTTCGGACCGACGATCTTCTCCCGCCGCAAGGGCGACACCGAGTACGGCATCAAGGCCATCCCGGCCGGCGGCTACATCCGCATGATCGGCATGTTCCCGCCCGGCGACGACGGGAAGCTCTCGGCCCGCTCCACCTCGCCCTGGCGCGGCATGATCGAGGACGCCCGCTCGGCCGCCTTTGAGGAGCTGCAGCCGGGCGACGAGAAGCGGCTGTTCTACACCCGCAAGCCCTGGAAGCGCGTCATCGTGATGTTCGCCGGGCCGTTCATGAACCTGATCCTCGCGGTCGTGATCTTCATGAGCGTCCTGATGGGCTTCGGCATCAACACCCAGACCACCCAGGTCGGCTCGGTCTCGGACTGCGTCATCGCCGCCTCCGCCAAGACCGACAAGTGCCCGTCCGACGCCAAGGACTCCCCGGCCAAGGCGGCCGGGCTGCGGGCCGGCGACAAGATCGTCGCCTTCGACGGGCGGGCCGTGCCCGACTGGAACACCCTCCAGCAGGCCATCCGCGACACCACCGGGCCCGCGACGATCACCGTCCGGCGGGACGGCGCGGAGAAGGTGCTGCACGCCGACCTCATCAAGAACAAGGTCGCCAAGACGGACGGCCACGGCGGCTACGTCGCCGACCAGTACGTCACCGCCGGCTTCCTCGGCTTCACGCCCGCCAGCGGCATCGTCCGGCAGGACTTCGGCCAGTCCGTCGACCGCATGGGCAACATGGTCACGCAGGGCGTCGACTCGCTGATCGCACTGCCCGGCAAGGTCCCCGACCTCTGGAACGCCGCGTTCAACGGCGGCGAGCGCAAGCAGGACTCCCCGATGGGCGTGGTCGGCGCGGCCCGCGTCGGCGGCGAGGTCTTCTCCCTGGACATCCCGCCCTCGCAGCGGGTGGCGACCATGCTCTTCCTGGTCGCGGGGTTCAACCTCTCCCTCTTCCTGTTCAACATGCTGCCGCTGCTGCCGCTGGACGGCGGGCACATCGCGGGCGCCCTGTGGGAGTCCCTGCGCCGCGCCTTCGCCAAGGTCTTCCGGCGCCCCGACCCCGGCCCCTTCGACGTGGCAAAGCTGATGCCGGTCGCCTACGTGGTTGCGGGCATCTTCATCTGTTTCACGCTCCTGGTCCTCGTCGCCGACGTGGTCAATCCGGTACGTCTAACGGGCTGACCGGGTAGAACGCATGTACGGAAGTCGGACAATCGGGCATCCGCATCATCACCTGCGGTGCCCGATTGCCTACTTTCGGGCGGTGTGGGGCGCGCGATGTGCCTCGCGCAACCCCGGTGTCGTAACCTCGGTTTCCGGAGCCCGCCGATCTCGGGACCTTGATCAAACCTTGGGGTTGCTCGCCAGATGACTGCCATTGCGCTGGGAATGCCGGACGTACCGACCAAGCTGGCCGACCGCCGTGTCAGCCGGAAGATCCACGTGGGGCCGGTGGCCGTGGGCGGGGACGCGCCCGTCTCCGTGCAGTCGATGACGACGACGCGTACGGCGGACATTGGGGCGACGCTGCAGCAGATCGCGGAG
>NZ_JOAX01000044.1 GCF_000720485.1 Streptomyces ochraceiscleroticus | reverse complement strand
CGCCAAGCCCAAGCGCAAGGCGTCCAAGAAGTCCGGCTCCGCCGCCTCCGGCGACGCCCTCGCCTCCCCCATGCAGGGCACCATCGTCAAGATCGCGGTCGAGGAGGGCCAGGAGGTCAAGGAAGGCGACCTCGTCGTCGTCCTGGAGGCCATGAAGATGGAACAGCCGCTGAACGCGCACCGCTCCGGCACCATCAAGGGCCTGTCCGCCGAGATCGGCGCCTCCCTCACCGCCGGCGCCGTCATCTGCGAAATCAAGGACTGACGCACGGTTCACAGGAGCGCCGCGCGGTCGACTTCCGCCGGTACGAGGGGCTGCTCGGCCCACATGGCCTTGCCGTGCCCCCGTACCGGCCGCGGCCGGCGCATTCAGCGCCCTCGGCTGCGAGCGAATGGCGTCAGGAAGCGGCGTCAGGAAGCAGCAAGGAGCAGATCGGAAGCCTTTTCGCCGATCATGATCGACGGGGCGTTGGTGTTGCCGGAGGGGACGGACGGCATGATCGAGGCGTCCGCCACGCGCAAACCCTGCACGCCGTGAACGCGCAGCTCGGGGTCCACGACGGCGAGGTTGTCCTGGCCCATCCTGCAGGTGCCGACCTGATGGTGGTACGTGCCGACCGCGCGCCGTACGTACTCCCGCAGGTCGTCCCGGGTGCGGGCCTCGGGGCCCGGTGCCACTTCCGCCTTGCGCCAGGCGTCGAAGGCCCGCTGGCCCCCGATCTCCCGGCACAACTCCACGGCGTCGACCAGCGCTTCGAGGTCGTACCGCTCAGCGAGGACGTTCGGGTCCAGCAGCGGCGCGGCCTCCGGGTCGGCCGAGGCGAGCCGCAGCGTGCCGCGGGACAGCGGCCTGACGATGCCCGGGGCGATGGTGTAGCCGTGCTCCGGCACGGGGTACGACTCGGCGGGGTAGACCAGGTGCAGGAACAGCGGCTGCAGGTCGGGGCCGGGGCGGCGCGGGTCGGTGGAGGTGAAGAGCTGGCTTTCGAGCAGGTTCGCCTTTCCGGGCGGCAGCGGACGGGACGCCTCGTACACGTTGCTGACGAGCAGATGGTCGTGCAGGTTCTCGCCGACGCCCGGCAGGTCAACGGCGATGTCGACGCCGACCTCGCGCAGGTGCGCGGCGGGGCCGATGCCGGACAGCAGCAGGGCCTGCGCCGAGCCGATGACACCGCCGCTGAGTACCACCTCGGCGGCGGCATGGGCGCGGTGCAGGCGTCCCTCCGCGGCGTACTCCACTCCGACCGCCCGGCCGTCTTCGAGCAGGACCCGGTGTACGCGGGCACCGGTGGTCACGGTCAGGGAAGGGCTGTCCCGCACCGGGACGACGAAGCTCTGCCAGGCGCTCATGCGGCGCCCGTCACGGACGGTCGCGTGGTTGAAACCGACGCCGACCATGTCGTCGCCGTTGAAGTCGTCCGTCCGCTCGTGCCCGAGGGCGATTGCGGCCTCGACGAAGGCGGTCGCGGTCGGGTGCGGTTCGGTGATCCTGCTGACGGGTAAGGGACCGCCCTTGCCGTGCCACGCGCTCTCGCCGTCGACATGGTCCTCCGACCGCTTGAACAGGGGCAGCACGCTGTCCCAGTCCCAGCCGGTGCACCCCTCGTACGCCCACGCGTCGTAGTCGCTGCGGTGCCCGCGTATGTAGATCATTCCGTTGAGCGAACTCGATCCGCCCAGCACCTTGCCTCGCGGCCAGAACAGCGACCGGTTGTTGGCATGTTTCTGAGGCACCGTCATGGCTGCCCAGTCCAAGGGTGATTGCAGCAGCAGCGGCCAGCCCTGCGGGCTGTGCACCCGCTCGTCGTCGTCGACCGGTCCGGCCTCCAGAACGTGGACCGAGTGGCCCGCGTCCAGCAAACGCCGGACGATCACACTGCCGGCCGACCCGGCCCCCACCACCACGAAGTCGTGCTCAGCGCGCGGCTCCACCATGACGATCCCCTCCCACAACGTCGTACCACTGCGGGAAACAGTAGAAGCGCTGGGGATCACCCGTCTCGCCAACGGCCGTACTCCGTGAGTCCGGCCGTTGGCGGGATGGGCGGTGCGTCAGCCCAGCGCCAGGGACGCGATCTCAGCGGCGGTCAGCGTCTTTCCGTACACACGGAAGTCGTCGACCGCCGCCTTGAGGTACGGGTCGGAGTACTGCGACTTGCCGATGTACGCGGCGGGGATGTGGTTGCCGAACCAACCGGGCTCGACGGTGACCTTGTCGTTGCGGCCCGCCTCGCGGCCGTCCACGTACAGCACGGCCGTGCCGTCCCCGTACGCCACGGCGACGTGCACCCACTCCCCCGTCGGCAGCGGATCGGCGTCGATGCGCTGCTCGGACCCGCCCCCTCCGGCGGTGATGGCGTACCGGAGTTTCCCGTCATCGCTGAGCGGGGTCAGGAACATGTTCGCCGTCACGCCGGTGCCGAAGTCGAAGATCCGGGACCAGGCCGCCGGCTGCCCGTCGAGCCTGACCCAGGTCGCGACGGTGTACGCGGAGGCGCCCGCGAGGAGGTCCGCCGCGAGCTTCACGTGCCCGTCCGCCCCGTTCAGGGACACCGCACTCCCGGTCTTCCCCGTGGTCCACGAGGCGCCGCCCGCCAACTGGGCGGTCCTGCCGTTGCCTGTGGCGTCGGCGGCCGTTGTCCCGGATGTCTCGTCGAAGCGGTGCCAGGCCGCGAACACCGGGGGCGGGGACGGCGGTTCGCCCGTCAGCCAGTAGACGGTGTAGTGCTGGTGGTGCGTCCGCGCGACCGGCAGGAGTGTGACGGTTTCACCGTCGGCGCGGGCGGTGAACCGCATCGGGTCGGCCGCCTGCCTTTTCACGGACTTCGTGTCCAGCCGCGGCATGCGCATCGCGTCGCGGTCGCCGTACCCCCCGGCCAGTACCACCGGTCCGTACAGCACTGCCTGCACGTCCGGGTCGTCCGGCGTCGGCTCGATCCGCAGGCGCATCGGCAGCGCCACCTCGACCCGGTCTCCCGTACGCCATGAGCGGTTCAGCACCAGCCAGGTGCCGGGTCGGGGGCGGTCCGGGAGCGTACGGCCGTTCAACTTGACCCGCGCGTCGGAGGCCCAGGCCGGGATACGGATGTGCAGCCGGTGTTCCGCCGCGCCGGAGGCGACGGTGAGGGTGGTCGAGGGTCGGTCGGGGAAGCCGGTCGTCTGGCGCCAGGTGATGCCCTTCTCCTCCCAATGCACCTCGGAGGGGAGGAAGAGGTTGACCAGCAGGGTGTCGGCGCTGTGCGTGTAGATGGTGTCCGCGAACTTGGCGTGCGTCTCCATGCCGCTGCCGTGGTCGCAGGAGAAGTTGTCGTAGTCCGTGGAGTAGGCGTTGGGGTCCTTGCCCATGAAGGACGGCTGCTGCTTGAACGCCCCCGGCGCCAGACCGGTGTAGTAGATGTTGAAGCCGTGCTCGGAATCCGGGTCCTGCTCGCCGAGCATCTGGTTGAACAGGGTGCGCTCGTAGTAGTCGAGCAGGTTCGTGCGCTCCGGCGAGTGGAAGTGCATCAGCCGGGTGAGCTTGAGCATGTTGTAGCTGTTGCAGTTCTCGCACGTGTTGTTGGACAGCTGGGAGGCGATGGCGTCCGGTTCGTGGAACGCCTCGCCGTTGCTGTTGCCGCCGATGACGTAGGTGTGATGGTCGGTGACGAGCTGCCAGAAGTTCTCGGCGATGGTGCGGTACCGGTCGTCCAGGCCCTCCTCCCACAGCCGGATGGCGCCGACCATCTTCGGGATCTGGGTGTTGGCGTGCAGGCCGGCGAGCCGGTCCTCGTTCTTCGCGAGCGGGTCGAAGACGCGGGCGTGGGTGAACCGATCGGCGACCTCCAGCCACTTCGCGTCCCCGGTGATTTCGTGCAGATCGGCCAGGACGTCGTTCATGCCACCGAACTCGGTCTCCAGCACGCGCTGCATGTGTTCGTGGCTCAGCCCGGCCGTGCGCGCGTCCACCCATGCGGCCTTGCGCAGTACGACCTCGAGGGCCTGCTCGTTGCCCGCCAGCCGGTACTGGTCGACGAGCCCGGCCATGATCTTGTGGATGGTGTAGTACGGCGCCCATACCGCGGTACCGGCCTCGAGCCGGTCGAAGAAGCTCTCCGGGAACGCCGACAGGTACCCCTTGCCGTATCCGGACTTCGGCGAGGCGGCCTGACACTCGGCGAGCGTTGCGACCAGCTTCCGTCCCTTGTCGCGCAGCGCTTCGTCCCCGGTGTTGGCACAGGTGAGGGCGAGTCCGGACAGCAGGTGGCCGGTGCTGTGGCCACGCAGCTCGCAGTCGGGGGCCTCCCATCCCCCGCACGGCTGCGCGCTGCTCGGCAGGCCGACGTTGCGGCGGAAGGTGTGCAGCATCCGGTCGATGTCGACGAAGTGCAGGTAGGCGGTGTTGCGCGCCTGGTTGTCCTGGAACGCGCCGGGAAGCAGCTTCACCGCGCCGAGAGAGAAGGGCCGTACGGGCCCGGCCAGGACCCGCTGCCCGCTCGCGGCGCCGCCCGGGGCGCTCGCGTGAGCCGTACCGCTGCTCGTCGTACTGATCACCACCGCCGCGGCGCTTCCGGCTGCCGTCGCAATGAAGTGCCGTCTGTCCAGGGAGGACTGTATGAGTCTCCGCAACGCACCTTCTCCTCACGCATCCGTCTCACGGTTCCCGCGACCTCACGTCCGAAATATCGAACGCCGTACGTGACTTCGGACTGGAAGATAGGGTCGACACGTAGAGGCGTCAACGCCCCGCGCAGGTCCTCTTTCTGGCGGGGCGTGTGCGACGTGAGTGAGGCCGGAGGACAGTCGATGGTCAGGCCCGGCCGCGGGCCCTCTGGGAGCGGCGTGTGAGTGAGTCGAGGACGACGGCTGCGAGGAGCACTCCGCCGGTGATCATGAACTGGACGGCGGCCTGGATGCCCAGGAGGGCCATGCCGGAGGCGATCGACTGGATGACCAGGATGCCCAGCAGGGCGGACCAGGTCCTGCCCCGCCCGCCGTAGAGGCTGGTGCCGCCGATGACGGCCGCGGCGATGGCGTTCAGCAGCAGGTTGCCGGAGCCGGAGGTCTGGCTCGCCGAGGTGATGCGCGAGGCGAGGAAGAGGCCGCCGATCGCGGCCATCGTCCCGGACACCATGAAGACCGAGATCCGTACCCACACCACGTTGATGCCGGCGCGGCGGGCCGCCTCGATGCCGCCGCCGAGGGAGAAGACCTGCCGCCCGTACGGTGTCCGGCGCAGGGCGAAGTCCAGGCAGACGATGATCAGGAGGAAGATCAGGAGGGCGAGCGGCAGGCCCTGGAACTGGTTCAGCACGGCGGCCGCGGCGAATGCGATCACCGCGAGCAGCGCCGTGCGCACGGCGATCTCCCTGAGCGGCCGGGACGGTACTCCGGCGGTCTTACGGCGCCGCGCCTCCTGGTAGGAGGCCAGGAAGAACACGATCGAGCCGACCGCCGCCAGGCCGTAGGCGGCCGCCGCATGACTGAAGTAGTAACTGGTCAGCGTGGCGACCAGCCCCTGGTCGTCGAGGTTGACGGTGCCGCTCGCGCCCAGGACGTAGAGCATCAGTCCGTTCCAGGCGAGCAGTCCCGCGAGGGTGACGACGAAGGACGGCACCCCCACCCTGGCGACGAAGAACCCATGGACCGCCCCGATGGCCGCCCCCGTGAGCACCGCGATGAGGAGTGCCAGCCATTCCGGCATGCCGTTGCGCACGCTCAGCACGGCAAACACGGCCGCCGCGAGTCCGCTGACCGAACCGACCGACAGATCGAGCTCCGCGATCAGCAGCACGAAGACGATGCCCACCGCGATCAGGCCCGTGCCGACGATGTCCAAGCTGAGATTGGACAGATTGCGCGGCGAGAGGAAGGCACCGTTGAGGGCTTGGAAGATGATCCAGATGACGACGAGCCCCAGGACGACCGGGACGGCGCCGAGTTCGCCGGCGCTCAGCCGGTTCCTGACGTCCTCGAGGAAGGTCCTGCAGCCCTGTGCGAGGTCGGCCGGGCGCGGCCTGCGGGCAGTGGACTTCTCGCCGTCGGCGCCCGTGGGCGCGCGCCGGTTCTTCGATGTCCCTCTCACTGCCACAGCTCGTCCTCCTCCGCCTCGCTCTTCCGCTGGCTCACGGCATGCTCCGTGGTGCCGGTGATGGAGGAGATGATCTGTTCCTGGGATGTGGTCCGCACATCGAAGACGCCGTTGTTACGGCCCAGGCGCAACACCGTGACCTGGTCCGCGACGGCCTTGATGTCGCCCATGTTGTGACTGATGAGCAGGACGCCGAGACCGCGTTCCCGCAGCCGCTCAATGATGTCGAGGACCTCGATGGTCTGCTTGACGGCCAGCGACGCCGTGGGCTCGTCGAGCAGGACGACGCTGGGGTCGCCGAGGAGCGAGCGGGCGATCGCGACGGTCTGCCGCTGACCGCCGGAGAGCGAGGCGACGGGGGCACGCAGGCTGGGCAGCCGGATGGAGAGCGTGCCCAGCAACGTGCGGGTACGGCGTTCCATCTCCACCTCGTCGAGGACACCGACCTTACTGATCTCCCGGCCGAGGAAGACATTGGCGACGACATCGAGGTTGTCGCACAGCGCGAGGTCCTGATAGACGGTCGCGATGCCCAGGTCCTGTGCTTGGTGCGGCTTTTTGATGTGCACCGCCCGGCCCTGCCACTCGATCACGCCCTCGTCGGCCGCTCCCACTCCCGCTATCACCTTGACGAGCGTCGACTTCCCGGCGCCGTTGTCGCCGACCAGGGCGACCACCTCGCCCGCGCGGATATCGAGATCGACGCGCGTGAGCGCCTGGACGGCGCCGAACCGCTTGGAGATTCCGCGCAACCTCAGCAGCGGAGCCGCCATCTGGACCATCTCCGTTCCTTCCGCGGTGAGTCCGGCCCTCTCAGCCAGTGGCTGCCAAGGCACCGCCACCACCGTCGGTGGCCTCCTGCCGGGGTGGCAGAGCGATCTCACCCCACACCTGCTTGCCGCCGCTGACCGGTACCGAGCCCCAGGACTCGGTCATCGCCTCGACGAGGAGAAGGCCGCGGCCGCCGGTCGACTCCCAGCCGACCGTCACCGGTTTGGCCGGGGCCCGCGCGGACGTGTCGGTGACGGCCACCCGCAGGCGCTCCGCGGTGAGCGTCAGGTCCAGGCGCACCTCTCCCTGGGTGTGCACCACGGCGTTGGTGACCAGTTCGGACACGACCAGCAGGACCACGTCCAGTTCGTCCTCGGCCTTCCAGGAACGCAACGTGCGCGCGGTGAAGCGGCGTGCGTGCATGACCGCGTCGGGCAGCCGCCACACCGCCCAGTTCGCCCGGATCGGCCGGACCTTCATTCCGTCGTAGCGCAGGAGCAGCAGCGCCACGTCGTCCGTTCGGCGTTCAGCGCCCCCGAGCAGTTCGTCGGCCAGCCGGCCGGCATGGGAGGGGTCGGCTGCCGAGAGGACGTCGCGGACGCGGCGCATGCCGTCCGCCACGTCGAGGCCGGACGATTCCACGAGACCGTCCGTCACCAGTGCGAGGACCGAGCCGGGAGCCAGGCCGACCATGGCCATGGGGAACTCGCTGTCCGCCAGCACGCCCAGCGGAAGGCCGCCCTCGATCTCGATCTCCTCGGTGCTGCCGTCCGGGTGGCGCACGAGCGGCGGCAGATGCCCGGCCCGGACGCACCAGCCGTTGCCCTCCTCCATGTCCAGCTCGACATAAGTGCAGGTGGCGAAGAGGTCGGTCTCCATGCCGGCGAGGAGCCGGTTGGCGTGGGAGATCACCACGTCGGGCGGGTGGCCCTCCACTGCGTATGCCTTGATCGCCGTACGAATCTGGCCCATGATCGTCGCCGCTGCGGCACTGTGTCCCTGTACGTCCCCGATGACCAGCGCCACATGGCCCTCCCCCAGCGGGATGACGTCGTACCAGTCGCCCCCTACCTCCAGGCCGACCGTGGCCGGCAGATAGCGGGCTTCGGCCACCCCGCCGACCAGCGCGGGAAGCGTCCTCGGCAGCAGGCTGCGCTGGAGCATCGTGGCCAGCTCGTGCTCGGCGTCGAGGGCGTGGGCGCGTACCAGCGCCTGCCCGACCAGGCACGCGGCGGCGGTCAGCAGGGTGCGCTCCTCGGGTCCGAACGTGTGCGGCTCGTCCCAGCCGATCAGGCACACGCCCACCACCCGTCCGTCGGCGGGCAGCGGCAGGATGGCCAGGCCGCCGGGCCCGATCTCCGCCAGGCCCGGCTCCACGGAGCTGCCCGCGGGCCGCAGGGCCGCATGCCCTTCGCGCAGCGCAGCCCGCAGCGTCGGGAGCGCCGCGATCGGGGCGTCGGACCGCTCCGAACGCCCTTCGGACCGCCATGCCTCCGGCCAGGCAGCGGAGTCCGACGGGTCGAGGGTGCTGATCACCAGCCGGTCCGCCTCCAGCACGGCCAGCGCAAGCCGGTCGGCCCGCAGCGGATGCCGCAGGGCCGTCACCACCGCCCGGCTCACCTCCCGGATGGTCGTGGCGCCCTCCAGGGTCGCCGACAGCCGGTGCACATCGGAGGCATCGTCCGCGCCGGGCCGCAGATAGGAGACTTCGGCGACCACCCCCAGCACCCGCTTCGGTCCGCCGGCCGCGTCCACCGGCGCCCGGCAGCGCAGCCGCAGCCAGCGCAGCTCACCGCCGGGCCGACGGACGCGGAACTCCAGCTCCCGGCCTCCGAAGATCATTTGTCCTGGTCCGGCCAGGGACATCAGCGCGGGGAGGTCGTCCGGAAGGGTGTGCTCGAGCAGGGTCTCCCACTGGCCGTCGAAGGCTTCGGAAGGGATGTCCAGGAGCTCCAGCGCCTGTGTGTCCGCGTCGATCCGCCCGGTGCTCGGGACCAGGGTGAAGCATCCGACACCGAGTCGGCCGAGGGCCGGGTCCGGTGCAAACCGCTGCGCCGCACGGCCCGCTTCCGTACCGGCGGCGCCCGGCTCTTCGTTGGCCTCCAGTTGTACGGCGACCTGGTCGGCGTACAGCTCCAGGAACTGCCGCCGTTCGGTGTCGAAGGCGTCCTCGGCCTCCTCCACGACGAGCAGACAGCCCAGCCGCCGGCCGCGCGCGCTCAGCGGCAGCACGCCGAGCGAGACGTCCTCCGCCGACAGCATTCCCGGGCCGCCTTCCCGGTGGCCGGCGAGCTCCGCGGCGTCGCACCACACGGGACGGCCCGTCCGGACGGCGTTGGCGAGCGGGAAGTCGCTGGTCAGCGGGAGGCTGCGGGGCAGTCCGTGCAGGGCACCGGCGCTGCCGGCCGTCTCGGCGAGCCACAACTCTTCGGTCGCATCGTCCACGAGATGGACGGCTGCGGCAGTGGCCCCGGCGAAGACCAGGGCCCACTCCGACACGGACGGCAGCGACTCCGCGTGCAGGACCCCAGCCTCCCGCGCCACGGGGGCCTCCCATGGGCGTGGGCCACCGAGCCCCGGAGTGTTCTGCGCCGGCCGATTCGTCACGCTTCACATCCTGGTCCTGCTGCAACGTGCCGACACCTGGACACGTTCCCGGTGTAGGCCAAACGTGCGCTTGAAGCCGGCAGGCCGCAGGCGGACAGGATGCTGATGCCCTTACGAGCGCGGAGTCGGGCGTCGTGCGCGTACGGCCTGTGCCACAGGGACCCATGCGCCACAGGGGCCCGGGAGCGTCATCCGACTCGCCGGTCGCTGCGCCCCCGGCGATCGGCGCGGATATCAACGGCAGCCCGGCACCCACCATGCCGCCGGTCCAGCGGCCCAGAGGCGGGAGGGCCCGCACAACATCAGGATGGCACGGCCCGGGGCGCGTCGCCCTGTTACGGCACCCCGCCGCCGGGGCGGCGGCGCGCCTGGCTGCGGGTCTCGCCCCGTGCGACATGGCCGGCGAGGCAGGCGCCGCCCGCGGGAGAGCCGGTCGGCGGCCCGATCGACGAGCTGCCAGGCAGACTCTCCCCAGCGCCTGGTGTGCGTGGCTGTGCCATTCTGACCGTGTAGGAATCACCCCTTTCCGGGTACTTACGGGAGAAAACGCCTGCCGGCGTTGCCGCCCTCGGCATCCACCAGGACGCACCGGGACACACCGGTGCAGTGCCCACCCCACTTCGAACCGCTGCGGCGCCCGGCCGGCGCGGAAGGAGGCCCGGCCAGTGACCTCGTATCGATGCGGAGCCGCCGTCGTCGCCGGCGCGGCGTGCCTGGCCCTCGGCCTCGGCGCCTGCGGGCAGCCGGGCGAGTCGAGCGGCAGCGGCCCCGGCAAGGGCGGACTGAGGATCGGCCTGCTGCTCGTGGAGAACCAGACCGCCCGCTACGAGGGGTACGACCGGCCCCTGATCGAGAAGAAGATCAAGGAGCTGTGCCACACGTGCACGATGGAGTACGCCAACGCGCACGATGATGCGGCCATCCAGCGGCAGCAGCTCGACTCCATGATCACCAAGGGGGTCGACGTCCTGATTCTCGACGCCGTCGACGTCCAGGGGATTCGCTCCTCGGTCACGGAGGCGAAGAGGGCGGGCGTCCCGGTGGTCGCCTACGACCGGGACGCCCAGGGCCCCATCTCGGCGTACGTCACGCACGACGTCGAAACCATCGGCACGCTCCAGGGTGAGGCGCTGCTCAAGGCCATGGCTGCCAAGCGCCACGGTGGCCTGGTCATCAGGCTGGAGGGTCCCTCGAAGTCGTCCAGGCTGCGCAGCCCGTACACCCAGGGCACGAAGTCCGTCCTCGAGGGCAAGGTGAAGACCAGCAGGATGTACCGCGCCGCGGAATGGGACGGCGGCAGCGCGCAGATCGCGATGTCCGCCGCCATCGCCGCCGAGGGCGTCGACCACGTCAACGGCGTCTGGACCGGAAACGACGTCCTCGCCGGTGGCGCCATCGCCGCCCTCAAGCAAGCGCACATCACGCCACTGCCGCCCGTCGTCGGCCAGGACGCCGAGCTGGCGGCCGTACAGCGCCTCGTCAGCGGCGAGCAGTACATGACCGTCTACAAGCCCTACAAGCCCGAGGCGGACGCGGCGGCCCGGATCGCCGTCGCCCTCGGCCGCGGCGAACGGATCGACCACATCGCCGAGGACAAGGTCGACACACCCACCACCGAAGATGTCCCGGCCGCGCTGTTGCCTTCGATCCCCATGACCAGGGCCAACATCAAGGACACCGTCGTCAAGGACGGCGTGTACACGATCGACCAGATCTGCATCCCCAAGTACCGGGCCGCGTGCGACAGGGCCGGCCTCACCGGATGAGGACCGGCCGCACCGGATGAGGACGTGACGAAGGCGGACGGCCGAGGGAGGTCCTTGCAGATGAAGATCCGTCTGCGGGTCACCGCTGCCGCCATGGCGGCAGGCCCCCTGGCCTTCGGTCTGGCCGGCTGCGGAGAGACCGGGCAGCCCAGCGGCCCGAGCGGGCCCGCCACCGGCAAGGGCGGCATGAAGATCGGTCTGCTGCTCCCGGACAATCACACCCCCCGCTGGGAGACGTTCGACCGGCCGCTGATCGAGAAGAAGATCAAGGAGCTGTGCGGCAACTGCACGGTGGAGTACGCCAACGCCGAGGGCGACGTGGCCACCCAGCAGCACCAGGTGGACGCCATGATCAGCAGGGGCGTCGACGTCCTGGTCCTCAGCTCCGTCGACGCGACATCGTCCGCCTCCTCGGTCGAGGAGGCGAAGGAGGCGAACATCCCCGTCGTCTCCTACGACCACCTCTCCCGCGGCCCGATCTCCGGCTACGTCTCCTTCGACGGCAGGCAGGTCGGCCGGCTCCAGGCGCACGCGCTCCTCGAAGCCATGGGCCGCGAGGCGGCCAACGGCGGACAGATCGTCATGATGAACGGCGACCCCTCCGACCCGAATACGGTCCAGTTCAAGAAAGGCGCGCTGTCCGTCCTCAAGGGCAAGGTGAGGATCGGCAAGGCGTACGACACCGTCGGGTGGCGGCCGGAGAACGCGAACGTCAACATGTCCGGCGCGATCGCGGCTCTGGGGGCGGACAGCATCGACGGCGTCTACGCCGCCAACGACGGCCTGGCCAGGGGCGTCATCTCCGCGCTCAAGGCCGCCAAGATCAAGCCGCTGCCGCCCGTCACAGGACAGGACGCCGAGCTGGCGGCCGTACAGCGCATCGTCAGCGGCGAGCAGTACATGACCGTCTACAAGCCTTTCCGGCCCGAGGCGGACGCCGCCGCCGAAATGGCCGTCGCCCTGGGCCGCGGCGAAAAGCTTGACCGCATCGCCACGAGCAAGGTCAGCGGCCCCTCGGGCGAGAACGTCCCCGCCGTCCTGCTCACCCCGGTCTCCGCGACCCTCGCCCACATCAAGGACACGGTCGTCAAGGACGGGATGTACACAATCAAGCAGATCTGTACGGACAAGTACAAGGCCGCTTGCGACCGGGCCGGGCTCACGCCCTAGCCGAGTCGTATCGGCACGTGGACTCCCGCCGCACGGACAGCGGCACCATGGGACCTTCACGAAGTTCACACATGCTCTTCGTTGTGCGCCGATAGTGTTACTGACCGCGCTCGATCCGACGCACAAAGGCAAGATCATCGCCGAGTCCCTTCCGGCGTCCGTACAGAAAGTTCGCAGATGGATTACTGCTCCTCGTGCCGTCGGCACCTCAACGGGGCCTTGATATGCCCGGGGTGCGGCGACTACGCGCCGGACATCGCCCAGTCCGCTCAGCGCTCCCGCGACGCGGCTGCCACGACCGTGACGGCAGCGGCGGCGTACGCCGACGAGGAGTTCTCACCCTGGGAGCCCCGCTCCGGCCGGATACGGCCCGAGACCGCGGCGGCGGCCGGCGTCGTATCCGCGGAAGCGGCGAACGCATCGAGCGCGGACCCGGCCGCCGACGAGGCGCACGCCGCTGCCGCCTGGCAGGGTCGCGCGGCCCGGCGCCGACAACTGGCGCGCTGGAAGAAGAACCGCCGCCGGGCAGCGGCCGTGACGGCGCTCGCGCTCGTGGGCGGCGGTCTGGCCCTCAGCGCGATGTCGAACGGATCGCCCAAGCCCCACTCGGACGCCGCCGCATCGCCGGCCACTCACCGGGAGACCACCAGGCCGGACTCCCGCGAATCCGCTCCGGCCGAGCCCGGCGAGCACACTTCGCGGCACCGTGAGTCGCGCCCTGCCGAGACCGGCACCCCGCGGAAGAAGACCGCTGGCCCCGCGCCCTCCACCACAAGCGCGCCGCGTCACACCCCGGCCGCCACGCCGTCGAGTCCGGCACCGCGCAACTCGGCCCCGGCGCCCCGTCAGACGCACACCGCCCCCTCCGGGACGAACGCCGCCCCCTCCGGCACGGACGCCGACTCCGAGGACACCACGGCCCCGCGAACCGCCACCCCGACGGCCGCCCCCACGAGCACGCCCACCTCCGCGCCGACGGACAGCTCCGGCGACACACCGGCGACAAGCCCGGAGAACGGCGGTACGGATGCGGGTACCGGCGACACGAGCACCGGGGACACGACCCCCACGCCCGCGAAGTCATCCCCGGTCGAGGTGTGCCTGATCGGCTTGTGCATCGGCTGACCCTGCACTGGCAGGCCACGGACGCCGGCTGTTCGGTCAGCTTGCCTTCGGCGATGTCGACCGCGAGCCGGAGGTACTGGGTGTGCGCCATGGCGGCGAGCTGTCACGCGCCCCGACGGTGTCGTCGGCGACCAGGGCTGTCGGGCTGCCGCCCCGGTCTGTAGGCCAGAACGGCCCACGACCGGCTACGGGTTGCAGTTCGTCAGGACGTCACCGCCATTGAAGTCGCCGGTGAGCGGGTCAGTGCAGCGTCCCAGGCACTCGGCCACGTCACCGCTCTTCCTTCACGCCCACAGCTGCGCCTTCATCAGCAAGTGGCCGTGGAACAGCGCGAGGTCGGGCCGGGACAGCTCACCTTGGCGGACCGCGAGGTAGAAGGTATTGAGGGGCGGGATCTCGGGTTCGAGGAGCGGGACGACCTCGCCCGCGGCGAGCTCCTCCACGCACAGGTACGTCGGCAGGACGGAGATGCCGGCCGACGACTTCACCGCGGCGAGCGCGCCCCGCAGGTCGGGGACGACGAGGGCGGGCCTCACGGTAGGCAGGGTGCCGAACACGGCGAGCCAGTAGCGGCGAATGATGGGCAGGGCCTCGGCGTAACTGAGCAGCGGGTACTTCTCCAGGACCGTCGGTCCTTCCGCCGCAAGCCGGTGCCGGGGAATGCGCTCGGCGAGTTCCTCGGAGGCGAGGAGCACGAACTCCTCGTCGACGAGCGGCGTGGCGGCGATGCCCCGAGCCCGCGGCCGTACGGTCGACAGGACCATGTCGAGCTGTCGGTCCATCAGAGAGGCGAGGAGGTCATCCGCAAGGCCGAAACAAAGCCGGACCTGCATGCCGTCCGCGATGAGGTCGCTGATTGCGGGGATCACCCGGCTGGTCATCAGCTCGACGGGCCCGCCGATCTGCACCGGCCTGCCCGCCGGCTCGTCCCCGAAGTGCCGTTCGATGGCGTGCCCGAGGGCGTCGATCGGGCCCTGCACCTCGCGGATGAGGGCCTCGGCGGCGGCAGTGGGCTGTACGCCCTGCGGGAGCCGTTCGAAGAGCGGCCGTCCCAGTTCCTTCTCCAGGTTGCGCACCTGGTGGGTGACGGCCGGCTGGGAGAGTTCCAGGATCTGGGCCGCTTTGGTGAACGACCCGAGACGGTAGACGGTGACGAACGTGCGCAGCCAGCCCAGTTGAATCGCCATGGCATTTCCCCCCGTACCCCGGCCCGGTCGCCGAGGGCGACCGGACATGTACCGGGTCTACTCTGCCATCGTGGGGTCCCCGGAGTGCCAACCCCGGGGCGCCTGGATCCGGACGCGAACGGGATCAGGCGGTCTCGAGTTCGGCGAGGGCGAGCTCGGCGACCTTGACGGCCGACGCCGGGTTCTGGCCGGTCACCAGGCGCTGATCGGCGACGACGTGCTCGGCGAAGACGGCCGCCTTGGTGTGCTTGGCGCCGCGCTCCACGAGCTTGCTCTCCAGCAGGAAGGGAACGACGTCGGCGAGGCCGACGGCCGCCTCCTCCTCGTTGGTGAAGGACGAGACCTGCTTGCCGTCGACAAGGTACGAGCCGTCGCTCAGCTTGATGTTCACCAGGCCGGCCGGGCCGTGGCAGACGGCTGCGACGACACCACCACGCTCGTAGATGACAGCCGCCAGGCCGGCCAGCTCGGACGCCTCGGGGAAGTCCCACATGGTGCCGTGGCCGCCCGCGTAGTAGATGATGTCGTAGTCCTCGGCATTGACGTCGGCCACGGTGCGCGTCGACTTGAGAGCGGCCTTGTTGGCGGCGTCCGCGAGGAAGTCGGTGACGACCTTGTCGTCCGGGTTGACGCCGTCCTGCGGGGCCACGCCGCCCTTCACGGACACGAAGTCGATGTCGTAACCGGCCGCGCGGAACACCGCCGCGGGGTAGGCGACCTCCGGGACGTAGAAACCGGTCTTGCGGCCAGTGCCGCCCAGCTCACTGTGACTGGTGAGGGCGAATAGAACTTTTTTGGCCATGATGCGTTTCTCCAGAACAGGTGATGTGCCGTGTGTGTTTCCGGCGAGAAATTTAGACGCGCGCCGAGCCGGCATCAAATAGCGCTCTTCATTCCCCGGATAGGGATTGCTATAGGCTGTCTCCGGACCGAGCCGGGGTTGATGCGTCAGGGCGGGGATATGTTCTTCCCAGCTTCTTCCTCTCCCGCTGAAGGCGAAAGTGAGGCAACAATGCCCACACACCACCGCAAAGGTCTCATTGTGCTGAGCGCGGTTGAGCGCCTTTCCAACGGCCGCCTGGCCGGGTACTGGCTGCCGGAGGCGGCTTATCCCTGGCGTGCACTGCGGGCCCTGGGCTGGGACTTCGAGTTCGTCAGCACAAGTCCGGGCGTGCCGCCGGTAGGCGGGGTGGACCGCTCGGACCCGCCGCAGCGTATGTTCCTGGGCGACCCCGTGGTGAACGCCCGGCTCGCGCAGACGACGACCGCGGACCACAAGGATCCGGCCGGTTTCGATGTGGTGTTCGTGGCGGGCGGGCACGGCGCGGTCCTCGACCTGCCGGGCGACAAGCGGCTGAGCGACTTCCTCGCCGCCTTCCACCTGCGTGGCGGGGTCATCGCCGCTGTCTGCCACGGCGTGGCTGCGCTGCTGGAGGTGGAACTGCCCGGCGGGGTGCCGCTGGTCGCGGGGCGCCGGGTGACCGCGTTCTCGGCGTGCGAGGAACGGGCCGTGGGCCTCGCGGACGTGGTGCCGTTCTTCCTGGACGAGGCGCTCATTGCAAAGGGCGCCCGGTACGAGGCGGGGGAACGACTCAAGCGGCATGTGGTGCGGGACGGGACCCTGGTCACTGGCCAGAATCCGGCGTCCGCGCCCGAGGTCACGGAAATCGGCATGGCGCTCGCCAGTGGCCGGGAGGACCTTCCCGCGAACTGGCTGCGGCGCGCGGCCTGACCAACCGGATCACGGAGAGAGGAGTTCCACGATCCTGACGCCCAGCTCACGTGCTGACGCCGGGTTCTGAGCGGTCACGAGCCGCCCGCTGACCACCACGTGCGGCATCTTGTCGGGGGCGTGACTGAAGACGGCGCCGCGCTCCTCCAGTGTGCGCTGGAGCGGGAACGGCACCAGACCGTCCAGGCCGCGCGCCTGCTCGTGCGCGTCCGCGAAGGAGGTCAGCGCCCGGCCCGCCACAAGATGGCTCCCGTCCGAGAGCCGTACGTCGACGAGCGCGGCGGGACCGTGGCAGATCGCGGACACGACCCCGCCGGATTCGTGGAGCCGACGGGCGAGGGATTCGAGCGCCGGATGCCCGCGGAAATCCCACATGGTGCCGTGGCCGCCGACGAAATACACCGCGCTGTAGTCGTCCGGATCCACTTCTTCCGGTGTACCCGCAGTATCGAGGAGCAGCCCGCCCGCCGGGTCCTTGAGAAAGGCGTCGTGCGCGGGATCGTCGGGGTCATATCCGATCATCGGCGACCGCCCGCCCCGTACGGAGACGAAGTCGATCTGGTGTCGGGCGTCCCGGATGATCTGCCACGGCTCGATCGTCTCCCCGAGGTGGAAGCCGGTCGGCCGTCCGCTGTCGCCGAGTTCGCCGTGGCTGGTGAGGACGAAAAGAACTTTTTTCATGTCAGGTCCAGTGCGATGCGTCGGGTGCGGAAAGCACGGTTTCGAATACCGGGTCAGCAGACAGGTACCGCAGCTTCTCCCGCAGGGCCTCCACGACTCCCCTGCGGGGCAGGACGATCCTCCGAGGGCGTCGTAGGCATTCTCCTCGTCGGTGGCGATGACGAGGGTGAGGACCATGCCGACGGCCGGGGAGCCGATGGCGCGCCGGCCCTGCACCAGCGCCGCGTTGATCCTGCATGATGTGGTGTCCGTCGGATCGATCTTCATGGCCGACGCCGGCTCCGTCCGTCTCGTGCCGGCATCTCGTCCGGCTGCACACGGATCACCACCGCGATCTCGGTGACGCGGCGGCCGAGCCGCTTGCCGGTGCGCAGGAGAACGGCACCCCGGCCCAGCGCCGGTTGTCGATCTGTGGCCTGATCGCCGTGGCGGTGCCGGTCTTCGACGTGGCGTCGATGCCCTCTTCCCCGAGGTAGCCGACGACTTTCTCGCCGCCCTGCCTGCCGACCAGGCCGCGAGCGGCCGGATGGTCCCGGCCGGTCACCGCGCGGCAGCCGGCCGGGTGAGGGCAGCCGTCGCGCACGCAGCCGCCAGCGTCGCGACCGCCAGTGCGGCCAGCAACGGCCGGTAGCCGGTGTGCGCGGCCGCCAACTGCCCCAGAGACGACCCGACGAAGAGCATGAACGTGTTCAACGAGACCGCCGCGCCCGACGCCTGCGGCGCGAGCGTGTGCAGGAGCCCCACCAAGCCCGGTACGACCAGGCTGATCCCGCCGACGAACACCACGGTCCCCGCCAGCAGTACCGCGGGCACCGCCGTCACCTGCGCCAGCAGCAACCCCGCCGACGCCACGGAGAACCCCACCACTGTCAGCGGGCGCGGCCCGCGCGTCCCTGCGAGCCGGTTCACCACCGGAGCGGTCATCAGGCCCAGCGCGCCCAGCGCCTGGACACCCAGCAGGTCCTCAGCGTCATATCCGGCTGCCGATCGCAGGTGCGCGTTCAGCGCCGCGTAGAGCGCCACAAAGCTCCCGAACACCGTGAGCGCCGACACGAACACCGCTGCCGCGCCCCGATTCCGTACCAGCCCTCCCATCGCGGCGACCACGCCGCGCATGGACGTCGACGGGCGGCCCCCGGCGGGCGGCAACAGCAGCCAGAAGGCAGCCGCCGCGACCGCGTACACCAGCGCAGCCGGCCAAAACGCCAGGCGCCACCGGTCCGCGACCGCCTGCCCGAAGACCTGCCCGGCCACCCCGGCGCCCAGCAGCCCGGTGGTGAGGAACGACAGGGCCAACGCGCGGCGCGCCGCCGGGGCGTACTCCGCGACATGGGCGAGGGCAACGGGCGCGAAACTCGCCGCCGCCAGGCCCTGCACCACGCGGAAGGCGAGGAACCAGCCGAAGCCCGGGCTCAGCGCCACCGCCCCGGTCGCGACCGCCGTCGCCAGCGTGCCGAACGCCAGGACCGGACGCCGGCCCACCCTGTCCGACAGCGGCCCGAAGACGAGGAAACCGACGGCGTACGCCAGCGAGAACGCGCTGCCCGTCCACGCCGCCGAACCCGCGCTCACTTCGAACGCGTCCTGGATACCGCCCGCCACCGGAATCGCCAGATACAGCTGCGCCGGAATCGCGAACGCCATCACCACCAGCGCGGCGAGCTGCACGGTGAACCCCGTCCGCGCCTCCACCCGGCTGGGCAAGGGCGCGACGGACTGTGTAGTGCCCATGAGCATCCGCTCCTGCTCAGATCTGAAGGACTCCGGAAATACAACGGGGTGGGACAGGCGAGAGCTCACCTGCCCCACCCCACCGTGTTGGCAGTGCCGTCACACGGCCACGGGAGCGAGGCGCACCACCTCGGACAGGTCCAGCGCGGCCACCGCGAAACGCTCTGCCTCGGCCCGGTGTTCGGGCGTCCCGTACCCCCACAGGGCCCACCGGGCCCGGGCACCGGTCTCGGCCACCTTGCGCACGTTGGTGAGGTTGTCGTCGATGAACGTGATGTGCTCGACCGGCACTCCCCACCGCGCGCTGACGTCCAGAACCGCTTCGGCCTTGCGCCCGCACTCGCCGAACACCTCGCGCACACTGTGCTTGAGGCCATGCCGGACCAGGATGGCGCGGACGGACCCCTCGTCCTTGGCCGTGACGACGACCACCGAACCGCTGTAGCGGTGCAGCAGGTCTGCCATGCCCGGGTAGAGCGTGTGGAGGTCCAGCCAGAAGTCCGGCTCACTTGTCCGCAGCCACTCCCGGGCCGCGGTGGCCCGGGCGGTGAAGTCACGGACGTACTCCGGCTCCAGTCCGGACAACAGGACGTCGAACTCGGCCTGCGAGTCGACCGTCGCAGCCATGGGCAGATGCGCCACCACGAAGTGTTCGAGCAGGCGCGAGTAGTTCCGGATGTGCCGGAACCGCTCGATGAACTCACCTGGTACCCGCTTCAGTTGCTCGGCGCCGGGGACGGACGTGTCCAGTCCGCGCACACCGAGCCACGTGACAAGCGCGCACTCTTCCAGCCCGTCGGCGATGACTCCGTCGAAGTCGATCGCCAGCGCACCCTTTGGCTGTGCCATCAGGCGGCCTGCTTGTCGCCGGTGAACTTCTCGGCGGTCTCGAAGACCGCGCGCATGAAGGCGCCCATGTAGCCGTAGTACGAGCAGGTGATGATGTTGCCGTCGACGATGACGTCGCTGTCCACTACGTCGGCACCCGCGTTGATCACGTCGTCGCGCAGACCGATGTACGCGCACGCCTTGCGGCCCTTGAGGACGCCGGCGCTGATCATGATCCATGGGCCGTGGCACAGACCTGCCACGACCTTGCCGGCCTTGTCCATGCCCGCGACAAAGTCCAGCACCTTACGGTCCTGCCGAACTCGGTCCGGGGCCTCGTGGCCGCCGGTAAGGATGACGACGTCGTAGTCCTCGACGGCGAGGTCCTCGAAGGAGATCAGCGGACGGGCGGTCTTGTCCATCGGCAGCGGCACTCCGTATTTGCCGGTGACCGGGTCGGCGTTCTTCGTCGCTACGTCGACGTTCCAGCCCTCCTCCAGGAGGCGGTAGTACGTGAAGACGACGTCGTGGTCCTGGAAACCGGGACCGGTGATAATGACGGCATTGCGAGACATGCTTCCCCCCGCGATTTCTTACTTTTGGACTTTCAGAGGTTGCGACTGACGGACAGGTACTGCCTTTCTGTCTGCGGACGCTGGATTTCGGCCGGGCGCCCGGTCAGGATCTCGACGTCGGACTCCACCACACCCGAGACGCACAGCGGAATGTGGAAGAGGTCCTCCTTGCGCCGCCGGTAGAAAATGTCTGTCCCGGTCCTGAGTTCGAAGCGGAACCGACGGTCCGGGCTCTGCCTGCGCATACGGGCGTTCGGGAAAGAGCGAACGACCCGCATGGCGTTCTGCGGCTGCTCCACCGATTCCGACTCGTATGCGGTACCGACGCGGTTGTAGTCGTCCTGCAGCCGGATGAGGTCGAATTTGTTCCTCGGGACCTCGACCTCGATCAGCTCCAGCGGCTCGTCTCCCGCGTTCCGCGTCCCGTGGAACGCGCCCGGCGCGATGCGCAGGATCGAACCCGCGCCGATGCGGATGTCTTCCCGGCGCAACCCCGAAGTGACCCCCTGCCCGCCGAGGCAGAGGAGGTACGTCAGCTTCCTGGGGTGCACGTGAACCGAGGTGCCGTGAGGGGCATCGATGCGCAGCGACCACAGGTCGAAGAAGTCATCGACATACGCCCGGTACTCGTAACCCCATGGCTTCGGAATTATCCGGTCCAGGTGTGATTCCTCTTCGAACTGCTCGTTGAAGATCCTGGAGCCGGAGCGCACCAGCTTCTTGAGCTGCGCGATGTCGGACTTTCCCGCGTCCATGCGGATGATTCCGGTTTCGGTTGCGACCCCGGCATTGTGCGTGACGGTCATTACTCCCCCGTGTTCTACAGTTACCGCATCACTTAACCATTCCGTTCGCCGGGCTTCAAATAAACAGACCTAGGGGGGGTATAGGGTATTTAATTCGAGGACTGGAATCCTCCGCTCGGACACTTTATCGTTGAATTCTCATCATTTACGTTGAAGAACTTGGGGAGGCTGGACGCAGCACTCCTCAGGAGTAAGGAATGTACGAATCCGCCGTGGCGGCGGGGCGGCACCACAAGGCCGCGGGTGATTTTCTCGCTGGTGTACCAGCCAATGCGGAAGCTGCTCTCACGAGAACGCGATGCTGCGCAGGCAGCTCGTGCGTCCGGTGTGGTGCCGATGGTCTGGTCACACCACGGGCCGCTCCGAACACCCCGCGACGACTACTGCACACTCGCGTCCTCTGCGGCCTGATCAACGAGTGCAGACATGCGGCCTGACCGGCCGCGATGGGCTTCTGAACGGCACAGGTTCTTACGGCGGTGGAGCGACGGGAGCACGGGGTGGGAGCAGTAGAGCCCTGCCCACTTGCCTTGAACACGTCTCAGGGGCCATCCGTAGATAGCCCCTGAGGTGCGGAAACATCCGACATCGCTGTCGGGACGACAGGATTTGAACCTGCGACCCCTTGACCCCCAGTCAAGTGCGCTACCAAGCTGCGCCACGTCCCGGTGCTGGGCCGGCTCGGGGATCCCCGGGCGGCCGTGCACGAGAACAATACCCCATGTCAGAGGGTGCGCGCTGCGGAATGGCGGGAGGGGTGGGTGAGGTGAGTGGGATGGCCGGGGCGGGGTGAGTAGCTCTACTCATGTTGCGCGGGTCACCGGGCGGCACGCTGCTTCTCATGAGCACACCATCCATTCAGCGTCCGACGACGACCGCCTTCTTCGTGCAGGCGGCACTGTCCTTCGGGCTGTCGCTCGTGGCCCTGGTCATCGGGATCGCCAAGCTGCCCGTCGGGGCGTGGGAGCGCGGCTTCCTCGGGCTCGGGCTGGTCTTCGTGGTGTCGTCGGCCTTCACGCTGGCGAAGTGCATCCGTGACCGGCAGGAGGTCGTGGAGGTGACCAACCGGGTGGACAAGGCCCGGATCGACAAGCTGCTGATCGAGCAGGATGTGTTCAAGCCCGGTGTTTGATCGATTGAGCTTGAGCGCACGATTGACGTCCATCGGCCCGGCCGCCTCACGGATGACGCCCATCGGCCCGGACTGCCTTGCGGACGATGCCCACCGCCCTTGACCCATCGGCCTCGAGCGACCGTCCGTAACCCATCGCCTTGACCTCAAGTTTGGTTGAGGTTGCAGGGTGGGCGGCATGACGGATGTGATGAGCGACCTCATGAGGGAGCGGGGCGGGTACGTGCCGCTTTCGTACGACCGGTTTCCGTACCTCATGGGGCTGATGACCGGGGACGAGAAGCACGACCCCGCGGCGACCTCCACGCTCGACGCGCTCTGGGTGCTGTACGACCGGGTGCTGAGGGTCTCGCCGGAGACCACCGACGCGCCGGACCGGGACCGGTTCCTGTTGTCCAAGGGGCACGGGCCGATGGCGTACTACGCGGTGCTCGCCGCGAAGGGGTTCTTCCCGGTGGAGTGGCTGCCGGGGTTCGGCGGGTACGACTCGCCGCTCGGGCACCATCCGGACCGGCGGCTCGTGCCGGGCGTGGAGATCGGCAGCGGGTCGCTCGGGCACGGGCTGCCGCTCGCGGTGGGTACCACGCTCGGGCTGCGGGCACAGGGGCTGACCGGGGCCGCGGTATGGGTGCTGATCGGCGACGCCGAGCTGGATGAAGGCAGTAACCACGAGGCGATTGCTTATGCGGGGCCGGCGGGACTGGACAGGTTGCACACCGTCGTCCTCGACAACGGGTCGGCGTCGTACCCGAGGGACGGTGGGATCGCCGCGCGGTTCGAGGCGGCGGGGTGGTCCACGCGCACGGTCGACGGGCGGGACCACGATGCGCTGTACGCGGCGTACACCGCGCCGCACCCGGGACGGCCGCACGCCGTCGTCGCCCGCGTCGAGCCGAAGGAGGCATGAGCCATGGACACCATGCGGGAACGCTTCGCCACGGTCGCCTCGCGGCTGCTGGACGACGATCCGCGGCTGGCCGTCGTGCTCGCCGAGATCGGCGTGGACGGCTTCCGGGCGGCGATGGACCGGCACCCGGACCGCGTCCTGAACGTCGGTATCCGGGAGCAGTTGCTCGTCGGCGTGGGCGGCGGGCTGGCGCTGACCGGGATGCGCCCGATCTTGCACACCTTCGCCAGCTTCCTGGTCGAGCGGCCCTTCGAGCAGGTGAAGCTGGACTTCGGGCATCAGGGGGTGGGCGGCGTGCTGGTCAGTGCCGGTGGGTCGTACGACTGGCCTGCGGGAGGCTTCACCCATATGGCGCCGGGGGATGTGGCACTGATGGACACGCTGGACGGGTGGACCGTGCATGTGCCAGGGCATCCGGACGAGGCGGAGGCGCTGTTGCGGCACGCCGCGGCGGCCGGCGACGACAAGGTGTACGTACGGCTGTCCCTGCAGACCAACGAGGCGGCGCGGGCGGTGGACGGCCGGCGGTTCCTGACGGTGCGTGAGGGGCGGGCGGGGACCGTCGTCGCGGTCGGGCCGATGCTCGACGGTGTGCTGGCGGCGACCGAGGGGCTGGACGTCACGGTGCTGTACGCCACGACCGTACGGCCCTTCGACGGCGCGGCGCTGCGGGCCGCGGCCGGGGCGGCGGACGCCGCCGACGTCGTACTGGTCGAGCCGTACCTGACGGGTACGTCGGCGGCGGCCGCGGGCGAGGCACTGCAGGACACCCCGCACCGCGTGCTGGGCCTCGGCGTACGGCGCGAGGAGCTGCGGCGCTACGGGGACATGGCGGCACATCTGGCTGCGCAGGGGCTGGACGCGGCGTCGCTGCGGGGGCGGATCGCGGGGTTCTTCGGGGGGTGATCGGGCCGGCACGCGTGTTCTTGGGCAGGGCCCCTCCCTCTCCCCATTCAGTGACGAGGCCCCTCCCCCACCGCCGCCACACACTCGTCAAGCTAGCGGCCGCCACTGACAATGTGCTTGTCCAGCCACCCCACCAAATCCCGCTGCACCTCCTCCCGGTTCGTCTCATTCAGGATCTCGTGGCGGGCGTTCGGGTACGCCTTCCAGGTCAGGTCCTCGGTGCCCAAGTAGCGGAAGTCCTCCAGGAGTTCGTAGACCAGTGTCATCCGCTGGTTGCAGGGGTCCTGGTCGCCGACCGCGAGGTGGACGGGCAGATCGCGGGGCGTGCGGGCCAGGTTGGCCGGGTCGTTGACCTTGCGGGCGGCGCGTACCCAGTCCAGCGCGAGCCCGGCGCAGAAGGGGAAGCCGCAGTCCTCGTCGGCCACGTAGGCGTCGACCTCGGCCTCGTCCCGGGAGAGCCATTCGAAGCCGGTGCGGTGCGGATAAGGATCGTTGAACGAGCCGAAGAGGCGCGGTATGAAGTCGGAGAGCGCGGTGCGGCCGCGCTCCGCCGCCTCGGCCTCCAATGCGCCGATCGAGCCCTCGATCTCGGCGCCGGGCAGCGTACGGAAGGTGCCCGAGAGGATCAGTCCGGCCAGTCCGTCGGCGTACTCCTGGGCGTAGTCGCGGGCGAGCATCGAGCCCATGCTGTGGCCGAGCAGCACGAAGGGCACGCCGGGGTGCAGTCCGCGCGCCGTGTCGCCGATGGCCTTGAGGTCGTCGACGATGCGGCGCCAGGCGTCCTCGCCGACGACGCCGCGGCCGCCGGTGGACGCGGCGGTGGCGCCGTGCCCGCGGTGGTCGGAGGCGAGCACGCCGTATCCGTGTGCGGTCAGGAAGCGGGCGAAGCGGTCGTAGCGGCGGGCGTGTTCGGCGGCGCCGTGCGCGATCTGTACGAGGGCGTGCGGGCGACCCGACTCGGGGAGCCAGGTGTAGGTGGCCACTCGGGTGCCGTCGGGCGCCTCGTGGAAGTCCTGCTGCATGGCGTCGTCTCCTGACTGCTGACGCGGGTGGGCGGACCAGGACACCTTCTCCTCCGGTGGCCGGGCGCGCCAAGGGGCGGTGTGCGCGGTGTTGACCTGTCCGGTCCGGTGCGTGGAAAGATCAGCGGGTTCCTGACCGGTTGTGCACCACACGTATCCCCTGTCGTAGGAGGACCGTTGGACACCACGGACAGCTCCCCGGGCGCCACCGCCGCCCCCTCCCCCTTCTCCCGCCGCCGCTTCCTGCAGGGCACCGCGACGGCCGCGGCTGCCGTGGGTCTGGTGGGCGTGCCGGTGCCGGCCGCCGCCCGGGCCGCCGACACCCTCTCCTTCACCGCCGCCACCAATGGCGCGGCCACCCTCGCCCCCGATGGCGGGCGGCTGATCGCGGAGATCCAGAACGTGCTGTGGTCCGTGCCGCGCGCGGGCGGTACGGCGACGGCGCTCACCCCGCCCCTCCTGGAGCCGACCCGCCCGGTCTTCTCCCCCGACGGCTCGCGGCTGGCGGTCTGCGCGTACCAGGGCGGCGGCTTCCATATCTGGACGCTGGCCCCGGACGGCTCGGCGCTGCGCCAGGTCACCGACGGTCCGTGGGACGACCGGGGGCCCGCCTGGTCGCCGGACGGCACGCGGATCGCGTTCGCCTCGGAGCGCGGCGGCGATCCGGTGGCGGGCAGCCCGTACCGGATCTGGGTGCTGGAGCTCGCGAGCGGGAAGCTGACGCGGGTCACGGGGGTGCCGGACCAGGACGGTCCGCATCAGGGCGGCGCGTGGGAGGACTTCGACCCGGTGTGGGCGCCGGACGGTGCGCGCATCTGGTTCGTGCGGGGCCGGATGGCGGGAGCCTTACTGGAGTCCCGTACGGTCGCGTCCGTGCCGGCGGACGGCCGCGGGCCGGTGGTCACCGAGCACACCGAGACGGCGAAGGCGCAGGTCATGGTGCCCGCACTGTCACCCGCCGGACGGCTCGCCTACGTGCGTACCACCGCGGCCCCGGGACCCACGTGCACGCTCGTCGTGGACGGCGCCGCGGTGCCGGTCGAGGGCGATGTGATGCCCGTACCGCCGCGCTGGGTCTCGCGCGAGGAGCTGCTGGTGACCGTGAGCGGGCGATTCACGCTCGTACGGCCGGAGCGGCCGGACGCCGCCGAGGCCATCCCGTTCACCGCGGCGATGCCGGTGGAGCGGCCGCGGTACCGGGTCAAGGACTACGGCTTCGAGCGGGACGGCGCGCGCCCGGTGCGCGGCGTGCACCTGCCCGCGCTCTCCCCCGACGGCCGCCACTTCGCCTTCGCCGCGCTCAACGGGCTGTGGGTGGCGCCCACTTCGGGTGGCGCGCCGCGCCGCATCGTGAAGAGCGGCCCGACGCGTTATCTCCTGGCGCCGTCCTGGACCCGGGACGGCCGGGCGCTGGTGTACGCGGACGACCGGGACGGGCTGTACGCGGTGCGCCGCTGTGATGTGGCGACGGGCGAGGAGAGCGTGCTCGCGGAGGGCGGCCGGGTGCATCCGGCGCTCTCCCCCGACGGGCGGCGGCTAGCAGCGCTGGACATGTCGGGCAATCTCGTGGTGCGGGACCTCGACGCCGGTACGGAGCGGAAGCTGGCGGCGCCGCTCGGTGCGGGCGGGCTGCCGGGGCGGCCCAGTTGGTCGCCGGACTGCCGGTACCTCGCGCTGTGCGACCGCAACCGGCTCAACCAGCGCTTCCGCGAGGGCTACAACCTCATCCGGGTGCTGGACACGACGACGGGCGCGAGCCGGCTGCACGCGGCCGGGGAGCATGTGTCGCTCTCCGACCGGTACGACTCGGGGCCTGTGTGGTCGCCGGACGGGCGGTGGCTGGCGCTGGTCGCCGAGTCCGCGCTGTGGCTGCTGCCGGTGCGGCCCGACGGCACTCCGGACGGCGCGCCACGGCAGCTCACGGAGGAGCCGGCGGACCATCCGTCCTGGTCGGGCGATTCCCGTACGCTGCTCTACCTTTCGGCCGGGCGGCTGCGGGTCATCGACGCGGCCGGCGGTGCGCCGCGTACGGTACCGCTGCGGCTGGACCACCGGCGCGCGCCGACGGCGGACACGGTCGTCCATGCGGGCCGGTTCTGGGACGGCGTGGGCGAAGGCGTACGGGACGACGTGGACGTGGTGATCCGGGACGGGCGGATCGCGGCCGTCGCGCCGCACCGCGCCGGGCGCCGCGCGGCGAGCCGGGTGGACGCTTCCGAGCGCACGGTGATCCCCGGCCTGTGGGATTCGCATACACATCCGTGGCAGTTGACGTACGGCGGGCGGCAGACGGCGCTGCAGCTCGCGTACGGGATCACCACGGCGGTGTCGTTCGGCGGCTTCTCGTATGAGCAGGCGCGGCTGCGGGAGGCGGTCGCCGCCGGGGTGCTCGCCGGGCCGCGGCTGCTGAGCTGCGGGGAGCTGCTGGACGGGGCGCGGGTGGCGTACAGCATGGGGCGCGCCCACCGGACGCGCGCGGGGCTGCGCCGGTCGCTGGCCCGGGGCGCGGCGCTGGACTGGGACTTCGTGAAGACGTATGTCCGGGCGCCGGGCTGGATCATGCAGGAGGCGGCGGAGTTCGCGCACGAGCGGCTGGGGGTGCGGTCCGGCAGCCATCTGCTGACGCCGGGCGTGCAGTTGGGCCAGGATCTGACGACCCATCTGCAGGCGACGCAGCGGCTGGAGTTCGGGCACGCGACGTCGGCGGCGGCCCGTACGTACAGCGATGTCGCCGAGGTTTACACCGGGACAAATTTCCATCTGGTCGCCACTCCCTTCACGGCGGGGGCGCTGCTCGGTGTCGATCCGGGGCTCGCGGAGGACCCGCGGGTGACGACGCTGAT
This sequence comes from Streptomyces ochraceiscleroticus, assembly GCF_000720485.1. GTDB lineage: Bacteria > Actinomycetota > Actinomycetes > Streptomycetales > Streptomycetaceae > Streptomyces > Streptomyces ochraceiscleroticus. The sequence continues at coordinate 20,531 of NZ_JOAX01000044.1, read as the reverse complement.
GCCGCCGTGGGACGTGGCGCTGGTCGAGGAGGACGCGGCGCACCGGCCGACCGAGACGGAGCTGGCGGACGTCGCCCGGGAGACGGCGTTCTACCGGCGGGTTCTGGCGCAGGGCGGGCTGGTCGCGCTGGGCACGGACGCGCCACTGATGCCGATCGGGCTCTCGCTGCACCTGGCGCTGCGCGCGCTGCACGGCTCCGGGCTGACCGTCGCGCAGACGCTCCGCACGGCGACGGCGCTGCCGGCCCGGGTGTTCGGCGCCGAGCGGGACCTGGGGACGCTGGAGGAAGGCAAGCTCGCCGACCTGGCTCTCGTGGACGGCGATCCGTTCCACGACTTCGACACGCTGGTCCGTACGACGGGAGTGCTGCGCGGCGGGCGGCTGTACGAACAGGCGGACCTGGTGGGCGCGTTCGCGGCGGATCGGCCGCGCGCGGCGCGGGCGGCCGGGGCTGAGGACTGGCGGGCGGTGGGGCGGCAGCTCCGGCGGGACTCCTGCTGCGGGCCCGACCACTGACCGTACGCAGGACCATCGGGCGTACGTGGGGGGAGGCGTCGGGTGGCGCGGACGGCGTGCACGGGTGTACGGCACCGGCAGACCGTCGCCCGCCGCCACCTGACGCGCTCTCGATCCCCCTGGGCGAGTGGCGTACGTGCGTGCGCTACGCCTTCAGGGGGTGACGAGACCACGATGAAATTCAGTCACACGTACCCATTCGGCGAGCAACTCTGATCACTCCTGCCTCAGTTCTGCATTTCCGCATGTGGCACCCCCACAGGGTGGTGAAGGATCAATGCGCACTCCAATGTCTTCGCATAAATGCGGCGAGTAGAGGTTTTATGCGTCCTGCACCAGGTATGCCAACGGGTATTGCACTCCGGGTAACCGCAGAACAACTGTCCGGATTCGATCGAGGAATGGCACGTACCTGATGACACAGAGCAACTAGCGCAGACGCATCGCGGAGGAGGGCTCGTCTTGCATCGCTACTTCACCGACCAGCGGCATGAGGCACTCCGGAACAGGGTGCGCGACTTCGCCGAGCGCGAAGTACGCCCCCGCATAGCCGATATGGAGGCAAGTCGTTCCGTTTGCCATGCCCTGTCGCGCCGGATCGCCCGCCAGGGGTGGATCGGCGCGACCGTTGAGCGCGGTTACGGCGGCATGGGGGCCGGCCACCTGGCCAAGACAGTGATCATTGAGGAGCTGTCCCGGGTCAGCGCCGCCATGGGCGCGATGGTGCAGGCATCCCAGCTCGGCGTCGCGAAGATCATCCACTTCGGCAGCGAGGAGCAGAAGAAGACCTGGCTGCCCGCCATCGCCGCGGGCGAGTGCCTGCCGACCATCGCGGTCACCGAGCCGCACTCCGGCGGTCATGTGCTCGGCATGAACAGCAGCGCAATCCGCGACGGCGACGACTACATCCTCAACGGCCGCAAAATATACGTCGGCAACAGCCACGTCGGTGACCTGCACGGCGTCGTCGTGCGCACCGGCGAGGGATCGCACGGCCTCTCCGCCTTCCTCGTGGAGCACGACCGCCCCGGCTTCCGGGTCGGCCCGCAGGCGGCCACGATGGGTCTGCACGGCTTCAGCTTCGGCGAGCTCTTCTTCGACAACTGCCGGGTCCCGGCGGCGAATCTCCTCGGCCGGGAGGGCGACGGGCTGGCCGTCGCCTACTCCTCCAGCGTGCTGTACGGCCGGCCGAACCTCACCGCCGTCTCCCTCGGCATCCACCAGGCGGTCCTGGAGGAGACCGCACGGTTCTGCGCGGAGCGGCACCGCTACGGCAAGCCGCTGCACGCACTGACCAACATCAAGCTCAAGCTGGGCCGGATCCAGTCCCGGCTGCTGACCGCGCGGCTCGCGGCGTACCACGCGGTGCATCTGCTGGACCGGGGCGAGAGCTGCGACGCGGAGCTGATGAACGCCAAGCTCGTCAACGTCGAGTCGGCGATCGAGTCGGCGCGCGACGCGATGGACATCCACGCCGCGTGCGGGCTCTTCACCGACCGCCCGGTGGAGCGCTATCTGCGGGACGCGCACCACATCTTCGCGCCGGCCGGCACCTCCGACGTCCAGCTGCTGCGGCTGGGCGAGCTGGCCCTGGGCACGGCGCACGGCGAATGGTCCGGCCGGCTCGCGGACCGGGTCCGCACGGAGGACCGGACGGAGGAGTACGACCACCACCACGCGTACGCGGGAGCGGGCCTGCTCACGGGGTGACCTCACAAGGCTTACTGCGGGAGAGCACGCACAACGGGCCGGTGGGGCCTCGCTGTCACAGCGAGGCCCCACCGGCCCGTCGGTCCAGGAGCACGGGCGGGCTCACAGCCCTTCCGTCCGCTCCTGCTCCATCAGGTGGATCTGGTCGACCAGCCGGGACGCCATCGACTTGATGGTGGCCAGGCCCTCACGGCCCCACGGGCGCGGTTCGAGGTCCACGACGCACACGGTGCCCAGCGCCATGCCCGTACGGTCGATCAGCGGCGCGCCGAGGTAGGAGCGGATGCCGATCTCGTCGACGACCGGGTTGCCGGCGAACCGCGGGTAGTCACAGACGTCCTCCAGGACCAGGGCCTTGCGGCGGACGATGACGTGCGGGCAGTAGCCGTGGTCGCGGGCCATCACCCGGCCCGGCTGCGCGCTGGCCGGCGCGGGCCCCAGCTCGACCGGCGCCTGCTCCTCGGCGGGGGTGTAGAGCCCGGCGAAGTACTGCCGGTGCTCGTCGATGAAGTTGACCATGGCGTACGGGGCCTGGGTGGTCCGGGCGAGGTTCCGGGCGAAGTCGTCGAAGGCGGGCAGCGGCGCCTCGCCGATGCCGAGGGTGCGCAGCCGGGCGACCCGCGCCGGCGCCTCGTCGTCCTGGGGCGTCAGCAGCAGGTGCCGGGTGGGGTCATAGGTGGGGGCGGGCAGGCGGGACGCGGGCCGGTTCATGGCAGCTCCGTAGCGAAGGCAGGGGTCAGAAGGTGCTGGACGAGGGAGACCAGGACGTTGGTCGCGGAACTGCAGTGCCGGGCGTCGCACAGCACGACCGGGGTGCTGGGTGAGAGGTCTATGGCGGCACGCACCTCGTCCGGTTCGTAGTGGAAGGAGCCGTCGAACTGGTTGACCGCGACGATGAATTCAATGCCGCGGCGCTCGAAGAAGTCGACGGCGGAGAAGCAGTCCTCCAGGCGCCGGGTGTCGGCGAGGACCACGGCGCCGAGCGCGCCGGCCGACAGCTCGTCCCACATGAACCAGAAGCGCTGCTGGCCCGGCGTGCCGAAGAGGTACAGCACGTGGTCGGTGCTGACGGTGATCCGCCCGAAGTCCATCGCGACGGTGGTGGTGGTCTTCTGCTCGACCCCGTCCAGGCAGTCGGTGCCGATGCTGACCTGGGTGAGGAGTTCTTCCGTGCACAGCGGTTCGATCTCGCTGACGGCGCCGACGAAGGTCGTCTTGCCGACCCCGAAGCCGCCCGCGACAAGGATCTTCAGGGCGGAGGGAAAGGGGTCGCCATTGGGTGTGGTGTCCGGAGCATACGGTTCAAAAGTACTGGGCGCTTCAAAGGCGCTGTCGGAGTCCATGCAGCACCGCCTCCAGGAGTGCTCGGTCGGTACGGGGCGACGCGCCGTGCGGAGTCTGCGCGGGGGCCCGGGCGGTGAGGGCTCCGCAGTCCACGAGGTCGGCGAGGAGCACCTTGGTGACCACCGCCGGCAGCCGTATGTGGGCGGCGACCTCGGCCACCGAGACCGGGCCGCCGCACAGACCGAGGACCTGCATGTAGTCCGGGCCCTGGCACGTCACCGGCGGCTTGCCGGTGGCGATCACCATCGTCAGCAGGTCGAAGTGCGCGGTCGGGCGGGTCCGTCCGTTGCTGACCGTGTACGGACGGACCAGGCGGCCGGCCTCGTCGTCGAGCCAGAGCGGCTCCGACCCCTGCCGTCTCCGGCGACGTACCGCCATGTTCAGCGCCCGCCCGCCTGCACGTGATGCCGCGCGGGCGTGGCGAGGTAGGGCCGTACGCTCTTGACCAGCATGCCCATCTCGTAGCCGAGGACGGCGACGTCGGCCTCGCGGGAGGCGAGTACGGCGAGGTTGGCGCCGGAGCCGGCGGTGGAGACGAAGAGCAGGGTGGACTCCAGCTCGACGACGACCTGGAGGACGTCGTCGCCGTCGCCGAAGCGGACGCCGGCGCTGCGGGCCAGGCTGTACAGGCCGGAGGCGAGCGCCGCCATGTGGTCGGCGCTGTCGGGCTCGAAGCCGTGTGCGGCCTTGACCAGCCCGTCGGAGGAGAGCAGCAGGGCGCTGCGGGCGTGCGGTACGCGCTGGACGAGTCCGGTCAGCAGCCAGGACAGGTCCGTCGTCGGCCGGGCGCCATGTCGCTGGGACTGTACGTGAACGTCACTCACCATGGTTTTGGTCGTCTCCTCGGGAGCGGCCCGGGGAAGGGCCGGTGCCGGTGTTGTCGTACGGGGCGCCGCCTTCGTAGGCGGCACTGTCGTAGGCGCTGTTGCTGTCGTAGGCGGTGCCCCGGTCCACTGCCGCGTCGTAGGCGTCGTCGGCGCGGGTGATGCCGCGCCGGAAGGCGGCCATCAGGTCCGGGTCGTGCTCGGGCTCGGGGCGCCCCGCGGTGCGGGTGCCGCCGGGCGGGGTGGGATCGGCACGCAGTTCGGGGACGAGGTGCTCCTGCTTGCGGCGGCGCGGCAGCCGGGGCCGGTCGCCGGTGGTCACGGGCGGGGCCGGGGGCAGGACGACGGGGCCGGGGCCGGCCTCGGGCCCGGGGGCCGCGGCGGCGGTGGGAGCGTCCGCCGCCGCGGTCCGGCCGCTGCCGGGGGCGCGCGCATCGGCGTGAGCGGCGTCCCGGCGCGGTTCGGTGGGCCCCGCTGCGGCGCCTTCCGGGGCGCCCGTCGCGGTGTGGGCGCCCGTCGCGGTGCGCGCGCCGATCGTGGCGGGGCGGGCTGCCGGTGCGGGCGGGGCGGCGGGCGGTGCCGGGCGGTCCGGCCGCGGCGGGGCTGCTGCGGGCGGCAGCAGGCCGGCGTCGGCGTCGGTGTGGCCGTTGGCGGTCCGTACGACGCGGCGGCGCGGGGGCTCGGCGGGCGGCGCGGCGGCGACGGCGGGCCGGGCGGCACTGTCGGCCACGTCGTCCTCCTCCCCGGCCTGCTCGTCGCCCAACAGGCCCTGCGGCAGGATGAGTACGGCCTGTACGCCGCCGTAGATGTTGCTCTGCAGGCGGACGACGACGCCGTGCCGGCGGGCCAGCGAGGAGACCACGAACAGGCCGATGCGGCCGTCGTTGAGCAGCTCGGCGACGTCGACGTGGTCGGGGTCGGCGAGCAGCGCGTTCATTCGGTCCTGCTCCTCGATGTCCATGCCCAGTCCCCGGTCCTCCACCTCGACGGCGAGGCCGGCGGTGACCAGTTGGGCGCGGAGCAGGATGTGGGTGTGCGGGGCCGAGTAGACGGTGGCGTTCTCGACGAGTTCGGCGAGGAGGTGGATGACGTCGGCGACGGCGTGGCCGCGGAGCGTGCCCTCGATGGGCGGTACGAGCTTGACGCGCGGGTACTGCTCGACCTCCGCGATGGAGGAGCGCATGACCTCGGTCATGGTGACCGGGCGGGACCACTGGCGGCGGGAGATGGCACCGCCGAGGACGGCGAGGTTCTCGGCGTGCCGGCGGATGCGGGTCGCGAGGTGGTCCACGTGGAAGAGACCTTTGAGCAGGTCGGGGTCCTCCACCCGGTTCTCCAGCTCGTCCAGCAGCTCGATCTCGCGGTGGACCAGGGACTGCAGGCGCCGGGCGAGGTTCACGAAGACCTCGACCTTCTGCTCGCTGCCGCTGGCGTTGCCGCGGGCGATGGCGACCGCGTCGATGACCGCGGTCTCCGCGGCGCGGCCGGCGGCGGCGACGTCGTGGACGAGGAGGTCGAGGGTGTCGCCGGCCGGCCGGGACAGCGGCTCGGGGGCGCGCTGCTGGAGCCATTCGCCCTGGCGTACGCGGTGCACGAGGGCGTACAGGTCGGACTGGCTGCGGGCGCACACCTCCCGCAGCCGGGCGTAGCGCTGGATGGTGGCGCGGGCCTCGGAGGTGGCGGCGGCGCAGGCGACCGCGGTGATGCCGCACACGAGGGCGAAGCCGCAGCCGAGGACGGTCCAGGCGGCCCCGCTGAGCGGCTGGTCGCCGGACCGGGCGATGAAGGCGGTCACGGCCGAGCAGGTCGCGGCGACGAGCAGGCAGGGCACGGCCGCGAGGCGGACGAGGCGGACGCGTATGACGGAGTCGGCGGCCGTCTCGCGGAGCGGTGCACGGCCGTGCCGGGCGCCTTCGCGGTCCCGCCGCCGCCCGGGCAGCGGTGCGGGAACCATTCCCCTCGTCCCCCCGGTCCCATGGGATTCGGGGGAGTCATGGGACACATCGGTCCCCGTCCCCTGGGGAAATGCAGCAGGCATCGGCGCCCTCCGGATCGGCCGTCGGCGGTTCGCGGAGCACGCACGCTAGTTGTTGCGGAGGGGCCGATCAGACGGACTTCGAGGTTTCGCTACCCCGCGCCACCTCCGTGAGTTACCGTCCCTCGCACGACAGTACGAAGTGGTACGAACTGCCGTTCGCTGCCCGGGTGTTCATTCCTTCCGGCTCCGCTTCCGCCGCAGCTCACTCCCCGGCGGCCGGCGCGCTGCCCGCCCCGCTCGCCATCGCCGCGGGCCCCTTCGGCGGCCAGGCCGGCCAGCCGTGCACCGGCGGCACGGCGGCGGCCCGCCACCACGGCTCCACGGTCAGCTCATCGGCGGGCTCGAACGGCTTGCCCGGAATCGGCGCCGCGAGCTTCGCGCCGGCCGCCATGGCCGCCGCTGCCGTGCGCTCCGCCGGCTCCGCCCACGGGTGCGGCGCGAGATTGAAGGTGCCCCAGTGGATCGGCAGCAGGACGCCCGCGGGGCGGCCGCCGCCGAGGTCGAGGTGAGCACGCAGGCCCTCTTCGGGCGTCATGTGGATGTCGGGCCAGAACTCCTCGCTGTACGCGCCGATCTGGATCATGGTGAGGTCGAACGGGCCGTGCGTCTTCCCGATCTCCGCGAAGCCGCCGAAGTAGCCGGTGTCACCGCTGTGGTACACGCGGTGCTCGGGCCCCGCGATCACCCAGGACGCCCACAGCGTGTGCTGCGGGCCGCGCAGCCCGCGCCCGCAGAAGTGCTGGGCCGGGGTGGCGGTCAGCGTCAGCTCGCCCACGCGCGTCGATTCGTGCCAGTCCAGTTCGGTGATCTGCTCGGCCGGTACGCCCCAGTACTCCAGGTCGGCGCCGATGCCGAGCGGCACGACGAAGGCGGTGCCGGTGGCGATCAGGCCCTGGATGGTGGGCATGTCGAGGTGGTCGTAGTGGTCGTGCGAGATGACGACGGCGTCGACCGGCGCCAGCTCCGTCAGCGGCAGCGGCACCGGGTGCAGCCGCCGCGGCCCGACCCAGGTGAACGGCGAGCAGCGCTCACCCCAGACCGGGTCGAACAGCACCCGCTGCCCGTCGATCTCCGCCAGCACGCTCGAATGGCCCATCCAGGTGATGCGCAGCCCCGAGGCGGGCGGCCGGGCCCAGTCGGCCGCGGTGGGGTGGTGCACGGGGATCTCGCCCACGGGTGCCCTGCGCAGCCGGCCGTCCCTGTTGAGCTGCGTACGGACCATGGGCAGCGTGGAGCCGTGGAGCAGCTGCCGGGTGGCGACCGGGTTGCGGAACTGCCCGTCCACGAACTGCGGGGAGCGGCGGATCCTGGCCAGGCGCTCTCCTGTGGGCACGGCGCCGAATGCGGCGGTGCGCCACGAGCCAGTACTCATGCGCCAAGAGCGGGGAGCGGTCACGACACCTCCAGGTTCGGGACGGTCGGCGGTCTGCGGGCCCGGCGGCCGGCCGGCTGCCGGCCCCTGGGGACCGGGCGGTCGGCCACGACCGCGGTGTCGCACCGCCCGGACACAACACCATCACCCTCAACGGGCAACCGCGCGACCGGCCCGGGCATTCCGCGTACCGCCGGACGGGGGACGGCTACCCAGCCGGACGGCGGAGAACTCGCGGCACGCGGTGCCCGGTGTGTCGCCCGCGCCACATGAAGAGACCACCGCGACCGCCATCTGCAGCGCCCGGCCGTTACGCGAAGTCGTAGCGGCGGTGGTCGCCGACGGGCCGATAGCCGAGCCGCTCGTACAGAGCCGTGCTGGTGGGATTGGCGGTGTCCGCGAAGAGGAGCACCTGCTCGGCGCCGTCCGCGAGCGCGCCGCGCGTCACCGCGGCCGTGGCGCCCGCCGCGTAGCCGTTACGGCGCAGCGCGGGCGGGGTGTAGACGGGGCCGACCCTGGCCATGCCGCCGACCGTACGGGTGAGGCCGGCGAGGGATGCCGGGCGCCCGTCGGCCTCCCAGAGCGTGAGCCCGCCGTAGGACAGCCGGTCGTCGACCGCGCGGTCGTGTCCGTACGGCTCGCCGCCGCTCTCGCGCGCGAACGCGCCCCACCAGTCCACGAGGAGGCCGCGGTCGGCGGCGGTGGCGGCACGGGCGCTGCCGCGCGGCGCCGGGTCCGGCGGGGCCGGCTCCTCCAGGCGGTAGAGCCGGAGGTGCGTCCGGAGCCGCGCGGCGCGGCCCGTGCGGCGCTCCCAGGCGGCGGTGAACGCGTCGGCGGCGGGCCGCGCGCCGTTGACCCCGCCGACCGGCAGCGGCCCGGCGGCGAGGACGTCCAGGAGCTCGGCGGCGGCCCGGTCCGGCATCGGCGAGAGCACCGGCGGGCGCGGCGCGGTCCACAGAAACGCGCCCGCGGTCCGGCCGTCCGGGCCGCACCACCAGCCGTACCGGGGCGGCTCGTCGCCATAGGCCGCCGGGCCCGAGGCGGCCAGCGTGGCCGTGACCCCGAGGAGCACCGTGTGCTCGGCGGGGCGGGCGCGCAGGAAGCCGCCCGCGCTGGTCAGGAACGTGTCGAGGTCGTCCGTCGTCGTCCAGCTCATGCTCCAGCGTGCCGCCGGTTCCGGCGGGCGCGCATCCGGTTTTTCAGGGCCGCGGGGCGGGCCGGTCCAGGGCGCCGACGCGCAGCGTGAGGTTGACGCGGCCCTTCAGGCCGAGCGCCGCGGGGGCGGTGCCGGGTGCGGTGCGGGGTACGCCGTGGTACGCCCACCGGGACGGGCCGCCGAACACGAAGAGGTCGCCGCTGCGCAGCTCGGCATCGGTCCAGGGCCGGTTCCGGGTCTCGGTGTTGCCGAACCGGAAGACGCAGGTGTCGCCGAGGCTGACGGAGATCACGGGTGCGGCGGAGCGCTCGTCGATGTCCTGGTGCATGCCCATCCGGGCGTCGTCGCCGTAGAAGTTGAGCAGCGCGATGTCGTACGGCGCGTCGGGCGCGTACGGTGCCGCGCCGGCTCCGCTGCCGTACGCCGCCGTCAGCGCCCGGCCGGCGAGCGCGCGGAGCCGTTCGGGGAAGGGCTTCACGGGCGCGCCGTCGCCGTCCACGACGGTACGGGAGTAGGCGTAGGGGTAGGAGTGCCGGCCCGGGCAGTCGGGGTTCGCCCGGACCGCGCGGCCGCAGTCCGGGCAGCGGGGCACCGCGCTCCAGTGCCATCCCAGGCAGACCTGACGGACGGACATCACGCCGCCACCCGGGGTCCGCACGGTCCGCAGCCCGGCCGGCGGCCCGGCCCACTCCCGGCACGCCGCCAGCAGCTCCCGCTGCTCCTCCATGTCCAGCCAGTCCGGCACATGTACCGCGCCGGGCGCCACCTCCGTCCGCTCGCGCGGGAACACCTCGCGCGGGAACAGTCCGTCCGCTTCGCCCTCCATGTCTCCATCATCCCCCGGGCCGCGCGCCGTCGGGTATCGGCCAAGTGACGCCGCGCCCGGCGGACCGCGGAGGCGGGTCCCGCGGGCTGAGCAGCACGCGGAGACGCGCCCGCCGGGCGGACCGCACGGGGCGGGTGCGGCGCGCGGGCTGTCCGGAAAGCGGTGGTGGGAGCGGTGCCGGGCACGTCCCGGCGGGTGACGGGGTAGTGACTTGCCGTTGCGCGGGGTGCGTGGCGTCTACACTCCCCGAAGCGGCCCCAATGGGCCGTTATCGGTCTCACCAGCCAGGGATTCAAGGACACTTGTGACATTCCAGCAGGGACTCCACCAGGACACCCGGCCGACGCAGCCGTACGACGTGCTGGTCGTCGGCGGATCGGGTGTGGACACGATCGTCCGGGTCGGCGCACTGCCGGTTCCGCAGGCCGACTCCTTCGCCGTACCGCCGATCCGGGAATGGGCCGGGCATACGGGCACGGGCGTCGCGCTCGGCTGTGCGGCGCTCGGGCTGTCCACCGCGTTCGTGGACTTCATCGGTGCGGACCACGAGGGCGAGCTGGTCAGGGAGCGGCTGAAGGGCACCGGCGTCGACTTCGATCCGATGGTCTCCCCGCACGGGACCCGCCGCGCGGTCAACCTCGTCTCCCCCGACGGCCGCCGCACGTCCTTCTACGACGGCCGGGACCCGCTCGAACTGCGGATGCCGCCCGAGCACTACTTCCCGTACCTCCGCAGGACCCGGCACGTGCATCTGTCGATCATGCACTTCGCCCGCTTCCTCTTCGACGACATCGCGGAGCTGGGCGTCCCCGTCTCCACCGATCTGCACGACTGGGACGGGCTGGCCGACCACCACCGGGAGTTCGCGCTCCGCTCGGACCTGGTGTTCCTCAGCGCGGCGGGCGCCGGGGAGCGGATCGGCGCGGTGATGCGGGAGATCCTGCGCGAGGGCCGCGCCGAGGCCGTGATCGCCACGGCGGGCGCGGGCGGCGCGTATCTGCTCACGCCGGACGACTCCACGCCGCGGCACGTCCCCGCTGCCGTGCCGGCGGCGCCGGTGGTGGACAGCAACGGCGCGGGCGACGCCTTCGTGTGCGGCTTCCTGCACGGCCGGCTGGCCGGGCACGAGCTGGAGGAGTGCGCCCGGCTGGGTACGCTCGCGGGCGCGCACGCCTGTACGTCGGAGGGCACGCACACCGCACTCATCACGGCGAAGGAGCTGCGCGCGGCAGCGGCGGAAGAGGAGGAGCCCGCCGCTGAGCTGCGGGCCCCTTCGCTCACCCCGTGAGGTTCACCGCCGTGCGCTTCATCCCTTGATGCCCACCCCGCCGTAGAAGATCGTGTTGTTGATCTCTTCGGCGGTGGGCACGGGACCGTCCGGGCGCCACAGCGGTACCCGGACGACGCCCGGCTCCTGGAGCCGGAACGGGCCGAAGAGCCGCTCGACCGCGGCCCGGTCGCGGAGGTTGAGCGTGGCGGTGGCGTTCTTGTAGACGTTCAGGACGCCGTCCCGCGCCACCTCGTCCGTGCGGCCTTCCGCGTACTCCTCGTACGGCTCGCCCGTGGCGTGGGAGAGGATCAGCCGGCTGCCGGCGGGCAGCGCGTCGGCGAGCGCCGCGACCACCCCGGCCGGGTCCTCGTCGTCGCGCACGAAGTGCAGTACGGCGACGAGCAGCACGGCCACCGGCTGCGCGAAATCGATCAGCGAGCGGACCGCCGGGTCGGCGAGCAGCGTCTTCGGCGCGCGGACGTCGCCGAGGACGAAGCCGGTGCCCGGCGCGTTGGTGAGCCGGGCGCCCGCGTGGGTGGCCACGATCGGGTCGTTGTCGGCGTAGACCACCCGCGCGTCCGGCATCTCCTCCCGCGCCACCTCGTGGGTGTTGGGCGAGGTGGGGATGCCGGTGCCGAGGTCGAGGAACTGCCGGATACCGGCGTGTGCCGCGTCCCGGACGGCGCGCTGCATGAAGGCGCGGTTGGCGCGGGCGCTGTCGCGGACCTGCGGGTGGACGCGGATCACCTCGTCGGCGGCCTCGCGGTCGATCTCGTAGTTGTCCCAGCCGCCGAGGTAGTAGTCGTACATCCGCGCGGGATGCGGCTTACTGGTGTCGATCTCGTCCGCCGTGAAGCCCTGCTCCGCCGGAAGGCTGTGGTCCGCGAGCGGACTGTGCTCCGCCGGGAAGGTCCGGTCGCTCATGCGCTCCTCCGGTCCCCGCACACACAGGGCACCCCGTGCAGCAGGAAGTCCGCCTCGCCGGCCTTCGCGCCCCGGATGAAGCTCTCGATCTCGCCGCGGGTGTAGATCAGTGCCGGGCCGTTGGGATCGGTGGACTGACGCAGCGCCACCCGGCCGTCCTTGAGTCTCATCGCCTCGACGCACTCGCCGCCGTTGCCGCCGCTCCACGGCTTGTGCCAGCCCTCACCCAGTTCGTTGGCGGGCATGCCGTTGTAGATACGTGTGCGATCCATGGGGGGTTAGATCTCCTTGCGAAAGCCACTCAGAAGGGCTGCGGTGCGGTGTGCGGGCGCGGCCTGCGCGCACATCCGGTCCAGCGCCTCCAGGAACTGCGAGACATCGCCGCGCTGGTCGAAGTACACGGCGCCGACCAGGCTCTCCACGTACGCGATGTCGGGCAGCTCCGGGATGGGGAACCGGAAGATGTGGAACGGTCCGTACATGGCTGGGTGCGGGCCGGTGGCGAAGGGGATGATCTGCAGCCGTACGTTGGGCAGTTCGGTGGCCTCGATCAGCCGGTCGAGCTGCTCGCGCATGACGCCTGCGCCGCCGACCGGGCGGCGCAGCACCGTCTCGTCCAGCACGGCCCACAGCATGGGGGCGTTGTCGCGGCGGAGCAGCGACTGGCGTTCCATGCGCAGGGCGACGGAGCGGTCGATCTCCTCGGGGGCGGCGTGCGGCATGCCGGAGCGCAGCACGGCGCGCGCGTAGCCCTCGGTCTGCAGCAGGCCGGGTACATAGTGCGGCTGGTAGGCGCGGATGAGGTTCGCGGCGCTCTCCAGGCTGACGTACGCGCTGAACCAGTCGGGCAGTACGTCGCGGAAACGGTGCCACCAGCCGGGGCGGTTGGCCTCCCGGGCGAGTGCGATGAAGGTCTCGCTCTCCTCCGCGTCGGTGACGCCGTAGGTGGCGAGCAGCTTCTCCACGTACGGGATCTTCAGGCCGACTTCGGCCTTCTCCATGCGGCGTACGGTCGCGTGCGTGACGTCCAGTGCCTCTGCGGCCTGTTCGAAGGAGAGTCCGGCCTTCTCGCGAAGGTCCTGCAGCCTCTTGCCGAGGACTACCCGCAGGACGGTCGGAGCCCCGCCCGACCGTGCGTCCACCACTTGTGATCTCCTCCAACTGAGTTACGTGCTCAGCAGTGTGTCATGCCATCAGAAGCGCCAACAGACTGTCACGACGATTCTGCAATTTACAGGTTGGTCCTTGCCAACCTTGTTCAACATCGCACATAGTTGCGGAGTGCCTTCCTCCCACAACGCGGAATCGTTAAGGGGATGCGGCGGCGTCGCCGTCCAACTCCTCAGCGACGCCTTCCATTTGCCGGCGCTGCGCACCTCCGTTCCGGAGGCCCGCCGAAGAGTCACCACCGCGCTGCGGGCATGGGGCGTCACCGAGCAGTTGCGCGACGACGCCGAGCTGGTGGTCTCGGAGCTCTTCACCAATGCCGTGCGGCACACGGACAGCGAGCGGGTCTCCTGCGAGCTGACGCTCGACGGCGCGCGGCTGCGCGTGGCGGTCACCGACCAGGGGCACAGCGACTCCCGTCCGCAGGCCCAGCCGCGCAGCACGGACCGGGAGTGCGGGCGCGGCCTGCTGCTGGTCGGCGCGGTGTCGGAGGACTGGGGCGTACGGCCCGCCGACACCGGCCGGGGCCGGGTCGTGTGGGCGGACCTCGCGTACTAGCGGACCTCGCGCACCACTCGCGTACTAGCGGATCGAGGCGGCCGCCTGGGCGAGCGCTGCGGCGTCGGCCTCCAGCAGCGCCAGCTCGGGCCGCTTCGCCGTGACGCGGTCGCCCGAGGACTCGCCGCGCAGCCGCCGCCCGATCCACGGCACGAGGTGTTCGCGCGCCCAGTGGATGGTCTCGCGACGCGCGTCGGCCGCGCTGCGTGCGGCCTCCGGCGGCCAGGGCTGGTCCGGCTCGGCCGGCACGTCCAGGCCGAGCACCTGCCCCGCACGGAGCGCCACCCGGGTGTGCCCGTCGGGCGAGAGGTGCAGCCGGTCGTCGCTCCAGGCGCGGCGGTCCTGCACGGACTTCAGCGACCACAGGTCCAGGACCGGGCAGCCGTGCTGGTCGGCGATGGCCCGCACGTGGGCGGTGTACGTCGCGATCTTGCCGCGCAGGTGCTTGAGCACGGGGATGTCGCGGGTGTCGAAGCCGGTGCACACCAGGACCGTGCCGACCGACTCCTTGAGGTCGGCGACGGCGGCGGCGTAGCGCTCGGCGACGTCGTCCGGGTCGGAGCCGGGCCGGAGGATGTCGTTACCGCCGGCACAGAAGGTCACCAGGTCGGGGCCGAGCTCCTTCGCGCGCGGGACCTGTTCGGCGACGATCTGGTCCAGGAGGCGCCCCCGCACGGCGAGGTTCGCGTACCGGAAGTCGTGCTCCGGGCGGCGGTCGGAGAGCAGGACCGCGAGCCGGTCCGCCCAGCCGATGAACGTGCCGTCCGGACCGGGGTCGCCGACGCCCTCGGTGAAGCTGTCCCCGATGGCTGCGTACGACCCGAACGGGCCACTTTCTTCACTGCTGCTTATCTTCTTCGAATCCTCTGCCACGTCAGGACATACTTCACCTTCAGGAGTGACCTACGCCACCGTAACCATGGGTTGACGGCAGGTGATGATCGCCACTCAGTCAAATTCTGCCCAAGTCGGAATACAAGTGGACAGCAGCCCCACTCCGAGACGGACGCCGAGCAACGGCACCCGACCGCGCCGCCACCACATCCCGACCACATTCCGCCCGCGTCCCGACCGCATACGGTCACGATCAGTGGCCGGACGAGCTAGTTGCCTATTGCACCAGTGCCGTATGGTCGAAACAGCCCGCTCGCCGGCGAGCAGCGTCGGCGGCCGACGTAAAAGGAGCGCGCCCGTGACGACGCAGCAGCCGCCCCAGGTCCGGTCGACCGAGCCCCTGCTCACCGAGGTGCGCAACTTCCGGGACGTCGGCGGGCTGCCGACGGTCGACGGGCGGCGGGTGCGGCAGGGCCGGCTCTTCCGCAGCGGTCACCTGGCGCACGCCACGGAGGCGGACGCCGCCTTCCTCGGCACCCTCGGCCTGCACACCATCTTCGACTTCCGCAACGCCGCCGACATCAAGCTCGAGGGCCCGGACGTCACCCTCCCCGGCGTGCGGCACATCAACATCCCGCTCACCGACCCGGCCGACGGCGCGGAGTTCTGGGCGATGGTGCGCGACGGCGAGCTGGACCAGCTCCGTGCGGCGCTGGGCGACGGACAGGCAGCGGGCCGGATGGCCCGCACGTACCGGCACATCATCTCGACCCGCACCGCCGACCACAGCCGGGTGCTGCACTCCATAGCCGAGGAGAGCGTGCCGGCGCTGATGCACTGCGCTGCCGGCAAGGACCGCGCGGGCCTGTCGATCGCGATCACGCTGCTCGCGGTGGGCGTGGAGCGGGAGGCCATCGAGGCGGACTACCTGGAGTCCAACGACCCGCGCCGGCGGTACAAGGTACGCCGCTCCAACCGCTCGGCGGCCGGCATGTCCGAAGAGGTCATGGCGCTGCTCGCACCGCTCTTCGACGCCCGCGCCGAGTACCTGCACGCGGCCTTCGACACCATCGAGTCCACCTGGGGCTCCACGGAGACCTACCTCACCGAGGGCCTGAAGCTCACCCCGGAAACCCGCGGCCGCCTCCGGGAACGCCTGCTGGAGGACTGAGGGCCGCACGGCGGCACATCCGAAGGGCCGGTACCCCCAGAGGGCCCGGCCCTTCAGCGTGTGCCGGGGTCGGCCACCCAGCCGGCGGCGATGACCAGGCCCGTGGCCCGCTGCACGGCCAGGAAGCCGAAGGGGCGGTCGAAGCGGGCCTCGACCTGCCGGGCCCGATGTGACGGGGGCATCGGCGCGCCACCGGGCGCCGCGGCGACGGCGGTGACCGCGGCGGCGCGGAACCCCAGAGAGCCGAACGTAGCGGTGGCGGACTGGCGGGCCGCGGAGACCGCCAGCGGGTACGCGCTGATGCCGGGAAAGTGACCGTGTACGGCGTTCCGCGCGCTCTCCAGACCGAACAGCGCCGCGTGGTCGAGCAGGTCGTGTTCGGCATCGACCGTGAAGGCCACGGAACGGACCGCCAGAGTCGGCTCCGTGTCCCGGCTCGGCACGGTGGTGACGGTGACGCCCGGAGCGACCGCTCCCCCCTCGGGCAGCTCGTCCCCGTACGTGGTGGGACACGCGCCGCCCAGAGTCGCGATCCCGGCCTCCAGCACCTCTCCCGCCGAGCGTTCCTCGGGCCCGAGCAGGAGATGGACGTCGAGCCCCTCGTCGCCCTCGACCCGCAGCCGGGTGAGCAGGCCACACCGCGTGCCGTGCACCGCGAGGAGGTCGCCCAGGGGCCCGAAGCGCACCAGGCCGGCCAGCCGGCGCCCCGACCATGGTCCGGCCTGCGGATCGAGCAGGGTCTCGGTGAACGGCCACGCCCAGGTCGTCCGGGCCACCAGCGCGGAGGCCAGCACGAAAAGCGTGTCCCGGCCGATGACCGGCGGCATTTTGTCGATCATGCCCTCGGTACGCCGCGCGGCCCAGGCGTTCAGCTCCGCCAGGTCCGCCTCGACGTCCCCGGTGAGCTCCCCGTGGGTGTCCAGGGGCAGTTCGGCGCGCCACTCCGGGCGCAGCTCCAGCATGCGGCGGGCCCACAGGCCGACCGCCGTCCGGACGCCGGGCGCAGCGTCCAGCGCGGCCAGGACCTCCCGGCCCGCCGCGGCGGCGGATTCGGCGGGCACGCCCAGGGCGGCGGCCAGCTCCGCACGGGCCGGGCCGTGCGCCGGGCCCGCGAGCATGGCCAGCAGCGGCCAGACACCGGCCGCGGCAAGGACGGTGCCGCGCTCCTTGCCGCTGCCGTCCCCGGCCGCGGCCCGCGCCCAGCGCGCCGTCATCGTGTTCACGGCCCGTACCGTCGTCGGTGCGACCACCGTCCGCCCCCGTAGTCAGCTCATCTGTTCGCCATCGCCTGCTTCACCAGCGTCCGGCCGAAGTCCCAGATCAGGCCGCCGCCCGCGTGGGCGTCGTCCATGACGGCGGTGAAGGCCGCGACGAAGCGGTCCACCTCCGGCTCGCCGATGATCAACGGCGGGATCAGCTTAATGACTTCCAGGTGATCGCCGGAGACCTGGGTGAGGATGCGGTGCCGCTGGAGCAGCGGTACCACGACCATCTGCGCGAACAGGCCCTTGCGGGCCGCCTGGAGCATCGTCCAGCGGCTCCGCAGCCCCAGCGACTTCGGGCGGCCGAACTCGATGCCGATCATCAGGCCGCGGCCCCGCACGTCGTGCAGCAGCTCGTACTTCGGGATCAGCTCGGTCAGGCGGGAGCGCAGCAGGTCGCCCGTCGACCGCACTCCGGCGACGATCCCTTCGTCCTCCATGACCGTCAGGACCGCCAGCCCCGCCGCCATCGCCTGGGCGTTGGAGCCGAAGCTCGCGGAGTGCACCAGCACCCGGTCCATCGAGGAGTAGACCTTCTTGAAGACCGACTCCTTGCCGAGCGTGGCGCCGACCGGCACATAGCCGCCGGAGAGCGCCTTGGCCACGCAGACCAGGTCCGGTTCGACGCCGGGCTCGTGCTGGTACGCGAAGAAGTCGCCGGTGCGGCCGAGGCCGGTCTGCACCTCGTCGGCGATGAGCAGCGCCTTGTGCTTGTGCAGCAGCTCCTGTGCGGCGCGCAGGAAGCCGGGCGGGGTGGGGTGCACGCCCTTGCCCTGGATCGGCTCCACGACGAAGCCCGCCACGTCGCCGCGCCTCAGCTCCCGCTCCAGCGCGTCCAGGTCGCCCATCTCGATCGCGGTGTCCGGCAGCAGCGGCGCGAAGCCGTCGCGGAAGCCGGCCTCGCCGTTGACCGACAGCGAGCCGGTGGTCAGCCCGTGGAAGGCGTGCGTGCAGTACAGGATGCGCGGGCGGCCCGTCGCGTACCGGGCGAACTTCAGGGCCGTCTCGACCGCCTCCGTACCGCTGTTCCCGAAGAAGACCCGGTCCAGATGCGGCGCGTACCGGAGCAGCTTCTCGGCGAGCAGCCCCGGCAGCGGCGGGCAGTCGAAGCGGGTGAGGTCGGCGAGCCCGGCGTCCAGTACGTCGTGCAGCGCCTGCCGGACCACCGGGTGGTGCCGGCCGAGGCCCATCACACCGAACCCGGCGAGCATGTCCAGGTAGTCCTGCCCCTGGTCGTCCCAGAAGTACGCGCCCTCGGCCCTCTCGTAGACCTTGTCGAAGCCGATGGTGTGCAGCATCCGCGGCAACTGGTGGTTCAGGTACTTGGCGTGCAGGTCGTAGCGTTCGGCGCCGCGCTCGGCGAGCAGCTTGGTGAGGTCGAATCCGCTCATACGTCGTTGGTCTCCTTGACGACCGCGACGGCCGCCGCGCGGTCGTCCGTACGGGTCAGGCTCTCGGCGATGCGGCCCGCGATCTCCGCCGGGGTCAGCCCGATGTCGGCCAGCACCTCGCCCCGCTTGGCGTGCGCGAGGAACTGTTCGGGGATGCCGAAGGTGCGCAGCGGCAGGTCGACGTCGGCGTCGCGCAGCGCCTGGCCGACCGCCGCGCCGACGCCGCCGGTGCGGCTGCTGTCCTCCACGACGGCCACCGCGGCGTGGCGCGCGGCCAGCCGCGGGATCTCCGGGTCGACCGGCTTGACCCAGCGGGGGTCGATCACGGTGGTGCCGATGCCGCGCGCCGCGAGCAGTTCGGCCGTCGCCAGGCAGACCGGCGCCATGACGCCGACCGCGACCAGCAGCACGTCCTCCCGGTCGCCGCGGGCGAGGACGTCCACTCCCCCGACGCGTTCCAGCGCGGGGATCGGGTCGCCGACGGACTCCTTGGGGTAGCGCACGACGGTCGGCGCGTCGTCGACGTCGACGGCCTCGCGCAGCTCGGCGCGGAGCTGGTCGGCGTCGCGCGGCGCGGCGATCCGCAGGCCCGGCACGACCTGGAGGATCGACATGTCCCACATGCCGTTGTGGCTCGGCCCGTCGGTGCCGGTGACGCCGGCCCGGTCCAGGACGAAGGTGACCCCGCACTTGTGCAGCGCGACGTCCATGAGGATCTGGTCGAAGGCGCGGTTGAGGAACGTGGCGTAGACCGCGAAGACCGGGTGCAGGCCGCCGGTGGCGAGCCCGGCCGCGGAGACCGCGGCGTGCTGTTCGGCGATGCCCACGTCCCAGACCCGGTCCGGATACGCGGCGGCGAACCTGCCCAGTCCCACGGGCTGCAGCATCGCCGCGGTGAGGGCTACGACGTCCGGCCGCTCGGCCCCGATGCGGACCATCTCGTCGCCGAAGACGGAGGTCCAGGACGGCGGGCCGGGCGGCGCGACGGGCGCGCAGGTGAGCGGGTCCATCACGCCGACCGTATGAAAGCGGTCGGCCTCGTCCTCCAGAGCCGGCTGGTAGCCGCGACCCTTCTCGGTGAGGCAGTGCACCAGTACGGGGCCGTGGAAGCGGGCGGCGCGGCGCAGCGCGGACTCCACCGCCTCGATGTCGTGGCCGTCGATCGGGCCGACGTACTTCAGGCCCAGGTCCTCGAACATGCCCTGGGGCGCGAAGGCGTCCTTGAAGCCCTTCTTCGCGCCGTGCAGCGATCCGTACAGGGGCCTGCCGACGACCGGTGTGCGGTTCAGTACGTCCTTGCCCCAGGACAGGAAGCGTTCGTAGCCGTCGGTGGTGCGGAGGGTGGCGAGGTGGTCGGCGAGGCCGCCGATGGTGGGCGCGTAGGAGCGCTCGTTGTCGTTGACGACGATGATCAGCGGCCGGTCCTCGGCCGCGATGTTGTTGAGCGCCTCCCAGGCCATGCCGCCGGTGAGCGCGCCGTCGCCGGTGACCGCGACGACGTGGTCGCGCTTTCCCAGTACCTGGTTGGCCTTGGCGAGGCCGTCGGCCCAGCCGAGCACGGTGGAGGCGTGGCTGTTCTCGATGACGTCGTGGACGGATTCCTCGCGCGAGGGATACCCGGACAGGCCGCCCTTGCCGCGGAGCTTGGAGAAGTCCTGCCGGCCGGTCAGGATCTTGTGGACGTACGACTGGTGCCCGGTGTCCCACAGGATGCGGTCGGCGGGCGAGTCGAACACCCGGTGCAGGGCGATGGTCAGCTCGACCACGCCCAGGTTGGGTCCGAGATGGCCGCCGGTGCGGGCGACCGCCCGGATGAGGAACTGGCGGATCTCCGCGGCCAGTTCGCCGAGGCGGTCGGTCGGCACCTCCTTGAGGTCCTGCGGTTCCCGGATGTATTCGAGCATCGACATGCTGGGTCCCCCTCCTCTTTGTTCTGCCGACGGAGCCGTCGGGGTTCGTTCAGCCGACGGTGACGTCGGGGGCGCCGGTCGCCGCTCCCTCCGCCGCCATGCGTTCGGCGATCTTCATGGCCTCCTCGATGAGGGTCTCCACGATCTTCGACTCCGGGACGGTCTTGATGACCTCGCCCTTGACGAAGATCTGCCCCTTGCCGTTACCGGAAGCCACACCCAGGTCGGCCTCGCGGGCCTCACCGGGACCGTTCACG
>NZ_JOAX01000043.1 GCF_000720485.1 Streptomyces ochraceiscleroticus | reverse complement strand
CCCGGCGACTTCGTCATTCTGAATTGGCGTGCGGTGTGCGGGCAGTGCCGGGCGTGTCTGCGGGGGCGTCCGCAGTACTGCTTCGATACGCACAACGCCAAGCAGAAGATGACGCTGACGGACGGTACGGAGCTGTCTCCGGCCCTCGGTATCGGTGCGTTCGCGGAGAAGACGCTGGTGGCGGCGGGCCAGTGCACCAAGGTCGACCCGGCCGTCTCGCCCGCCGTGGCAGGACTGCTGGGGTGTGGGGTGATGGCCGGTATCGGTGCGGCGATCAATACCGGGAATGTGGGGCGTGGGGACTCGGTTGCGGTGATCGGCTGTGGTGGTGTCGGTGACGCGGCGATTGCCGGCGCCCGGCTGGCGGGTGCTGCGAAGATCATCGCGGTGGACATCGACGACCGGAAGCTGGAGAAGGCGTTGTCCATCGGCGCCACGCACTCGGTGAATTCCAAGGCCGCCGATCCGGTGGCGGCGATCCGCGAGCTGACCGGCGGTTTCGGCGCGGATGTGGTCATCGAGGCGGTCGGCCGTCCGGAGACCTACAAGCTCGCGCGGATGCACGAAGGCGACGTTCTCCGCTCGGTGGTGGTGCTGTGATGGCGGCACGCATCGAGCACCTGGTCACCTCCGGGACGTTCTCCCTCGATGGCGGGACGTGGGAGGTGGACAACAATGTGTGGATCGTCGGGGACGATGAGGAAGCGGTGGTCATCGATGCCGCGCACGATGCCGATGCCATCCTCGTGGCGCTCGGCGGGCGGCGGCTGCGTGCGGTGCTCTGTACGCACGCGCACGACGACCACATCGACGCGGCGCCCGCGCTGGCGTCCCGTACCGGCGCCATGATCCACCTTCATCCGGACGACCTGCCGCTGTGGAAGCTGACCTATCCGGGCAGCCCTCCGGACCGGGAGCTGACGGACGGGCAGGTGCTGACCATCGCCGGTACGGATCTGACCGTGCTGCACACGCCGGGGCACGCGCCCGGCGCGGTCTGCTTCCACGCGCCCGACCTCGGCGTCGTCTTCAGCGGGGACACGCTCTTCCAGGGCGGACCCGGCGCGACCGGGCGGTCGTTCTCGGACTTCCCGACCATCGTCGAGTCGATCCGGAAACGGCTGCTGACCCTGCCGCCGCAGACGAAGGTGCTCACCGGGCACGGAGACCCGACGACCATCGGGGACGAGGCACCGCACCTGGAAGAATGGATCGCGCGCGGCCACTGAGGGGCCGTAGCGGCGTCACTTGCTACCGGTTTTCGAACCTTTGCGCCGCTATCCCATGCGTACCAGGAGGGCGGCCGGTTACCGTGCTCGGTATGGCAATCAGCACCGCACCGACCGCTCCTGGCTACGCCCTGCTGATTGCCGCCGATCCGCCGGTGCGCCGGCCGCTCCCGGCGACCGCCGCGCTGCCGCAGTTGGCGGCCGTTCCGCCGGCGCGGCTCGTGGGCGCTCCGTACGCCAGCGCCGTGCAGTTGGCGAACCCGGACGACCCGAACACGGTACTGACCCACATCCGCACCGCGGCCGCCGTCGACGGGCCGCTGCTGGTCTACGTCGCGGGGCACATCCAGGTCGACGCGCGACAGGGCAAGCCGCATCTGGCACTGGCCCGGACCGTGCCCCGCACGGTCCGGTACACGGCGCTGCCGTGGCACTGGCTCGCCGCGGAGCTGCAGCACCGACCGCCGGGCAGTACGACGGTACTGGCCGACCTGGCGGCCGGGCCGGAGGTCTGGCACGACCTGGGCGCGGGGAAGCTCTCGCTGGGCGGACCGTTCCAGCTCTACGGCACGGTGCAGCGGAGCGACAAGAAGCACCGGCTCACGCCGGCGTACACGCATGCCCTGGCGCGGGTGTTGCGGGCGGTGGCGGAGACGGGAGCGGGGGCGGCGGCCGCGCGGCCCGGTGCGGACGAGTTGCACGGGTGGGCGCTGCGGGAGGCGGGGCTGGACGGTGGGGTGACGTTGTGGCTGACGCCGGAGCGAGCGGGGACGGGGGCGCAGACGCCGGTACCGGTACCGAGTCCGGGCCCCGGGCCGGTTCCTGGGCCGGTTCCTGCGCCGGGTCCTGGGGCTGTGGCTGCACCGGCTGCTGGGGCGGTGGCGGCGCCGTCCGCGGCCGCGCCTGCTCCGGCTCCCGCGCCCGCTCCGGCGTCTGCACCGGCGCCTGTGCCCGCTTCGGAACCTGCGTCGGAGCCCGCTGCGGCGCCCGCGCCCGCCCCGGCTCCCGCGCCCGCGCCCGTGCAGGCTCCCGCGCCCGCTCCGGTGCCGGCCCAGCCCACGCAGCCCGCCCAGCCGCCGATTCCCGTGGTGGCCGCCATACCCCCGGTGCCCAGTGCGGCGCCTGCCGTCGATCCGCACCATGCCGTGTTCGCCGCGGCGGCGGCCGGGCGGCACGGGGAGGCCGCCGCGATGGCCGCGGCCTGGGAGCAGGCCGCCCTCCGGAGCCACGGGCCGGTGTCCCCGGAGGCGGTGCACTGGATCGAGGTACAGGCGGAGCTGGCCCGGCAGGCCGACGAGCCGGTGCGGGCGAGCGGGCTGTGGATGCGGTCCGCGCACGTCCGGCTGGCCGGCGGGCAGAGCGAGACGGACCCCGAGGTCACGGCCGCCGTCGACCGTGCCCACCACTGCTGGCACCAGGTCAGCAACGGCGAGGAGGTCCGGAAGCTGGGCGTGGAACTCGCGAACCTCCGGAGCCGGGTGCCCGGCAGGAGCGGCGCCCGCGACGACGTACAGCGCCGCCTCGCCGCCCTGGCGGAGTCTGTCAGCCGCTGACACCCCTAGGCCGCGCCCACCCGGGCCCAGCCGCCCAACCACGGCCGCCGAGCCCGCACCCGCCGCCGAACCGCCCCGTCGGGCGGACCGCTCAGTCCGCCGCCCGCTCCAGGATGCGGGCGGCCACCGCCGGTGAGTCCACCAGAGGGTGCAGCGCCAGCGCCCGTAGGGCCGCGTCGCGCTCCTTGAAGACGGCGGCCTCCACCGTCGCCCGTTCCACCGCCTTGAGCTGGAGCATCAGCCCCAGTTGGTCGTTGCGGAGCGGGGCGCACGGCAGCGGCCGGGCGCCGTCCGCGCCCACCTCGCACACCGTCTCGATGATGGCCTCGGGGGCGAGCGCCGGAACGGTCGTCCCGTTGCGCACGTTCAGGATCAGCCGGGCCCGCCGGTCGCCCGCGATCGCGTGCATCAGGGCCAGCGCCACCCGGTCGTACCCGCCGCCCTCCAGGTCGCAGGTGTCGCGCTGCCAGCCGCCGCTCGCCTCCCGGCTCTCCGCCATGTACGTCTCCTCGCGCTCCAGGCGCGTGCGCTCCCACAGCGCGTACGCGTCCTCCGGGCGCCGGCCCGCCGCCTCGAAGAAGCCGCCCTGCTGCCGGTCGAGGAAGACACCGCGGGTCTCGTCCGCCGCCCGTACGGAGGCGAGCGTCTCGCGGCGGAAGTAGTAGTAATGCAGGTACTCGTTGGGCAGCGCCCCGAGAGCGTGCAGCCACTCGGCCCCGAAGAGCCGCCCCTCCTCGAACGAGCCGAGCGCTTCGGGGTCGGCGAGCAGCCCCGGGAGCAGGTCGCGGCCCTCGTAGGACAGCGACCGCAGCCACCCGAGGTGGTTCAGCCCCACGTAGTCGTAGCTCACCGCGTCCGGGTCGGCGCCCGCCGCCCGCGCGGCCCGGCGCACCAGGCCCACCGGCGAGTCACAGATGCCGATCACCCGCTCGCCCAGCACCTCCGCCATCACCTCGGTGACCATTCCGGCCGGGTTGGTGAAGTTGATGACCCAGGCGTCCGGGGCCAGCGCCGCGGCCCGCTCGGCGATGTGCAGCGCCACGGGGATGGTGCGCAGCCCGTAGAGCACGCCGCCCGCGCCCACCGTCTCCTGGCCGAGCACGCCCTCGGAGAGCGGGATCCGCTCGTCCGCGACGCGCCCCGCTGTGCCGCCGACCCGGATCGCGGAGAACACGAAGTCCGCGCCGCGCAGGGCGTCGTCGAGGTCCGTCGCGAGCCGTACCCGTACCGGCCGCTCCCGCCCCGCCGCCTGCCGCTCCAGTACGGCCGCGATGACCCGCAGCCGGTCCGCGTCGGTGTCGTACAGCGTCACCTCCGTCACGGCGCGCGCGGGGTCGTCGAGCAGCGCGCGGTGGACCAGCGGCACCCGGAAGCCGCCACCACCGAGAATCGTGAGCCTCATGGGCCGGAACGTACCGCACGAAGGTACGCCGGAAGCCGCCCCGCTCGCAGCCATGGCCACCCCTGATCCGGCACACTGGCGTGACGTGCACGGACGAAAGGGGCAGGCAAGGTGAGCGCTCACAGCGGAGAACAGTTCGCCCCCACGAGTCCCACGCCGGCGGTGCTCGACCCGCTCGCCGCACTTCGCGGGCCGCGGGACCCGGCCACGGACGTCTATCTCACCGGCACGGTCTTCCTCGACATCATCTTCACCGGGCTGGACTCGGCGCCGGTCCGCGGCACCGAGTCCTGGGCGCGCGGCATGGGGTCGAGCCCCGGCGGGGTCGCGAACATGGCGACCGCGCTGGCCCGGCTCGGGCTGCACACCTCGCTGGCGGCGGCCTTCGGGGACGACATGTACGGCGAGTACTGCTGGGACGCGCTGCGCCAGGGGGAGGGCATCGACCTCTCGATGTCGCGGAAGGTGCCCGGGTGGCACTCGCCGGTGACCGTCTCCATGGCGTACGAGGGCGAGCGCACGATGGTGTCGCACGGGCACGAGGCGCCGCCGCCGGAGTCCGCCTTCGACGGGGCGCACGCGCCGGGGTGCCCGCCCGCCTCGCGCGCCTGCGTCGCCTCGCTGGTGCCGGGGCGGCGGGAGGGCTGGCTGGGCTGCGCGGCCGGCCGCGGCGCCCGGATCTTCGCGGACGTGGGCTGGGACGACACCGGGCGCTGGGACCCGGCCGACCTCGCCGACCTCGAGCACTGCGAGGCGTTCCTGCCGAATGCCGAGGAGGCGATGCGGTACACGCGTACGGACTCGCCGCAGGCCGCCGCCCGCAAGCTCGCCGACCTCGTGCCGGTCGCCGTGGTCACCATGGGTGCGCGGGGCGCGTGCGCGGTGGACGCGCGGACCGGCGAGAGCGCCGAGGTACCGGCGATCGCGGTGGAGGCGCTGGACCCCACGGGCGCGGGCGACGTCTTCGTGGCGGGCTTCGTCACGGGCACGCTCGCGGGCTGGCCGCTGGCCGACCGGCTGGCGTTCGCGGGCCTGACGGCGGCGCTGTCGGTGCAGGAGTTCGGCGGCTCGCTGTCCGCGCCCGGCTGGTCGGAGATCGCCGCGTGGTGGCAGCAGGTACGGGATCACCACACGGAGGCCGTGGCCGGGCTCGCGGCACCGGGCGGCGGACTCCCGCTGCGGGAGCGGTACGCGTTCCTGGAGGGCGTACTGCCGGCCGCCTACCGTCAGTGGCCGCTGGCCCGCGCCCTCCCCACCATCGGCTTCCGCCGCTCCGGCTAGCCGTTCCCCGCAGGGGCGAAGGCGGAGGGGGATGGCTTCCCGCCCCTCGCCCCCCTCCACCGGCCCTCCTCGAAAAGTTCTCCGTCGATGTCGGTGGTGCGTCGTACCCTGGACGTGCTCAGGAGAGCCGCAGGCATCGCTACGTAGAAATGGGGATCAGCAGGCCACAGAGCCGGCCCATGACGCAGACACCCACTAATCAGCAGGCGCGCGCCCAGTTCACCGTCCCGCCCAAGCACCCCATGGTCACGGTCCTGGGGTCGGGAGACGCGTTGCTGCGCGTGATCGAGAACGCCTTCCCGGCGGCCGACATCCACGTCCGTGGCAATGAGGTCAGCGCCGTCGGAAATCCCGAGGACGTCGCGCTCATCCAGCGCCTGTTCGACGAGATGATGCTGGTGCTCCGCACCGGACAGCCGATGACGGAGGACGCAGTGGAACGCTCGATCGCCATGCTGCGCTCGGCGGAGAACGGCGAGGGCGGGACGGAAGAGACCCCGGCAGAGGTGCTCACGCAGAACATCCTCTCCAATCGGGGCCGCACGATCCGTCCCAAGACGCTGAACCAGAAGCGGTACGTCGACGCCATCGACAAGCACACCGTCGTCTTCGGCATCGGCCCCGCCGGTACGGGCAAGACCTACCTCGCCATGGCCAAGGCGGTGCAGGCCCTGCAGTCCAAGCAGGTCAACCGCATCATCCTGACCCGGCCCGCGGTCGAGGCGGGCGAGCGCCTGGGCTTCCTGCCCGGCACGCTCTACGAGAAGATCGACCCGTATCTGCGCCCGCTCTACGACGCGCTGCACGACATGCTCGACCCCGACTCCATCCCGCGCCTGATGGCCGCCGGGACGATCGAGGTCGCGCCGCTGGCGTACATGCGCGGCCGCACGCTGAACGACGCGTTCATCATCCTCGACGAGGCGCAGAACACCAGCCCCGAGCAGATGAAGATGTTCCTCACCCGCCTCGGCTTCGACTCGAAGATCGTGATCACGGGTGATGTGACGCAGGTCGACCTGCCCGGCGGTACGAAGAGCGGTCTGCGCCAGGTGCAGGAGATCCTGGAGGACGTCGAGGACGTCCATTTCTCGCGCCTCACCAGCACCGATGTCGTCCGGCACAAGCTCGTGGGCCGTATCGTCGACGCGTACGAGAAGTACGACAGCCGCAATGGCCAGAACGAGGGCCGCAGCGGTCAGAACGACGGTCGCTCCGGCCAGCACGACAGCCGCAGCCGCAACAGGAAGTCTTGAGCAGTCACACGATGGCAATCGACGTCAACAACGAGTCCGGTACGGACATCGACGAGCAGGCGGTCCTGGATGTCGCCCGCTACGCGCTCGCCCGGATGCGCATCCACCCGCTGTCCGAGCTCTCGGTCATCGTCGTCGACGCCGACGCCATGGAGCAGCTCCACATCCAGTGGATGGACCTCCCGGGCCCGACCGACGTGATGTCCTTCCCGATGGACGAGCTGCGGCCGCCGGCCAAGGACGAGGAGGAGCCCCCGCAGGGGCTGCTCGGCGACATCGTGCTCTGCCCCGAGGTCGCCAAGAAGCAGGGAGAGGACGCGCCCACGGAGCACTCCATGGACGAGGAGCTGCAGTTGCTCACCGTCCATGGTGTCCTCCACCTCCTCGGGTACGACCACGAGGAGCCGGACGAGAAGGCCGAGATGTTCGGGCTGCAGGCCGCGATCATCGACGGCTGGCGGGCCGAGCGCGGCATCGAGGGCCCGTCTCCGGCACCCACCACTCGGTGACGCGGTGTCCGTCCAGCTCATCGCCGTCGCCGTCCTCCTCGTCGTGGTCGCCTGGCTCGCCGCCTGCGCGGAGACGGGCCTCGCCCGCACGACCAGCTTCCGCGCCGAGGAGGCCGTACGGTCCGGGCGGCGCGGCAGCGCCAAGCTCGCCGCCGTCGCCGCCGACCCCACCCGCTATCTGAACGTCGCCCTGCTGGTGCGGGTGGGCTGCGAGATGGCCGCTGCCGTCGTCGTCACGTACGCGTGCGTGCAGCGGTTCGCGGAGACGTGGGAGGCGCTGACCGTCGCCATCGCGGTGATGGTGCTCGTCTCGTACGTGGCGGTCGGCGTCTCGCCGCGGACGATCGGACGGCAGCACCCGCTGAACACGGCGACCGCCGCGGCGTACGTCCTGCTGCCGCTGGCCCGCGTCATGGGCCCGATCCCGCAGCTCCTGATCCTCCTCGGCAACGCCCTCACGCCCGGCAAGGGCTTCCGCAAGGGCCCGTTCGCCTCCGAGGCCGAGCTGCGCGCGATGGTCGACCTCGCGGAGCAGGAGTCGCTGATCGAGGACGAGGAGCGCCGCATGGTGCACTCGGTCTTCCAGCTCGGCGACACCCTCGTGCGCGAGGTGATGGTGCCGCGCACCGACCTGGTCTCGGTCGAGCGCTTCAAGACCATCCGCCAGGCGCTCACGCTCGCGCTGCGCTCCGGGTTCTCGCGCATCCCCGTGACGGGGGAGAGCGAGGACGACGTGGTGGGCGTGGTGTACGTGAAGGACCTCGCCCGGAAGGTGCACATCAGCCGGGACGCGGAGACCGAGCTGGTGTCGACGGCGATGCGGCCCGCGGCGTTCGTGCCGGACACGAAGAACGCGGGTGATCTGCTGCGCGAGATGCAGCGGGACCGCAACCACGTTGCCGTGGTGATCGACGAGTACGGCGGCACGGCCGGCATCGTCACGATCGAGGACATCCTCGAAGAGATCGTCGGGGAGATCACCGACGAGTACGACCGCGAGCTGCCGCCCGTGCAGGAGCTGGGCGACGGCCGGTACCGGGTCACGGCCCGCCTCGACATCGGCGACCTCGGCGAGCTGTACGGCCTGGAGTTGGACGACGAGGACGTGGAGACGGTCGGCGGGCTGCTGGCCAAGCGGCTGGGGCGGGTGCCGATCGCGGGGGCCCAGGCGGAGGTCGACCTCTCCGAGGACGCCGTGGACCCGGCCCTCAAGGCGCTGCGGCTGACGGCGGAGTCGCCTGCGGGGCGCCGGAACAAGATCGTTACGGTGCTGGTGGAGCCGGTCGGCACCGAGGGCGCCGATGGCGCCGGGAGCGACGGGGACTAGCGGGCCGCCCCTGTGCCCGGTCAGCGGGCCATCGCTGTGCCCAGCGAGTCGGCGCCCATGGGTTTGGGGGCGCCCTGCTCGTAGAACGTCTCCAGTTCGGTGATCGTGAAGCCTGCTGAGGCCAGCAGGTCGGCCACCGGACGGGTGAGGTGGCAGCCGCCGAAGAGGCGCGCGTTGACGGGGTCCAGGCGGCGCTGCCACCGGCGTACGGACTCGTCCCCTTCCGGGGCCAGGCCGTGTTCGAGGAAGCGCAGGGTGCCGCCCGGCTTGAGGACGCGTCTCACCTCGCGGAGGGCGGCCTCGGCGTCGGGGATGGTGCACAGCGTCCAGGTGGAGAGGGCGGCGTCGAAAGTGTTGTCCTCGAAGGGGAGGGACTGGCCGTCGAGGCCGGCCCGGTGGACGGGCGTACGGGATGCGCGCAGGCGCGTGCCGGCGAGTTCCCAGCCCAGGTCGGAGGGCTCGATGGCGGCCACGCTGGTGACGGCCGGCGGGTAGAAGGGCACGTTGTGGCCCGTGCCGAAGCCGATCTCGAGGATGTCGCCCTTGAGGGGTGCGCAGACCTGGCGTCGTAGGGGTTTGGTGGGTTTCATGCCGCAGGCGACGTCGATGATGCGCGGGAGGACGCGTTCTGAGTAGATGCCCATGGGGACCGCCTCCGTGTTCCGCGGTTCACTTTCCAGCGTAGGCGTGCGGATGCCGGTACGCCGCGGGAAGACGGGTCGTCGGGGGTGGGCCCCCGTTGGAACATGCGGGGGTGGTGAACGCATATCCTCGGCCGTATGAGCGAAGCGATGGATCCGGAAGACCGCAAGATCATTACGCTTGCCCGTTCGGCGCGTGCCCGTAATGGTGTCACCGAGGGTGCCGCCGTGCGGGACGAGACCGGGCGGACGTACGTCGCGGGGACCGTGACCCTCGACTCCCTCAAGCTGAGTGCCCTGCAGACCGCCGTGGCGATGGCCGTGGCGAGCGGCGCGCAGTCCCTGGAGGCGGCCGCGCTGGTCACCGAGGCCGACACCGCGGCCGACGCGGACCGCGCGGTCGTCCGCGACCTGGGCGGCGCGGAGACTCCCGTCCTGGTCGCCGGTCCCGACGGCGTCCTCCGCGAGACCGTCAAGGCCGGCTGAGCGCGCAGCGCCCCAGAGATACCGCTGACCCACCGGTCCGGCCGGGCCGGTGGTCGGTGTCATGCCCGCGATCGGGGAGAATGGGCGCCATGAGCGCTCGTACAGACTCCTCCGCCCCGCACCGCGCCGGCTTCGCGTGCTTCGTCGGCCGCCCGAACGCGGGCAAGTCCACCCTGACGAACGCTCTCGTCGGTACGAAGGTGGCCATCACCTCCAACCGGCCGCAGACCACCCGGCACACCGTCCGCGGCATCGTGCACCGCCCGGACGCGCAGCTCGTGCTGGTGGACACCCCCGGTCTGCACAAGCCGCGCACGCTGCTGGGCGAGCGGCTCAATGACGTGGTGCGGACCACCTGGGCCGAGGTCGATGTGATCGGCTTCTGCCTGCCCGCCGACCAGAAGCTCGGGCCGGGCGACCGGTTCATCGCCGGTGAGCTGGCGGGGATCAAGAAGACCCCGAAGGTCGCCATCGTGACCAAGACCGACCTGGTGGATTCCAAGACGCTGGCCGAACAGCTCATCGCCATCGACAAGCTGGGCCAGGAGCTCGGGATCGAGTGGGCCGAGATCATTCCGGTGTCGGCGGTCGGCGACAGCCAGGTGGGGCTGCTGGCCGATCTGCTCGTGCCGATGCTGCCCGAGAGCCCGCCGCTGTACCCGGAGGGCGACCTCACCGACGAGCCCGAGCAGGTCATGGTCGCCGAGCTGATCCGCGAGGCGGCGCTGGAGGGCGTGCGGGACGAGCTGCCGCACTCCATCGCGGTCGTGGTCGAGGAGATGCTGCCGCGCGAGGACCGGCCCGCCGAGAAGCCGCTGCTGGACGTGCACGCGATCGTCTACATCGAGCGGCCCAGCCAGAAGGGCATCATCATCGGCCCCAAGGGCAAGCGCCTGAAGGAGGTCGGGATGAAGTCGCGGAAGCACATCGAGGCGCTGCTCGGCACGCCCGTCTATCTCGATCTGCACGTGAAGGTCGCCAAGGACTGGCAGCGGGACCCGAAGCAGCTCCGCAAGCTGGGCTTCTAGCCGTCCCCGAGTCCTCCCCTAGTCCACTCCTCGGATGCGGCGTACGAAGAGGGCGCCCGCCAGGGCGGTGGCCGCGGCCAGGAGGTACAGGACCGGGTAGCCGCCCAGGTGGCGGACCACCGGCGCTGCCAGGGCCGGGGCGGCGACCTGGGGCAGGGAGTTGGCGATGTTGATGACGCCCAGGTCCTTGCCGCGGTGTGCCGCGGCCGGGAGGACGTCCGTCATCAGCGCGAAGTCGACGGCCATGAAGACGCCGAAGCCGATGCCCAGCGTGCCGGCCGCCACCAGCGCTCCGGGCCAGGTCTGCCAGCAGGCGAGCACCGCGGTGGCCGCCGCCATCAGGACGCCGGCCCACAGGACGAACGGCTTGCGGCGGCCGATGCGGTCCGACCAGAAGCCGGCGGCGACGACCGTCCCCAGCAGCAGCGCGCTGTTCACCGCGGTGAGGATCAGCACCCCGGCCGCCGGGTCGGGGCGGTGCAGCGCGTCCCGCAGGTAGTACAGCAAGTACAGCAGCGCGATCGAGTTCCCGAGGTTGACCAGGAAGCGGGTCAGCCAGGCCCAGGCCAGGTCCGGGTGGCGGCGCGGGCTGATCCAGAAGGCGGTCAGGAAGGCGCGCCGGTCGAACGGCGGGCGCCGGTCGGCGGGCAGTACCGGGTCGCGGCGGAGCAGGACGTACGGGAGCGTGCCGAGGACCGTGAAGGCGGCGCAGGCGAGGTAGCCCGCCGCGATACCGCCGGCCGCGGTCGCCAGGCCCGTGCCCGCCAGTACGCCCAGGATCTGGGCCGCGCCCAGCCAGCCGCCGACCGCCCCGCGCTGCCGCCGCGGCACCCGGTCCGGTACGGCGGCGGTGAGCGCGGCGTACGCGGCGCTCAGCGCGAGCTGGACCAGGCACCAGCCCAGCAGCAGGGACAGTACGCCGTCCGCCGTGGCGAGCAGTGCGAGCGCGCCGGCGCCGGCCGGCACGCCGCCCGCGATCCATGGAGCACGGCGGCCGAAGCGGGAGGCCGTGCGGTCCGAGGCCGCGCCGAAGAGCGGCGTGGCGACCAGCGCGACGGCCGCGCCGCAGCCGGTCACCCAGGCCAGTACGGTCTCCTTCGAGGTGCCGGCCGGGGCCAGCTCGGCGGCCTGGAGGGCCAGCAGGATCTGCAGCGGCCCGAACCAGCCGACCCAGATCGCCCCGTTCGCCAGCACGAGCGCCGCCGTCCAGCCGCGCCCGACCGGCACGACGGGTTCGGCCAGCGCTTCGTCGACGGCGTACCGGTCCAGGGACTGGGAGGTCACCTTCAGATCCTCCGCCACCGGGCCCGGGAGCAGCACGGCAAGCTCCTCATCCGGGTGGCCGCCGACCGGTCAGTAACGTGTCAAGGGTGCGGGCGGAGCCGCCCACCCGCACCCTTGACACGCGTCGCCGGGGCTCAGGGAGCCGTGGCCTACGCCCCTTCCTTCAGTACCCGGGTGATCAGCTTGCGCTGGTGGTCGGTCAGCCGGGGATCCGCGCAGTACACGGTCCGGCCGTCGACGGTGATCTGGTACGTGAATCCGTCCGGCACCCCGACGGGCTGGGTGTCCCGCCCGTCGGCCAGCGCCCGCTCGACCAGGTCGTCCCACTGGGCGGCATCGGCCCGGTCAGCGGTGTCGATCTCGGCGTGCTTCTCGATGCCGGCGAAACCGCCGGTGCGCCTCACCTGAATCCGCATGGGCGCAGCCTTCTCCTCGGCGCGCCGCCGGTCAATGACCGCCGCAGGTCACTGTCCCTCGTCGTTGGTGACACCCACCTCGGACCACGCCTTGACCAGCGCTTCGTGCTCCGCGCCCTGGTCGCCGTAGCGAGCCTTGGCGGCGTCGATCGTCAGTTGGGCGAAGTCCTCGAACTGGGCGTCCTTGGCGAGCTCGCCGCCCGTCAGCACGTCGTACCAGACCTGCCCGGCCCGCTCCCAGGCGTTGCCGCCCAGGGCGGTCGCCGCGAGGTAGAAGGCGTGGTTGGGGATGCCGGAGTTGATGTGCACCCCGCCGTTGTCCTGCGAGGTCTGTACGTAGTCGTCCATCGTGGCGGGCTGCGGGTCCTTGCCGAGCACATCGTCGTCGTAGGCCGTGCCGGGCGCCTTCATCGAGCGCAGCGCGGTCCCCTTGTCGACGTCCGGGCCGAGCAGCCCGTCGCCGATCAGCCAGTCCGCCTGGTCGGCGCTCTGCTTGAGGGAGTACTGCTTGATCAGCGAGCCGAAGACGTCCGAGACGGACTCGTTCAGCGCGCCGGACTGGCCGAGGTACTCCAGGTTGGCGGTGTACTGGGTGACGCCGTGGGTCAGTTCGTGCCCGATGACGTCCAGGGCGGTGGTGAAGTCCAGGAACAGCTCGCCGTCGCCGTCCCCGAAGACCATCCGCTCGCCGTCCCAGAAGGCGTTGTCGTACTCCCTGCCGTAGTGGACCGTGGCGTCCAGCGGCAGGCCCAGGTCGTCGATGGAGCGCCGGCCGTAGATCTTGAAGTACAGCTCGAAGGTGGCGCCGAGGCCGGCGAAGGCGCGGTTGACGGAGGCGTCCTGGCCCGCCGGGTCGGACTCGCCGCGGACTTTCGTGCCGGGCAGGGTCTCGGCGTGTTCCGCGTCATAGATCGTGCGCTGCGGCTTGTCGCTGCCGGTCCGGGCCCCGTCCGGCGCGGCGAGGCCGCGGACGGTGGTCAGGCGGCGGCGGGTGCGCTGCAGGGCGTCGTGCTCGAGGGTGCGGCGGGCCCGGCCGGAGAGCGTGGAGCTCTCGGCACGGGAGAGGTGGTCGAGGAGGTGGGGCGGGATGATCCCGCAGAAGACCGGGCGGACAGCGTGACTCTGGTGTGAAGAAGTGGCGTCCATGGGGCGAGCGTCGCACCGCGTGCAGGCCCTGTCACGACCCGCTACGGAGATTCCCGCGAATGTGTGCTTGGTCGCGAAAAGGCCGCAATGCGCCTCCGGTCCCGCATACTGATACGGGACATCCATATGACACGGGTCTCCGCTAGGGTGCAGAGCATCATGCGTTTCGGGCTGCTTCTCCTTAGCTGCCGCGGCGAGGGCCTGTAGTCGTAGGCCGACCCCCTCCCCGCGGAGTTCGGTGTTGCGGTTTACCGCCCCGTCGGCCGTCCTTACCGGACCCCATCGAGGAGCCCTACGCACCATGTCGAACCCCGCGAATTCCGTCGGTCGCCCCACGCCCATCACCGCCGCGACCGTGACGCAGAAGCCCTCCGGGATGCCGATCCACAAGTACGGCCAGTACGAGGCCGTGGACATTCCGGACCGCACGTGGCCCGGGAAGCGCATCACCCAGGCGCCCCGCTGGCTCTCGACCGACCTGCGCGACGGCAACCAGGCGCTGATCGACCCGATGTCGCCGGCCCGCAAGCGCGAGATGTTCGACCTGCTGGTCAAGATGGGCTACAAGGAGATCGAGGTCGGCTTCCCCTCCTCCGGTGAGACCGACTTCAACTTCGTCCGCTCCATCATCGAAGAGGGCGCGATCCCCGAGGACGTGACGATCTCCGTCCTGACCCAGGCCCGCGAAGAGCTGATCGAGAAGACCATCGAGTCGCTGCGCGGCGCCCACCGTGCGACGGTGCACCTGTACAACGCCACCGCGCCCACCTTCCGCCGGGTCGTCTTCCGCGGCTCCAAGGAAGAGGTCAAGCAGATCGCGGTGGACGGCACGCGGCTGGTCATGGAGTACGCCGAGAAGATCCTGGGCGACGAGACGATCTTCGGCTACCAGTACAGCCCCGAGATCTTCACCGACACCGAGCTGGACTTCGCCCTGGAGGTCTGCGAGGCGGTCATGGACGTCTGGCAGCCCGAGGAGGGCCGCGAGATCATCCTGAACCTGCCCGCCACGGTCGAGCGCTCCACCCCGAGCACGCACGCGGACCGCTTCGAGTGGATGTCGCGCAACCTGTCCCGCCGTGAGTACGTCTGCCTGTCGACCCACCCGCACAACGACCGCGGCACCGCCGTCGCCGCCGCCGAGCTGGCGGTCATGGCCGGCGCCGACCGCGTCGAGGGCTGCCTGTTCGGCCAGGGCGAGCGCACCGGCAACGTCGACCTGGTCACGCTGGGCATGAACCTGTTCTCGCAGGGTGTCGACCCGATGATCGACTTCTCGCAGATCGACGAGATCCGCCGCACCTCCGAGTACTGCAACCAGATGGAGGTCCACCCGCGCCACCCCTACGCGGGCGACCTGGTCTACACCGCCTTCTCCGGCTCCCACCAGGACGCCATCAAGAAGGGCTTCGACGCTCTGGAGGCCGACGCGGCCGCCCAGGGCAAGACCGTGGACGACATCGAGTGGGCGGTCCCGTACCTGCCCATCGACCCGAAGGACGTCGGCCGCTCCTACGAGGCCGTCATCCGGGTCAACTCGCAGTCCGGCAAGGGCGGTATCGCGTACGTCCTGAAGAACGACCACAACCTGGACCTGCCGCGCCGGATGCAGATCGAGTTCTCCCGGACCATCCAGGAGAAGACCGACTCCGAGGGCGGCGAGGTCACCCCGGGCGCGATCTGGTCCACGTTCCAGGACGAGTACCTGCCCAACCCCGAGAACCCGTGGGGCCGTATCCAGGTCAAGAACGGCCAGACCACGACGGACCGGGACGGCATCGACGCGCTCACGGTCGAGGCGGTCGTCGACGGCCAGGACACCGTCCTGACCGGCTCCGGCAACGGTCCGATCTCCGCGTTCTTCGACGCCCTGCAGGGCATCGGCGTGGACGTACGCCTGCTGGACTACCAGGAGCACACCATGAGCGAGGGCGCCTCCGCGCTGGCCGCCTCGTACATCGAGTGCGCGATCGGCGACAAGGTCCTGTGGGGCATCGGCATCGACGCGAACACGACGCGCGCCTCGCTCAAGGCCGTCGTCTCCGCCGTCAACCGCGCGAGCCGCTGACACCCGGACGGATGGGTTCGGTAAACCCGCTGGCGGGGTACGGGAACGTACCCACGGGCCGGTTCACCGCCCCCGCGTGACGCCCGCGCAAGGCCCCGCTCCTCGTCGAAAAGGGGGGCGGGGCCTTCCGCATTGTCCGGTACGACATGCTGACGCCACGTCTCCGATGTGGCTAACATCACGTCAGCGCGGCAGCGTGGCCGATGGGGGCACCTCCCGCGCCCTTAAGGCGTGGGGGAGTTACGGAGGTCCGACGTGAGGCACAAGCTGGGCATGGTGGGCGTGCGCACGTCATGGCGCACCCTCGCCGACGGCGAGTTCTTCTGTCCCGAGTGCGGTGGCGACCGTAACTACCGCCGCCGTACGGGCAGGCGCCGGCTCACCCTGCTCGGCGTCCCCGTCCTCCCGCGCGGCACGGCGGGCCCCGTTCTGGAATGTTCTTCCTGCACGGGCCACTTCGGCCTGGACGCCCTGGACCACCCCACCACGACCCGCTTCTCCGCGATGCTCCGCGACGCCGTGCACACGGTGACGCTCGCGCTGCTGGCGGCGGGCGGCACGGCGTCCCGCACGGTCCGCGAGCAGGCGGTCGCGGCGGTACGGGCCTCCGGCTTCACCGAGTGCACGGAGGAGCAACTGCTCTCCCTGCTGGCCGCGCTGGCCGCGGACACGGGCCGGCTCCCCGGCACGTACCACGACGGCCGCGACGGTCTCGACCCGTGTGGCACGGCGCTCGCGATAGAGCTCCACGAAGCGCTGGAGCCGCTCGCGCCCCACCTTGCGCCGGCGGGGCGCGAATCCCTGCTGCTGCAGGGCGCGCGCATCGCGCTGGCGGACGGTCCCTACACGGGCCCCGAGCGCGAGGTCCTCACGACCGTCGGCACGGCGCTGTCGCTCGACGCGCAGGACACGGACCGGCTCCTCGCCGCGGCCGCGCGCACGCCTTCCTAGGGCTGCCGCGCGACAGTCGTCAATTCCTCGCACGCGCGGGCGAAAATGCCGCCTGCGTTCCTCAACGCCCTTGCTGTCACGCGCACTTGATACGCGTACGTCGCTGCCGATTTTAGATCCGCTGGCGCGTATCACGGATGTGAACAGCGAAAATCTTCCGGCGGAAGAGCCCGGGTCGGGACAGTGGGACACCACTGCCGGATTCGAGGCGAAGGAAGCGAGCGAGGAACGATGAGCGCCGCGGTGGGTTCGTACGTCGTGGACACGCGGACGGGCAAGGTCGGAGTGGTGACGGGGAGCGAGGGGCCGTATCTGCGGCTGCGGCCGGTGGGCGGCGGGCGGCAGTGGGACTGCGTGCCCGAGGCCGTGCGGATCGCGACGGCGAGTGAGCGGCTGAGCGCGGCCACGGCGTATGTGAACGCCCGCAGCCGCGGCGAGGTGGGCTGAGCGGCCGGCGGGGGCAACGGCTGAGTGGCCGGCGGGCAGCAACCGGGGGACCGTCCCCGTGCGGCGCGGCCGTACGGGACAATGGCTGCATGAGTCTGTTCCGTGATGACGGCGTTGTGCTGCGCACCCAGAAGCTGGGTGAGGCGGACCGGATCATCACGCTGCTGACCCGCGGCCACGGCCGGGTACGGGCCGTGGCCCGAGGCGTCCGGCGCACGAAGTCGAAGTTCGGCGCGCGTCTGGAGCCGTTCTCGCACGTGGACGTGCAGTTCTTCGCGCGCGGCAGCGAGCTGGTCGGGCGCGGGCTGCCGCTGTGCACGCAGAGCGAGACGATCGCCGCGTACGGTGGCGGCATCGTCCGCGACTACGACCGGTACACCGCGGGGACCGCGATGCTGGAGACGGCGGAGCGGTTCACCGACCACGAGGGCGAGCCGGCGGTGCAGCAGTATCTGCTGCTGGTGGGCGGGCTCCGGACGCTCGCCTCCGGAGAGCACGCCGCACATCTCGTCCTGGACGCCTTCCTGCTGCGCTCGCTCGCCGTGAACGGCTACGCACCGAGCTTTGACGACTGCGCGCGGTGCGGAATGCCCGGTCCGAACCGGTTCTTCTCGGTCGGCGCGGGCGGAGTCATATGCGGGGAGTGCCGAGTGCCCGGCAGCGTCGTACCCTCCTCTGAGTCGATCGCGCTGCTCAGCGCGTTGCTGACGGGGGACTGGCGGACGGCGGACGCGGCCGAGGCCCGGCACGTCCGGGAGGGCAGCGGGCTGGTCGCGGCGTATCTGCAGTGGCACCTGGAGCGGGGACTGCGCTCGCTCCGCTACGTAGAGAAGTAACCACCCAAGAGCTACACCAAGAGCTAGGAGACGTGGCACGTATGGCACGACGTGGGATTCTGGGCCGTTCGCGGCGGGAGTACCAGGCGCCGGAGCCGCACCCGTCCGGTGCGCGGCCGCCGAAGATCCCCGGTGAGCTGGTCCCCGAGCACGTGGCCATCGTGATGGACGGCAACGGGCGCTGGGCGAAGGAGCGCGGGCTGCCGCGCACCGAGGGGCACAAGGTCGGCGCCGAGCAGGTGCTGGACGTGCTGCAGGGCGCGATCGAGATGGGCGTGAAGGCCATCTCGCTGTACGCCTTCTCCACCGAGAACTGGAAGCGCTCGCCCGACGAGGTGCGCTTCCTGATGAACTTCAACCGGGACTTCATCCGCAAGACCCGGGACCAGCTCGACGCGCTCGGCATCCGGGTGCGCTGGGTGGGGCGGATGCCCAAGCTGTGGAAGTCGGTGGCCAAGGAGCTCCAGGTCGCGCAGGAGCAGACGCAGGACAACGACAAGCTGACGCTGTACTTCTGCATGAACTACGGCGGCCGCGCGGAGATCGCGGACGCGGCGCAGGCGCTGGCCGAGGACGTGAAGGCGGGCCGCCTGGACCCGTCGAAGGTGAGCGAGAAGACCTTCGCGAAGTACCTGTACTACCCGGACATGCCGGACGTGGACATGTTCCTGCGGCCCTCCGGTGAGCAGCGCACGTCGAACTACCTGATCTGGCAGAGCGCATACGCCGAGATGGTCTTCCAGGACGTGCTGTGGCCGGACTTCGACCGGCGGAACCTGTGGGACGCGTGCATGGCGTACGCCAAGCGCGACCGGCGCTTCGGCGGCGCCCGGCCGAACGAGGTCCCGGAGGCGCCCGCCCAGCAGGGCTGAGCGCACGCAGAAGGGCCCGGCAGCCGCCTGCGCGGCCACCGGGCCCTTCGTCGTTGTTACGGCGCCCCTAGGACGCCTGTGCGGCCTTCACGCAGTCCCCGCACGTGCCGAAGATCTCGATCGTGTGCGCGACGTCACGGAAGCCGTGCTCCGCCGCGATCTGATCGGCCCACCGCTCCACCGCGGGGCCCTCGACCTCCACGGCCTTGCCGCAGCTGCGGCAGACCAGGTGGTGATGGTGGTCGTCGGTGCTGCACCGGCGGTAGACGGCCTCGCCCTCGCTGGTGCGCAGCACGTCCACCTCGCCGGCGTCGGCCAGCGACTGGAGCGTGCGGTAGACCGTGGTGAGCCCCACCGAGTCGCCCCGGTGCTTGAGCATGTCGTGCAGTTCCTGCGCGCTGCGGAACTCGTCGACCTCGTCGAGAGCCGCGGCCACGGCGGCTCGCTGCCGCGTCGACCGGCCGCGCACCGGAGATCCCGCGCTCGTCGCCACCGTTGCCTCCCTTAGGCGTAGAACATCCCCCTGCGGAACGTCCGGCCATTGTGCCAGGTGATGACTGGAGCCCGGCTGGGACGCTTACACCCGTTCACTCACGAC
Source organism: Streptomyces ochraceiscleroticus (assembly GCF_000720485.1). Classification (GTDB taxonomy): domain Bacteria; phylum Actinomycetota; class Actinomycetes; order Streptomycetales; family Streptomycetaceae; genus Streptomyces; species Streptomyces ochraceiscleroticus. Next base: position 29,974 of record NZ_JOAX01000043.1, on the reverse strand, counting down.
GCACCCACGCCGACGTCGTCCGCAGGCTTCCGGGCCGCCGGCACCGCGCCCGGCACCTCCAGGGTGCACCCCTCTTCGGCCCGGACGGCCGCCCGCGCGCGTTTTTTCGCCAGTGGCGCGGCGATCAGCGAGAAGACGGCGAAGACCGCGATGGCCAGCAGCACGATGCTCGCACCCGGCGGCACGTCAACGTAGAACGACACGGCCGTACCGGAGAGGGTGACGATCACGCCGATCGCCACCGCGATGGCGAGGGTCGCGGCGAAGCCGCGGGTGGCCTGCTGGGCGGCCGCGACCGGCACCACGAGCAGCGCGCTGACCAGCAGCAGGCCGACGGCGCGCATGGCGACCGTGACGGTGACGGCGGCGGTGACCGCGAGGAGGAGGTTCAGTACGCGGACCGGCAGGCCGGTGACGCGCGCGAACTCCTCGTCCTGGCAGATCGCGAAGAGCTGGCGGCGCAGCCCGAGCGTGATCACCAGCACGAAGGCGGCCAGGATCGCGGTGACCGTGACGTCCTCGGGGGAGACGCTGGTGATGGAACCGAAGAGATAGCTCGTGAGGTTGGCGGTGGAGCCGCCGGGGGCAAGGTTGATGATCATTACGCCGCCGGCCATGCCGCCGTAGAAGAGCATGGCGAGCGCGATGTCGCCGCGGGTCTTGCCGTACGAACGGACCAGCTCCATGATCACCGCGCCGATCGTGGCGACCAGGACGGCCATCCACACCGGCGAGGTGTTGAGCAGGACGCCGAGCGCGACACCGGTCAGCGCCACGTGCCCGATGCCGTCGCCCATGATCGCCTGGCGGCGCTGCACGAGATAGATGCCGACGGCGGGCGCGGTGATGCCGACCAGGGCCGCGGCGATCAGCGCCCGCTGCATGAAGGCGTAGGTGAGGATGTCCATCTCAGGTCAGCAGTCCTGTCCGGACGGGCTCGTGGGCCGCGTCCGCGTGCGGGTGTACGTGATCGTGGCCGGGCAGGGCGTGCTGGCCGACCGCCTCCGGGGGCGGCCCGTCGTGGACGACGCAGCCGTCCCGCAGCACCACGGCACGGTCGATGAGCGGCTCCAGGGGACCCAGCTCGTGCAGCACGAGGAGGACCGTGGCGCCCGCCTCGACCTGGGTGCGCAGGGTCTGGGCCAGTACCTCCTGGCTGGCGAGGTCCACGCCGGCCATCGGCTCGTCCATGATCAGCAACTCGGGCTCGGCGACCAGCGCGCGGGCTATCAGGACACGCTGGTGCTGGCCGCCGGAGAGCGCGCCGACCGAGTCCTTGGCGCGGTCTGCCATGCCGACCTGCTCCAGCGCGGTCATGACGGCCGCGCGGTCGGCCTTGCCCGGCCACTTCAGCTTCGTCCGGGCCAGCCGGCCCGCCGCCACGACCTCGCGGACCGTGGCGGGCACCCCGCCGGCCGCGGTGGTGCGCTGCGGTACGTATCCGATGCGCGCCCAGTCCTTGAAGCGGCGCGCGGGCGTACCGAACAGCTCCAGCTCGCCGGAGCTGAGCGGCACCTGGCCGACCACCGCGCGCACGGCCGTGGACTTGCCGGAGCCGTTGGCACCGAGCAGCGCGACGACCTCGCCGCGCCGCACGGTCAGGTCGATGCCGCGGAGCACGGGGCGGGCGCCCAGCGCGGCGCTGGCGCCGCGCAGCGAGACGACGGCCGGTGCCTCGTCCGTACCGCTCATGGCCGCTCCTTCCCTGGCCTGGACCCCGGTCACTTGGCGCCCAGTGCCTTCTGCAGTGCCTTGAGGTTGGACTCCATGACGGCGAGGTAGTCGTCGCCGCGGGACTTCTTCGTGATGCCCTCGATGGGGTCGAGTACGTCCGTCTTGGCGTGCACGTCCTTGGCCAGCGTCTTGGCCATGTCGGGGCTGGTCAGCGTCTCGAAGAAGACCGTGTGCACGTCGTGCTTCTTGGCGAGCGCCTGGAGGTCCTTCACGCGGCTGCCGCTGACGTCGGTGGCCTCCGGGTCCAGGCCGCTGATGGCCTCCTCGGTGAGGCCGTAGCGCTCGGCGAGGTAGCCGAAGGCGGCGTGGGTGGTGATGAAGGTGTCCGACTTACGGTTCTTCAGCCCGTCCTTGTACTCCTGGTTCAGCGTGTCGAGCTGCTTCACCAGGGCGGCGGTGTTCTTTTCGTAGTCGGCCTTGTGCTTGGGGTCGGCCGCGGCGAGGGTCTTGCCGACGCCCTTGGCGGCCTCGGCGTACTTCACGGGGTCGAGCCAGATGTGCGGGTCGAGCCCGGACTCGTCGCCGTGGTCGTGACCGCCCTCGGCGTGCTCCTCGTGGCCGTGCTCGTCATGGCCGCCGACCTCGCTGCCGTGGCTCTCCAGGGTCGTGAAGGAGGCGGCGTCGGCGGTGTGCTGCACGCCGGACTGCTTGACGGCCTCGTCCACGGCCGGCTGGACGCCCTTGAGGTAGACGACGGCGTCGGACTCGCCGAGCTGGGCGGTCTGCTTTGGGCTGAGCTCCAGGTCGTGCGGCTCGGTGCCGGGGGCGGTGAGGCTGGTCACCGAGACGTGCTTGCCGCCGATCTTCTCGGCGAGGAACTGCATCGGGTAGAAGGACGCCGTCACGGCGAGCTTGCCGTCCTCCTTGCCCGTCGCACCGGAGGTGGAGCAGGCGGAGACGGCGAGGAGGCCCAGGACAGCGGAGCCGGCGAGGGCCACGGTGGATATGCGACGGCGTACGTTCATGACAGTCATTTTCAACTAGGCTGGAAACGATTGTCAACAAACCAGGTGAGAGGGGGACAGCGGCGGGAACCGATTTGATCGGGGGGGCGGGCACGCCGGTACCCTGAACCATTCGCTGTTCGTCGTCGCAATGAAGAGAGCACCGTGGCCGCCGACAAGATCGACACCATCGTCAGCCTGAGCAAGCGCCGTGGCTTCGTATATCCGTGCAGTGAGATCTACGGCGGCCAGCGCGCCGCCTGGGACTACGGTCCGCTCGGTGTGGAGCTCAAGGAGAACATCAAGCGTCAGTGGTGGCGCAACATGGTCACCTCGCGCGACGACGTGGTCGGTCTCGACTCGTCGGTCATCCTGGCCTCGGAGGTCTGGGTCGCGTCCGGCCACGTCGCCACCTTCACCGACCCGCTGACCGAGTGCACCTCCTGCCACAAGCGGTTCCGCGCGGACCACCTGGAAGAGGCGTACGAGGCCAAGCACGGCCACCTGCCCGCCAACGGCATGGCCGACATCAACTGCCCGCACTGCGGCAACAAGGGCGGCTTCACCGAGCCCAAGCAGTTCTCCGGCCTGCTCTCCACGCACCTCGGCCCGACCCAGGACTCCGGCTCGGTCGCGTACCTCCGTCCCGAGACCGCCCAGGGCATCTTCACCAACTTCGCCCAGGTCCAGCAGACTTCGCGGAAGAAGCCCCCGTTCGGCATCGCCCAGATGGGCAAGTCCTTCCGTAACGAGATCACGCCGGGCAACTTCATCTTCCGCACCCGCGAGTTCGAGCAGATGGAGATGGAGTTCTTCGTCAAGCCGGGCGAGGACGAGCAGTGGCACGAGTACTGGATGGAGCAGCGCTGGAACTGGTACCGCGACCTCGGTCTCCGCGAGGAGAACATCCGCTGGTACGAGCACCCCGCCGAGAAGCTCTCGCACTACTCCAAGCGCACCGCTGACATCGAGTACCGCTTCCAGTTCGGCGGCTCGGAGTGGGGCGAGCTGGAGGGTGTCGCGAACCGCACGGACTACGACCTCTCCTCGCACTCCAAGGCGTCGGGCCAGGACCTGTCCTACTTCGACCAGGAGGCCGGCGAGCGGTACACCCCGTTCGTCATCGAGCCCGCGGCCGGTGTCGGCCGCGCGATGCTCGCCTTCATGCTCGACGCGTTCACCGAGGACGAGGCGCCCAACGCCAAGGGCAAGATGGAGAAGCGCACGGTCCTGCGCCTGGACCCGCGCCTGTCGCCGGTCAAGGTCGCCGTCCTGCCGCTGTCCCGGAACCCGCAGCTCTCCCCGAAGGCCAAGGGCCTCGCGGCGGACCTGCGCAAGAACTGGAACATCGAGTTCGACGACGCGGGCGCGATCGGCCGCCGCTACCGCCGCCAGGACGAGATCGGCACGCCGTTCTGCGTCACGGTCGACTTCGACACCCTCGACGACAACGCCGTGACCGTGCGCGAGCGCGACACGATGAAGCAGGAGCGGGTGTCGCTGGACCAGATCCAGTCGTACCTCGGCGGGCGTCTCCTCGGCTGCTGACCCAGCGGTTTTCCGGGCCCCCGGGGTGGGGCTTCGGCACCGTAGCGGACGTGCCGCGCCGTTGTGCTTGATCGCGCAGTTCCCCGCGCCCCTTCCGGGCGCGGGGAACTTTGCGTCTCAGCCGAACCGGACCTCCAGGCCGTCCAAGGCCAAGTGGCGGCCGTTCTCGTAGAAGCGGGTGGGGTCGGCCGTCAGGGCGTACGGCGCGTGGCGGGCCAGTTCTTCCAGGACGATGCGGAACTCCAGGCGGGCCAGCGGAGCGCCGAGGCAGAAGTGGATGCCGCGGCCGAAGGTCAGGTGCAGGTTCGGCGGCCGGTCGAGCCGGAACTCCTCCGGGTCGGGGAAGACCGCGGGATCGCGGTTCGCGGCTCCCGTGAGCAGGATGACCCGCTCCCCGGCCGGGATCGTCACGCCGCCGATCTCCACCTCCCTGGTCGTCACGCGCGTGCTGTGATCCGCCGGGGTCCACAGCCGTAGCGCCTCTTCCGCCGCCACAGGCATCAGCTCGGGCCGCTCCCGCAGTTGGTGCTGCAGTTCCTGGTCGCGGGCCAGCGTCCACAGCAGGTGGGCGAGCGCGTTCAGGGTCGTCTGGTGGCCGCCGACCGCGAAGCCGACGAGCATGACCCGCAGCTCGGCGTCGGTGAGCGGCCGGCCGTCCCGCTCCGCCCGGACCAGCCGGGCGAGGAAGTCCGTACCGCCCCGCTCCCGTGCCAGCCGGATCTCGCGCTGGAGCAGTTCCTCCATCTGCGGCCAGAAGCCCGCCGCCGAGCCGTCCTTCGGCATCCGGGACCACATGTTGCGGGTCAGCTCGCGGATGTCCCGCTGGGCCTCCGCGGTGAGGCCGATCGCGAGGCCGAGGACGATGAGCGGGAGCGGAGTGCACAGCTCCCGGACCAGGTCACCGCCGCCGCGGGCGACGAGCGGCGCGACGAGGCCGGACACGGCCTCGCGGACCCGCGGCGCCAGCCGCGCCGCCTGGGCGCGCACGAAGGCGGGCCGCATCAGGGCGCGGAAGAACGTGTGCTCCGGCGGGTCGTACTCCAGTGGCGCGAAGCGGGGCGTGCCCTTCGCGCGCGGGAAGAAGATGCCCGATCCCGAGCTGAACGTCTCGTCGTCCGACAGCGCCCGCAGCACGTCCTCGTAGCGGGACAGCAGCCATGCCCCGCCGTGCGCCTCGGTGCGGCCGACGCGGGTGCGCTCCCGTAACGCCTGCTGGACCTGGCGCGCGACCTCGGGGGTGAACTCCGGGTCGTGGTGGTCGAAGGCGGCGGTGAGGCGGGCCACGGGGCACGGGGAGCCGGGGGCGTCCGTCGTGTCCGCCGGCTCGTCGTAGGTCTCGTCCACGATCCACTTGACCATCCGGCGCAGCGGCTCCATCGCGTCCTGCGGGAGCTCCGCGCGGAAACGGGTGGCATGGCCGAGGGAGACCAGGCGCTGGACGCCGTACAGCGGTACGAGGTCGCGCAGCCGTTCCTTGAGGGACTCGGGGTGGACGCCGACGGTCTGGGTGGCGGAGTTCATGGCCCGTGCCGCGTCCAGCGGATCGTCGACCGGTACGACGTTGGCCACCCGGCCGGAGAGCGAGGCGTGGAAGGCCACCGGCTCGGCGGTCCGCGAGACGATCACCGCGCCCTCGTCCCGCCCGCCGCCGATCACCCGGTACCAGTCGGGGGCCGCCCGCAGCGCGAGCAGTCCGGCGCGCAGATCGGGGTCAAAGCGCCTGACGGGGCTGCTGAGGTGTCCGGGCAGCCGCTGGATCTCCTGGTACAGCAGCTCGGCCCACTCGCCCGCGCGTCGGACGCCCTCCTCGTCGCGGCCGGTCACCGCGTAGATGACCCGGGCGTTGAAGCAGCCGAGTTGGTTGAGCGCGCCGACGTCGACGGCGGCCAGCCGGGCCGTACGGGCCATCGCGGCGGGGTCGGCGAACGCCTCCGGGCCGATGACGGTGGCGCTGAGCTTGGGGTCGAGCGAGATGAGCTCCAGGCCGGGCTGGATGTAGCGGGTCACATGCCGTACGGAGGCGAACCCGCCCCAGGCGACGATCTTCTCGACGTGCTCGGGCCGGTACAGGGCCCGCTCGATCCGCTCGTCCCCGCCCTTCCAGTACGCCACGGCCAGGTGCCGGGTGAGCGGGTGGTCCGGTGCCGTCGCGGCCATGGTGCGGGCGATGGCGAGGGCGGTGAGCGGGTCGTTGGAGGGGCTCTTGATGATCGCGTCACCGCGGGTGACGGCGTTGCGGATGACGGTGAGGGCGGCGATCTCCGGGCTGTTGCCCGCGATGATGTGCACGGCGCGGGACCCGACGGCACGTACAGAGGCGCGCCATCCGTCCGTCGTGCGTGCCGTTGCCCAGCCGTCCAGGAAGGCGGTGCCGACGGCCCGTTCGGCGATCTCGCGGACGGCGTCGGCGGCGAAGAACTCCGGCAGCCGCTCGTAGCAGCCGCGCAGCACGCCGGGGGTGAGGTCGGACCAGTCGGCGGCGTGTGCGAGCGCCTCCTGGAGCAGGGCGTTCTCGGAGAGGGCCAGTCGGGGCCCGAGCTCGGCCAGATACGCGACGACGTCGTCGGTCGTCAGGGCGTACAGGTCGCGCATGCGGGCCGGATCGCCCAGCGGCAGCCGCTCCAGGAAGGCGGCCGGGTCGGGAGCGCGGAAGCCCTCGCCCTGGCCGCGACCGGAGAAGGTGATCAGGCGGGCGTCGACGGTCTCGCCGCGGAGGTACGCGGGGACGGTCAGCGCCGTGGGGACGCTCCGGGCCGGGGACGTGGTGGTCATATCAGCTCCTCGTTGAGGAACTCCAGGGCCTCGCCCAGGGCCTCGGTGCTCGCCGCACAGGTGATCTTGTCGTCGCCGCCCTGCCGCTCGCTGAACCGGCCGATGGACTGCTCCAGCCCGGGGGACGTACGCCCGCAGCCGCAGGGCGACCAGTCGACGGTGACCTCGTCGCCGGAGACGAAGCCGCCCCAGTGGGTGTTCGCGAGCAGGTCGAAGAACGCGGCCCGGCCCGTGCGCACACCGTTGCGCGGCAGTGGCTGCCCGGTGTCGGCGTCCAGTACGTACAGCACCGTCCACGGCTCGATGTGGTAACGGCCGTGCGCGCAGAAGAGGTTGAGCGCCGTCACCTCGGCCATCGCGTACACGTGGTGCAGCCGCGGCACGCCCGCGAACCGCCGCGCCGCGTCCTCCCAGTCGTCCGGCATCGAGCCGTCCTTGGAGCCGCCGCCCCAGCAGTACACCGAGTCCGGCGCGAACAGTCCCTCGATGCCACGCTCCAGACCGGCCTTCGCCATGCGGTAGTTGACGTCCCAGGTGCACAGGCTGACGATGCGCCGGCCGCGCAGCCGGTCCGCGAGCCGCTCGACGAAGTCCCCCATTCCGGACCGCGCGGCGCGCTGCGCCTCCTCGAACTCCTCACGCCGCTTGCGCATCGACTCGGGTATCACCACCCGGTCGCGTTCGCCCCTGGCCGCGGCCGCGCGCAGCCGCCCGGCGAGGAACATCACGTCCGCGCTGGCCAGGCCCGGGTGGAGGGTGTGGACGCGGTCGGGGTCGAGGGCGATGCGTTCCATGATGGCGGCGCCGTGCCGGGCGATGCCGCTGCGCCCGGTGCGGAAGTACGGATAGACGAAGTCGATGGCCTCGTCGCGCTGCCCGGGGTCGGGGAAGACGTCCAGGCGCATGATCGCGTACAGCTTGTCGAAGTCGTCGTACGCGTGCGGGGCGAAGGACATCGTGCCCGAGGTGCCGGTGGAGTGGGCGGGGCGCAGCTCGGTGTGCGTGTCCAGCAGGTCCAGCCAGCCGTCGATCGAGTCGCAGCCGGCGGCGTCCACGCCCGACAGGTCGACCGTCGTGAGCCGTGAGAGCCAGGTGGTGAGCTGGTCGAAGCGGGATTCCAGGAGGAGCGAGGGCGGATAGGACTTGTAGACCGTGTGCGGGAACAGCAGCGGGGCCGCGTCGTCGAGGCCGCGGATCTCGTGCACGTCCTGCTCGTCCGCCATGGTCCGCACCACCGGGAGCCGGTCGCGGAGCTGCGCGAACCGCATCCGCAGGGCCGCGAGCTGGAGCTCCGCCAAGTGCTGCGGGGGGAGTGTGTGCATGGCGTGCCGTGAGGACGCGAAGAAGGAAAGGGGGTCGTTCGCGAAGTCGTGGATGTCTGCGTCGGTGGGCATTGCGTGCTCCTTCGCTCACTTCTTGCGGGGAGAGGGGGCGGCGGGGTGGGCCGTTTCCGTCCCGCACAGGTGGTCGGCGATGTCGGCGACGGTGGGACGGTTCCAGAGGAGGGCCGCGGGGAGTGCGGTGCCGAGCCGCTCCTGGACGGTGCGGCGGAGTGCGACCGACAGCAGCGAGTCGAGGCCCAGTTCGGCGAGCGGGCGGTGCGGGTCGACCTCCTCGGGCGCGGTGCGCAGGGCGTCGGCCGCGGCCCGCCGTACCTCGGTGAGGAGGTGGGCACGGAGGTCGGAGCCGGTCAGCCGCCGCCATGCGCCGTTCCCCCGCGGTGCGGTCGGGGCCTGGTCGTCCGGCATCAACTCCCGTATGGATGGCGGGCGTTCCATGCCGGTGGCCGCGGGCAGTACGCGCAGTACGGCGCGGTGGCCGTTCTCCGGGGATCCCGCGCTGTCCCAGGCGCGCAGGGCCTGGGCCGCGGTGATGTCCGCGGTGCCGCGCGCGTTCAGCTCGGCGTCGATGGCGGCCGAGGACACCGAGAGGCCGAGGCCGCGCCAGCTCGTCCAGGCCAGGGCGAGCGTGTCGTGGTGCCCGCCGGCCCTGCGGTGCCGGGCCAGTGCGTCGAGGAACGCGTTGGCGGCGGCGTACGCGGCCTGGCCCGGCATGCGCAGCAGCTGCCCGGCCGAGGAGAACAGCACGAAGAAGTCCACGCTGCCGGGCGGGAACATCCGGTGCAGGGCCAGGGCGCCGTCGACCTTCGGGCGCAGGACCGCGCGGACCGTCTCCTCGTCCAGCGCGTGCAGGGGCGTGTTGTCGGCGACGCCCGCCGCGTGCACCACACCGCGCACGGGCGGCAGGCCGAGCGTGTCGGGCGCGAGCAGCCGGGCGACGTGGTCGTGGTCCGCGATGTCGGCGGCGAGGGTGCGTACGGTGACGCCGGTGGCTTCCAGGGCGCGGATCGCTTCGATACGGCGGGCCGTGCCGGGGTTGTGGGCCTCGTCCCAGGTCGCGCGGGGCGGGAGAGGGCGGCGGCCGGTGAGGACGAGGCGGCGCGCCCCGCGGTCGGCGAGCCATCGCGCCACGTGCAGACCGAGGGCGCCGAGCCCGCCGGTCACGAGATATGTGCCGTCCGCCCGGCACACGGGCCCCGACCCGGGCCGCTGCCCGGCCGCGGGGGCCAGCCGCGCGGTGGCCGGTACGCCGTCGGCCACGGCGATGACGTCCTCGTCGCAGCGGTGCCGCAGCAGGCCGGTCAGCGCGGCGAGGTCCGCGTCCGACGGCTCCTCGGGCAGCTCGACGGTAGTGCCCCTCAGTGCCGGGTGCTCGCCCGCGACGACCGCGCCAAGGCCCCACAGGGGCGCCTGGGAGAGGCCGGCGGGGGTGCGGGCCGCGCGGGCGCCTCGGGTGAGGTGCCAGAGGGCCGGCGGGTGGCCGGTTCCTTCCGTCGTGCAGAGGAGGCGCGCGACCCGGGCCGCGAGGGCGGTGTGGCGCGCGGCGGCTTCGGTGAGGGGGGCCATGGGCGGTGGTACGGGGGCGACCAGTACGGCGTCGGCGCTCGTGAGGCCCTCCCGCAGGGCGGTGAGGCCGTTCGCGTCGAGTACGGCCTCCAGGCCGGTACCCGCTTGCGCGAGGTGCGGGGCGAGAGCCGCCGCCAGCGCCCGGTCGCCGCCGACCAGGACGACGCGGCGCAGCGGGACCTCCCGGGCGGCGCCCGGCTCGTACGGGCGCCACACCACGTCGTGCAGCAGCGCCGCGGGGCTGCCCGCGGTGCCGGGGTCGGGCTCGGGGCTGCCGAAGCGGAGGCCCCGCAGGCGCGCGGTCGGGGTGGGAGGCGCATCGCCGTGCGCGTCGGTGATGTCCACGTGCACGCTGTCGGGCTGCGCCGGGTCGAGGCGGATGCGGAGCAGCGCCTCGGCGGGCGGATCGGCGAACACGGCCGCGGAGTCGATGCGGGCGGGCATGCGGAGGGCGGGCGGGCCCGGGAAGCAGAGCGAGGCCGCGGAGAGCGCGGCATCGAGGACGGGGGCCCACGTGGCGCCGGCGTCCGGGCCGGCTGTGACGGTGGCCGTCAACACGCCTTCCCCCAGCCGCAGTTCGCGGACCTTCCAGGGGAAGCCCATGGAGGCCACGCCGAGCGAGGCGAGCGTGTCCACGACGTGGGCGGGGTCGCGGGGCTCGCCGTCCGCGTCGGCGGCCGGTGCGGCCTCGTGCTCCTTCGCGGCCACGAACGCCGTGGTGTGTGTGAGCCAGCCGTCCTCCGGACCGGTGCCGCTCCCTCGGGCGGTACGGGAGGAGAGCCGCAGCGCCCCGTCCTGGCAGACGACCTGGACGTCCCGGGCGACGCCGGTGGAGACCGGCACCCGCAGCACCACGTCCCGCAGTGCGGGCCGCGCGCCGGTGAGCGTCGCCGCGGTCAGCAGCGTGTGGAGGAGTACCGCCGCCGGAACGATCTCCGTACCGCACACCGCGTGGCCGCCCGGATAGGGCCGGTTCGCGTGGTCCAGCCGGGTCCGCCACAGGTGGGCCCGCGAGGTGCCGTCCACCGTCAGGCGGTCGCCCAGCAGAGTGTGCGAGCCGGGGTCGTGGCCCGCGCCCGTCCCGGACCGCGCGGGACTGGGATCCGCCCAATGACGCCGGTGCTGCCAGGCGTTGGTGGGCAGCGCCGCGCGCGGGCCGCCGGGCCGGTGCAGCGCGGACCAGTCGATGCGCACGCCGTGGCAGTGCAGGGCGGCGAGGTTCTCCCGCAGCGTGGCCCGCTCGTCGGACCGGCGGCGCACGGAGTGGGCGACGCAGGTGTCCCGTACCCGCGCCTCCGCGAGCGTCTCCTCGATCGAGTGGGTCACGATCGGATGCGCGGACAGCTCCAGGAACGCGCGGTGCCCGTCCGCCACGGCGGCCGCCACCGCCTCCGCGAACCGGACCGGGGCGCACAGGTTCGTCGCCCAGTACTCGGCGTCGCGCGGCGCGCGGTCGCGTGGATCGGGCAGGGCGGTGGTGTAGAGCGGCACGCCGGTGCCGGGGGCCGGTTCGATGTCCTTGAGCGCCGCCACGAGTTCGGCGCGCAGCGGGTGCACGAGCGGGCTGTGGAACGGCACGTCGGAGGCGACCGGGCGGAGGGGTATGCCCTCCGCCGCCCAGCGCTCCGCGACCTCCTGTACCGCCGCGGCCTCGCCGGACACCACGGTCGAGCCGGGTGCGGCGTGCACCGCCGCCGCCAGCAGCGGGTGGCCTGCGAGCCGGGCCGCCGCCTCCTCGAAGTCCAGGCCGGCCAGCGCCATCGCGCCCGTACCGATCAGCGGTCGCAGCAGCAGGGAACGGCGGCAGACCAGGCGGGCGCCGTCCTCCTCGCTGATCACCCCGGCGGCGGCCGCGGCGGCGAACTCGCCGACCGAGTGGCCGATGACCGCCGCGGGGTGCACGCCGTAGGAACGCCATACGGCCGCGAGGCCGGTCTGCACCGCGTACGTCAGCGTCTGCACGCGGTCGGCGGCGGTGACGTCGCCGGACAGCAGCAGCTCGCGGGGCGAGTAGCCGGCCTCCTCGCGGAACACCGGCTCCAGCCGGTCCAGCACCTCGGTGAAGGCGGGCTCGCCGGCGAGCAGGCCGCGCCCCATGCCCGGCCACTGCGCACCGTGCCCGGAGAAGACCCATACGGGGGCGGCGGACGGACGCGCGGAGCGGCCCGTCACCGTCCCGGCGCCTGCCGCACGCCCCTCGGCGAGCAGGCGTAATCGGTCCGCCAGCACGGCGGGGCCGTCGGCCCGGACGACGGCGCGTACGGGCAGGTGGGTCCGGTGGTGGGCGAGGGTCCGCCCGACGGCGGCGAGACCGGCCGGTTCCGGGTGGGAATCCAGCCATGCGGCGAGGCGGCCCGCGTTGGCCCGCAGCCCGGCCTCGGTGGCGCCGGACAGCGGGAAGAGCCGGGGAAACGCGCGGAGCCCGGTGTCCGGCGCGCCGCGCACGTTCCCCGGCGGCCGGCCGTCCGCCGGGGCCGTGCGGCGCGGGGCCGACTGGAGCACCGCGTGCGCGATCGTGCCGCCGTAGCCGTAACTGGCGACGCCCGCGCGGCGCGGCCGGCGGCCCGTGGCGGGCCAGGCGGTCGGCTCGGTGACCAGGGCGAGTCCTGAACTCCCCCAGGGAATGGCCGGGTTGGGGCCGGCCACGGTCAGGGTCGGCGGGACGAGGCCCCGTTCGAGAGCGAGTACCGCCTTGAGGAGACCGGCGATGCCCGCCGCGGCCTCCAGGTGGCCGATGTTGGGCTTGAGCGAGCCGATCAGGCAGCGGCGGTGCGGCGGGCGGCCCGCGCCGAGCACCGCGGCGAGCGCACCGGCCTCGGCCGGGTCGCCGGCCCGCGTACCCGTCCCGTGGGCCTCGACGTAATCGACGGTGTCCGGGGCAATCCCGGCGGCCCGGTACGCCCTGCGGAGCAGGTGCTCCTGGGCGGCGCGGCTCGGAGCCATGATGCCTTCGGTGCGGCCGTCCTGGTGCACCGCGCTGCCCGTGATCACCGCGTGGACGTGGTCGCCGTCCCGCTCCGCGTCGGCCAGCCGCTTGAGCACGACCACGGCACAGCCCTCGCCGCGTCCGTAGCCGTCGGCGGCGGCGTCGAACGCCTTCGAGCGGCCGTCCCCGGCCACCGCGCCCGCGGCATCCAGGACGACGGCGAGGCCGGGAGCGGCGATCAGGCTGACGCCGCCGGCCAGCGCCAGCGGAATCCGGTCCGTGCGCAGCGCCTGGCACGCCTGGTGGACCGCGACCAGCGAGGAGGAACATGCGGTGTCGACGGCGACGCTGGGGCCTCGCAGGTCCAGTGCGTGCGAGAGCCGGTTCGGGGCGCCGCACAGCGCCGCGCCGATGCCCGTCCACGCTTCGATGCCGGGCAGGTCCTCCAGCAGGCGACGGCCGTAGTCGTCGCTGCCGATGCCGATGAAGACCCCGGTGTCGGAGCCCGCGAGGGTGTGCGGCGGCAGGCCGGAGCGTTCCAGAGCCTCCCAGGCCACCTCCAGGCACAGCCGCTGCTGCGGGTCCATGAGCTGGGCCTCGCGCGGGGATATGCCGAAGAACTCGGCGTCGAAGCCGGCGATGTCGGCAAGGTACGAGCCGCGGGCCGTGGTGTTTCTGACCACGGCGGCATCGTCCCCGTGCCGCGTCATATATGCGCTCCAGCGGTCCGGGGGAATGTCGCGTACTGCCGTCCGCCGGTCGGTCAGGAAATCCCACAGCGATTCGGGGGAGTCGATACCGGCGGCGAAACGGCAGCCCATTCCGATGACGGCAATGGGATCGAAAGGCGTGGTCATATGTGTCTCCCTGTCCGGCCGAAAGGAAAACGCGGGTGGAAGGGGCCCTTGGCGCGCGGGCGGAAATCCGCGCGCCAAGGGCCCTCCTGATCGGGTCAGACCTTTGCCTTGCCGTCTTCCCAGATGTTCGGCTGGAAGATGTCGCCGTAGAGCCAGTTGCCCCGGGCGTTCGGGTCGGCGCTCGTGTAGTACTCCCGCCACGCCTCTTTGAGCTCGTCGACGGAGAGGTCGCCCGAGCCGTTGCGGTCGAGCTTGTCGAACGCGATCGCGCTGTTCTCCGGCGTGGTCCCGAACGCCTTCTGGAACCGCGCGAACTCCCGCTGGGTGACCTTGCCGCTGCCGTCCTTGTCGCACAGCTCGAACAGCGCCTGGGCCAGCGGACGGAAGCCGTCCTCGAACTTCTTCGGCTCCTTGGCGAAGCCTTCGGTCAGGGCGCGGCGCCACTCCAGCGGGGTGATGACGCCGTCCCGGTTGATGTCCATGACCTCGGAAACGCCGTGCCAGAAGCTCTCGAACGACTTGAGCAGCGCCTGCGACTTCGGCGAGTCGATCGGCTCGCCCAGTTCGGCGATGATCCGGACGGCGAGGAAGTAGATGTCGCGTACCGTCATCTCGCCGTCGCCGTCCTGATCACCGTGCTTGAAGCACACGTCGATCTTACGGTTGAGGAAATCCTTCGCCGGAACGTCCTGCGGAGTCGGCATCGCATACCGCCTTTTCTCGGAGTTGGGCATGGAAACGTCCCCGACAGCACGGAACCCGGGCAAGGCGTATTGCTGGGAGGGGTTGAGTACCCGACCCGGTATGGGCTTCGTGCTGCGGTGTCATCAACGTATGTGAGCCGCTTTGCCGTTAACAAGGAGTCCAGCGCAGGCGAATTCGGAAAGGCGTGATACGGATTCGAACGAGCGAAGCGCCGGCCGACGGTGCGGAAGATTCCGCTCGCCGTGCCAGCGCTGAATACTGTGGGTAATGCTCTGCGGATGAGGCCGATTGATCTATTCCGCCGACGAATTCGGCCATGGGGTGGCGCTCTGCGCCGGGGCGCACAACCCGCGCAGAATCAGATCGCGTACCGCCGCGAACTCTTCCCCGATTTCCGCGTGGTGCCATTCACCGGCGTGGCGCGGGTCGTGGAAGCGGGCGGTGGCGTCGAAAACCGCGCGGGCCGTCGCCTCGGCGTCCCGGCCCGCGATGGCCGTGAAGGCGTTCTGTACGACGCCGTCCGCGATGATCCGGGCGAGCTGGCCGACGAGCTCGGCGACATGCGCGTCGACGATGCGCGCGGTCTCGGCCGTGAGGACCATGTACGTCGCGAACAGCTCCGGATCGTCGCCCGCCTTGTGCCGCTTGGCCGTGAAGAGCGTCTCCAGCCAGTCGGACAGCCGGTCGGCGGCCGGCCCTTCCGCGTCCTGTGCCAGCTCCTCCAGCCGTGCGGTCGTACGCTCCAGCCAGCGCCCCGTGACCGCCTCGCGCAGCGCGGCCTTCGTCGGGAAGTGGCGGTAGACGCTGCCGTGGCTGACGCCCAGTGCCCGCGCCACGTCGACCACCGTGGCCTTGGCCTGTCCGTGGCGGCGCAGCACCTCCTCGGTGGCCTCCAGGATGCGTTCGCGGGTCAGCGGCTCAGGCGGCATGGGCGGTTCGGGCCTCTCGGGATCGGGGGCGGCGGACGGTGCGCCGTGCTACGGACCGTATCCGACGCCCCGCCCGCCGCCGAGCGAGCTCAGCGCTCGCTGTCCAGGTCGGCCATGGCCGCCGCGGGGTAGCGGTCGCCCGCGGCGGCGCCGGCCGGCACTGCCTGCTCGATCGCCGCCAGGTCGGCGGGGTCCAGCGTGACGTCCAGGGCGCCGAGCGCCTCGGCCAGCCGCTCGCGGGTGCGGGCGCCGATCAGCGGGACGATGTCCTCGCCCTGGGCGAGGACCCAGGCGATGGCCGTCTGCGCCACCGAGACGCCCTTCTGCTCGGCGGTCTTCCGCAGCGCCTCGACCAGGCCGAGGTTGTGGTCGAGGTTCTCGCCCTGGAAGCGCGGGCTGAAGCTGCGGAAGTCGTTCGCGGCGAGCTTTCGGTCGCGGGAGAAGTGGCCGCTGATCAGGCCGCGGGAGAGGACGCCGTACGCGGTGATCCCGATGCCCAGCTCGCGCGCGGTGGGCAGGACCTCCGCCTCGATGCCGCGCGAGAGGAGCGAGTACTCGATCTGGAGGTCGGAGACCGGCGCCACGGCCGCCGCCCGGCGGAGCGTCTCCGCGCCCACCTCGGAGAGGCCGATGTGGCGTACGTGGCCGGCCTCGACCAGCTCGGCGATCGCGCCGACGGTCTCCTCGATCGGTACATCGGGGTCGAGGCGGGCGATGCGGTAGACGTCGATGTGGTCGGTGCCGAGGCGCTGGAGGGAGTAGGCGGCGAAGTTCTTCACCGCCTGCGGCCGTCCGTCATAGCCGTTGAACGCGCCCTCGACTGTCCGCAGGGCGCCGAACTTCACGCTGGTCAGGGCCTTTTCGCGGGCGGCCGCCGGGGCGGTGCGGAGCGCTTCGTTGATGAGCAGTTCGTTGTGGCCCATGCCGTAGAAGTCGCCGGTGTCCAGGAGCGTGACGCCGGCGTCCAGCGCGGCGTGGATCGTGGCGATGGACTCGGCGCGGTCGGTGTCCCCGTAGAGCGCGGACATGCCCATGCAGCCGAGGCCGAGGGCGGAGGTGTGCGGGCCGGTGGTGCCAAGGGTGCGAGTCTGCATGTCCCCCACCGTCGCATGACAGCTGACAGATTTCAATAGTTGTTAGTTGATAGCCGTCGGCGGTTGTCGGCCGGCAGCTGTCATGCGCGGTACTGCGGGACTCAGGAGAGCGTGCGGGGCAGGCGCAGCGACAGGGCCGCCATGGCCAGGAGGCCCACGAACTGGACGGCGAACGCGACGAGCAGGGCGTCCCGTACGCCGGCCGACGGGACCAGGCCCAGGTACACCGAGCCGATCACCGCCACGCCGAGCGCGAGGCAGGTCTGCTGGGCGGTGACCGAGAGGCCGCTGCCCGCACCCGCCCGCTCCGGCGGTACGGAGGCGAGCATCACCCGGAAGTACGTCGGGAGCTGGAAGCCCTGGCCGGCGCCGATGAGGGCCATGCCGGGGGCGAGGGAGACCGGGTCCAGGTCCGGCCAGCGGGTGAGGACGGTCCCGGCGAGCAGGGCCAGCCCCACGACGTGGAGCAGCGCGCCGGCCGTCAGCACCCGGCTGCCCAGCCGGGGCGCCAGCCGGGGCCCCCACATGGACGTGATCAGGTACGTCACGCTCATCGGCACCACCGCGGTGCCCGCCACCACGGGCGAGAGTCCCAGGCCCTGCTGGAGCGCGACCGCCAGCACGAACATGAAGCCGCCGAACCCGGCGAACAGCGGGACCGCCACGGCGAGCCCGCGCCGCAGCCCCGGCTCGCGCAGCAGGGACGGCGGCAGCAGCGGGGCGCCGCCGCTGCGCTCGGCCCGCCGCTCGACCACGTAGAACGCCCAGGCCAGCAGGGGCGCGGCGGCCAGCAGCAGCCAGGACCACAGCGGGCCGCCGGCCGCCCGGCCCTCGGTCAGCGGCAGCAGCAGCGCGACCAGGGCGAGCGCGAAGAGCGCCGTACCGGCCCGGTCGCTGCGGGACGGCCGCGCCGCCCGGCTGTCCGGTACCGAGAACCGGCCCAGCAGCAGGATGGCCGCCACCACCGGCACGTTCACCAGGAAGATCGCGCGCCAGCCGGTGCCCAGCAGGTCGGCGGAGACCAGCAGCCCGCCGAACAGCTGCCCGGCCACCCCGGCGACGCCGCCCGTCGCGCCGTACAGGCCGAGCGCCCGGCCGCGCCGCCCGCCGGACGTGGTCGCGTGGATGGTGGCCAGCACCTGCGGCAGCATCACCGCGGACGCCGCGCCCTGCGCGGCCCGCGCCGCCACCAGCGTCCAGGCGTCCGGCGCCAGCCCGCAGGCCAGCGAGGTCAGGCCGAAGGCGGCCGCGCCCCACAGGAAGAGCCGCCGCCTGCCGTACGTGTCGCCGAGCCGGCCGCCGAGGACGAGCAGCACGGCGTACGCCATGGCGTAGGCGGCCGCGACCATCTCCAGCACGGCGGGCCCGGCCCGCAGATCGCGTTCGATGGAGGGCAGCGCCACGTTCACGATGAAGAAGTCGGTCATGGGCAGCGCGGCGCCCAGGAGGAGGGTGGCCAGGCCGAGCGCGGTCAGCCGGGCGGCGGGGGCCGGTGTCTCCGGCGTCGTCGCAGGAGTCCCGGGAATCGATTGAGGTGTCGTCGTGGTGCTCACACTGCGACGATCCGGCAGCGCCCAGCCGGGTACCAGAGTGTGCTCATCCTGGTACCGGTACTACCTGGCAACCGGCTCGGCGGTGCGCCACCCTGGGAGCATGACCGTCACCACCCTCCCCGCGCCCGCCCGCGACGCCGCCCGGGTCCGCCGGCACGAGCTGGCCGCGTTCCTGCGCAGCCGCCGCGAACGCATCACGCCCGAGCGGGTCGGCCTGCCGCGCGGCCCGCGGCGGCGCACCCCCGGGCTGCGCCGCGAGGAGGTCGCGCAGCTCGCCGCGGTCGGGGTCACTTGGTACACCTGGCTCGAACAGGCCCGGGACATCCACGTCTCGGCGCAGGTACTGGACGCCGTGGCACGGGCGCTGCTCTTCGACGCCAGCGAGCGCGCGCACCTCTTCGCGCTCGCCGACGCGGTCGACCCGGCGCCCGGCGGCGAGTGCGCGGTGGTCTCGCCGGAGCTGCGGCAGGTGCTGGCGCAACTGGAGCCGTTCCCGGCCTGCGTGCAGAACCGGCGGTACGACATCCTCGCGTACAACCGCACGTACGGGCGGCTGCTGACCGACCTCGACGCGCTGGAACCCCAGGACCGCAACTGCCTGTGGCTCACGTTCACGCATCCGGAGTGGCGGGCCGCCGTCCCCGACCTCGAGAAGACGCTGGGGCAGATGACGGCCCGCTTCCGTGCGGCGATGGCCGAGCATGTCGCGGAGCCCGCCTGGAAGGCGCTGCTCAAGCGGCTGCAGCGGGCCTCGCCGGAGTTCCGGGAGCTCTGGGACCGGCACGAGGTGCTGTGCGCCCGGGCGAAGACCAAGACCTTCGAGAATCCGGAGGTCGGGCTGGTGCGGGTGGCCAACACCCCGCTGTACGTCGGCGCGCGGGAGGGCATCCGGGTGACGGTGTACTCGCCGCAGGACGAGACGTCGCGGGAGCGGCTGGAGCGGCTGCGGGAGCTGGCGGTGGCGGCGGAGGAAGCGAAGGCCGCGGCGGAGGCGGGGGCCGCGGAGGGGGCCGAGGCCGTCGCGAGTTAGATCTGCTGGCGGCTGCCGGAGTGCCGGCTGTCTGCCGGGAACTGTCCCGCCTCCAGCTGACGGGCAGCCCGGCGGGCCGTCTCCCGGGCCCAGCGGCCGCTGGTCAGAGCGCCGACGAGGAGGACGGCCAGGCCGCAGCCGGTGATGATCCACCAGGCCGGGCGGCCGGCGGCGGCGAACCGATCGTCGCTCGCGGCGGCCCCCGCGCCGCTCGCCAGCACCGCGCCGATCACGGCCACGCCCAGCGACTGGCCCACCTGGCGGCTGGTGGAGGCCACCGCGGCGGCGACCCCGGCCTGCGCGCGCGGCATCCCGGACACCGCGGTGTTGGTGATCGGCGCGTTGACCAGGCCGAAGCCGATGCCGAAGAGCACGTAACCGGTGAAGAGCAGCGGCGTGCTGATCTCCGCCTCGAAGCCGGCGAAGAGGACGCCGCTGAGCACCATGCCGGTACCGGCGAGCAGCAGCGGCAGCCGTGGCCCGCGGGCGCCGACCAGCCGCCCGGACAGCGGCGCGAAGATCAGCGTCATGGCCGCCATCGGCAGCATGTACAGGCCCGCTTCGAGCGCCGAGAGGCCGCGGATGTCCTGGAGGTAGAGCGTGTTGACGAAGAGGAAGCCGCCGAGCGCGGCGAACGCGCTCACGGCGATCACCGTCGCACCGCTGAACGGCGCGCTGCGGAAGAAGCGCAGCTCGATCAGTGGCTCGGTGCGCCGCCGCTCGTAGCCGATCAGCCCGGCGAGGGACAGCACGGCGAGCGCGGTGCAGCCCATGATCAGCGGCGAGCCCCAGCCCGCTTCGGGCGCCTCGATGATCGCGTACGTCAGCGAGCCGAGCAGCAGGATGACCAGGACCTGGCCCACGGGGTCGGGGCGGCGCGGGTGCGGCGCGCGGGAGTGCGGGACGTAGCGGATGGTCAGGAAGAGCGCGAGCAGCCCGATCGGTACGTTGATCCAGAAGATCGCCCGCCAGTCGACGGCCTCCACGAGCAGCCCGCCGACCACCGGCCCCGCGGCCATGCTCAGGCCGACCACGCCGCCCCACACGCCGATCGCGCGGGCCCGTTCGCGCGGCTCGGTGAAGGTGTTGGTAATGACCGACATCGCGACGGGGTTGAGCATCGAGCCGCCCACCGCCTGCACCATCCGGAACGCCACCAGCCACGGCAGGCTCGGCGCGAGGCTGCACAGCAGCGAGCCGAGGGTGAAGACGACCAGGCCGGTCTGGAAGACCCGGCGGCGGCCGAGCCGGTCCGCCGTGGAGCCGGCCAGCATCAGCAGCGACGCCAGGACGAGGGTGTAGGCGTCGATGGTCCACTGCATACCGGATACGGAGGCGTGCAGGTCCTTGCGGAGGGAGGGCAGGGCGACGTTGAGGACGGTGTTGTCCAGGCTGACGATCAGCAGGCTCATGCAGCAGATCGCCAGCACGAGCATCCGTCGCCGGTGGGTGAGCTCGGGCATAGTTGAACGGTACAAGCTTTAACTGTGCGGGGCCCCTGGACACCGAGCCGGGGCCACTCCGCACGTGCGCGACAATGGGAAGCCGCACCCGCCCCCGAACCCGTCGAAGGAACCCGCCTCACATGTCCTCGCTGCAGATCGGCCCGCACAGCGTGCAGCCCCCGGTGGTCCTCGCGCCGATGGCCGGGATCACCAACGCGCCCTTCCGGACCCTGTGCCGGGAGTTCTCGGGCGGCAAGGGTCTCTTCGTCAGCGAGATGATCACCACGCGGGCGCTGGTCGAGCGCAACGAGAAGACCATGCAGCTCATCCATTTCGACGCGAGCGAGAAGCCGCGCTCGATCCAGCTGTACGGCGTCGACCCGGACACCGTCGGCAAGGCCGTCCGCATGATCGCGGAGGAGAACCTGGCCGACCACATCGACCTGAACTTCGGCTGCCCGGTCCCGAAGGTGACGCGCAAGGGCGGCGGCTCGGCCCTCCCGTACAAGCGCAACCTGCTGCGTTCGATCCTGCGCGAGGCGGTCGGCAACGCCGGCTCGCTGCCCGTCACGATCAAGATGCGCAAGGGCATCGACGACGACCACATGACCTACCTCGACGCCGGCCGGATCGCCGTCGAGGAGGGCGTGACGGCGGTCGCGCTGCATGGCCGTACGGCGGCCCAGCACTACGGCGGCACCGCCGACTGGGAGGCCATCGCGCGCCTGAAGGAGCACGTCGGCGCGGTCAGCGACATCCCCGTGCTCGGCAACGGCGACATCTGGTCCGCCGACGACGCGCTGCGCATGATGCGCGAGACCGGCTGCGACGGCGTGGTCGTCGGCCGCGGCTGCCTCGGCCGCCCCTGGCTCTTCGGCGACCTGGTGGCCGCCTTCGAGGGCCGCGAGGAGGACTACGCGCGGCCGACCATGAAGGAGGTCGCCGAGGTCATGGTCCGGCACGCGACGCTCCTCGGCGAGTGGCTGGGCGACGAGGCGCGCGGCGTGATCGACTTCCGCAAGCACGTCGCCTGGTACACCAAGGGCTTCTCGGTCGGCTCCGAGATGCGCCGCAAGCTCGCCGTCTCCTCCTCCCTCGCCGAGCTCGCCGACCACCTCGCCGAGCTGGACCTCGACCAGCCCTGGCCGGCCGGCGCCGACGGCCCGCGCGGCCGCACCTCGGGCCGCAACAAGGTCGTCCTGCCGGACGGCTGGCTGGACGACCCGTACGACTGCGCGGACGTCGGCGCGGACGCGGAACTGGACACGTCGGGCGGCTGACGGGTCGGGCGGCCGACGGGTCGGCGGTCGGCCGATCGCGGGTGACTACCGCTCGCTTGTGACTACCGCTTCCGCAGCCTCCGGAGGCGGGCCCGCGGCGGTACCGAGCAGGACGA
This sequence comes from Streptomyces ochraceiscleroticus, assembly GCF_000720485.1. Lineage (GTDB taxonomy): Bacteria > Actinomycetota > Actinomycetes > Streptomycetales > Streptomycetaceae > Streptomyces > Streptomyces ochraceiscleroticus. The sequence goes on along the minus strand of NZ_JOAX01000043.1, from coordinate 8,135 downwards.
GGCGGGGGCCGGCGAGCGGGCGGATGCGGGGCGCGGCGGACGCGGCGGGGGCCGCTCCCAGGGCTGTGGTCAGGGCGCGTCGTCCGTGGCGCAGGTGCCGATCGCGGCGTACGCGGTGGGGCGGGCTGTCCGCAGGTAACGGGCCCAGGCGGCGCCCAGCACGGCGGCCACTAGGACCAGGCAGGGCAGGATCCAGCGCAGCGGATTGCCGGGGCCGACGCCGAGCTGGACCTGGAAGTTGGTGAGCGCGAGGTAGAAGATCACGGCGAGGGCCACGGCCGAGAGCCCGGGCGCGATCAGCCGCTGCCAGACTCCCTCGTCGGTACGCCGGTCGCCCCGCCCCTCGTCCGCACGGTCGCCCCGCCCCTCGTCCGTACGGTCGGCGCTCCGGCGCGCGAAGTAGCAGATCACCGCCACCGATGTGACGAGCAGCAGCAGGATGACGCCCAGCGCGCCGAGGTTGGTGAGCCAGGTGAAGACATCGTCCACCGGGTCGCGCCCGGCGAGCGCGAAGAGGGCGGTGACGGCCACGGTCACCGCGGTCTGCGCGAGCGAGCCGCGCGCCGGGGAGCCGTACCGGGGGTGCAGCGCGCCGAGGCCGCGCGGCAGTACGCCTTCGCGGCCGAGGGAACGCACGTAGCGGGCCACGGCGTTGTGGAAGGAGAGCAGCGCGGCGATCAGGGAGGTGATCAGGAAGAGTTGTGCCAGATCGGAGAAGAGCGGGCCGAGGCTGTCCGCACCGAGCGCGAACATCATCTCCGGGCCGTGCGCGGCGGCGTAGCGCACCGCGCGCCCGTCCCCGGCGCCGCTGATCATCGCCCAGGCCGTGGCGGCGTAGAAGACACCGATGAGCGCCACCGCGGTGTAGGTCGCGCGGCCGATCGTGCGCCGCGGGTCCTTGCACTCCTCGCCGTACAGCGCGGCCGATTCAAATCCCATGAACGCGGCGAAGATGCAGCACAGGGCGACGCCGAGCGCGCCGTCGGTGGCCGCGTGCCAGGTGAGCGGGGCGAGCGAGACGCCCTGCGGGGCGTGCCCGAACTGTGCGATGTCGAAGACCAGGACGGTCCCGGACTCGATGACGATCAGTACGGCGAGTACTTTCACGCCCACGTCGATCCGCCGGTAGCCCAGCGCGCCGACCAGCGCCGTCGCCGCCAGCACCAGTGCCCACCAGGGGATCTCCAGGCCGGTGCGGGCCTTCAGGAAGTCGGCGGTGGTGGCGCCGAAGAGCCCGGCGATGCCGACCTGCATCGCGTTGTAGGAGACCAGCGCGACGAAGGCGGCGGCGACGCCCGCGGTGCGGCCGATGCCGTGCGCCGCGTAGGCGTAGAAGGCGCCGGCGCCGGTGATGTGCCGGCTCATCGCGGCGTAGCCCGCGCTGAAGACCGCGAGCAGGACCGCGATCAGCAGGTAGAGCAGCGGGATGCCGAGGATGCCGGTGACGCCGAGGGACTGCGGGATGCCGCCGGCCGCGACGGTGAGCGGCGCCGAGGCGGCGATGATGAAGAAGACGATGCCGGGGACGCCGATGCGGGGCGAGGGGGTCGCGGGCGGTGCCGCGCCCGACGGGCGGGCGGCGGGAGCGCGTGGGTCGATGGCCATGCCGGGCTCCTGGGGCGGGGATGATGGGGCGCGTGCGTGCGGCGCGGGCGTACGGGCGAGCGGCTGGGGAGAAGGCGTCGCCGCCGCGATATCGTTTGAGCCCGTACGGGTTCAGGTGCGGCAGATCGTACGACCACAAACGACACCCGGCAAGGGTCCGGGCGGGTTCGCAGGAAGGTGTGGGGAGATGCGGGAGAAGCCGTGGTGACCGGTCACCGTTCCATCGGGGACACGGAGAAGGCGGTACAGGCCAAGCTCGGCGAGACGCCGATCCGGCACGCGCAGATGGCCGCGGTGGGCAACATCTACCGCGCCGCCGCCGCGGTCCGGCAGCACTTCGAGAACTCGGTGCTGCGCGGCGCCGAGCTGACCTGGACCTCCTTCGTGGTGCTGTGGGTGGTGTGGATCTGGGGCGAGATGGAAACGCGACGGGTCGCCGAGGAGGCCGGTATCTCCAAGGGCACGCTCACCGGCGTCGCCCGCACGCTCCAGGGCCGCGGCCTCATGGAGCGGAGCGGGCACCCGACCGACGGCCGGCTCGCGCTGCTCTCCCTCACCCCGGCGGGCGAGGAGCTGATGGCGGAGCTCTTCCCGCAGTTCAACGCCGAGGAGGCATTCGTCACCGACGACCTCACCGACACCGAGGCCCGCCAACTCGCCGACCTCCTGCGCCGCATCGTCATCCGCGTCGAAACGGACGGCGAACAGCGCCGCCTGGATCTACTGGGCGGGGCGGACCCGAGGCCGAGGAGGAGCGGGCGGCGGGCGCGGGGGTGACCCATGGCCCCTGGGGCGCAAGGGCGATTCCCGGACGCGCTCCCATACCCCTGCGGGGCCCTCCCCCCTCCCCCGGAGTAATCACTTCACGTATAGCTCAATGACGCTCCGTGATTACATTTTGAGATTAGGGCATGGCGCCTCATCCCCGCTCAGCCTGTGGATAACTCGTACTCGACTGCTTCACCAGCGCGTCGAACAGCCCCTGTTGTGCCGGGTCCTTCGCCGCCGTGTCCTCCGGGTGCCACTGCACGGCGGCGAACCAGCCCGCCGCGTCCGGCAGTTCCAGCGCCTCGACCGTTCCGTCCGCGGCCCGGGCGGTCACCGCGAGTCCGTCGCCCAGCCGGTCCACGCACTGGTGGTGGAAGCAGGACGCGTCCACCCGCTCCGTACCGGCCGCGCGGGCCACGGCCGACCCGCTCCCCAGCCGTACGGGATGTACGACGTGCCGGTGCTCGCGGTCCGGCCCGCCCATGTCCTGTCGGAGCGTGCCGCCCAGTGCGACGTTCACGGCCTGCAGCCCGCGGCAGACGGCGAGCGTGGGCAGTCCGGCCCCCAGCGCGTACCGGGCGACTGCCAGGTCGAACGCGTCCTGCTCCTCGTCCACGTCGTACACGCTCTCGTGCACGGCCGCCCCCGCCGCCGCGTACCACCGCGGCGTCAGGTCCCCGCCGCCCGGCAGCAGCACCCCGTCGCAGCGCGCCAGCCGGTCGGCGACCTCCGCCTCGTCCACCCGCCCCTCGGGCGCGTACGGATGCATCATGAACGGCTCGCCACCGGCCCGCAGTACGGCATCGGCGAGTGCCCGCGCGGTGACCACGGCTTCGTAGCGCAGCGCGGACGTGGAAGCGGAGAACCGCTGCGGCAGCGCGATCAGCGGACGAGTGGGGGTGTGCGTGCGGGTGCTCACAACTGAATCCAGGTGGTCTTGAGTTCGGTGTACTTCTCCAGCGCGTGCGCGGACTTGTCGCGGCCGTTGCCGGACTGCTTGTAGCCGCCGAAGGGGACGGTCAGGTCGCCCTCCTCGTAGCAGTTGACCCAGACCGTGCCGGCGCGCAGGGCGCGCGAGACGGTGTGCGCGGTGCTGAGATCGCCGGTCCACAGCCCGGCCGCCAAGCCGTACTCGGTGTCATTGGCCAGCGCCACCGCCTCCTCGACGGTGTCGAAGGTCAGGACGGACAGCACGGGCCCGAAGATCTCCTCGCGGGCCACCGCCATGTCGGGGGTGACCCGGTCGAAGACGGTGGGCCGGAGGTACGTACCACCGGGCACGGGCGCCGGGTCGAGCGGCGCGCCACCGGTACGGAGACGGGCGCCGGCCGCGCGGGCCGCGTCGATGTGCCCGCGTACGGCGTCCAGCCGGGCGGCCCCCGCCAGCGCGCCCATCTCGGTCGCCGGATCCAGCGGATCACCGACCCGCAGCGCTTCGGCACGCTGGATGACCGCGTCCGTCACCCGCTCCGCGACCGAGGAGTGCACGAGGAGCCGGGACGGCGCGGTACACATCTCCCCCTGGTTGAAGAAGATCCCCCAGGCGGCGGTGGCCGCGGCGGCGTCCAGGTCCGGTGCGTCGGGCAGCACGATGTTGGGGGACTTGCCGCCCAGCTCCAGCCAGACCCGCTTGAGGTTGGAGTCGGCGGAGTACCGCAGGTAGTGGCGGCCGACGGCGGTGGAGCCGGTGAAGGCGAGCACGTCGACGTCCGGGTGCAGGCCGAGCGCGCGGCCCGCGGTCGGCCCGTCGCCCGCGACGACGTTCAGCACGCCGCCCGGCACCCCCGCCTCCTCCATGGCCTCGTCGACGAGCCGCCCCAGCAGCAGGGCGGAGAGCGGGGTCAGCTCGGAGGGCTTGAGCACGACGGCGCAGCCGGCGGCCAGCGCCGGGGCGATCTTCCATGCGGCGAGCGTGAGCGGAAAGTTCCACGGCACGACCGCCCCGACCACCCCGGCCGGCTCCCGGGTGACCAGCGCCAGCGCACCAGGATCGGTGTGCGGCGCTTCATCACACACCTTGTCCGCGAGCTGCCCGTACCACCGGAACGTCCCTGCCACGGCCCGCAGTTCGATCCCGTACGACTCGGCGATGGGCTTACCGTTCTCCAACGAGATCAGCGCCGCAATCTCAGAGCGGTGCTCTTCAACGAGATCGGCAATCCGAAGCAGCACACGCCCCCGCTCGGCCGGGGCAAGCCGAGGCCAGGGCCCGGAGTCGAACGCCCACCGAGCCGCGGCGACCGCAAGATCCACCTCCTTCTCGCCCGCATCGGCAACGCTGGCGAGCGTGCTGCCATCCCGCGGCGAGACCACGGCGAAAACCGCTCCCGCCCCGTCCTCCTCCCGCCCCCCGACCCGATGCCGCCCCGGCGGCACGACCCCCTCGGCAACTCGTACCCAGTCCTCGTAACTGCTGTCGAGCGTGGGCCCCATCGCGGCCTCCTTGTCTGCTGGTGCTGCCGCGGCGCGGTCAGTGGGCGGTGGTGTGGACGATGTCGCCGTTGAAGACGGTCATGGTGATGGGGAGGGACGGGATGTCCTCCGGGGGTGTGTGGAGGAGGTCGCCGGCGAGTACGCAGAGGTCGGCGGCTTTGGTGGGTTCGAGGGTGCCTTTCCAGGATTCGGCGAAGTCCTGGTGGGCGGCGTGGGTGGTGTAGGCGCGGAGGGCGGTTTGGAGGTCTACGCACTGGTCGGGACCGCTGGGGCGGCCGGTGGCCTTGGAGCGGCGGAGGAGCATCGAGGAGACGCCGGCGCGCCAGTTCGGGTAGGTGATGGGGGCGTCGGAGCTGGCGGTGACGGGGATGCCCGCGTCCACCGCGCTGCGTACGGGCCATTGGTAGGCGGAGCGTTCGGGGCCGACGATGCCGTCCATGAGGTCGGCGATGGCGTCCTTGACGCCGGGGTTCATGTTGGCGCCCCAGCCGTGTTCCGCGAGGATGGCCAGGGCGCGGGGTGAGGCGAAGTCGCCATGGATGATGTAGTGGCGGGCGTCCGCGCGGGGGTGGTCGAGCTGGGCGGCGGCGAAGGCGTCCACGACGGCGTCGATGCCCGCGTCGCCGGTGATGTGGACGCCGAGTTGGTGGCCCGCGGCGTGGACGTGACGGACGATCGCGTGGAGTTCGTCGACGCGCTGGGTGTCGGTGTGGCCGTGCAGGCAGAGGCTGCCGCGGCCCCCGCCGTTCGCGTACTCCTCGGACATCCAGGCCGTACGGCTGGGCGGTACCCCGTCGGCGAAGAGCTTGACGCCGAGGACGGCGAGGAGGCGGGGGTCGGCGCCGTCGCAGAGCCCTTCGAGGGTGGTCAGGCGGTCAGGGAGGCCGGCGGCCGCGCCGCCCATTTCGAGGGGGAGGAGCAGGACGCCGACGCGGGCGCGGAGTTGGCCCTCGCGCGCCATTCGCGCGTACACCTGCAGCGTCGCGGTGTCGGCGGAGCCGAGGAAGAGGCTCTTGCCGCCGGGCCCGAGCCCCGGCTCGGTGAAGCTGGTGATGCCCTCGGCGTGGCAGACGTCGACCGCGGCCCGGATCGCGGCCTCGCGGGCCGCCTCGGTCATGGCCGGGATGACGGTGTTGACCAGCTCCTGGGCGCTCTCGCGGAGGATGCCGGTGAGGGCGCCGTCGGCGCGGCGCTCGATGACGCCGCCGGGCGGTACGCCGGTGTCCTCGGTGATGCCTGCCGCCTCCAGGGCGCGGGAGTTGAGCCAGGCGGTGTGGCCGGAGAACTCGTACAGCAGGACCGGATGGTCGGGGGAGACCTCGTCCAGGTCCCAGCGGGTGGGCGTGCGGGCGCTGTCCTTGCGGCACTCGTCGAGGTAGCCGATGTCCCAGCCGTTGCCGAAGATCCAGGTTCCGGGCGGCTGCCGGTCCGCCTGCGCGCGTACGGCCGCCCGGATGTCCGCGATCGAGGAGACGGCGGGGGTGGAGACGTCGACGGCGAGCGGCGGGCGGGTGGCGCCGAACGCGCAGGCGTGGAGGTGCGAGTCGTTGATGCCGGGGAGGACAGTACCGCCGGCGAGGTCGACGACCTCCGTGCGCGGGCCGATGAGCGGGCGCAGTTCGGCGGTGGTCCCGGTGGCGGCGATGCGGTCGCCGCGGACGGCGACGGCCTCGGCCGTACGGAAGGCGGCGTCGAGGGTGAGGACCCGGCCGTTGAGGAGGACGAGATCGGCGGGAGCGGTGAGATCGGCGGGAGCGGGCACGGCAGCCCCTTATGGATGGTGAGTACGGAGACCGGTGGAGACCGGCAGTGACCGGTTTCGTTTGGGGTCAAACTTAATGTGGGGGAGTGGGGGCGGCGCAAGAGGGCGGGGGGATTTTGGTGGGGCGCCGAGTGCCGTACGCTGCGGCATGCGCAACCCGTTTCGCTCTGTGGTCCCAGCATCTACAGTGCTTAATCGTGGAACTCAGGCACCTGGAACACTTCGTCGCCGTCTCCGAGGAGCAGCACTTCACGCGGGCCGCTGAACGGCTGCACATCGCCCAGTCCGGCCTGTCCGCCTCCGTGCGCGCCCTGGAACGCGAGCTCGGCGCCGACCTCTTCGCCCGCACCACCCGCCGCGTCCAGCTCACCGCCGCGGGCCGGGCCTTCCTCGTGGAGGCACGCCGCACGCTGGCCGGCGCCGCCGCGGCGCGGGAGGCGGTCGCGGCCGTACGTGGCCTGTTCACCGGCACCCTCGCCGTCGGCACCGAGCAGTGCATGGGCATCATCGACCCGGTCTCGCTCCTGGCCGACCTGCGCGGACGCCACCCCGGCGTCGAGGTCCACATGGTCCAGTCCGGCTCGGCGCACCTGCTGGGGGAGGTCCGCCGCGGCGCGCTGGACCTGGCGTTCGTCGTGTACGAGGGGCACGAGGAGGGCGTGCGCATCCGGCCCGTGGCGACCGAGCCGATGATGCTGCTGTGCCGCCCGGACCACCCGCTGGTCGCCGGCCACCCGCTCGCCGCCGGCAGCGACCCGCTGGCCCCCCAAGCGCTCGCCGGCGAGGTCTTCGTGGACCTGCACCGCGACTGGGGCGCCCGGCGGGCCGCCGACGCGCTGTTCGCCGCCGCGGGCACGCGCCGCACGGTGGCGATGGAGGTCAACGACGTCTACACGCTCCTCGACCTGGTCGCGCGGGGGATGGGCGTGGCGGTGGTGCCCCGCCCGGTCACGCACAAGGACCAGGCGCGCGGGCTCGCCGCGGTACCGCTCGCCGCCGACACGGTGTGGAACGTGGGCATCGCCGTGCCCCGCAGCGGCCGGCTCTCGCCCGCGGCCCAGGCGCTGCTGGCCTCCATTGAGCACCAACCTTCCATTGAGCACAGTCAGCGATGAATGCGATCAGAACTGGATGTTGGACGCGGTACCCGCGCGAGCGCGAGGGTGGTCCCGGGGGCGGGCAGGACAGGAGTCCCGTCCCATGATCTGACGTGGCGAAAGGCTGCTCCCATGGCGCAGGAAGTACGCGGAGTCATCGCACCGGGGAAGAACGAGCCGGTACGGGTAGAGACGATCGTGATCCCGGATCCCGGCCCGGGTGAGGCGGTCGTGCAGATCCAGGCGTGCGGTGTGTGTCATACGGACCTGCACTACAAGCAGGGTGGGATCAACGATGAGTTCCCGTTCCTGCTGGGGCATGAGGCCGCTGGTGTCGTGGAGTCGGTCGGCGAGGGCGTGACGGATGTGGCGCCCGGCGACTTCGTCATTCTGAATTGGCGTGCGGTGTGCGGGCAGTGCCGGGCGTGTCTGCGGGGGCGTCCGCAGTACTGCTTCGATACGCACAACGC
>NZ_JOAX01000042.1 GCF_000720485.1 Streptomyces ochraceiscleroticus | reverse complement strand
ACCAGTGACCGCCAACCCACCACCCAGCGGCGTCTCCGCCCCACACCCAGCGGCGCCCCCGCTCCACCACCGCCCACCGGCCCACCACCGCCCACCGGCCCACCACCCACCGCCGCGCAGCCCCCATCGCCCCCCGTACGACTGGAGACAGCGATGTCCCGTACCCCGCACCAGCCTCCGCCCCAGCAGCCCATCGCGCGCCTGCGCTCCCTGCGGTGCGTCGAACTGTTCACCCCCGCCTTCACCGAAGCCGCCGACTTCTACCAGGAGGTCTGGGGCCTAGAGGCTGTCGAGGGTGACCGGGGCGCACGCTGGCTGCGCGGCACGGGCGACGAACACCACGTCCTCCAGCTGACCCGCGCCGACCGCACCGGACTCGGCCGGATCGCCTTCGCCGTCGCCACCCCAGCCGAGGTCGACGAGGCCGCCCGCCGACTGCTCGCCCGCGGCATCACGCCCGTCACCGGCCCCGGCCCGCTGGACCAGGTCGGCGGTGGCTACGGACTCCGCTTCACCGACCCCGAACACCGGCTCATCGAGATCAGCGCCCAGGTCGAAGCCGTCGCCCCGCGGGGCCGCGACGGCGCCGTCCCGGTCGGCGTCACCCACGCCGTGCTCAACACCGCCGACATCGACGCCGCCGTCGCCTTCTACTGCGACGTCCTGGGCCTGCGGGTATCGGACTGGTCAGAACACCAGATGGCGTTCCTGCGCTGCAACGCGGACCACCACTGCATCGCCTTCAACCAGGCCGAGTGGGCCTCCCTCAACCACGTCGCTTACGAGATGAGCTCGGTCGACCACTTCATGCGCGGGCTGGGCCGGCTGCGCCACCACGGGATCACCCCTCAGTGGGGGCCGGGGCGACACGGACCCGGTAACAACACCTTCTCCTACTTCACCGACCCTTCCGGTCTCGTCTGCGAATACACCTCCGAGGTCGCCCAGATCGTCGAGGACGCCTGGATCGCCCGCGTCTGGCGCCGGGTGCCGGAGCTGTCCGACCTGTGGGGCACCGCAGGCCCGCCGTCACAGGAGATCCGCTCCCACATGGCCGGTCACCCCGACCCCGGCCCCCTCACCCAGCCGGCCCCCCAGGAGATCCCCGCATGACACACCCGACCACCACGCAGAATCCGACGTCGGCCACCACGCCAACCACCTCCTCGGCAACCCTCCCTTCGGCAACCACAGCGCCCACCGCCTCACCGGTGCCCACGACGCCCCCCATCTCCCGCAAGGTCGGCCTCGTCGGCTGGGGCGCCATAGGCCGCACCGTGGGCACCGCGCTCGCCGAGGGGAACGTCCCCGGCGCCGAGCTGATCTGCATCGTCGACAACCGCGCTCTCGGCGACGCCCCCGTACCTCAGCTCTCCTTCGAGGACGCCCTCGACCGCTGCGACCTCATCGTCGAAGCGGCGGGCCAGAGCGTCGTCCGCGAGTGGGGCGAACGCGTCCTGCGCTCCGGTACCGATCTCCTCATCGCCTCCACCGGCGCGCTCACCGATGAGGACCTAGCCTCCGCTCTCCTCGCCGCCGGCCCGGGGCGTGTGTACTTCACCGGCGGTGCCGTCGGCGGCCTCGACCTGCTGCAGGCCGTACGCTCCCTCGGCCGGCTCACCGACGTCACCCTCACCACCACCAAGCTGCCCAGCACCCTCGAACAGCCCTGGATGGACGAGGACTTGCTGCACCGGATGCGCACGGCCACCGGACCGGTCGAGGTCATGCGCGGCACCGCCCGCGACGTGCCGGTGAAGTTCCCCAAGTCCACCAACGTCGCCGCCTCCGTCGCGCTGGCCGTCGGCGACCTGGATGCCGTACGCGTCCATGTCGTCGCCGACCCGGCGGCTCAGCACACCCGGCACGTCATCGAGGCATCCGGCAGCCACGGTGTCTACCGCTTCGAAGTGCAGCACCTCCCCGACCCCGACAACCCCGCCACCAGCCAGGTCGTGCCGTACGCGGTGCTGCGCAGCCTCGGCGCCCTCGCCGGGCGGAGGGGGCAGATCCTATGAGCGGCAGCACTACTCATCGCACTTCTCCTTCCTCGTCCGAGCCCTCCACACCGCTCGCGTCCATGTCATCCACCTCCCGATCCTCCGCATCCTCCGCGTCTTCGCCTTACGACCTCGCCGGCCTGCACGTCGAGGAAGCCGGCGACAGCGGTCCGGTACTGCTGTGTCTGCACGGGATCGGGTCCTCCTCCGCCGCGTTCGCGCCGCAGCTCGCCACGCTGAGCCGGTACGTGCGCGTGGTGGCCTGGGACGCACCGGGCTACGCCAAGTCGGCCGACCCGGCAGATCCGTTCACGCTCGATGACTTCGCCGACACCGCCGCCGCCCTCATCCGGCAGCGTGGCGGCCGCGCTCATGTGCTCGGGGTCTCCTGGGGCGGCGTCATCGCCGTGCGGCTCGCCGCCCGCCACCCCGAACTCGTCTCCTCTCTGATCGTCGCTGATTCCAGCGCCGGCTCGGGCACCGATCCGGCGAAGGCGGAAGCCATGCGGGCCCGGGCCGGCGAGCTGGCCGAAGCCGGCCCCCGCGCCTTCGCCGAGCGGCGCGGCCCCCGCCTGGTCTCCGAAGCTGCCCCCGACGCTCTCGTCCAGCGCGTCACCGACACCATGGCCCGCTCCCTGCGGCTCCCCGGCTACCGCTACGCGACCGAGTCAATGGCCGCCACCGACCTGCGTATCGCCGACCTCGCCGCCGTCAGGGCGCCCACCTTGGTGCTCTGCGGTGACCAGGACCGGGTCACCGGGATCGAAGCGAGCCAGATGCTCACAGCAGACCTCCACTCCTCCGTGTACGTGATCGTCAAGGACGCCGGTCACCTCGCGAATCAGGAACAGCCCGATGCCTTCGACGCGTGGGTTCTCGCCCACCTCCGAATTTCAGCAGGAATCGCCGAAGCCGGCTGAGGACTGTCCACAGCCCCGCCCATTCATATGACTAAAGGACGGCACATCATGCCCATCACCACCACCGACTACGACAACGGCGGCGACCTCGCCCGCTACACCGACTCCCTGATCGCCACCAAGGACTCCCGCGAGCCCGACTGGAACACCCTGGCCTTCCAGGCCAAGGCCGGTGACCAGTACCGACGCGCCCAGATCCGGTACGTCGGCTCCGGTGCCACCGGTAACCACGAAGGCGACAACCGCGTGCTGCCGTCCGGCGGCTTCACCTTCTCCAACATGCTGCTGCCGCCCGGCGCCGAGGGCCCGGAGCACACCCACCACGACGTCGAAGAGGCGTTCTTCGTCCTGGAGGGCCAGGTCAGGGTCGGTATCCACCGTGGCAAGGACGAGGTCGAGTACCGCACGCTCGGGTACCGCGACATGATCGTCGTGCCGGCCGGTGTGGCCCGGTCCCTCAAGAACGAGGGCGACACCGACGCCCTCTTCTGCGTCGTCATCGGCACGCAGAAGCCGCAGGTCCCCACCTACCCCGAGCACTCGCCGATGCACGGCGTCACCCGCGACTGATGCGCACCGTCGTCATCACCGGCGCCGGCCGTGGCCTGGGGGAGGCCATGGCCCGCCGGGCCGCCGCGGACGGACACCGCGTCGTGCTCGCCGAACTCGACCCCGAGCGGGGCACGCGGGTGGCCGACGAGCTGCGCGCCGAGGGCCACGACGCCCACTTCGTCCCGTGCGACGTCGCCGACCCGGATTCGGTCGCGGCGATGGCGGAGCGGGTCGCCGAGCTGGGGCCGCTGCACGGCCTGGTCAACAACGCCGGCCTCGCCAACGGCGTGGGCGGCAAGGAATTCCAGGACATCGGCATCGACGCCTGGGACCGCATCATGACGGTCAACGCCCGCGGGCCGTGGCTCGTCGCCCGCGCCCTGCTGCCCCAGCTCCTCGCCGCGGGCAGCGGCCGCATCGTCAACCTTGCGTCGGACGCCGCGCTGTACGGTTCTCCGCGGCTGGCCCACTACATCGCCTCCAAGGGAGCCGTCATCGCCCTCACCCGGGCCATGGCCCGCGAACTGGGCGACCGGGGCATCACCGTCAACGCCGTCGCGCCCGGCATCACCGAGTGCGAGGCGACCGAGAACGTCCCCGCGGAGCGCCACGAGCTCTACCGGCTCAACCGGGCCATCTCCCGGACCCAGCAGCCGGACGACCTCACCGGCATCGTCGCCTTCCTGCTCGGCGAGGAATCCCGCTACCTCACGGGACAGGTGATCGCCGTCAACGGCGGCTTCACCATGCACTGATCACCCGCCCGTTGCGCACCGGCCCGCGCGGCCACCACCGGGCGTCCCCGGGCACTCCGCACCGCTCACCACCACCGAAGGAACATCCCATGGACCTGGGCCTCGCCGACCGCACCGTACTGGTCACCGGCGGCAGCTCGGGCGTCGGCCTGGCCACGGTCCGCGCCCTCCTGGCCGAAGGCGCGCGCGTCGCCACCTCCGGCCGCGACGCCGACCGTCTCGACAAGGCCGCGGCCCGCCTCGGAGCAGGCACCGACCGGCTGCTGACCGGCGTCTGCGACGTACGGGACGCCACCGCCGTACGCGACTTCGTGACCCGCGCCGCCGACCACTTCGGCGCCCTGGACGGCCTGGTCAACAACGCCGGGCAGTCGCGTATGAAGCGCCTCGCGGAGACCACCGAGGAGGACTGGCGCGACGAACTGGAGCTGAAGTTCGCCGGCGTACTCAACCCGCTGCACGCCGCCCTTCCGCACCTGCGCGCCTCCGACGCCGCCGGCATCGTCAACATCAACGCCGTACTGGCCAAGCAGCCCGAACCCCGGCTCATCACCACCAGCGCCGCCCGCGCCGGCATTCTCAACCTCTCCGCCAACCTCGCCCGGGAACTCGCCCCCGACGGCATCCGCGTCAACTCCGTGTGCCTCGGCCTGATCGACACCGGACAGTGGACACGCCGGCACGCCGCCGCCGACAGCGGGCTCACCTACGAGGAGTGGCAGGCCGAACTGGCCGCCGACCGCGGCATCGCCCTCGGCCGCCTCGGCCGCGCCGAGGAAGTCGCCTACGCGGTACTGGCCCTCCTCTCGCCGCGCGCCTCCTACATCACCGGAACCAGCATCGACGTCTGCGGCGGAGTCGGCCGCGGCATCCTCTGAGGAGCCTCCATGACGCACCATCCCACCGGAGGCGACCTCCTCGTCGCCGTCCTGCGCGAACTCGGCATCGACACCGTGTTCGGCATCGTCAGCGTCCACAACCTGCCGCTCGTCGAAGCCGTCGACCGTGAGCTGCGCTTCGTGCCCGTACGCCACGAAGCCACCGCGGTGAACGCCGCCGACGCCTACGGACGCGCCCGCGGCTCCATAGGCTGCGCCCTCACCTCCACCGGTACCGGCGCCGGCAACGCCGCCGGGTCGCTCATCGAAGCGCTCAGCGCAGGCACCGCCGTCCTGCACGTCACCGGCCAGATCGAGAGCCAGTACCTCGGCAGCGGCCGCGGCTTCATCCACGAGACCAAGGACCAGCTCGCCATGTTGCGCGCGGTCTCCACATACGCGGCGACCGTGCCCTCCACGGACGCCGCGGGACGCGTCCTACGAGAAGCGGCCCGCGCCGCCCTGCGCGCACCGGGCGGCCCGGCGAGCGTGGAATGGCCGATCGACCTGCAGTACGCGCCGCAGCAGGACGAGCACATCACCGTGACACCCCCGGAGACGGCCCACCCGGAGGCGGCCGAACTCGACGCCGCCGCACGGCTGCTGGCCGGCGCCCGCAGGCCCCTGATCTGGGCAGGCGGTGGCGCGTGCGGGGCCGGGGACCGGCTCGTCGAACTTCTGGCACGCACCGGCGCCGGACTGTTCACCTCCAACTCCGGCCGCGGCGCCGTCCCCGAGGACCACCCGCAGGTCCTCGGCAATTTCGCCACCACCCCCGCGGGCCGCGCCCTGCTCGCCGACGCCGACGTCCTGCTCACCATCGGCACCCACTTCCGCTCCAACGAGACCGGCGACTACTCCCTCGCCCTGCCCGAGGCGCACCTCCAGATCGACCTCGATGCCGCCGCCCTGGAACGCGTCTACCCGGCACAGCACGCGCTGCACGGCGACGCGCACGCCGTACTCGGCGCCCTGCTCACCCGCCTGCCCGAGGAGCCGCCGGCCCCCGGCGACGGCCCGGCGACCGGTAGCGCCGAGCCCGGCTGGACCGCCCGCGTCGCCTCCGTACGCGAGGATGTACGCGCCTCCCTGCACGACGCCATCGGACCGCAGGCCGCCGTCTGCGACGCGCTGCGCGACGCCCTGCCGCGCCGCGCCGTCATCGCCCGCGACGTCACCATCCCCTCCAGCAGCTGGGGCAACCGCCTGCTGGAGATCTACGACCCGCGCGACAACGTCTTCCCGCGTGGCGGCGGCATCGGCCAGGGCCTGGGCATGGGCCTCGGCGCCGCACTCGCACGACCGGACGAACCGACCGTCGTCATGGCCGGTGACGGCGGCCTCGCCGTGCACCTCGGAGAACTCCTCACCCTCGCCCAGGAGCAGCCCGCTCTCACCCTCCTCGTCTTCAACGACGGCGGTTACGGCGTCCTCCGCAACATGCAGGACCGCTACAGCGAACGCCGCTCCGGAGTCGACCTCACCACCCCCGACTTCTCCCTCCTGGCCCGCGCCTGCGGCCTGCCCTACGCCCGGATCGCCGCCGAGGCCGACGCGGCGCCCGTCCTCACCGAGGCCGTCGCCTCCGGCGGCCCCACCCTCGTCGAGGTCGACCTGGCCGCGCTCGGCCCGATGAAGAACCCGTTCACCCCGCCCGTCAAGATCCCCACCGCGTGAGGAGGCCGACGCCATGACCAGCAACGACACCCAGCCGGACACCCCCGACCAGGCCACGGCCGCCGAACCCCGCCTCGACCTGCTCGTCCACCGCATGACCTGGGAAGCCGACGGCGTACTCTCCGTCGACCTCGTCCACCCCGACGGCAAGCCACTGCCCGCCTGGCAGCCCGGCGCCCACCTTGACCTGCACGTCGGCGGCCACACCCGGCAGTACTCCCTGTGCGGCGACCCCCTCGACACCACGCGCTACCGCCTCGGAGTCCTCAACGAACCGGCCTCCCGCGGAGGTTCCCGCTTCGTCCACACCCAGCTCCGCCCCGGACAGACCGTCACCGCCGTCGGCCCCCGCAACCACTTCGCGCTCACCGACGCGCCCGCGTACCTGTTCATCGCCGGCGGCATCGGCATCACCCCGCTGCTGGCCATGGCCCGCGAGGCCACCCGTAAGGGCGTGCCCTGGCGGCTCGTCCACGGAGGCCGCAGCCGCGCTTCGATGGCCTTCGGCAGCGAACTCGCCGACCTCGCCACCCAAGGAAGCGGCGAACTCGTCCTCCACCCCCAGGACGAACACGGCTACATCGACCTCGACGCCGCCCTGACCGGCCTCGACGAGAACACCCTCGTGTACTGCTGCGGGCCCGAGCCGCTGCTCGCCGCCGTCGAAGACCGCTGTCCCGCCGCACAGCTGCGGGTGGAGCGCTTCGCCGCGCCCACCGTGGAGCGCAGCGGCGACGACAGCGCCTTCGAAGTCGAGTGCCGCCGCTCCGGAGTGACGCTCACCGTCGGCGCCGACACCTCCGTCCTCGAAGCCGCCGAGGCCGCCGGCCTGCAGGCCGAGAGCTCCTGCCGCGACGGCATCTGCGGCAGCTGCGAGACCCGCGTCCTCGAAGGCGTCCCCGACCACCGCGACTTCCTCCTCAGCGAGGCCGAGCACGCGGCGAACGCGACCATGATGATCTGCGTCTCGCGCTGTGCCTCCGACCGCCTCGTCCTCGATCTGTAAGCCACCCCGCTCGCCTTGTAGACACCGGAGGCACCGATGACCCCCTGGCCGTACCTGGACGTCCACCAGTCCCGTACGCACGAGCCCACCCCGTACGAGTACAAGCTCGCCGCGACTCTCGAAGAGGTCTTCACCAAGGAAGGCCACGAGCTGGCCGATGTCGTCCGCGGCCTCAACTCCCGGCAGGTGCACGCCCCCGACGGCGCCCCCTGGACCGAGGACACCTTCCGCGCCGAGATGCACCGCCTGGGAGCCTGACATGACCCTCACCCACACCAAGGCCGGCACCGCCGCCACCGCTGAGCACATCTACGCCACCGGGCTGCGCAACCAGTGGCACCCCGTAGTGCCGTCCCGCTTCGTCGCCCCCGGAGGCATGCGCAAGGTCACCGCCCTCGGAGAGGACTGGCTCCTCTTCCGCCGCGCCGACGGCACCCTCCACATGCTCGCCGACCGCTGCCCCCACCGGGGCGCCCGGCTCTCCCTCGGCAAGCACCTCGGCGACCGCGTGGCCTGCTGGTACCACGGCGTCGAGGTCGAGGGCGACGGCACGGTCTCTTCCGTACCGGGCCTGCCCGGCTGCAACCTGGAGGGCAAGAAGCTCGTCACCAGCCTCCCCGTACGCGAGGTCGGCGGCGTGATCCTCGCCTACTTCGGCGACGAGCAGCACCCGGAGCCGTGCGAACTGACCCTCCCCGAACCGCTCACCGACCCCGGTACCGAGGCCATCCTCTGCTACGCGGAGTGGGACGTGCCCTGGCGGTTCGGCATGGAGAACCTCCTCGACCCGATGCACGGACAGTTCCTGCACCACGAGTCGCACACGATGTTCGACGGTGACACCACCGCCAAGTTCCGCATCCGGGAGACCGACCGCGGTTACTTCTTCGAGAAGACCGACCAGCGCGGCGTCAACTTCGACTGGGTCGAACTGTGCCGCACCGGTATCGACTGGGTCGACCTGTCCATCCCGTACCCGCCGTCCGCGGGCCCCGGCGGCCCCTTCGGGATCGTCGGCATGATCTGCCCCGTGGACGAGCACCGCAGCGGCGTCTTCTTCTGGCGCTACCGCAAGGTCACGGGCTGGCAGCGCGACACCTGGCGCTTCCTGTACCGCACGCTCATCGAGAAGCGCCACTGGGAGGTGCTCGAACAGGACCGCGTCATGCTGGAGGCGATGCCGCACGACGCCGACCAGGCGGAGAACCTCTACCAGCACGACCTCGGTGTCGTACGGCTGCGCCGCCTCTACCGGACCGCGGCCGAACAGCAGGCCGCCGCACTCGCCTCCCCGGAGCCCGCCGCGGCGACCGCCCCCGCCGGCGGCTGACACCGTGGCGCCGACCGCCGCACCGCCCACCGCCACGGCCTCCCCGCGGCGGTGGGCGGGCATACTCAGCCTGCTCGCCGTCGTCCTGATCTCCTACGTCGACCGCGTCAACGCCTCCGTACTGATCACCGACCGCGCCTTCACCGACCACTTCGGCATGACCGGCGACCGCGTCCTCCAAGGCGCCCTGATGACCGTCTTCCTCATCGGGTACGGACTCGCCGCCTTCTTCCTCACCCCGCTGTACGAATCCGCACTGGGGGCGCGGCGCGGCCTCCTGGTGAGCGTCGGCCTATGGGCAGCGCTCACGCTGCTCTCCCCGTACGCGCTCGGCGCCCTGATGTTCCTCGCCCTCCGCTTCCTGCTGGGCGTGTCCGAAGGGCCGCTGTTCTCGCTCAAGACGATGTACGTCAAGGAACACTTCGCACCGCACGAGGTCGGCAGGCCCAACGCGGTCAGCTCCATGGGCGTCTCCCTGGGCACCGCCGTCGGGCTGCCCCTGATCACCTACCTCGTCCACCGCTACGACTGGCACACCTCCTTCGTGCTCCTCGCGCTCCTCAACGCCGCGATCGGACTGCCGCTGATCGCGCTCTTCATACGGGGACGGGGACGCGCGGGGGAGGGCCGATCCGGTCAGGAGAGCGCGCCTACGGGACCGCGGCGCGGCGTCGCGGCCACCCTGCGCGAAGCCCTGCGCACTCCACGCCTCGGCTGCATCCTGCTCATCGAGATCGCCACCCTGGCCTACCTGTGGGGGAGCAGCTCCTGGCTGCCGGCGTACCTCCTGCAGGAACGCCACTTCTCCCTCGCGCAGATGGGCGCCGTCTCCGCGCTGCCCTTCCTGACGAGCCTGGCCTCCGGCTTCCTCGGCGGACACCTCATCGACAAACTGCCCGCCCGCAGACTGCCCCTGCTGTTCGTCGTCGGCGCGCTCGGCACCGGGAGCTGCGTCCTGCTCGTCATCACCGCGGACGCCGCCTGGCTCGCCGCCACCGGACTCGTCCTGGCGGGCGGCTTCTGGGGCCTGCAGGGCCCGGCCATCCCCACCCTCGTACAGCGGCACGCACCGGCCGGTACGGTCGGCAGCGCCTACGGAGTGGTCAACGGCGTCGGCAACCTCGTCTCCGCCTTCATGCCCACCGCCATGGGCGCGGCCATCGCCCTCGGCGGCGGCCACGGCTTCGCCGCCGGATACGCGCTGCTGATCGGCGCCCAGGCCGTCACGCTGGTCTGCGGAGCCTGGCTCCTGCTCCGGCCCGGCCCGCCCGCCACCGAAGAGCCGCCGGTCAGGCCCCGGACGACGAGTCCGGCTCCGCCGCACCCGACTCCGTGATGGACCGCTCCAGCTTCGACAGCAGCCGCGCCAGCTGACGGCACTCGGCGGGGGAGAGGCCGGCCAGCATCCGCCGCTCGTTCTCCAGATGCTCGGCGAACAACGCGTCGATCTTGGCCAGGCCCTCCTCCGTCAGCCGCGACCGCACCACCCGCCGGTCCTCCGGATCCCGCTCCCGCACGATCAGACCGTCCTTCTCCAGCCGGTCGATCCGCAGCGTCACGCCCGCCGACGAGATCAGCCCCGAATCGGCCAGCTGGCCCGCCGTACGCCGGTACGGCTTCCCCGCCCTGCGCAGCGCCGTCAGCACATCGAACCCGGCCACCGACAGGCCGTGCGACTCCACCGAAGCCGTCAGCTTCGCGCTGTACCGCAGGAACGTACGGTGCAGCCGCGCCAGCACCTCCAGCGGCGAGGTGTCCAGCTCCGGCCGCTCCCGCCGCCAGTCCTCGATGATGCCGGCCACCGCGTCCCGCGCCGCCGTCTTCCTCGCCATCTCGGCACCCTCCCCGAGCTCGCCCATCGGGCCGGGCACCCGGCCATGATCTTCCGGAAATCTTAGTACTGAGAAGCCGCGCCACTTAACGGTTCCAACTGCCGGGCGCGGTTCCGGCCGCGGCGGGACGCCCGCCGTCACCACCCCACCGCCGACCGCTTCCGACCGGACCACGAGCCGTCGCAAAGCCTTCCCACAGCCCTTGTCCGGCGAGTTATCCACAGGCTCGGAGGCATGGGTGCGCGAAGCCGCCGACCTGCGGCAGCATGACGCCATGCCCGCATTGACGCGCGACGAAGCGCAAATCCGAGCCCGCATCCTCGACGTCCACCGCTACGACATCGACCTCGACCTCACCACCGGCGAGGAGCACTTCACCACCCGCACGGCCATCCGCTTCAGCGCGCGCACCCCGGGCGACACCTTCGTCGACCTCAAGCCCGACCACCTGGACAGCATCACCCTCGACGGCCGGTCCCTCGACCCGGGCGACCTGGCGGACAACCACTTCCCGCTCACCGGCCTCACCCCTGGCGAACACGAGCTGCGCATCGAAGCCACCATGCGTTACTCCCGCACCGGCGAAGGCATGCACCGCTTCACCGACCCCGCCGACGGCGAGACCTACCTCTACACCCAACTGTTCATGGAAGACGTCCAGCGCGTCTTCCCCGCCTTCGACCAGCCCGACCTCAAAGCCGTCTTCGCCCTCACCGTCACCGCCCCCGACGGCTGGACCGTCCTCGGCAACTCCCTCGCCACCCGCACCCCCGAAGGCCACTGGACCCTCGCCCCCACCCCGCCCATCAGCACCTACCTCGTCGCCGTCGCCGCCGGCCCCTGGCACTCCGTCCGCACCGAGCACGCCGGCCTCCCCTTCGGCATCCACTGCCGCCGCTCCCTCGCCCCCTACCTCAACGCCGACGCCGACGAAATCCTCGACATCACCCGCCGCTGCTACGACCGCTACCACCAGCTCTTCGACGAGCCCTACCCCTTCGACTCCTACGACCAGGCATTCGTCCCCGAATTCAACGCCGGCGCCATGGAGAACCCCGGACTCGTCACCTTCCGCGATGAATTCGTCTACCGCTCCGCCGTCACCGACACCGAGCGCCAGACCCGCGGCATGGTCATCGCCCACGAAATGGCCCACATGTGGTTCGGCGACCTCGTCACCCTCGCCTGGTGGGACGACATCTGGCTCAACGAGTCCTTCGCCGAGTACATGGGCTACCAGGTCCTCAGCGAAGCCACCCACTTCACCGACACCTGGACAGACTTCGGCGTCGCCCGCAAGAGCTGGGGATACGACGCCGACCAGCGCCCCTCCACCCACCCCGTCGCCCCCGCCCCCGACGCCGTCCCCGACACCGCCTCCGCCTTCCTCAACTTCGACGGCATCTCCTACGCCAAGGGCGCCTCCGCGTTGCGCCAACTCGTCGCCTGGATGGGCGAAAAGGACTTCCTCGCCGGCATCAACGACCACTTCGCCCGGCACCGCTTCGGCAACGCCACCCTCGCCGACTTCACCGACTCTCTCGCCCGCGCCACCGACCGCGACGTCCACGCCTGGGCCGACAAGTGGCTGCGCACCACCGGAGTCGACACCCTCACCCCCGCCATCGATGAGACCACCGACGGCTCCTGGACCCTCACCGTCACCCATGAGGGCGATCGCCCCCACCACCTCACCATCGGCCTCTACGACCAGGACCCCACCACCCCCGGCCGTCTCGTCCCCCGCGCCCCCCTCACCCACGACCTGCCCGGAGACCGCACCCACACCATTCCGGGCCGCCGCCCCGACCTCGTCCTGCTCAACGACGCCGACCTCACCTACGCCAAGGTCCGCCTCGACCCCACCTCCTGGACCACCGCGCAGACCGCCCTCTCCGGCCTCCCCGACCCCCTCACCCGCGCAGTGGTCTGGAACGCCGCCCGCGACATGGTCCGCGACGGCGAACTGCCCCCCGCCGCCTACCTCGAAGCCGTCCGCACCCACCTCCCGCACGAGACCGACACCGCCCTCGTCCAGGGCGTACTGGCCTTCGCCCGCAGCCAGATCGCCGACCGCTACCTCCCCGCCGCCGACCGCCCCGCCGCCCTCACCACCCTCGCCGACCTCTGCCGCGACATCCTCCGCCGCACCGAAGGCAGCGAGAACGGCGACCGGCAGGGCCTCCGCCTCGCAGCCGTCCGCACCTTCATCGACAGCGCCACCACACCCGAAGGCATCCAGGACTGGCTCGACGGCGACAGCGTCCCCGGCGGCCCCGCCCTCGACCCCGAACTGCGCTGGCGCATCCTCGGCCGCCTCGCCGTCCTCGGCGCCACCACACCCGCCGCCATCAACGCCGAACTGACCCGGGACCCCAGCGCCAGCGGCAAGGAAGGCGCCGCCCGCTGCCACGCCGCGCTCCCCGACCCGGCCGCCAAGAAGACCGCCTGGGACGCCATGTTCACCACCGACACCGCCGACGACCTGTCCACCTACCTCTTCACCGCCACCGCCACCGGCTTCTGGGCCCCCGAGCAGGCCGACCTCGTACGCCCCTACGCAGAGCGGTACTTCACCGACGCCGTCACCCTCGCCGAACGCCGCGGCCCGGCCCTGGCCGAGGCCGCCGGCCGGTACGCGTTCCCCGCATCGCTCGTCGAGGCGGCAACCCTCCGGCTCGGCGAGGCGTGCCTGCGCGACGCCGAGCCCACCCCCGCCCTCCGGCGCAAGCTCGCCGACCAGCTCGACGACCTCCGCCGCGCGCTGGCCGTGCGGGACGCTCAGGGCTGAGATCCGGGGGGAGTCCGTCCGGTCCGCACCTCGAGCGTTTTGCCGGGGTGCGGGCCCGAGGGCCGAACGGTGTGGGGCGGGGCCCATACCAGATCCGTTCGCCGCAACCCCCACGCGTGTCCCTCGTGCGAGTGGACTCCGCCCGCATCTCGGCGAAGTACTCGACAACGGAAGTAACTTAGGTCGCCCTAAACCAATCGATTCCCCGACAAGAAGGGCACACCCATGCCTGTGCCCGCCCCAGGCGCCCCGGCCCCAGGCGACAGCACCCCCGTAAGTCCCGCCAGCCCCCCAAGTCCCGTCCGCGAGCCCGTTCCGCGCTCGGTGCCCGCCCCCACACCGGCCTCCGCTCACGTCCCTCCGCCCGCGCCCCCCGGCGCGTCCACCGCCGCCGCAACCGCAGTATCCGCCCCCGCCGCACCCGAGTTGGCCGGTGGCCCGCAAGGGGCCGGCGCGCTGCGGCCCCTCCTGGACACCGTGCTCGACGCCCTGGCCACAGGGGCCGCCGAGCGCGGCGGGCCGCTGCCGGTCGGCGGTCCCGAGAGCGTCGCGGACGCCGTGCGCGAGGCGTGCGCGCCGCTCCTCCAGGACGCCGGCGCCGGACCGCACGCCGCCCTGCGCACGGTCGTCCGTACGCTCGCCGCGGGGGCCGCCGACCCCGCCGACCCGCACTGCGCCGCGCACCTGCACTGCCCGCCGCTCGCCCTGGCCACCGCCGCCGACCTCGCCGCCTCGGCCCTCAACCCCTCCATGGACTCCTGGGACCAGGCCCCCGCCGCCTCCGAGCTGGAAGCCCTGACCACCCGCGCGCTCGCCGAACTCGTGCACCCCCAGGGGCCCGACGCCGAAGCCCTGGTGACCACGGGCGGTACCGAGTCGAACCAGCTCGCCGTGCTGCTGGCCAGGGAGCGGGCGGCCCAGGAGTACACCGCGGAGTACGCGACCGGGGAACACCCGGTACGGGGACACGAGGCCGACCCGGAGCGCGCCGCCCGCGAGCACCGCACCCCCGCCTCACACGGGGTGACCGCTCACACGCCCCCGCACACGGCTCCGTACACACCCCCGTACGGCCCCTGCCACGGCCTTGCGCACGGCTCCACTCAGGGCGGCGCGCACCCGGACGGGCATCGCGCCGGCGACCGGGCCGTCCACGGTCCCGAGCACTCCACCCGCCCGCACATCGGCGCCCACCCCCACCTCGCCGCTCACCCACACACGCCCCACCCGTCACAGACCGATCCCGTCGCACCCACCGGGCCACCCCTGCAAGTCGTCTGCGGAGCCAACGCGCACCACAGCATCCACCGAGCGGCATGGCTGCTCGGACTGCCCGCGCCCGTCACCGTCCCCACACCCGACGGCACCCTCGACCCCGCCGACCTGGCGGCAGCGCTCGACCGCCTCAGCGGCCCCCTCCTCGTCGTCGCCACCGCCGGCACCACCGACTCCGGCGCGATCGACCCACTGCCCGCCCTCGCCGACATCGCCACCGCACACCGCGCCCGGTTCCACGTCGACGCGGCGTACGGCGGACCGGTCCTGTTCAGCGACACCCACCGGCACCTGCTCACCGGCCTGCACCGCGCCCACACCGTCACCCTCGACCTGCACAAACTCGGCTGGCAGCCGGTCGCCGCCGGCTTCCTCGCCGTCCCCGAAGCCCGCGACCTCGCCCCCCTCGACCACCGCGCGGACTACCTCAACGCCGACGACGACACCGAAGCCGGCCTCCCCGACCTGCTCGGCCGTTCGCTACGCACCACCCGCCGCCCCGACATCCTCAAGATCGCCGTCACCCTCAAGGCGCTCGGCCGCCGCGGCATCGCCGACCTCGTCGACCGCACCGTCACCGCCGCCCGCACCCTCGCCGACCTCATCGAGGCACGCCCCACCCTCGAACTGCACTCCCGCCCCACCCTCACCACCGTCCTCTTCCGCCCCACCGGCGCCGACGACACCACCGTCGCCACCATCCGCCGCCGCCTCCTGCACGACGGCCACGCCGTACTGGGCCGCGCCACCACCTCCACCGGCCTCTGGCTCAAGGCCACCCTCCTCAACCCCCACGCGCACCCCGACGACCTGCGCGCTCTCATCGACCTAGTGGAAGGCCACACCCCCCGATGACCACCGCCTCCGCCCCCGACCCCCGCACCCCCCTCGACCTCGTCGGCGTCGGCATCGGCCCCTTCAACCTCTCCCTCGCCGCCCTCGCCGCACCCCTCACCGACCTGACCTGCGCCTTCTACGACCAGCAGCCCGCCTTCCACTGGCACCCCGGCCTCATGATCGACGGCGCCACCCTCCAAGTCCCTTTCCTCGCCGACCTCGTCACCCTCGCCGACCCCACCAGCCCCTGGAGCTTCCTCAACTACCTCAAACACCGCGACCGGCTCTTCCCCTTCTACTTCGCCGAACGCTTCCACGCCCCCCGCGCCGAGTACGACGCGTACTGCCGCTGGGTCAGCGAAAACCTCCCCGGCCTGCACTTCCGCCACCAGATCGACACCCTCCGCTGGAACGCCGAACACGCCGTCTTCGAGGTCGACCACACCCAGCTCGACGCCGAGGGCGAAGCCGAAGCACTCGGCCGGACGTACGCCCGCAACGTCGTCCTCGGCATCGGCACCGCACCCCACGTCCCCGAGCCGCTCCAACCCCTCGCCGACGCCCCCGCCCTCCCCGTCATCCACTCCGCCGACTACCTCGACCACCGCGAACGCCTGCTCGCCGCCGGCCACATCACCGTCATCGGCTCGGGCCAGTCCGGCGCCGAGATCTTCCTCGACCTGCTCCGCAACCGCCCCACAGGCCACGAACGGTTGCACTGGCTGGCGCGCACGCCCGCCTTCGCGCCCATGGAGTACAGCAAGCTCGGCCTCGAGCACTTCACCCCCGACCACACGCGCTACTTCCACGACCTCCCCGAAGCCACCCGCGACGCCCTCGTCCCCCAGCAGTGGCAGCTCTACAAAGGCATCGACCACGACACCATCGCCGCCATCCACCAAGAGCTGTACGAACGCACCATCGACGGCGGCTGGCCCGACGCCGTCCTCACCCCCGGCGTCACCGTCCGCACCGCAGGCCGCATCGGCACCCACACCATCGAACTCCACCTGGAACACGCTCACCAGCAGGCCCGCAGCCGGCTCAGCACCGACGCCGTCGTCCTCGCCACCGGCTACCGCGAACGCAGCCTCGACGCCCTCACCGGCGCCCTCGACCCCTACCTCCGCCGCGACAACGCCGGTCGCCCCAGCATCGACGCCCACCACCGCCTGAACCTCGACACCCGCGTGACCGGCTCTGTCTACGTACAGAACGCCGAACGCCACACCCACGGCGTCGGCACGCCCGACCTCGGCCTCGCCGCCTGGCGCAGCGCCGTCATCCTCAACCACCTCACCGGCACCACCCCCTACCCCCTCCCCGACCGCACTGCCTTCACCACCTTCGGCCTGGCACCGCAACCAGGCCGTCAGCAGCAGACGCCCGGCGGGCGACGGCTCCAGCACCAGCCGCCCGCCACTCCGCGCCCGTCAGAAGACCGGAACTCCGTCCCGCGTCAGCTTCCAGTCCACTGACGCAAAACGCGACGCGTCGATCGAGCCCGACTGCTTCACCCACTCAATGATCAGATTCCGGATCTCGTCCGACGTCACCCACACCTGCTCCGCCTTGGCCACATGCGGGAAATTCCCCCCGCCGCTCGCCCGGTAATTGTTCACCGCCAGCACGAAACGCGCCGCCGGATCCACCGGCTTCCCGTCCCGCAACAGCTTCCCGATCCGCTGCCCCGCCGGCTTCGCGATGTCGATCTTGTACGACACCCCGCTCACCGCGTCGTAGTTGTAATCCGGAATGCCGTCCGCATTCGTCAGCTTCGACGGATCCACCTCGCCACCCGCCGGCGTTCGCACGTAATACCGCGCCGAGAACTCCAGGTAATCCTTGAGCTGCGCACGGGTCAGCACCCGCGCCTCCAGCGTATTGTCGAACGGATACAACGCCGCCATCGACCGGATCGTCACCTCCCCCGCCGGCACCTCCGCCGTGCGCGAGAAACACGACGCCTGCGACACCACCGGCAGATCCGCGAACGCACCCCCGGCCAACGCCTTCCGCACCACCTCCGCCTGCACGAAAGCGATGAAATCCAGCACCGGAGTGTCCTTGTACGGAGCCTCCGCCGCGGACAGGCGCGCAGCCGACCGCCCGATCACCTGATTCACATAACGCACCACCTTCGCGTGCGCATCACGCAGCAGCCCGGAAATACGCGCATCCTCCGCCGCCGCATTCGAGTTCAGCACCCGCGCCGACACCGAATCCACCGACCAGCGACCCTTTTCCCACGCCAGCTCGAAGTCGAACAACGTCAGCCGCTGCCCCCACTTCAGCGGCTCCGACAGCACCACCTCGCGGCCCGTCCGCTCGTTCCTCACCCGGTATTCCGGGATCTCCGTGTGCGCGTGCCCCACCAGAATCGCATCGATGCCCGGCACCTGCTGCGCCACCAACGCCGCCGCGTTCTCCACATACGGCAACTGATCCCCGTACGAGGACGTGCCGCTCGATCCGGAATGCGCCGCTATGATCACCACGTCCGCGCCCAGAGCCCGCAACTTCGGCACCCACTTCGCGGCCTGCTCCTCCAGCCCCGGAAAAGCCATTTTCCCCTGGACGTGCGCCTTGTCCCAGATCGCGATACCCGGATTCGTCAGCCCGAGAATGCCGACCCGTACATCCTGCCCGTGCGGGGTGCGCAGCCGCTTGATGACGTACGGAGGGAACGCCGGGCGCAGCGAAGTAGCGTCCACCGCATTCGCGCCCAGCAGGGGGAAGTCACAGTTCTCCTCGAACTTGCGCAGCACCGGAATGCCGTAATTGAACTCGTGATTGCCGAGCGCCGCGGCATCGTAACCCATGGCGTTCATGGCCCGGGCCATCGGGTGCACCGGGCCGTTCGCGCCGGTGATCGGGTCCACCTTCGCGTAGTAGTACGCCAGTTGCGTGCCCTGGATGGTGTCACCCGCGTCGATGAGGAGAGTGTTGCCGCGTCCCTTTTCGGCACGTACCTCATTCACCAGGGTCGAAATCTTCGCCAGGCCGACGTCGTTGTGGGCAGGATCGTCGAATTCCGCGTCCGTCGCGTAATCCCAGTTGAAGACATTGCCGTGCAGGTCGGTGGTGCCCATGACGGTGAACGCGTACCGCTTGCCGCCGCCTCCATGGCCGTGCCCCGCGGGGACCGGGGCGCCGGCCGGCTCACTCGCCACGGCGGCCGGCGCACCGGCGCCCGTCAGCGCCACCCCGGCACCGGCGGCGACGGAACTTCCCACAAACGTTCTGCGATCGAGCGGCATGACCTCTCCTTGACCGTCCGCATCCCTGCGAACCGTTGGGCGTACAACTGGGCGTACAGCGAAACAACGCGCGTAGATGGACGTCATGTTCGTGCGTCACGTTCGGATGAACGACGCGCGTAGATTCTGGCGCAGGCACCTCTCCCGCAACACCCCTCACAGGTTGCGATCAGATGACCGCCGCGCCGCCGGCCGCTCCCGCACTCGCCTGACAAACCCCCGCCGCCGTGCAAGGCTCTGCGCAGCAGGACGCCGTCCGGAGCGAGGCCGTGCCGCGCCGCGAGAAGGAGCCCCCCACCACATGACCGACGCGCCCACCACCAGCACCTACACCGCCCCCGCCGGGACCCCCGGCGACGCCGTCCCGTACGGCACCCCGGACGTCCCGCGCGTCGCCGTACGGGGCGAAGCCCGCCTCGACGTGGCCCCTGAGATCGCCCGCATCGGTATCACCGTCCAGGCCCGCGGCACCGATCGCGCCACCGCACTCCAGGACCTCACCCGCCGCAACGCCGAAGTGCTCGACCTGCTCAAGAGCTACGGCGAGGCCGTCGAAAAGCTCGCCACCGGCGCCTTCACCGTCACGCCCCAACTCACCCACAAGGGCCGCGGCGAACGCGTACGCGCCTACCACGGCAACGTCCACCTCACCGCCACCCTCACCGACTTCACCGCACTCGGCGAACTCGCCACCCGCCTCGCCGACCTGGAACTCACCCGCGTCGCCGGCCCCTGGTGGGACCTGCGCCCCGACTCGCCGTCCCACCGCGAGGCCCGCCAGCAGGCCGTACGCGAAGCCGTACAGCGCGCCCGCGAGTACGCCGAAGCGCTCGGCGCACGACTCGACGCGCTTGTCGAACTGGCGGACATCGGCGCCGAGAACGCCGCACCCGCCGGCAACCCGATGCTCCGCTCCCGCGCCGCCTACGGAGGCGCCGCCCACGAGGAGACCGCCCCGGCGCTCGACCTCGAACCCCAGCAGCAGACCGTGTACGCACACGTCAACGCGCGCTTCACGATGACCCGGCCGGTTCTGTGACGCGACGTGACGTGATGAGGCGGCGGGCCGGCCGTCCGTCGGGTGGGGCGGACGGCGCCGCCTGGGGCGTGCGTACATGTGAGGGGCGTGCGGATGCGCGTACGGGCGCACGTGCAAGCCTCGAAAGCTGCTCATAGGAGCGGTCGCTCGCACATTCCAATACTTGTCAAGAGCCTTTCACCTCACCGCCGTTGGGCAGTCACCTCTCCACAGTTCTCTACCCACCGGTAAGTCATAGGGTCGACGGCATGCGCCGAGCAAAGATCGTCTGCACCCTGGGACCCGCCACAGATTCGTACGAGCAGATCAAGGCACTCGTCGAAGCCGGAATGGACGTGGCCCGCTTCAACCTCAGCCACGGCACCTACGCCGACCACGAGGCGCGTTACGAGCGGGTCCGCAAGGCATCCGACGAGACCGGCCGCAGCGTCGGCGTACTCGCCGACCTTCAAGGTCCGAAGATCCGCCTCGGCCGATTCCGAGAAGGCCCCGTCCTCCTCGAACGTGACGACGAATTCACCATCACCGTCGAACCGGAGGCCGAAGGCGACCGCCACGTCTGCGGCACCACGTACGAGGGACTCGCCGCCGACGTCACCACCGGCGAACGCATCCTCGTCGACGACGGCAAGGTCACCCTCGAAGTCATCGGCGTCGACGGCCCCGAGGTCCGCACCCGCGTCATCGAGGGCGGCATGGTCTCCGACCACAAGGGCCTCAACCTTCCCGGCGTCGCCGTCTCCGTCCCCGCCCTCTCCGAAAAGGACCAGGACGACCTCCGCTGGGCGCTGCGCACCGGAGCCGACGTCATCGCGCTCTCCTTCGTACGCAGCGGCCGCGACATCGAAGACGTCCACCGCATCATGCGCGAGGAAGGCCGCTTCCTCCCCGTCATCGCCAAGGTCGAGAAGCCGCAGGCGGTCGACAACATCGACGACATCGTTGCCGCGTTCGACGGCATCATGGTCGCCCGCGGCGACCTCGGCGTCGAAATGCCGCTCGAAACGGTCCCGATCGTTCAGAAGCGCGCGGTCAAGCTCGCCAAGCGCAACGCCAAGCCGGTCATCGTCGCCACACAGATGCTCGACTCGATGATCGACAACTCCCGGCCGACGCGCGCGGAAGCCTCCGACGTCGCCAACGCCGTCATCGACGGCACGGACGCGGTGATGCTCTCCGGCGAGACGAGTGTCGGCAAGTACCCGACGGAAACCGTCCGCACGATGAGCCGCATCGTCGAAGCCGCCGAGGAGGACATCCTCACCAAGGGGCTGCCGCCGCTCACCGAGACCAGCAAGCCCCGTACGCAGGGCGGGGCGGTGGCGCGGGCCGCCGCCGAGATGGGCGACTTCCTCGGCGCGAAGTTCCTCGTGGCCTTCACGCAATCCGGCGACACGGTCCGCCGGCTCTCCCGCTACCGCTCGCCGATCCCGCTCCTCGCCTTCACGCCGGAACCGGCCACGCGCTCCCAGCTGAACCTCACCTGGGGCGTCGAAACGTTCCTCGGCCCGACCGTCGACTCCACGGACGAGATGGTCGCCCAGGTCGACGAGCAACTCCTGCGCATCGGCCGCTGCGAACGCGGTGACGTCGTGATCATCACCGCCGGCTCGCCCCCCGGTGTCCCGGGCACGACCAACCTGGTCCGCGTCCACCGCATCGGCGAGGACGATTCGCCGGAGTAGCGGTACGGCGCGCCTGCGCCTAGTACTTCGGCCCGACGTGGGCGTCCATCAACGCGACGGACGCCCGTCGGGCGACGGAGACGTTGAAGGGGTCCGAGCCGCGCGCCAGGACCGACCACTCGACGCCCACCTTGGCGAGCGTGTCCGTGAAGAGCTTCCTGATGTCGTCGGACTTGTTGGTGAAGAAGTACCGCGGGTACTCATAACGCTTCCGCTCCCCGCCGACCATGCGCGTCGTCCAGTTGGTGATCCGACACCCGTCGGAGTGGATCAGCCCGCGTATGAACTCCCACGGGTGCGCGTCCACGATTGCTTGCTGCCAGGGTTCGAGGACGATACGGCGGTGGTGTTTCCTGCCGGGCCCGTGCTGCGGGAACAGGCACGGCCAGTGGCGGCTGGAGCTGGTCACCATGACGCAGCCCTGTTTGCGGACGAGGCAGACGCTGTTCGTGGGGCGTACGCGCAGGATGGCGTCGCGGCATGCGGCTATGAGTCCGGGCCAGGCGTCAGCGCAGGCGATGCGTAGCACGTAACCGCCCCGTGGCTGTCTGCTGAGGCAGCCGTCGCCAAGGTAGAGACCCAGCAGGTACGAGTAGGCGGCGAGATCGTCAGGTCGAGAACACTCAGTGGTGCGCGAGATCGGCTCGATCCTTACCTGCCACTGGCGGATCGCGGCGCGGGATATCCCTGTCTGCTTGCTGACAGAGTTGAGACTGCGGCCGTGGGAGACGAGTGCGAGCGCACGCTTACGCGTTTCAAGGTCGTACACAGCGCCGATTTTGGCGGGACTTTTACCCTTCGCGGGGCGATTCGAAGGAGTGTTCACCGAACCGAGTGAAGATCGCCAACCGGTGTCGAATCTTCGATTCGAAGGTAAAGTGCCCCGGGTCGGACTCGAACCGACACTGTATGGGTTTTGAATCCATTGCCTGCTGCCAATTGGGCTACCGGGGCCTTGCAAAGGAAGGTGGGCCGTGGCCCTCCGTGCATCAAAGATACAGGAGATAGGTAGGCTCGTGGGGCACCACCTGCCTGGAACGAGGAGTCACGTGAGCGCCGCCGAGCCCGAGCAGCCCGTCGCCGACGAGCAGTCGCACGTCCCGCCGCAGACCACCCGCGTCGTCATCGCCGAGGACGAGGCGCTCATCCGTCTGGATCTCAAAGAGATGCTGGAGGAGGAGGGCTACACGGTCGTCGGCGAGGCCGGTGACGGCGCGAAGGCCGTGGAGCTGGCCCGCGAGCACCGCCCCGACCTGGTGATCCTCGATGTGAAGATGCCCGTCCTCGACGGCATCTCCGCGGCCGAGCAGATCGCCGAGGAGAGCATCGCCCCGGTGCTGATGCTGACCGCGTTCTCCCAGCGTGAGCTGGTCGAGCGGGCGCGGGACGCCGGTGCCATGGCGTACCTGGTCAAGCCGTTCTCCAAGAGCGACGTCGTGCCGGCGATCGAGATGGCCGTGAGCCGGTTCACGGAGCTGCGGACACTGGAGAAGGAGGTCGCGGACCTCACGCAGCGCCTGGAGACGCGGAAGCTGGTCGACCGTGCGAAGAGCATTCTGCAGACGCAGTACGGGCTGACCGAGCCCGCCGCCTTCCGCTGGATCCAGAAGACGTCGATGGACCGTCGGCTTTCGATGCAGCAGGTCGCCGAGGCGGTCATCGAGGACGCCGAGGAGAAGAAGCAGAAGGAGAAGGAGCAGCCCTCCGAGTAAAGGGGGCAGCCCTCCGAGTAAGGGGGCAGCCCTCCTAGTAGTCGTTCGCCCGCTTCGGGGGGCGAGTGGCGGTCCGGGGCTGTGACAGGAGGCTGCGCTGAGGGCCGCACCGTGATTACGGTGCGGCCCTCAGCGCTGTCCTGATGTGCGGCAGGGCGTCGTCGGCCGTGCGCGGCGGTCAGTCCTCGCCGAGGTACGCCTTGCGGACCGACTCGTCGTGGAGGAGGTCCTGGCCGGTGCCGGAGAGGACGATCTTGCCGATTTCCATGACGTGACCGTGGTCGGCGAGGGAGAGCGCGGCCTGGGCGTTCTGTTCGACGAGGAGGATCGTCGTGCCCTGGGAGCGGAGTTCGCGGATGGTGTCCATGATCTTCTGCATCATGATCGGGGAGAGGCCCATGGAGGGCTCGTCGAGCATGAGCAGCTTGGGGCGGGACATCAGGGCGCGGCCCATGGCGAGCATCTGCTGTTCGCCGCCGGAGAGTGTGCCGGAGGCTTGTTTGCGGCGCTCGCCGAGGATGGGGAAGAGCTCGTAGATCCGTTGGATGTCGCGTTCTATGCCGTTGCCGTCCTTGCGGAGGAAAGCGCCGAGCTGGAGGTTTTCGGCGATGGTGAGGCGGGGGAAGAGGCGCCGGCCTTCGGGGGAGTGGGCGAGGCCGCGTTCGACGATCTTGTGGGGGGCGACGCCGTTGAGTATGTCGCCGTTGAAGGTGATCTTTCCGGCGAGTGGCTTGAGGAGGCCGGAGAGGGTGCGCAGGGTGGTGGTCTTGCCGGCGCCGTTGGTGCCGATGAGGGTGACGACCTGGCCGGCTTCGACGGTGAAGGAGATGCCCTTGACGGCTTCGATCTTGCCGTAGGCGACGCGGAGGTCCTCGACTTCGAGCAGGGGGGTCATCGCGCGTCTCCGTTCGGGGCGTTCTCGTCGGGCGCGGTGCTGGTACCGGGTGCGCTGTTCGTACCGGGTGGCGCGCTCGTACCGGGTGCGGCGCTCGTACCGGATGCCGTGCCGTCTGCCGCCGGCTCCGTAGGGGCTGCGTCGGCGGGCTGCGGTGCGGCGGACCGGGGTGCGGTGGCGTGTGCCTCCGCCGCGTCCACTTCGGCGGCTTCCTCGTCGCCGGGTGCGCCTTCGAAGGGCGTACCGAGGTACGCGGCGATCACGCGTTCGTCGGCCTGGACGACTTCCGCGGTGCCTTCGATGAGTTTTTCGCCCTGGACGAGGACGGCGACGCGGTCGCAGAGGTTGAAGATGAAGCGCATGTCGTGCTCGATGACGAGGACGGCGGTGCCCTGGTCGCGGATGGCGAGGACGAGGTTCTGGGTGGCGCGGGTTTCCTGGGGGTTCATGCCGGCGGTGGGTTCGTCCAGGAGGAGCAGGCCGGGTTCGCTGGCGAGGGCGCGGGCGATTTCGAGCTTGCGTTGTTCGCCGTAGGGGAGGTTGCGGGCGAGGTGGTCGCGTTTGGCGGCCAGGCCGGTGAATTCGAGGAGTTCCATGGCGCGGGCCTCGCTGCCGCGTTCGGCCTTTTTGAAGCCGGGGCCGCGGAGGAGGGCGGACCAGAGGCCCTCTTTGGTGCGGGTGTGGCGGCCTACGAGGACGTTTTCCAGGACGGTCATGTTGGCGAAGAGGCGGATGTTCTGGAAGGTGCGGGCGACTCCGGTCTGGGTGACGAGGTGGGGTTTGTGGGAGAGACGGGTGCCTTTGTAGCTGACGGTGCCTTCGGTGGGGGTGTAGAGGCCGGTGAGGCAGTTGAAGAAGGTGGTTTTGCCGGCGCCGTTGGGGCCGATGAGGCCGACGATCTCGCCGGGGGCGACGGTGAGATCGACGGCGCGTACGGCGGTGAGTCCGCCGAAGCGCATGGTGACGCCGGCGGCTTCGAGGACGGCGCCGTTGCTCTTCGTGACGGTGGTGGGTGTGGTCATGGTGTCTTCACGCCCCTGCCTTCGTGGCGCCGGTGGTGTCGTCGCTGAGGCGCTGTTCGGGTACGTCCGGCACGTCGAGCTGGCCGGTTTCGTGGAATTCGAGCTGCTTGCGGCGGTCGGGGATGAGTCCTTCGGGCCGGTAGCGCATGAGGAGGACGAGGGCGAGGCCGAAGAGGAAGAGCTGGTAGTCCTGGAGGAAGTCCAGCTTGGCGGGGATGAGGAAGAGGAGTGCCGCGCCGACGAGGGGTCCGCTGAGGGTGCCCATGCCGCCGAGGATGACGGCGGCGAGGAGGAAGGCGGAGTTGGGCGGTTGGGGTCCGGCGAACTGGAACTGCTCGGGTGTGACGGTCGTTACTACGTGTGCATGGACGGTTCCGG
The DNA here is from genome assembly GCF_000720485.1 of Streptomyces ochraceiscleroticus. Lineage (GTDB taxonomy): Bacteria > Actinomycetota > Actinomycetes > Streptomycetales > Streptomycetaceae > Streptomyces > Streptomyces ochraceiscleroticus. The sequence continues at coordinate 23,835 of NZ_JOAX01000042.1, read as the reverse complement.
CGAGTCCGGCGAGGGCGGCGCCGAGTGCGAAGGCGAGCAGGCGGAGGCGGAAGGAGTTGATGCCCATGGCGACGGCGGCGGTCTCGTCCTCGCGGATGGCGATCCAGGCGCGGCCGATGCGGGAGGCGGCCGCGCGGCGGAAGACGAGGACGACGAAGGCCGTCACGAAGATCATGAGGAGGTAGTAGTTGCCGTAGGTGGCGATGGGGACGCCGAGGACGGTGTGGGTTTCGCCGAAGTTGAAGCCTGCGATCTCCAGGTTGGGGATGTTGGGGATGCCCATGGCGCCGTTGGTGACGTCGGGGCCGGTGGTGCCGTTGAGGTTCAGCATGGCGATGCGGAAGATCTCACCGAAGCCGAGGGTGACGATGGCGAGGTAGTCGCCGCGCAGTCGCAGGGTGGGTGCGCCGATGAGGACGCCGAAGACGAGTGCGGCGGCGGCTCCGGTGAGGAGGGCTGCCCAGAAGGGGAATTGGACGCCGAGGGGGGATTCGGGGGAGCCGGAGACGAGGGCCGCGGCGTAGGCGCCGACGCCGAGGAAGGCGACGTATCCGAGGTCGAGGAGGCCGGCGAGGCCGACGACGACGTTGAGGCCCAGGGCGACGGTGGCGAAGATCAGGATGTTGGCACCGATGATCGTGTACTCGTCGGTGTCCTGGGTGAAGGGGAAGGCGGCCGCGGAGATGAAGGCGGCGGCGAGTGCGATGCCGCGGTGCCGGTGGGTGAGTGCGGTGAGGCGGTTGATCAGGCCGGCGCGGTGGACGGCGGCGATGGCGAGTGCGACGAAGAGGAGGTAGCCGACGAAGGGGGCTCCGTCCTCGGCGTCGATGCCGTAGGTGAAGGCGTAGAGGGCTATGCCGAAGGCGACGGCGATGAGGAGGATCTCGGCCCAGGCGGGGAGCTGCTTGGCGGGCCGGGGTGTGGGGACGGCCGCGCAACTGTTGGTGAAGCGCTGCCAGGGGCCGTGCGGGGGTGTGCCGGGGGTGTGGTCGGCGGGGAGGCCGAGTGCGCCGACGAGAGTGATCAGTGCGGTGATGCCGGCGAGGAAGCCGCCGGGTTCGAGGTTGACCAGGCCGCCGAGTTGTACGGCGATGGCGGCGAGGGTGAACCAGGTGGCGGCGAAGGTGCCGAGGGCGGCGAAGAGGGCGGGGGCGTTGCGGCCGCCGGGGGTGAGTGCGGTCAGGCCGCGGATGCCGAGGCCGGCGAGGGCGAAGGCGAGGGTGAGGAGGGCGCCGGTGAGGGTGATGAGCTGGAGACCGGCGGGGGAGCCGTAGTAGGTGAGGTCGCCGGGGAATTCGCTGCTCCAGGTCCAGGACATGCTGGTGGAGGCGGCGGTGGCCAGGGCGCCGGCGGCGGTGATGATGCGGGCGGCGCGTGCGGGGAGGGGGAGAAGTCCGGGAGTGGGTGCGGGGGTGCCCGCGGCGGCCGGGTTCGTGGTGGGTGCGGTGGTCATCGCTATCACGCCCGATCCGCGACGCGTTCGCCCAGGAGGCCCTGTGGTCGCAGGAGGAGTACGAGGATGAGGAGGACGAAGGCCCAGACGTCTTTCCAGGCTCCGCCGCCGAACTGGGTCATGCCGGGGATGAATTCGACGTAGGCGGTGGCGAGGGCTTCGGCGATGCCGAGGACGATGCCGCCGAGCATGGCGCCGTAGATGTTGCCGATGCCGCCGAGTACGGCCGCGGTGAAGGCTTTGAGGCCCATGATGAAGCCCATGCGGAATTGCACTTCGCCGGTGCGCAGTCCGTAGGCGACGGCGGCGACGCCGGCGAAGGCGGCGCCGATGGCGAAGGCGAGGACGATGATGCGATTGGTGTCGATGCCCATGAGGGCGGCGGTGTCGCGGTCCTGGGCGGTGGCCTGCATGGCGCGGCCGCTGCGGGTCTTGGAGACGAAGAAGCCGAGGGCGATCATGCAGATCGGGGCCGCGACGATGACGAAGAGGTCGCCGCGCTGGACGGTGGCGCCCAGGATGTCGAAGGCGTCGCCCTTGAACTGGGGGAAGACGCGGGCCTTCTTGGCGTCGGGGTACCACTTCCAGACGGCCTGCTGGAGTGCGATGGACAGGCCGATGGCGGTGATGAGGGGGGCGAGGCGGGGTGCGCCGCGCAGGGGGCGGTAGGCGAAGCGCTCGGCGGCGACACCGACGAGTACGGAGACGGCGATGCCGCCGATGAGCATGAGGGGGAGGGCCGCCATGAGGGACATGCCGGGCGGGAGGGCGAGGTAGACGGTGAGCGCGCCGAAGCCGCCGACCATGAAGATCTCGCCGTGGGCGAAGTTGATGAGCTGGACGATGCCGTAGACCATCGTGTAGCCGATCGCGATGAGTCCGTACATCGCGCCGAGGATGAGTCCGTTGGCCAGCTGTTGCGGCAGTTCGTTCACCGCAGGGCCTCCGTGGGGTGTGGAAGGTGCCGGTGTGCCGGGCAGGCGGGGAGTGTGCCGGTGTGCCCGGGCCGCGCCAGGTGGGGGTGGGTGCTGGCGCGGCCGGTGTACGGGCGGGCGGTGCGGGTCAGCTCTTGTCGAACTTCTCGAACTCGGCGCTGAAGCGCGCCTTCCACTGCTTCTTGTCGACCTGGTAGGCCGTGATCATGGTGTTGGTGGTGTCGCCGTACTTGTCGAAGGAGACCTTGCCGGTGACGCCGTCGAAGGAGACCTTGTTCATGGCGTCGACGACCTTCTTGCGGGCGTCGTCGGGGAGCTTGCCGTTGTTGTCGGCGACGACCTGCTTGACGGCCTGGGTGAGGGCCCAGGTGGCGTCGTAGGTGGAGCCGCCGTATGCCTCGTAGCGGTCCTTGTAGCCGGCGGCCTTGTAGTCCTCGATGAACTTCTTGGCGGAGGGGAGCTGCTCGACGGGCTTGCCGACGGAGGAGGCGTAGTCGCCCTGTGCCTTCTTGTTCAGTTCGATGTAGTCGGCGCTGTACATGCCGTCGCCGCCCATGAGGGGGGCGTCGAGGCCGCCGTCCTTGAGCTGCTGGCTGAGCGGGCCGGAGGCGGGGTATTCGCCGCCGTAGAAGACCAGGTCGGGGTTGGCGCCCTTGGCCTTGGCGACGACGGCCTTGAAGTCGCGGTCGTCGGGGCTGACGTGCTCGGTGCCGACGATCTTGCCGCCGAGCTTGGTGAACTGGTCCTTGAAGGAGGAGGCGAGGCCGACGCCGTAGGTCTTCTGGTCGTCGATGACGTAGGCGGTCTTGGCCTTCATCTTCTCGTAGGCGTACTGGCCGTCGAACGCGCCCTGGACCTCGTCGGTGGTGGCGGTGCGGAAGTAGGTGGTGAACTGCCGTTTGCGGTCGTTCTTCTTCCAGTTCTTGCCCTGGGTGAGGTCGGGCGTGGTGTTGGCCGGGGAGATGAGGGTGACGCCGTTGGACTGCGCGACCTGTTGCATGGACTGGGCGACGCCGGAGTTCAGCGGGCCGACGATGCCGAGTACTTCCTTGTCGCCGGCGAGTTTGGTGGCGTTCTGCTGGCCGGCGTTGGGCAGTGCCTTGTCGTCGAGGGGGCGCAGTTCGAAGGTGACGCCGTCGACCTCGTTCTGGTTGTTGGCGGTTTTCACGGCGAGGTCGGCGGAGTTCTTGATGCCCTGGCCCAGGGCGGAGAGTTCGCCGGTGAGCGGGGCGTCGAGGCCGATGACGACGGTGGCCTTGGAGCCGTCGCCGCTCTTGTCTTCGCCGCGGGAGCCGCACGCGGAGAGCGTGAGGGCGCCGGCGGCTACCGCGGTGGTGAGAATCAGCAAGGAACGGTGACGCACGATCAGTCCTTTCCCCTGGCGTGGTCACGCTGTGGCGCGACCGTCCGCGCGCCGGGCTGTAAGGGGTGGTACAGGCCGTGCTGGTACAGCGCGCCCGGCGGCGCGGTGACTGGCGGTGATGGTATGGCGGTCCCGTTCGCCGGGGCATCGGCGCCGACGAGGATGTGACGCTCTTGTTATGACCTGCGATGAGCGTTTCGTACTGATGGTCCTTACCGATGGGGCGTGTGCGCCAGGCGGAGTGTGAACTTGCACTTCTACGAGGGGATTTGCCGTGCGACGCGGTCGGGGCGTCCGGAATGCGGTGCGGGGCGCGGTACGGGTGCGGCGCCGCTGCGGAGCGGGAGGCGTGCGGCGGAGGCACGGTGCGCGGGTTACGCAGCGTTAGGGCGGTGGGAGAAGGCGGGAGGCGGTGGGTGGCGGTGGCCTCCGGTACGGCCGTCGACGGGGCCTGGCGAGGGCGGCGGCGAGGGTGGCGGCGTGTCCGGACGGTGGGCCTCCGGTACGGCCGTCGACGGGGCCCGGCGAGGGTGGCGGCGTGTCCGGACGGTGGGGAGAAGCGCGGCGGCCCCGCTCCGGGAGTTTCCGGAACGGGGCCGCCGCAAGGCCGCCTGGGGCTGAACTGCCAGGTCAGGAGGGCTGGGCCGGGGACTCGGCGTCGCGCAGCAGGCAGGTCAGGCGGGCGCTGCAGACGCGCTTGCCCTGCTCGTCGGTGATGGCGATCTCGTACGTCGCGGTGGAGCGGCCGCGGTGCACGGGGGTGGCGACGCCAGTGACCAGGCCGGTGCGTACGCCGCGGTGGTGGGTGCAGTTCAGGTCGACGCCGACGGCGAGCTTGCCGGGGCCACCGTGGAGCATGGCGCCGACCGAGCCGAGGGTCTCGGCGAGGACGGCGGAGGCGCCGCCGTGCAGCAGGCCGTAGGGCTGGGTGTTGCCTTCGACGGGCATGGTGCCGACGACCCGCTCCGGGGCGGCCTCCACGACCTGGACGCTCATCCGCGTGCCGAGGTGGCCGGCGGAGAACAGGGCGGGCAGGTCCAGGCCCTGCCCGGCCCACTGGTCGAGGACTTCCTGGGGGAACGCGGTCGTGGTCTGCTCGCCCATGGCGTACGGCTCCGTTCGCTTGCGCTGCTCGTCGTGTCGCTGTTCGTCGGTGTCCGGATGGGGTGGCCGTACGCGTACGGGGCCGGCCCGGACCGTGGGCGGCCGGGCAGGGCGTCGTGCCGCCCTCAGGCTACTGAGCGCGCGCTCAGTTCGGGGGTACGAGGGCTGTGCGGCTCATCACTGGCCCGGCCCGCCGCGGGGAGGCCCGGCGATGGCCGCGCCCATGGCTGCCGCCGGGCCCCACCGGGCCCTTCGTGCCGCGGCGAGGCCGGGCACGACCGGGCCCGGGGCGGCTGTCAGAGCCCGGTCGGCTCCAGCCTGACGACCACGGACTTCGAGGCGGGGGTGTTGCTGGTGTCCGCGGTGTGGTCCAGGGGGATCAGGACATTGGTCTCCGGGTAGTACGCGGCGGCGCAGCCGCGCGCCGTCGGGTAGTGGACGACCCGGAAGCCGGGGGCGCGGCGCTCGCTGCCGTCGGTCCACTCGCTGACGAGGTCGGTGTAGGCGCCGTCGGCGAGGCCGAGGGCGCGGGCGTCCTCGGGGTGGACCAGGACCACGCGGCGGCCGTTCTTGATGCCGCGGTAGCGGTCGTCGAGGCCGTAGATCGTGGTGTTGTACTGGTCGTGCGAGCGCAGCGTCTGCAGGAGCAGCCGGCCTTCGGGGGCGGCGGGGAACTCCACCGGGGCCGCGGTGAAGTTGGCCTTGCCGGTGGCGGTGGGGAAGCTGCGGTCATCGCGCGGAGCGTGCGGCAGCGCGAAGCCGTCCGGGCTCGCGACGCGGGCGTTGAAGTCCTCGAAGCCGGGGACGACGCGTGCGATGCGGTCGCGGATCGTGGCGTAGTCCTTCTCGAACTCCTCCCACGGTATGCGGCTGTCCTCGCCGAGGACCTTCCGGGCGAGGCGGCAGACGATGGCCGGCTCGGAGAGCAGGTGGGGGCTCGCGGGCTCCAGGCGGCCGCGGGAGGCGTGCACCATGCCCATGGAGTCCTCGACGGTGACGAACTGCTCGCCGCTGCTCTGGAGGTCCTTCTCGGTGCGGCCGAGGGTGGGCAGGATCAGCGCGCGGGCGCCGGTGACGGCGTGCGAGCGGTTGAGCTTCGTGGAGACGTGGACGGTGAGGTTCGCCCGGCGCACGGCGGCTTCGGTGACCTCGGTGTCGGGGGTGGCGGAGACGAAGTTGCCGCCCATGGCGAAGAAGACCTTGGCCTGCCCGTCGCGCAGCGCCCGGATGGCCCGTACGACGTCGTAACCGTGCTCGCGGGGCGGCGCGAAGCCGAACTCCTTCTCCAGGGCGTCCAGGAAGGCGGGCGCGGGGCGCTCGAAGATGCCCATCGTGCGGTCGCCCTGGACGTTGCTGTGGCCGCGTACGGGGCAGACGCCGGCCCCGGGGCGGCCGATGTTGCCGCGCAGCAGCAGGAAGTTGACGACCTCGCGGATGGTGGGAACGGAGTGCTTGTGCTGGGTGAGGCCCATCGCCCAGCACACGATCGTGCGCTTCGAGGCGAGGACCATGCGCAGCGCTTCGTCGATCTCGGCGCGGGTCAGGCCCGTGGCCCGCAGGGTCTCGTCCCAGTCCAGACCGTCGCCCGCGGCGGCGGCGAACTCCTCGAAGCCGTGGGTGTGCTCCCGGATGAAGTCCTCGTCGAGCGCGCCGTCGGTCTGGAGGAGGAGGTGGTTCAGCGCCCGGAAGAGGGCCTGGTCGCCGCCGAGCCGGATCTGCAGGAAGAGGTCGGTGAGGGAGGTGCCGCCGCCGGCCAGGCCGCGCGGCGTCTGCGGGTTCTTGAAGCGCTCCAGGCCGGCCTCGGGCAGCGGATTGACCGAGATGATCTTTGCGCCGTTGGCCTTGGCCTTCTCCAGGGCGCTGAGCTGGCGGGGGTGGTTCGTGCCCGGGTTCTGACCGGCGACGATGATCAGGTCGGCCTTGTACAGGTCCTCCAGGGAGACGCTGCCCTTGCCGATGCCGATGGTCTCGGTGAGGGCCGAGCCGGAGGACTCGTGGCACATGTTCGAGCAGTCGGGGAGGTTGTTCGTGCCGTACTCGCGGGCGAAGAGTTGGTACAGGAACGCGGCCTCATTGCTCGTGCGCCCGGAGGTGTAGAAGACGGCCTCGTCGGGGGAGGAGAGGCCGGTCAGCTCCTCGGCGACGATGTCGAAGGCGCGCTCCCAGGGCACGGGGGCGTAATGGGTCGCGCCCTCGGCGAGGTACATGGGCTGGGTGAGGCGGCCCTGCTGGCCGAGCCAGTAGCCGCTGCGGCCGGCGAGGTCGGCGACCGAGTGGGCGGCGAAGAAGTCGGGCGTGACGCGGCGCAGGGTGGCTTCCTCGGCGACGGCCTTGGCGCCGTTCTCGCAGAACTCTGCCGCGTGCCGGTGGTCCGGGTCGGGCCAGGCGCAGCCGGGGCAGTCGAAGCCTTCCTTCTGGTTCACGCGCAGCAGCGTCAGGGCCGTGCGCTTCACGCCCATCTGCTGCCGGGAGATGCGCAGCGCGTTGGTGATGGCGGGCAGGCCGACGGCCGAGTGCTTCGGGCCGCTGACCTCGGGCGCGTCCTGTACCGGGTCCGACTCGGGTGCTTTGCCTGCCATGGCGGTCTCCCTGGGTGCCGATGATGCTGAGCTGCCGTGCGCGAGCAGCCGCTCTGTATTTCACCATTCAGGCATCCGGATCATGCATGGAACAAGTCTCCATGCGTTCCGTCCGCCTGTGATCGATCCTGCCACGCGCCACCGACCGTCGGCCGGTCGTCCACAGGACGTGATGGTGAGGGTGATGACGTTGTCCACAGGCACCCGCCGGGAACGGCCGGAGCGGCCGTCGCGGCAGGGATTGTCAGTGGGGCGTGGCAGGATCGGGGGCGTGGCAGCAAAGGCAGCGAAGAAGAGCGAAACGACCGGCAGCGAGACGGCGGAGGGAGGGCGTCCCCGGCTGCTCCTGATGGACGGGCACTCCATGGCGTACCGGGCGTTCTTCGCCCTGCCCGCGGAGAATTTCACCACCGCCACGGGGCAACCGACGAATGCCGTGTACGGCTTCGCCTCGATGCTGGCGAACACCCTGCGCGACGAGGCGCCCACCCACTTCGCGGTGGCCTTCGACGTGTCGCGCAAGACCTGGCGCTCGGAGGAGTTCCCCGACTACAAGGCCAATCGTTCCAAGACCCCGGACGAGTTCAAGGGGCAGGTGGAGCTGATCGGCGAGCTGCTGGACGCCATGCACGTGAAGCGCTTCGCCACGGACGGCTTCGAGGCGGACGACATCATCGCCACGCTCGCCACGCAGGCCACCGAGCAGGGTTTCGAGGTGTCCATCGTCACGGGTGACCGGGACGCCTTCCAGCTGGTCAGCGAGCACGTCACGGTGCTCTACCCCACCAAGGGCGTCTCGGAGCTGACCCGCTTCACCCCGGAGAAGGTGTTCGAGAAGTACGGCCTGACCCCCGCCCAGTACCCGGACTACGCCGCGCTGCGCGGCGACCCGTCGGACAACCTGCCGGGCATCCCCGGTGTCGGTGAGAAGACCGCCGCGAAGTGGATCAACCAGTTCGGTTCGTTCCAGGAGCTGTGCGAGCGGGCCGAAGAGGTCAAGGGCAAGGCCGGGCAGAACTTCCGCGACCACCTGGAGGCCGTGAAGCTCAACCGCCGGCTGACCGAGATGGTCCGCGACGTGGAGCTGCCCTGCGGCCCCGCCGAGCTGGTGCGCGAGGGGTACGACCGGCAGACCCTCACGGTGTTCCTGGAGGCGCTGGAGATCCGTAACCAGGGTCTGCGCGACCGCCTGCTGGCCGTCGACCCCGGAGCCGAGGACGCCGCGGACACCACCGAGCCCGTGCCGGGCGTCGAGATCGACGGCCTCGTCGCGGGCGCCGGGCAGCTCGCCCCCTGGCTCGCCGAGCACGGCAGCGCTCTCCTCGGTGTCGCCACGGTCGACTCCTGGAAGCTGGGCAGCGGCTCGGTCGCCGAGGTCGCCCTGGCCACCGCCGCGGGCCCCGCCGTCTGGTTCGACCCGACGCAGCTGGACGAGGCCGACGACCGGGCGTTCGCCGCCTGGATCGCCGACCGCGAGCGCCCGAAGGTCATGCACAACGCCAAGGGCCTGATGCGGATCTTCCCCGAGCACGGCTGGGAGATCGACGGCGTCACCATGGACACCGCCCTCGCCGCGTACCTGGTCAAGCCCGGCCGGCGCTCCTTCGCGCTGGACGCGCTCTCCGTGGAGTACCTCGGCCGTGACCTGGCCCCCGCGGCGGCCGGCGACGGCCAGCTGGCCTTCGGTGCCGACGAGCAGGCCGAGGCCGAGGCCCTGATGGCCAAGGCCCGTACGGTCCTCGACCTCGGGGCCGCCTTCGAGACGCGCCTGGAGGAGGTCGGCGCCGCCGACCTGCTGCGCGACATCGAGCTGCCCACCAGCGTGCTGCTGGCCCGCATGGAGCGCTCCGGCATCGCCGCCGACCGCGGCTGGCTGGAGCGCATCGAGCAGCAGTTCGCGGCCGCCGTCCAGCAGGCCGTCACCGAGGCGCACGCCGCCGCGGGACACGAGTTCAACCTCGGCTCGCCCAAGCAGCTCCAGGAAGTCCTCTTCAACGAACTGGGCCTGCCCAAGACCAAGAAGACCAAGACCGGCTTCACCACCGACGCGGACGCCCTCGCCTGGCTCGCGGCGCAGACCGACAACGAACTGCCCGTGATCATGCTGCGCCACCGTGAGCAGGCCAAGCTGCGCACGACGGTCGAGGGCCTGATCAAGACCATCGCCGCGGACGGCCGCATCCACACCACGTTCAACCAGACGGTGGCCGCGACCGGCCGGCTCTCCTCCACCGACCCCAACCTGCAGAACATCCCCGTCCGCACGGACGAGGGCCGCGCCATCCGCCGCGGCTTCGTGGTCGGCGAGGGCTATCAGACGCTGCTGACCGCGGACTACAGCCAGATCGAGCTGCGCGTGATGGCGCACCTCTCCGAGGACGAGGGCCTCATCGAGGCGTTCACCTCCGGCGAGGACCTGCACACCACGGTGGCCTCGCACGTCTTCTCGGTGCCCAAGACCGAGGTCGACCCCGAGATGCGCCGCAAGATCAAGGCGATGTCGTACGGGCTGGCGTACGGCCTCTCGGCGTTCGGCCTGTCCCAGCAGCTGGGCATCTCCCCGGACGAGGCCCGCAAGCTCATGGACAACTTCTTCGAGCGCTTCGGCGGCGTGCGCGACTACCTCCAGGACGTCGTCGACCGGGCCCGCGCCACGGGCTACACCGAGACCATGCTCGGTCGCCGCCGCTATCTGCCCGACCTCAACAGCGACAACCGCCAGCGCCGCGAGATGGCCGAGCGGATGGCGCTGAACGCCCCGATCCAGGGCACCGCGGCGGACATCGTCAAGATCGCGATGCTGCGTGTCGACGAGGCGCTGACCGCCGCCGGGCTCACGTCCCGGATGCTGCTCCAGGTCCACGACGAAATCGTGGTCGAGGTGGCGCCCGGCGAGCAGAAGAAGGTGGAGGAGCTGGTACGACGCGAGATGGCCGGTGCCGTCGAGCTGCGCGCCCCGCTGGACGTCTCCGTCGGCTCGGGCGGGGACTGGGAGTCCGCCGCGCACTGATGCGTGACGAGGCGGCCGGGGGCCGGTGAGGGACGGAGCTGCCCTCACCGGCCCCCGGCCGCTGTCTCTTCCGCCGGGGCGGCAGCGGCCCGCGTACGGCGGCGGTCGTTCAGACGGACCGCCGCCGCCCACACCGGGAGCGCCACGCCCAGCCCGGCGCCCGCCCCGAAGAGCGCCGTCGGCACATAGTCGAACCACGTCGCCGCCCCGCCGTACACCGCATGCGCCCGCAGCACCCGATGCCAGGCCGCCAGTAGTACGCACAGCGTCAGCAGTGCGCAGCACAACAGCCGCGCCCGATTGCCGAGCACGGGCAGCCCCTCGGGGACGGCGCCGGTCGGCGCCCGATGGAGCGCGGAGCACACGAACCACCCGAGGGCAGCGAGTGCGACCGCTGAAGTGCCGTACTGCACGTACGCGTACACCGGCCACCCGGCGACCGGCTCCTGCAGTACGGGCAGCTGCCGGACACCCCAGCGTCCGGGGTGGGTGAACGCGTCCCACACGATGTGCGTGAGCGCGCCGAGCACCGCGGAGTACCAGAAGCGCAGCGCGAACCGCCCACGGGACAGCCCCTGCCGCTGACCTGGGCCGGTGACCAGCGCGCCCACCCTGCCCCGCCACGTTGCCGGCAACAGCGCGAGCAGTGGATCGCGCAGCAGCAGCCAGCACCCCACCAGAAGCGCCGCGCAGAGCGTGTCCACGGTGAGAACACCGGCCGGCGCGTGCGTGAATTCTCCGAAGGCCATCGCACCGGGCACGACCGTGTCGGCGAAGTACGTCAGGTCCGGCGCGAAGGACCCGGCGACGAGCGCGGACACCAGCAGCGGCCCGCGCGCCGTACCGTTGCGGCGTACGGCAGGCAGCACCGCCGCGGCATGACTGAGTGTGAACGGCATGATCTCTCTCCTGACCGGACCCGACCGTTGAGCATGATCGAGTGATCGATTCGAGGCAGTATGCCGGATGTGAGCAGATGGTGATGGCGAGCCGGGAACGGTAGCTGCGCGCGGGGAGTTGTCGTAGTGTCGCGTGCGTTGGAGCGCCGAGAGCGCGACACCGTGCATCCAGCGCGGTGGGTCAACGCTGAGGGGGAGTAGGACACATGGCAGCCAAGTTCGGCCGACGGCTCCGCAAAGGAGCGGCCTCCAGTGTGGTGGTGGCGCTGGCCCTCGCCGCGCTGACCGCCTCCCAGGCGCCCGACTCCGCCGACGCCGCCGGGAGTTCCCGCGAAGCCCCCCGGGGCGACACCCCCATCGACGGCGACTCCTCGTACTTCACCGACCTGCCCCCGCTCGTCAGCCCGCGGCCCGGCAAGGAGCAGGGCGGGGACGGTCCCATAGCCACCGGCCCCGCGGAGGCCGGCATACCGGCGACCGTGCTCGCCGCGTACAAGGAGGCCGAGGCGTCCCTCGCCCGCTCCCACCCCGGCTGTCACCTCCCCTGGGAGTTGCTCGCCGCGATCGGCAAGGTCGAGTCCGGGCAGGCCCGCGGCGGCGCGGTGGACGAGAGCGGCACGACGCTGCGTCCCATCCTCGGCCCCCAGCTCAACGGCAACGGCTTCGCCCGGATCACCGACACCGACCGCGGCCGCTTCGACAATGACACCACCCACGACCGCGCCGTCGGCCCCATGCAGTTCATCCCCTCCACCTGGGCGAGGTGGGGCACGGACGCCAACGGCGACGGCGCGAGCGACCCCAACAACATCTACGACGCTGCCCTGTCGGCCGGCCGCTACCTGTGCGCGGCCGACCGAGACCTGTCGGTCCAGGCGGATATGAACCGCGCGATCCTCGGCTACAACCACTCCGAGGAGTACCTGCGCACGGTGCTGTCCTGGTACGAGTACTACCGCAAGGGCACGCACGAAGTGCCCGACGGCGCCGGCGTCCTGCCGACCGGACCGCGCACCGGCGGTTCCGGCGCCGGAGGCAGCGGCTCGGACAAGGCCCGCTCCGGGGATGCGTCGAAGGACGGTAAGGACCAGGACTCCCGGAAGGACACCGAGGCCGGAAAGGACGCCGACGGCACCCCGGGGAAGGACGGCGACGGGGCGGAGTCCGGCGGCGGCACCGGCACCGACGGCGGGACGAGGCCCGAGCCGAGCCCCGCGCCCGGCGACGGCCCGGGTTCCGGAGACGGCTCGGACTCCGAGGACGGTTCGTCGCCCGGTACGACCCCGGGCGGCACCAACGAGTCGCCCACGCCGACACCCTCGCCCACCCAGCCCGCGCCCCTCGCCTCTCTCGAGCGCATGGGGGACAAGGAGGTGAGCGCCACCGCCGGCGACTCGTTCGCCGACCGGCTCCGGGTGCGCGCGAAGAACACCGTGGACCGCACGGTCTCCGGCGTGAAAGTCCAGTACGAGATACGCGGCGACGGCGACACCCGCTTCGAGGGCGGCGCCGCCAAGGTCACCGTGACCACGGACAAGGACGGTGTCGCCACCGCCCCGGCGCTGATCGCGGGCGAGAAGGCCGGGGCGTACACCGTCCGCGCGACGGCGGTGGGGCGTGCCGTGCCGGCCACCGACTTCACCGCGACCGTCAAGGCCAGGCCGCAGGCCGACGCCCTGGCCCGCACCTCCGACAAGGAGATGCAGGCCGCGGAGGGCGCCTCCTACGCCGATCCCATCGAGGTGAAGGCGACCTATCAGGGCAAGGCCGCCGCCGGCGTGGCCGTCACCGCCACGATGATCGCCGGGGACGCCGCCGACGCCGCGAAGGCGGAGCAGAACACCGAAGGCCCGTACTTCAAGGACGCCAAGGGCGCGCCGATACGCACGCTCACCGGCCTGAAGACCGACGCCGACGGCCTGCTGAAGCTGCCGGAGATCTTCACCGACAGCCACTCCGGCACATACAAGCTCCGGCTCACCACGGCTGGCGGAGCGGTGCTCCTGGTGGACCTCAAGGTCGGCTGACGACCGCACGTCAGCACGGTACGCGGGAAGGGGGTGCGGCGCTCAGGCGTCGCGCCCCTTCCGTATGCGGTGCCGTTCCGAGTGTTCTCAGTGTTCTCATCTCCGCCGCCCGTTGCTACGGTGCCCCAGCCCCGACCACCTGACGCCGCGTCAGTTCCGGCGGGGAGCCCCGCAGTCGAACGGGAGGCCCAGGATGCGTGCCCTCACAGCAGCCGCGATCGGGCTGGCCGCTGCCCTGGCCCTGGTCTTCACCATGACGGCCGTCGGCGCCCCCGAAGGGCGCACGTTCCCCGAGCCGTTGCGGACCACCGTCCCCGAGCACCCCTGAGGGGCCGCCGCCATGCGCCGTAAGTCCAGCCTCGTCCTGCTCGCCCTCGCCGTCTTCTGTACCGTCCTGGCCCCGCTGACGCGGTGGTACGCCTTCCCCCGGCTCGCCAAGATCCCGCCGAGCCAGTACCAGGAGATGGTCCTGGAAGCCAAGCCCGCCACCCTCATCGACTACGGCACCATGAAGGCCAAGCGGGTCCCGAAGATCAGCATCGTGCAGACGCTGAAGGGCAACGTCGAAGCCTCCGAAGAAGTCGAACGCACGGCCGGCCGCGACGTCGTCGTCTGGGACGCGCTGTCCTACGTGGCCGGCCCCGACGGCAAGATGGTCTCCGAGATCCCCGAGCGCTACATCTTCGACGCGCACACCCAGGAACCCGTGCACGCGAAGGGCGAGGCGGTCGACGGCGAGCCGGTGCGCCGCGACGGCATCGAGTACAAGTGGCCCTTCCTCACCGAGAAGCGCGACTACAGCTACTTCGACGCCCAGACCCGCACCTCGGCGCCCATCCACTACAAAGGCACCCGCCGCTTCCAGGGCCTCGACGTCTACTACTTCGAACAGACCATCCCCTGGACCAAGGTCCCGCTCCCCAAGAAGATGCCGGTCAAGGGCGTCACCCCGGAAGCCGTCGAGAAGATGGGCACCACGCGCTGGTACACCACCAAGCGGATGTTCTGGGTGGAGCCGGTCACCGGCGCGCCCGTCAACGGCGAGGAGATCCACAAGGAGGAACTGCGCGGCGGCGACCTGCTGCCCGGCGGCGACAAGGTCACCGCGTTCGCCGGACACGTGAAGATGCGCGCCGACTACCTGGCCGCCACCGTCGACCTGGTCTCCTCCCAGCGTACCCTCGTCCTGCTCCTCACCAGCTACCTGCCCTGGAGCCTTCTCACCACGGGCGCCGCGCTCCTGGCCATGAGCCTGTACCTGGAGGCGCGCGGACGGCGCACGGGAGGGCGCGCCATGGCCGCCTGAGCACCCGCGGCGCCGCTGTCAGCCCTGGCGCGCGCCGTCACGCCGTTGCATCCGGGCCTTCGTATGACGTGTCGGCTCGGCCGTCGCCGGATCCTCGGGCCACGGGTGCTTCGGATAGCGGCCGCGCAGCTCCGCCCGCACGGAGCGGTAGCCGTCGCGCCAGAAGGAGGCGAGGTCGGCGGTGACGGCCGCCGGGCGCCCCGCGGGCGACAGCAGATGAACCAGTACCGGCACCCGGCCGCCCGCCACCCGCGGCGACTCCCGCAGCCCGAACATCTCCTGCAACTTCACCGCCAGCACCGGCTGATCACCGCCGTACTCCACCCGGACCCGCGAACCGCTGGGCACCTCGATGCGCTCCGGCGCCAGCTCGTCGAACCGCGCCGAATCGCCGCTCGCCCACGGCAGCAGCCGCGACAGCGCCTGGCCCGCGTCGATCCGCGCCAGGTCGGCACGCCGCCGCGCCCGGCCCAGCTCCGGCTCCAGCCACTCGTCCCGGCGCGCCAGCAGCGCCTCGTCCGCGACATCCGCCCACGGAGCACCCAGCTCCCGGTGCAGGAACGCCATGCGTTCCCGGAGCGAGCGCGCCCCCTCCGACCAGCGCAGCAGCCCGAGCCCTTCCCTGCGCAGCCCGTCCACCAGCGCCTCCCGTACGAGCGCCGGGTCCGCGTCCCGCAGCGGCCGGGACACCAGCTCGATCGCGCCGAGCCGCGCCACGCTCCGCGCGACCACGTCGCCGTCCGCCCAGCCGACCTCCTCGGCCGAGGCGTACAGCGCCCCCGCGGCCGCCCGCGCCGTCTCCTCGTCGATCACGGCAGCGAGCCGCACCCGCGCGGACGCCGCCGTCACGGGCCGGTCCGCGACCGCCACCGCCAGCCACTCGGCGCTCCGCAGCCGCGACCCTTCCCCGGCCTCGGCCCCCGTCCCCGAAGCCATCACGTACGAACCCTCACCGCGCTTGCGGGCCACCCGCTCAGGGAAGGCCAGCGCCGCCACGACCCCGGCCACGGCGTCATCGCTCTCCCCGCGGGCCACCGTGGCGGTCGTGCCGGGCGCCTGCGCACGGCTGTCGGGGGCGCGCACGGCGCCGTCCGGAGCGCCCCCGGTACCCGACGCGCCGGACAGTGCCGAGGCCAGCCGCCGGGACTCCTGCCGCCACCGGCCGGCGTACGCGTCCCGCCCGCGGCGGGCCGTGCGCCAGGCGTCGGTGAGATCGTCGCCGTACTCGCGCGGCGGCTCCTCGCTCAGCAGCGCGACGACCTCGGCGGCCCGCCGCGCGCCCACCTGCGCCGCGCCGTCCAGCAGGGCCCGCGCCAGCCGCGGATGCAGGCCGAGCCGGGCCATCCGTACACCGCGCTCCGTCGCCCGCCCGGCCGCGTCCACCGCGCCCACCGCGGTCAGGACGTCCCGCGCCGCCGCCATCGCCCCGGCCGGCGGCGCGTCCAGCAGCGCAAGTCCCGCGGCGCCCGGATCGCCCCAGCACGCGGCCTGCAGCGCGAACGCCGTCAGGTCCGCGACCTTGATCTCCGGGGACGGGAAGCGCGGCAACCGCCCGTCCTCGCCCTCCGACCAGCAGCGGTAGACCACGCCGGGCGCCTCGCGCCCCGCGCGGCCGGCCCGCTGCCGCGCAGCCGCCTGGGACGCCCGTACCGTCGTCAGCGCGCTCAGCCCCCGCGCGTGATCCATCCGCGGCTCGCGCGCCAGCCCGCAGTCGACCACCACGCGCACCCCGGGCACCGTCAGGCTCGACTCCGCCACCGACGTGGCCAACACGATCCGCCGCCGGTCCCCCGAACCGGCCAGCACCGCGTCCTGCACGGCGGCCGGCGCCCGGCCGTGCACCTGCAGCACCTCGACCCCGGCAGCGCCCTGATCCGCGAGCTGCCCCGCCACCCGCGCGATCTCGCCCACGCCCGGCAGGAAACACAGCACATCCCCCTCCCGCTCGCGCACCGCCCGCCGCACCACCGACGCCACATGCGTGAGCAGCGCCGGGTCCACCCGCATGCCGTGCGCCGGGCGCACCGGCCGCTCCGGTGGCGCCCACACCGTCTCCACCGGATGCGACACCCCCTGCGCCGCCACCACCGGCGCGTCCCCCATCAGCCGCGACCAGCCCTCCGCGTCCGTCGTCGCCGAGGCCGCCACCAGCCGCAGCTCCGGCCGCAACGCCTCCCGCACGTCCAGCAGGAACGCCGCCGCCGTGTCCGCGTCGAGATGCCGCTCGTGGCACTCGTCCAGTACAACGATGTCCACGCCCGGGAGTTCCTGATCACGCTGGAGCCGCTGGAGCAGGACGCCCGTCGTCACCACCTCTACGACAGTGCGCGCCCCCACCGCACGCTCCCCGCGCACGGTGAACCCCACGCGCTCGCCCACGCGCTCTCCGAGCAGCCACGCCATCCGCCGCGCCGCAGCACGCGCCGCGATCCGCCGCGGTTCCGCGACGATCACCTTGCGTACGGGCGCACCGTCCTTCGTCAGACCCGCCAGCGCCAGCGGCACCAGAGTGGTCTTGCCGGTCCCCGGAGGCGCGCACAGGACGGCGGTCCCGGCGCCCTCCAGCGCCTCCTGAAGGGCGGGCAGCGCGGACCGTACGGGCAGAGCATCGAGTTCATCGCGGCGGATCACCCGCCCAGTGTCTCGCGGGGCCGACGGCCTACCGGAGGCGCTGTGACGCTGCCCATCGGGGAAGAGCGCTGTGATGCTGCCTCTCGGGGAGAGCTTCGGGACGGCCTACAAGGACGGCAGCCCGCCTATGGGTCCCGTCGGCACACGAAGATGGCAGTACCCGGGATCAGCCCGCCCCGAAGGGGCGACCAGCCGCCCCACTCCTGGGTGTTCCACGCCGGCCACTCCGGCTCGATCAGGTCCTCCAGACGGAAACCCGCGGCCACCACGTCACGCACCCGGTCGCCCAGGGTGCGGTGGTGCTCCACGTACACCGCGTTGCCCTGCGCGTCCTGCTCCACGTAGGGCACGCGGTCGAAGTAGGACGCCGCGACGGACAGCCCCTCGGGGCCGGGCTCGTCGGGGAAGGCCCAGCGGATCGGGTGCGTCACCGAGAAGACCCACCGGCCGCCCGGCCGCAGCACCCGATGCACCTCGCGGAAGACCCGTACCGGATCGGCCACGAACGGCACCGCACCGTACGCCGAGCACGCGAGATCGAAACTGCCGTCCGCGAAAGGAAGCACCCCGGCGTCGGCCTGCACGAGAGCCACACCCCGCGCCTCCGTACCGTCCGCCGGGAGGTCCCCGCCGATCCGGAGGGCGTGCTGCAGCTGCCGGTGCGAGAGGTCCAGCGCCACCGGGTGCGCCCCCTGTGCCGCCAGCCACCGCGAACACTGCGCCGCGCCCGCACCGATCTCCAGGACGCGCAGTCCCTTGAGGTCTGCGGCCGGGCCCAGAAGGCCGGCTTCCGCCTCGTCCAGCCCCTCGGGACCCCATACGAAGCGGTCGTCCCCCAGGAACGCGCCGTGCTCGCTCTGGTACTCGTCGGCGTTCCGGTCCCACCAGCCGCGGCTGGCCCGACTGCTCTCCGCCTCCCCGGTGGTGCGCCGTACGGCCTCGGCGTCGTCCCAGGCCGCGGAGTCGGTGACTGGGGAGTCGTCGTGTTGGTTCATCGCGCCCGTCGTCGTATTGTTCGTTAAAGCTTGTAGTTTCTGAGGTTCACGGGGCCGGCTGTTCGCAGTCCTGTGAGGATCTTCGTCAGGCCCCTGTGGCCTGCGACGGCAAGGCCGAGCGGCTCTTCTCGCGCCCGGCGTGTGCCGGTTATGAGGCGATCCGCCCGCGGTGTGGGCCTTCGCGCATTGACCGTGTCCGGCTGCCCCCGTATGCTACAAGTTGCGCTGCGGGCCTGCGCACCTCAGACGGAGCAGGTCGCGCTCGCATCTGTTGCATGTCCCCTCGGTTTCGAGGCGCTGACCGGGTTTCTCGGAAATCCGGAGCGCGCCTCATTGCTGTCGACTTCTGCAGAAGCGATAAAGGCTCTCGGCGTAGCAGTACCTACGACTTCAATGTCCGTACCGGAGCCCTTTCCCACATGACGAGCAGCACCGAGACCACCGCCACCACCCCGCAGGTTGCGGTCAACGACATCGGTAACGAGGAAGCCTTCCTCGCCGCGATCGACGAGACGATCAAGTACTTCAACGACGGCGACATCGTCGACGGCGTCATCGTGAAGGTCGACCGGGACGAGGTCCTGCTCGACATCGGTTACAAGACCGAAGGCGTCATCCCCAGCCGCGAGCTCTCCATCAAGCACGACGTCGACCCGAACGAGGTCGTCGCCGTCGGTGACGAGATCGAGGCCCTGGTTCTCCAGAAGGAGGACAAGGAAGGCCGCCTGATCCTCTCGAAGAAGCGTGCCCAGTACGAGCGCGCCTGGGGCACCATCGAGAAGATCAAGGAAGAGGACGGGATCGTCACCGGTACCGTCATCGAGGTCGTCAAGGGTGGTCTCATCCTCGACATCGGCCTCCGTGGCTTCCTTCCCGCCTCCCTGGTCGAGATGCGCCGCGTCCGCGACCTTCAGCCCTACGTGGGCAAGGAGCTCGAGGCCAAGATCATCGAGCTGGACAAGAACCGCAACAACGTGGTCCTGTCCCGCCGTGCCTGGCTCGAGCAGACCCAGAGCGAGGTCCGCCAGACCTTCCTCACCACCCTCCAGAAGGGTCAGGTGCGCTCCGGCGTCGTCTCCTCGATCGTCAACTTCGGTGCCTTCGTGGACCTGGGTGGCGTCGACGGTCTGGTCCACGTCTCCGAGCTGTCCTGGAAGCACATCGACCACCCCTCCGAGGTCGTCGAGGTCGGCCAGGAGGTCACGGTCGAGGTCCTGGACGTCGACATGGACCGCGAGCGCGTGTCCCTGTCGCTCAAGGCGACCCAGGAAGACCCGTGGCAGCAGTTCGCCCGGACCCACCAGATCGGTCAGGTCGTCCCGGGGAAGGTCACCAAGCTCGTTCCGTTCGGTGCGTTCGTCCGCGTCGACGAGGGCATCGAGGGCCTGGTCCACATCTCCGAGCTGGCCGAGCGCCACGTGGAGATCCCGGAGCAGGTCGTCCAGGTCAACGACGAGATCTTCGTCAAGGTCATCGACATCGACCTCGAGCGCCGCCGCATCAGCCTCTCGCTGAAGCAGGCCAACGAGTCCTTCGGTGCCGACCCGTCGGCGGTCGAGTTCGACCCGACCCTGTACGGCATGGCCGCGTCCTACGACGACCAGGGCAACTACATCTACCCCGAGGGCTTCGACCCCGAGACCAACGACTGGCTCGAGGGCTACGAGGCGCAGCGCGAGGCGTGGGAGAACCAGTACGCCGAGGCGCAGCAGCGCTTCGAGCAGCACCAGGCCCAGGTCATCAAGTCGCGCGAGGCCGACGAGCAGGCTGCGGCCGAGGGCGCTGCGGCGCCGGCGGCCGGTGGCCAGGGTGGCGGCGGCGGCAACGTCTCCGGCGGCTCGTACTCCTCGGAGTCGGCGGACAACTCCGGCGCCCTGGCGTCGGACGAGGCCCTTGCCGCGCTCCGCGAGAAGCTGGCCGGCGGCCAGAGCTGAGCAAGCTCACCGCTAGGCGCTAGCCGATAGCGACACGAAGGCCCGCTCCCTTTGGGGGCGGGCCTTCGCGCTGTCCGGCTGGCTGTCGTTCGGCTGCCGCCCGGCTGTCCTCGTACGGCGAGAAACGTGTGCGACACAGGCGGCTGGTGAGGCCGTAACAGCACGCTGCGAACATCCCTGACTCCGGTAGAGGCCGGGCAGCCGAGGGGAGTTCGTATGAGTGCGGTCAACAGGCGGGACTTTCTGCGGACGGTGGGCATCAGAACGAGTGCACAGTCCTGGAGGCCAAGGACCGTACCGGTGGCCGCCACTTCACCGTGCGGGCCGGCGACACCATCACTGCCGATACCGATCCGGACTGGCCACCTCCTTCTCCCACAACTGGCGCCGGGCACCGCACCTGGAAGCCGCCTGGCACCACCTCAACGGCGGTCCGGACGACGCCGCCTTCGCCGCCCTGAACGTTCCTGCAGGCCGCGTCCACTTCGCCGGTGACCACCTCAGCCACACCGACGCCTGGCAGCACGGCGCATTCTCCTCGGCGCGAAAAGTGGTGATGGCGCTGCACGAGCGGGTGATGACGTAAGGGCGGGGAATGCCCGAGCCCTGTACCGCGTTGTGCGGGGCGGACATCGAGGAGGAGCGGTCACTGTGTTGGATCCCCAGGATTTGTACGAATGGGAGCCGAGCGGGCTCGCGGCGGTCGACGCGATAGCCTCCCGCGACTCCGCCGGGCTGGTGCTCCTGTACCACTTCGACGGCTACATCGACGCCGGTGAAACCGGTGACCAGATTGTCGAGACCCTCCTGGAGGGACTGCCGCATCAGGTCGTCGCCCGCTTCGACCACGACCGGCTGGTGGACTACCGGGCCCGCCGCCCGATGCTCACCTTCGACCACGGTCAGTGGTCCTCGTACGAGACGCCCAGCATCGAGCTGCGTCTCGTCCATGACGCCACGGGCGCGCCCTTCCTGCTGCTCTCCGGTCCCGAACCGGACGTGGAATGGGAACGCTTCACGGCGGCTGTACGAGAGACCGTCGAGCGGCTGAACGTACGCCTCTCGGTCAGCTTCCACGGCATCCCGATGGGCGTCCCGCACACCCGCCCCGTCGGAATCACCCCGCACGGCAACCGCACCGACCTGACCCCGGGCCACCGCGACCTCTTCGAACAGGCGCAGGTCCCCGGCAGCGTCGAAGCGCTGATCGAGTACCGCCTCGCGGAGGCCGGACACGACGTACTGGGCGTCGCCGCCCACGTACCGCACTACGTCGCGCGCTCCGCCTACCCGGACGCCGCGCTCACCGCGCTGGAGGCGGTCACCGCCGCGACGGGCCTGGTCCTGCCGAGCGCCGCGCACACCCTGCGTACCGAAGCGCTGCGCACCCAGGAGGAGATCGAACGGCAGCTCTCGGAGGGCGACGAGGAGCTGGTCGCGCTGGTCAGCGGGCTTGAGCACCAGTACGACGCGGCGGCCGGCGCCGAAACCCGCGGCAACCTCGTGGCCGAGCCCGCCGAACTCCCGTCCGCCGAGGAAATCGGCCGCGAACTGGAAGCCTTCCTGGCCGACCGGGAACGGGACATGGGAGACGGGGGCATGTGAGGGAACGCTGGGAGGGGGAGGGGCGTTTGACGGGGTGAGGGTTCGGGAGGGGGCGAGAGGGGCTCGCGAGGGGAGCTGTCCGGCGCAGGCCGGGCTTGGGGCAGGCTCGGCTCCGGGGGTGGGTCCGGCTCTGGGCGGGGGCCGGGGTGCCGTATAGCGTGGGGTCCATGGTGAAGGTGGGGCTTACAGGCGGCATCGGTGCAGGCAAGAGCGAGGTATCGCGGCTGCTCGCGTCGTACGGCGCGGTGATCGTGGACGCGGACAAGATCGCGCGGGAGGTCGTCGAACCGGGCACGCCCGGTCTCGCCGCCGTCATCGAGGCGTTCGGTACGGACGTACTGACGCCGGACGGGACCCTGGACCGGCCCAAACTGGGCGCCCTCGTCTTCGCCGACCCCGACCGGCTCAAGGCGCTGAACGCCATCGTGCACCCCCTCGTCGGTGCCCGCTCCGCCGAACTGGAGGCCGCGGCCGGCCAGGGCACGGTGGTCGTCCACGACGTACCCCTGCTGACCGAGAACGGCCTCGCGCCTTTGTACGACACGATCGTCGTGGTCGACGCCGCCCCCGAAACCCAGCTGCGGCGGCTGGTCACGCTGCGCGGCATGACCGAGGACGAGGCGAAGGCCCGCATGGGCGCCCAGGCCACGCGGGAGCAGCGCCTCGCGATCGCGGACCACGTCATCGACAACGACGGTCCGCTGGAAGCCCTGGAGCCCCAAGTACGTGAGATCTGGGAGCGGCTGCGGGCCCGCTGAGACCCAGCGGTAGCCTCACGCCATGACTGCTTCCGATCTGGCCCCCGCATCGTTCGTCGTCAACGTCCCCGGCATCCCGGACGCCGAACTGGAGCCCGAAGCGCTCGACCCGGACCAGATCCTCTCCGGCGATCCGGTCGTCACCGGAAAGGTGCTCTGGGAATCCCCGGACGGCAAGCAGGTCCGCGGCGTCTGGCAGATCACGCCGGGCGTCGTGACCGACATCGAGGCCAACGAGCTGTTCGTGGTGGTCTCCGGCCGCGCCACCATCGAGATCGAGGGCGGCTCGGTCCTCGAGGTGGGCCCCGGTGATGCTTGCTTCCTGCGGGAGGGGGATCGGACTCGGTGGACGGTGCACGAGACGCTGCGGAAGGCTTATCAGGTTAGTTTGTAGGGCGCTGGGCTGGGCTGGGCTGGGCTGGGTCTTGGGGTTGGGCTTCGGCTTTTTGCGGGTGTGGTGGGGGAGTTTGCTGTGCGGCGTCCGAGGGTTGCGCTGCGCTGGTAGGGCGCGCGGTGCGCGCCGCGCGCAGCCAATGCTGTGGCGAGCCTCGGGAATGCGGTGACGACCGGGCTTGTTGTGCCCCACGTAGCGACCGGGCGGTCGTCGATACGGGCTGCCCGTCGGCGACGAACCACCTGCTCGTGGTCGGTGACGAACCATCTGCTCGTGGCCGAGTCGCCGGTGCACAAGCCGCCGGTACCCCAACGGTACGCGGCGAGTCCGTACGTGTCGGAGAGGAGACGGCCGTGACCGAGCGCACCCCCGAGACGCATGTCATCGACTTCCGGGCAGCCGAACAACTGCTGGCGGCGCGCGATCCACGGGGCGCGGTACAACTCCTGGACCCGGTCATCGCCGCTCATCCGGAGAACACCGCCGCCCGACTGCTACGAGCCCGCGCCTTCTTCCTGGCCGCTCAACTTCGCCCCGCCGAGCTGGAGTTCCAGGTCGTCCTGGAACGGGAGCCCGACAACGCGTTCGCCCACTTCGCCCTGGGCCGCACCCTTGAGCGCGCCAACCGCCCGGACGAGGCGCTGCGCCACTTCCGACTCGCCGCCGCGCTCGACCCCCGCCCGGACTTCATCGAAGCAGCACGATTTCCGCTGCCGGGGGGTGATGCGGGGGAGTGAGGGTGGGCGCCGTTCTTTGCTCGGGGCTTGCCTTTGGTGCTGGCGCTTTCTCCGGCTCGGAGTTCCGCGCCGCCTCCGGGGGCCCTCCCCCCCCACCCCCACCCC
>NZ_JOAX01000041.1 GCF_000720485.1 Streptomyces ochraceiscleroticus | reverse complement strand
GGTCTTGCGTTTCCGACTCTATCAGATCCTTGCGGGCCCGATTTTCGCCGGTGCGTTTCGGCCTTTCGGCTTCTTCGCGGTTCCAACCTTACCAGATCCGATTTCGTTCCCGCTTCTTGGAAGCTGTGGTCCGAATTTGTTTCCGGTGGCCTTTGGAGTGGCCTTGCCTTTCGGCTGATCCGACTTTATCAGATTTCTCTGAGCCGGATTTCCACCCCCCTTTCGGGGGCCGGCGCCCGATGGTCTGGGGACGCGTAGGCGTTCCCAGTTCCCCTCAGGCGGAGCCGTAAACGTACTGGAGCGGGGCTCCTGGATGCAAATCCGGGCGCCCCGCTCCACGCGTGCATCCGACGGGCCGTCAGGCGACGCGTCGGAGAGGCCGTCAGGCGACGCGTCGGAGAGGCCGTCAGACCGGCCGTCAGACCTCCACGACGACCGGCAGGATCATCGGCCGGCGGCGATAGTTGTCCGACACCCACTTGCCCACACAGCGGCGCACGAGCTGCTGCACCTGGTGCGGCTCCATGACGCCGTCCTGGGCCGACTTGGCGAGCGCCTCGTCGATCTTCGGCAGGACGCCGTTGAAGTCGGCGTCGTCGATGCCGGAGCCGCGGGCCTGGATGTGCGGCCCGCCGGTGATCTTGCCCGTGGTGCTGTCGACCACGACGAAGACGGAGATGATGCCCTCGTCGCCGAGGATGCGGCGGTCCTTCAGGGCGCTCTCCGTGACATCGCCGACCGAGAGGCCGTCGACGTACACGTATCCCGCCTGGACCTTGCCGGTGATCCGTGCGACGCCGTCGACCAGGTCGACGACCACGCCGTCCTCGGCGATGACGATGTGGTCCTTGGGCACGCCCGTGAGCGCGCCCAGTTCGGCGTTGGCCCGCAGGTGGCGCCATTCGCCGTGCACCGGCATCAGGTTCTTCGGCTTGCAGATGTTGTAGAAGTACAGCAGCTCGCCGGCCGAGGCGTGGCCCGAGACGTGCACCTTGGCGTTGCCCTTGTGGACAACGTTGGCGCCCCATCGGGTGAGCCCGTTGATCACGCGGTAGACCGCGTTCTCGTTGCCCGGGATGAGCGAGGACGCCAGGATCACCGTGTCGCCCGGGACGATGCGGATCTGGTGATCGCGGTTGGCCATCCGGGAGAGGGCCGCCATCGGCTCGCCCTGCGAGCCCGTGCAGACCAGCACGATCTCCTCGTCCGGGAGGTCGTCGAGGGTCTTGACGTCGACGACGAGGCCCGCGGGGACGTTCAGGTAGCCCAGCTCACGGGCAATGCCCATGTTCCGGACCATCGAACGGCCCACGAAGGCGACCCGGCGGCCGTACTCGTGCGCCGCGTCGCAGATCTGCTGGATGCGGTGCACGTGGCTCGCGAAGCTCGCCACGATGATGCGCTTCTGGGCGGTCGCGAAGACCTGGCGCAGCACGTTGGAGATGTCCCGCTCGGGCGGGACGAACCCCGGTACCTCGGCGTTCGTGGAGTCCGAGAGGAGGAGGTCGATGCCCTCCTCGCCGAGCCGGGCGAACGCGGGGAGGTCGGTGAGCCGACGGTCCAGCGGGAGCTGGTCCATCTTGAAGTCGCCGGTGTGGACGACCATGCCCGCGGGGGTGCGGATGGCGACCGCGAGGGCGTCCGGGATGGAGTGGTTGACGGCGACGAACTCGCAGTCGAAGGGGCCGAGGCGCTCGCGGTCGCCCTCGACGACCTCCAGCGTGTACGGCCGGATGCGGTGCTCCTGGAGCTTGGCCTCGATCAGGGCGAGGGTCAGCTTGGAGCCGATCAGGGGGATGTCCGGCTTCTCACGGAGCAGGAACGGGACCGCGCCGATGTGGTCCTCGTGGCCGTGCGTGAGCACGATGCCCTCGATGTCGTCGAGGCGGTCCCTGATCGATGAGAAGTCCGGCAGGATCAGGTCGATTCCGGGCTGCTCCTCCTCGGGGAAGAGCACTCCGCAGTCGACGATCAGCAGCCGGCCGTCGAATTCGAAGACGGTCATGTTGCGGCCGATCTCGCCCAGGCCGCCCAGGGGGGTGACGCGCAGGCCGCCCTCGGGAAGCTTCGGCGGCGCGCCGAGTTCGGGATGCGGATGACTCAAAAGACTCTCCTCACCACACGCGCCACGGGCCCTTGAGGCACGTGGCGCGCATGACATTCGTGCACTTGCTGTTGTGGCTGTGGTTTCTGTCTTCAGCTGTGACGACCGTCCGGTCGCGCGAGCCGTATTCAGTTGTGAAGTCTGGTGTTACAGGTGTACCCCGCCGGCGGCGAGATCGACCTTGAGCTGGTCCGTCTCCTCGGGCGAGAGGTCGACCAGGGGCAGCCGCAGCGGTCCGCCGGGCAGGCCCTGGAGGCTGAGCGCCGCCTTGGTCGTGATGACGCCCTGGGTGCGGAACATGCCGGTGAAGACCGGCAGCAGCTTCTGGTGGATCTCCTTCGCCTTCGTGACGTCGCCGGTCACATGGGCTTCCAGGAGGGCGCGCAGCTCGGGCGTCACGACGTGGCCGACGACGGAGACGAAGCCGACGGCGCCGACCGAGAGCAGCGGGAGGTTCAGCATGTCGTCGCCGCTGTACCAGGCGAGGCCGGAGCGGGCGATGGCCCAGCTCGCGCGGCCGAGGTCGCCCTTGGCGTCCTTGTTGGCGACGATGCGCGGGTGCTCGGCCAGCCGGACCATGGTCTCGGTGTTGATCGGCACGCCGCTGCGGCCGGGGATGTCGTAGAGCATGACCGGCAGGTCGGTGGCGTCGGCAATCGCGGAGAAGTGCCGGAAGAGACCTTCCTGCGGCGGCTTGCTGTAGTACGGCGTGACGGCGAGGAGGCCGTGTGCGCCGGCGGCCTGGGCGGCGCGGGCCAGCTCCAGGCTGTGGTGGGTGTCGTTCGTGCCGGCTCCGGCGACGACAAAGGCGCGGTCCCCCACCGCTTCGACCACGGCCCTGACCAGCTGGGCTTTCTCCGCATCGCTGGTGGTCGGGGACTCTCCGGTGGTGCCGTTGACGACGAGGCCGTCGTTGCCGGCGTCCACCAGGTGGGCGGCGAGCTGCTGCGCGCCGTCGAGGTCGAGAGCGCCATCCGCCGTGAAAGGCGTGACCATGGCGGTCAGTACCCGCCCGAAGGGGGTCTGCGGTGTGGAAGTCGGAGCCATGGGTCCCACGCTACTCGTAGCTCACCGCTGGTTGCTCCCCTGGGGAGGCCGGGATGTGGACCCGGCACTGCCTGCTCGGGGGTTCAGGCAGTGCCGGATCCGTGTCTTCAGCGTAGAGGAATTTCTCAAAACGCCGCAATACGGACACCTTCCGGCGTGACCCTCCGTCGGGCCGCGGAGATCTCCCTCGCGCGCCTTACGGAGCGACCCGTCCGTTCGCGTTGAAGGCGGCGTACGTGAGCGGCATGAGCTTGGCCCAGTGGGCCTCCATCTGCTCGCCGACCATCTCGATCTCGCGCTGCGGGAAGGACGGGACCTTCGCCAGCTCGTGCTGCGTACGCAGGCCCAGGAAGTGCATCAGGGAGCGGGCGTTGCAGGTGGCGTACATGGAGGAGAAGAGGCCCACGGGCAGGACCGAACGGGCGACCTCGCGGGCGACACCGGCCGCCAGCATCTCCTGGTACGCCTCGTACGCCTGGCGGTAGGAGTCCTCCATCGTCCGAGTGGCCAGCTCGTGCTGCGCCTCGGTGCCCTGGACGAACTCGTACTTGCCCGGGCGGCCCTGCTGGACGAGCTTGCGGTCGGTCGCGGGGACGTAGAAGACCGGCTCGAGCCGGCGGTACCGGCCGGACTCCTCGTTGTACGACCAGCCCACGCGGTGCCGCATGAACTCGCGGAACACGAAGATCGGGGCGCTGATGAAGAAGGTCATGCTG
Source organism: Streptomyces ochraceiscleroticus (assembly GCF_000720485.1). Taxonomy (GTDB): domain Bacteria; phylum Actinomycetota; class Actinomycetes; order Streptomycetales; family Streptomycetaceae; genus Streptomyces; species Streptomyces ochraceiscleroticus. Next base: position 50,708 of record NZ_JOAX01000041.1, on the reverse strand, counting down.
TTGTGCTCGAACGGGCTGCCGTGCCGGTCGCGCATCAGGTAGTTGATCAGACCCTTGGAGCGCTCGGGGTCCTTCTGCAGCTCCTCGAGGGACTGCTCACCTGCGGTGGAGACCCGCGCGGCCCACAGGACGTCGCTGTCGCCGGCGGCGTGCTTGACCAGCTCGACCGTCACCTCGCTGCGGAATGCGGGGGGTGCGCTCTCGGGGCTCTCGGCGGGGGTGTGGGACACCGGCGGTCCTTTCGTTCGTACATCGTGCTGCGGCGTGCGGCCGTCCGTCTGCTGCGGCGCTCGTGCTGCTCATCGCCCGGGCGCGCCCAGCCTACGGCCCGCCACTGACAAGCCCGGAAATGCGCCGTCATGCGGCGCGATGCGACAAAAGGGACCCCCGGTGCACACTGCACGCGCGGCAGTTGATATTTTTCACAGAAGTCACGGAAAACGGGCACCTCACGGATGCCTGTGACGTTGAACCATGTGACACTGCCCACTTCGAGGTTCCTAGGAGAGCCCGCTCATGTTCCGCCGGCGAGAGCCCGTCCCGTTCGCCTTTGTCGCCGAGGCAGACCGGTTCCGCAGCAATGTCACGCCCCCGCCGCGCCAGCGGGCGAGCCGTTCGCAGATCTTCGGCCGCACGCTGCTGGGTCTCACCGTAGTCGCCGGTCTGACCGGCTCCCTGCTGTTCGGCGTGCCCGCCCTGCAGCAGGACACGGTCGGCGGGCCGAATACGACCCATCAGTCCGAGGTCGCGCACGGCCGCTGAGCCGGCTGTGCGTTGCGCCGTTCGGGCGGGCAGCCCGGCGGTCCGGCACAGGATTGGTTCCGGCCGTCCTGCTGCCGCTAGCCTCACCGGTCACAGCTTTCGACCGTGTGCCCGTGCGTAACACGGGCCGTGAGTGAGGATCTGCCGTGCCCCTGCCCTTCCTGACGGCCGACCGCGACCTCGACGGGGATGCCGGAGACCCGGCGCCCCTTCCGTACGACGAGCGTGATCACTGGCGCCGTCCCTACCGCCCAGGACCGTGGCGGGTGGGGGCGGCGGCGGTGTTTCTGCTGCTCGCCTCCTTCGTCCTGCTCTCCGCCATGATCATCGGGCTGGCCGGGGCGCCGGTCGGTGCCGTGGTGTGCCTGGCGGTAGCCGTCATGATCATCGCGTGCGCGCTGCGGCTGCTGCGGATCGGCGTCTGGGTGAGCGCGGCGGGGCTGCGCCAGGTACACCTGGTACGGACGAGGACGCTCCCGTGGAGCGCCGTCACCTCGGTCCGTACGGTGCAGCAGCCGGTCCGCTGGCTGGGGCTGCCGCGGACGGTCCAGGGCCAGGCACTGCTGATGGGCGGCCCGGGCGACGGCGAGCCGCGCATCCTCTTCACCGACCACAACGGCGACTTTCTGTCCCGCCCGGGGGCGTTCAACCGCGCGGCGAACACGGTCGAGGCGTGGGCCGCGGACCATCGCGGCTGACGGCCGCAGCAGGAGCGTACGTACGCGAACGGGGCGCGGGCCGAAGAGCCCGCGCCCCGTTCGCGTCAGCGCTGTGCGATCCCGTACGTGCCCGCCTCAGGCGGCCCGTACCGGCTTCCCCTCATGCAGCGCGATCGCCCGCTGCATCGCCTTGCGGGCGCGCGGGGTGTCCCGCGCGTCGTGGTAGGCGATCGCCAGCCGGAACCACGCCCGCCAGTCCTCCGGCGCCGCCTCGGCCTCGGCCCGCCGCCGTTCGAAGACCTCGTCGGCGGCGTCCCGGTCGACGCGGCCGCTGGGCGTCCGCTTCAGCTCGTCGACGGGCAGCCCGCCCTCGGCCTCCAGCTCCTTCGCCAGCAGCCCGGCTTTCCGGGCGAACTGGGTGGTGTGCCAGAGGAACCACGCACCGATCAGCGGCAGCACCAGGACGGCGATCCCGAAGGCGACCGTGACCGGGGTGCCCTGCTGGATGAGCAGGACACCGCGCTCGCCGACCAGGACGAAGTAGACGACCAGGACCGCCGCGAGGACGAAGTAAGTGATCTTTGCGCGCACCGTACGTACTGCCCGTCAGCCCAGATCCAGGAAATTCTCCAGGCCCATGGTGAGCCCCGGAGTGTCCACCACGCGCCGCGCGCCGAGCAGGATGCCCGGCATGAAGCTGGAGTGGTGCAGGGAGTCGTGCCGGATGGTGAGGGTCTCGCCCTCACCGCCGAGCAGCACCTCCTGGTGGGCCAGCAGGCCGCGCAGCCGTACGGAGTGCACGGGCACGCCCGCCACGTCCGCGCCGCGGGCGCCGTCCAGCGCGGTCGCGGTGGCGTCCGGCTGCGGCGCGCAGTCGGCCTTCTCCCGCGCGTCGGCGATGAGCTGAGCCGTACGGGCCGCCGTACCCGACGGCGCGTCGGCCTTGTTCGGGTGGTGCAGCTCGACGACCTCGACGGACTCGAAGAAGCGGGCCGCCTGCTGGGCGAACTGCATGGTCAGCACGGCACCGATCGAGAAGTTCGGCGCGATGAGCACGCCGACCTGCGGCGCGGCGTTCAGCCAGGTCCGCAGCTGCGCGAGGCGCTCGTCGGTCCAACCGGTGGTGCCGACCACCCCGTGGATGCCGTGCCGTACGCAGAAGTCGAGGTTGCCCATGACGGCGCCGGGGTGGGTCAGCTCGACCGCGACCTGGGCACCGGCCTCGACCAGCGTCTCCAGCTTGTCGCCGCGGCCCAGCGCCGCCACCAGCTCCATGTCCTCGGCGGCCTCGACCGCCTTGACGGCCTCGGAGCCGATCCGGCCCTTGGCACCGATCACAGCCACGCGCAGCTTGCTCATCGTCCTTGCTTCCTTCACGGTTGTGGCGCGGTCCGGGGACCGCCGGATGCGATCAGGCGACCGCTTCGTGCAGCCGGGCGGTCTGCCGGTCCTTCATCGGTCCGATGACGGACAGCGAAGGACGCCGTCCCAGTACATCGCGCGCGACCTCGCGGACGTCGTCCGGGGTCACGGCCGCCATCCGGGCGAGCATGTCGTCCACCGACATCTGGTCGCCCCAGCACAGCTCGCTCTTGCCGATGCGGTTCATCAGCGCGCCGGTGTCCTCCAGGCCGAGGACCGTGGAACCGCGGAGCTGACCGATGGCCCGCTCGACCTCGTCGTCGGCCAGGCCGTGCTCGGCGACGTCCTCGAGCTGGTCCCGGCAGATCTTCAGCACGTCGTGCACCTGGCTGGGCCGGCAGCCCGCGTACACCCCGAAGAGCCCGCAGTCCGCGTAGCCCGAGGTGTAGGAGTACACGCTGTAGGCCAGCCCGCGCTTCTCCCGGACCTCCTGGAAGAGGCGCGAGCTCATGCCGCCGCCGAGCGCGGTGTTCAGTACGCCCATGGCCCAGCGCCGCTCGTCGGTGCGCGGCATCCCGGGCATGCCGAGGATGACGTGCGCCTGCTCGGCCGGGCGGCCCAGCACCTCCACGCGGCCCGCCGTGCGGATCGCCTTCGTACCGCCGCGCGGGTCCATCGGCACCGCGTCCGTGCGGTCCAGCGCGCCGGCCCGCTCGAAGGCACGGCGGACCTGGCGGACGACCTTGGCGTGGTCGACGTTGCCGGCCGCGGTGACGACCAGGCGGGTCGGGTCGTAGTGCTTCTTGTAGAAGCGGCGTATGCGGCTCGAATTCAGGGCGTTGACCGTGTCGACCGTGCCCAGCACGGGGCGGCCCAGCGGGCTGTCCCCGAGCATCGTGTGCGCGAAGAGATCGTGCACGCAGTCGCCCGGGTCGTCGTCCGTCATGGCGATCTCTTCGAGGATCGCGCCCCGCTCCACGTCCACGTCGTCCTCGCGGATCAGCGAGCCGGTGAGCATGTCGCAGACGACATCGATGGCCAGCGGCAGGTCGGCGTCGAGCACCCGCGCGTAGTAGCAGGTGTACTCCTTCGCGGTGAAGGCGTTCATCTCGCCGCCGACCGCGTCGATCGCGGCGGAGATGTCCAGCGCGCTGCGCCGCTCCGTGCCCTTGAAGAGCAGGTGCTCCAGGTAGTGGGTGGCGCCGTTCAGGGCCGGCGTCTCGTCACGGGAGCCGACGTTCGCCCAGATCCCGAAGGTGACGGACCGGACGGACGGCAGGGTCTCGGTGACGACGCGCAGGCCGCCGGGGAGGACGGTCCTGCGGACGGTGCCTGCGCCGCCCTCGCCCTTGAGAAGCGTTTGGGTACGGGCGACGGCCCGCCCCTCCGAAGAGGTGCGGGCCGTCGTCCGGGAAGCACGGGACGTCACTTGGCGGCGTCGTCCTTCTTCTCCTCGTCGCCTTCCTCGCCCTCGATCACGGGGATCAGGGAGAGCTTGCCGCGCTGGTCGATCTCGGCGATCTCGACCTGCACCTTGGCGCCGACCGCGAGCACGTCCTCGACGTTCTCCACGCGCTTGCCACCGGCGAGCTTGCGGATCTGCGAGATGTGCAGCAGGCCGTCCTTGCCCGGGAGCAGCGAGACGAACGCACCGAAGGTGGTGGTCTTCACGACCGTACCCAGGTAACGCTCGCCGACCTCCGGCATGGTCGGGTTGGCGATGCCGTTGATCGTCGTACGGGCGGCCTCGGCGGCCGGGCCGTCGGCGGCACCGATGTAGATGGTGCCGTCGTCCTCGATTGTGATGTCGGCGCCGGTGTCCTCCTGGATCTGGTTGATCATCTTGCCCTTGGGGCCGATGACCTCACCGATCTTGTCCACCGGGATCTTGACGGTGATGATCCGCGGCGCGTTCGGGGACATCTCGTCCGGAACGTCGATCGCCTCGTTCATCACGTCCAGGATGTGCAGACGCGCGTCGCGGGCCTGCTTCAGCGCGGCGGCCAGGACCGAGGCGGGGATGCCGTCGAGCTTGGTGTCGAGCTGCAGGGCGGTGACGAACTGCTTCGTACCGGCGACCTTGAAGTCCATGTCACCGAACGCGTCCTCCGCACCGAGGATGTCGGTGAGGGTGACGTAGTGCGTCTCGCCGTCGATCTCCTGCGAGATCAGACCCATGGCGATACCGGCGACCGGGGCCTTCAGCGGCACACCGGCGTTCAGCAGCGACATCGTCGAGGCGCAGACGGAGCCCATGGAGGTCGAACCGTTGGAGCCGAGGGCCTCGGACACCTGACGGATCGCGTAGGGGAACTCCTCGCGGGTCGGCAGCACGGGCACGAGCGCACGCTCAGCCAGCGCGCCGTGGCCGATCTCGCGGCGCTTCGGCGAACCCACGCGGCCGGTCTCACCGGTCGAGTAGGGCGGGAAGTTGTAGTTGTGCATGTAGCGCTTGCGCGTCACCGGCGACAGCGTGTCGAGCTGCTGCTCCATGCGGAGCATGTTCAGCGTGGTGACACCCAGGATCTGGGTCTCGCCGCGCTCGAACAGCGCGGAGCCGTGCACGCGCGGGATGGCCTCGACCTCGGCGGCCAGCGTACGGATGTCGGTCACACCGCGACCGTCGATCCGCTTCTTCTCCTTGATGACGCGCTCGCGGACCAGGCTCTTGGTCAGCGAACGGTACGCGGCGGAGATCTCCTTCTCGCGGCCCTCGAACTGCGGGAGCAGCTTCTCGGCGGCCAGCGCCTTGACGCGGTCCAGCTCGGCCTCGCGCTCCTGCTTGCCACCGATGGTGAGCGCCTGGGCCAGCTCGCTCTTGACGGCGGCGGTCAGGGCCTCGAGGACGTCGTCCTGGTAGTCCAGGAAGATCGGGAACTCGCCGGTGGGCTTGGCGGCCTTGGCAGCCAGGTCCGACTGGGCCTTGCACAGCACCTTGATGAAGGGCTTCGCGGCGTCCAGACCGGCGGCCACGACCTCCTCGGTCGGGGCCTCGGCGCCGCCCTTGACGAGCTGGATGGTCTTCTCGGTGGCCTCGGCCTCGACCATCATGATCGCGACGTCACCGTCGGGCAGCACACGGCCCGCGACGACCATGTCGAAGACGGCGTCCTCGAGCTCGCTGTGGGTCGGGAAGGCCACCCACTGGCCGTTGATCAGGGCAACGCGGGTGCCGCCGATCGGGCCCGAGAAGGGCAGGCCGGCGAGCTGCGTCGAGCAGGACGCGGCGTTGATCGCGACCACGTCGTACAGGTGGTCGGGGTTGAGCGCCATGATCGTCTCGACGATCTGGATCTCGTTGCGCAGGCCCTTCTTGAAGGAGGGGCGCAGCGGCCGGTCGATCAGGCGGCAGGTGAGGATCGCGTCCTCGGAAGGCCGGCCCTCACGGCGGAAGAAGGAACCGGGAATCTTCCCGGCGGCGTACATCCGCTCCTCGACGTCCACGGTCAGCGGGAAGAAGTCCAGCTGGTCCTTGGGGTTCTTCGAAGCGGTGGTGGCCGACAGCACCATGGTGTCGTCGTCCAGGTACGCCACGGCGGAGCCGGCGGCCTGCTTGGCCAGGCGGCCCGTCTCGAAGCGGATGGTACGGGTGCCGAAGGCGCCGTTGTCGATGACGGCCTCGGCGTAGTGGGTCTCGTTCTCCACCAGGAATATCTCCTCGTCTGCGTCCGCTGCCCGTGTGGCAGGGGACCGTCTGCGACCCGCTGCCCGTGTGGCAGCGGATCATGGGTGGTGGAGCGCCTGGTGCGGGCCGGTCTTCGATCGAAGCACCCGGTGTGCGGCACGGAGGCCGTGCGCGTCACCGGAGGCCACTACCGAGGACCGGCGGCTGAGGGGCGCCCCACCTCTTCGCTATTGCGTTGTGCGCTCTTGTGTTGCGCGCTATTGGGTTGTGTCCGCACGGCGCGCCGGCTGTGAGCCCGGCGCGCGGCCGCGGCGCTGTCGTGACCGCGCCGTCGGTATGGCGTTCTGGGACCAGACTACAAAGCTTCTGTCCACCAGGGGGTGGTGAAGGCGTCCGGTGTGTGGCGCACGGGTGTGCGGCGCACGGGGTTTTCGCGCGTACGGCAAAGGGAGCGGCTCCCGGCCCCGGGAACCGCTCCCCTCACGACGTCTTACTTGGCGCCCGCAGCACCGCGGCGGATGCCGAGGCGCTCGACCAGCGCACGGAAGCGCGTGATGTCCTTCTTCGCCAGGTACTGCAGCAGGCGGCGACGCTGGCCGACCAGCAGCAGCAGACCACGGCGGGAGTGGTGGTCGTGCTTGTGGGTCTTGAGGTGCTCGGTCAGGTCCGAGATGCGGCGGGAGAGCAGCGCAACCTGAACCTCGGGGGAACCGGTGTCACCCTCCTTGGTGGCGAACTCGGCCATGATCGACTTCTTCGTAGCGGCGTCGAGCGACACGCGGTACTCCTTGAGTTTCCTCTGAGCCCCACCGAGCGCCTCTGGTCTGCTTCACAGAGGAGCTTCGATTACTCGGCTGGGCGTAGCCAGGGTAGCAGGGGGCGGGGACCGGTCGTGACCGGCCGTAGCGGGGCCTGCGGGGGCGCAGCGTAGCGGGGCGGGGCGCGAGTGGGTGTAGCCGGGGGCGCGGACGTGCCCTGACTACTTGCTCGTCATCCCCCGGGCCGCCATGTACACGTTCATCACCGCGAGGCACAGCGGGATCAGCGAGAGCAGGACGAGGTTTTCGAAGAGTTCGGCGAAGCGCGCCCAGAAGGGGGTGACGCCCTTACGGGGAACGATCAGGGCGATGCCGGTGACCAGGGCGGCCGCGACGGCGATCGCGGCGGTGAGCCAGATCATGCGGAGGTCGGCGGCGAAACCGCCGTCGCCCAGGACGGCCGGCGGGTGCAGGGCCAGGCCGAGGCCCAGGAGCGCGAAGGCGGCGAGGCCGGCCGCCAGGGCGCAGGTGACCTGGGAGGTGTAGCGGAAGAGGCGGGCGCGCATCAGCATGGACAGGCCGGCGGCGAAGGCGAGCACCTGGCCCCAGACGGAGTCGGAGAAGCCGAGGACGCCGGTGGCGATGGTGACGACCGCCGCGCAGCCACCGACCAGGCCGACGAGCATCTCGTGGCCGCGGCGGGCCTGGGCGGCGATGCGCTCGGCGTCGACCGGGCCCTCGCTCTCGGGGCCGGCGTCCGGGTCGTCGTAGCCGGAGTTGCCGGGACGCGGCGGGGCGTAACCGATGGGGAGCCGGGCGAAGCGGGCCGAGAGGCCGGGCAGGAAGGCGATGACGCCGACCACGGCGCACACGCAGAGGGCGGCGGTCTCCACGGGGCGGAGGTCGGTGAGGATCGCAACGAACGTGGCGAGGGTACCGATCGTGGCGGTGAAGGCCGCGGCGACGAACGGTCCGTCGCCATGGAGCGTGACGGCGATCAGGATCGTGGAGGCGATCAGTACGGCCACGCAGCCGAGGAGGAACTGCAGGCGGCCGACGCCCTGGCCGTCCGGCAGCGGCAGCAGTCCCGATCCGGCGATCATGACGTGCGGCAGGCCGCCGAGGCCGAGGATGATCGCTGACGCCCGGTCGTCGTAGACCCGGGCCCGCACCGCCGCGAGCGCGACCAGCAGCACACCGGCGACGGCGGCGAGGATGCCGGGCAGACTGTGCATGTCGTGCCGCGCCGGGTCGGAGAACCACAGCACGAAGCCCATCAGCACCAGCAGCACCAGAGAGCCGGCGAGCCCGGCGGTGCGCAGCAGGTCGTCGTTCCACAGCGTGCGGTCGCGGGTGACGGCGGACGCGACGGAGTCGGAGACATCGTCGTAGACCGCGGGCGGCAGCGACACGGAGAACGGCCGCAGGCTCAGCACGTCACCGTCCAGGATGCGCTGGGCGGCGAAGGACCGGGAGCCGTCCAGGACGGTGCCGTCCCGGCGGACCAAGTGGTACCCGACGGGTGCGCCGTCGGCGGGGGTCTGACCGCTCAGCCGGAGAATTTCCGGATAGATGTCGGCCACGGGGATGTCTTCGGGGAGCGCCACGTCAATGCGGCTGTCCGGCGCGACAATGGTGACCCGGCAGAAGCCGGTGGCCGCCCCCGTGGCCGTCATGGAAGCCGTCGCACTCACGGGCAGTTCCCCCTCATTCCCGACCTTCAACGTCCAGTCGCGGCTGCGCAATTACCGTGCGCCACCCTAGCGCTCTTGAGGTCGTTGACATCCCAGTAGGATCACCCGGCACGGGTGGGAGCCGTCGCCACGGGGGTGTCGGCAGCGAACAGTCCTCCCCGTACAAGGGATTGGTGCGCTGGTGAGTCAGATCGTCGTGAAGCGTCCTCCGAGGTCTCTGCCTCCGGAGGTGCCCACGGACCCACTCCAGCTCGAAGCCCCGCCGGAGCTGCCCAAGGGGCGGCAAGAAGGCATGCTGATGCAGATCCTGCCGACCGTGGGTATGGGCGGCGGATCGATGGTGTACTTCTTCATGCCGCAGGCGAACCCGTTCATGCGCATCATGGGCATTCTCATGATCGCTTCGACCCTGGGCATGATCGTGACGATGGTGGTACGTCACCGCCGCGGCACCCAGGGAGAGATGGCGGACACCCGCCGCGACTACCTCAAGTACCTCGCGCAGACCCGCCGCACGGTCCGCAGGACCGCGCGCAAGCAGCGCGACGCCCAGTACTACCTGCACCCCTCCCCCGATCAGCTCTGGTCCCTGGTGGCCGAGGGCAGCCGGGTATGGGAACGGCGCGTGGGCGACGAGGACTTCGGGCAGGTCCGCATCGGGCTCGGCGCCCAGCAGCTGGCGACTCCGCTGGTCGCCCCGGACACCGCGCCGGTCGACGAACTGGAGCCGCTCACCGCGGGTGCGATGCACCGGTTCCTCGCCGTGCACGGCACCTTGGACGGACTGCCGATGGCGGTCTCGCTGCGCGCCTTTTACCACATGGCGGTGTCCGGCGAGGCCGAGTCGGTGCACGGCACCGCGCGGTCGCTGATCGCCTCGCTCGCCGCGCTGCACTCCCCCGACGACCTGATCATCGCGATCGCGGCCGCGCCCGGCGAAGCCGCGGACCGCTGGGAATGGGCCAAGTGGCTGCCGCACGTCCAGGCCCAGGGCCCGGCGGACGGCGCGGGCTCGCCGCGGCTCATCACGACGGACGCCTGGGAGCTGGAGCAGCTGCTGTCCGTGAAGCTGGAGGGCAGGCCGCGGTTCAACGCCGGCGGCCAGCCCCTGCTGGACATGCCGCACCTCCTGATCGTCCTCGACGGGACGAACGTGGCGCCGACCTCGTTGCTCGCCTCGGCCGAGGGCCTGCAGGGCGTCACGGTCCTGGACGTCGACCCGGGTGAGCTGAGCACGCCCCGCGGCGACCTGTCGGTACTCGTACGCCCCGGGACCCTCCAGCTGGCGGCCGGACGCGGCATGGTCTACGACGGTGTGCCGGACTTCCTCTCCCTGGAGGCCGCCGAGGCGCTGGCGCGCCAGCTCGCACCGCTGCGCATGGGCAGCGGCGGTGACGACGACGAACCGCTGCTCGCAAACCTGGAGTTCACCGACCTCCTCAACCTCGGCGACGCAGCGTCCGTCGACACCCAGCGGACCTGGCGGCCACGTTCCCAGGCGGAGCGGCTGCGGGTCCCGATCGGTGTCGGCGAGGACGGCCAGCCGGTCATGCTCGACCTGAAGGAGGCGGCGCAGGACGGCATGGGTCCGCACGGCCTGTGCGTCGGTGCGACCGGTTCCGGCAAGTCCGAGCTGCTGCGTACCCTCGTGCTCGGCCTGGCCGTCACCCACTCCTCCGAGACGCTCAACTTCGTCCTGGCGGACTTCAAGGGCGGCGCCACCTTCGCCGGGATGTCCCAGATGCCGCACGTCGCGGCGGTGATCACTAACCTCGCCGACGACCTCACGCTCGTCGACCGCATGGGCGACTCCATCCGCGGTGAGCTCAACCGCCGCCAGGAGATGCTGCGCGATGCCGGCAACTACGCCAACATCCACGACTACGAGAAGGCGCGGCTGGCCGGTGCCCCGCTGGAGCCGATCGCTTCGCTCGTCCTGGTCATCGACGAGTTCAGCGAGCTGCTGACGGCCAAGCCGGACTTCATCGACATGTTCATCCAGATCGGCCGCATCGGCCGGTCGCTGGGTGTCCATCTGCTGCTGGCCTCGCAGCGCCTGGAGGAGGGCCGGCTGCGCGGCCTGGAGACCTACCTCTCCTACCGGGTCGGTCTGCGCACGTTCTCGGCGGCCGAGTCCCGGGCGGCGCTCGGTGTCCCGGACGCGTACCACCTGCCGTCCGTGCCCGGCTCCGGCTATCTGAAGTTCGGCACGGACGAGATGGTCCGCTTCAAGGCGGCATACGTCTCCGGGGTGTACCGCGACGGCGCCGGCGCCGACCGCACCCCGAGCGGGCCGCTCCCCGTCGACCGCCGTCCGGTGCTCTTCACCGCGGCCCCGGTCCCGGTGCAGTACGCGGCCCCCGACCCGGCCGCCGTGCAGGTGCCCGAACAGCGCCCGGCGCAGGACGACGCGCTGGCCGACACCGTCCTGGACGTCATCGTCCGCCGCCTGGAAGGCCGGGGCACCCCCGCCCATCAGGTGTGGCTGCCGCCGCTGGACTCCGCGGCCCCACTGGACGAGCTGCTGCCGGGCCTCGCCCCGGTGGAGGGCCGCGGCCTGACGATGCCGGACTACCCGTACCTCGGCCAGCTCATCGTGCCGCTGGGGCTCGTCGACAAGCCGTTCGAGCAGCGTCGCGACCCGCTGTACCGCGACTTCTCCGGTGCGGCCGGCCACATGCTGATCGTCGGTGGCCCGCAGTCCGGCAAGTCCACGCTCCTGCGCACGCTCATCTCATCGTTCGCGCTCACCCACACACCGGCCGAGGTGCAGTTCTACGGGCTGGACTTCGGTGGCGGCGGGCTGTCCGCGGTCTCCGGTCTCCCGCACGTCGGAGGGGTCGCCTCGCGTCTGGACCCGGACCGGGTACGCCGTACCGTCGCCGAGGTCGCCGGCATCCTCGCCCGCCGCGAGGAGTACTTCCGCGCCAACAACATCGACTCCATCGCCACCTACCGGCGGATGCGCTCCCGCGGCGAGGCCGGCGACCAGGCATGGGGTGATGTCTTCCTCGTCATCGACGGCTGGGGCAACTTCCGTGCCGAGTACGAGATGGCCGAGGCGGTCGTCAACGACATCGCCGCGCGCGGTCTCGGCTACGGCATCCACGTGGTCATCACGGCCACCCGCAGCATGGAGGTGCGCGCCGCCCTCAAGGACCAGCTGATGAACCGGCTGGAGCTGCGGCTCGGTGACACCATGGACTCCGACTTCGACCGCAAGATCGCGGCCAACGTCCCGGCAGGTGTGCCGGGCCGCGGCCAGACGCCGGAGAAGCTCCACTTCATGGGCGCGCTGCCGCGGATCGACGGCCTCTCGCAGTCCGGTGACCTCTCGGACGCCACCGCCGAGATGAACCGCGTGATCGCGAGCCACTGGCCATACGCGCCCGCGCCCGCGGTCCGCCTGCTCCCCCGGGAAGTGCCGGCGCACCAGCTCCCGAAGGGCGGCGACCAACCGGAGCGCGGCGTCGCCTTCGCCATCGACGAGCACAACCTGGAGCCGGTCTTCGTCGACTTCGAGACCGACCCGTTCTTCCTGGTCTTCGGCGACAGCGAGTCCGGCAAGACGGGCGTGCTGCGGTTGCTGGCGAAGCAGATCTCCGAGCGGTACCACCCGGACGAGGCGAAAATCGTCGTCGGCGACTACCGCCGCAGCCTGCTCAGCGCGATCCCCGAGTCGCACCTGCTGGAGTACGCGCCCATGGCCAACTCCATGGAGGCGCACATGCAGGCCCTGCACGGTCTCATGGAACGTCGGGCCCCCGCGCCGGACGTCACCCCGCAGCAGCTGCGCGACCGCAGCTGGTGGTCGGGCCCGAAGATCTTCATCATCGTGGACGACTACGAGCTGGTCTCCACCTCCAGCGGCAACCCGCTGGCCGTCCTCACCGACAACCTGCCGTTCGCCCGTGACATCGGCATCCGCTTCATCATCGCCCGCAGCTCCGCCGGTGCGTCGCGGTCCATGTACGAGTCCTTCATGCAGCGCATCAAGGAACTGGGTGCCCAGGGCGTGGTCCTCTCCGGCGACCCGAACGAGGGCGATCTGCTCGGCAACGTCCGCCCCCGCCCGATGCCCCCGGGCCGCGGCTACTTCGTCTCCCGCAAGCGGGGTACGCCGCTGGTGCAGTTGGGGTGGCTGCCGGAATTCAAGTAGTGGGGTGCGGGGCTCGGCTCATGGCGAGCCCCGCACCGGTTTCCGGCCGCTCGGTCGTGCCGTACCGGAATCGGCGTACACGGGTGCGCGCGCAGCAGCGATCTTGCTAGCTTGACATGTACCGATAGCTCGCAGGCCCTGAATCAAGACAACGACGCCATTCCGGGGGAAGCAATGTCGTTCGAGGACGAATGGGCGGGTCTCCGCTCGCAGAGCACCGCAGCCGGCACGCATACGCAGATCAACAGCGCCGGGCCGCTGACTCCCGGCGGCAACGGGCTGCTGCTGCCGCCGGGTGGCGCCCCGCCGGTCCTCTCCAACGACCCGGCCAAGAAGAAGGCCGCGGCGAAGGCATTGGACGAGGACGTCGTGCCGGACACCGCGAAGGCAGGGAAGCACGCGGACGAGGACACGACGAAGGCCCAGAAGGAGTTCGACGGCTGGGAGACCGGCAAGGGCCTCAAGAGCGTCATGACCGGCTGGGAGAAGTCGGCCAAGATGCTGCAGAACCGACTCTCCAACGAGCGGCGGGCGCTCAGCAACGCCAACACCGCCCTCCAGGACGGCGACCACACCGCGTACAACGGCCTGCAGCAATGCACGCCGGAGAACCCCTCCGGGAAGCCGCAGCAGCCGCCGCTCCTCCAGCAGCAGGGGCCGCCGTACCTCTACCCGAAGTCACAGATCTCGGGCCTCTGACGACCGCGGGCTCCGGCGCCGGACCATCGCGGCACTGATCGCCGCCTCGACGCACCAGCCACCACCTGAGGCCGCACGGGGGACTCATGCTCAGCTACCACGACGCGCTGCACACCGATCTCAGCACGCTCACCACCGCCGCCGAGAAGTGGGAGAAGGCGGCGGGAATGTTCAAGGACGCCGCCAAGATCTACGACAAGCAGGTCAAGGGCATCTTCGAGGACGGCTCCGCGTCCGGCCGGCACGCCCAGGCGGGCCTCCTGGCCACCGGTACCACCTCGGGCCAGTACACCGGCGCCCAGCAGGAGGCCAAGGCCATCGCCTCCCTCCTCCGCGACGCCCACCACCAGTTCACCGAACTCCGCAAGAACCTCGAGTCCGAGATCGCCGACGCCAAGAAGGCCAAGATGAAGGTCTCGGAGGACAAGGGCGTCTGCAGCTGGGACTGGGACCGCATCGACGCGGACACCAAGCGCGCCATCGTCCACGACCCCAGCTCCCACGAGAGCGAGGAGTACTGGACCAAGCGCATCGCCAAGGTCGTCAAGGACATGGACGAGGCAGACCACGGCGTCAAGCTCGCGCTGGACGCCGTCACCGTCGACTCCGCCCCGCTCGACGGCATCAAGAACGGCTTCAACGCCAAGGCGGAGGGCGACATCGAGAAGGTGGAGGGAAAGCGGGCCTCCGAGCTCGCCACGAAGCTCAACTCCGACGGCAAGCTCCCTCCAAGGGAAATGGCCGAGCTCGCCCGCCTGAACCGCGACAACGCCCACGACAAGGCGTACTCCCAGACGATGCTCAACAGTCTGGGCACGTACAACACCATTAAGCTCGTCAACTCCTTGAATAACGCCGCTCAGCTCAAGGACACCGACCACAAAAAGGGCTACCTGGCCCTCGAAAAGGGCCTTGCCACCACCCTCGCCACCGCCACGAAGGACACGGACTCCGCGTTCTACAAGAAGTGGCGCGAGGACATGAAGAAGACGGGCGTGAAGCGCTTCGAAGACACCGGCGTCGTGGGCCGACTCGACAAATACCGGGGCTACCAGTCCCTGCTCACGCTCATGGAGCAGGGCGATCCCAAGGACTATTCGCCGCAGATGCTCAAGGACCTCGGACATGACCTCAGGGCGGCGGAGGACCCCAAGAAGGGCGGCGACCCTGGCATCTGGGACACCCACGGAACGTTCTCCGGGAAGAACGACGGCTGGTTCGCCAATGACCCCCTCGACGCCACGCTGGGCATCATGAGCCACCAGCCCGACACCGCCACGGAATTCCTCGACCCTGGTCCGCACGATAAGAACGACATGCTCAAGTACCTGCTCGACGATCGGGACTGGGAGATATCGGACGAGACGAAGCAGGTCGGTATCGCCGACCACACCTCGCCCCTGGAGGACAAGGACAACCGCGTCGGCCTCGGCGCGGCCCTGCAGGCAGCGGCCACGGGCCATGTGCCGGGCACCGAGCACGTGCTGGGCGGCCATTCCACGGAGCAGGCCCGGATCATGCACGACATGATCACCACTCTGAACGAGACGGGACAGGCCGAGAAGATGCCGGCGGCGCTGCGCGCTCCCATCGGGCAGGCCCTCAAGGACTACACGCCGGATACGCACGAGATCCTGGCGCGCGTCAACACCACGTACAGCGACCGCGCCCTGGACCCGCACAAGGCCGACATCTGGGGACCCGACAACAACGCCAAGATGTCCGTGACCGAAGAACAGCTGATCAAGGTCATGCGCGGGGTGGCGGACGACCACAAGACCTTCGGTGAGATGTACGACGCGGAGCGGCAGTACAACGCGGTCGCCTTCGCAGACATGCCGAAGAGCAACACCAGCCCGGAAACGCTCAACCCCATTCAGAAGGCGTCTACTGCCCTGGGCATGTACGACGGCGTTCGCGCAGATGTGACGTTCGACATTCGCGACGGCGACATCCAGAAGGCCCGTGATGTCAACCACGACCTCACAGCATCGAGCGGTGTCGTGTTGAACTTCATGGGCGACTACGTTCCGGCGGGCGATGTGGCCAACCGTGTCGTCGACTTCGTCGCGTACGACGCCACCAAGGACAAGATCGCCGAGGCGACCGCAGACTCAACCCATAAAAATTCCCACGAGTTCATGTTCGGTCAGCAAACGGTCGATGACATGGTCGTTTCATGGGCCGGATCACACGGCGAAAAGCCGGACAGCGACTTCACCGAGACCCTGGTCGGGCACCACCAGACCAAGTACCGGGAGGGACGCGAGGACGCGCTCGACTATCTTCGCCCGGCCCACTGACGATCGCCGACTTCGTGTGCCCCGTCGGCGGGGCTTCGGCACTACCGGAACCATGAGAGCCAAGCATCGATGAAGTTCACACATCGCCCAGTTCTCGGCGCCACGGCAATCGCCCTCTGCTGTCTCGCCATCATCGCCGGGGTCCTTTACGCCACCGGTGTCTACGACCGCTGGCGTGACGACATGTCGCTGGACGATGCGTGCGCCGGCACCGTCGCCCGCGGCGATCTGGCGAGCGCCTTGGGAAGCAAAGAGGTACGGGCAAGCGGCGCCGGGGACGAGGGTGAAGGTGCCCTGGCCGCCTGCCAGGTACATGACCGCACCTCCGAGGAAAGCCGACTCGTTCTGGACATCCGATGGGCCGGCGATCCCGGACGGGACTTCCGCCTCGCGCCGCATCCCTCCAGCCACACGGGCCAGGGCGCCGTCGCCCCCCTGGAGCACGGCTGGCCCGGCGTGGCGAGCCAGGGCCCGAATGCGTACCAGGTCTCCCTCGTCATGGAGTGCCGCAACCGCAAGAACGATGCCCTGTTCGTCAACGGCAACCTCCTGCGCGGGGAACACTCGGCCGGGGCCGGCGCCCGCGCCGCCTTCGCGCGCGTCACTACAGAGACAGCCGCACGAGCCGCCAAGCGGTTCGGTTGCAAGGCCGCATCGGGTACTCGCATCACACACATTGCCGACCCGCTCTCCGACGAGCAACGGCGTGTGTCGCATGCAAAGGGCACCTGCGCGGCGCTCCGCCCATACAGCAAGGAGGCCGAGGCAGCCGGCCTCGACGCCGTACGCGAGACTGCCGCTACGCGTAACGCCCCCGTAGAGGACTGCTTCGTCGGTACGGCCGATGACCCCGGCACCCCTTCCTATCGCGCCCTGGCGCTCTTCGGCCCCTACCCCCGCATGGTGCGCGATGCCGGCGACACCACAGCATTCGGCAACGTCGGTAAATCCGGGAAGAACCACACGGCATGGGCTACCGCCAAGTGCCCGGGGAGCTCGGACCGCGCGCTTTTCACCCTGGGGCAGATCGCGTCGGCCAACACCTCCGCGGGGAAGAGGCACTATCTCCCCGCCCAGACCGAGGTGGATGTACTCACGGCATTCGCCAAGGACTCGGCGGATCGCCACGGTTGCACCGATGTCCGGCTACCGTGACCGCCAGGGCTGCCACGTCGATCGTGGCGATGCGGCCCGCCCTGCCTTCCGTACCTCGCCCCCCACTGGAGCAGGAGTTTCGACACCAGCATGAAGTACACCTTCATCATGTGGGCTATGGGGGCGGTTTTCCTCCTAGTGGCATGTGTCAATCCCCGCAGTCTCTTCTGGGCTTTCCAATCCTGGAGATACCGCAACCCGAAGGCCGGTGAACCGTCCGATGCCGCCTACACCCTGCAGCGGGTACAGGCCACCGTGGCGGCGCTGTTTCTCTTCGGCCTCGGGGGCTTCCTCTGGTACCAGGAGGAAGCCTCCACCACCGACGCCGACGAGGTCCGCACCGCCGTGATGAAGGCGGTGCACATTCTGGAGACGGAATCGGTGACTGCCACGAACGGCGACCTGATGGAGCCCAACCATCGCCTCGAGGTCGATGCCGCTCTCGACCAGGCGATGAAATCTCAGTCGCCGGCCCTCGGCCCATCGCCCTGGGGCCTCCAGGCGGAATCCGCGGGTCGGACGGAGGACGGCGGTGAAGACTTCACTGTCACCAATGAAGACCAGCAATACCCGTACTGCATCAAGGTCGTGGAGAACGGCTACGTCGCCAATGACTCCGGGCATGGCTCCGGGGGCGACTCCGGGGATGCCTCTGGGGGGCTGGTCATGCATGAAACGACGCTTGATGTCAGTGTTCACAAGGGGAGCTGCGAGGACTGACGTTGGCGGTGGCCGGCGGAGGCGCGGCCTGAACGCTTGAAGGCCGTCACCACAGGTCATCTGTGGTGACGGCCTTCAAGCGTTCTCACGCCTGCGGCCAAGGGTGGGCGCCTCCCGCGCATGCCCACCCTCGGTCCCGCGCGCCTAGTCGAAGAAGGACGCGCCCTTCTTGTCGCTCAGGTGGTAGTCGTCCCGGCCGTGGCGGATCGCCGTGGACACGGCGTCAAGGGCTTCCTTGATTGCCGCGGTGTCCTGGTTCCACTTCGTCTGGGCCGTGTGGTAAGCGGTCTTGGCCTCGCCCTCCCACATTTCGCTGACGCCCTTGAGCGCATGCATGATCCACTCGAGGTCCTCGTGAAGCAGCTTCGACTGATTCTCGATCTGCTTCGCGGTGGATTCGAGAGTCGCGTAGTCGACGAGCATCTCGCCGTCATTGTGAGCCATGGGGTCCCTCGCTTTCTGCTGCGACCGATAAGCGATCGCTGATGGTCATCGGCCGACTGGGCTCAGAGCATGCTCAGCTTCGAGGGGACCGCGCCCCCCGGACCGACCCCACCGCCGTCGACCACGTTGGCCTGCTTCTTGATGGCCTGCTCGACCGCGTGGTCGGTGTTGCCGGAGAGCTTCCGGGTCGCCTCAATGGCTTCCACGAACCCGGCCAGCTGCTTGCCCATGGAGTTGAGCCTGTTGTTGAGGTCGGTCTGCGTGGTGTTGAATCCACCCGCGCCGATGCCCTTCCAACGGCCCTCGACGCTGTCGATCGCGGTGTTCAGCTTCCGGACATGCGTCTTGATGTTCTCAAAACGCTGGATCAGGTCCTTTTCGAGCTTGGCCAGTTGAGCGTCAGTAAGCTTCGTGCCGCCTGCCATGTCATCCTTCCTTTACTGTTGATGTGCTGAGCGTTCAGGGACGGTCGGATGAAGATCATCCCCGGCGCGCACGCAGGAATGCGAACGCGCCGCCCCCGAGGACGATCACCGCGGCAGCGATACCGAGGCTCGTCCAGAGCGTGCTGTTGTCGCCGGAAGACGCCTTGGCCGACTCGTCCTGCGAACCGGCGTCGGCCTTCCCGGAGTCGGCCTCCTCGCCCTTGCCGGGCGCGCCGGCCGACTTCTCGAACGCGGCCTTCGACGTGTCGAAATCGCCGTTGCCCAGGAAGGCGGGCTGCTTCGGATTGCCCGGCTCCCCCTTGCCCTCCAGCAGATTGAGCCGGGGCCGGACGGCGCCGTACCCGACATACTTGCTGGGATTGCGGTTCTCCATGACCCCGTCAGTCGTCCCGACGAGGACCCGGGCGACCTGGTTGGCATTCCATTCGGGATGCTTGGCCCAGATGAGCGCGGCGGAGGCGGAGGCGATTGCGGTGGCGGCACTGGTTCCTTGACCGTCGCAGTAGCTCTTCAGCGTCTTGTCGCACCACTTGGGAACGTCGGAACCTGGAGCGGCAACCGAAACAGTGTTTCCGTGCGTGGAGAACTTCGAGACAGTTCCCGTGGAATCCACCGAGCCGACGCCGATGACCTCCGGGTACGCGGCAGGGTACTCCGAACGGCTCTTGCCGTCGCCGTCATTACCTGTGCCGGCGAACATCAGCTTGCCCTTGCTGGCTGCGTACTCGACCGCTTTCTCAATCTGCGGGGTGGTGTCTACTCCACTGATCGACATATTGATGATCTGCGCATCACTATCGGCTGCCGCACGAATAGCAGGAGCAATGGTGTCTTCGTCCGGCTTATTCTTCAGGCTGCTGAGAGCCGCCCGGACAGGGAAAATCTTCGCGTCGGGCGCCAGCCCCTTCAGGCCGCCCCCTTTACCAGTGCCCGCGATCAGCTCGGCCATTGTCGTTCCGTGACCGTCATAGTCGTCATGCGCGCCCCCGGAAACCCCCGCGAGATCACGCCCGTTCAAAACCTGGCCGCGCAGAGAAGGCGTGGAGGGATTCACCCCCGTGTCGACCACGGCCACCTTGATGCCCTTGCCCGTGCTCACCTTCCACATGTCTTGGGCCTGCATGGCGTCCAAGTACCACTGCTTCGACTGGACGTCCTCCGCGACGGCGGCAGGAGCCGCGCCCATGAGGCACACCGCCCAGGCGCCCGTTGCCGCCAGGACGGGGAGCGCGCGGCGACGCATCCTCCGCGTATTCCTCGGCCTCGCCGTCCGGTTCTCTCCAGCCGTCATTCCTCGCCTCACCTGAGTCACTCGATGACCGGCGGGGCAGTGTCACGCCGCCGCCCTGTATTCCACGTCTCTTCGTCTTCGGTCGGCTGCCCCGGCCGGCGGTTCTCCTTCTGGGATTCGCCTGGTGACTGCTGTGTACCGGCACCACCGCGAGGCGCGCCCGTTGGGCGCTCCTCTCCTCCGGTGCTGCGGACCAGCCCAGTCCCGCCCTGGGTGAATCCGCGCTGGCCGCGGCCCGGCGCGCCGGGCTCGGAGCGCGGGGCACCGACGACGCCACCCTGATTGGCGGCGAGCCTGCGGGCCGATGCGGCCCTGCCGTCAGCCGACTCCGCCGAAGATTGCGCGCCCGACCCGATGATGCCGCGACCCGTGGTCGCCCCCCGCTCGCCGCCGGGCGTGATGGCTCGCGCACTCGGCGACGATGCGGTCGTACGGCCGGGTGTGCTGGGTGTACCACCGACGATGCCGTTGCGGCTGCCGCGCGGCATCCCTGCGGCTCCCGGGCGTGCACCGTTAACAGCAGGACCGGTGCCCGGGCCCGCCGGGCGACCGATGGCCCGAGGGCTCACACCGCTGGGCCGTCCGGCCGTACCGGGCTGCACCATCGGCCCGGAACGGCCGGTGGTGCCCGGTCGCATGGGCGAGACGGGACCTGTCGTGCCTCGGCCCGTGAGACCCGGCGGCTGGCCTCCGGGCCTCAGCGGGCCGGGAACGCCCGGCAGCTTTCCCGTACCCCGGGGAATCGGCCCCGTGCTGATGGGACCGGTCGGCAGTGGCCCCGGGGCCGCAGGGGGATTCGTCGGGCCCGGCGGCTGTGTCGGCACGCGCGTGGTCGGTTCAGCGGGAGGCGCCGGGGGCGCCACACTGTCGATGCCAACCCTGGCTTCGACGGCCGGTGTGAAGGACTGATGGTGCGCAGTCGGCAGCTGCGGAGCACTTCGCTGATCAACTGCAGCGTGGTGAGCTGGCCCTCCCACGGTCGGCGTGACCGTGTGCTCGGCGCTGCCAGTGGGGCCGGACTCGACCGGGTCCCACGTCGGCGGCGGTGCCGGCACCCCCACCTCCGGCATAGGCGTGAACACCGGCTCCTCCTGCGTGGCCATCGTGTCGTGGGAGACGATGTAGTAGGAGCTGAGCTTGTTCATCTGGGTGATGGCTTCCTGGCGGTCGCCCTCACGCTTCTTGGCCTTGGCGTAGGCCGGGTTGGTGTCGACGCGGGCCGGGGTCGGGATGTCCTTGACGGCCTCGGCGAGGCCGCCGTCCGCATCCCGCTTCGGCATGGACTTCTTGACCGTCGCCAGGCCCTCGCCGGCGTTCTTCAGCTGCTTGCCGGCGGTCTCGCTGTAGGTGGCGAGCCTCAGCGTGTTCTTACTGAGGTTGGCGGTCCACTTGCGCATGGCGTCGCCGGACTCGCCCTCCCACTCGGCCCGGTCGGCGTACTTCTTCAGCTCCTCGCCGACTCCTCTGATCGCGTCGGCGGCCGTGATGAGCGCGTCGCCGGTGTGTTCCAGGTCGCTCGGCCTGGCGGACTCGATCATGTCGAGCATGTCGTCCAGCTCGTGATTCTCGAAGTTCGTGCCGCCGAACCTGGTGAGCGCGGGGAGCATGATCGGCGCTGTTCCGGCGGCGGCCCGCAAGCCCTGCCGTGTCCAGGCCAGCGCGGCCGGATAGTCGGGCCTGACCTCGCGCGACGTACTTTCGTCACTCATCTTCTGTCCCCCTTCCGATCAGAGCTCGGTGTGCTTGCGGTCGTCCCGCTTGTCGCGCGGCTTCTCGTGCTGCTCGTCGTACCGCTCCTGAGTCCGCGTCCGGATCTCGTGATAGCGGCGCCGCTGTTCCTCGTCGATCGCCTCGAAACCGTGCTGGGTCCCCAGCACGGCGATCCCCATGGCCTCGATCTGGTCACCGAGCGTCTGCGACAGCTTCGTCAGGTGCGTGTGCACCCGCTCGTACATCCGGCTGAGGTCCGCGGCCTCCGAGAAACTGCTCGCGCCGAACGAGGCGCTGGGGAGGACCTGTTGGCCGAGCTGGTCCTTCGATCCCGCAGACGATTCGAGCTCCCGCAGCGCGTCGTCGACCCTCTTCTTGAGGGAGCGCAGCTCACCCGGTCCGAGCTTGACGTGCGACCGCGCGTCCTGGCCCGCAGCCGACAACGGTTGCGGCGCCTTGCCCAACTCCGACTCGGGAACCCCCATGTCCTCTCCCCATCCCCCGTTACGTTCTTCTCGACGTCTGCAACGTCTGCCGTAACACTAGTCAATTCAGTCAGTCAGCACAGTCGCGTATCACACGAAACGACTGCCACACCCGCCCCGGTTTCCCACCGGAGAACAGCTTCTCACCCCCCACTGACATCCCCCGTCACACCGGATGGTCAACATTGTCACGACGAGCGGACCACCCGACCGGGCGACGCCGGCGCCAGTCGCGGTGGACGAGCGCGGCTCCCGCGATGACCGCTACCAGCACGCCGCCACCGGCCACCGCGTACGTGCCCAGACGTTCGTCGCGCTGCTGCGGGGTCTCCCCGATCGGCAGGTCGGGGACGTCGGGGAGCGCCCCCTTGCTGACGCCGCCCTGGGCGACGGGGCGGTCGGTCGGGCCGCCCTCCTCGTTCATGGCACGGACCGGGTCCACGACGCCCCAGCCGACGTGGTTGTCGCGGCCGGGGATGGAGCGTTCCGCGGTCTGTTCGATCTGGGTCACGACGCGATGCTGCGTCCAGTCCTTGTGCTTGGCCCGGATGAGGGCGGCGACGCCGGCGACGTACGGGGCCGAGAAGCTAGTTCCGTTGTCGACGCACAGGCCGCCCTTGGGCACCGTGGAGACCATGTCGACGCCTGGCGCCGCCACGCCCACGAAGGGACCGGACTGCGAGAAGACGGCGCGTTCGTTGTTGCGGTCCGATGCGGCCACCGCCAGGACACCGGGGTACGCGGCCGGGTAGGTCTCCTTCACGTTGCCGCCCAGGCCGTCGTTGCCCGCCGAAGCGACGACCACGACGTCGCTGTTCAGGGCGTTGTCGACAGCGCGCTTCAGCACATTGTCGTCGGGGAGGGCCTTCTCCGTGTCCTGCGAGATGTTGATGACGGTGGCGCGCTTTTGAACGGCGTAATTGATCGCGGCGGCGAGCGTTTCCGCATTGCCGCTGCCCTTGTCGTCGTTCTGCTTGATCGGGATGACCGTCGCTTTCGGGGCGATGCCGACGAACGCGTTGTCCTTGGACGGGCGTGCCGCGATGATGCCCGCGACTTTCGTGCCGTGGCCGACGTAGTCGGACGTGCCGTTCGCCTTGCCGCGCGGGGTCGCGTCCCCGTACCGGTCCTTCTTGGGCTTGAGCGGGAGCAGGTTCTTGCCGCCGGCCGCGTCGACGGCGTCCGTCAGCTGACTGTTCGTGTTGTCGACGCCGGTGTCGATGACGGCGACCCGCTGCCCCTCGCCCTTGGTGTCCTGCCAGAGCTGTTCGAGCCGGAGGCGCCGGAGGGACCAAGGCAGGCTCTTGATCGGTGTTTTCGAGGGAAAGGTGCACTGCGTGGTGTCCGCGGCGCTCGCCGTGGGCGCGCCGACGGCGGTCGTGCCGACAGCGGTCAGCGCCGTCGCCGCCAGTACGGTCAGGCAGCGCCTGGTCAGGTCCCTTACGGCCATGGGTTGCTTCTCCTCCGCCTCGCGGCCTTACGAACCCTGCGGCTGCCGGGCGCTGTTGGTGTCCAGGCGCGGCCCCGTCGGCAGGAATTTCGACCATGTCAGGGGGACCGGCACCGGCTTGATGCCGCCGTACCCGAGACGCTTCTGCGCCTTCATGGCTTCCTGCTGCGCTTGCTCCTTCGACTTCTTCCCGCCGTCCGTGCCGATCTCGGACGTGGCCGTGCCGCTGTCACCGTTGGTCTGTACGCCGTACCGAAGTCCGGAGTCGGTGGCCAGGAAGACCGAGCCGGTGCTGGTGTCCGAGCCCTGCACCTGGCGGAAGAGCAGCCCGGAGCCGGGCGTCACGTAGGCGCTCGTCGTGTCGTTGACGATCTTCTGCGGGTAGTTGGTGCCCGCCCACGTGCTGAGCGTGGTGTCGGCGTCCTGGGAGTCGACGCCGCGCAGCACGCTGCAGACCGTGTCGCGGCCGCCGTACGTACCGGCCGGAAAGTTGACCCGGTGCGTCTTCGTCTCGGGCCAGCGGAGGTTGCCCCCGAACTCGGCCCCCGGAGTGAAGGACTGGCTGCCGACCTGTACGGGCTTGGCCGCCTGGTGCAGCGTGCCCAGCTCGGGGCTGGCGAGCAGTAGGTACGCCATGAAGTCCGTGATGGGCGCGATCCGGTCCTTCAGGACGACGTAGTGCTGCATGGAGCCGTTGTAGGGCGCCTTCAGCACCGTGCCGATCTTGTTGATCTCCTGCGGGAGCGTGTCGCCCGGGATGTTCGGCACGTTGCCGACTCCGGGCCCCACGGACTGGAAGTCGATGGGGTCACCGGGCTTGAGAGTGTCCAGCCAGTCGTTGCTGACGCGCTGCGGCTTGTCCGTCCCCTCCGTCCCCATGAGCGGCCGGAGCAGCTTCTCGTTGTTCGCCAGCTCGTACTTGTAGCCCCGGTGGTCGACCATGTACAGCTTGCCGCCCTGGCCCCGTACGTACATGACGTCGCCGCGCTTCAGACGCTGCCGGCCGTCGACCCTGCTGGCTTCCCTGTCGTCGAAGACGAAGGTGGCCTTCTGCACGTCGCCGCCCTCGCCCTGCTGCTCGCACACCGCCCACCGCTTGGCCTTCTTCGCCTCGTCCGAGCTGGGCAGCCGGTCGGGCGCGTACGGGATGCCCAGCGTGGGGCCGTGCGGGATCTTGCCGCTGTCGAGGACCTTCTCGTCCACGTTGACGACCTGGAAGTTGTCCGTCGTGAGGAGGAGCTTGGCGGAGGCGAGATTGAGCACGGGGTGGAGCTGCTTGTGCTTTTTGGTCTTCAGGACGACGTACCGCGTGGTCGAATCGCTGCCGATGATCACCTTGTCGCCGGGCTTGTCCCAGCCCACCGGCGCTGTGGGCTTGAACATCCCCCACGCGCCGAATCCCGCGACGAGGACCGCGGCCGCGATCATCCCGGGAACGACGGCCTGCAGCGGACGCGGGGCGCCCTCCTCTGTGCCGCTCGGTGACGGTTGGAGGAACGACGCGACCAGCCGCCTTTTCGCGAACGTGTAGGCGTTGAGCTCGTCCCGCCGTGATGCCATGTCCGCCCGTTTCTCCCCACTGCGCCAACTGCCCCGTTATCTCCACCTCTCGATGCGACGCGTGACACCGAGGGAGACCACTATGCCGAATCATGGCGAGTACTCGCCCATGGGGGCCGTTCCTCACGACACTGAGTTGACATCGCGGGCAGCCGTCGAGCGGTACACGCGGCCAACTCGCCCGGCCGAGACGGCAGTGACGGGTGATCTCGGAGTGTCGCTCAAGTAGTAGTGTGGTCGCCCTGATTCACGGCCCTTCTGCGAAAGGGACGAGCGCGGACACTAGGGGGCTTCCGGGGGATGGGAACGGCGACACGGGTGCACCCCTCCGCGGACCACCGCGGTGATCGCGGAAGCCGCAACCGCGGACGGCGCGCGGCCGACCGGGACACGCCCCTGCCCTCCGGCACACGGCCTGCCGCCCCCGCTTCGACGACCCTGCGAACCGAGCGGCGGACCAATCGCATCGGTCCCGTGAAGCTTCAGCAACTCGTGCTGATCGAGCTGGCGTTGGCCGTGGTGCTGGCGGCTGCTGCGGTGAGCATGTTGTTGCTCGTGCCCGCGATCGTGGTGGCCGTGGCGCTCGTGCTGCTCGCGGTGTTGCGCCGGCGGCGGCTGTCGATACGGGACTGGCTGTCCACGGTGCTCGCGCTGCGGGCGCGGAAGAGCGCGGCCCGGCCGCTCGACCAGCGGGTGGATCCGAGTCTCGCGCCGGCCGCCGAGGCGGTGCCCGGGCTGCGGACGTACGGATATCTGGACCGGGACCGGCGGACGGTCGGGATGGTCGGGGACGGGACGTTCCTGACGGCCGTCGTGCGGGTCGAGGCCAAGGGCAGCGCGCTGCGGCCGCCGGGCGGGGCGCGGGCGCTGCCGCTCACGCTGCTGCACGACGCGCTGGACGTGGACGGGATCAAGCTGGAGTCCGTCCAGGTGGTCCAGCACGTGCAGCCCGCGCCCGCGCCGCATCTGCCCGAGCATGCGGTGGCCCGCCAGAGTTACCTGCCCCTCCAGCAGCAGACCGGGGCGCCCGCGCTGCGGCTGATGTGGGTGGCGCTGAAGTTCGATCCCGAGCTGTGCCGGGAGGCGGTCGAGGCGCGTGGTGGCGGTCTGCCGGGCGCGCAGCGCTGCCTGACCCGCGCGACCGACCACTTGGCCAGTCGCCTCACGGGCGCCGGCTTCCTGGCCACGGTCCTCGACGAGCAGGAGCTAATAGCGGCCCTGGCGACCTCGGCCTGCGCCAATCCGGTCGCGACCGCGCGGGCCGGCCTGCCCGACGCGGCTCCGGCCCGCCGCACGCAGGAGTCCTCCCGGGTGTGGAAGTGCGACGACCGGCTGCACACGACGTACGGGGTCGGGCGCTGGCCTGAGCTGGGCCGCTCGGCGACGCCATTGCCGCGCCTGGTGTCGGTACTGACGTCCGTACCGGCGCTGGCCTCGACGTTCAGCCTGACCGTGACGGCCGGCGACCGGCACGGCGCGGCCGGGGTGAGCGGCCACGTACGGCTCACCGGGCGTTCGGACGCCGAGCTCTCGCGGGCGCGGCAGCAGTTGGAGGCGGCGGCGCGCGAGGCAAAGCTGGGCCTGGTCCGGCTGGACCGGGAGCAGTTGCCCGGTGCGGTGGCGACGCTGCCGCTGGGAGGTGCGCGCTGATGCCTTCCGCGACTTCGGCCCTGCGGGGCCTGTACGGACCTCGCAGGGAACGGCATGTGGTGCCGGTCGACGACCTCGGTGCGCTGACGCTGCCGCTCGGCGACGACGGCCTGACGGTGGGCCACGACGCGGAGAACCGCCCGGCGGTGCTGGGGCTCTACCACCCCGCGCCGTTCGACATCCTGCTGGTCGGCGGGGTGTGGACGGCCCAGGCACTCGCGTTGCGTGCTGCCGGTACGGGGGCGCGAGTCGCCGTCGAGACGGGCCGGCCCCAACTGTGGACGAACCTGGCGCATGCGGCGGGTGCGGGGCAGGAGTGCCTGACGCTGCACGATGTCGGGCGGGTGCCGCCGATGGGCGCGACCGTCGGCAGCCCTGTACTGGTCGTGCGTGACTGCGGGATGCGGCCGCCGCGCGGGCGGGTCTCCTCGGCGCCCTGGCAGTCGGTGCTGACGCTGCTGCCGTACATGAGCCCGGTGGCCCCTCGGCTGATGAACGCCGCCGGCCTCGTCGGCCTGCAGCGGATCTCTCCCGATGAGGCCGCGCACGCCGCACGCATTCTGGGGCTCTCGCAGACCGATGTCGCCGCGCTGTCGACGATCGGCGACGGGGTCACGCTCTGGTGCGGTGACAATCAGGCGCGGCAGTACGTCATGACTCGGCCGACGGAAGCGGAGACAGGGCTGCTGGGGAATCCTCGTCGGGTGGACTGAGGGTCGGGGACTGCGGGGTCCGGTGGGCTGAACTTCCGTTGGACTCTCTCTGGGGCTGACTGGCTGGCCTGCGCCTGTGGGGCCGGTGGTCGGGAATGGCGATCGGGCGGGTGGTTGAAGGCCGGTCGGAAGGTTCCGAAGGTTCGGAAGGTGTCGAGCAGGGGGCGATTTCGGACTGTCGGGACGTTCCGGATAGTTGGTGCGGTCGGGGTAGTTGGTGCGATCGGTAGCGCTTCGGTGGTTGGGGCGCTTGGCCTGCTACCGGGTGAAGAGGGTTGAGGTGGGTCGGGAGGCGGCTGGGGAGGGGTGGCCTCTTTGCTGCTACGACGTGGGGGGGGGACATGCGTAACCTGAGGCAACAGACAGGTATCGGGCGAAGGCGGGCCTGCCGGGCTGTCGGCGATGGCGTTTAGGCTTGGGTCCAAGCGACAGGGGAACCCACGGGAACGCCCGGCGTGTCAGGGGGATCCGGCGATTCGGCGTACGTGTGTCAGCGATGCGCGTGAACGGTGTCGCGTCGCGGGGTTCAGAGGTACCAGACCACAGCAGGAGGCGTAGTGAGCAGCGATCGGGACGAGATCCGCACGGGCGGCATCACCCCCGGCGAGGATCAGTCCGACGCGGATCCCGAAATGACGGGTGAGTTCACCATCGACTACACCCCGCCTGCTTGGTACACGCAGAACGCCGATTCGGGGGCGGGTGCCGGGACCGGTGCGAGTGTCGGGACCGGTGCGGGTGCCGGAGCCGGAGTCGGTGCCGGAGCCGGAGTCGGTGTGAGTGGTACCTTGCCGCCGCCTCCGCCGCCGTTGGGTGAGCCGCTGTTCCCGCCGGTGGTGACGCCGTCGGCGCCTGCCGCGTCGAACACCGGGGGCGAGGGACCGTCCTCGACCGGTGGCGGGCCCGAAGGCCCGGCGAGCCCGGGCGGGGATTCGGCCGACGGGTCGGGCATGCGTTTCTCGTCCGGCGCGCTGCGCGCCGAGATCCAGGAGCGGGCCGACGCGACGGAGAAGACCGGTGACGCTGCCGGTGCGGCGGCTTCGGAGGGTTCCGGGTCCGCGGCCGGGGACGCGCAGGACGCTGACCGGGATGCCGCAGGGGCCGGTTCGAGCGGCGCTGCCGGTGTCGGCAGTGGCCAGGGCGCGCCGGGCGCCGCTGAGCCGGTGGTCGAGCAGCCCGAGCCGTTGAGCGAGGACGCGGCGCCCATGACGCCTCCGCACGGTCAGTCGGCCGCCGGCGCATGGTCGCCCGCCCCGCCGCAGGCTCCCGCGCCTTCGCTGCCGCCGCTGCCGCCGGAGTTCCGGCCCGCCGAGCCGCAGGAGCAGAACGCTCCCGCGGGCCCTGGCCCTGACGTACCGCAGTCCGGTGCGTGGTCCTCGGCCGGCCAGGGGCCGGCCCAGGCACCTGCCGCGCCCCAGGGCGATTACAGCTTGCCGCCGGCAGCGGGTGCTGTGCCGGGGCAGCAGGGCGGGGCGCAGCCCGCGCCGGGCAGCGAGGAGCCGTCCGCGCCGAACCAGGGCGCGCAGCAGGGAGGCTACGGCTACCCGGCTCCGGCACAGGTGCCTCCGCAGCAGGCGCCCTCGCAGCAGGCTGCTCCGCAGCAGCCGATGCCGGGACAGGCCACCCCCGCACAAGCCGCCCCTGCACAGGCCGCCCCCGCACAGACCGCGCAGGCCCCTGGACAGACACCCGGGCAGGCCCCCGCGCAGACCGCGCCCGGTGCTCAGCCGGGAGCGCAGCCCGAGGGACAGCCCGCGCCCGCCACTGGGCAGCCCGTGCCGCCGAGTGCGCCGACCCCGTCGCCGCAGTCCGGTCAGGGATGGCCGCCGGCCGCGGGCGCGCAGGGTGCGCCCGGCGCAGCCGGTCAGGCCGCGCAGCCGGGTCAGCCCGGCCCTCAGCCGCAGCCTGCGCAGGGACAGCCCGGTCAGCAGCAGCCCGCGCCCCAGGGCCAGCAGGCCGGGCAGCCCGGTCCCGCACCCGTACCCGGTGCGCCCAGCCCCGCACCCGTACCCGGTGCTCAGCCCGGTCCCGCACCCGTCCCCGGTGCACCCGGCCCCCAGCCCGGTTACGGATATCCGCAGCAGTCCGGGTACGGCTACCCCCAGCAGTCCGGCTACGGCTACCCGCAGCAGCAGCCGGCCGGGCCCGGTCAGCCGGGTCAGCCGAACCCCCAGCAGGCCCAGCCCGGAGCCCAGCCCCACGCCCAGCAGGGCCACCCCGGACCGCAGCCCACCCCGTACGGCCAGCCCGGCCAGCCGCAGCAGCCGGGCCCCCAGGGCTACCCCGGCGGACAGGGCGCCGCGCCGCAGGGCGCCGATGCCTGGTCCGGTCAGGCGCCCGGGCAGCCCGGCCCGCAGCAGGGCGTACAGGGCCCGGCCGGTGCGCCCCTCGGGTACACCGCTGCCGTCGAGCTGTCCTCCGAGCGGCTGATCAAGGGCAAGCAGAAGGCACGGAGCAACCAGCAGGGCAATTCGCGGTTCAAGCTCGGCGGCAAGAAGGAGGAGGCCGAGCGCCAGCGCAAGCTGGACCTGATCCGTACGCCCGTGCTCTCCTGCTACCGCATCGCGGTGATCAGCCTCAAGGGCGGCGTGGGCAAGACCACGACCACCACCGCGCTCGGCGCGACGCTGGCGACGGAGCGGCAGGACAAGGTCATCGCGATCGACGCCAACCCGGACGCCGGCACCCTCGGGCGCCGTGTGCGGCGGGAGACCGGCGCGACCATCCGCGACCTGGTGACCGCGATCCCATACCTCAACAACTACATGGACATCCGGCGGTTCACCTCGCAGGCGCCGTCCGGTCTGGAGATCCTCGCCAACGACGTCGACCCGGCCGTCTCGACGACGTTCAACGACGAGGACTACCGCCGCGTCATCGACATCCTGGGCCAGCAGTACCCGATCATCCTGACCGACTCCGGTACGGGCCTGCTCTACAGCGCCATGCGTGGCGTGCTGGACCTCGCGGACCAGCTCATCATCATCTCCACGCCGTCGGTGGACGGTGCGAGCAGCGCCAGTACGACGCTGGACTGGCTCTCCGCGCACGGCTACGCCGATCTCGTCTCGCGCAGCATCACCGTCATCTCCGGGGTGCGCGAGACCGGCAAGATGATCAAGGTCGAGGACATCGTGTCGCACTTCGAGACGCGCTGCCGCGGCGTGGTCGTCGTGCCGTTCGACGAGCACCTGTCGGCGGGCGCCGAGGTCGACCTCGACATGATGCGGCCCAAGACCCGGGAGGCGTACTTCAACCTCTCGGCGATGGTCGCGGAGGACTTCGCGCGGGCGCAGTCGGCGCAGGGGCTGTGGACGCAGCAGGAGAGCGTCGGCCACCAGCCGCCGAACTCCGCGCCGCCGATGCCGGGCGGGTATCAGCAGGCTCCGGGCCAGCAGATTCCCGGCCAGCAGGTCCCGGGCCAGCCCCAGCCGGGCCAGTACCCCGGTCAGCCGGGACAGCCGGGTCAGTACCCCGGCCAGCCCGGACAGCCCGGTCCGCAGCCGGGCTGGCAGCAGCAGCCCCCGCAGGGGTACCCGCAGCAGCAACAGCCGCAGCCCGGCGACCAGTACGGCTACGGCTACCCGCAGCAGTCCGCTCAGCCGGGGCAGCCCGGTCCGCAGCCGGGGTGGCAGCAGCACCCTCCGCAGCAACAGCCCCCGCAGCAGCCGCAGTAGGAGCGGCGCGGTAGCGCGGACATGAGTGAACCCCCTTGCGGTGCAAGGGGGTTCACTCGTTCACGACGTCTCAGGAGGCGCGCGGCGGGTCTTACCGGGGTCCTTCCTGGCTGACCAGCGCGCGGGCCTGCTTCACGTCTATGGCCATGCGCTCCAGCAGCGCGTCCAGGGTGTCGAACTTCTCCTGGCCGCGGATGTACGCGACGAAGTCGACGGCGACGTGCAGGCCGTACAGGTCGAGCCCGACGCGGTCGATGGCGTACGCCTCGACGGTGCGGACCTTGCCGTCGAACTGCGGGTTCGTGCCGACCGAGATCGCGGCGGGCATCGCCTCGCCCTCGACGTGCAGATGGCCCGCGTACACGCCGTCCGCGGGGATGGCGGTGTGCGGCAGCGTCTCCACGTTGGCGGTGGGGAAGCCCAGTTCGCGGCCGCGCTGGGCGCCGCGTACGACGACACCCTCGACGCGGTGCGGACGGCCGAGCACCTCGGCAGCGCCGGCCATGTCACCGGCCGCGACCAGGCGGCGGGTGAGCGTGGAGGAGAACGGCTCGCCATCGCCCGCCTCGCCGCGCTCGAAGAGGTCGACGACCTCGACGTCGTAGTCGTACGTCCGGCCGAGCTCGGCCAGCGTCTCGACGTTGCCCGCCGCCTTGTGCCCGAAGCGGAAGTTGGGGCCTTCCACGACAAGCCGGGCGTGCAACTTGTCCACCAGTACCTTCACGACGAAGTCGGCGGGTGCCAGCTTCGAGAACTCCTTGGTGAAGGGGAGGATCAGCACGGCGTCCACGCCCAGTTCGGCCATCAGCTCGGCCCGCCGGTGGTGCGGCGCGAGCAGCGGCGGGTGCGTGCCGGGCCGCACGACCTCGCTGGGGTGCGGGTCGAAGGTGACCGCCACGGCCGGTACGCCCAGCTCGCGGGCGCGCGCCACGGCCTTGCCGAGGATCAGCTGATGACCGCGGTGTACGCCGTCGTAGGAGCCGATGGTGACGACGCTGCGCCCCCAGCCCTCGGGGATGTCCTCCAAGCCACGCCAGCGCTGCACTGTGCCCGCTCCTTGCCCGAACTCTTGACTGTTCACTACACCGATACGGCATTGCGCAGGTCTAAGACTGCCATGCCGGACGGTGTGGTTCGCGCGAAGGGTGGGCTCACCTCGCTCGCCCGCGCGGGGAGCGGCCGATGAGCGCAGGCGGGGCCGGGCGCACGGACGGACGCGGAACACGGCTCAAGCCGGATGCGGAGCGCCTTGGGAGGGCGTACGGACGGCGCCGTGCGCCATGGGGCGCGTGGGAGCGGTGGGATTAGTGGGAACAGCGGGGGCGGGGATCGAGGCCGGGGGGCGGGGGGCGAGCATGGCGCGGGCGCTGGGGCCGACGATCGCGGCCCACTCCGCGGGGGCCGCGGCCAGCCATGTCCGTACCATCGCGGCGAAGTCCGGCAGCAGACGGCCGAGCTCGACCAGCCGGCGGTCGAAGCGGGCCGCGCCTTCGAGGGTCCGGACGTGGAGCAGGCCGGTGCGGTGCACGAGGTCCCGGGTCTGCGCCTCGGGGCGGCGCGCCGCGCCCTGCGCGGCCGCGCACAGCAGCGCGTCCAGCACGGTGGCGTCGGGCGCGGCCGGCTTGCGCTCACGCTCCAGCAGGACGTCCAGGAGTTCCTGGCGGAGCGGGCGGGAGGCCGTGCTGCCGGCCCCGGCCAGTACGGGCACCAGCGCGCACCGCACCGGCGCGGCGTGCGCGGTCAGCAGCCGTACGGCCAGGGGGTGGAGCACGGAGCGGGCGCCGGGCCCGGCCTCCAGCCGGTGGTCGACGAAGTCCGCGACGTGGCGGGCGGCCGTCCAGGGGAAGCGGATGGCGTACTCGTCCACGAGCGCGGCGGCGCGCCGGGCGAGCCCGGGGGTCGAGACGCCGGCGAGCGTACGGAGCACGGCTTCGGCGGCATCGGGCTCGGCGCGCCCGGCCTCGGCGTCGCCGGATCCGCCAGGCGCTTCGCCGCCCGTGGCCAGGGAGTGTCCGGCGCTCGTCGGAGACCGGCGCAGCCGGGTCTGAAAGGCGGCGAGTACCGGTTCCGGGTGGCTGGTGAGCGCGGCGGTGAAGGCGGCGGGCGGCAGCGCGGGGTCGCCCGCCATGAAGCCGGCCAGCGCCCGGTCCAGGTACCGGGAACGGGTGGCCCGGTCGCCGACCAGCAGGGCCAGCGCGGACCCGTGGACGCCCGGGGCTCCCGGGCGGCCGAGGAGGGTACGGGCGGCCTCCCGCAGCAGTTCACGGTCCGCGTCGGTGGTGGCGTGGGCCGCGACGACCAGCGCGTACGAGGCGGCGGCCGCCCGGCGCGCGGGCCGGTCGTCGCGCGCCCAGCGGTCCACGGCGCGGCAGAGCGCGGCGGGCTCGTCCTCGGCGAGCGCGGTGAGGAGCTCGTCGGCGCGTGGGTGCGCGGCGGCGGCGAGCGCCTCGGTGAGGCCGTCGGTGGCGCGCCGGCGGTGGGTGTGCAGCAGGGCCTGGGCGGCGGCCGCGACGGTGGGTTCCTGGGGCGGCCCGGCGTCGGCACCGGGCCGTACGACGCTCCGGCCGCGCTGCAAGGGCCGCTCGTCGTCGAACCAGCGGCACAGCAGCGGCTGTACGCGCCGGGGATCGGCACACAGCAGCTCCGCCGCGAGTCCGAGGAAGCGGGGGCCCGGCGCGACGACGCATTCGACGGAGGCTGTCCCACCCTCGTACGCCGCCGCGTTCTCCGAGGGCGGGCCGTCGGCCGGCAGCAGGCGGCGGACGAGGTCGAGGCGGGTCGCAGGGTCCAGCGGCAGCCGCCGCCAGAACCAGGGCCCGAACGCGTCGAGGCCCGTACGGTCGAAGCCGCCCGCCAGCGCCGAACGGTCCGTCACCCGGGCCGCGAGGAGGTGCAGCACGCGGGCGTACGGTGCGGCGTCGGGCAGTCGCAGCAGGACCTCGCCGAGCAGGTGCTCGGCCCACCACCGGGCGTCCGGCGCCGAGGCACCGGCCCCTCCCCCGCCGGTCCCCGTCCGCTCGCCGCTCCTTCCCGCCGGCGCCGTGACCACCTCGACCAGCCCCTCCAGCCTGCGGCCCAGCGCTTCGGGGCCCGCGCGGCGGCCGAGGAGCAGCAGGGCCTGGACCACCGGCCCGATGCGGTGCCGCGGCACGGCGGGCGGAGCGGCGGCGTCGGCCGGCCGGCCGACGCGTCCCCCGGCCGGCCCGTGCACCAGCGCGTCCAGCGTCTCGTCCACGTCGAGGTGTGTGCCCTGCAGCCAGTCGGCGAACTCTTCGTGCGGGAAGCGGTAGCCGGCGCCGGCCGGCACGAGCAGCCCTTCGGCGAGTACTGCGGACGCCCACCCGGTACGCCACGGGAACAGCTCGTCGAACGACGCGCGGTCCAGTTCGCCGCGGCCGGGGCCGAGGCAGCGGCGGGCGGCCTCGTGGGCGCGGCCTGCGACCCGCGCGGCCGACCGGCGTACGTCCGTGCCGCGCGCCCCCGGTGCCCGCCCGGCCCCTGGCGCCCTGGCCGGCTCCGTGGCAGGCCGCGCCAGCCGTTGAGCGACGCGCAGGCACAGCAGGTCCAGGTAGCCGCCGAAGATCTCGTGGCGGTGGGGCGTGCCCATCCCCCGCGCGTCCTCGCCCGCGGCGACCAGGGACGTCCGTACCTCGGTCAGCAGCCGCAGGGCCAGCGGGTGGCCGGCGTCCGCGGTGGTCAGCGCGCCGGCCGGCAGACCGTACCGGGCGCGCGCCCGGGCCGCCTCGCGCGGCGCCAGGTCGCCGAGGCGTACGCAGGGCGGCAGCGCGCCGGCCGGCGCGCCGGGCGGGGTCACCGCCGGGTGGCGCGGCCGGTGCAGGAAGGCGGCGGGGAAGAGGGCCCCGGCGGTCTCCCAGTACTCGGGGCGGCAGGCGACGATCAGCCGGGCCCCGGCGCCGTGCAGCCATTCCGCGGTGTCGCGGGTCCAGTCGGCGAGTCGCCGCGCGAGGTCCGGCGGCAGCTCCTCGGGGCCGTCGAGCAGGACCAGGAGGGGGCGCCCGGCCGCCCGCGCGAGCCCGGCCACCTCCTCGGGCGTGGCGGCCGCGGGATCGCCCGGGGCGGGCCCCGAGGCGCTGAGCACCCGGCCCGCCGCACGCAGCGCCCGCCCGACCGCGTCCCGCAGCCCCCGGTCGGCGGCCCGCAGATCGGCGCCGCGGAGCCGGACGGTGGGCGCGGGCGCCTCCGCCCGCGCGCGGCGGGCGGCGAGCGCGGCCAGTTCCGTGCTGCGCCCGGTGCCGGGCTCGCCGACGAGGGCAAGGACCCGCGCCGCCGGGCCGCCCACCGGAGTACCGACCGAAGCACCCACCGCACGGGCCCCCGGCTCGGCCACCGCGGCACACGCCCCGAACGCGGCGAACTCCTCGGCCACGCCGGGCCGTTCGACCGGTTCCCGCCACGGCCCGGGGCCGCCCGCCGTTCCCATGGCGGTCGTGGTGAGGGCCAGCACGCCGGCCAGGTTGAGGTCCGGGCCGTACGCGGGAACGGTCGCGGCGTTACGGGCCAGCAGCGCGGCGAGCGGCCCCCGCGGATCGGCCGCCGCCGCGGCGTGCAGCGCCATCGCGAACCCGCGCGGCACGGCCTCCCCCGGCCATGGAGAAGCGCCCGACACGTGCGGCAGCATGGCCCCCGTACTGCCCGCCGGCCGCCCGCAGTGCAGTGCCGTGCCCACCACGGCCAGTACCGCCCCCGTTCCGGCGTCGGTGACCAGCCCGCCGACGGCCGGGCCGCCCAGCCGCAGTGCCTCGCCGGCCGGCCCGGGCACGGCCAGCTCGACCGCGTCGGGCAGGTGATGGCGGCGATCGGTCGCGGTGTAGACGACGGCAGCGCGCCCCACGACGCGCGCCACCAGCGCGTCGGCCCGCTCCGCCGACTCCCCGGCCCGCTCCCCCGGCGGGCCGTCCCGCTCCCCGTCGACGTACAGCCGTACCTCCGTCCCCGGCCCCGGGCGCCCCGCGGCGACCGGCAGCGGCGGCAGGCCGAGGCCGGTGGTCCGGATGAGGGCGAGGCCGGACTCCGGGAGCGGGGTGACGGCGTCGGCGCCGACCGCACAGGTCCGCCCGGCCGCGCCCTCCAGAACCAGGCGGGCCAGCCCGTCGACCGCTTCGTGGCTGGTCAGCAGGGTGCCGTCGGGGTCGGCGAGGAAGCCCGTGCCGCGCGGCCGCCCCGCCAGGTCGCGGATGCGCACCAGCGCCCCCGCCGCGTCGGCCGCCTGCACCACCATCGCCGTACCTCCCGCCGTCGCCGAAGATCCGGGTCCGCGCGCCGCTCACCTCGGGCGACGCGCGTACCGGGTCATTTCGACCGTAGGCAGCCGGTGATCGTCCTGGACAGGGCGCATGGCGAACGCGCCCCCGTCCACGCCCGCGGTTCGCTCCGAGCGCCCGTCCGATGGGGTGAATACGCGTGCGCCCCGAAAATGACTGCGTCCCGTGAGCCCTCGAGCTCACGGGACGCGGACACGGCACGTCACGGGGACGTCAGACGAAGACCGCCAGGCTCTTCGCCTTCCCGCCCTTGTTCTCCAGCAGCGCGAGGAACGTGCCGTCCGGCGCGAACGCGGCGACCGCGCCGTCCGTGTCGAAGAGCGGCATCGGGATGCGCGCGCCGTTGCCGAGCAGCTTGGCCTGCTGCGCGGTGACGTCCCAGCGCGGGAACGCCGCGGCCGCCGCCTCGCCGATCGGCATGATCGGCAGGCCGCCGCCCTCGGGCTCGTCCACGGCCGCCTGGAGCTGCTCCAGCGTGCGCGCCTTGTCGAGCTTGTACGGGCCGACGCGGGTGCGGCGCAGCGCCGTGAGGTGCCCGCCGACGCCCAGGCCCGCGCCCAGGTCACGGGCGAGCGCGCGGATGTACGTACCGGAGGAGCACTCCACGGAGACCAGCAGGTCCGTGACGGGCGTGCCGTCCTCGGCCTCCGTCTCGTGGACGGAGTGCAGGACGAAGGAGGAGACGGTGACCGGGCGGGCCGGGATCTCCACCTCTTCGCCGCCGCGCACCCGTGCGTAGGACCGCTTGCCGTCGATCTTGATGGCGCTGACCTTGGACGGCACCTGCATGATGGCGCCGCTGAGCTCCGCGATCCCGGC
This sequence comes from Streptomyces ochraceiscleroticus, assembly GCF_000720485.1. Lineage (GTDB taxonomy): Bacteria > Actinomycetota > Actinomycetes > Streptomycetales > Streptomycetaceae > Streptomyces > Streptomyces ochraceiscleroticus. The sequence continues at coordinate 13,285 of NZ_JOAX01000041.1, read as the reverse complement.
GTCGATGGCGGCCCGGTCCACGTCCTTCGCGCCCTTGGACTCGGTGATCTCGCCCTCGGCGTCGTCGGTGACGGTGGTCTGGCCGAGCCGGACCGTACCGACGTACTCCTTCTCCGTCAGCGCGAGGTGACCGAGCAGCTTCGTGGCGCGCTCGACACCGAGGACGAGCACGCCGGTCGCCATCGGGTCCAGCGTGCCGGCGTGCCCGATGCGGCGGGTGCGGGCCATGCCGCGCATCTTCGCCACGACGTCGTGCGAGGTGAAGCCGGCCGGCTTGTCGACGATGACAAGACCGTCCGGCGGGGTGACCTTCTGCTTCATTCGGCGGCGGTGTCCTCGTCGTCGTCCTCGCCCGGCTTGCGGTACGGGTCGGCCTCACCGGCGTAGTCGGCGCCCGAGGACGCCTCGCGGACCTTGGCGTCGGAGGCCCGCGCCTTGTCCAGCAGGTCCTCGATGGTCCGGGCGTTCTCCGGGAGGGCGTCCGCCACGAACGTCAGGGTCGGCGTGAACTTGGTGCCCGCGGCACGCCCGACCTCGGAGCGCAGGATGCCCTTGGCGCTCTCCAGTCCGGCGGCGGCGCTGGCCCGGTCCTCGTCGTCGCCGTAGACCGTGTAGAAGACCGTCGCCTCCCGCAGGTCGCCGGTGACCCGGGTGTCCGTAATGGTCACGTGGGTGCCGAGCCGGGGGTCCTTGACACCGCGCTGCAGCTTCTGGGCGACCACCTCCCGGATGAGGTCCGCCAGCCTCTTCGCCCGCGCATTGTCGGCCACTGGTCTTCTCCTTCTGGTTTCTTTCCACCATGGTGCTTGCGGCGCCGACGGCCCGCACGGCCTGCCGGTCACCCGGCAGGCCGTCGCGTCACTCGTCGTGGTCGCCGTGGAACCGCCGCCGTACCGACAGCAGCTCCACTTCGGGACGTGCGGCGACCAGTCGCTCGCAGCGGTCCAGTACGTCTGTGAGGTGCCCCGCGTCGCCGGAGACCGCCGCCAGGCCGATCGTGACCCGGCGGTAGAGGTCCTGTTCGCCGACCTCCGCCACGCTGACCGCGTACTTGCGGTGCAGTTCGGCGACGATCGGGCGGACGACGGAGCGCTTCTCCTTCAGCGAGCGTACGTCGCCGAGGAGGAGGTCGAAGGACAGCGTCCCTACGTACATGCAGTCCGGGTAAGCCACCCGTGGGGCCTGAGGTGTCGCGGTCACTGGCACCGTACACGCAACGGCCGGGGCCGATCGACGGAAATTCCTCCCGCCGACCGGCCCCGGGTCGAGTGATGCAGATCAGCCGCGCGGCTTCTCGCGCATCTCGTACGTCGCGATGACGTCGTCGACCTTGATGTCGTTGAAGTTGCCGAGGTTGATACCGCCCTCGAACCCTTCGCGGATCTCGGTGACGTCGTCCTTGAAGCGGCGCAGACCCTCGATGTTGAGGTTCTCCGCGATGACCTTGCCGTCGCGGACCAGGCGGGCCTTGGTGTTGCGCTTGACCTCGCCGGACCGGATGAGGACACCGGCGATGTTGCCCAGCTTGGACGACTTGAAGACCTCGCGGATCTCCGCCGTGCCGAGCTCGACCTCCTCGTACTCCGGCTTCAGCATGCCCTTCAGGGCCGCCTCGATCTCCTCGATCGCCTGGTAGATGACCGAGTAGTACCGGACGTCGACGCCCTCGCGCTCGGCCATCTGCGTCGCGCGGCCTTCGGCGCGGACGTTGAAGCCGATGACGATCGCGTCGGAGCCGGACGCCAGGTTGATGTCGGACTCGGTGACCGCACCCACGCCGCGGTGCAGCACGCGGATGTCGACCTCCTCGCCCACGTCGAGCTGGAGCAGCGAGCTCTCCAGGGCCTCGACCGAACCGGACGCGTCGCCCTTGATGATGAGGTTGAGCTGCTGGACCTCGCCGGCCTTGAGCACCTTGTCCAGGTCCTCGAGGGACACCCGACGGGTGCGCTTGGCGAAGGCGGCGTTGCGCTCGCGCGCCGCGCGCTTCTCGGCGATCTGACGGGCGGTGCGGTCCTCGTCGACAACCAGGAAGTTGTCGCCGGCGCCCGGCACGTTGGTCAGACCCAGCACCAGGACGGGGGTCGAGGGACCCGCTTCCTGGACGTTGTTGCCCTTGTCGTCCAGCATCGCGCGGACTCGGCCGTACGCGTCGCCGACGACCATCGTCTCGCCGACCCGCAGGGTGCCGCGCTGGACCAGCACGGTCGCCACGGCACCGCGGCCGCGGTCGAGGTGGGCCTCGATCGCAATACCCTGCGCGTCCTGCTCGGCGTTGGCCCGCAGGTCGAGCGAGGCGTCCGCGGTGAGGACCACGGCCTCCAGCAGGCTGTCGATGTTCTCGCCCTGCTTGGCGGAGATGTCGACGAACATGGTGTCGCCGCCGTACTCCTCGGCCACCAGACCGAACTCGGTGAGCTGACCGCGCACCTTGGTCGGGTCGGCGCCCTCGACGTCGATCTTGTTGACCGCGACGACGATCGGCACCTCGGCCGCCTTGGCGTGGTTCAGCGCCTCGATGGTCTGCGGCATCACACCGTCGTTGGCCGCCACCACGAGGATCGCGATGTCGGTCGACTTCGCACCACGGGCACGCATGGCGGTGAACGCCTCGTGACCCGGGGTGTCGATGAAGGTGAGGCGACGCTCTTCGTCGTTGACCTCGGTCGCGACCTGGTACGCACCGATGTGCTGCGTGATGCCGCCGGCCTCGCCCGCGATGACGTTCGTCTTGCGGATCGCGTCCAGCAGTCGGGTCTTACCGTGGTCGACGTGACCCATGACGGTCACGACCGGCGGACGGGAGACGAGCATTTCCTCGCCGCCCTCGTTCTCGCCGAACTCGATGTCGAAGGACTCGAGAAGCTCGCGGTCCTCCTCCTCCGGGCTGACGATCTCGACGACGTAGTTCATCTCGTCGGCGAGGAGCTGCAGCGTCTCGTCGGACACGGACTGGGTCGCGGTGACCATCTCACCCAGGTTCAGCATGACCTGGACGAGCGACGCCGGGTTGGCGTTGATCTTCTCCGCGAAGTCCGTCAGCGAGGCACCGCGCGACAGGCGAACCGTCGCACCGTTGCCGCGCGGCAGCATGATGCCGCCGACCGACGGGGCCTGCATGGCCTCGTACTCCTGACGCCTCTGCCGCTTCGACTTGCGACCGCGACGCGCGGGACCGCCGGGACGGCCGAAGGCGCCCTGCGTGCCACCACGGCCACCGGGACCGCCGGGACGGCCACCGAAGCCGGGACGGCCGCCGAAGCCGCCGCCACCGGGACGGCCCGGAGCGCCGCCGCCACCACCGGGACGGCCGGCGAAGCCGCCGCCACCGCCACCGGGACGACCGGCGAAGCCGCCGCCGCCACCCGGACGACCGCCGCCACCCGGACGACCGCCGCCGCCGGGACCACGGCCACCGCCGGGGCCACCGCCGGGACGCGGGCCGGCAGCCGGACGCTGCGGCATCATGCCCGGGTTCGGACGGGCGCCGCCGCCGGGACGGGGACCGCCCTGGCCTGCGCCGCCGCCCTGCGGACGAGGCATACCGCCGGGAGTCGGACGGTTACCACCGGGAGCCTGGGGACGGGGACCGCCCTGGCCGGCACCCTGCGGGCGCGGGGCGCCGCCGGGGCCACCCTGACCGCCGGGGCGCGGCGCGCCACCGGGACGGGGAGCCTGCGGACGGGCCATGCCCGTGGAGCCGCCGGAGGTGAAGGGGTTGTTGCCCGGACGCGGACCCTGGGGGCGGTTGCCACCGGGGCGCGGAGCACCCTGGCGGTCGCCGCCGGGACGCGGGCCACGGTCGCCGCGGCCCTGGCCGCGGTCCTGACGCTCCTGGCCGGGGCCGGGACGGCCCGGACGCGGGCCGGGGGCGGCACCGCCGGGCTTGGGAGCCTGCGGCGCGGCCGGCGGAGCCTGGAACTCGGGCTGCGCGGGCGCGGCCGGAGCGGGCTTGGGAGCCGGCTTCGGGCCGGGCGTGGGACGCGGGCCCGGAGCGGGCGCCGCGGGAGAGGAGGGGGTGCTGCTCTTCGGCGCCTCGGGGGCGGCCGGAGCCGCGGGGCCCGGCTTGGGGGCACCCGGCTTCGGAGCAGCAGGACGGGCCGCCTGCGCCGGGGACGGCGCGGACGGCTTGGCGGGCGCAGACTTGCGCGGCGCCGAGGGCTTGCCGGCGGCACGGCCGTTGCCGTTGCCTGCCTGGAAAGCGTCGGTCAGCTTGCGAACAACCGGCGCCTCGATCGTCGAGGACGCCGAACGGACGAATTCACCAAGTTCTTGGAGCTTGGCCATGACGACCTTGCTCTCAACGCCGAACTCCTTGGCGAGTTCGTATACCCGGACCTTAGCCACTTCGCTCCTTCTAGGTCCGGGTTGTCCACCGGACCGTCGCTACTTCATGGGCGTACTCATCGCGTACTCATCGAGTGCTCATCGCAATCTCGACCTACTTCCGACTCGCGAGGTACCTGACCGCACGGTTTTCCGTGCGACGTGCTGTCTTACGGTGTTGCCTGCTCGACGTACTGGCGCAAGGCCGTGGTGTCGAGCGGTCCCGGTCCTCTGAAGGCCCTGGGGAACGCCCGGCGGCGGACCGCCAGGTCGAAACAGACCAGTGTGGGGTGCACGTAAGCACCCCGGCCGGGCAGCGTACCGCGAGGATCGGGGGTGCACTCACCATCGATCACCACGATGCGCAGCAAATCGCCCTTGGCCGCTCGCTCCCGGCATCCCACACAGGATCGCTCAGGGCATGCGCGGGCATGCGTCCGGCCAGACACTGCTTAAGTCTACCTCCCCGTAGCGGCCTCACCCCTATGGGGTAAGGACCGAACGGCTGCTCATATTCCTTCGTGGCTGACAATCGACGCCGGCGGCACCGGGCCGCCGGCGTCCGGAAGTCAGTCCCGCGGGTCCGGGGCCTCGGTGTCCGGGCGGATGTCGATGCGCCAGCCGGTGAGCCGCGCGGCGAGCCGGGCGTTCTGCCCTTCCTTGCCGATGGCCAGTGACAGCTGGTAATCGGGGACGGTGACCCGCGCGGAGCGCGCGGCCAGGTCCACGATCTCGACCTTGGAGACACGGGCCGGTGACAGCGCGTGCGCGACCAGGTCCGCCGGGTCGTCCGACCAGTCGACGATGTCGATCTTCTCGCCGTTCAGCTCGGCCATGACGTTGCGGACACGGCCGCCCATCGGACCGATGCAGGCACCCTTGGCATTCAGCCCCGACCTGGTCGAACGCACCGCGATCTTCGTGCGGTGACCGGCCTCACGGGCGATGGCGGAGATCTCCACCGAGCCGTCCGCGATCTCCGGGACCTCCAGCGCGAAGAGCTTCTTCACCAGGTTCGGGTGGGTGCGCGAGAGGGTGACCGACGGGCCGCGGACGCCCTTGACGACGCGGACGACGTACGAGCGCAGCCGCGTGCCGTGCTTGTAGTCCTCGCCGGGGACCTGCTCCTGCACCGGCAGGATGGCCTCCAGCTTGCCGATGTCGACCAGGACGTTCTTGGGGTCCTTGCCCTGCTGGACCACGCCGGTGACGACGTCGCCCTCGCGCCCGGCGTACTCGCCGAAGGTCACGTCCTCCTCGGCGTCCCGCAGCCGCTGCAGGATGACCTGCTTGGCGGTGGTCGCCGCGATCCGGCCGAAACCCGACGGTGTGTCGTCGAACTCGCGGGCCTCCTGGCCCTCCTCGAGGTCGGCCGGGTCCTCCTTCGCCCACACGGTCACATGGCCCGTGTTGCGGTCCAGCTGCACGCGCGCGTGGCGGCGGCTGCCCTCGGTGCGGTGGTACGCGATGAGGAGGGCCGACTCGATGGCCTCCACCAGCAGGTCGAAGGAGATTTCCTTCTCCCGCACCAAACCCCGCAGGGCGCTCATGTCGATGTCCACGGCTACGCCTCCTCCTGGCTCTCGTCGTCGGTGTCGCCCGCGGCGGGAGCCGGAGCGGTCTTGCGGTTGAACTCGATCTCCACGCGCGCCTTGGCGATCTCGCTGAAGGCGACCCGGCGGGCGGTGGGCTTGCGCCCCTTCACGCCCGGCACTTCGAGGTCCAGGCCCTCGTCGTCGACGGCGATGATCCGGGCGACCAGCTCCCCGGCCCCCGCCTCGTCGGTCAGCTGGGCCTTGATCAGGCGGCCGGTGGCGCGGCAGTAGTGCCGCGGCTCGGTCAGCGGGCGGTCGGCGCCGGGAGAGGTGACTTCCAGGGTGTACGCGACGTCACCCATGGCGTCCGCGTCGTCCAGGGCCTGCGAGATCTCGCGGCTGAGTGCGGCGCACTCGTCCAGCTGGACGCCGTCGTCGGAGTCCACCACGATCCTCAGCACACGCCGCTTGCCTGCGGGCGTCACCTCGATCTCTTCCAGATCCAGGTCTCGCGCGGCGACCAGCGGTTCAAGCAGTCCGCGCAGCCTCTCGCTCTGGGTGGTGCTCATCCGGGTGACTCCTCGGCCGCGTGTGCTGTTGTGGGATGGTCGCGTGTCTGGCCAAAGCCTATCTGTTCCGGCGGGGTACTGACGATTCCGTGCGCCGCCGCGGTTACGCTCGCCTGCGATGATCACCGGATCACCACCGCAGCCCCCGGGAAAGAGGACAGTGCCGCAGCCTGGAACGCACACGAGGAGAAGCATCCTGCTGACCGGCGCCGCGCTCGGAAGCGCGGCGCTGCTCACCGGCTGCTCCGAGCAGTCCGACGCGTCCGACGACATGGACAGCGCAGCCGGACGGTCCCTGCTCGAAAAGGGTTCACAGGACAGCGGCGCACTGCTGGCCCGGTACGACGCGACGCTGACCGCCCACCCGGCACTGGAGAAGCAACTGCGCCCGCTGCGGGACCAAGTCGCCGTCCACATCTCGGCGTTCGAGGCGCCGGACGCCACCGGCACCCCGTCCCGCACGCCCTCCGCGACCGCGTCGCCGTCCCGCACGCCGGGGAAACGGCCGCGCGCCCCGAAGGTGCCGGGCAGCGCGCGGCAGGCACTCACCGTGCTGGCCGACGCCGAGCGCGACACCGCCGACCGGCGCACCGCGGCCCTCGTCGGCGCCCCGCCCGAGGTCGCCCGGCTGCTCGCCTCGGTCGCGGCGGCCGGCGCCGCACACGCCTACGTACTCGACTCGCACGGCACGGACGGCGGGACGGACGAGAAGGACGGGAAGAACGCCTGATGCCGGCGGAGAAGCACGAGAACACCGAGCGGGCCGCCGAACTGAAGGCCCTGCAGAACGCGCTGGCCGCCGAGCACGCCGCACTCTACGGCTACGGCGTGGTGGGCGCGCGCGTCGGCGACGGACGGCGCGCGGAGGCGCAGGACGGCTACGACGCCCATCGTGCGCGCCGGGACGAGCTGAGCCGCCGGGTGGTGGCGCTCGGCGGCAAACCGAAGGCCGCGGCGGCTGCGTACGCGCTGCCCTTCCCCGTGCCCGACGCGGCCGCCGCCGTACGGCTCGCGGCCGAACTGGAGGACCGGGTGGCCGGGGCGTACGCGGACCTCGTACGCGCCTCTTCGGGTGCCCGGCGGCGCACGGCGGCCGGATCGCTCCGGGAGGCAGCGGTCCGTGCGGTGCGCTGGCGCGGCAGCGGCGTAGCCTTCCCTGGGCTCGCCGAACGGACCACGGCCGGCGGCCCGTCGCCCACCGCGACCGGATCCGCCGACGCGCTCTGAGCGCGCGGCGGCCACCGGCCCGGACGGCCGCAGGCCCCGCCGGCCACCCCGGCACCGCCGACGAAAGGGACAGCTCCAGCATGGCAACGGCACCCATCGAACCGCCGAGACGATTGGTGCGCGCGATCGGCGACGACCCCGCGAGCCCCGCGCGCGCCTGGCTGGACACACTGCCGGACCGCGTCGCGGAGCGGCTGGCGGCCTGGGAACTCACCCCGGAACGGGTGCACGAGCCCGGCGGCCGCGCCAGCCTCCTCGTCCTCGTCACACAGCGGGACGGCACGCCGGCCGCGCTGAAGTTCCCGCTCCCGGAGCAGCCGGGCGCGGAGGCCGAGGCGGCGGCACTGACGCGCTGGGACGGCTGGGGCGCGGTACGGCTGCTGCGCGCCGACCCGGACAACGGCGCGCTCCTGCTGGAGCGCCTCCGCAGCTCCGTGTCGCTGCGCTCGCTCCCCGAGGCAAAGGCGCTCCTGGAAGCGGCGGGCACGGTCCGCCGCCTCTGGGTCTCTCCCCCGGAGCAGCACCCCTTCGAGACGCTGGCCGCCCGCACGGAGGCCGCCGTGGCGGCGCTGCGGGCCGGGGCCGCCACGGTCCCCTCGGCCGCCCCGCTGGTCGACGAGGCCACGGAGCTGCGCCGCGCACTGCCCGCCGACGCACCCGAAGAAGTACTCCTGCACGGCGCGTTCCGTCAGGGCAAGGTACTGGCCGGCCACCGCACACCGTGGCTCGCGGTCGGGCCGCGACCGGTCATCGGCGAACGCGCGTACGACCTCGTCGGGCTGGTCCTGGACCGCATGGAAGACCTGGCGGCCGGCACGGGCGCCGCGGCCGCGGCCCGCCGCCGGGTCGCCAAACTCGCCGACTCCCTGGACGTCGACCGCGATCGCTTGCGCGGGTGGGTGCTGGTGGGGGCAGTGGAGGGGGGCCTCCGGGCGCTGGCGGCGGGCGACCGGCCCCGGGGGGAACTGCTGCTGGAGTTCGGGACCTGGCTGTAGAGCCGAGGACGTACATCCGCCAGAACAAGCCCGTCCGGCGTTTGAGGACGAGCGGCCGCCAGGCCGAGATACACGGGCCGAGGGGACGCTCCCGCACCTCACGGCGCGGGCCGCCCCCTCGGAAAGTCGCGCTACGCGCTCAGGCGCGCAACCGCTTCCTCGACCGTCAGCTCTTCGCGCTCACCCGTCCGCCGGTCCTTGACCTCGACGACGCCCTCGGCGGCACGGCGGCCGGCGACGACGATCGTCGGGACGCCGAGCAGCTCCGCGTCGGTGAACTTCACGCCCGGGGAGACCCCGGCCCGGTCGTCGACGAGCACGCGCAGCCCCGCCGCGCCCAGCTTCTCGCCGACCTCCAGCGCCAGCTCCGTCTGCTTGGCCTTGCCCGCCGCGACGACGTGCACGTCCGCCGGGGCGACCTCGCGCGGCCAGCACAGACCGGACTCGTCGTGGGTCTGCTCGGCGAGCGCCGCCACCGCGCGGGAGACGCCGATGCCGTACGAACCCATCGTGACCCGGACCGGCTTGCCGTTCTGGCCGAGCACGTCCAGCTCGAACGCGTCGGCGTACTTGCGGCCGAGCTGGAAGATGTGGCCGATCTCGATGGCCCGGTCGATGACCAGCCCGGCACCGCACTTGGGGCAGGGGTCGCCCGGCTCGACGACGACCACGTCGAGGTAGTCGTCCACCTCGAAGTCGCGGCCCGCGACGACGTTGCGCGCGTGCTTGCCGTCCTTGTTGGCGCCGGTGATCCAGGACGTACCGGGTGCCACGCGCGGGTCGGCGATGTACTTGAACGCCTTGCCGGCCAGGCCCTGCGGGCCGATGTAACCGCGCACCAGGTCCTCGCGGCCGACGAAGTCCTCGGCGGTGACGACCTCGACGACGGCCGGCGCCAGGTGCTCGCCGAGCTTGCCCAGGTCGACCTCGCGGTCACCGGGGACGCCCACCGCGACGATCTCGCCGTCCACCTTGACCAGGAGGTTCTTCAGCGTGGCGGAGGCCGGGACGCCCAGGTACTCGGCCAGCGTCTCGATGGTCGGGGTGTCGGGGGTGTCCAGCTCCTCGATCTCCCCGACGCCGGCCGCGTCCACCGGCGCGACCTTGACGGTCACGGCCTCCGTGTTGGCCGCGTAGTCGCACTGCGGGCAGTCGACGAAGGTGTCCTCACCGGCCGCCGCGGGGGCGAGGAACTCCTCGGACGCGGAGCCGCCCATCGCGCCGGAAACGGCCGAAACGATGCGGTAGTCCAGGCCGAGGCGCTGGAAGATCTTCTGGTACGCCGCGCGGTGCAGCGCGTAGGACTCGGCCAGACCCTCGTCGGTGGTGTCGAAGCTGTACGAGTCCTTCATCTGGAACTCGCGGCCGCGCAGCACGCCGGAGCGGGGCCGCGCCTCGTCCCGGTACTTCGTCTGGATCTGGTACAGCATGACCGGCAGGTCCTTGTAGGACGTGCACTGGTCCTTGACCGTGAGGGTGAAGATCTCCTCGTGGGTGGGGCCGAGGAGGTAGTCGGCGCCCTTGCGGTCCTGCAGGCGGAAGAGCAGGTCGCCGTACTCCTCCCAGCGGTTGCTCGCCTCGTACGGCTCCTTGGGGAGCAGCGCGGGGAGCAGGACCTCCTGGGCGCCGATGGCGTCCATCTCCTCGCGCACCACGCGCGAGACGTTCTCCAGCACCTTCTTGCCCAGCGGCAGCCAGGTCCAGATGCCGGCGGAGGTGCGGCGGACGTACCCGGCGCGGACGAGCAGCTTGTGGCTGGCGGTCTCGGCGTCGGCCGGGTCGTCGCGCAGCGTCTTGATCATCAATCGGGACATGCGCTGGACCTGGGCCATGGTGATTCTCCTGCGTAAGAAAGGGTTCTGGGGCGAGGTTATCGGGCCGGGCATCGCGCACGGAAATGCGTATCGCGCGCTTGTGACGCAACGTAGTCGGGTAACCCCCAACCAGGGGGTCCGGGGCGTTCGAATCGCCCCGTAGGCGCGCCTCGTCAGCGGGCCAGTGGCAGCGGCGCGCCCATCACGGCGTACGGCGCGGGCGCGCTCGGGAAGATCACGCGGCGGGCGAGGTCCTGGTAGCCGAGCGAGCGGTACAGCGCGCGGGCCGGGCTCTCGGTGTCGATCGCGGACAGGATGCTGCGCGGGTACGGCGCCTCGTCGGTGATCCGCGTGATCAGCGCCCGCCCGATGCCGCGCTTCTGGTACGCGGGGTGGACGTGCAGCTCGGTGATGACGAAGGAGTCGTCCAGCCAGAAGTCCAGGCCGGTGCTGCGCAGATACGGCTCGACGACGCTGGACCACCAGTGGGAGCGGTCGTTGGGCAGGCCGTACACGAAGCCGGCCAGCCGCCCCTCGGGCGTGGTGGCGCCCAGGGCGCGGGCCCCGGGGGTGGTGAGGTGGCGCAGCACGATGTGGCGCCGTACGCCGATCTCGTCGTCGGTCAGGCCGAACGCGAGCGCCTGTACGGCCAGCGCGTCGTCCACGCGGGCAGCGAGGTCGAGCGGGCCGACCGCGACGTCATCCATGGTCGGGAGCGTACACAGCGCGGGCGGTGAACACGATCGGTCCGGACAGCGGGGCCGGGAGTGGCCGGAGGGGTCCGCGATGGCCGGAACGTGACGGTGCCGCTGACCGGCGGCTCCGGTCAGAACAGCACGCTCATGAACGCGCCGACCTCTTCGAAGCCGACCCGGCGGTAGGCGGCCCGCGCCGCGGTGTTGAAGTCGTTCACGTACAGGCTGACGATGGGCGCGACGTCGGCGAGGGCGTAGCGCAGTACGGCCGCCATGCCGGTCTCGGACAGGCCCTTGCCGCGGTACTCGGGCGCGACCCAGACGCCCTGGATCTGGCAGGCGCGCAGGGTGGCGGCGCCGATCTCGGCCTTGAAGACGACCCGGCCGTTCTCCACCCGGGCGAAGGAGCGGCCCGCGCCGACCAGTTCGGCGACCCTGGCCTGGTAGAGCAGCCCGCCGTCGCCGGCCAGCGGCGAGATGCCGACCTCCTCGGTGAACATGGCCACGCACGCGGGCATGATCAGGTCCATCTCGTCCTTGCGGATGCGCCGGACGTACGGGTCGGGGGCGACCTCGGCGGCGGGCCGGGTGGTGACCATCAGCGGCTGGTGCGCGCGAACCTCGCGGGCGGGCCCCCAGGAGGGCTCCAGCAGCGACCACAGCTCGGCGGTGGGGGCGGCGGGGCCGACGATGGAGGAGCAGCGGCGGCCCTGGCGGCGGGCGCGCTCGGCGAAGGCGCGTACGGCGTCGGGGGTGGCGCAGACGGGGACGAGATTGGCTCCCGCGTAGCAGAGGGATTCCAGCCGGCCGTTCTCGTACCAGCCCCACATCTCGCCGCCGAGTCGCCAGGGGTCGAGCCCGGCGACCTGTACCCGGGCGGCGACGAAGGCGTTGGCGACCGGGTCGCGGTCGAGGACCGCGAGGGCGTCGTCGAGTTCCCCGGGCTCCAGGACCTTGGTGGTGGTCGTCAGCACGTGTCGGATTGCCTCACCGTGACGGGGCCGGGGCCGTAAGAGAGCAGGTCCAGGCACGATACCTCGCGTTCACGCGATGCGCCCCCTGCCCGGCTCGGAGAGGGGGGCAGGGGGCGCATCCTGTGTGCTGCGGTGGCCCGGAAGGGCGGCCGCTGCGGTTGTCCACAGGGGGTGCGTCGCATGTGGCGTGGTTGTCCACAGGGGGCGCGGCGGGGCGGGGGTGGGGGCTAGCTTCGGGGGGAGTGCGGTGGAGGTGGGGGAGGGGCCTCGCGCCGGGTGGTGGGGAGAGGGAGGGGCCCTCTCACCGGGACCGTTCACGACACAGCCCATGACCGCGACCCGCAGCGGCACCTCCATGCCGTCCAGCCCCGCGGTGACCTCCTCGGCCAGCTTGTACACATCCACCTGCGCCCGCCCGCACGACGGGCACGAGACGATCTCCAGCCGCCGCTGCCGCAGGTTCAGCGACTCCAGAATGGAGATACCGACCTTGATCTCCTCCGCCGGCGGCGCGGAGAGGGAGACACGGATGGTGTCGCCGATGCCCTCCGACAGCAGCGCACCGAAAGCGACGGCCGACTTGATCGTGCCCTGGAAGGCCGGACCGGCCTCGGTCACGCCCAGGTGCAGCGGGTAGTCGCACTGCGCGGCCAGCTGCCGGTAGGCATTGACCATGACGACCGGGTCGTTGTGCTTCACCGAGATCTTGATGTCCCGGAAGCCGTGCTCCTCAAAGAGGGACGCCTCCCACAGCGCCGACTCCACCAGCGCCTCAGGAGTCGCCTTGCCGTACTTCTGCAGCAGGCGGCGGTCCAGCGACCCGGCGTTCACGCCGATCCGGATCGGGGTGCCCGCGTCGGAGGCCGCCTTGGCGATCTCCTTGACCTTGTCGTCGAACTGCTTGATGTTGCCCGGATTCACCCGCACCGCCGCACAGCCCGCATCGATCGCCGCGAACACGTACTTCGGCTGGAAGTGAATATCCGCGATCACCGGGATCCCCGACTTCTTCGCGATCACCGGCAGCGCGTCCGCGTCATCCTGCGTCGGGCACGCCACCCGCACGATCTGGCAGCCGGACGCCGTCAGCTCCGCGATCTGCTGCAGCGTCGCCCCAATGTCCGCCGTACGCGTCGTCGTCATCGACTGC
>NZ_JOAX01000040.1 GCF_000720485.1 Streptomyces ochraceiscleroticus | reverse complement strand
CTCGCGACCAGCCCAAACCCCCATTTCGCCCACCCGCCGACCGCGCACCACCCCGCCCATAAACCCCGCTTATGCCTCCCCGCATACGCATGTGAAACCCACTCCGAAACCTTGGTATTGTTGTCCATGTCGCCGCGGGCAAGCCCCGCGCCGACGACACCTAGTCCGGGTGGCGGAATGGCAGACGCGCTAGCTTGAGGTGCTAGTGCCCTTTATCGGGCGTGGGGGTTCAAGTCCCCCCTCGGACACATACGCCGGGGACGTTCACGTGATCGTCCCAAAGCGTTCACGAATTACCGGTCGAGTCATGTGACTCACCGGTAATTCGTCGTTTTTGGGGCCCCGAGCCTCGTGATCGGCTCGATGAGAGGGTGAGGCGGTGGCGGTCCAGGTGCTGCGCCCTTCACCTGCGGAAAAAGGACATGCCTGCGCGACGGCTGGTAGCCCGGGCGCAGGCATGTGGGGTTTTCAGGGGGCGGAGCGCGGCGGAGGTGTGTCACTCACGTGGCGGAGGCTCGACCTGCTCGGTCGGAAGCGGTCGCGCCGGGGGCGGGTCGGTGGGCTCACCGGGTTGGGTTGCGGCGCTCTGCGTGCTGGCTTTGCGGGGCTGGATGCCCTGGTCACGGAGGAACCGTCGGATGGCTCTGAGGTTCGCCACAAAGATGATGACGGCATTGAGCAGGGTCTGTGCGACGCGTCCGTGCGGCAGGCGGAGCTGAGGATCGTCGATGCTGTCGAGGGCGGACTTCTTGAGGTTGCCGTTGCCGCCCTCGTTCTGACTGCGCAGTCCGGACCAGGCTTCCTGCCACAGAGGGGTGAACAGGGGGTATTTCTGGCGCCACTTGGCCAATACGTTGCCCGGGACGGTGATGCTCTTCCCCCTGCAGATGTCGGGGTAGACGGGGGCGTCCCGCTTGGGCGTGGGGATGGTGGGCAGGGCTGCCGAGGTACGGACAGTGGGGGCGTCGAGGTCGACGACGGTGGACGGACGTGGCTGGGGCCGGCGGTAGCAGGTGACCGTGGCGTGGGGCCCGAGGGCGGGGCACTGTCGACGCTGGTCTCCTGCGGGCCCGTACTCCTTGATCTTGGTCTGGTAGTCCTTCCGGGACTGGATCAGGTTGAGTGCGTGGGCGCGGTCCTCGTCCGTGCGGCTGTCGATGTATGTGGCGCCTGCAGTGATGAGCGGGGTAGGCATCAGCGGGCAGTAGAACTCGCCGCCGACCAGCTGCATGCCGCGGAACTCTCCCTGCCGGTCGACCTTGTCGTCGTTGTAGTGCTTCACCGCGTTGAGGCCGAGTTTGAGCAGCTGCAGATGCAGGTTGTGAGGCTTGGCCTGGGTGATGCCCCGGTCGGCGCAGAACAGGTCTTTGACCAGGCCTCGTTCGAAGGCCGGCTGGATGGCGCGCAGGGCGGCCGGGCCGGGTTCGGTGCCCGGGGTGTGAAGGATCATACCGAGGCAGACCGCGGGGTAGGCGCCGGCGAGGTTGCCATGGCCATGGCCCGGGAACGCGGCCATCATGGCGTAGCGGAACTCTCTCTTCTCCGGCGCCTTGGCCTTCTTCTCCTGTCCCGACTTGGTCTTGCGAGGCGGCGGCTTGTTTGTCGTGCCGCGCCGGGTGCCAGTGTTCGTGGAGGCCGCAGTTTTGCCGCTGGACCCCGACTTCTTCTGCGTTCCTCCCTTCACGTACATCCCGGCGGTGATCTCAAGCGAGGCCCGGTCCTGGTGGTAGTCCGGCTCTTTTCCCCAGACTGGAACCGGAGTGTCGTCGACCGCGATGTGGCCAGGCCACCGAGCAAAGTCGCCGCGCCGGTAGGAAGCCATCACCGGAGCGAGAATCAGATCCTGGGCGATGGCTTCCAGGTTGCGCACGGTGTCCTGCTTGGCGCGGGCATTCCACTTCCGTCGGATCTTCTTGGCCTCGCTGAGCGGCAGCCGCTTGCGGCGGTCGTGTGGTGCCGGGTCGAGGCGCCGGGTCATCGAGGCCCAGGATCGGTAGACGCGCTTCGACGTCGCGTACTGGTGGTGCGCGACGCAGTCGATTTCTTCTCGGGTTGCGCCCTCGCGGATGTGCAGGTCGAGGTCGGGGACGTCAAGGAGGGCTTTGGATCCTGGAGACAGGGCAAAGTAGAGCGTCTCCCATGCGTCGTTGATGTTCGCGCTCTTGCCCATGTACTGCGACAGGATCAGGCCGATCAGCACTGTGCGGAACGGAAAGCCCTTCGGGCCTGGCCGGTGCTCGTTGGAGGGAAGGCGTTCCAGTACTCTGCTGTGGCGCACGAGGTCGAAGACCTGCCTCACAATGCGGTCGTTGAGGGTACGGCCGGGGGCCTGCGGTGCAGGGCGTAGAGCGAGGCCGGTACGTCGGCAGGGTTTGTCCTCCGGGTTCTTCCTGCTCATGCCGCCTCCCCCCGCAACAGATCGGATGCCTCAGCTTCGGGCACGTCGTGGAGGAAGACGAGGTAGCGCGAGAGGCTGTGCAGGGTCCCGAGTCCCGACGCTTTGAGGATCACCTTCAGCGGAATACCTGCATTCAGCAGTTCGACGAGCCAGGTCGTACGCAACCGTTGGGTCTGCAGCACTGCACTATCACAACGGCCGATGATCCGCGGGTACCTGGCCAGCCAGTCCGATGCGATGTGCTTGCTGGTGCGGTCCTGCCAGTCCGGCCGGAAGGCGTACGCGTCTGTCGGGATGTGGGCGGCTTCCGCCAGCAGCAGTTCCTCGTAGGCGTACCGGCATACGACAGTGCGCGGGCGGCGCCCGTGCACCTTGACCAGCGCCCGGCCAGTGGGGCCCGCGAGGATATCCCGCCCCTGAACGTACACAAGATCCTCAACGGCAAGCCCGCAGCCGACGCCGAGACAGAACAGCAGGCAGGCGTTGCGCCGCTGGGCCGGGGTGGGCAGGCTCTGCGCCCAGATCAGCCAGTAGGCGACTTCCGCCGGCGGGTAGGGGGCCACTGGGGCGGCGGTGGCCTTCAACCGGATCGGCGCATGCTGTCCGAGCTGGTCCAGCAGGAGCGCTTCGGAGGCTCGGCGCAGCTGGCTGCTGCAGGTTCGGCGGCTGTTGGCGGTCATGTCGCGGCAGCCGACGAGGATGAACCGCTCGACGCTGCTCTGGTCAAGGATCACCGAGGGCTCGAGCGGGAGGCCCTGGGCCTTGACCCAGGCGACCAGCCGTGTGAGCGGCGTCATGATCGCGTCTGGGCCGTAGGGTCCCGCGGCGACGGCCATGAATCCCAGCGAGCGGACGACCGGCGCGATGCGGCGCCACTGGGCGGGCGGCACCGTCTCCGCCTTCGGTGTGTAGGCCAGCAGGCGATTCGACACAGCGACCTCCAGGCGCAAGGCCCATGACAGGCGGCCGGTTAACCGGCCACTGGTGTCAGTGTCGATCACGATCTGAAGGAACGCATCTTTATGACCGGAGGCCGAGCGCGCACGGCGCCGCCATGGAGCTACGCCGTCGATCCGGAGAAGTGGCCGGACGCCCGGATCGCCGGGGAGCCCGCCGCGGCTGTCGTCCAAACGATTGCCCGCCGCCTCGCCGCCGCCCTGCGCGAGAGGCCGGAGCTCTCGCTGCGCGCACTGGCCACCCAGAGCAACGTCGGCAGACAGACCATCGGCGATCTGCTGGCGGGAGCCACCTGGCCGGATGTCCTGACGGTCTGCCGACTGGAGCGCGCCCTGGGTCTGGCGCTCTGGCCCGGATCGAATGCGACCCAATGTGCTCATGACTGAACCCCAATTGCCTATACGAGGCCAGTCGTGCACGCTCAAGCGCGGAATGGCGCAGACTCCCTATAGCGCTCCGGGTGGGAGCGCTAAAGTGAGCGTGCGCGACGGACCGGAACCCTGGTAGGAGAAGCGCCCGTTCGCGTGTTTGGGCGGCCTCCCTCGACCGATAATCGAGGGAGGCCTGCTTGTCGAGTTAGGGCCGTTCTTGGGTGGATCAAGCAGCCCGGGATGACAGCACGGCCCGGAACATTCCCGGTGCTACGTTTTCCACCTCACCAAGTTGCTTCATGCGGTTGAGGGTTTTCCCTACGGATGAGCGGACCGTCGCGTCCGCTCCCGGGCGCACCGCCGCCGCGATATCGGTGATGGACATTGCCTCTTGAGCGGCGCACAGGAGTGTGAGGATCGCATCGCGCATGCTTCCGTTACGCGGTGGCCCCAGGACCCGAGTGCCAATGCCCGGGCGCGCATCTTCAGACGAAGGATCCTCGTCGGTGTCAGAAACTTCAGACGGACCCTCCCAGGAAGGCTGGGCGGTTTCCGCGTCCTCGCCAGTGTCCGGCGGCTCTTCGCGGACATCGGTGGATTCGACGCCCTGGCACATCATCGCGTACACAGCTTCCAATGTCGCCAACTCGCCGCGCAGTGACGTGATCAGCTCCTGCACGGCATGCCGGGCCTGGCCGATGTAGACACCCTTGTCTGACGCAGGTGCGCTGGTCCGGTATCCCGCCATAGCGAACTCCCAAAGAAGACCGCTGTCAGTGTAGGGACGGCACACTGTGGCACGCACGCAGTTCCTGTGAGGCGTTACCAAACGGTCAGCAGTGCGCTCAAGCACGGCAAGTCCGGTCGGGGCTATTGCAGGACTCGCCCTGCCTTGGCGCATAGTTGGCTCGCCGGAATCGTGCGATGCCGCATCTGGAACCGTGAGACGTACCACCACAGGTTTCTGACGTGTGGATTCTGCTGAAGCTCCCGGTCCCCGGGAACGTTTGAGCGTTACGGTTCCTTCATGGTGGATGGCAAGCATCTGTCGGCGACGGAGGCCTTGGCGTCGGTGACGAAGGCCCTGGACGTTCTCGTTCTGGCCTATGACCGGGGGGAAGTCGGTGTTACCGAAACCGCCCGTGAGCTCGGTATCTCACGTTCCACCGCACACCGCATCCTGGTCACCCTGCAGCGCACGGGTTTCCTGTACCACGATCCGGGCCAACGCGAATACTCAGCGGGGCCGCAGCTCGTACGCATGGGACTGGCCGCGATCGCCCAGCTGGACGTCCGACGACAGGCGCGCAGACCCCTGGAGGAGCTCTCCGAGAAGCTGCAGGAGACGGTGTGCCTGTACTCCCTGGATGCGGCCGTCGTCCGATTGCTCGACGGAGTCGAGTGCCGGCATGTCCTGCGCGTCAGTGTTCTGCTCGGACAGGAGCTCCCCGCCCACGTCACAGCGGCGGGCAAGGCCCTGCTCGCGCTGCGCGACCCGGCAGATGTACGCGCGACACTCCCGGCCGAGCTCCCTGCCACGGCGGCAGGAAGCATCACTGAGTGGCCGCTGCTTGAGGTTGAGTTGGAGGAAGTCAGAGTCCGGGGATGGGCGGCAGACCTCGAGGAAAGTGCACACGACCTGCACGGCGTAGGCGTGGCCATCCGCAACCGCATCGGGGACCCGCTCGCCGCGATCTCCGTGTACGCCCCCGCCGTACGTCTGCGTGAACAGGACATGCCAGCGGTTGCTACTGCTCTGCAGGAGACCGCCAGCACGATCGCCAGGGCAGAGTGACAGCGGGTGCCGAGGTGCCGGGACTTACAGAACGTCCCATGTGGTGAGTTGCGGCATGCTGTCGGCATGGCGATGAGCCGTTGGGGGTGGATCGTCTCGGACGGGCTATGGGAGATCGCCCGGCCACTGCTGCCACCGCCGCGCATCCGGCCGCAGGGCGGCGGAACAGCGAACATCGACGATGAGGCGGTGTTCGCCGCGTTCATCTACGTGGTGGTCTCCGGCTGTGCCTGGCGGTCGCTGCCACCCTGTTTCGGGATCTCGAAATCCACCGCCCACCGCCGGTTCGTGATCTGGTCGCGGGCCGGGCTGTGGGCCCGCCTCCACCAGGCCGTCCTCGACCAGCTGGCCGCCCACGACCTCCTGGATCTGACCCGCCTGGTGCTGGACACCGCGCACGTGCGGGTGAAAAAGGAGGCGAACTTACAGGTCCGAGCCCCGTGGACCGGGGCCGGCCAGGTTTCAAGATGCACGTCCTGTCCGATGCGGCAGGACTGCCCCTCCTGGTCGGCCTCTCGGCCGGCAACACCGCTGACAGCGACGGCCTCGAACCCATGATCACCGGATACCAAACGAAACACGACCCCGACCGCGGCCGCTACTACCCGGTGGGCAAGCTGCACGCGGACAAGGCATACGACCGGCCTCACCTGCGCCGATGGCTCCGCGGTAAACACATCACGGACCGCATCGCCCGCCTCGGAGTCGAGTCCAGCACTCGATTGGGACGCCACCGCTGGGTGATCGAACGCACCCTGGCCTGGCTGGCCGGCTACCGCAGACTCAGCCCCCGATACGAGCACCAAAGCTGCAAATGCCTGGCCTTCCTCGGTCTCGCCGCGGCCTGGTCTGCTACAAGCGCCTTGCCCGACTCACCACGTAGGACGCGCTCTTAAGGCCCCAACGTGATCCGCCCATCTGGGACCCACCCCTCCAGGTATCCCGTCAGCAGCATATCCACATCCGGCAGATCACACCGCGTGCACAACTCCGGCCACTGCTCAGGCTCGGCCCAGCGTGTTGCCCCTTTCCACAGCAGAAGTCCGGGTGCGTCGCCAGCCGCAGTGAGCCGGAAGATGAACACGTGCGCCTCGCGACGGCTGCGCTCCGTCGGCACAGGCACCTGAGCCCACCGACATCCTTCGACGACGCCCCCGTGGACTGGTATCGCGCCGACGAGGTCGCGCAGCACGCGCGCTGCCGCCTCACGGTAGGACTCGGCGGCTCGGGCGAGTCCTGAAGGGAACACCCATCGGGGACGTGCTCTAGGAAGATCATCTGCCACCAGGGCCAGCTGCCCTGTCGGGCTCAGCATCGCGACGAACACCACCCGCCTCATCCTGGGAGGCGGCACGAAGGGATGTCCCGAACCATCGGAGACATCCAGGAAGACAGGCATGGACTTACCCTGACATGCGGCCGCTTAATCGGCCACTCGGATCCGACCAGTACAGCGGCGAACACGGCACGGAGCCCGTCGTTGCACTGGTTCGCTCGGAAACTCGCGGACGACCGGAGATACGTCACCCCGAATCGGGCCGAGGGGGACGTTGGCGCCAGGCTGCCCACGATGGGGCCCGCTGCAGAGCGCTGCGCGCTGACCGTGTTCAAGCCCGTCTCGACCCCGGTGAGTTCGGGTGCAGCCGAAAGCGGATGCCCATGGGGTCGAAGTGGCGACCAGCTGTCACCCCATTATTTCAACCTCAGCGTCAACTACTGCCGTCAACCCGACCCAAGCCCCGCAGTCGGAGCACCGCCACCTCAGCATCACACCTGGTGAAGGGCGCACACCTGCGTCCAGCAGCGCCGACCACCCCTCGTTGTGCTTGCCATGTCCATGGTTCGAGGCGCATCAAAGATTGCCCCTCGATAGAGTGTCGGCGGTGTGGTGCATTAACAGGGGTGGAACATGAGCAAGCTGCACGTCAGGTACGTCCGTAAGGCGATCGAGGACCGGTTCACCGACCTCATCGACATGAAGGACAAGGCGAAGGTCGCGGAGAAGGACTACGTCCAGGCGTTCCTCAGTCGCGGCCTGGCCGCACTCGCTGTTCAGATCGAGCACCCCTGCAGTGACCGTATCGCCGCGACCAGGATCTTCGACGGCGACGACGACCGGGGCCTGGACGCCATCGCCGTCGAGGTGCGGTCCGCACAGCCGAGGATCTGCCTGGTGCAGGCCAAGTGGAGCGACAACATGAAGGGGGGCTTCGGGGAGACCGAGGCCGACCGGATGTTCCGCGGGTTGAACCGGATGCTCGACCTCCAGTACTCCAAGTTCAACAGTCGATTCCAGCAGTTCGTCCCCGAGATCGAGCAGGCCTTCGAGGTCGGCACGCCGAAGATCACGCTGGTTCTCGCGCTGATGCGTACTGCTCCACTGGACCAGAACACCAAGGAGATCATCGAGGAGAAGCTCGCGGAGCTGAACCAGGTCGAGGAGATGGTCGACTACAAGGTTCTGGATCTGCGCGACTTCCACCGGGCCATCCTCGGGGACGCGGCTGCTCCGAGGATCGACGCCCGGGTCCGGCTGGACGGCTTCGTCCAGGAGTCGACCCCCTACAAGGCTCTGTACGGCACCATGACCGCGGCGGATCTCGCCGACCTGTACAGCGAGCACCGACGTGGCCTCTTCGCGCGCAACATCCGCGACAACCTCGACCTGACCGACGTCAACATCAAGATCAGGAACACGCTGCTCGAGGAGCCGGAGCACTTCTGGTACTTCAGCAACGGCATCACCATGCTCTGCGAGACGATCAAGCCGGTCGGCAAGGCAGTCCCGGGCAAGGTCGGAGACTTCCAGCTCACCGGCGCCAGCGTGGTCAACGGTGCGCAGACGGTGAGCGCCATCCACCGTGCGTACACCGCAGACCCGGACACCGCCCAGTACGGCAGGGTGATGGTGCGGCTGATCTCCCTGGAGGACTGCCCGCCCGAGTTCGGCGATCACGTCACCACGAACACGAACACGCAGAACCCGATCGAGGAGCGCGACTTCAAGTCCCTGGACAAGGTTCAGGTGCAGCTCCGGGATGACTTCGCCCTGATGCTGCACCTCAGCTATGTGATCAAGCGGGGTGAGGCCCTGCCCGCGCCGGAGCACGGCTGCTCGATGGCGGAGGCTGCCGAGGCGCTGGCCGCCACGCACTCGAATGCTCAGCTGGCCGCACTGGCCAAGCGTGATCAGAACCTGGCCGGCCTGTGGGAGGACCAGACCTACCGCGAGATCTTCGGGGAGGCCCCGAACGCCTTCCGTGTCTGGCGCTCGGTGGAGCTCCTCCGCGAGGTGCGGAACCAGCTCCAGATTCTCCGGGACGGGCTGCTGTGGAGGGCGGACGCCGCGGCCTTCTACGGAGACCTCCTGGTCACCCATATCGTCTTCCGGCGCCTGGACACGCGGTTCATCGAGGATCCGTCGTATCACTGGCCGCGGGAGCTCGTTAAGGTTCCTGACCTGGTACGGGACGCGCTTGCCTGGTCACTCGCCGCGATCGACGAGGAGTACGGAAAGTCCAGCCACATCATCGCCGCGGTGCGCAACACGGAGCGGATCGAACGAGTTGTCCGGGCCGCCATGCGCGGGCTCGACTCCGACCGAACCGCTCCGGCCCTGGGTGAGGACTACCAGGTGGCCGAGGTCGAAACGCGGGGTCGGCAGGTCAACGCCGTCACCACCCTGATCACGAACAACCGCATCGCGGACGGCACGGTCCTGGAGTTCCGGGCGTACAGCAAGCCTGAGCGGCGCGAGATGGCGGAGTGGCTGGCGGAGGAACCTCGGCGTTCGCTGGCCACGTGGAGCAACGGCAACGGAAACAAGCCCCTGCAGTGGCACGCGGACGAGGGATGGTACTCGCCCAGTGGCCTCACCAAGGAGATGCGCCGGCTCGCCTCGGGGACGGTGACCTCCGCGCAGGGGACGCTTCGCTGGTTCGTCCCCGGTGAGGGGTCGCTCGACGAGCTGGCGCTGGCGGTCAGGCTGGAAGAGGGCCTGGACGTGGGGAGCGAGCCGGACGGCAGTTGACCGTCCATGGTGGTGTGTGCGGCGGTGCCGACGGCGACGCGGCGATCGGCTCTCGGAGTTCCTCCGGGCGGATTGTCAGTGCCTCGCAGTAGGCTCGCGCCGCACCACCGCACAGCGTAATTGCAGCCTGACCGGAAGCGCCGCCCGGCATGCGGTCACGGCCGTAGGATCGCAGGTGGAGGGTGCGATCGAGCACGCCCTGGCCGTCCGGCCGCCAGTACCACCCGTACCACCGAGCACAGGGAAGAAGCAGCACGTCGATGGAGGAACTGACCTTGGACCCGGAGAACCCGCAGCGGCCTGAGAAGGGCGCGGAGCCTGCGGCGGCGGATACCCAGCCCCAGGTCACGACCCTTGAAGAGGGGCAGGTTGTCGACTACATCAGCGGTACGGCGATCAAGGAGACTCCGAAGGAGAAGGTGCGGCAACGCATCGCTCGGGCCCTGGTCCACGAGCACGGCATCGACCCCCACGACATGGCCCGCGACTTCCCGGTCACGGTGAGTGAGGAAGGTGCTTCGCGGAAGCGGACCAAGAAGGCTGACATCGCGATCTTCGAGTCCGGCGCGAAGCACAACACGGCGAACCTGCTCCGAGTCGTCGTCTGCAAGCCGGAGCCCAAGCGCGGCAAGAACGTCGTCAAGATCCGTGAGCCCAAGCAGGCGGAGAAAGACCTCGCCGACCTCGAAGAGCTGATGGGCAACGAGGACCGGCCCAGGTGTGTTGACGGGATGTGGACGGACGGGGTCGACTTCTTCTTCCGCAAGAAGGTAGTCGGCGACTTCGGCGCCAGGTTCGAGGACCGCAGCGACTGGGAGGTCGCCGACGGCACCATCGGCAGCCGGACCGTCGCCTCGCACCAGCGGCTGCGCCAGGCCGACCCGGAGATGCTCAAGATCGCATTCCAGCGCTGCCACAACTACATCCACGGCAACGAGGGCATGCCCAAGGACGCCGCCTTCTGGCAGTTCCTCTACCTGCTGTTCGCGAAGATGTACGACGAGCGGATCACCCGTGGAACTGGGCGCGGCAGGTTCCGGACTGGCCTGAAGGAGATGTTCGACGACGACGGGCGGGCCGCCATCAGCACCCGCGTCAAGGGGCTCTTCGAGGACGTCAAGACCGAGTACAAGGGCGTCTTCAAGGCCAGCGATGAGATCACCCTGTCCGACCGGGCGCTCGCCTTCATCGTCAGCGAGATCGCCCCGTACGACCTGACGGGAACCGACGTCGACGCCAAGGGCATCGCGTACCAGGAACTCGTCGGTACCAACCTGCGCGGCGACCGAGGGCAGTACTTCACCCCACGCGGCGCGGTGAACCTGATGGTGGAGATGCTCGACCCGCAGGAGGACGAGACGGTACTCGACCCGACCTGCGGCACCGGCGGTTTCCTCCAGGCCACGCTCAAGCACCTGCGAGACAGCTGGAAGAAGGACGCCGGCACCTTTGGCTTCCCCGACACCGAGGAGGAGCGCGTACGCTACGCCGACCGCCTCAAGGAGTACGCGGAGAAGCACCTGATGGGAGCGGACTTCGACCCATTCCTGGTGCGCGCTACGACGATGGCGATCATGACGCTCGCTCAGACCACGGGCAATGTCTTCCACATGGATTCGCTTGCTTTCCCGCGTGGGCACCTTCCCGGCGTGGAGCAGGCGCAGGAGAAGATCAAGTTCGGCGAGAAGGTCGACGTACTGCTGACCAACCCGCCGTTCGGGGCGGACATCCCGGTCAGCGATGAGTCGGTGCTCAGCTCGTTCAGGAACGGCATCGCGAAGTCCTGGGGACGTGACCCCGTCACCGGTGAGCCCAGGGAGAGCCTGACCTCCCGGCCGAGCAGTATGGCGCCCGAGCAGCTGTTCATCCAGCGCGCCATCGAGTGGGTCAAGCCCGGCGGACGGATCGGCATCGTCCTGCCCAACGGCATTCTGTCGAACCCGGGGCCGACCGACGAGGCGATCCGCCGGTACATCCTGGAGAACTGCTGGGTGCTCGCGAGTGTCGAGCTGCCGGTGGAAACGTTCGTCGTCGACGCTAACGTCAACATCCTCACCACCCTCCTGTTCCTGAAGAGGAAGACCGGGCAGGAAGTACAGAACCACCGGATGGGAACCGAGAAGCCGTACCCGGTCTTCATGGCGGTCGCGGAGAAGGTCGGGTTCGACCGGCGTGGCAACGACCTCTTCAAGCGCGAGCCCAACGGGGAGTTCGTGGTGGAGACGGAGATCGTCATGGAGCGGCTCCGGATCGGGGACAAGGTGGTGACCCGGCCGCTGAAGCGCAGCAAGAAGGTCATCGACAACGACCTGCCTGTGATCGCGGAGAGGTACCGGGAATTCCGGGCCAAGCATCCGGTGCCGGGTGTGGACCCACGGAAGGTCGCGGGGGCGAGCGCGTGAAGATCGCCGAGTTTTCCAATCCGGTGATGTCGAGCTGGTTCGCAGAGCAGGGGTACAGGCTCGACGCGTCGCCGTATGTTGCGGGGGCGTTGAAGACGAAGAAGTTGCTGGAGCAGCTGCCGAAGACGGAGCCGCTGGCGGCGGTGACAACGGGGCCCAACGGCGGGCTTTTCTACGGACCGATGTTCCGCCGGGTATACCTCACCGCCCCCGAGCATAGTGTGCCTTGGCTTGGCAGCCGGGACATGATGGCCGCCGATCTCACCAACTTGCCTCGCTTGAGGAAGTCGGATGCCGAATCGCCATCCTTGAAAGCCCAGCAGCTCAATCCCGGCATGACCCTAATCTCACGCTCAGGTTTTTACGCCGGTCGACGGTCCTATGTTCGCCCCGACATGGGGAAATGCTGGGCATCAGAGCACATCCTCAAGGTGCAGCCTAATTCCGAGAAGATCAAGTCCGGGTATCTGTACGCATTCCTCCTCAGCCGGTTCGGTGAGTCGCTGGTGCGCGGTTCGGTATACGGGTCGGCGGTGAAGCACATTGAGCCGCACCACATTGCGGGGCTGCCGGTGCCGCGCCTCGGCGCGGACCTGGAGGGGCGGATCCATGACCTCGTGGAGGAATGTGCGCAGTTGCGCGCGGACCACCAAGCAGACCTGGTGGCCGCGACAAAGGACTTCTTTGACAGTAACGGCCTGCCTGACCTGAACAAGGTGCGTTGGCATCAGCAGGAACGGGACCTGGGGTTTGAGGTTGCGTCTGTAGGGCCGACATCGCTGCGAGCGTTGACCTTCGCGCCCCGGGCACGGAAGTTGGCTGAGAAGCTGGGGTCTGTCCCGGGCGCGAGACTCGGCGACATTTGTGCTGGCGGACAGCTCAGCCGGGGAACTCGATTTAGTCGAGTCGACAGCAATCCGGAGCATGGCGTGCAACTTATCGGTCAGCGGCAGGCATTCTGGCTTCGCCCCGAAGGTCGCTGGATTGGTACGGCTGGGACACCGGACGAGGTATTCGCGAGTGATGAGATGATCCTCGTCGCTGCGCAAGGGACACTTGGCGAGAATGAGGTGTACTGCCGCCCGATCCTGGCAATCGGGTCATGGCTCAAATATGCGTATTCGGAGCACTTCCTTCGCATCAGCAGTGGCACCCCTGAGGTTCCTGGCGCCTATCTCTTCGCGTTCTTCCGCTCCGAAGCGGCCTTCCGCCTTCTCCGCTCTCTGAGTGCCGGCGGCAAGCAACAGGACATCCACGAGTTCCTTCGCGCAGAAATCCCGATCCCCCTCGCCCCGCCCGCCGACCGCAACCGCATCGCCGAAACCGTTCGCAACGCCTACAAAAAACGCGACCGCGCCGACGTCCTAGAAGACAAAGCCCTCGCGCTGCTCACCACCGCCATCGAGGAGGCCGCTGGCTGATGGGTGCCAGGATCGTTGCAGTTGGGGAGGCCGTCAACGATGCCGAGCGGAGGGTGATCGCGTACCTGCGTGATCACGCCCCCGACGACTGGACGGTCCTGCACTCCGTCGAGATTCCGCGCAACCGGAACGAACTGTTCGAGGTCGACCTCGTCGTGGTCACCGGGCACGCCGTGTACGTCATCGACGTCAAGGGCACCCGGGGCCGTATCGAGGCGGATGGCCGCAAGTGGCACCCGTCCCGCCGTGCGCCGTTCCGTTCCCCGTTGCCCAAGCTGCGCCATCACGCCCGGCAGCTGAAGTCGATACTGGAAACGGCCCACCCTTCGCTGTCCCGGCTCTACACCGACGCACTCGTCGTCCTGCCGTATCCGGACGCCCTGTTCGTCGACCGCTCGCCCCGCCAGCAGGATGCCCGGGATACCGTCACCCTGCCCGACCTGATCGGGCGGCTCGCGGACGTGAGCCGCGTCCCCACCTCCACCAACCGGTTCGACACGGATATCGCCGCCCACCACGACCTGATCGTGAGCACGATCCAGGGCGCCTCCCGGCCCCCGTCCGGGCCGCTGCGGTTCGGCAGCTGGGAGGTGATGGAGCGGCTCGGTGAGACCGCGCCGGAGGAGAGCGGTAACGGTGTCCACCGCGAGTACCGGGCCAAGAACGCCAACGCGCCGCAGGGCTCGGGAACCGTCCGGCTGTCGGTGCGTACGGCCGACCCGTACGCACCGGAAGCAGAACGTCTGCTGCAGCAGAAGCGGATCGGCATCGCCTACGAGGCGCTCGGCAAGCTGCCCTCGCACCCGAACATCGTCGGCGCCCGCGACTTCTTCCCCGATGACGACGAAGGCGTCTTCGTCACCGTCTATGACGACGTTCCTGGTCACGCGCTGGCCCTGCACCTATCCGGGGCCGCTGACCCGCTCACCGCCGACGCGAAGCTGCGCACGGTCCGGCACATCCTGATGGGGCTTGCGCACGCGCACCACCGACACATCGCGCACCGCGAGCTGAACCCGTCCACCGTCCTGATCGCCCAGGACGGGCGGGCGATGCTGACCGGTTTCGAGTACGCAAAGACCGCGCAGCGGCGCACGCACACCGTGGGACCGGAGGCGCACCAGGTCGCCGACCGCGCGTATCTCGCGCCCGAGTGCCACGCCGACCCGTCCGCGATGGGCATGAAAGCCGACATCTACGCCGTCGGCGTCATCGGCTACCAACTGTTCACCGGCGAGCTGCCTTTCTCCTCGGCCACCGAACAGGCGGGAGCCGGAGGCATGCTGCCGGCATCCGGCCTTGAGGCGGCCCAGGTCCGCGTGGAGCTGGCGCACTGGCTGCAGAAGCTGTGTTCGACGGATCCGGCGGACCGGCCCACCGCCGTCGAGGCGCTGCGGCGGCTCGACCTGGTCGTTGGCGCGCAGAACGCCCCGGCCAGGCGCCGGGGTTCGTCTTCCGTCTCACGGACCCGGGCAGGTACCGCCGATCAATCGGCACCGGATTCCCCGCGCGGCCCGGAGTTCTTCCGGGACTTGCCGGCTGATTTCCAGCTCGGCACGAAGTACCTGGTGCGCAACCGGCTCGGGCGTCCCGGTTCCTTCGGGGTGGCTTACCGGGTCTACGACACGATAAGGAGTGTCGACCGGGCGGTGAAGCTGGTCCTGCGGGACCGGGACTCCATCCTGGAACGGCTGCGCCGCGAGGCGGACGTCCTGCAGCGGCTGCAGGACGCACGGCATCCCAACGTCGTCGAGATGATCGACGCGGACCGACTGCTGCCACCGGACGAGTACCCCTACCTGGTTTTCGAGTTCGTCGACGGCAAGGATGTCGCGGAGGTGATCCGCGGCGGTCGGATGGGCGCGGCGGACGTGCTGCGGCTCGCGATCGACACCGCTCGGGGGCTGCGACACATCCACGAGCGCGGGGTATGGCACTGCGACATCAAACCGAGCAACCTGCTGTGGACCGACGACGGCGTTAAGCTGATCGACTTTGGGATCGCGAAGACCGCCGACTCCTCCGAGGGACACACCTACACCAGCCCCCGCTACACCCCGCCCGACCTGGACCAGGTCCCTGCGGACGGCTCCGGGTACGCCGACCGTGACCTGTTCGGCCTGGGTGTCACCCTGTACGAGGCGCTGACCGGCGGTCAGTACCCGTGGGAGGGTGTCGGGCAGCCGTCGCCCGGGGTGCGGCCGGTCGATCCGCGTACCGCGTACAGCGAATTCGGTGACTTGTCGTCGGGGTTCGCCGAGATCATGCTGCGGGCCATCTCGCCCCACCGGGGCGAACGGTTCACCACGGCCGAGGAACTGCTCGCCGCACTGGAAGGACTGGAATCGGCCCGTCTCGCCCCCGTTCCGGTCCCGCCGCCCGTCCTCGCCCAGCAGCCACCGTCCCCACCGGTGGTCACCGGCGGAGACGAGTCCCCGCAGCAGCCCAACCACAACCCGTTCGTAGCCCATCTGCAAACGCTCTACAGCCAGAGTCGTCGCAGCAACCGGGGCACCCGTGGCCTCGACCCGCACGCCATGTCCGTGTACATCGAGACCGCCCTGGACCGTGAGCTCGTCCCCGCCCTCCGCGAAGGCCGTCACGCCCTGGTCGTGGTCACTGGCAACGCGGGGGACGGCAAGACCGCGTTCCTGGAGAGGTTCGAGCGCCAGGCCCGAGAGCTCGGTGCCGAGTTCGGACCGCCCCGCTCCAACGGCACCGACTTCACCCTGGCCGGGCACCGGTTCCGCACCAATCACGACGGCAGTCAGGACGAGGGCGAGACCAGCGGCGACGACGTCCTGGAGAAATTCTTTGCGCCGTTCGCCGGAGCCGACGAAACGGCGTGGCCGGTCCAGGGCGAGACCAGGTTGATCGCAATCAACGAGGGCCGTCTGGTGGACTTCCTGAGCCACCGGCACGACCGCTTCCCCCACCTGGCGAAGCTGACCAACCTCGGCCTTGCGGGAAGCGCCACCGGCCAGGCTGTCGCCGTCGTCAACCTCAACGCCCGCGATGTCGCTGCCCGCCCGCTCGGTGCCGACGGTGAACCGCAGGACGGGGAGTCGCTCCTCGAGCGGATGCTCGACCGGATGACACATGAGCGGTTCTGGAGCGACTGCGAGAGCTGCGACCTGGCGACTGTCTGCTACGCCCGGCACAATGCCCAGACCTTCCAGCACCCCGCCGCCGGCCCACAGGTCAAACGGCGGCTGCGCCGCGTCTACGAGCTGACACAGCTCCGCGGCAAGCTCCACATCACCCTGCGCGACCTGCGCTCCGCCCTCGCCTACACGCTCGCTTCGGGCCGCGACTGTTCCGAGATCCACCAGCTGTATGCGGCCGGCGACTCTGAGGCGATCCTCGACGGCTTCTACTTCTCTGCGCACCTGGGCACCCCGCCCGCCCCGGACGGCAGCCCGCGGGAGCGGGATCGGCTGCTTTCCTTGCTGCGGGAGGCCGATGTGGCCGCCGTCCCACAGCCGCAGCTCGACCGACGGCTCGACTACGGCGGACTCCTCTCCGCCGGCGCTCTGGTCACTGTCGACGGCCGTGGGGACCGTGACCGGATCTTGCTCGGCCAGGAGTTCGCACGGCTCGGCCGGTCGATGACCGACCGAGCCGCCCAGGCCGCTGGCCATCGCCGGTACGTGGACGCGACCCGCCGCCTGCTGTACTTCGAACTTCGCGACGAGGAACGGGCGGAACGGATGCTGCCCTACCCCTCCGTACTGCGGTTCATGGAACTGCTCTCCCGCACCGACGCCGCCGGCGCGGAGGAACGCGACACCATCCTGCGAGCACTCAACCGCGGCGAGGGACTCGTCGCACCCGAGCGCATCGGCGACGCCCTCGCCCTGAAGGTCCGGGACGTTCCGGGCGGAACCATCCGCAGCTTTCGACGCTTCCCTGCTGCCGGGTTCCGCCTCGAACCCGGTGCGGCTCCCGACTCGCCCTACATCGAGTCCGGGCGGACCTCGCTGCGGCTCACCTACCAGGACCCCGCCGGCCAGCAGGGCGGCGGCACCGCCGAACTGGACGTCCGGCTCGACCTGTTCGAACTGCTCCAGCGCTTCGAGCGCGGCTACCGGCCCTCGGTCACCGACCTTCAAGGGCAACAGCTCGCCCTCGCCGTGTTCAAGAACCGGCTGGCCGCCGTCCCGTACCAGGAAGTCCTTCTCACCACGCACGGACACGACCTACGGAGGATCCACCGCACCGAGGACTCCGTACTGCACCTGGAAGAATTGACGGCCCGGACCGACGACGGTGAGCAGCCGGGCGCGGACGTCGCCGTTGCGGAGGAGACGACATGGCGCTGACCGGAGCCCTGGGCACGTTCACTCACCCCGGCGTCAGCCGGATCGACTACAAGGCGCTGGACATGGACCGCGTGCTCACTGCGCTCCTGGCACGGCTCTGGCACGGCGGCATGCCCAGCAAGATCAGCCGGACCTGGAACCTCGAAGTCGATGTGTTCGTAAAGCTGTTCCTGGGGAACCCGGAGGTGTTCGACGGATTCGACCGGGAGACCACCACCCGTTGGGCCTCGACCCATCTCCTCGATCTGGTCAACCGAGGTAAGCCGACGGAGGCCGTGGCAGCACCTCGGCCGCTGCACGGATTTACCTACCGCTTCCGCAACAGCCGGAAGTCTCGCCCGTACGGGGCCGACGAGCAGCTGTACGAGATGCTCGCCGAGGACGAGGGAGCTCTGAAGGGACTGCGGGAGTTCTTCTTCTCCGATGTGGACCGCTCCACCGGTGACATCACGCCCGGCCCGGGGACCGACGTGGAGACCCAGGCACTGCTCCACCTCGTACAGCGGGCAGGTCGTCAGATGCAGGACCGGGCCGACACCAGTCGGCCTCGCACGCCCTACACCCCTCTGTGCGCTGAGCCGGCACGGCAGCTCTGTCAGGACGTCATGCGGCTGCTGTACCACCAGGACCACATGCCCAGGACCGTGCTCGTGGACTACTTGAAGATCCTCTTCGCCTTCCATCTGTCCCTGTACCACCTGCGGATGATGAAGCTGCTTCCGGCGGTGTTCGAGGCAGGCGCGGGCAGTGCATCCTGCCGTGGGGGACATTCCGGCGGGCCGGGCACGGACCGCTGCCCGCACCGGCCCCGGCTCTTCCTCGACGTCGAGGGAGTGCCAGGGACTCCGGCCGCCGAGCTGGCCGAACGCAGCGCGGAGATCTGGTATCGGCGCGTCCCCCGCTTTGTCCAGGCGACCTACCAGGTGAAGAAGCTCGACGAGTTCTCCGCTCACCTGGTCCGCCACACCACCAAGCTGAGCTACCCGCCGGGGCGTAACTACTTCACCCCGGAAGAGGTGCTGCAACGGCTCGGAAAGTCGTACACCAAGGAACGTGACGCCTTCTTTCTCCAGCGGGTCACTCGCGTGCGGGACGAGGAGAAGGACCTTCCCCCGGAGCTGAAGCAGATCACCCAGCTCGGGCTCTCAGCCTTCGACGAGTACATCGAGATGCTGATGCACTACAAGGGGCGCCACTACCGGAACTACTTCATCGAGTGCCTCGACACCATGCTCCTCAAGCACCGGCCAGGTGCACTGATCGCTCAGCCACGCGGCGGGCGCACGGGCGGCAAGAGCGTTGCCCGCCGCTTCGTCCTGGACGCCAGACTTCTGGAGGTTCTGTTGCAGGTGTCTTTGCTCAGAGAGGGCGACGACGGCACCGGAAACCTGCAGACTTCACCGATGCGCGTCGACGAATTCCTCACCCTGCTGCGTGAACGGTACGGGCTGCACATCGACCAGCTGCCGGACACCGACGGCTTCTCCGGAGCGCACCTGGACGACCAGGCCGCCTTGCGCGCCAACGCGGCAGCCTTCCTCGACCGGCTTCGCGAGATCGGCTACTACCAGGACATGTCCGACGCCTATCTGACGCAGACCATCACCCCCCGGTACAGCATCGGGACCGAGGCGACGACGGGAGCAGCGCCCCGATGAGCAACAGCACGACCGGTCTGGTGGAGATCACAGCCAAGGACCTCCGAGAGGCGCTCGAAGGCGTCCTCGTGCCACGGCTGGCGAAACTCGTCGGGGAGCGGGCGGCCGGTCACTGCATGCGGATCACCGAGGTCGACGCCGAGCTGGCGGCGCCTCTGGTACGACGGCTGCGCGGCGCGCTGGGCCCTGCCGCCACAGTCTGCGTCCTCGGTCAGGCCGACGACTTGGAGCCGACCCGTCCCTTCCACGACGTGACCGTCACCAGCACCAAGCTGGTCGAACTCCGCAACCGAGCAGAAGGTGAGGGAACGCTCCCTGGGCCGCTCCTCGTGTTCGTTCCGCCCGGCACCCGGGTGAGCGCCGAGGACTCCTTCGGCATCGCGACATTTGAGGAGGTGCCGCTCGGTGACGCATACGCTCAGCTCGCCGACCATCTCCTTCAGCAGGTTCCGGATCGGCTGCGTCAGGGCGTCGACCAACTGCTCGCCGCACTACGCGGCCATGCCGACTGGCGGACGAGTGACCGCGCGGTCGCCGCATACCTGCTGACGCTGCAGACCAACGGCTATCGGGAGCAGGTGTCCGGAGCAGCCGTCTACCACTTCGGGCTCGTCCCCGACTTCGACCTGTACGCCGACCCCACTGCGGTCAAGGAGCGGGTCGAACGGAACCGGCGGCTGGTCGACAAGTTGACTGCGTCGAACCGCTCCGAGCGCCAGCGCGTCCTTGACCTGGGACTGAGCGACGGCGATTTCGCCGCCAAACTCGCCGGATTCGCGACCCGCTGCGGCCTGGAGGACCCGGTCGTGTGGACCCGCCGTGTGGTCACCGACCGCGAGAACTGGGGACTGTCCTTCGGGAACTGGCGTATTGACGAACGCCGACGTGCCACGGTCGCCATCGAAGTACGTGAGCTGGGGCTTCCCGCCGCCGGCGACATTGCCGAGGAACTGAAGAAATACCAGGCACTCCGGGCGATCGTCGGCCAGCCCTACCTGCTCACCGGCGACAACGGTGTACGCGAAGTCACCGCCCGGTTCACCGTGCAGCCCTCCCCGGTCAAGGTGGACGCGCTCCAGCGCTTCCGGGTGGAGATCGTCTCGGAGAACGGCGGACCGATCGGACGGATCGCGTACAAGGACAAGGGGACACGGGCGGTCCCCGAGTACAAGGTCAAACTGGCCAAACTGAACAAGATTGACTGGGAAGAGGGTTGGCACTATGTCCGGGTGACGCCCCTTGACGCTGCGGGAGACGCGCTCGACGTCGTTCCCAACGCTCACGAGCTGCCGGGCGGCGAGAGCGAGCGCTTCTACGTTGTCCCGAACGCTGAGATCGAGGAACCGCCCGAGCGCAGTGCGGGCCGCCACCCCGGGGTCGCCCAGGCACTGAGGTCACTGCAGTTCGACGCGCTTGCCGCGGGGGACGACCCGACCCGAGTCGTACTCAACGACATCCGCTGGAAGCCCAGCACGCCGCGGAGCCCGCAGCGGGCCCTCAACGCCAAAATCCGTCCGGTGGGCAGCGCGGAAATCCGGCTGTCCCCCCTGCTCGTAAAGGTCCAGCAGGACCTCCTCGCCCGCCCCGAGGACACCTCGCTGCGCCGCCTAGTCCTCCACCCCGACGGCGCCTTCGAGATGCCCTCCGGGGACGAGGAGAACCTGGCCAGCACTCTGACGGGGCGCGCCGCCGAGGCGTACGACGCGTTCCTCTCCGCGCGGGGCTTCTACTTCGCAGCTGTACGCGGCGGGAGCGGTCACGGCGACGAACCGGTCGAGGTCAGCGATTTCCTGGTCACCGAGGCCGTCGATTTCGAGACCGTACGCGACGAACTCGCCGCCTACGCCGAAGCGTACGGTGAACTGGTGGAGGCCCAGACCTTCCAGACGGAAAGGGCAGGAGATGACGCCAGGGGCCCGGCGCTCGTGGCCCTGGCGCGGATCCAGCAGATCGACTGCCTGGCCGTCAGCCTTACCGACGGTCTTGGCGGGCGCGACACCGTGTTGCTCGCCTCGCCCACCCACCCCCTGCGCGCCCTCTGGTTGGCCACCTGGTCCGCGATGGGCAAGGAATGGACCAGCCGTCTCGTCGGGGAGGACAAGCGCCGTGCCATCGCGGCCCACGATTCTCTCCAGGGAGCGCTGTCCCCGCTCGGATTTCCGTTCGTGGTCCCGCGCCAGGACGGGCGTCTCATGGCAGCGGCGGACAACCTCACCCCGTACTGGGGTGCCTACCTCCCCAGCGAGACCGCCGACCCCCGCGGCCTGCTCGGCCGCCTCTCTGCCGGACTGAACCTCTCCACTTCCGGCACCCGCGCGGCGAACGGCGCGAGCGCGCTGTCCGGTACAGCACTCGCTGACCGCATGGAGCGCTACGTACGGCTCCACCCATACGTCCGCACCCTCGTCATGAACGTCGTCAACGCGGGGCGGGCCGAGGTCATCGCCGATGCCCTCCTCGAACTCCAGCGGCGCCCGGCCACCCGTGATCTCACCTACGACATCCGGCTCTGTGTGACCGACCCCGAGGCCCCGGAGACCGGGACGGCGCTCGGTGAACTGCTCAGCGCCCAAAGCCAGATCCCCACCGCCGAGGCGGAAGCCTTCCTGCACACGGCGGGCGGGGGTCGCCACGCGAAACTTGTCTACTCGGTGCGCTCCATCGAGGAGTTCCGCAGCCCCTCCATAGAGTTCGACGCTCATCTGACCGTGCTCATCGACGCCTTCGGGGGCGAGCAGCACAGCTCCGTCAAACGGCACGGCATCGCTCACGCGCCGGTACACGGACTCGTCCAGGCTACCTTCGCCGCGTATGAGGACTCCGAGCAGCAAATTGTTTGGCGGACCGTCCCGCGCTACGGAGCCGCCCTGCCCACCGCCGAGGGCGCCGAGGACCTCGCCACTCTCCTGAGTCGGCTGCCCGGCCTGTTGGCTGGCGCAGCCGCCAACGTCGCCACAGCAGGACAGGCGCCCCGCAACGTGCCGTGCACCGTCCTCTCCCTCGACAACGACGACCGCGCCCTGCTCTACCTGGCCCATCAGATCGGCGACTGGGTCGTCACAATCGACCGCACACTCGGCCTGGAGTACTTCGACCATGCCGGAGAGCACGGCCGCCCCGAGTACGTCATCGACTACGCGCCCGCGCTCGACAGCGGCCTCGGCCACCAGATCATGGTCAGCTCGAACTCGGTCGACGAGCTGCGCAACCTGCTCGGCCCCACCGCACGACAGCACGGCATTGCGGTGGAGGAGCGCCACCTCAACTCCTTCTTCGACCAGCTGCGCCTGCTCTCGGGGAACCTCGCTTTCAAGCTGGCCTCCACCGCCCCCAACCAGCGCACCGAGGTTCTCGGGCTGTCCCTGGCCCGCCTCTACCTGGACTACCAGGACGCACTTCACAACCAGATCGTCGTCCCCCTGGACGCACACCCCGAGCTCTACGCCGAGGCGCGCCGCCGCGCCGGCGAGCTCGGTGACGTGCTCTCCTTCCAGCGCAGTGACCTCGCTCTGTTCCACGTCGACGCGAGGACACGAACCGTCACCTGCCGACTCGTCGAGGTGAAGTGCTACACAGCGCTCGACGACATCAGTGCCTACCAGCGGCTCAAGACCAAGGTCGCCCAGCAATTGGGGCAGAGCGAGCGCATCCTTGCCGAGTCCTTCGACCCGGAATGCACCACACCGGACCGCATCGACCGGCCAGTCAAGAACCTCGCCCTCGGCTCCCTGCTCCGCTTCTACCTGGAGCGGGCAGCCCGTCACGGAACCATGGGGCGTGGGCCACAAACGTCCGCACATGCCCTTCTCGACTCCCTCGACGACGGTTACCGGCTCGAATTCACCCGTAGCGGACTGATCTTCGACCTGGCCCGGAGCGGTACGGATCGGGAGTCGGAGAGTGGGGTGGAGTACCACCGGATCGGCAGCGACCTGATCACGGAGCTGATCGATGCGATCCCCACCAGACGACCGGGCGTCCCGGAGCCATGCGATGCCGTCGCCGAGGGCGCGGCGGAGTTCGGCCCGGATACGGACGGAGCGGCCACCGCTCCCACCCTGGCCCTTCTGCAGCTGTCCGTTCCGCGACTAGCCGACGCGGAGTTCCGTGCTCCTGGGCGCGAGGAAGCGGATGGGGAGAACACCCCGGCGCAGGAGGAGCTCTACAGGGACGACGGAGAGAACTCGGCCGGAGACTGCTCCGGAGCGGGCGATGCTCCGGCGTTCCCCGCCGACCAGATGCAGCCTCGCCGCACGGAAGGCAGCATGGACGAATCGGTCGAGGATGGCGCACTTGCACTGACCGGACCTCAGGCAGAGTCGCCGCCCGTCCCGCACGGCCCCCCGTCCGATGCTGCGTCGGCAGCGAACCAGGTTCCACCGCGGACGGAGACCGAGCTGGACAGGCGCGGCTTCCACGTGGCGCCGACCATCGACGCCCAGCCCACTCCGGTTGTCACGCTGGATATGTCCTCTGCGGGAAGCGTCCCCGAGATCTTCCTCGGCGTCTCCCGCCCGTCCCTGCAGCACGGCGTGCTCGGTGAGGTTGCCGGACGAAAGGTCGCGGTCGACCTCTACGAGACCCACACCATCAGCCTCTTCGGTGTCCAGGGAGGCGGAAAGAGCTACACCCTGGGCAGCATCGTTGAGATGGCCTCGCTGCCCGCCCCGCCCGTCAACGAACTGCCCCACCCGCTCGCGACCGTGGTGTTCCACTACAGCCGGACCATGGACTATGCCCCGGAGTTCACCTCCATGGTGCGCCCCAACGACGACCAGGCGCAGCTCAAGGTCCTCAAAGAGCGTTACGGGGCCGAACCACGCGCCCTGACCGATGTCCTGCTCCTCACGCCCGAGGCCCAAGTTGCGGAACGCAAGCGAGAGTTCCCCGGCATCGATGTCCAGCCACTGGCCTTCTCCTCCGGAGAACTCCAGGCATCCCACTGGCGCTTCCTCATGGGCGCAGTCGGCAACCAGTCCACGTACATCCGCCAGCTCACCCGCATCATGCGGGCGAACCGCAATAACCTGAGCCTCGCCGCCATCCGGCAGGGCGTGGACGACTCGGCCATGCCCGACCACGTCAAGCAGCTCGCCCAGGAACGTCTCGACCTCGCCGAGGAGTACATCGACGATAACGCCAGCCTCACTAGCCTCATCCGCCCAGGCCGACTGATCATCGTGGACCTCCGGGACGAATACATCGAGAAGGACGAGGCCCTTGGCCTCTTCGTCGTCCTGATGCAGCTCTTCGCCGAAGCCCGCGACGAGGAAAGGCACTTCAACAAGCTGGTCGTCTTCGACGAGGCGCACAAGTACATTGACAGCCCCGACCTAGTTGCCGGCCTCGTCGAGACGGTCCGCGAGATGCGGCACAAAGGCATGAGCATCCTGATCGCCAGCCAGGACCCGCCCTCCGTGCCGATCTCGCTGATCGAGCTCTCCGACCACGTCATCCTGCACAAGTTCACCTCCCCAGCCTGGCTGAAGCACCTCCAGAAGGCGAACAGTTCCTTCGCCGGACTGCGCTCGGAGCAGATGGCGCAGCTCCAACCCGGCGAGGCATACGTGTGGGCGAGCAAGTCCACCGACCCTGCGTTCACCCACGGCGCGGTGCGTGTGCGGTGCCGGCCTCGGGTGACCCGGCACGGCGGAGCGACGAAGACCGCATCAGGCGGGCAGTAGGGCGACAGTACGTGGTCCGGTTACCGGATCTGGGCCACGCGGTACCGGCGCGCCCGAGCCGCGCTTTGGAAAGATCGGGCCGGGACCGGTTCGAGGAAAGGATGGAGCATGGGGTACTCGCTGGTGGTAGGCGCTCCTTACCCGAAGCAGGTCAACTGGCCGAAATCCGCCGCCAATCTCGTACTCAACGACCCATATGTAGAGATCATCTATGCGTTCGATGGGCTCACGGCTGGTGAAAAGCACGCGTTTAGTACTGGCGCGGCTACGTTCGCCGTTGTCCCTGGGAACAGGCATCTCATGTGGTGCTACCGGTTCGAGACTCCGGACCGACCAGACCGCCAATCGGACTCTCTCGGCTGGGGGGATTCACCCTGGGAGGCCCATCGGCAGCGCGACCGTAGGGTCGGGGTGCCTGGAGGGATCGGAAAACCCTTTATGGCCTACATGGTGCTCGTCGACTCAAGCACCGGAATCGTAGAGGGGCTGCGCGTGGTCGAGCTGGACGCGGAGATCGCCGACTCGCTCAGGGATGCGGTCGCCAGGCAGCTCGCCCGTCCGTCCGACGACGTGGCAGCCTCGGAGGAAATCGATGCCGTTTATCAGCGGCACCCCAGCACCCAGAGCCTCCTTTCCGAAGCTACGAGCGTGCAGATGGTTCCCGCGCTCGCGAAGTGACGACACCGCTCGATCCTCCTTCCCGCCTCGACCGTCTGCCGCTGTTGGCGCGTCACTGCGCGCCCCGTCTCGTTCCAGCGATCCCCTGCGGGAATCTCGTTCGCCACCTCGGATCCTAGGGGTTCCTGGGCCGCCCTGCTCACTCGTAGCCAGGAGAAGGCGATCTCTTGACCACACGCTGGCCGCCCGGAGGATCAAGGTCGCAAGCTCCTTCGCCTGCGTCCTCAGGCCCTCCTGTCCGCCCCGGCTGGCGCTGCTGACTGCCTCAGGCCGGCCAATGTATTGGAGTACTCGCCCGCCGACGGGGCCACGTCGGCGACGTGCGCGGCATGCCTGACAGCGGCGTGCTTGGTCTGGGGCATACGGTAGGGGCCGATTCCGAAATCAGGTGGATGCGCACGCAACTATTCAGGTAATGATCTACATGCTGCCGGGAATCATTTGGTCAATTGGAGACATCGCTCCTGGTCAGCGGATTTCGTGAACGACCCACATACGATTCACCAACCAAGTGCTGGCCGGGAGCGATCCCGACCAGCACTTTGCGTTGTGTGTGGTGGTAGTCGAGGCGTAGGCCGAGCTCGGCGTACAAGCGCGCCTTTGCCGGTCGCTCGGCGTGCTGTAGTGCGTCGGCGATGTCTCCGGCGGCCTGTACACGGCCGGCGATTTGGTGGCGGCTGAGCTGGACGTGGTGCTGTGCTGTGAGGCGTGCGGCGGCTGTTTTGCGGTGGGCTTCGGTTTCGGTGATCCACTGGGCGACGGTGGCGGAGTCGGCGGCGCCGGAGTCGAGGAGGCTCCGGTACCGGGTGAGCTTGGAGTCGCAGTCGCGGATGATCGCCTGGACCTCGTCCGCTGCATCGGGGGCGCTCAGCCGCTGGGCGGCGTGGAGGCGGTCGATGGTGGCGTCGCGGTGACCGGGGGTGAACTGGAGGGAGATCCACTCGTCCAGGGCGGGCACGACGTCATTTTCACGCAGGGTGATGTTGCGGGCGTGGTCGATTTTGTTGGCGAGAGCGTATTCCTCGGCATAGCGGCAGCGGTAATAGGGCTCGGTGCGGACAGGGTGGCTGGTCATTTTTGCGTTGGCAGCGGGCGCAGTGGAGCAGGCCGGTGAGGACGTAGGTGTGCACCTTGGGGCGGCGCTCCTTGGGACCTTTCTGCCGGGTGTTCGAGGCGCGGATCTCGGTGGCGTGGAGGTAGTCCTCCATGGCGATCAGCGGAGGATGGGCCAGGTTCTTGGACCAGAGAGGATGGGCCAGGTTCTTGGACCAGATCCAGTCGTCCTGGCTGTTCCAGCGCAGGCGGGTCTGGTAGCCGAGGGCGACGTCCTCGACGTCGAGGAGGACCTCCTGTTTGTGCTGGCGGTTCCAGACCTGGTGGCCGGTGTAGCGGGGGTTGCAGATGATGGCGCGTACGGCGTTCTTCGCCCAGGCAGTACCGCTGCGGTGGGGGTTGCGGGCGCGGTCGTAGGCGGAGGGGCAGGGGATGTCGTCGCGGGTGAGCCCTTCGGCGATGGCGTAGTAGCCGCGGCCGCGCAGGTACTCGGCGAAGATGCGGCGGACGATGGGGGCGGTGGCGGGGTCGGGCTCCAGGCGGTGGAGGCGTTTGGCGTCGGCGGCTTTGGCCGGGTTGGGATGCGGGTCGGCGTCGGCGATCCGGTAGCCGTACGGCGGTCGCTCACCGAGGAATCGGCTTTCGATCTGGGCCTGGGAGGCCATGGCGGCGCGGACGCGGACTTTGATGCGGTTGCGTTCGCCCTTGCTCATGCCGCCGAAGACGGACATGACCAGGTCGTGGGCTTCGCTGTCGGCGTTGATGGGGCCGCCGACCTCGGGTACCCAGAGTTCCACGCCGTAGTGGGTGAAGAGGGGGTGGGTGAGGCTGTATTGGTTGTCGTAGAAGACGCGTTGGGGTTCGCCGATGACGACGGCGGTGAAGCCGCGGTCGGGGTTCTTGAGGGCGTCGAGGAGGGCGGAGGCACGGGGCGGCGGCGCCAGGGCAGGGAGCGGCTGTGGCCGATGTCGAAGTACTCGGCGACGATTCGGCCGCCGACCGGCTCGATGAGGGATTTCCCCTCGTCAGCTGCCAGTTGCGGGAGGCTTCGGGGCCTTGCAGGTCCTCGGTCGAACAGCGGCCGACGAAAACGCAACTCGGGGCAGGCCGTGAGCCCCCATCAGGCCAGGAGTACTCCACCGCCGTCTGGCGCGACGGCATCGCAGGTGCCTCGATCAGTCCTGACTGGATGACTGCCCGGCATGAGTCGGCATGATGAAGTCGCCGAATCGAGCGTTCAGTGGCCGCCTGCAGCATCGCGATCACCTTCATGCCGCGTCATGATCATCGGAGACGGTCTCCGCTTCGACGCCGCCTCATCCCCATGATCACAATCATCGGCTGGAGTTCGATGATTTCTTAGGTTGGGCTGTATCCAGTGGCACCCGGTACTCATGCACGCGTGGTCACGGACTTGGGGAGACCGCGATGTCGGATTTGAAGAAGGACGCGGAGAGTATCCGCACAGGGGCGCAGGCGTTGCGCCGGATGACGCATCACACTCACCGTCCGGTACAGGCGTTTTCGGAGCAGGGGCACGACCTGTCCGCGCTCGGCGCCCTCGGGTCGTTGTTGAGCGCGAAGGACGACATCGCCGAGGCCATGGACACCTTGGGCCGGCTCACCCGCGAGTTGAACGAGGAGTGGCGTGAGCAGGCGACGGCGATGACGGAGATCTCCGACGCCTTCG
This sequence comes from Streptomyces ochraceiscleroticus, assembly GCF_000720485.1. GTDB lineage: Bacteria > Actinomycetota > Actinomycetes > Streptomycetales > Streptomycetaceae > Streptomyces > Streptomyces ochraceiscleroticus. Next base: position 25,853 of record NZ_JOAX01000040.1, on the reverse strand, counting down.
ACCAGCTCGATGCGCTGCTGGGCGGGGACGACAAGGGCTGAGCCGGCGCGCACACGGATCGGCAGCACACATTTCTGACGGGGGAGGATCCACGGCGCTGTGGTCGACCTGAATCCATTGCACTACATCAACCAGGTCAACCACGCCATGGGCGAGTCCATGGCGAGCGTCCTGGAGTTCCTGGGTATCTCTGATCCGGCCGTCGACCCCGACGGCGTCCGCGAGATCGCCAAGAAGTGGCGGGAGTTGGCCGGGGCGTTGGAGGACGCCAGCCGGGATGCCGGCGCGGCGCTTGAGGATGTGGAGTGGGAGGGCAAGGCCGCCGAGGCGTTCCATCTGCGGGCGAAGAAGGCTCGTGATCAGGCCGATCGGATGGCCTATGCGCTGCGCGACGGCGCGAGGGCGCTGGATCAGTTCGCGGACGAGGCCCACGAGATGATCACCGAGATCGGTGTGATCTGTGTGGAGATCGTCGAGATGGAGGTGGCCGGGCTTGCGTTGTCGGTGCTGACCGCGGGCATGTCGACGGTGGCAACGACCCTCGCCTCGGGCGCCCGGGCAGCACGGATCATCGCGTTGATCGCGCGGATCGAGCAGTCCGGGACCGCGCTGGCTCGCACGATCCGTGCGGTAGTGGAGGTCATCCGCGGCCTGCAGCGGGCACTGCGCGCACTGAAGGAGATCAAGGGCGTCGCCACTGTGGGGCGGATGGTCGGCGAGGGCATGAAGTTCTCCGCCCTGGATGCCGCGCTGCAGGACCCGGACGCGTTCAAGGACCCGGGCAAGTTGGCGCACGTGCTGGGCGAGGGTGCCGTCCTGGGCGTCGGCGGCGGTGTGCTGGGCAAGGCCTTCGGCAAGGGGCTCAAGGCACTCAAGCCCAGCAAGCTGGGTCGGCGCGGCAAGGCGCTGGGCCTGGAAGGCTCTGGTCTGGCGCGGCCGAGGCTGCGCCCGGGCGAGTTGGACCTCGCCGTCCGGCGGGACTCCCTGACCGGGGTCACCCTCGCCGACAGTGACAAGCTCGACGACGGCCTCAGGGAGGCCGTGGAGCGGGCCGACGCCATCACCCTGGTCACCTGTGACCTCTCCCTCGTCGACCACGCCGCGGTCGCCGCCCTGGGAGAGGCCGCCCGCGCCGCCGGCATCCTGCTCGGCGCCGTCGTCGTCGCCCCCGGCCTGTCCTGGAGCAGTGCCGACGAGCACGCGTCCGCCGCGGTGCTGCGCGAGTACGTCGACACCATCGCCGTACTGCGTGACCTGCCGCCCGTCGTGCACTTCCTGCAGGTGCTGCGGGGCGGCACCCGCGACTCGGAGGAGGAGTCATGACCGTGTCCGACTGGCGGGAGGTGACCGTCACCCGGCTCGGCCTGGAGGCCGACGGAGCCGTCTCGCTCGTCCTCGCGCCGGCCGACGGCGTCCCGCTGCCCGCCTGGGACGCCGGAGGCCACATCGACCTGCGCCTGCCGTCCGGCACCGTGCGGCAGTACTCGCTGTGCGGCGAGCCCGGCGACCCCGCCTACACCATCGCCGTACTGCGGGAACCCGACGGCCGCGGAGGATCCGCCGAGATCCACGACTCCACGCTCATCGGGCGCACCCTCGCCATCCGCGGCCCGCGTAACCACTTCCCGCTGGAGCCCGCCGCCCACCACGTCCTCGTCGCCGGCGGCATCGGCATCACCCCCGTTCTCGCCATGGCGCGCGAGGCCACGGCACGCGGCGACTCCTGGGAGTTGCACTACGGTGGACGCGCGGTCACCACCATGGCGTTCGTCGAGCAGGCACGTATGTTGGCCGAGTCCGCCGGCGCGCGGTTCCGGCTGACTGCGGGGGAGCCGCTCGACCTCCCCGCCCTGGTGCGGGACGTGCCGGAGGGCGGCGCGATCCATGCCTGCGGACCGCCGGGCCTGCTCGCCGCCCTGCGCGCGGAGATCGACAGTGCCCGGCCCGGGCTGCCGTTGTACACCGAGCAGTTCACCTCGGCGGGCACCGGCGCTGCCGCATCCGCCCCGGAGGACGCCGACGGCGACGCGTTCGAGGTCGAACTCGCCCGCACCGGAGAGACCGTCGTCGTCACCCCCGGCACCTCGGTCCTGGAGGCCGTCCGCACCCTGCGCCCTGACGTCCTCTCCTCCTGCGAGGAGGGCTTCTGCGGCACCTGCGAGACCAAGGTGCTCGGCGGGACCCCCGTCCACGCCGACACCATCCTGTCCGAGAAGGAACGTGCCGAGAACACCTCGATGATGATCTGCGTTGGCGGTTGCGCCTCCCAGCGGCTCATCCTGGACCTGTGAGCCTGCCCGGCTTCGAGTCCGCGACCCATCCCCCCTCCGCAGCGGAGGTTCAATGATGAACCTGCTCCACTCCACCCCCAGCCGGGCAGACGCTCCCTCCCCTACCGCTGGGTGGTGCTCGTCGCCTGCTGGCTGTCCTTCACCCTCACCTCGATCGACCGCTCGACCTGGGGACCGGCCTCGGTCTTCGTCGGCGAGGGGCTGGCCGTGCCCATGGCGAGCCTCGGTGTCTTCGCTACCGCCTATTACGTGGGCTACGTCATCTCCAATGCCATCGGCGGCATCGGTGTGGACCGCTTCGGTGGCCGCATCGTGCTCACCGTGTCGCTGGCCGGTGCCGGTGTGTTCATGAGCGTCTTCGGTTCCACGACGTCCGCGACCGTCGGCATTGCGGTGCAGGCCGTCGTCGGGCTCTTCGCCGGGGCGGACTACGCGGCCGGTGTCCGCCTGATCTCCAGCTGGTTCCCGTCCAAGAAGCTCGGCATGCCGATGGGTGTCTTCACCACGGCGACCTCGCTCGGCACCGCCATTGCCAACGCTGTCGTGCCGGCCCTGATCGCCTGGCACGGCTGGGGGACCTCTCACCACGTCTTCGGCATCATCTCGGTCGTCGTGGCGGCGCTGCTGCTGTTCGTGCTCCGCAACGGCCCGGAGGAGGTGAAGGGTGCCAGAAGAAGGCTCCCGTCGAGCGGAAGTCCGGCGGGATCTTCGGTCCCGATCTGCGCACCTTCCTCCGCAACCGTGACGTGGTCCTCACGTGCCTGACCGGGTTCTGCGGCTTCTGGGGCCTGTACGGCTTTGTGACCTGGGCCAACGCGCTCATGATCAAGGGTCATGACATCGACGCCGGCACCGCGGGACTGGTCGTCGCGATCTTCGCCATCACGGCCGTCGTGGTGAAGCCGCTGGTGGGCTGGATCACCGACCGCTTCTTCGGCGGCGCCCGCAAGACGCCCAGCCTTGTGATCTTCGCCGTGTTCGCGCTCACCCTGGTGTGGTTCGGCAGTCTGTCCTCGCCCACGGCGTTCATCTGGATCGCACCGCTGCTCGGCGGCGCCGCCTACGGCTGGACCGCGCTCCTGGTCGCCCTCATCCCGCGTCTCGTGCCCGCCTCGGTGACCGGCAGCGTGGCGGGGATCGCCAACGCGATCTGGCAGCTCGGCAGCGTCCTCGTGCCGCTGGCGGTGGGCGCGGTGTTCTCCGCGACCGGATCCTTCAACGCCGCGTTCCTCACCCTTGCCGCCGGTCCCGCTCTGGCGATCCTGATGATGCTGCCGGTCCGCGACCGAGCGGAAGACCGGAAGCAGGCCACCTCGGCGGAGTCGGACGAGAAAGTGCCCGAGTCCGTGTAGCCGCCGGCCTCGCGGACCTGTGTGCGAAGGGCCCGCCCCTGTCCACCTTCCGGACGCGGCGGGCTCCGGGCCTGCCGGGGTCCGCTCAGCGGGCGTGGTGAACCGCAGCCCGCGCTCCTCGGGCCCCCGGCAGCGCAGCAGCAGGGTCAGTCGCGGATGTCCTGGAGCAGCCAGTCGAGGGGGACCTCCCGGCCCAGTCCGCGCTTGCGGGCCCGCTCGTAGACCAGGGCGGCCACCGCGTGGAACTGGGCGCCCTGGATGTTGCCGCGCTCGGAGAAGGTGATCTGCCGCGAGTCCTCGCGGGCCGCGGCCCGCCCGGTCAGGACGTCCTGCAGGCTGACGGTGCGGGCCCCTGCCGGCGGCCGTCGGGGGTGGTGGCCGTGCCGGTGGCGCTGCCAGACGGGGGCCTCGGTCGGCGCGTCACTCGGCTCGTATCTGGCGTCCCTGGTCACCGACCGCTTCGAACGCAAGTGGTGTCTGGCTGCCTTCGGTACGGTCATCGCGCTGTGCGGTCTGCTGTACGGGCTCACCTTCAACCCCGTCCTGATCATCGTCTTCGGGTTCCTGGTGAACATGTTCGAGCGCGGCTACACCGCACTCGGCTACGCCTACTCCCCGGAGCTCTTCGACACCCGCGGCCGCTCGCTGGGAACCGGCGTCTCCTACGGACTGGGCCGGCTGTCGAACGCCGCCGGACCGTTGATCGTCGCGGCCCTCTACAACGGCCACGGCTATCAGAGCGTCTTCTGCTTCATCGCCGGCACCTGGCTGGTCGGCGCCGTTGTCGTGGCCGTCTTCGGCCCCGCACCCGCGTGGCGCCCGAGGCTGTGGCGGAAGGACAACGGACCCGTGAGCTGCACAGCTAGGGCATGAGACCGGCCGCGATCGTGACGCCGAGATTCCAGCATGCCTCACTGTCGGCCTTGTCCGGCTCCCCGGTGACCAGGACGTTCTCGGCGGCCTTTGTCCAGCCCAGCCCCGTGGTGATGGACTCCACGCCGCGGACGGCGCCCGTGGTGTCGTTGTTGCCGTGCACGTAGAGGCCGTACGGGCGGCCCCGGGTGGCGTCGAGGCAGGGGTAGTAGATGGTGTCGAAGAAGACCTTGAGCGCGCCGCTCATCATGCCGAGGTTGGCCGGGGTTCCCAGGATGTACGCGTCCGCCTCCAGCGCGTCGGAGACCGTGGCAGCGAGCGCCGGCCTGCGAACGACCTCGACACCCTCGATCTCCTCCGTGGTGGCGCCCGCGACAACGGCTTCGAACATGGCCTGCACGTTGGGCGAGGGCGTGTGGTGAACGATCAGTAGTTTTCGCACGGGAAGAGGCTGCCGGGACGACGGCCCCGACGCAACTCCCGCCAGCCCCTGAGCTGTCCAGCGTCCGGTCATGAACCCAAGTGCCCGCCCTGCAGTACCTCTGTATTGGATCTCAGTGGCATGCTCAGCTTTGTTGAGCAGGAACTGCCTCCCCCATGCGGACGAAATCTGCAACGAGATCGGGGTGTGGTCTAGCTGCTCGTCGAAGCGGTATGGCGTCCCCGGCAACGTCCCGGCGATCCTGCCTGAGGAGACACGAGGCTGTCACGTGGCCTGGCTGGTCACCCAGAACAAGGCCGACCTGTTCCGTACTCCGACCTACGCCTCCTGGCCCCCGTCGAAGCCAACTTCAAGCTGCTGCCAGGTCGCCGCCCAGGCCCTGTCCGGCATCGAGACGGGACTGCACGAGATCCTTGCCGACGAGATCACCCGGCACGTGAAGCAGGGCCTGGCGGCCGCATCGCCGAGCGCGGCGTGAGGCGCACATCGCCCCACCGGTGGCCTTGATGCCCGGCGACGGATACCGCGCCGGTGACGGCCGCCCGCCGCATCGGCGAGGGCTCCAGGAAACCGAAACAAACCCTACAAAGGGTGTCGTACTGGCAGAAGCCCGGAACGCACAGCGGCCACATCCCCCTGTGGACGGGAAACGGAGACGACGATGAAGGCTTTCATGATCGAGCGGTACGGCGACAAGGGCGGCGGCCGCATCGCCGAGTCCCGGGCCCGCAGGTGGGCGCCGACGATGTCCTGGTCCGGGTCCACGCGGCGAGCGTCAACCCGCTGGACTTCGGGATCCGCGACGGCGGCTTCAAGGCGATCCTGCCGTACCGTCTCCCTCTCATCCTGGGCAACGACCTCGCCGGGGCGGTGGTCGAGGTGGGATCGGACGTCCCCCGGTTCGCGGTGAGCGATGAGGTCTATGCCCGGCCCGATAAGGACCGCATCGGCACCTTCACCGAACTCATCGCCGTCCACCAGAACGACCTGGCACCCAAGCGGCCACGCTCACCATGGCGGAGGCTGCCTCCCTCCCCCTGGACGCTCTAGGAGGCGAGACCCTGGAGAAGTCCCTGCGGGTCCTCAAGCCTGGCGGGAAGGTCATCAACATCGCCGGACCTCCCGACGCGGACTTCGCCTGCGAGCTTCGCGCGAACCCGGTCCTGCGAGAGGAAGCGGCACGGTTGGTACATGGGAAAGGCTTATCGTGCAGCGATTGTCGGTAGTCGGCCGATCAGTGGTCTGCCGACGGGGACCTCGTCGAACTGGTCGCTGAGACAGGCCCGTTGTGGTCGTCGCAGCGTCACCGCCGCTTGTTGGAACGGCCGCGCGTCCGAGCGGTGGGCGCCGGAGCCAGATACAAGCTGGTCTTTGTGAACCGGCTGCTCGGCACGCGCCGAACAGCGGGCGCGAGCGCACAGAGACCGGCTGTTCCTCGCCGTGCCGCTCTTCATCGCCTGTGCGACGAAGGCATGATCTCAGGCATTGTGCGGGGGCGCGACGCGCCACGTGACCATCGTCGTCGAGCAGTCGAGGCGCGCCGGGGCGTATCGCCAGGCGCCTCTCTCGTATGTCTACGATGTGCCTGTGACGCACTACGGACTGCCCGGCCGGCCGCAGCGGATGCTGCGGCTCTGGGGGCTGCTCGTGGGTGCGCTGTTGTTGGGGCTGCTCGGCATGCACGGCCTCGGCCCGGTGCCGGGGATCGCCACGGCCTCAGGGCACCACCGGATGGCCGCCGACAGCCGGGCCGCCGGTCCCATGGTGTGCGGGGTCGGGCAGTGCGGCCAGGATGACCACGGCGACGGACATGTTGATCACGCGAGCGGGATGTGCGTCTCGGCCTCCATCGCCGGGCCTCCGTCGCTGCCTGCGCCCCTGCCTGGTGTCGTGAACGGTGCCGAACCAACGGATGCCCGTACCTGTGGGTTCGTCAGCGGCCCGGCGAGCGACCGGGCGCCACCCTCACTCTCCGAACTCCAATTGCTGCGGATATAGCGGCGGCCTGCCGCGCTGTGCCCTCCGGACGAGCCGGCGGCGCACACCGGCGTGCCGTTCATCCGTATCCGATCAGTTCAGCAATCCAGGAGTTCCGTCATGACTGCGCACCGCGCGTTCATTCGCCGTACCGCCCTCGTCGCCGCCACTGGTGCGGCCGCTCTCGTCCTTGCCGCCTGTGGCGGGAACGACAAGGGGCACGACATGGGTTCCATGGAGTCCAGCTCCAAGGCGTCCGCATCCGCGTCCCCGTCGGCGAAGGGCGGTAAGCACAACAGCGCGGACGTCTCCTTCGCCAAGGAGATGATCCAGCACCACCGTCAGGCCATCGAGATGGCCGACCTGGCCGACGGCAAGCGCGTGTCGAGCGAGGTGAAGGACCTCTCCACGGAGGTCAAGGGAGCGCAGGACCCGGAGATCAAGAAGATGTCCGGCTGGCTCACCTCGTGGGGCGAGGAGGCGCCCGAGGACATGAGCGGGATGGACCACGGCGACATGGACCACGGCGACATGGGACACGACATGTCCTCCTCGATGCCCGGCATGATGAGCAGCGAGGACATGGACAAGCTGAAGAAGTCGTCCGGCGCCGACTTCGACAAGATGTTCCTCGAGATGATGGTCGAGCATCACAAGGGCGCCCTCCAGATGGCCGAGACCGAGAAGGCCAAGGGCGAATACGGTCCCGCCAAGAAGCTTGCCGATGACGTGATCACGGCGCAGAAGGCGGAGATCGAGAAGATGGACACGATGCTCAAGAAGAGCTGACGCGGCGGACGTCAGGCCGCGGAGCGGCCGGCGGGGCACCAGCCCTGCCGGCCGCTTTTTCCGTGCCCGCTGATGATTGTCGACGATGATTGTCGGCGAAATGCGTGATGTTTGCATTTAGTAAAGCCCGTTGCCCTTGAGCGAGGTTGCGCCCATTCAGCGTCCTGCGGAGTGAGGGCATGGCTTGTTCACAATCCGTTTCCGGAAACGAGGTGGCGCTCGCTCTGCAGCGGGGTACGATCACGGTGTGATTACGGCCTGGTTGCCTTCCCGCGCTTGGCGGAGCCGCTCATCAGCGGTTCCGCTGCCTGTGTGGTGGCTGGGCCTGCTTCTCTTCGGGCTGTTGTATACGCACGCGGTAAGTCCCGAGGTGACAGTGCGTCACACTCCCTCCCTCAGCAGCGCTACGGCTTCGCATGCCTCGTCGACACTTGTCAGTGCGGGCGAATCTGTTGCGACTGCTATGGATGGTTCCTCGGGGGACTCGTCCGGGGTTGAGGAGCCGGGCGGTCATCACGGCGGGCACGGCGGGCATCAGTATGTCGATGACTGTGCGTTGGGCCAGCCGGAGCAGGGGCCTGATCTAGCGGCACCCTGCCTCTCGCCACTCAACTCGGCATGGGGCCGAGGTGTGCCCGTCATGGACCGTACCCACGGCCCGGCGGCACGGGACCTGGCTGTCCCCATACCGCCATCAGCGGACCCAACGGTCCTGCGCATCTAGAGGTCGGCGCTCCCTGGGCGTCCGACCTCCCACGCCTGCCGTTTTACGCGCGGTGCGGGGGCGGTCGACGGAACTCCCGTCATCCCGTTGATCCCTGCTCGTCGTGCCTCCGTTTCTGAGGAGGGCGACACCCGCGCGGAGGATGCGTGCCGCTTCACCCCTTTCATCAATCCCATTCCCGTAAAACGCCCTCATCGATGAGCTCGCTCTGGATGTTCCGCTTTGCGTGGGCCGTGCTGGGCGTACTTCTCCTCACCCTGCTGGGCTGCGGTGGGCTGCCGACGCACCTGGACGCTCATGCTTCCGTGCCGGTTGCCTCCGCCCCCTTGCCCGCGGCCGCCGTCGAGACCGTCGCGGTGCCCGATGGGTGTCTGCCCTTCCATGCCGACGCTGCGCTCCGTTCCGCGCAGCAACCGCCCGTGCGCGCGGAGCCGGCTGGGGTGGCGACGCTCGCGCTGACGGCAGGCACCGCCGGGCATCGGGTCGTCGACCGTTCCGCCGGTAAGAGAAGCCGGCTTCCCAGCGAGGGACGGACCGTGCTGGCCGCCCTCTGCCGGTGGCGCATATAGACGCCGCCGTTGCGGTCGGCCAGCGGCCGGCCTGCCGCGTGCCACGCCTGCCCGGGTGGCGCGCGAGATGAGCGTCCGACCCATCGCCAGTACGAACGAGAGCGAAACTATGCACTCTCCGACCAAGAGCCACACAGCAACGTTCAACCACCCGCTGACCGCTACCGAGGGCAACGCCTTCAGCCCCGCTGACTCGTCCCTCCGCGGGCTGGTCGGCGACACTCCGGTCCTGCGGGTGTCCCGACCTTTCACCACCTCCCCGGACCGCGGCTTCTGGGCCAAGCTGGAGGGCTTCAATCCCGGTGGCATCAAGGACCGCCCCGGGCTGCACATGGTGGAACGCGCCCGGGCCCGCGGTGACCTGCTCCCCGGCGCGCCAATCGTCGAGTCGACCAGCGGCACTCTCGGCCTCGGCCTCGCCCTGGCCGGGATGGTGCACGGCCACCCCGTCACCCTCGTCACCGACCCGGGCCTCGAACCGTCCATGACGCGGCTGCTGACCGCATACGGTGCGACCGTCGACATGGTGCCCGCGCCGCACCCCACCGGTGGCTGGCAGCAGGCCCGCCGCGACCGCGTCGCCGAATTGCTGGCCCGGCAGCCGGACGCCTGGTGCCCTGACCAGTACGGCAATCCGGACAACGTCGCCGCCTACACCCCGCTCGCCCTGGAGCTCGCCTCGCAGCTCGGCCACATCGACGTACTGGTCTGCAGCGTGGGCACCGGCGGACACTCCGCGGGCGTATCGCGCGTCCTGCGGCAGCTCTACCCCGGTATGCGCCTGGTCGGCGTGGACACCATCGGCTCGACCATCTTCGGCCAGCCCGCACGCACCCGGCTGATGCGCGGCCTCGGGTCGAGCATCTATCCCCGGAACGTCGCCTACGAGAACTTCAGCGAGGTGCACTGGGTCGCTCCCGCCGAATCGGTCTGGGCGTGCCGGCAGCTGGCGTCCTCGCATTACGCGACGGGCGGCTGGAGTGTCGGCGCGGTCGCACTGGTGGCGGGCTGGCTGGCCCGTACCCTGCCTCGGGACACCCGCATTGCGGCGATCTTCCCCGACGGCCCGCAGCGCTACCTGGAGACCGTCTACAACGACGAATACTGTGGGGAACGCGGCCTGTTGGGCGCTGCCCCCGCACCGGAGCCGGAGCTGATCGGCCGGGCGGACGAGAAAGAAGTCACCCGCTGGACCCGCTGCACCTCTGTCGCCGACCCGCTCACCTGGCTGGCCCGGGCCGGCGAGGCCACGAATGACGCCGTCGTCGACAACGCAGTGGGTGAGGCGCGATGAAGAGCACGATCGCGCAGGTCCGCTCCTACGACCGCAGCGTCCAACTGCTGATGGTGAACCAGTTCACCATCAACCTCGGCTTCTACATGCTGATGCCGTACCTGGCCGCCCATCTCTCCGGCACGCTCGGGCTCGCCGGCTGGCTGGTCGGCTTCATCCTGGGGGTACGGAACTTCAGCCAGCAGGGCATGTTCCTCATCGGTGGGACGCTCGCCGATCGCCTCGGGTACAAGCCGCTGATCATCGCCGGGTGCGTGCTGCGGACCGTCGGGTTCGCCGCCATCGGGCTGGTGGACTCGGTGCCCGCACTGCTCGTCGCCTCCGCGGCCACCGGGTTCGCGGGCGCGCTGTTCAACCCCGCCGTACGTGCCTACCTGGCCGCCGACGCGGGGGAGCGCCGGGTCGAGGCGTTCGCGCTCTTCAACGTCTTCTACCAGGCCGGCATCCTGCTCGGCCCCATGGTGGGCATGCTGCTGACCGGGCTCAACTTCCGGGTCACGTGCCTGGTCTCGGCAGCCATCTTCGCCGTGTTGAGCGCGGTTCAGATCCGCGCGCTCCCCGCGCGCCGGGCGAACGACGCACCGCAGGGCTCCGGGCAGCAGCAGGAGCGCGTGCTGTCGCAGTGGCGCACGGTGGTGGCCAACCGGGCGTTCCTGCTGTTCTCCACCGCCATGATCGGGTCGTACGTGCTCTCCTTCCAGGTCTACCTGGCTCTCCCGCTGGAGGTCCGGCGCGTGGGTGGCGACGGTGAGTTCGGTACGGCCGCGGTCGCGGTGATGTTCGCCGTGTCGGGGCTCTCCACCATCGTCGGGCAGACCCGGGTGACGGCCTGGTGCAAGGAACGGCTGGAGCCCGGCCGCGCATTGGCGTGGGGTCTGCTGACCATGGGCGCGGCCTTCGTGCCGCTGCTCGCCGCCTCGGCGCTGCCCGTACCGGCCGGCGGTCTCGGGCTGTGGCTTCTGGCCGCGGTGCCACCGACCCTGGCCGCGCTGCTGCTCGCCCTGGGCACGATGATCGCGTACCCCTTCGAGATGGACACCATCGTCCGCCTCTCGGGCGACCGCCTGGTCGCGACCCACTACGGGCTCTACAACACCATCTGCGGCATCGGTATCACCTTGGGCAATCTGCTCACGGGCGCGGCGCTCGACGCCGCCCGCGCGGCCGGCGTGTCCGCACTGCCCTGGCTCGTGCTCTCCGCCCTCGGTCTCGGCTGTGCGGCTGCCCTGTACGGGCTCCAGCGGTCCGGCCACCTGACCCGGCCGGAGGCTGTGCCGCAACCCGTCGTCGCCTGACCGATCCCGTCACCGTGGGGCGAGCGGACTCCGAGCAGTCCGCTCGCCCCACCCTCCAACTGCGCGCACGTCGGTGATCTCTCCAGCGTGCAGAACGTGGCCCGGCGGCCAACAGCGGATCAGCCGAGGGCCTGGAGGAGGTCGTTGCATGCCTGTTCGCAGGACCGGCAGGCTTCGGCGCACAGGCGGCAGTGCTCGTGCATGTCAGCGTGTGACGAGCATTCGTCGGCGCATGCCTTGCAGGCGGTTGCACATGCCTGGAGAAGCGCGCGGGTGATGTTGGCGTCGTAGCCTGTGTGGCGGGACAGAACGGCGGCTGTGGCGTTGCAGATGTCGGCGCAGTCCATGTCGGTGCGGATGCACTTGGTGAGATCCCCGACCATGCCTTCGGACAGGCAGGCATCGGCGCAGGCAGTACACGCCTGTGCGCAAGCGATGCATTCCTCGATGCAGTTGGTGAGTTTCTCCCGGTCGACGCCGCCGAGGTCGGCCGGGTAGGTGGCGAGCATGTCCTTGACCTTGGCCATCACAGATCGCATCCTTCGCTGCCGGAGGCCGGCGGGCCGGGCGGCCATGCCTCTTCCACCCCCGGCCCTTGGCGGGTTGACCGTGGCGCGGCGAAGCAAACGCCCCCGGGGTGCTCCCGTCGATGCGGGACGCCCCGGGGACGTGGCTGCTCGGTTTCAGTGGTAGGCGTGGACGACGGCGTGGCCCTTACCGCGGCCGATCATCCACTTGTTCACGGGTGTCGTGATCGCGAATGCCACGGCGAACCCGCCGAGGAGCGCCGACCAGAACAGCCCGTCCGACAGGTGGGCGTCCATCGCTCCCGGAACCAGGGCGATGATGCCGTTGTCGACCAGTTCCATCACGGCGATGGAAACGGTGTCGGCGGCCAGCGCCACCTTGACGGCGCTCTTGAAGTCCAGGCCGGCCCGGCGGACCGCGAACAGCGTGAACGAGTAGCCGAAGAGGAACGCCAGCGCGATCGCCAGGACCATGGTCGGCACGTTGCCCCACATCAGGGCGGTGCCGATGACCATGCCGAGGATCTCGCCGATGGCGCACCCGGTCAGGCAGTGCAACGTTGCCTTCGCGGCCATCGCCCAGGAGGCTCCGCCGTGCGTGTGCTCGCCGCGGTGGGTGGCGTGGCCGGCGTGTCCGTGGTGGCCCTCGTGGGAGACGTGGTCGTGCGCGGTGCCGGTGTGGTGAGCGCTGTGTCCCATGACCTTCATCCCCATTCTCGTCCGCTACGGTCCCGCTTCCGAGCCGGCCGCACCATGACTGTATACCCCCCTAGGGTATATTGCCAGGGGTGTCGACGAGGAGGAGTGGCCCAGGGGTGGGTAGACGTCGATGCATTCCTGTCACTGTCCGGCTTCCTCTGGCGGCATACCCCACGGGGGTATATGGTTCGAGCGACGTGCGGAGTGACGCGTGCGCGTTGTCTCCATGTTGTCGCGTGTGACGTGCCAGTGAGGGGGTGGAATGGATGTCTCGCAACGGCCGAGTGGGCATGCCCGTCCGTGTGTGGCGGCTGGCGCGCCGGGCCGCGGATGATCCCGTGGTGCGGATGCTCGCCGTGGCGCTCCTTCAGGTCGCTGCTGCGCGGATCGAGCAGTCGGGCGGCCCGGCGTCCGCGCGGCGCGGCTGCGGCGAAGGGGTCTGCAAAGCAGGTCAGTTGACCTGACCCCGATCGCTCCTGATGAAAAGGCTGCTGATACCCCTAGGGGGTATCAGCAGCCTTTTCGCTTTGCGGCCGCCTCTAGGGTTTCGTTACCCCCAGGGGGTATGCTACGTTCCTCGCCGCAAGTACCCCCCAGGGGTATACGACGAGAAAAGGGTGGCGCCATGTCTGCCGTCAATCCGCGGCGCTGGTGGGCACTTGCTGTGCTCGCGGCCGCACAGTTCATGGTCATCATGGACACGTCCATCATTGGAGTGGCGCTGCCCGAGATGCAGCGCGACCTCGGGTTCTCCCAGGGCGACCTGCAGTGGGTGTTCAACGCCTACGTCATCGCCTTCGGCGGTCTGCTGCTGCTCGGCGGCCGGCTCTCCGACCTGCTGGGTGCCCGCAAGGTCTTCGTCAGCGGCTGGGCGGTGCTGATCGCCGGCTCCGTCGTCGCGGCCGCCGCTTCCACGGCCTGGGTCGAGGTCGTGGGCCGTGCGGTGCAGGGCGTCGGCGGTGCGCTGATCGCCCCCGCGTCCATGACCCTGCTGATGATGCTCTTCGGGCACAACCCGAAGGAGCTGGGCAAGGCGATGGCCTTCTACGGAGCCGCGGCCCCGGCCGGTGGTACCGCGGGCGTCTTCCTCGGCGGTGTCTTCACCGAATGGGCAAGCTGGCCCTGGGTGTTCATCATCTACATCCCGATCGGCATCGCCACCCTCGCCGCCACCGGACTGCTGCCCGCGGTCGCGGGGAAGCGGGGCTCCGTGGACCTGCTCGGTGCCATCGCCGTCACCGCGGGCCTGGCGCTCGCCGTGTTCGCCGTGGTCCGTGCTCCGGAGGTCGGCTGGGGCACCACGGAGACGGTGCTCGAACTCGTCGGCGCCGCGGTGCTGATCGGTCTGTTCCTGGTGATCCAGCGTTCCGTCAAGGCGCCGCTGATGCCGCTGGGTGTGTGGCGTACTCCGGGCCTGGCGTCCTCGAACCTTTCGATGGCACTGCTCGGCGCGGCCTGGATCCCGATGTGGTACTTCCTCAACCTCTACCTCCAGCAGGTCCTGGGCTACGGCGCGTTCGCCAGTGGCGCGGCGCTGCTGCCCATGACCGTCCTGCTCATGATCTTCATGACGATGATCACCGCCAAGCTGCTGGGCAAGTTCGGTCCCAAGCCGCTGATCGCGGGTGGTCTGTTCGTCCTGGCGGCCGGCCTGGTGTGGCTCTCGGCCGTCGAGCCGACCGGCACCTTCGTCGTGGATGTCCTGCCGGCCTCGCTGGTCGCGGCGCTCGGCATGTCGTTGGCGTACATCCCGGCCATGATGGCGGCGATGTCCGGCGTGCCGCAGGAGCAGGCGGGCCTGGCCTCCGGCATCGTCAACACCACCTACCAGGTGGGTTCCGCGCTCGGCCTGGCAGCGCTCACCGCGCTCGCCACCTCGCAGGGGGCCGGCAAGCTCGGCGACCTGCCCGCGCTGACCAACGGCTTCAGCTCCGCCTTCATCGGGGCCGCGGGCGTCGCGGCCGTGGGCGGCCTGCTCACGCTGGTGTTCATGCGCGGACGCGCGCCCCAGGCCGAGGCGCAGCAGAGCAGCGCGCCGACGGGCGAGAAGGCCGTCGCGTAGCCGTACGGCCGGCAGTCAATCCGGGGTCGTGCAGTGCCCGAACGGGGGCGCGGCACGGCCCCGTTGCTGTAGTCACCCAGCCACCCGACCAGCTCACGCAGGAAGGAAAACGCAATGGCGGAGGAGCGAGGAACCGAGATGCTGCACTTGCAGACCCGTGCGGTCCACGTTACGGCCGAAGCGGTGGGGCTCGCCTCGGGCGGCGGAAGGCCGCTGAGTACGCCTATGGTGAGATCGTCGGCGTTCGCGTACGACAGTGCCGACGCGCTCGCCGCGGCGATGGCCACTCCCGACGGGGATTTCGTGTACAGCCGGCGCGGCAACCCCACCGTGCGCACGCTGGAACGCGTCATGGCCGGCCTTGAAGGCGGCGCCCGGGCGCTGGCGGCCGCATCCGGCATGGGGGCCATCAGCAGCACCTTGCTGGCCCTGTTGCGCCCGGGTGACCACGTACTGGTGCAGAGCTGCCTGTACGGCGGTACGTACGCGGTGCTGTCCGACCTCGCCGAGCGGTTCGGCATCGAGGTGGAGCGGATATCCGGCGACGGCGCGGGGGAGTTGTCGGCGCGCTTGCGCCCGGCCACCCGGCTCCTGTTGCTGGAGACGCTGGCGAATCCGACCGGTGAAGTACCAGACCTGTCAGGACTGTTGGGTGTGGCGCGGCGGGCCGGTGTCGTGAGCTTGGTCGACAACTCCCTCGCGTCGCCTGCCCTGTGCCGGCCGATCGAGTTCGGTGCGGACATCGTGGTCCACTCCACGACCAAGTACCTGGGCGGGCACTCGGATGTGATCGGGGGAGTCGCGGTCTTCGCGGACGCGGAGCTGTACGAACAGGTCTGGCGGCGCGCGGTCGAACTCGGTGCCACCGCCGATCCGTTCGCGGCCTGGCTGACCCTGCGCGGTATCCAGACCCTGCCACTGCGGATGCGCCAGCATTGCCGTAACGCGGCCTTCCTCGCCGCCCGGCTGGAGCTGCATCCGGCGGTGAAGCAGGTCTACTGGCCGGGGCTTGCCACGCACCCCTCGCACGAGCGCGCCCGCCGGTTCCTCTCCGGCTTCGGCGCGATGGTCTCCTTCGAGCCGGCCGGCGGACGGGACGCCGGCCGCGCCTTCGCCGAGCGGCTGCGGATCGCCCAACTCGCCCTGTCCTTGGGTGGTGTGGAGACGCTGGTGACCCACCCGGCCAGTACTTCGCACCGGGAGCTCGACGACCGGGCGCTGCAGGCCGCGGGAGTGAGTGCCGGGATGGTGCGGATGGCGGTGGGCATCGAGCACCCCGAAGACCTGTGGAACGACATCGAGCAGGCGCTCCCCAGCGCTTAGCGCTTTGTGGATCCATAGATTTGGATTGACAAAATAAACGGCTGGATCGTAAGTTGTGGTGTGCCAAGGGCTGTTGAGTCCTAAAGACTGTCGAGTCTTGACGAGGGGATGGCACGCGCATGCGTTACTTCGAGGACTTCCGCGCCGGTGACGTTCACGAGCTGGGGACGGTCACCGTGACCGAGGAGGAGGTGCTGGAGTTCGCCGCGCGCTTCGATCCGCAGCCGTTCCACACCGACCGGGAGGCCGCCGCGCACAGCCCGTTCGGCGGGCTGATCGCCAGCGGATTCCACACCGCCGCGATGTTCATGCGGTGCTACGTGGACGGCCTGCTCGCCTCCAGCGACGGGCTGGGCTCACCCGGTATCGACGAGGTCCGCTTCCTCCGGCCCGTGCGACCGGGGGACGTCCTCACCGCCCGGATGGAGATCCTCGGCGCCCGCCCGTCCCTCGGCAACCCCGCCACCGGCATCGTGCAGTCCAAGTGCTCGCTGGTGGCCGCAGACGGGACGGTCGTGTTCAGCATGGTCCTGCACAGCATCTTCCGGCGCCGCTCCGCCGCCCTGCCCCCGTCGAAGACGGCGGCGGAGGACCCGGTGCCCTGCGTGCGCGGCTGAAAGCCGGACACGACCGTCCACTCCACCAGTGCCGGCGGCCCCGAGTCCCGTCCGGGACCGGCCGGCTCTCAACCGAAGGGGGACCCTCCTGTGGAGGCCGTATCCCGCACAGCACAGTGGACCGCCGCCGCCCGAGCCCTCGAATCCGAGCGCCCGGACCGGCTGTTCAACGACTCCTACGCACGTACCGTCGCCGCCGACATCGGCTTCGAGCTGCTCGAACGGTACGCGGGCGCCGGCACGGTGCCCTTCCTGGCCATCCGTACCCAGTACCTCGACCGGGCCATCACGCGGACCGTCGCCGAGGGCGGCATCCGGCAGGTCGTCTTCATCGCCGCCGGCATGGACACCCGCTTCTACCGGCTGCCCTGGCCGGACGGCGTCACGGTCTACGAGCTGGACCGGCCCGCGCTGCTCGACGCCAAGGCGCGGATGCTCGCCGACGAGCCGCAGCCGGCCGGCCGCACCCGGCACCCCGTCGCCGTCGACCTCACCGAGGAGTGGACCGGGGCGCTGAAGGAGGCCGGCTGGCAGAGCGAGCGGCCCACCCTGTGGGTCGTCGAGGGCCTGCTCTTCTTCCTCCCCGAGGACGCCGTACGCACTCTCCTCGCAACCCTCGCCGACGTCAGCGCACCGGACTCCGTCCTGGCCGGTGATGTCATCAGCCGGGCCGCCCTGGAGAACCCGCTGTCCCGGCCGTTCCTGAAGGCGCTGGCCGACGACGGCAACCCCTGGCTCTTCGGTACGGAGGAGCCCGAGCAGCTGCTGCTGGACAGCGGATGGTCGCCGCGCGAGGTCAAGCAGCCCGGTGACGAGGGCGCCGACTTCGGCCGCTGGCCCTACACGGTGCCGCCGCGCAGCGTGCCCCGCGTACCCCGGTCCTTCCTGTTCACCTGCGACCTGCGATCCGCGACCCGGCGAGGAACGCAGCACACGGATGAGGAGCCCAGATCATGAGTGCCGTTCTGCAAGGTGTCACCACCGAAGAGTTCCACCAGCGCGTCATCACGGACGCGGCCGCCGCCGTACGCGGCCTCACCGTCGCCCTCGGCGAGCGCCTGGGCCTGTACCGCGCCCTCGCCGAACACGGCCCGCTCACCCCCGACGAGCTCGCCGAGCGCACCGGCATCAGCCCGCGCTACGCCGAGGAATGGCTGCACGCCCAGCTCAGCGCCGACTACGTCGAGCGCCACCCCAGCTCCGACCGCTACACCCTGCCCGCCGCACACGCCCCGGTCCTCGCCGACCGCGCCGCGGTCACGTACACGGCCGGCTTCTTCACCGCGCTCAAGGCCCTGTACGCGACCGAGGACCTGCTCGTGGACGCGTACCGCACCGGCGAGGGCGTCGGCTGGGCCGAGCACGACCCGGCGCTGGACACCGGCATGGGCAGCTTCTTCCAGCCCGCGTACGAGCACCGGCTGATCCCCGAGTGGCTGCCCGCACTCGACGGGGTGACGGACAAGCTGCGTAACGGTGGCCGGGTCGCCGACGTCGGCTGCGGCGTCGGGCACACCACCCTGCTCATCGCCAAGGCGTTCCCCGAGGCCACCGTGCACGGCTACGACTACTCCGAAGAGGCGATCACCATCGCCCGCCAGCTCGCCGACGACGCGGGGCTGAGCGACCGGGTGGTCTTCGATACCGCCTCGGCCGACGACTACCCGGGACGCGACTACGACCTGGTGACGTTCTTCAACTGCCTGCACGACATGGGCGACCCGGAAGGGGCCGCGTCGCACGTCCGCAGCACCCTGAAGCCGGACGGCACGTGGATGCTGGTGGAAACCAACGCCTCCGCCGATGACGTCACCGGGCACGGCACGCCCGCCGCCCGGATGTTCATGAGCCTGTCCGCCGTGATGTGCCTGCCGGTCGCCGTCGCCCAGCGCGGCCCGTACGCCCTCGGCAACCACTCCGGTGAGACGGCCTTCCAGCAGATCGCCAAGGCCGGCGGCTTCTCCCGCTGGCGCCGCGCCACCGAGACGCCCGTCAACGCGGTCTACGAAGCCCGTCCCTGACCCGCCCCGTCACACCGGACCACCTGTACTGGAGGGACGACCATGGCCGCCCCGGCCCTGCCCATCACCGACCGCTTCCAGGAAGTACTGGAACGGCTCTCGACCAAGTCCATCGAGGACTACTACAACCCGTACCAGCAGTTCGACTGGCCCGACCGGCTCGACGAGGACCGGATGTGGATGAGCCCCGAACTGCTCACCCCGTACGGCACCCCGCTCTTCGACCAGCTCGGCGAGGACACCCTGCGCCGGCTGTCGAAGTGGGAGAGCATCAACTTCTACAGCCTCAACGTGCACGGCATCCGTGAACTGCTCATCGAGGTCGTCAACCGCATCCACATGCCGGGATTCGAGATCCCCTCGGACTTCTTCCACCACTTCATCGGTGAGGAGAACGAACACATGTGGTTCTTCGCCGAGTTCTGCCGCCGCTACGGCGACAAGATCTACTCTTCCACGGCGATGCGGGCCACCTCCGACTGGGAGCCGGAGGTCGAGAACTTCCTGGTCTTCGCCCGGATCCTGTTCTTCGAAGAGCTCGTGGACTTCTACAACACGCACATGGCGCAGGACGCGTCGCTGTGCGACACGATCCGGCAGGTCAACCGGCTCCACCACCAGGACGAGTCCCGGCACATCGCCTTCGGACGTGAGCTGGTCTCCCTGCTGCACACCCGGATGCGCGAGACGATCAGCGAGGAGCGGCACGTCGAGGTCGAGGCGTACCTCAAGCGGTACGTCGTCTTCAGCATCAACTCGCTCTACAACCCGCACGTCTACCGCGACGCCGGCGTCGCCGACCCGCTCGCCCTGCGCAACGCCCTGCTCGCCGACGACCGTCGCCGCACCATCGAGCGCAAGTCGGTCCGCAAGCCGCTCGCGTTCTTCCTGAAGACCGGGATCTTCACGGACGACGTGCTGCCCGTCATCTGACCCGGCCCGCCGTCCTGCCTCCGTCGCGATCCACGCCCCAAGTGAGGTACGTATGTCCACACCCACCGAGGTACGAATGCCCCCACCCACCGACCACCGAGCCGGACTGCCCACCCTGGGTGCGGAAGGCACCGCACTGCTGCGGCTGCTCGACGACACCTTCGAGGGCTGGGGCCACGCCGCGGGGGCCACCTCCATGACAGCGCCCCCGCTGCTCCCCACGCAGGACCTGGCCCGCCTCGACTACTACGAGAACTTCCCCCACCAGGCCGTTGTGGTCTCCCCGCTCAATCTGGAGAGCGCCCAGGGCGGCTCCGGGCTCTGTCAGGAGACCGGCTGCTTTCCCTGTGACGCCCTGCAGCCGGCCTCGCTCGGGCTGCCCTCGGCCTCCTGTTACGGCGTCTACCTCAGTCACGAGGGCCGGCAGCTGGAGTCCGACACCCTGGTGACCGTGGTCGGCTGGTGCTTCCGCAAGGAGGAGAAGTACGAGGGGCTGCGCCGCCAACTCGGCTTCCGTATGCGGGAGATCGTCGCACTGGGCGGCCAGGAGCACGCCGAGCAGCACCTCGCCACCTTCAGCGACAGGATCACCGCATTCGCCGAGGCCCTCGATCTGCCACTGCGCAAGGAAGCCGCCTGCGACCCGTTCTTCGACAAGGGCAGCTCGAAGGCCGTGCTGCAGCGTCTCGTCCCCGTCAAGCACGAGTTCCTCTTCGAGGACCTCGCCATCGCCTCTGTCAACACCCACCGCAACTTCTTCGGCGACCGGTGCGACATCTCGCTCGCGCAGAGCGGGGGCCCGGCCTTCACCAGCTGCGTGGCCTTCGGGCTGGAACGCTGGCTGTCGGCACTGACCCGCCGGTACGGCGACTGGGACGCGGCGGCCGACGCGGTCCTGCGGGCCAGGTCGGCGCTCTGACGTGCCGGCCCAACCCGCCCCCAGTGGCCCGGGCTGGGCACATCTCGGCATGGACATCGTGTCCGTCACCCGTGTCCGGCGCCTCCTCGACGAGCACGGCGAGGAGTTCTTCACCCGCATGCTGGTCCCCAGTGAGCTGGCCGACTGCCGCACATCCACCGGGCTGGATGTGCTCAGCCTCTGCGGACGCATCGCCGCCAAGGAAGCCGCCTTCAAGACCCTGCGGGTCCGCAACCGCTTCCTGCCCTGGCTGGACATCGTGGTGCAGCGCGCCGACGGCGGCTGGCCGCTCGTCGACCTGCGCGGCTCGGCAGGCCGGATGGCCGCCGCCTCCGGCATCTCGCAGATCACGGTGAGCATCAGCCACGACGTCGACTACGCGGTCGCGGTGGCCGCACCCATCCTCACCGAACGCTGAAACGCCCCTCCTGACAGGCTTCTGAGACATTAGGGAGTAACCCCATGACCAACCCCGTGACCGACGGAATCGACCAGGTCAAGACGTGGATCGTCAAGCGCCACCCGGACCGCCAGGACATCGCCGGTGACCTCGACCTCATCGAGAACCGTCTCATCGACTCGCTGTCCTTCGTGGAGTTCGTCTTCCTCCTGGAGCAGGTGAGCGGCCGGTCCATCGACATGGACACCCTGGAGGTCGACTCGATCCGCACCCTGGACGCCATCGAGCAGCACTTCTTCACGGCCCGGGTGAGCTGACATGAGCCTGCGCCTCTTCACCTCGGAGTCGGTGACCGAGGGACACCCCGACAAGATCGCCGACCGGATCAGCGACTCCATTCTCGACGCGCTCCTGAAGGAGGACCCCTCCTCCCGCGTCGCCGTCGAGACCCTGATCACCACCGGCCAGGTCCACGTGGCCGGTGAGGTCACCACGAAGGCGTACGCGCCGATCGCCCAGCTCGTCCGGGACACCGTCCTCGCCATCGGTTACGACTCGTCGGCCAAGGGCTTCGACGGCGCCTCGTGCGGCGTGTCGGTGTCCATCGGTGCCCAGTCGCCGGACATCGCCCAGGGCGTGGACACCGCGTACGAGCAGCGCATCGGCAAGGGACCGGGCACGAGCGACGAACTCGACCGGCAGGGCGCCGGCGACCAGGGCCTGATGTTCGGTTACGCCTGCGATGACACGCCCGAACTCATGCCGCTGCCGATCACCCTCGCCCACCGGCTCTCCGCCCGCCTCACGGACGTCCGCAGGAACGGGACCGTCCCGTACCTGCGCCCGGACGGAAAGACCCAGGTCACCATCGAGTACGACGGGGACCGGGCGGTCCGCCTCGACACCGTGGTCGTCTCCTCCCAGCACGCCGCCGACATCAGCATCGACGGCCTCCTCGCGCCCGACATCCGCGAACACGTCGTCGAGCCGGAGCTTGCAGCGCTCGCCAAGGCCGGCATCAAGCTGGAGACGGAGGGGTACCGGCTGCTGGTCAACCCCACAGGGCGGTTCGAGGTCGGCGGCCCGATGGGGGACGCGGGCCTGACCGGCCGCAAGATCATTATCGATACGTACGGGGGGATGGCCCGGCACGGCGGTGGCGCCTTCTCCGGCAAGGACCCCTCCAAGGTCGACCGCTCCGCCGCGTACGCCATGCGGTGGGTCGCCAAGAACGTCGTCGCGGCCGGCCTCGCCGCCCGCTGCGAGGTCCAGGTCGCCTACGCCATCGGGAAGGCCGAGCCGGTCGGCCTCTTCGTCGAGACCTTCGGCACCGCCACCGTCGATCCCACCCGGATCGAGGAGGCCATCAGCGAGGTCTTCGACCTCCGCCCGGCCGCGATCATCCGCGACCTGGACCTGCTCCGCCCGATCTACGCCCGGACCGCGGCGTACGGCCACTTCGGCCGCGAACTCCCGGAATTCACCTGGGAGCGGACCGACCGCGCCGCGAAGCTGCGCACCGCGGCGGGCTGCCAGTAGGCAGCAGGAAACCGAAGCGAGAAAGGAGCACATCGTGCGGACAGTCGTGACCGGTTCCATTGCCACCGACCATCTGCTGACCTTCCCCGGAAGCTTCGCCGATCAGCTCATTGCCGACCAGCTGGACCGGGTCTCACTGTCCTTCCTCGCCGACCGGCTCGACATCCGCCGCGGGGGAGTGGCAGCCAACATCTGCTACGGACTGGGCCTGCTCGGACTGCGCCCCGTCCTGGTCGGCGCAGCGGGCACCGACTTCGAGCCGTACCGGGTCCACCTCAAGGAGCACGGGGTCGACACCGACTCGGTGCACATCAGCGCCGATCTGCACACGGCCAGGTTCGTCTGCACGACCGACCGCAGACAGAACCAGATCGCCACCTTCTACGCGGGAGCGATGGCCGAAGCCCGCACCATCGACCTGTGCGACGTGGTCGCACGGGTCGGCCGCCTCGCCCTGGTCGTCATCTCCCCCGACGACCCGGAGGCGATGCTCCGCCACACGGCAGCCTGCCGGCAGCACGACATCCCCTTCGCAGCCGACCCCTCGCAGCAGCTCGCCAGGCTGAACCGCGCAGAGGTCCGGCAGCTCGTCGAGGGCGCCCGCTGGCTGTTCAGCAACGAGTACGAAGCGGCCCTGCTGCAGGAACGCGCCGGCTGGACAGCAGATCAGATCCGCGCCCGTGTGGGCTGCTGGATCACCACCCTCGGCGAGGACGGAGTACGCCTGCAGAGTGCGGACCGCGCGCCGGTCGTGATACCGGCCGTGCCGGTCGAAGGCGTCGTCGACCCGACCGGTGTCGGCGATGCCTTCCGGGCCGGCTTCGTCGCCGCGGCGACCCGGGGCGTCCCCCTCGCCGACGCCGCCCGGCTGGGCTGCGCCATCGCCGCCACGGCCCTCGACTACATCGGCACCCAGGAGTACCGCCTCTACCGCGACCCGCTCCTGGCCCGGCTCCGCAACGCGTACGGCATCGCCGTACCCGCCCGGATCCTGCCCCACCTGAGGGAGCTGACGTGACCACCACATCTCGACGGGTGGCGGAACTTCGCCAGGCCCTCGCCTCGCGCGTCGTGGTCGCCGACGGAGCCATGGGCACCATGCTCCAGGCGCAGGACCCGACCATGGACGACTTCCAGCAGCTGGAAGGCTGCAACGAGATCCTCAACATCACCCGCCCGGACATCGTGCGCTCCGTGCACGAGGCGTACTTCGCGGTCGGTGTGGACTGCGTGGAGACCAACACCTTCGGGGCCAACTTCGCGGCGCTGGCGGAGTACGACATCCCGGAGCGGGTGTACGAGCTGTCGGAGGCCGGGGCGCGTATCGCGCGGGAGGCGGCGGACGAGTTCACCGCCGCCACTGGGCAGCAGCGTTGGGTTCTGGGATCGATGGGGCCGGGCACCAAGCTGCCGACGTTGGGCCATGTTGCGTACGTGCCGTTGCGCGATGCGTACCAGCGGAACGCCGAGGGACTGGTCGCCGGCGATGCGGACGCGCTGCTGGTGGAGACCACGCAGGACCTGCTGCAGACGAAGGCGGCGGTGCTGGGGGCGCGGCGGGCGCTGGATGCCATGGGCGTCAGTCTGCCGGTCATCTGCTCGGTGACGGTGGAGACGACCGGCACGATGCTGCTGGGCTCCGAGATCGGTGCGGCGGTGACGGCGCTGGAGCCGCTGGGCATCGACATGATCGGCCTGAACTGTGCCACCGGCCCGGCCGAGATGAGCGAGCATCTGCGTTATCTGGCCCGTCATGCCCGGGTGCCGATCTCGTGCATGCCCAACGCCGGGTTGCCGATGCTGGGCAAGGACGGCGCGCACTACCCGCTGACGCCCGGTGAGCTGGCCGACGCGCAGGAGACCTTTGTACGGACGTACGGGGTGTCGCTGGTCGGGGGCTGCTGCGGTACGACGCCGGAGCATCTGCGGGAAATCGTTCAGCGAGTCCGGGCGCTGGCTCCCGCCGTGCGCGAGTCGCACCCGGAGCCGGGTGCGGCCTCGCTCTACCAGACCGTCCCGTTCCGCCAGGACACCTCGTACCTGGCGATCGGTGAGCGGACGAACGCCAACGGTTCGAAGAAGTTCCGCGAGGCGATGCTGGAGGGCCGCTGGGACGACTGTGTGGAGATGGCCCGGGACCAGATCCGTGAGGGCGCGCACATGCTCGACCTGTGCGTGGACTACGTCGGCCGGGACGGCGTGGCGGACATGGAGGAGCTGGCGGGCCGCTTCGCCACCGCCTCGACCCTGCCGATCGTGCTGGACTCCACCGAGGTCGATGTGATCCGGGCGGGGTTGGAGAAGCTCGGCGGCCGCGCGGTCATCAACTCCGTCAACTATGAGGACGGCGACGGGCCCGCATCCCGTTTCGCGCAGGTCACAGAGCTGGCGGTCGAACACGGCGCGGCCCTCATCGCGCTGACCATCGACGAGGAGGGCCAGGCCAGGACGCGGGAGAAGAAGGTCGAGATCGCCGAGCGGCTCATCGTCGATCTGACGGGGAAGTGGGGCGTGCGGGAGTCGGACATCCTCGTCGACTGTCTGACCTTCACTGTCTGCACCGGTCAGGAGGAGTCCCGGCGGGACGGTATCGCGACGATCGAGGCGATCCGGGAGCTGAAGCGGCGCCATCCGGACGTGCAGACCACGCTGGGCCTGTCCAACATTTCCTTCGGCCTGAACCCGGCCGCGCGCATCGTGCTGAACTCGGTCTTCCTCGATGAGTGTGTCAAGGCGGGCCTGGACTCGGCGATCGTGCACGTGTCCAAGATCCTGCCGATCGCGCGACTGGAGGAGGAGCAGGTCAAGGTTGCCCTGGACCTGATCTACGACCGTCGCGAAGAGGGTTACGACCCGCTGCAGAAGCTCCTCGAACTCTTCGAGGGCGCCACCGCCAAGTCCCTGAAGGCCGGCAAGGCTGAGGAGCTGGCCGCGCTGCCGCTGGACGAGCGCCTGCAGCGCCGCATCATCGACGGAGAACGCAACGGCCTTGAAGTCGATCTCGATGCCGCGCTCGAAGACCGGCGGGCGTTGGACATCGTCAATGACACCCTGCTGGCGGGTATGAAGGTGGTCGGTGAGCTGTTCGGTTCCGGCCGGATGCAGCTGCCGTTCGTGCTCCAGTCCGCCGAGGTCATGAAGACCGCGGTGGCCTACCTGGAGCCGCACATGGAGAAGGTCGAGGGCGACGAGGGCAAGGGCACCATC
>NZ_JOAX01000039.1 GCF_000720485.1 Streptomyces ochraceiscleroticus | reverse complement strand
ACCGAGATCTACACCTCTCTATTCGTCGGCAGCGTCAGATGTGTATAAGAGACAGGGCTAGGTGAGGGCGACGGGGGATTGCGGGGGTGTGAGGTGATAGTGGGGGAAATTGCCTGGGAGGGGGATTGCGGTGGGTGGGCCTTCGGTTACGGCGTGGATCAGGAGGGGGCCGCCTACGAAGGCTCCGCGCCAAGAGGTGCCGGTGCCGCCGAAGAGTTCCGCGCGGTCGCCTCGGGAGCGGGGGCGGTTGTGGCCGGTCTTGAAGGCGCGGATCTGGGGGGCGAGGCGGGCGTACATCGCCGGGTCGTCGGTGGAGAGGGTGGCGACGAGGGCGCCGTTGGAGGCGTTCATCGCGGCCAGGAGTTCCGCCTCGGTGTCGACCAGGACGATTGTGTCGACGGGGCCGAAGGGCTCGGCGTGGTGGAGGGGTGAGGACGGGGGCGGGGCGCGAGGAGGGTCGTCGGGGGGAGGTAGGCGGCGGTGTCCTGGGACGGGAGGAAGCGGCCTTCGGCGAGAGAGCCCTGGTGGAGGGGTACGGCGCCGCGAGCGATGGCCTTGGTGGTGAGGTCGGCGAGTTCCTTGGCCTTGGCGGCGTTGATCAGTGGGCCGTAGTCGAGGACGGGGAGCGGGTCGGCGGGGTCGGCGACCGCCAGGGGATGCCCGAAGCGGATGCCACGTACGGCCGGGAGGTAGGCGGCCAGGAAGTCGGCGAAGGCGGAGCGCTGGACGACGAAGCGGGGGTAGGCGGTGCAGCGCTGCTTGGCGTACTCGAAGGTCTTGGAGAGGAGTGGGGTGAGGGCGGGCCAGTCGGTGTACTCCCACAGGCCCCACGTGTTGAGGCCCTCCTGCTCCAGAATGTGGCGTTTGCCCAGGTCGGCAACTGCCGTGGCGATGCGCGCGCCGGCGTCGCGGCCGCCCACGAAGGAGACGCAGCCGATCTCCGGCGAGCGGACGAGGGCAGGCGAGAGCTCGCTGCCGGACCCGCTGACGAGGGAGAGGGGCACACCCCTCACGGCGGGCCAGTGCACAAGCCAGGGTGAGGCAGGCCACGCCGCCGTCGGTCGGGGTCTTACCGATCACGGCATTGCCTGCCAGTGCTTGTACCAGCATCGCGTGAACGAGCACGCTCATCGGATAGTTCCAGCTGGCGATGTTGCTCACCGGGCCCTGGAGCGGCGAACGGTCGGTGATCATGTGATCGACCTCGTCGACGTACCAGCGGACGCCGTCGATCGCCCGGTCCACGTCCGCCTGGGCGAGTTTCCAGGGCTTGCCGATCTCCCACACCAGGAGGAGCGCGAGCAGCTCCCGGTGGGCAGCGAGGGCGTCGAGGGTGGCGGCGATACGGGCCTTGCGTTCGGTCAGCGGTACGTGGCGCCAGGCGCGGTGCTGGTCGAGGGCCGCGCGTACGGCCCGGCCCGCGTTGCCGGCGGTCAGACGGGGCGGTCCTGCGATGGGGGTGAGGTTGTCGACGGGGCTGGTCGCGGGCAGCGGGGTGCCGTCCGCGTGCCAGGTGGCCGCCCAGAGGTTCAGTACACGGTCGTCGTGGAACGCCTCGGGGGCCGTGGCCAGGCATCGCGCCCAGGCGTCGGGCCAGGCTGTGCCCGGTTTCAGGGAGAGGGAGGAGGGAGGGGAGGAAGTGGTGGGGGTTCGCTCCCCCTGCGGTGACTTTGGCTTCGGTGCCTGGGTTCCGGTCGGTTCTGGCGCCTGGGTTCCGGTCGGTGCTGGTGCCTGGGGTCCGGTCGGTTTCGGTGACGGCATCGGTTCCGGTGTCGGCGTCGGTGTCGGCGTCGGTGTCGGCGTCGGTGTCGGCGTCGGTTCCGGTGTCGGCGTCATCGCAGGTCCTCCCACTGTTCGCGTACCAGGCGTGCCGTTTCGGTGGGGGTGGTGCCGACGCGTACGCCTGCCGCTTCCAGTGCCCGGCGCTTGCCCGCCGCCGTACCGGATGAGCCGGAGACGATCGCGCCCGCGTGGCCCATCGTCCGGCCTTCGGGGGCGGTGAAGCCCGCGATGTAGGCGACGACGGGCTTGGTGACGTGGGCGGCGATGAAGTCGGCCGCGCGTTCCTCCGCGTCACCGCCGATCTCGCCGATGAGGACGATCAGCTCGGTCTCGGGGTCGGCCTCGAAGGCGGTGAGGCAGTCGATGTGGCTGGTGCCGATGACCGGGTCGCCGCCGATGCCGACGCAGGTCGAGAAGCCGGTGTCGCGCAGTTCGTGCATGAGCTGGTACGTGAGGGTGCCCGACTTGGACACCAGGCCGATGGGGCCGGGCTGCGGGGCGATGTCGGCGGGGATGATGCCCGCGTTCGACTGGCCGGGGGTGATCAGGCCGGGGCAGTTCGGGCCGATGACGCGGGTGCCGCGGCGGCGGGCGTGGTGCTGGAAGGCGACCGCGTCGTGTACCGGGATGCCCTCCGTGATGAGTACGGCCAGGCCGATGCCCGCGTCGGCGGCCTCGGTGACGGCTGCCTCGGCGAACGGCGGCGGTACGAAGATCACGGACACGTCCGCGCCGGTGCGGTCGACCGCTTCGCGCACGGTACCGAACACGGGCACGGCCCGGTCGTCGAGCTCGACCACGCGGCCCGCCTTGCGCGGGTTCACGCCGCCAACGATCTCGGTACCGGCCGCGGACATCCGGCGGGTGTGCTTCATGCCTTCGGCACCGGTCATGCCCTGGACGATGACCTTGCTGTCCTTGGTGAGGAAGATTGCCATGAGTACGCGCCTCCTGGGGGCGTCGGTACATGGGATTCGGTACGAGGGCGTCTGTATACGAGATGGGGTATGTAGCGGTGTGTAGGGGATCTCAGGCCCCGACGTTCGCCGCCAGCTCCGCCGCCCGCTTCGCCGCGGCGTCCATCGTGTCCGCGCGGTGCAGGAGCGGGTGGGGGTACTCGTCCAGTACCGCTCGGCCGCGTTCGGCGTTGTTGCCGTCGAGGCGTACGACCAGGGGTTTGGTCAGGCGTACGCGTTCCAGGGCCGCGACGATGCCGTGCGCGACCGCGTCGCAGGCGGTGATGCCGCCGAAGACGTTCACCAGGACCGAGCGCACGGCTGGATCGGCCAGTACGACCGTCAGTCCGTCCGCCATGACCTGGGCCGACGCACCGCCGCCGATGTCGAGGAAGTTCGCCGGGCGGGCGCCGCAGCCGGCGACCACGTCGAGGGTGGACATCACCAGTCCGGCGCCGTTGCCGATCACGCCGACCTCGCCGTCGAGTTTGACGTAGTTCAGGCCCTTGGCGGCCGCCGTGCGTTCGAGCACGTCCGCCGAAACCTCCCCGGCTCCCCCGACTCCCCCGGCTCTCCCTGCTCCTTCGGCTTCCCCGAGTGCGCCGCCCCCGGGATGCCCGTTCCCGTACTCCTCCCCCACACCCCAACGCCCCTGCCTATACCGCGCGTTGTCATCCAGCGTCACCTTCCCGTCCAGTGCCACGATCACCCCATCGGCCGTTCGCACCAGCGGATTGACCTCGACGAGCAGGGCGTCCTCGGCGGCCATGACGCGCCAGAGTGCGCGCAGGGTCGGTACAACGTCGGCCGGCAGGTGTGCCGCGTCCGCGATCCGGCGGGCGACTGCCTCCGTCACGCCCTCCCCCGGGTCGATGGGGATGCGGGCCACCGCGTCCGGGCGCGCGGCGGCGACGTCCTCGATGTCCATGCCACCCTCGGCGGACGCGATGGCCAGGAACGTTCCGCAGGCCCGGTCGAGTGCGTACGAGACGTAGTACTCCTCGGCCACCTCGACCGGTTGGGCCAGCATCACCGACCGCGCCATATGCCCCTTGATGGCCATCCCGAGAATCTGGCGCGCCGTCAGCTCGGCCGCTGCCGGGTCCGCGGCCATTTTCACGCCACCCGCCTTGCCCCTGCCGCCCGTCTTGACCTGGCCCTTGACGACCACCCGGCCGCCCAGGCGGGCCGCTGCCGCGCGGGCCTCGGGGGCGGTGCGGGCCACCTCGGCCGGTGGCACCAATACGCCGTAGGAGTCGAAGAGTTCTCGTGCTTGGTGTTCGAACAGGTCCATGCCCGCTCCTTGTGTCGATCGAAGGATCGATCTCTGCACGCCCCCTGGACATCGATCAGCCGATGCGGGATAACAAGGTTCATACAGTATTCGTCGACTGTATGCAATCGACCGGCCAACGACTGAACCTGCCTTCCAGGGACTCGACTTGAGCCAGTACGGACTTTCCGGAGGCCAGGCCGGTCCGGTCTTGGAGGCCAGTACGGCCCGGTCGCCGACCCCTACGAAGGGACGCGTATCGCCATGCCCGACGACAACAAGGACCCCCAGGACACTCAGGACCTCATCTCCGGCGGGCACTTGGTCGCCAAGGCGCTCAAGGCGGAGGGCGTCGACGTCATCTACACGCTCTGCGGCGGCCACATCATCGATATCTACGACGGCTGCGTGGACGAGGGCATCGACGTCGTCGACGTACGGCACGAGCAGGTCGCGGCGCACGCCGCCGACGGGTACGCGCGGATCACCGGCAAGCCCGGTTGTGCCGTGGTCACCGCCGGCCCCGGTACGACCGACGCGGTCACCGGCATCGCGAACGCCTTCCGTGCCGAGTCGCCGATGCTCCTGATCGGCGGGCAGGGCGCCCATACGCAGCACAAGATGGGGTCGCTGCAGGACCTGCCGCACGTGGACATGATGGCGCCGATCACCAAGTTCGCCGCCACTGTGCCGGACACGGCGCGCGCCGCCGACATGGTGTCGATGGCGTTTCGGGAGTGCTTCCACGGTGCGCCCGGGCCGTCCTTCCTGGAGATGCCGCGCGATGTGCTGGACGCGAAGGTGCCGCGCGAGAAGGCGCGGGTGCCGAAGGCGGGGCAGTACCGCGCCTCCACGCGTACGGCGGGTGATCCGGAAGCCGTCGAGCGGCTGGCAGATTTGCTGGCGCACGCGGAGAAGCCGGCGATCCTGCTGGGCAGCCAGGTGTGGACGACGCGCGGGACCGCCGCCGCGGTGGAGCTCGTACGGACGCTGAACGTACCGGCGTACATGAACGGCGCGGGGCGCGGCACGCTGCCGCCCGGCGATCCGCACCACTTCCAACTCTCCCGGCGGTATGCGTTCGCCAACGCCGATCTGATCGTGATCGTCGGAACGCCTTTTGACTTCCGTATGGGGTATGGAAAACGCCTCTCCCCCGACGCCACCGTCGTGCAGATCGATCTGGACTACCGGACCGTCGGGAAGAACCGTGACGTCGATCTGGGGATCGTGGGAGACGCCGGGCTCGTACTGTCGGCCGTCACGCAGGCCGCGTCCGGGCGGCTGAACGGCGGGGCCGGCAAGCGCAAGGAGTGGATCGAGGAGCTGCGGACAGCGGAGCGTGCGGCGCTGGAGAAGCGACTGCCGCAACTGCGCTCGGGCGCCGACCCGATCCACCCGTACCGGCTGGTCAGCGAGATCAACGACTTTCTGACGGAGGACTCGATCTACATCGGGGACGGCGGCGACATCGTCACCTTCTCCGGGCAGGTCGTGCAGCCCAAGTCGCCGGGGCACTGGATGGACCCGGGGCCGCTGGGGACGCTCGGCGTCGGCGTGCCGTTCGTCATGGCGGCGAAGAAGGCGCGGCCGGACAAGGAGGTCGTGGCGCTCTTCGGGGACGGCGCGTTCTCGCTGACCGGGTGGGACTTCGAGACGCTGGTCCGTTTCGACCTGCCGTTCGTCGGGATCGTCGGCAACAACTCCTCGATGAATCAGATCCGTTACGGGCAGCGCGCGAAGTACGGGGACGCGCGGGAGCGGGTCGGCAACACCCTCGGGGACGTGCCGTACGACCAGTTCGCGCGGATGCTCGGCGGTTACGGCGAGGAGGTGCGCGATCCTGCGGACATCGGGCCGGCGCTGCGGCGCGCCCGGGAGTCCGGCAAGCCGTCGCTGATCAACGTCTGGGTCGATCCCGACGCGTACGCCCCCGGAACCATGAACCAGACCATGTACAAGTGACCGGATCGTGTACAAGTGAGGTGACTGTGCTGTGACAAGTCACGGTGGGACCAAGGCACTTGAGGGCATTCGCGTCCTCGACATGACACACGTCCAGTCCGGCCCGTCCGCCACGCAGCTGCTCGCCTGGCTGGGGGCCGACGTGGTCAAGCTGGAGGCGCCGAGCGGTGACATCACCCGCCGGCAGTTGCGCGACCTGCCCGACGTCGACTCCCTGTACTTCACGATGCTCAACTGCAACAAGCGGAGCATCACACTCAACACGAAGACGGAGCGCGGGAAGGAGATCCTGACCGAGCTGATCCGGCGCTCCGATGTGATGGTGGAGAACTTCGGGCCGGGCGCGGTGGATCGTATGGGGTTTACCTGGGATCGCATACAGGAGATCAATACGCGGATCGTCTACGCCTCCATCAAGGGGTTCGGTGAGGGGCCGTACACCAACTTCAAGGCGTACGAGGTGGTCGCCCAGGCCATGGGCGGGTCGATGTCGACCACGGGCTTCGAAGACGGTCCGCCACTCGCCACGGGCGCCCAGATAGGCGATTCCGGGACCGGGATCCACGCCGTCGCGGGGATTCTCGCCGCGCTCTTCCAGCGGGAGAACACCGGTCGCGGGCAGCGTGTGAACGTGGCGATGCAGCACGCCGTACTGAACCTGTGCCGGGTGAAGCTGCGGGACCAGCAGCGTCTCGCGCACGGGCCGCTCGCCGAGTATCCGAACGACGACTTCGGGGACGAGGTGCCCCGCTCCGGGAACGCGTCCGGCGGCGGACAGCCCGGGTGGGCCGTCAAGTGCGCACCGGGCGGGCCCAACGACTATGTGTACGTCATCGTGCAGCCCGTGGGCTGGCAGCCGATCACCGAGCTGATCGGCCGCCCGGAACTCGCGGACGATCCCGACTGGGCGACTCCCGAGGTACGCCTCCCCAAGCTCGGGAAGATGTTCCAGCTCATCGAGGAGTGGTCCTCGACGCTGCCCAAGTGGGACGTCCTGGAGCGGCTCAACGCCCACAACATCCCCTGCGGTCCGATCCTCTCCACCAAGGAGATCATCGAGGACGCGTCGCTGGTCGCCAACGAGATGGTCGTCGAGGTCCCGCACCCCGAGCGCGGCACCTTCACCACCGTCGGCTCGCCCCTGAAGCTGTCCGACTCCCCCGTCGACGTCGAGCGCTCACCGCTGCTCGGCGAGCACAACGAAGCGGTGTACGTCGGCGAGCTGGGGCTGGGCGACGAGGAAGTGGCACTGCTCAAGGCGAACGGAGTGATCTGACCGATGGCGCAGGACACCACGACGCAGGACACGACGACAGAGGCGGCGGTCGCGGGCGGTGCGTCGCCACGTACTTCCGTGCCCGCCTACGACAAGGACGCCGTGCGGGCCGTACTGCAGGCCGCGCGCTCCGAGGGGCGGACCGCGCTCACCGCTCCCGAA
The DNA here is from genome assembly GCF_000720485.1 of Streptomyces ochraceiscleroticus. GTDB lineage: Bacteria > Actinomycetota > Actinomycetes > Streptomycetales > Streptomycetaceae > Streptomyces > Streptomyces ochraceiscleroticus. The sequence continues at coordinate 72,466 of NZ_JOAX01000039.1, read as the reverse complement.
GGCAAGCTGCTCACGGACGCGTACGGGATTCCGACGCCGGCCGAGGGGCTGGCGGAGTGCGCGGACGACGCGGTCGCGCTGGCGGACCGGATCGGCTTCCCCGTGGCGCTGAAGATCGTCTCGCCGGAGATCCTGCACAAGACGGATGCGGGCGGGGTGCGGGTGGGTCTGAACTCCGCGGCGGAGGTGCGCGGCGCCTTCACGGCGATCGTGAGCAACGCCCGGGCGTACGCCCCGGCGGCCCGGATCAGCGGCGTGCAAGTACAGCAGATGGTGCCCGAGGGCGGTCAGGAGGTGATCGTCGGGGCGGTCACCGACCCGACGTTCGGAAAGGTCGTGGCCTTCGGGCTGGGCGGGGTGCTCGTGGAGGTGCTGAAGGACGTCACCTTCCGGCTGGCGCCCGCCTCGCACGAGGACGCGGAGTCGATGCTGGACGGCATCCGGGCGGCGGAGGTGCTGCGCGGCGTACGGGGCCGCCCCGCCGTGGACCGCGCGGCGCTGGCCGACCTGATCGTACGGGCCTCCCAACTGGCGGCGGACTTCCCGGAGATCGCGGAGGTCGACCTCAATCCGGTGTTCGCGTCGGCGGACGGGGTGCTCGCCGCCGACGTGCGCGTGCTGCTCAGCGAAGGCCCCGCCAAGGAGCGCCGGCGGTATTCCCGTGAGGAAATCCTGGGCGCGATGCGGCGGCTGATGCGGCCGCGGTCCGTCACGGTCATCGGCGCGTCCGGCGAGCCGGGGAAGATCGGCAACTCGGTGATGCGCAACCTCATCGACGGCGGCTTCCCCGGGGACATCCATCCGGTGAACCCCAAGGCCGATGACATTCTCGGCCGCAAGGCGTACAAGACAGTGATGGATGTGCCGGGAGATGTCGATGTGGCGGTCTTCGCCATCCCCGCGAAATTCGTGCCCGCGGCCCTGGAGGAGGTCGGCCGCAAGGGCATACCGAACGCCGTGCTGATCCCGTCGGGCTTCGCGGAGACCGGCGAGCACGCGCTGCAGGAGCGGATCGTGGCGATCGCCGAGGAGCACGGCGTACGCCTGCTGGGGCCGAACATCTACGGCTACTACTCCACCTGGCAGGACCTCTGCGCCACCTTCTGCACGCCCTACGACGTGAAGGGGTCCGTCGCGCTGACCTCGCAGTCCGGTGGCATCGGCATGGCGATCCTGGGCTTCGCACGGTCCACGAAGACCGGGGTCTCGGCGATCGTCGGGCTCGGCAACAAGTCGGACGTGGACGAGGACGACCTGCTGACCTACTTCGGCGAGGACGAGAACACGCAGTGCATCGCGATGCACCTGGAGGACCTCAAGGACGGCCGGGCCTTCGTCGAGGCGGCGCGGGAGACCGTGCGCAAGAAGCCGATCGTGGTGCTCAAGGCGGGGCGCACGAGTGCGGGGGCCCGGGCCGCGGGCTCGCACACGGGCGCGCTGGCGGGCGACGACGCGGTGTACGAGGACATCCTGCGGCAGGCAGGCGTCATCCGGGCCCCGGGCCTGAACGACATGCTCGAGTACGCGCGGGCGCTGCCCGTGCTGCCCACCCCGCAAGGTGACAACGTCGTCATCATCACCGGCGCCGGCGGCTCCGGGGTGCTGCTCTCCGACGCGATCGTGGACAACGGGCTGTCGCTGATGACGATCCCGGACGACCTGGACGCGGCCTTCCGGCGCTTCATCCCGCCCTTCGGCGCGGCGGGCAATCCCGTGGACATCACCGGCGGCGAGCCTCCGTCGACCTATGAGGCGACGATCCGGCTGGGCATGGAGGACCCGCGCATCCACGCGCTGGTGCTGGGTTACTGGCATACGATCGTCACCCCTCCCATGATCTTTGCCGAGCTAACGGCCCGCGTCGTCGCGGAGTTCCGCGACCGGGGCATCGAAAAGCCGGTGGTGGCGTCGCTCGCCGGAGACACCGAGGTCGAGGAAGCCTGCGCGTACCTCTTCGCGCGCGGGGTGGTCGCCTACCCGTACACCACGGAGCGCCCGGTCGCGGTGCTCGGCGCGAAGTACCGCTGGGCGCGGGCGGCGGGGCTGCTGGGAGGCGCGTCATGACCTAACGCGGCGTGCGAGTCCCGCGAGCACGAAGAGAACGGACAGGGGGCGCTGGCCAGGCTTCTTCGACGCAAGGGGTTCGACATGACAACAACCGATGCCCCAGCGGGTGCCCCGTACCGGGAGGTGCGGGACCGCAACGGACGGGTGTACCGGATCGGCGAGCGCGACCGGGACATCCTGGGCCGGCCCCGCTGGACGATGGTGCTCCTCCCGTGGGTCGGCATGATGGGCATCAGCTCGTCGGAATACGCCTTCACCTCGGCCGAGGACACTCTGCACGACGCGCATCTGTGGAGCAGCGGGCACATCTTCTGGCTGCTGGGTGTGTGGGTGTTCTTCCAGGCGGCGGTGGGGTTCCCGGCGGGGAAGCTGCGCGAGAGCGGCCGGCTGCCGGCCCGTAACGCCATGATGCTGGGCGCCTTGGGGACGTTCCTGGGATACCTGTCCCTGGCGTTCGCGCCGCACGTCGCCGTCGCGTACATCGGCTTCGGCGCCTTCAGCGGGATGGGCGCCGGGCTGGTCTACGCGACCTGCGTGAACATGGTCGGCAAGTGGTATCCGGAGCGCAAGGGCGGCAAGACGGGCCTGGTCAACGGCGGTTTCGCGTACGGCTCCGTGCCGTTCGTCTTTCTCTTCACCGCCTATCTGGACCTGAGCAACTATCAGGTGGTGCTGGTGTCCGTCGGCGCGGTGCTCCTGATGGTCGTGGCGAGCGCAGGGTGGTTCTTCAAGGATCCGCCGAAGAACTGGTGGCCGGAGCACGTCGATCCGCTGTCGGTCTCCGACGATCCGCGGATCCGGCGTGCGCTCGCGAAGAACCCGCCGGCGGTCAAGCAGTACACGCCCGCCGAGGCGGCCCGCACTCCCGTCCTGTGGATGATGTGGTTCTGCCTGCTCTGTACGGCCGGCATCAACATCTTCGGCATCGCCTTCCAGGTGCCCTTCGGGAAGGACATGGGCTTCGCGGGCGGCATCGTGGCCACGGCGATGTCCCTGAAGGCGATCGTCAACGGCACCGGGCGCGGCGTCATCGGCTGGATCTCCGACCGGTACGGGCGCCGCAACACGCTCATCTTCGTGTGCCTGGTACTGGGCAGCGCGCAGATCGGTGTGCTCGTCTCGGGGACGCTGCAGAGCCTGCCGTTCTTCTTGATCTGTTCGATGGTCTCCGGATTCGGCGGCGGCGCGATCTTCCCGCTGTTCGCCGCGATGACCGCCGACTTCTTCGGCGAGAACAACAACGCCACGAACTACGGGATGGTCTACAGCTCCAAGCTCGTCTCCGGGCTGGTCGGCTCGGGCCTGGGAGCGGTCGTGGTGGGTGCCTGGGACTACCGGGGCGCCTTCGTACTCGCCGGCGGTATCGGCTTCTTCTCGGCCGTGCTGGCCGTCTTCCTGCGCCAGCCGGGCCGGCCGGCCGCGCGCGCCATCCAGCCCAATCCCCGTCCGATCAGCAGGGAGGCGATGTGAGATGACCGCCGAGGACATCACGGCCCCGAGAGCGGGCCGGGTACGTGACCTCACCGACGCACAGGGCCGCGTCTACCGGGTCGGCATCACGGACCGGGAGATCCTGGGCTATCCGCGCTGGACCATGGTGCTGCTGCCGTGGGTGGCCATGATGGGCATCAGCGTGTTCGAGTACGCCTACGGGGCCGCCGAATCGACGCTCTCCGAGGCACACCACTGGAGCCACACCGGCACGTTCTGGGTGCTGAGCGTGTGGGTCTTCTTCCAGGCGGCGGTGGCCTTCCCGGCCGGCCGGCTGCGCGAGAAGGGCGTGCTGACCAGCCGGGCGGCGATGCTGGCCGGCTCGGGCCTGGCCCTGCTGGGCTTCGTGAGCCTCGCGCACGCGCCGTCCCTGTGGTGGGCGATCGTCGGCTTCGGTGTGCTCGGCGGCACCGGCTCCGGTCTGGTGTACGCGACGTGCATCAATACGGTCGGGAAGTGGTATCCGGAGCGGCGGGGCGGCAAGACGGGTTTCGTCAACGGTGGCTTCGCCTACGGTGCGGTGCCCTTCATCTTCCTCTTCTCGTACGGCTTCGACGCCGGGAACTACCGCGGGGTGCTGGACCTGGTGGGCCTGTACGTGCTGCTGGTGACGGCGGTGGCGGGAATGTTCTTCAAGGACCCGCCGAAGAACTGGTGGCCGGAGCACGTCGACCCGCTCGCGCGCCCCAGTACGGGGCGCACGGCACAGGCGCTGCGCAAGAACCCGCCGGCGGCGGGACAGTTCACACCCCGCGAGGCGGTGCGTACCAAGATGCTGCCCCTGATGTGGGCGTGCCTGCTCTGCACCGCGGGCGTGTCGATCTTCGGCATCTCCTTCCAGGTGCCGTTCGCCAAGGACGTCGGCTTCGGCCCGCTGGTCGCGGCGTCCTCCATGGGCATCATGTCGGTGGTCAACGGCACCGGGCGCGGCGTCGTGGGCTGGCTCTCGGACCGCCTCGGGCGGCGCCTGACGCTCACCTACGTGTGCCTCGTCCTCGGGCTCGCCCAGTTCGGCGTCCTGTGGGCGGGCGAGAGCGCCAACGAGCCGCTGTTCCTGGTCTTCGCCTTCGTGTCCGGCTTCGGCGGCGGCGCGTTCTTCCCGCTCTTCGCGGCCCTGGTGCCGGACTACTTCGGCGAGAACAACAACGCGTCCAACTACGGCCTGGTCTACAGCTCGAAGCTGGTCTCAGGACTGCTGGGCGGCGGCCTGGGCGCCGCTGTGGTGGCCGCGTGGGGCTACGACGGGGCGTACGCCACGGCGGGCTGTGTGGGGCTGCTGGCGGCCGTGCTGTCGCTGTTCCTGAAACGGCCGGCGGAACGGACAGGGGTGACGGCCTGATCCCCGTACGCTCGCCGCATGAGCATACGATCTTGTGACCTCGAACCGTCGGGGCCGTTCCCGCCCGGCGTGACAGTGCGGAATCCGCGCCCCTCGGACCACGCGGTGCTCCAAGGGGCGCTGACCGACTGGTGGGGCGGCCAGGGCGGCGAGGCGGGGGCGCAGCAGCGCCGCCTCCTCGTGCCGCGGCTGTTCCTCCAGCACTTCTCGGAGACGAGCTTCTTGGTGGAGCGGGCCGCTGAGGGCTCCTCCGGGGGTGGCTCCGAAGGCGGGGCGGCCGGTGGGGCCGCCCTACGGGCGTTCCTCATCGGCTTCCTGTCCCAGACGGACCCGGAGACGGCGTACATCCACTTCGTGGGTGTGCATCCGGAGGAGCAGCGCGGCGGCCTGGGCAGCGCGCTCTACCGCCGCTTCTTCGATGTGGCCCGTGGCCACGGCCGGTCCCGCGTCCGCGCCATCACCAGCCCGGCGAACCGGAACTCCATCGCGTACCACACGCGGATGGGCTTCCGTATCGAGCCGGGTGACCGCACGGAGGACGGCGTGGGCGTCTGCACGGATTACGACGGTCCGGGCCTGGACCGGGTGTCCTTCGTACGGGAGCTGTGAGAGCTGTGCCCGGTGGCGGCGTCAGGCGCCGTTCGCTTCCGCTCCCGCGCTCTGCGCGATCGCTTTGTGGTGCCGGACGACCTCTTCGATGATGAAGTTGAGGAACTTCTCGGCGAATGCCGGATCGAGTTTGGCGTCTTCGGCGAGCCGGCGCAGCCGGGCGATCTGCGTGGCCTCACGTGCGGGGTCGGCGGGCGGCAGGCTGTGCCGGGCCTTGAGCTCGCCGACCTGCTGCGTGCACTTGAAGCGCTCGGCGAGCAGGTGCACCAGGGCGGCGTCGAGGTTGTCGATGCTGCCGCGCAGGTACAGCAGCCGCTCCCGCGCCGCCTCGTCCGATACAGAGGCCGCGTCGGAGCGCGGTTCTCCGCCGGCCGTGGTCGGCGCGGCGGGCGTCCACTCGCTCATGTGGTGTCGCCAATCTGGGTCGGGTAGTGCGTGATCGTGGGGCACACTACCCGGCCCGGACGCCGAGGCCGTAAGGAGTCCGGGTTACCCCGATTACCCGGTGAAGACCGGAACGATTACGGCAGCGATGGCGGACAGCAGGCCGCCCACGGAGATCACACCGGCGAACTTCTCCTTGGCCGTGGGGAAGACAGCCTGCACGACGCTGCCGGTCTTGTGCCGCAGCACGATCATCTTCATCTTCTGCCACCTGTGCTGCCTGTAGGAGCAGCCCATCAGCAGCCCGGCGGCGTTCTTGCGGCAGTACGTACGACCATCGCGGTTGACCGCGCCGCACCATACGGGTAGCGCGAAGCTCGTGTAGACGGCCACGGCGAGCGAAAGCACCAGGATGATGGCGCTCTCCGCGCCCCGGCTCCAGGCCACGATCAATGCGGCCGCTGCCAGATATCCCCAGTACCCCCGCATGGCTTTCATGCCCGAAGACGATACCTACGGCATGTGCCAACGGGCAGGCGGTAATCCGGCCATGATCCGGTTGGTACCGGCCAGATCACGCCGGATTACCGCAGGTCGTCCGCCGTTTCATCAGCCCCGCAGGTTGCGGAGGTGGGACGCGGAGCGGCGGGCCGTGGTGAGGGAGCCGGCGGGGTTGGCGGCGGGGTCCACGGCGTCGTCTCGTTCAACGATCCAGTTGTGGTACTTGCGGTTCGGCAGGCGGCCCACGCGGCTGAGGAAGTGCCGGTAGTCGATGTCGCCGTCGCCCACGTCCACCATGTGGTAGCCGTCGCGCGCCGCCTCGTCGTGCTCGCCGTCCTTGACGTGGAAGAGCGGGTAGCGGGCGGGGTCGGCGAGGACGTAGTCGAGCGGTTCGAAGGGCGCGGGCGTGCCGTCGGGCCGCTTCGAGAAGCGGTACTGGGCGACATACGCCCAGTAGATGTCCATTTCGAGGCGCACGAGGCTGGGGTCGGTCTCGGCAAGAAGGACGTCGTAGAGCCGCACCTTCGGGTTGTCCGTGGCGAAGGCGAACTCTTCCGCGTGATTGTGCTGGTAGAAGTGCATGCCGCGGGCCTTGGCCGCTGCTCCGTAGGCATTGAAGTCCGCGGCCGCGCGCTTCCAGCCGTCGACGGTGTTCCCGTAGCGGTCGGGCCCCGAGGCGGTGCCTACGTAGGGCAGACCGAGGGCCTGGGCGTCGTCGAGCACCTTGGTGAGGTTGGTGGCGAAGGTGTACGCCTTCGGGTCGGACGAGTAGTAGCCGACGTGGCTGCCGATGCCGCGCAGGCCGTTGTCCTTCATGAGGCGCTTGAGCTGCGCCAGAGTGATGGCACCGGCCGAGCCCTGGGTGTACCCGGCGAACTCCACCTCGTCGTACCCGTAGCGGGCCAGCTCTTCGAAGACTCTGGCGAAGCCGACGGAGGCCGTCTGGTCGCGGAGCGTGTAGAGCTGGATGCCGAGGCGGCCCGGCGGGACAACGGGACGGTGGCCGTCGGCCGTGGCGGGCCCGGGGTGCGCGCCGGACTCGGCGGCTTGGGCCGGCTGGGCGCCGAGGACGGCGGCCGCGGCGGCGCCGGCGGCCACGCCGAGGAACCCGCGGCGGGCGAGCCGGTGCGCGAGCTCGGGGTTGCGAGAGGTACGCGGGTTGGGAACGTCGCTGGTCATTACGGCTCCAAGGTCGATTGTCAGTGCCGTGCGGCAAGCTTGAGGAGCAAGGACTTCACGTCGGTCGCAGCGAGGGGGGTGGTGAGCGTGCCTGCGGTGGAGCAGATCAGGACGGGTCCGTCGTCCTCGTGGTCCGGGATACGCCCGTGACTGCCGCGCACGGGCTCGGGATCGAGGGGGACGACGGCCATGCGGTAGCGCATGCCGGTCTTCTTGCGGGCGAGTGCGGTGGCGGCGCGTAGCCGTACGTAAGGGTCGCGCGGGTCCATGAAGAGCTCGGCGGGGTCGTAGCCGGGCTTGCGGTGGATCTCGACGAGGCGCGCGAAGTCCGGAGCCCGGGCGTCGTCGAGCCAGTAGTAGTACGTGAACCACGCGTCGGGTTCGGCGACGGCGACGAGTTCGCCGGCCCGCGGATGGTCCAGCCCGTGCTGCTTCTTGCCCGCGTCGTCGAGGAGTTCGCCGAGCCCCGGCAGGTCGGCGAGGGCTTCGCGGGTGGCGTCGAGGTCTTCGGGGCGGCGTACGTAGACGTGCGCGATCTGGTGGTCAGCGACGGCGAAGGCACGGGACGCGGTCGGGTCGAGGTACTCCATCCCGTCCTGCGTGTGCACCTCCAGCAGCCCGGCCCGGCGCAGCGCGCGGTTGATGTCGACGGGGCGGCGGGCGCGGGTGATGCCGTACTCGGAGAGGGCGACGACCGTGACGCCGGCCGCGCGGGCGTCGTCGAGGAGGGGCGCGATGACGGCGTCGAGTGCGGCCGCGGCCGCGTGGGAGCGGGGGTCGTCGGGCCCGTAGCGCTGGAGGTCGTAGTCGAGGTGCGGGAGGTAGGTGAGGGTGAGGTCGGGGTGGCGGGTGCGCAGGATGTGACGGCTGGCGTCGGTGATCCATTGGGAGGAGGCGATCGAGGCCGTGGGCCCCCAGTAGGTGAAGAGGGGGAAGGGGCCGAGCAGTTCGGTCAGCTCGTCGTGGAGTGCGGGCGGCCGGGTGTAGCAGTCGGGTTCCTTGCGGCCGTCGGCGTAGTAGATGGGCCGCGGCGTGACGGTCCAGTCCACGTCCGCGCCCATGGCGTACCACCAGCAGATGTTGGCAACGGTGTAGCCCGGGTGGGCGCGGCGGGCGGCGTCCCAGAGCTTGTCGCCGCCGACGAGCGCGTTGTGCTGCCGCCAGAGGTGGACCTCGCCGACGTCGCGGAAGTACCAGCCGTTGCCGACGATGCCGTGCTGGGAGGGCGGCGCGCCGGTGAGGAAGGTGGACTGGACGGTGCAGGTGACGGCCGGCAGGACGGTACGCAGCGGGGTGTACGAACCGGCCGCGGCCAGCGCCTTGAGGCGCGGCATGTGGTCGAGGAGCCGGGGGGTGAGGCCGACGACGTCGAGGACTAGCAGGGGCTGGGGCGGCGCGGCGTCGGCGGGCGGCACGGCGGCGTCCGCGGGGCTGCTCTCGTGCGCGGTCATGGCAGCTCCTTGAGGCCGAGGTCGGTCAGCAGGTCGCGGGCGAGGGCGAGTTCGGCGGCGATGCCGTCGGCGAGCCGGGCACGGGTGCGCGGCCGCAGCTCGGGCGGCAGCGCCTGCCAGGTGTATGTCTCGACCTCCAGGTGGTGGGTGCGCGGCGGCGCGGCCGGGCCGACGAGGCGGGCGAGGGTGTCCTTGAGCACGGGGAGGGTCGAGGTGAGCGGAGGCTGCGGCGGCGCGTGCAGCGGTACGTGGAAGTGGGCGCGCCAGGGGGCGGCGGTGGGCAGGCCGGGTCCGGCGGCGGGAAGGCCGGGTCCGGCGGCGGGCCCCGGTGTCGCGCCGAGTGCCTCGTCGAGATCGTCGGTCGCGAGGAGTTCGCCCTGCGCACTGCGGGTGCGGGTCTGGTGCAGGAAGCGGGGTTCGGCGAAGGCGCCGAGTGCGGCGCGGACGTCGGCCCGATCGGGGTGCTCGGCGTGCAGCGCGGCGGAGAGCTGCGTCTTGACGACGGGGATGTTCGCCCGGTGCAGCGCGTCCAGGGCCGGGCCCGGTTCCTCGAAGGAGGTGGCGAGGTGACAGGTGTCGATGCAGACGCCGATGCGGTGGGTGGGGACGTCCGCGGCGCCGGTCAGCGCGCCGCGGGCGTCGGCCAGGGTCTCGACCGTGCAGCCGGGCTCCGGCTCCAGGCCGACGCGGATGCTGCGGCCGGTGGTGTCCTGGAGCGCGTCCAGGCGCGCTGCGAGAGTGCGGAGCGCGGCCAGGGCGGCCGCACGCCGGTGCTCGTCGAAATCCGTGCGCCAGGCGAGCGGCAGGGTGGAGATGGTGCCTTCGGCGGCGTCGTCCGGCAGCAGCACGGTCAGCAGCCGGGCGAGGTCGGCCGTGTACTCCAGCCGGGCCGGTTCGGTCCAGTCCGGCCGGTAGACCCGGTACTTGACGTGGCTGTCACCGAACCCTTCGTACGGGAATCCGTTGAGGGTGACGACCTCGAGGCCACGCGTGTCCAGCTCCCGGCGCAGCCGGCGGAGGGCCACGGGATCGGACGTCAGCGCGCGGGCCGCGGCGCGAGCGAGCCACAGCCCGATGCCGAGCCGGTCCCGGCCCAGCCGTTTGCGTACGGGCTCGCAGTGGTCGCGGAGCTGGGCGAGCACGCCGTCGAGCGTCTCGGCGGGGTGGACGTTGGTGCAGTAAGCGAGGTGGACGGTGGAGCCGTCGGGGTGCCGGAAGCGCATGGGTCCGCCGCCTCCTCATTCCCCGCCGCGGAGGATGGAGTTGCCCTCGTGGAGGGCGCCGGGGTCGGCGATGTCGAGGGAGAGCCGGCCGCTCTGGCCGTAGAAGGCGACGGGATTGCGCCACAGCACTTGGTCCACGTCGTCGTCGGAGAATCCCGCGGCGATCATCGCCTCGCCGACGTGCAGCGTCTTGAGCGGATCGCTGCGGCCCCAGTCCGCGGCGGAGTTGACGAGGACCCGCTCCGTGCCGTGGACGCGGAGGATCCGCACCATCCGTTCCGGGTCCATCTTGGTGTCCGGATAGATGGAAAAGCCCAGCCAGCAGCCACTGTCAGTGGCATCCCCTACGGTTGTTTCATTGAGATGGTCCAGGACGACTCGATCGGGGGGAAGGTCGGATTCGCGCAGGACGTCGAGGGTGCGTTTGAGCCCGGCGGCCTTGTCGCGGTGGGGGGTGTGGACGAGGGCTGGAAGGCCGTGATCACTGGCCAACTGAAGCTGAGCGGCCAGGGCGGTGTCCTCGGCCGGGGTCATCGAGTCGTAGCCGATCTCGCCGACGGCGACGACCGAGTCTTTTACGAGGTAGCGGGGCAGTGCGTCGAGGACGGGGGTACAGCGGGGGTCGTTCGCCTCTTTGGGGTTGAGCGCGATGGTGCAGTGATGGGCGATGCCGTGCTGGGCGGCCCGGAAGGGCTCCCAGCCGAGAAGGGAGTCGAAATAGTCGAAGAAGCTCGCCGGTGAGGTCCGCGGCTGACCCAGCCAGAAGGCCGGCTCGACGAGGGCGCGCACGCCGGCCGCGTACATGGCCTCGTAGTCGTCGGTGGTGCGGGAGGTCATGTGGATGTGCGGATCGAAGATACGCATCGGGGTTACGCCTCCTCGGAGGACGACGGGCCGGCGGTGGCGTCGGCAGACAGGGGGGACTGCTGAGTGAGGACGAGAACGCGAGGGAGATCCTCGGGTACGGGGCGGCCGGCCGAGGTGCGTTCCCGGGCGTAGTCGCCGAGCATGCGGGCGAGTTCGGCGTCGCCGCGGGAGCGTTCGGCGAGACCGGCGACGGCGTCCACCGATACCCCGGTGAACAGGCACTTGAGTACGGCGTGCCGCCAGGCGTGCGCATCGAGGTGCCGTGCGGCGTACGGGCCCACGGCCGCGGCGACCAGTCGCGTGTCGTTCGTCCGCAGGGCGTCCTCGATGAGCGGCAGGCCGGGCCGGTCGTCAGTGCCGGTCGTGCCGCCTGTGTGCAGGGGCAGGTGCGGGAGTGCGAGGAGTACGGCCCGGCGTTCGGCGGCCGTGCCGTGCTCGTACAGCCGGGCGACGGTGGCGCCGTCGGCACGGGCGGCACACAGGATCAGTACCCGCGCGGCCTCGGCGGCCTCCGGGTCGGCATGATGCGGCGGTTCGCTCCGCAGGCAGTGCCGGCCGGCGGAGGCGAATCGGGGCTCCCAGACGGGAGGGGCGGCCGGCGACGGCGAGCGCCGGGCCGGGGCGGGCGCTTCGGTGTCGGTTGCGGGTGCGGCTGCTGCGGCGGCGTGGGAGGTGGCTTCGGTGAGCGCCTCGTCGAGCCAGGTGCGGGCGCTGGTGCTGAGGCGGTCGCGGAGGGCCTTGTCGAGGCGGGTGATCCAGGGATCCTCAGGGGGCAGGTCCGGGGTCAGCACGGGGCGCCTCCTATACGCCCGGCGGCGGAGAGCTGGGCCGGAGTGGCCGGACGGTGTGATGTGTGGAGGTGGGAACGGAGGAAGTGGAGGGAGGTGCGGGCCAGTTCGGGTCCGGCGTGGGAGTGGCGGGGCAGCTCGACGCTGACCAGGCCGCGGTAGGCCGTGTCGCGGAGGGCGGCGAGTACCGGCGGGAAGTCGATCTCGCCGTCACCGAACGGGAGGTGTTCGTGGACGCCGCGGCGCATGTCCTCCAGCTGGACGTGCCGGGTCCAGGGAGTGGCGGCACGGACGCAGTCGGCGGGCGGGGCCGGTTCCAGGCACTGGCAGTGGCCGATGTCGAGGGTCAGCCCGAGTACGTCCGGGTCGGGCGCGCCCATGACCGTACGGAGGTGGTGGAAGCCGGCGAGGTCGGAGAGGAGGTGGCCGGGTTCCGGTTCTACGGCGAGCGGCAGGCCGGCGTCCGAGGCCGCCGCGGCGACGGGGTCCAGAGCGGCGGCGAGGCGCTGCCAGGAGTCGGCGTCCGTGCTTTCGGGGTCGCGTACGCCGCTGAAGCAGTGGACGGCGGTGGCGCCCAGGTCCGCGCCGACGCGTACGGCGGTGCGGAGCAGGTCGGTGCGGGCGGCGCGGGCGTCCGGGTCGGGGTCGATGAGGGTGGGGTGGTGTTTGCGACGTGGGTCGAGTACGTAGCGGGCGCCGGTCTCGATCGCGACGGCGAGGCCCGTGTCGCGCAGGGTGTCGGCCACCCGCGCCGTGCGGGCGGTCAGGCCCGGGGCGAGGGGGTCGAGGTGCATGTGGTCGAGGGTGAGCGCGACGCCGTCGTAGCCGAGGTCGGAGAGGAGGGCCAGGGCGTCGGTCAGGCGGAGGTCGGTGAGGCCGTTGGTTCCGTAGGCGAGGCGGAGGGGCGGTGAAGCCGCGGAGTGCGGTGGGAGGGGGGCGTCGCGTGGCGGGGGCGTTGAGGTCATGTCGGACTGACCTTTCGGGACAGGCGACGGGCGACGGGGATGAGCGCGAGCACCGCGGCGCCGGTGACCGGGGCACCGGCTCGTGCGGCGAGGGCCGCCTGCAGCGGGATCATCGCGCGGATGCCGCCGCCGACGGCCCGCTGGAGGAAGTGGGGTGAGGGATTGAGCGCGGCGACGAGGAGGGGGCGGGCGGCGGTGACCGCGTAGCCCGCGGCGAGGAGAGGGGGTGCGAAGGCCGTCGCCGGGGGGAGCGTCGGTCGTCGCCCGGCGGTGGGAGCTTTGCCGCCTTGTGCGAGTGGCGGGGCGGCGTTGCGTCGCACATGCGGCGGAGTTGTTATGCCTTGCACATGCGGCGGGATTGCTTTGCCTTGTGCCGGCACCGGGGCTGCTGTGCCTTGGGCAGATGGTCGGGCTGCGTTGGTTTGCGCAGGTGGCGGCGTTGCGTTGGCTTGCACGGGTTGCGGTGTTGCGTTGCCTTGCGCTGATGGGCGGGTTGCGTTGCGGCTCGGGGTGGTGCGGCGGCCGGCTGCCGCGTTGGCGAGCGCGGTGACGGCGGCGAGGGCGAGGAGGGGGAGGGACGAGGAGGAGCCCTGGGCTTCGCGGCGGGAGACGGTGGTGACGGTGAAGGTGTGCGCGCCGAGCAGGGCGGCCGAGGGGAGGGCGCGGAGAGCGGCCCTGGTGTGCGGACGGGGGGTGGGGGCCGTGCGGAGGGAGGCGGAGAGCGGCGGCGCTCCGGCAGTACGCGCGGCCGTCCCCCGCCCCGTCCCCGTCCCCGCACCCGCAGCGGCGCCAGCAGCGGTACCCGCGCCCGTACTCGTGCCGCTGTCCTTACCCGCACTCGTACCGCTGCCCCTGCCCGTCGTTGCGACGGCGCCCTGGAGGAGGTCGAGGGCTCGGGCGCAGGCCATGGCGGTGGGGCCGGCGGGGGTGTTCTTGAGGTGCAGGTCGTAGGCCCAGACGGTGGCGGCCAGGGCGGTGGCGGTGGCCAGGGCCGGGCGGCCGGCCGCCGCCGCGCACGCCAGGCCCGCCGCCGTCAGCCCGCCGGCCGCGGCGAGGGCCGCGCCGGGGCTGATCCGGCCGGAGGGGATGGGGCGATGCGGGCGTTCGAGGGCGTCGATGTCGCGGTCGGCCCAGTCGTTCAGGGCCATGCCGGCTTCGTACAGGCAGAGGGAGGAGCAGGCGGCCAGCGCGGTACGGGCGTTGGGACGCAGCCCGGCGGCCGCGGCCCCGGCGAGGAGGTCACCGGGGACGCTGGCCGGAGCGGAGATCCGGAGCAGCTCCGCCCAGGCGCGGAGTGGGTGGCGGGAGACCTCGCCGCCGGAACCGGTGGCGCGGCCGGGAGCCTCGCCGTCGGAATCGGTGGCGCGCTCGGGGGCCTCGCCGTCGGGACTGCCGAGGGAGCCGAGGACCCTTCCAACCGGCCCACGGCGCGGTTGGCCGACTCCCCCGCCGCGCGGGCGACGCGACACGGACGCTGCCGACGCCGGCACCGCCCGCTCCATCGGCACCGCCGGCACCGAAGCCAACGCCGAGGCAGAAGCCGGCGCCGGGACCGACGCTGCCCGGCGGAGGAAGCGTGGGAGAGGGATCATCTGCGCGCCTCCCGGAGCTGGGTGGCGAAGGTGGTGGTGAGGACCGTGTACTGGTCCGACAGGGCGGCCGGGCCGCCGTCCGGGTCCTTGAAGTAGAAGCCGAGTCCGGGGAGCGGGCCGCTGAGGCCGGCCGCGTGGGCAGCCGCCACCAGGCGGGCCAGGTCCAGTACGAGCGGGGCGGCGAGCGCCGAGTCGCAGCCCTGCCAGATAGTCTGGAGGATCACCCGGCTCCCGAGGAAACCGTCGACCGCGACGTGGTCCCAGGCCGTCTTCCAGTCGCCGAGTGCCGGGACGTTGTCGATGTGGAGGTCACCGGGCGGGAGTTCGCCGAGGGTGTCGCGGAGCACGGCGGCCTTGCCCGCGTTCTTCGCGGCGGCGGCGGCCGGGTCGGCGAGCGCGGCACCGTCTCCCCCGCCGAGCAGGTTCGTACCGGACCAGGCCCGTACGTTCAGCGCACGCTGCGCCAGCATCGGCGCGAGGGCGGAGCGCAGCAGGGTCTGGCCCGTCTTGCCGTCCCGGCCCGCGTACGGGAGCCCGCTGCAGCGGGCCATGTCGCGGAGGACGGGGTGGTGGAGTCCGGTGGAGGGTGTGAAGTTGACGTACGGGCAGCCGGCGCGGAGGGCGGCGAGCGCGTAGAGGGAACTGGCCGGAAGCCGGTCACCGCCCCGCTCCGCCTCCGTCCCCGGCCCCGCGTCCGACGCCGACCCCAGCCCCGGCTCCGTGGACGCCACGTTGATCACGACCACCCGGTCCAGATCATGCGCACTGCGGAACGTGCGCAGGTCCGTGGCGAAGGCGGCAGCGAGTGCCTCGTCGTCGCGGGTGTCGCCCGGCTGCGGGCCGCCGGGGCGGATCTCGGCGTCGGCGGCGGCGAGTTCGGCGTGTACCGAACGGGGCAGGCCGTGCGGCATCACGCCGCCCGCGGCGAGCTGCTCGGCGCGCTTCGGCAACGGGCACGACGTGATGTCATGGCCGCCGAAGACCAGTGAAGCGAGCGGCGGCAGCGGGACGTCGGCGAACGCGGCGGTCTCGGTGACCATGCCGGTCGGCTCGTGCAGACCGGCGGCGAGTGCCGCGCAACCCGCGACCACGGTCGTCGCGACCGAGCCCCGCGCACCGACCAGCCACACCCCCGTACGACCAGAACTGGAACCGGAACCGGAACTGGAACCACTACTCGTACCCATACGCTCTCCCATCTCCCCGCCCCCGCTCACCCGCGACTGCCCTTCTCCGACAGTTCCTTCAGCTCCTTCAGCTCCTTGATCCGTATGTGGCGGAAGGCCACCTGGTCTTCGGAGCCGTGGTTCTGGATGCCGACGTAGCCCTGGCGCAGGGAGCGGGCCGGGTCGTGGTTGGTGAAGTCGTTGATCTTGCGGCCGTTGAGGAAGACCTTCAGGCGTTCGCCCTGGACGCGGATCTCGTAGGTGTTCCACTCCCCCGGCGGGTTCAGGGCCGCGTCCCGGGCCTCGATGTCCGCCGCCTTGAAGCCGTAGACGGAGCCGGTGGTGTGGTCGGGGGTGTCGGTGGCGTCGATCTGGATCTCGTAGCCGTTGTTCACCGCCGACCAGGGGTCGTCGGAGGCGGGGAAGCCCACGTAGACACCCGAGTTGTCGTCACCGGACTGGCTCGCCATCTTCCAGTCCAGCTTCAGGGAGTAGGCGTGCTGCTCCTCGGCCGCGTACCAGAGCATGCCCATGCCGCCCGTGGAGGTGAGCGTGCCGTCGTCCTCGTTCAGGGTGAAGGAGCCGGGGCCCGCCTGCTTCCAGCCCTTCAGGCTCGCCGCGGTGCCGTCGAAGAGGGCGGTGTATCCAGTCTCCGGTCGGCAGTCGGCCTGAGCCCGGCCTGTCGCATATTGGATACCGCCGAGGAGGTGCGTACGGAAGGCGGGCTCCGCGTAGGACTCCTTGGTGTGGCCGGCGCCCGTGTAGAAGGCGCGGCCGCCGCTGTACTCCTGGCACCAGGCGAGCGGGTGGTCCCCGCTCATCGTGCCGCCGGTGTACGTCGACTCGTCGAGGGTGGCGAGGACGTGGGCGCGCTCGCGCGGATTGGTGCGGTAGTTGTACCACTCGTCGGTGCGGTCCCAGGCCGCCGCCAGGTGGGCGGTGGCGGGGTGGGCCCGGTCCTCCACGCGTACGGTGGCGGGCTGGATGGCCGGGTGCGACTGGAAGTACGCGCCGGCCAGGCCGCCGTAGAAGGGCCAGTCGTACTCGGTGTCGGCGGCCGCGTGTACCCCGACGTAGCCGCCGCCCTTGGCGATGTACTTCTCGAAGGCGGTCTGCTGGGCGGCATCGAGGACGTCGCCGGTCGTGGAGAGGAAGACCACGGCGTCGTAGCGGGCGAGGTTGGCGTCGGTGAAGGCGCCGGCGTCCTCCGTCGCGTCGACGGCGAAGCCGTGCTCCGCGCCGAGCTCCTTGACCGTGGCGATGCCCTGCGGAATCGAGTCGTGGCGGAAGCCGGCGGGCCACCTGGCCCACCCGCCGCGCCGGCCGTCAGTGCGGCGGTGTCACTTCGTAGTGATCTCGAAGTCGTCCACCTCGTACAGCGCGTCCGTGCCGCTCCCCTTGAAGACGAGGTAGAGCGTCGTCGTCCCGGCGGGCGGCTTCGCGATGGCCGTGCTGACGTCGGTGTACGTCTCCCAGCCGCCGGTCACCGGCACCTTTGCCGTGCCGAGCAGACTGCCGTCGGGCTTGCCCGTACGGATCTCCAGCGTGCCGCCGGTGCCTGCGGAGGCGACCCGGGCGGTCAGCTTGGTGGCGTTGGAGACGATGTAGGGGGTGAAGCCGATCCAGTCGCCGTTGTGGATGTCGCCAACGGTCTTGCCGCCGTGTGCCGGCGTGTGGTCGACCGCCTTGACACCCTTGGAGGTGCCGAAGTGCTCGGCCTGGCGGTGCTTGGGCTGGACGACGTTCTGGTCGTGGGTGGTCAGCGCGGGCTGGCCGTTGGCGCCCTTGTCGGTGTACTCGGCGTCGAAGACACCGAAGATGTTGGCGTTGGCGTCGTGTTCACCGTCGGCCAGGGTCTGGATAGTGCCCTCGCAGCCGTTGGCCGAGGTGACGGCGTGGCCGTGGCTGTCGTGGCCGAGGATGTGCGTGACGGTGACCTTCGAGCAGTCGATCTGGCCGTCCTCGGGATCGGTGACCTTGACCTTGAAGGGGACCTTGTCGCCGAAGGTGAAGAGCTGGCCGTTGCCGGGGAGTTCGAGCGTCACCTTGGGGGCGGTGTTGCCGACCGTGAGGTGCACGCTGGCCGAGCCGGTGCGGCCGGACGCGTCCTTCGCGGTGACGGTCGCCGTGTAGGTGCCGTTCTTCTTGTACGTGTGGGCGGGGTTCTGCGCCGTGGATGTGGTGTTGTCGCCGAAGTCCCAGGCATACGTGAGCGCGTCACCGTCCTGGTCGGTCGCGGTCGCGCTGAACTTCGCCTTCAGGGGCGCCTGGCCCGAGGTGCGGTCGACCTTCGCCTCGGCGACCGGGGAGTGGCCGTCGGTGGCATTCTCTATGCGGTACAGCGCGGAGTGCTCGTCGCCGCCGAACCAGCTCAGCCCGTAGTCCAGCACGTACAGCGCGCCGTCCGGGCCGAAGGACATGTCCATGATCTGGGTGCCGCTCCAGGGGAACGGGTTGATCGACTGGACCTTGCCGTCCGCGTCCTGCTCGATCCGCTTGATCCACTGGCGGCCGAACTCGCCGGCGAAGAAGTCACCGTCGTAGGACTCGGGGAACTTAACCTTGGAGTCCAGGGCGGCGTCATAGCGGTAGACCGGGCCGCCCATCGGGGACTCCGAGCCGCTGCCGAGCTCCGGTACGGAGGCGTTGTCATACGGTATCCACGCGGCTTGGGCCGGGGGCAGGTCGGTCAGGCCGGTGTTGTGCACCGAGGTGTTCTTGGGCGCGGCGCAGTCGAAGGACTCGCCGGACGTGCCGGTGGCGAAGTCGTAGTCGACGTACGCGTCGTTGTTGCCGGTGCAGTACGGCCAGCCGTAGTTGCCGGCCTTGGTGACGCGGGCGAACTCGACCTGTCCGGCAGGGCCGCGGGTGGGGCTGGCGGAACCGGCGTCGGGGCCGTAGTCGCCGACGTAGACAATGCCGGTGGGCTTGTCGACGCTCATCCGGAAGGGGTTGCGGAAGCCCATGGCGTAGATCTCGGGCCGGGTCTTCTCGGTGCCGGGCGCGAAGAGGTTGCCCTCGGGGATGTCGTACGAGCCGTCGGCCTTGACCTTGATGCGCAGGATCTTGCCGCGCAGGTCGTTGGTGTTGCCGGAAGTGCGCTGGGCGTCGTACGCCGGGTTGCGGTCGGCGCGCTCATCGATGGGCGTGTAGCCGTCCGAGGCGAACGGGTTGGAGTCGTCGCCGGTGGAGAGGTAGAGGTTGCCCTGCGCGTCGAAGTCGATGTCGCCGCCGACGTGGCAGCAGGTGCCACGCGAGGTGGGCACCTCCAGGATCTTCTTCTCACTGGCGGTGTCCAGCGTGCCGTCCGCCTTGAGGACGAAGCGGGACAGCCGGTTCAGGCCGTCGAACTTGGCGAAGTCGGCGGCGGTGCCGTTGTCGGGCGCGTCACCGGCCGGGGTGTCCAAAGGCGGGGCGTAGAACAGGTAGATGAACCGGTTGTCCTTGAAGCCGGGGTCGACGCCGACGCCCTGCAGGCCCTCCTCGTCGTGCGTGTAGACGGGGAGCTTGCCGGCGACCTTGGTGTAGCCGGTGGCGTCGGTCAGCCGGAGCGTGCCGTCGCGGGACGTGTGCAGGACCGAGCGGTCGGGGAGGACGGCGAGCGTCATCGGCTCGCCCGTCTCGGCCTCGCCCTTGGCCAGGGTGACCTGCTGGAAGTCCTCGGCGGCGGCCGCCGGCGCGGTCGGCGCGGCGGAGGTGGGGGTGACACCGAGCGCGAGCGAGCCTGCGGCGAGCAGACCGCCCGTACAAAGGGCCAGGGCGGAGCGGATTCTGAGACGTCTTCTGTGCACGCGGTGCCTCCCGGGCGGGTTGAAGTGCCGTGCGGTGGGCGGTGCTGGGAGTTCAGTGCGCTGTGCGAGCCTCAAGTACATGTACGTGACACCAGGGGCGAAGGTAGTCGCGTTTGCTCGCTACGGATAGACCTTTGACATGGATGATGGGGACTTCTGCCCCCAGAAGGACAAAGACGGATGGTCCGTCAGGCGTCCGCGCTGCCGAACGCCGCGTCGAACGACGCCGTCGGCGGCTCGTAGTCGTACGCCTTGAGCCGGGCCAGCGCCTCGGGGGCGCCCTGCAGCCGGTCCATGCCGGCGTCCTCCCACTCCACCGATACCGGCCCCTCGTACCCGATCGAACGCAGCATCCGGAAGCAGTCCTCCCACGGGACGTCGCCGTGACCGGCGGAGACGAAGTCCCAGCCGCGTCGCGGGTCGCCCCAGGGCAGGTGGGAGCCGAGCCGGCCGTTGCGGCCGTCGAGGCGCTTCCTGGCCTCCTTGCAGTCGACGTGGTAGATCCGGTCGCGGAAGTCCCAGAGGAAGCCGACCGGGTCCAGGTCCTGCCAGACGAAGTGGGACGGGTCGAAGTTGAGCCCGAAGGCGGGCCGGTGGCCGACGGCCTCCAGGGCCTGCTGAGTGGTCCAGTAGTCGTACGCGATCTCGCTCGGGTGGACCTCGTGGGCGAAGCGGACGCCCTCGGCGTCGAAGACGTCCAGTACCGGGTTCCAGCGCTCGGCGAAGTCCTCGTAGCCGCGTTCGATCATGCCGGGGAGGACCGGCGGGAACATCGCGACCAGGTGCCAGACGGCGGAGCCGGTGAAGCCGACGACCGTACGGACGCCGAAGGCCGCGGCGGCCCGTGCGGTGTCCCTCATCTCGGCCGCCGCCCGCTGCCGTACGCCTTCGGGCTCGCCGTCACCCCAGACGCGGGCCGGCAGGATCGCCTTGTGCCGCTCGTCGATGATCGCGTCGCAGACCGCCTGGCCCACCAGGTGGTTGGAGACGGCCCAGCACTTCAGGCCGTACTTGTCCAGGAGCTGCCGGCGGCCGTCCAGGTAGCCGGGGTCGGCCAGCGCCTTGTCGACCTCGAAGTGGTCGCCCCAGCAGGCGAGTTCGAGGCCGTCGTAACCGAATTCGCGGGCCAGCCGGCAGACCTCCTCCAGGGGCAGGTCGGCCCACTGGCCGGTGAAGAGCGTGAAGGGGCGGGGCATACGGGGGCCTCCTCGGCGGACGGTATTCAGTCGACCGGTCGTCAGTCGTCGGTGTCGTCAGTCGTTGGCGTCGTCAGTCGACGGTGTGTCAGTCGACGATCGGGGTGTATGCACAGTTCTTGGCGGCGCTCTCCTCGACCGCGGCCAGCACGCGCTGCACCCGCAGACCGTCGGCGAAGGACGGCGCGGGGTCGGTGCCCGCCGCGATGGCGTGCACCAGGTCGCGGGCCTGGTGGACGAAGGTGTGCTCGTACCCGAGACCGTGGCCCGGCGGCCACCACCCCTCCAGGTACGGGTGGTCGGGCTCGGTGACCAGGATGCGGCGGAAGCCCGCCGCCTCGGCCGGCTCGGTGTGGTCGTGGAAGGACAGCTCGTTGAGACGTTCCAGGTCGAAGGCAAGCGAGCCGCGGTCGCCGTTGACCTCGATGCGGAGGGAGTTCTTGCGGCCCGCCGCGACCCGGCTGGCCTCGAAGGACGCCAGCGCGCCCGAGGCGAACCGGCCGGTGAACAGTGCCGCGTCATCCACCGTCACCTCGCCTGTGCCGCCCCCCGAGGGCAGCGGCCGCTGCCGTACGAAGGTCTCGGTGACCGCCGAGACGCCCGTCAGCAGCTCCCCCGCGAGATACTGTGCGAGGTCGACAATATGCGCGCCCAGGTCGCCGAGCGCGCCGGAGCCCGCGCTGTCCTTGCGCAGCCGCCAGGTCATCGGCGCCAGCGGGTCGACCAGCCAGTCCTGCAGGTACGTGGCGCGAAGCTGGCGCAGCGTACCGATGCGGCCCTCCGCGATGAACCGCCGCGCAAGCGTCATCGCGGGCGTGCGGCGGTAGTTGAAGCCGACCATGGTGAACCGGCCACGGGCCCGTGCCGACTCGGCGGCGGCCGTCATGGCCTCCGCCTCCGCGGCGGAGTTGGCCAGCGGCTTTTCGCACAGGACGTGCTTGCCCGCTTCGAGGGCCGCAAGGGCGATCTCGGCGTGGCTGTCGCCGGGTGTGCAGATGTCGACCAGGTCGACGTCGTCGCGGGCGATCAGGGCCCGCCAGTCGGTCTCCGCCGCGGCCCAGCCGAGGCGGTCGGCGGCGGCGCGTACGGCATCGGCGTCCCGGCCGCAGATGGCGTTCATGGCGGGGCGCAGCGGCAGGTCGAAGACCCGGGCGGCGGTGCGCCAGCCCTGGGAGTGCGCGGCGCCCATGAAGGCGTAGCCGACCATGCCGATCCCCAGTGCGGGGCGGCCGTCGGGGGTGGGGTCCTTCGCGTTGTCGTCCATGCATCACCTCATCGGTGGTGGTCAGGTGGGGGAGAACGGGGGCACGGCGCGGGCGGGGCGGCGGCGCGCGGACGGACGCGCGCGCCGCGCCGTGCGCCAGTACAAACCGCCCGGAACCGCGCATCAGTTCAAGCCGCTCGGAGCCGTGCGTCAGTTGAAGCCGCTCGGCAGGTAGTCGTCGACGTTGTCCTTGGTGACGACCGCCGAGTACAGAGTGATCGAGGCGGGGATCTCCAGCTCGGCCATGCCGCTGACCCCCTCGCCCTGCCCCAGCGCGCGGGCCAGGTCGATCGCGGAGGCCGACATCGTCGGCGGGTAGAGCACCGTGGCCTTCAGGACGGAGTTGCCGGCCTTGATGGTGTCCATGACCTTGCGGGAACCGGCGCCGCCGACCATGAGGAAGCCGTCCCTGCCCGCCTGCTCGATGGCCCGTTCGGCGCCCACGCCCTGGTCGTCGTCGTGGTTCCACAGGGCGTCGAAGTCGGGGTGCGCCTGCAGCAGCCCGGCCATCTTGGACTGGCCCGACTCGACGGTGAACTCGGCCGCCTGCCGGCCCACCTTCTCGATGTTGGGGTAGTTCTTCAGGGCATCGTCGAAACCCTTGGTGCGCTGCCGGGTCAGCTCCAGGTTGTCGATGCCGGCAAGCTCGACGACCTTGGCATTCTTCTTGTCCTTGAGCTGCTCGCCGATGTAGTGCCCGGCGTTCAGGCCCATGCCGTAGTTGTCGCCGCCGACCCAGCAGCGGTACGCCTGCTGCGAGGCGAAGACCCGGTCGAGGTTGACGACGGGGATGCCGGCCCGCATGGCCTTCAGGCCGACCTGGGTGAGCGCCTTGCCGTCGGCGGGCAGGATGACCAGTACGTCGACCTTCTTGTTGATCAGGGTCTCGATCTGCCCGATCTGCTGGGCGGTGTCGTTCGAACCCTCGGTGATCTCCAGGGTGACGTCCTCGTACTGCTTCGCGCGTTCCTTGGCGTTCTGGTTGATCGCGTTCAGCCAGCCGTGGTCGGCCTGCGGCCCGGCGAAGCCGATGGTGACCTTCTTGCCGGGCTTGTCGTCGACCCCGCCGGCCTGCTGCTGCTTGCCGGTGCCGGCCGAGGCGTTGTTCTCGTTGCTGGTGCAGGCGGTGAGGAAGGCGCCGGCGGAGACGGCCGCGGCGCCGAAGAGCATGTTCCTGCGGCTGGTGCCCGGACCTTCCGGAGTGTGCGCTGTAGACGATCGCGGTGTAGACGGTATGCGTTGCGTCATGACTTGCGGCCCTTCTGTACCAGTACGGCGGCGACGATGATGGCGCCCTTGGCGATCTGCTGGACGGCGGTCTCCAGGTTGTTCAGGGCGAACAGATTGGTGATCGTGGTGAAGACGAGGACGCCCAGGACGGAGCCGGTGATGGTGCCGCGGCCGCCGCTGAGGAGGGTGCCGCCGATGATGGCCGCGGCGATGGCGTCGAGTTCGTAGAGGTTGCCGTTGGTGTTCTGGCCCGAGCCGGTCAGCACGATCAGCAGTAAGGCCGCGATTCCGCAGCACAGCCCGGACAGCAGGTACAGCAGCAGCCGCTGGCGGCGTACGTCGATGCCGGCCAGCCGGGCCGCCTCCGGGTTGCCGCCGACCGCGACGGTGCGCCGGCCGAAGGTCGTACGGTTCAGCAGCAGCCAGCCGGCGGCCGTGACGACGGCGAAGACCAGCACGATGGGCGGGATGCCGAACAAGTACGCGTCCCGGCGGCCCAGCGCGAGCACCGGCTCGACGGACACCACCTGCGTACCGCCCTGGCTGATCTGCAGCGCGAGGCCGCGGGCCGAGGCGAGCATGGCGAGGGTGGCGATGAAGGGGACCATGCCGCCGAACGACACCAGCAGCCCGTTGACCAGCCCGCAGCCCAGGGCCACCAGCAGCGAGCACAGCAGGATGCCGCCGAGGCCGTACTGCTGGGTGGCCACCGTCGTCGCCCAGACCGTGGCGAGCGCCACCATCGCGCCGACGGACAGGTCGATGCCGCCGCCGATGATGACGAAGGTGACGCCGACGGTGACCACGCCGATCACGGACGCCTGGGTGAGGACGAGCTGAAGGTTCTGCACGCTCAGGAACTGCTCGGGCTTGGTGAGCGCGCCGACCAGTACGAGTGCGGCGAGCACCCCGAGCAGCGAGAGGTTGCGGACGTCGGGGCGGCGGCGGGCACGGGCGTGCCGGTTGTCCTTGGCGGTCGGCACGGCGGGGCCCGGCGGTGCGCTGCCCGCCTCGGCCGGGAGGGCGTGTCCTTCGGAGGTGTTCACGGGCGGTCTCCTCGCGGGGTCGGGGCCGACGTGTCCTCGGGGGCTGATGTCTTCCGGGTGGCGGACGTCTTGTCGGTGGCGGACGCCTTGTCGGTGGCCGGGCGTCCGGAGGCCGGTACCGGTACGGGGCCGGGGCCGTCGCTCATCACCAGATCCAGCACCCGGTGCTCGTCCAGCGCCGCCGCCTCGCCCTCGTGCACGACCCGGCCCTCGCGCAGAACGAGCACCCGGTCGGCGAGCCCGAGCACCTCGGGCACCTCGCTGGAGACCAGCAGCACGGCGACGCCGTCGTCCGCGAGCCGCCTGATCAGCGCGTACAGCTCGGCGCGCGCACCGACGTCCACACCGCGGGTCGGCTCGTCCAGCAGCAGTACGCGGCAGCCGCGGAGCAGCCAGCGGGCCAGTACGGCCTTCTGCTGGTTGCCGCCGGAGAGGGTGCGGACCGGGCGGTCGGGGTCGTCGGGGCGCAGCGAGAGGCCGCGGGTAGCGGCCAGGGTGCCGGCCCGTTCGGCGGGCCGGTTCAGCCAGCCGGCCCGCGCGAAGTGCGGCAGCGAGGAGAGGGAAACGTTGCGGCTGACGGACTCCAGGAGCAGCAGCGCCTGGGACTTGCGCTCTTCGGGGGCGAGGCCGAGGCCGGCACGCACGGCGGCGGTGACGCTGCCGGGGCGCAGCGGTCGACCGTCGACCAGCACCCGTCCGGCGGTGGGCCGCCGTGCACCGTATACGGTCTCCAGTATTTCGGAGCGGCCCGACCCGACGAGTCCGGCGAGCCCGAGGATCTCGCCGGGACGCAGTCGGAAGTCGACCGGGCCGAACTCGCCTTCGCGCGCCAGCCCTTCGACGCTGAGGACGGGCGCCAGGAGGCCGTTAGCCGCCTGGTGAACGGTGGCCGCGCGCCGTTCGGGGAAGACGTACTCGACGTCGCGGCCGGTCATCAGGGCGACGATGTCGCGAGTGGGAGTGGCGTGCGCGTCCAGGCCGCGGGCGGCCGTCCGCCCGTCCTTCAGTACCGTCACGCGGTCGCCGATCCGCCGGATCTCCTCCAGCCGGTGCGAGATGTAGACGACGGCGACGCCGGAGGCGGTGAGCGCGGCGACGATGCGGAAGAGGTTGTCGACCTCGTCGGGGTCGAGTGCGGCGGACGGCTCGTCCATGACAATGAGCCGTACGTCGTGCGAGAGGGCACGGGCCATGGACGCGATCTGCTGTCCGGCGGCGGAGAGCCGGCCGACGAGCGTGCCGGGGTCGATCTCGGGGTGGCCCAGGCGGGCGAGCAGTTCGGCGGTCCGCTCGCGGGCCTCCCCGGTGCGGATGAAGCCGCCGGTGGCGCGCTCGTGCCCGAGGAAGACGTTCTCCGCGACGGACATGTGCTCCACCAGGTCCAGCTCCTGGTAGATGGTGGCGATGCCGAGCCGCATGGCGGCGATCGGCGACTTGAGGGAGACGGTCTCGCCGCGCCAGCGGATGGTGCCGCCGTCGGGCTGGTGGGCGCCGGCCAACACCTTGATCAGGGTGGACTTGCCGGCGCCGTTCTGGCCGAGCAGGCAGTGCACCTCGCCCGCGACGACGTCCAGGTCGACACCGTCCAGCGCGCGGACGCCGGGGAAGGATTTGGTGATGCCGGTCATGGTGAGCAGCGGTCCGGCGGGTTCGTGCGCCGCGGGCGGCGGTGGTGCGGGGCGGTGCGCTGGTGCCATGGCGGGCCTCCTCGGCAGTACGCCGGTGAGCGGGCAGGGCGGAGCGGCGCGCATGCGGGCATGCGGCATCGCGGAAGGGCGCGTGGGGCGTTGGTGCTGCGGTGCGGCTCGTACGGGTACGGCTTCTACGGCGGTGGTGCGGTGGTGCGGGTCGAGCACCGAACCGGGTGACGGTGCGTCACCCGGGCCGGAAGTCCGGGGCCGGCTCAGGCAGGCGAGAACAGGTGATCGCTGATCAGCCGGGCCGCGCCGGTCACCCCGGCCAGCGGCCCCAACTCACCAAGGACAATGGGGAGGTTGCCGGTCGCCAGCGGCAGCGACTGGTGGTAGACCTGCGTACGGATCGCGGCCAGCAGCGTGTGGCCGAGGCCGGTCACACCGCCGCCGATCACCACGAGGCCCGGGTTGAAGAAGCTGACGAGCCCGGCGATGACCTGCCCGGTGCGGGTGCCCCCGTCCTTGATCAGTTCCAGTGCGGTGGCGTCACCGGCCGAGGCGGCCACGGACACGTCCGACGCGGCGAGCGCGCCCGCCGCCTCCAGGCGGGCCGCGAGTGTGACCGAGCGGCCGTCGCGTGCCGCGTCCTCCGCGTCGCGGGCGAGCGCGGCGCCGCCGAAGTACGCCTCCAGGCAGCCGGCGTTGCCGCAGGCACAGCGGCGGCCGTTCGGCTCAACCTGGATGTGGCCGATGTCGCCGGCGCTGCCGGTCGTACCGCGGTAGACCTGGCCGCCGACGACGATGCCGCAGCCGATGCCCGTACCGATCTTGACGCAGAGAAAGTCCTGCGAGGTACGGGCCACGCCCGCGTGCTGCTCGCCGAGCGCCATGAGGTTCACGTCGTTGTCGACCATGACCGGGCAGCCCAGCTCCTGGCTGAGCGCTTCCCGTACGGGGAAGCCGTCCCAGCCCGGCATGATCGGCGGCGCGACGGGCACGCCTTCGGGGAAGCGGACCGGGCCCGGCACGCCGATGCCCGCGCCGTCGAACCCCTCGGCGAGTCCGCTGTCCTTCAACTTGGCTGCCAGGACCAGCACTTGCTCGAATACGGCGACCGGTCCGGCCCGTACGTCCATCGGCTGGGTGAGGTGGCCGAGCACTTCCAGCTCGGCGTTGGTGACCGCCACGTCGACCGAGGTCGCGCCGATGTCGACGCCGAGGAAGCGCAGCGAGGGCGCGAGCCGGATGTTGTGCGAGCGGCGGCCGCCCCGGGAGGCGGCCAGCCCGTCGGCGACGACGAGGCCGGTATCCAGTAGCCGGTCGACCTCCACCGCGAGCTTGGAGCGTGACAGGTCGACCTGGTCGCCGAGCTGTGCACGGGAGTTGGGCCCCTGGTCGCGCAGCAGGTGAAGAAGCCGTGCCTGGTGCGCGTTCGCGGGCCTCGCCGTCATGCGCCTCACGCCGCCCTCCAGCCGTACTCGGCACCATCGAGTCCTGGTCGTGTCCGGTGTGTGCGGACGGGCCGTTTTCGGCCGTCCCACCGAGCTTTCGAGGGGAACGTAGCAGCGCTTGTCCGAACGAGGAAGTACTACGGACAGAATCCGCACCTACTTTCTCCTGACTCGGGACAAAGTCTTGCGCACGAGTACGTGGGGGTCTTGCGCACGAGTGCGCCGGAGTGTGATGTCTACGATCACCGGAGAGGGAAAGGGGACCGGGTGGACCGGCACATACGCACTGTCGACGATGTACTGAGGCTGCTGGACGGCCTGTTCGCGCCGGAGGCGGACCGCTGGACGGCGGGCGGGGCCTCCTGGTGGGACGACTTCTACACGGACCGCACCCGGGAGGTACCGTTCTTCGTGGCGAAGCCGGACGAGAGCCTGGTCTCGTACCTCGAACGTGGGCTGATCACGCCGGGGCGCGCCCTGGACCTGGGCTGCGGGCCGGGCCGCAACGCCCTCCACCTCGCCTCACTGGGCTTCGAAGTGGACGCCGTCGACCTCTCCCCGGCCGCCATCGCCTGGGCCGAGGACCGCGCCCGCGAGGCCGGGTCCGAGTCCGGGGCCGGGTCTGAGGCCGCGGCCAAGGTCACCTTCCACTGCGGCGACGCCTTCGCCCTCGCCGACGGCGCGCTCGCCGGCCCGTACGACCTGATCTACGACTCCGGCTGCTTCCACCACCTGCCGCCGCACCGCCGCATCAGTTACCTCGCGCTCCTCGAGCGGGCGCTCGCTCCCGGCGGTCACTTCGGGCTGACCTGCTTCGCGGCCGGCGGGATGGGCTCCGAGGTACCTGACGAGGACTTCTACCGCCAGTCCGAGTCCGGCCTGCACGGCGGAATCGCCTACACCGCGGAGTCGCTGCGCTGGATCCTCTCCGAGCTGACAGAGGTGGAGCTGCGCCGTATGCACGACGAGCCGCCGGAGTCCCCGCGCTTCGGCGAACCGTTCCTCTGGACGGCGCTGTTCCGCGGCGCGGGGGCCGCCGCCCGGCCGTAACGGTCCGGGGCGCCCATGAAATGCCTCTCCCGGCAGGGCCCTTCAGAACTGCGGCCCTTCAGGACTCCTTGGCGCCCAACCGCTCGTGGTACGTACGGCGGGTGTGCTCGGTGTGCTCGCGCATGATCTTCGTGGCGCGGAGCCCGTCACCCGTGGCGATCGCCTCGATCAGCTCGCGGTGCTCGATCCAGGACTGCTTACCGCGCTGCCGGGCGACCGGCGTGTAGTACCAGCGCACCCGCCGGCCGACCTGCTCGGCCAGCTCGGCAAGCACCGCGTTCTGGGCCTGCTCCATGATCGTGGCGTGGAACTCCGCGTTGAGGGCGACGGCACGATCCACGTTGTCGTCGCGCACCGCCTGCTCGCCTTGTTCGCACAGTTCCAGCATCTTCAAGACGCCGGGCTCGGTGGAATGCTGGGCGGCCAGTCCGGCCGCCTCCGCCTCCAGCAGGGTCCGCACGCTCAGCAGTTGGTCGGCTTCCGCCTCGGTCGGCTCGTGCACGAACGCGCCCTGCGCGGGGCGCAGATCGACCCAGCCGTCGGTGTTCAGGCGCTGCAGCGCCTCGCGCACCGGCTGCCGGGAGACGCCGAGATGGCCGGCGAGTTCGCTCTCGACCAGATGCTGGCCGGGCTGCAGAGCGCGGGTGGTGATGAGTTCGAGCAGTGCTTCATAGACACGCTCGCGCAACGGGCCGGGGCGTTCGAGCTTCGGCACGGCCCCTTGCGGCAGCCCAGTGGACAGCATCGCGGTCCCCCTCTACGACTCGGACGCCGGTACTCCGGGACTCCGCGGTACTCCGCGACTCGGAGACACCGGACGGCAATTGGTTATCGTCTACAGTCTACCGAGCGCAACTTACCGTACACAGCACGCGCCGGTGATCTGTATCACCTCAACGAGCGGATCGGGCCTCGGTTTCCCTGCGTCGACCCGGACTTCGCGGGTACGCGGTGAGCCCTGCACGTTCACGAGAGGAGGAGCCCGGATCATGTCGAAGATCGAGGAATCGGTCGAGGTGGCCGTCCCGGTGCCGGTGGCCTACAACCAGTGGACACAGTTCGAGGAGTTCCCCCGGTTCATGGACGGGGTCGAGCGCATCGAGCAGCGCACGGACACACTGACCCACTGGGTCACCAAGATCGGAGGGGTGACCCGCGAGTTCGACGCGGAGATCACCGAGCAGATCCCCGACGAGCGGGTCGCGTGGACCACCGTGGCGGGTGAGGCGCGCCAGGCCGGCGTGGTGACCTTCCACCGCCTCGATGACGAGCACACCAAGGTGATGCTCCAGCTTGAGCACGACCCGGAGGGCATCGCCGACACGGTCGGCGACAAGCTCGGCTTCGTCCGCCGTCAGGCCACCGGTGACCTCGGCCGCTTCAAGGAGTTCATCGAGTCGCGCGGCACGGCGACCGGCGGCTGGCGCGGCGAGGTCTGAGCCGTGGTGCGACACACCCGCTGAATCCGAAGGAGGTGGCCCGGCCGGAGTGCGCTCCGGCCGGGCCACTGCCGCGTTTTGGGCGAACGTGTCGGGCGAACGTTTCTGACGAACACAGACCGCAGACCGTCTACACCGCAGCTCCGCACGCCTCTTGACCCTCTCTGAGCGAATACTGTAGACAATATTCTGTCGACTCCGCTGACTGAACGGAGCTCTCCGGTGAAAGTGGCAGTTGTCGGCGCCGGAGCGATCGGTGCCTATGTCGGAGCCGCGCTGCACCGCGGCGGCGCCGAGGTTCATCTCCTCGCCCGTGGGCCGCACTTGGCGGCCATGCGACAAAACGGCGTACGGGTACTGAGCCCGCGCGGGGACTTCACCGCCCGGGTCCCGGCCACCGGTACCCCGGAGGACATCGGCCCGGTGGACTACGTCTTCCTCGGCCTGAAAGCCAACTCCTATGCCGACTGCGGCCCGTTGGTGCATCCGCTGCTGCACGAAAAGACCACCGTGATCGCCGCGCAGAACGGCATCCCGTGGTGGTACTTCCACCGGCTGCCCGGGCCGTACACCGGCCGCCGCATCGAGAGCGTCGACCCCGGCGGCGCGGTCAGCGCCGTACTGCCGCCCGAGCGCGCCATCGGCTGCGTCGTCTACGCGGCGACCGAAATCCAGGAGCCGGGCGTGGTAAGGCACTTGGAGGGCACGCGGTTCTCCGTAGGCGAGCCCGACGGAAGTATGTCCGCGCGCTGTACGGACTTCGGCGAGGCCATGCGGGCCGGCGGGCTGAAGTGCCCCGTGGAACCCGCGCTGCGCGAGGACATCTGGATCAAGCTGCTCGGCAACATCTCGTTCAACCCGATCAGCGCGCTGGCCCGGGCCACCATGGCCGAGATCTGCCGGCACGCCGACACCCGCGAACTGGTCGTCGCGATGATGCACGAGGCACTGGACGTCGCGGCGGCCGTCGGCTGTCGGCCCGCGATCTCCGTCGAGCGGCGGCTCGCGGGCGCCGAGCGGGTCGGTGACCACAAGACGTCCACCCTCCAGGACCTGGAGCGCGGCCGGCCGCTCGAACTGGACGTCCTGCTGGCGGCCGTGGTCGAGCTGGCCGATCTCACCAAGACGGATGTGCCCACGCTGCGCGCCGTGCACGCCCTCGCCGACCTCCTGGCCTGCACCTCAGCCCGCACTTCGGGCCGTACCTCGGCCCCTCCCCCCGCCCGTACTTCCGCAGGGAGCGCACCGTGAAGAAGAAGGACCGGCGGCCGGAGGCGTACCGGCGGCTCACCCACCCCCTCGTACGGGACGGCCACGGCTCGCTCGTACGGGCGAGCTGGGACGAGGCACTGGACCGCGCGGCAGAGGGGTTCGCGCGGGCGCGCGCGGAGCACGGCCCGGACGCGTTCGGGATGTTCTCGTGCTCTCGCGCCACCAATGAAATGAACTATGTGGCGCAGAAGTTCACCCGCGTGGTGATGGGCACCAACAATGTGGATTCCTGCAACCGTACGTGTCACGCGCCGAGCGTCGCCGGGCTCTCCGCCGCCTTCGGGTCGGGCGGCGGCACCTCCTCGTACGAAGAAGTCGAGCACACCGATCTGATCGTGATGTGGGGCTCCAACGCCCGCTTCGCGCATCCGATCTTCTTCCAGCATGTGCTGAAGGGCATACACAACGGCGCCAGACTGTATGCGGTCGACCCGCGCCGTACCTCCACCGCCGAGTGGGCGGAGCACTGGCTCGGCCTCGACGTCGGCACGGACATCCCGCTCGCGCACGCCATCGGCCGCGAGATCATCCACGCCGGGCTCGCCAACCATGCCTTCATCCGGCGGGCGACCAGTGGTTTCGAGGCGTACGCGGAAGAGGTCGAGCCGTGGACGCTGAGCGCGGCCGAGCAGGTGACGGGCGTGCCGGCCGCGGCGATCCGCGGCCTGGCGCACGCCTACGCGACCGCCGAACGCGCCCAGTTGTGCTGGACGCTGGGCATCACCGAGCATCACAACGGCACCGACAACGTCCGCGCGCTGATCAACCTGGCGCTGCTGACCGGGCACGTGGGCCGTTACGGTTCCGGGCTGCAACCACTCCGCGGCCAGAACAACGTGCAGGGCGGCGGCGACATGGGTGCCATCCCCAACCGACTGCCCGGCTTCCAGGACCTCCTCGACCCCGGCGTCCGCGAGAAGTTCGAGTCGGCGTGGTCGACGGTGATCCGGCCGCGGTACGGCCGGAATCTCACCGAGATGTTCGAGGCGATGGAGAGCCGCGAGCTGCGCGCCGTGTACTGCATCGGCGAGAATCCCGCCCAGTCGGAGGCGGACAGCGGCCAGGCGATGCGCCGTCTGAGCGCCCTGGATCACCTCGTCGTGCAGGACATCTTCCTCACGAAGACCGCCGAGCTGGCCGATGTCGTGCTGCCCGCGACCGCGGCGTGGTGCGAGACGGACGGTACGACGACCAACAGCGAGCGGCGGGTGCAGCGCGTACGCAAGGCCGTCGAGCCGCCGGGCGAGGCGCGCGAGGACATCGACATCATCTGCGCGCTGGCGGCCCGGCTCGGCCATGACTGGACGTTCGCGGACGCCGAGCAGGTCTGGGACGAGCTGCGGTCGGTGTCGCCCGAGCACTACGGCATGACGTACGACCGGCTCGCGGAGCACCAGGGCATCCAGTGGCCGTGCCCGTCCCTGGACCGCATCGAGCCGTCCTATCTGCACGGCAGGCTGTGGGAGGCGGATCCGGCGCGGCGCGGCCCGCGTGCGCCCTTCGGGATCGTCCGGCACGACCCGCCGGTGGATCCGACGGACGAGGAGTACCCGATCCGGCTGACGACCGGGCGGCGGCTGGACTCGTACAACACCGGGGTGCAGAGCGGGAGTCTGGCGTCCCCGCTGCGGCGGGGCGAGATGGTCGAGCTGTGTCCGGAGGACGCGGCGCGGCTGGGCGTGGTGACCGGCGAGGAGGTACGGATCGCGTCGCGGCGCGGGGCTGTCGTGGCACCCGTGTGGGTCGATCCGGGGCTGCGGCCGGGGCTGGCCTTCATGACGATGCACTTCCCTGACGAGGTGGACACCAACTCGCTGACGATCGAGGCGAACTGCCCGATCGCGGGGACGGCGGAGTTCAAGGCGTCCGCGATACGCGTGGAGAAGTTGACGGGCGGGACGGCGGCCGGTGAGCAGCCGACCGGCGACAAGCTGACCGGTGAGCAGCCGACCGGCGACCGTATACAGTCTGCGACCGCCACGACCGCCGCGAGCACACAGCCCACAGCAGCCGCCGGGCGAGGTGAGTGACCATGGACCTGAAGTACTCCCCCACCGCGCGCCCCACGGACGAGGAACGCGCCGCGGTCGACGATCTGCTGGGACCGCCGGAGAGCGGCTGGGACGGCGGGGACGGGCGCGACGGTGACACGCTGCGCTGGGCGCGCGGCGGCCGGGCCGCGCGCGACCGCCGCGACCTGCTCCTCCCCGGCCTGCACGCGCTCAACGACCGCATCGGCTGGCTGAGTCCGGGCGCGCTGGACTACTTGTGCCGACGCCTGACCGTGCCGCCGGCGGAGGCGTACGGCGTGGCCACCTTCTACTCGCTCTTCTCGGTCGCCCCGCGCCCGGCCACCGTGCTGCGCGTCTGTACGGACCTGGCGTGCGCGGCGAAGGGGTCGGCCGAGGTGTGCGCGGGGCTGGAACGGGAGTTGGGCCCGGCCGGTACGCCTTCGGAGGGCGCGGTGTGGCAGCCGAGCCCGTGCCTGGGCCTGTGCGAGCGCGCACCCGCCGCGCTGGCCGTACGAGCGGGCACGCCGGCACCTGCGACTGCGGTGGTCGCGCCGGCCACGCCCGGCACCGCGGCAGCGGCGGCGCGCGCGCCGCAGGACGCCGCGCCGGAGCCGTACGCCGAGGAGGCCGTGCCGCAGGCCGGCTCCCCCGGTCTCGTCCTGCTGCGCCAGGTCGGCACCGTCGACCCGGCCTCGCTGGACGACTACCGGGCGCACGGCGGGTACGCCGCGCTCCGGAGGGCCTTCGCGCTGGGTCCGGCCGGGGTGATCCGCGAGGTGACCGAGGCGGGGCTGGTCGGCCGGGGCGGCGCCGCCTTCCCGACCGGCCGCAAGTGGGACGCCACCGCCCGGCAGCCCGACCACCCGCACTACCTGATCTGCAACGCCGACGAGAGCGAGCCGGGCACCTTCAAGGACCGGGTGCTGATGGAGGGCGACCCGTACGCACTGGTCGAGGCGATGACGATCGCCGGGTACGCGACCGGGGCGCACCACGGTTACCTGTATCTGCGCGGTGAGTACCCGCGGGCGCTGGCCCGTATCCAGTATGCGATCGACCAGGCGCGTGCCAGAGGGCTGCTCGGCGACGACGTACTGGGCCAGGGGTACGCCTTCGACATCGAGATCCGGCGGGGCGCGGGCGCGTACATCTGCGGCGAGGAGACCGCGATCTTCAACTCGATCGAGGGGCAGCGCGGGGAGCCGCGCAGCAAGCCGCCGTTCCCGGTGGAGAAGGGCCTGTTCGGCAAGCCGACGGCGGTCAACAACGTCGAGACGCTGGTGAACGTGCTGTCCATCCTGGAGCGGGGAGCGGCGGCGTACGCGGCGACCGGTACGGAGGGCTCGACCGGCACCAAGCTGTTCTGCGTCTCGGGCGCGGTGGCCCGGCCGGGGATCTACGAGCTGCCGTTCGGGGTGACGCTGGGAGGGCTGCTGGAGACGGCGGGCGGCTGTACGGGGACGCCGCGCGCGGTACTGCTCGGCGGCACGGCCGGCGGCTTCGTGCGCCCCGACGAGCTGGACATCCCGCTGACCTTCGAGGGAACGCGGGCCGCCGGGACGACGCTCGGCTCGGGTGTCGTCATGGTCCTGGACGAGACGGTCGACCTGCCGCGCATCCTGCTCCGGATCGCGGAGTTCTTCCGGGACGAGTCGTGCGGGCAGTGCGTGCCGTGCCGGGTGGGGACCGTGCGCCAGGAGGAGGCGCTGCTCCGTATCAAGGACCGTACGGGGGCCGCGGCCGCCGACGACATCGCGCTGCTGCGGGAGGTCGGCCGGGCCATGCGGGACGCCTCGATCTGCGGCCTGGGCCAGACCGCGTGGAACGCCGTGGAATCCGCCATCGACCGTCTGGGGGTCTACCAGTGACCGCTGTCCCGTTGCAGCCGCCGCGCCGGCTGATCGAGTTCACCCTCGACGGCGAGGCCGTCCGCGTGCCCGAGGGCGCCACGATCCTGGACGCCTGCCGGGCCGCCGGCAAGGACGTGCCGACGCTCTGCCAGGGCGACACGCTCACCCCGAAGAACGCCTGCCGGGTGTGCGTGGTGGAAGTCGAGGGCGCACGGACGCTCGCTCCGGCGTGCTCCCGGCGCGCGGAGCCGGGCATGGCCGTCCGTACGGACACCGAGCGGGCCCGGCACAGCCGCAAGGTGGTCCTGGAGCTGCTGGCCTCCTCGGTCGACTTGTCGACCACACCGCGTGCCGAGGAGTGGATCAAGGAGTACGAGGCGAAGCCGGAGCGCTTCGGCGCGGAAGCGGCCCGCATGAACGAAGCACCCAAGGTCGACAACGACCGCTACGTCCGGGACTACGACAAGTGCATCCTCTGCTACAAGTGCGTGGACGCATGCGGCGAGCAGTGGCAGAACACCTTCGCCATCGCGGTCGCCGGGCGCGGCTTCGACGCCCGGATCGCGGCCGAGCAGGACGCGGCGCTGCCGGACTCGGCGTGCGTGTACTGCGGCAACTGCATCGAGGTGTGCCCGACGGGCGCGCTGAGCTTCAAGTCGGAGTTCGACCTGCGGGCGGCGGGTGAGTGGGACGAGGAGCGGCAGGCGGAGACGACGACGGTGTGCGCGTACTGCGGGGTGGGCTGCAATCTCACCCTCCATGTGCAGGACAATGAGATCGTCAAGGTCACCTCGCCGCACGACAACCCGGTGACCCATGGCAACCTCTGTATCAAGGGCCGCTTCGGCTATCAACACGTACAGAACCGGGACTGATCAGTATGGGCAGGGTCACCGAGCGACGGCGCGTCATCCGGATCCGCGACGGAGCCGTGAGCACCCGCCCGGACACCCTGGTCGCCGAGGAGCCGCTGGAGATCCGGCTCGGCGGCAAGCCGCTCGCCATCACGATGCGCACGCCCGGTGACGACTTCGCGCTCGCGGCCGGCTTCCTGGTCAGCGAGGGCGTGCTCGGCAGCGCGGCCGAGCTGGCGAATATTGTCTACTGCGCGGGGGCGACCGACGACGGCAGCAATACATACAACGTCGTCGACGTGCAGCTCGCGCCCGGCGTCGCCGTCCCGGACATCACCCTTGAGCGCAACGTCTACACGACGTCCTCGTGCGGGCTGTGCGGCAAGGCGAGCCTGGACGCGGTGCGGACCACGGCACGCTTCGCGCTCAAGGACGACGACGCAATGACCGTCGAGCCGGCCACGCTCTCCGTTCTCCCCGACCGGCTGCGCGCCGCCCAGCGGGTGTTCGACCGTACCGGCGGGCTGCACGCGGCCGGACTGTTCACGGTCGACGGTGAACTGCTGGATCTGCGGGAGGACGTCGGTCGGCACAATGCGGTCGACAAAATCATCGGGCGGGCGCTGCAACAGGACCGGCTGCCGCTGTCCGACACCGTCCTGATGGTCTCCGGGCGTGCCTCCTTCGAGCTCGCCCAGAAGGCCGTGATGGCGGGCATTCCCGTGCTGGCGGCGGTCTCCGCGCCGTCCTCGCTCGCCGTCGACCTGGCCGCCGAGACCGGCCTCACCCTGGTCGGCTTCCTGCGCGGCAGCTCGATGAACGTGTACGCGGGCGAGCACCGCATCGCCCTCGACTCGCTGGGCTGACGGCCTTCAGGGAGCAGCGCAGAATGAGGGCCTGACGGCCTATCAGGGGGCAGACGGGCCCGGCCGGCGGGGTGCGCCCCCTGCGCCGGCCGGGCCTCCCGGCCGTTCCCGGCCCGTCCGTACCGGCGCGAGGCCACTGGCCCCCGGCCCCTCAACTGCAGCGGTCGTCCAGTCCCGGTGCGGCGATCCGGGTGAGCAGGTCGATGAGCTGGTCGCGTTCGGCGGGGCTGAGCGCCGCGGTCAGCTCCGCGTTGGCCGCGTCGCCGAGCTTCTGCGTACGGCGCAGCGTGCGGGTGCCGGTCGGCGAGATGGTGACGGCGTTCTTGCGGCGGTCGCGCGGGTCGGGTGCGCGGGTGACCAGTTCCTCGGCC
Source organism: Streptomyces ochraceiscleroticus (assembly GCF_000720485.1). Classification (GTDB taxonomy): domain Bacteria; phylum Actinomycetota; class Actinomycetes; order Streptomycetales; family Streptomycetaceae; genus Streptomyces; species Streptomyces ochraceiscleroticus. The sequence goes on along the minus strand of NZ_JOAX01000039.1, from coordinate 35,518 downwards.
ACCAGATCGTTGACGATCATGACCATGTCCTTGGGGTCGATGCTCAGGCTGCGGCCCAGGTCCGCCTGGGAGACCGGGCCCAGTTCGGCCACGGCCGACAGCACGGCGTGGTGCATCATCCGCATGCCCTCGCGGGCCAGCGCGTCGGCGACGAGCCGATGGCCGCGTGCCGCGGCACGGCCGAGGAGCCAGCTGGGGAGGGCCCGGATGCGCGTGGGTACATAGGGGGTTTCGGCCATGCCCTCAGCCTATCGAGCGAATGCAAAAAACATTGGGGCAGCCAATGAATTCTGCGGTACCGTCGACAGCCGTTGGGGACCCCAACGTTTCGGCGGCTTCTGGAGGTACGCGTGCGGCGCATCCGGTTCTACGAGTACGGCGGTCCCGAGGTACTGCGCTTGGAGGAGGCCGAGGCGCCCGCGCCCGGCCCCGGTGAACTGCTGGTGCGTACGGAGGCGATCGGGGTGACGCTGCCGTCCGTGCGCGCGGTGCGCGGCGACGGCAACGGCGGCGGCCCGCCACTGCCCGGCGTGCTCGGCGGCGAGGTCGCCGGGGAGGTCGTCGGCACCGGCCCGGACGTCACGGCGTATACGGTCGGCGACCGGGTCACCGGACTGCCCTTCACGGGCTCGTACGCCGAACTGGTCACCGTGCCCGTCGCGCCGGCGAGCCGGATACCGGACGGCGCGAGCGCGGTGGACGCGGTGGCGCTGGTGCGCGGCGGCCATGTGGCGCTCGCCGCGCTGCACACCGCACAGCCCGTGGCGGGCACTTCCGTCCTGGTCACGGGCGCGGCCAGCGCGACCGGGCATCTCGCGGTGCAGCTCGCGAAGATCCGTGGCGCGCGGCGGGTGGTCGCTGCCGTGAGCGGCGCCGCCGGCCCGGCCAAGGCGGAATTCCTGCGCGGACTGGGCGCCGACGAGGTGGTGACGTACGAGGCGGAGTCCTGGGGCGAGCCGGCCGAGATCGCCCTGGACGGGGTCGGCGGCGAGCTGCTGCCACGGGCGCTCGCGGCGTGCGCGCCCGGCGGCCGGCTGATCTTCTTCAACTCCGGCGGCGGCACGGTACCGGCGTACGAGCTGCTGGCCGGCGCGAAGACGATCACCGGCATGACGATGCGTCGCTTCGCTGCCCGGCATCCGGAGCTGTACGTGCGGCACGGCGCCGAGCTATGGGCACTGGCGCGGGAGGGCCGGCTGCGCCCGGCGGTGCACGCCGAGATCCCGCTCGCGGAGGCGGCCCGCGCGCACGCGGTCATCGAGGCGCGCACCAACCTCGGCAAGGTCGTCCTGATTCCCTGAGCCCCCGCGTACGAGCCCCGGCCGGGGCCGGAAGGGACCCCCCGGCCAATCCGGGTGACGCGCGCTCCTTGCCGGGGCGCCTGCGGGACAAGTACCTTCCTCCGCACGAACATGGGACGTGGGATGTCCATACGTGGGATGTCCAGATGATCCGTCCGACGGGCCCCGGGGAAGCATCCCGGACCCGCCGCACGGCCGACGCCGATGCCTCGCCGATGCCTCGAAGGGCAGGTCGGACCATGACGTCAGATCCGAGCGAACACCGCAGTCCCGGCCCGAGACGCGGGCGACGCCGTTGGTGGGCCACGCTGGCCACGGCGGCGCTCGCCTTCCTCCCCCCGACTCCCGCACACGCCCAACCCCCCACCGAGGCGGCTCCGGCCGGCCTCACCCAGCAGGTGCTCTTCAAGGCCGCCCAGGAAAAGGGCTACGCCTGCTTCCGTATCCCCGCGATTGTCACGACCCCGCGCGGCACCCTCCTCGCCTTCGCCGAGGGCCGGGTGAACGACTGCGGGGACGCCGGCGACATAGACCTCGTGCTGAAACGGTCCACCGACGGTGGCCGTACCTGGGGCCCGCTCCAGGTCGTCAACGAGGGCGGCGGCGACACGCACGGCAATCCGGCGCCGGTCGTCGACCGCCGCACCGGCCGCGTGGTCCTCGCCGAGACGTACAACAAGGGCCGCACCGACGGCCGCAACTGCGATATACCGTGCGACCGCACGCCGCACCTGCAGTACAGCGACGACGACGGCCGCACCTGGTCCAAGCCGCGGGACATGACTTCCGCGCTCCGGCCGCCGTCGTGGAACTCCTGGTACGCGACCGGGCCCGTGCACGGCATCCAGCTCACGCACGGGCGGCACGCCGGACGCCTGGTCTACGCCGTCAACGCCGAGAGCTACGGGGGCGGCCGGATAACGGCCAACCACGCCGCCCTGATGCACAGCGACGACGGCGGCACCACCTGGCGCACCGGCGCGGTCGACACCTGGCCGACCGCACCGGACGGAACGTTCCGTCAGAAGCCGTCCGAGATGACGCTCGTGGAGCGCGCGGACGGTGGGATCTACGTCAACGGACGGGAGCAGGACGGTACGGACCTGGGGCACCGCACGGCGGCGGTCAGCCGGGACGGCGGCCAGTCCTTCGCCGAGCCGTTCCGGGCCATCCCTGACCTGTACTCGCCCATGGTCCAGGGTTCGGTGCTGCGGCTGCGGTCGCGGGCCGCCGACGGCTACAGCAGGCTGCTGTTCGCCGCGCCCGCCGATCCCGACCGGCGGCGCACCATGACGATCCGCTCCTCCTACGACGAGGGCCGCACGTGGGAGGGCGCGGAGAGAGGTGCGGTGATCACCACCGACTGGTCCGGTTACTCGGACATGGCGAACATCTCGCCGGGCGAGGCCGGGCTGCTCTACGAGGGCGGCGCGGTGGACGCGCGGGACGAGATCCGCTTCGCGCGGTTCACCGAGGACTGGCTCGGGCCGCGTCGCGGGCCGGACCCGACGACGCCGGACGGCGGGGCCGGTGCCCGGCCGGCCGCCGTGCTGGGCGGCGCCCGTACGGCCGACGGCCGCTTCGGGCGGGCACTGGCGCTGGACGGCAAGGACGACGCCGTGCGGCTGCCGTTCCGCTCGTCGCTGCCGCTGGGCGACCGCGACTTCACGTGCAGCCTCTGGTTCCGGTACGAGGCGAAGAGCGGCGAGCAGCCGTTGCTGTGGATGGGCGGCGTGGGCAGCAGGGCGCCGCAGGTGGCGCTGCGCGCCGATCCCGCGAAGGACCGGCTCACGGCGGACATCACGGCGCTCGTGGGTGCCGGGCCCGCGAAGTCCGCGCAGGCCGCCGTGGCCGGCGCGGCCAACGACGGGCGCTGGCACCACCTCGCGCTGCGCCGGTCGGACGACCGTCTGTCGCTCACTGTGGACGGTATGCACACCGCCTCGGTGGCGGACGTGCCCGGCTCGGTCAGCCGGAACGACACGTTCGGGGTGCACCTCGGCCAGAAGCCGGACGCGCGGGCGTACTTCACGGGAGCGCTGGACGAGGTACGCGTCTACGGGCGCGCCCTGAGCGACCGTGAGCTGGCCGCGGTACGGGAGCACAACGCACCGGCCGCGGCGCCGGCCGTGCTCCGGCTGCCGCTGGACCAGGTGCGCGGGGACTGAGAAGGAGGTGGGGCGGGGACGGCCGGTCAGCGGGTCTGGGTGCGGTACGCCAGGTCCGGATAGTTGACGATCAAGCCGTCCCCGTCGCACTCCAGGTCGCGCTGGAAGGTGCCCGAGGTGTACCGCACCCGGGCGCCTTCCTCCGTACGGGCGAGATGCTCGTACCGCTGCCGGGAGGGCTGTACGGCCAGCTCCGGGACCGACACCCACGCCATCACGTACTCGCGTTCTCCCGGCGAGCGGTGCAGGCCGTGGCGCAGCAGCGGCATGGTGTTGGTGAGCGGGCACAGTCCGAGGTCGCAGTCGAGCGCCTCCTCCAACCCCGCCAGCGGCTCGCCGCCCGCGGTCCACCGGCCCTCGTCGTCGCGGCGCAGGTCCAGCTCGCGGCTGCCGGCCGCGCTCTCGGCGCGTACCCGCAGCCGCCGCGTCACGAAGTCCTCGCCGGTCTCCAGCTCGTACGTGATCCAGTACGCCTCCGGTACGGTGCCCACCGCCCGGCCGTGTGCGGACAGCGTCCGCTCGCCGAGGTCGACCCAGGCGGTCTCGATGCCCTTGCTCGCGGTGACGTCCCAGGTGAGGACGTGATGGCCCGTCATGCGGGCACCCTAGCGGCGCGCCGCCACCGGGTCGGCGGCCGACACGGCACCGGACGACCCGGCCTGCGCGTCCCCGTCGGCGGCCGTCACGGTCTCGGCTGCCTCCGCCCGGCGTGCGTACCGCTTGGCGAGCACCGCGCAGACCATGAGCTGCATCTGGTGGAAGAGCATCAGGGGCAGCACCGCGAGGCTGGCCTGCGCGCCGAACAGCACGCTGGCCATCGGCAGCCCGGCCGCCAGGCTCTTCTTCGAGCCCGCGAAGGTGATCGCGACGCGGTCGGCGCGCGGGAAGCCCAGCTTCCGTGAGCCGTATGTGGTCAGCGTCAGCATCACGGCCAGCAGCACGGCCTCGACGGCCACCAGCTCCGCCAGCCGCCAGAAGGAGACCCGGCCCCAGATGCCCTGGACCATGCCGGTGCTGAACGCGCTGTAGACGACGAGCAGGATCGAGCCGCGGTCGACGTAGCCGAGCACCTTCTTGTACCGGGTGAGGAAGCCCGAGATCCAGCGGCGCAGCAGCTGTCCGGCGACGAAGGGCACCAGCAGCTGGAAGACGATCGAGAGCAGCGAGTCGACGGAGAATCCGCCGCCGTCGCCGCCCAGCAGCAGGGCCGCCAGCAGCGGCGTGATGACGATGCCGACCAGGCTGGAGAAGGAGCCCGCGCAGATCGCCGCCGCGACGTTGCCGCGCGCGATGGAGGTGAAGGCGATCGAGGACTGGATCGTGGAGGGCACCAGGCACAGGAAGAGCAGGCCGGTGTAGAGCTGGGGCGTCAGCACGTACGGCACGAGGCCGCGCGCCGCCAGGCCCAGCAGGGGGAAGACGGCGAAGGTGAACGCGAGGACGGTGAGGTGCAGGCGCCAGTGGCGCAGGCCGTCCATCGCCTCGCGGGTGGAGAGCCGGGCGCCGTAGAGGAAGAAGAGCAGGGCGACGGCGCCGGTCGAGGCGCCCTCCGCGCCGGTGGCGGCGGCGCCTCTGGCGGGCAGCAGCGCCGCCAGCACGACCGTGCCGATGAGCGCCAGGATGTATCCGTCCACGGGGAGCCAGGAGGGGATCTTCAACTGAGGGCGGCGCATGGTCTCTCTATCGGTCGGTGGCTCGGGCTGGGGTATGCGGTCATCCCGATGCGGTGTCCCGCATCCGGTGTCCCGTATGCGGTCTGTCGTATGCGGTGTGCCGTATGCCCCGGGGCATGGACGGTGCCCTCTCCAGGGTGCGCCTGATCGCGGCAATCGGGAAGCCCTCTTACCGTAGTCACTGTCATGCCGGAACGTGATGGGCGGGAGTAGGCTCGGGGCCGTGTTCGATCCCGTACAGCTACGGACCTTCCTGGCCGTGGCGCAGACCCTGAGCTTCACGCAGGCCGCGCAACGCCTCGGTGTGCAGCAGTCGACCGTCAGCCAGCACGTGCGGAAGCTGGAGGCGGCGGCCGGGCGCCGGCTGTTCGCGCGGGACACCCACGGGGTGGAGCTGACCGAGGACGGCGAGGCGATGCTCGGCTTCGCGCGCACGATCCTGGAGGCCAACGAGCGGGCCACGGACTTCTTCGCGGGGACGCGGCTACGCGGCCGGCTGCGGTTCGGCGCGTCCGAGGACTTCGTACTGACCCGGCTGCCGGAGGTGCTGGAGGGGTTCCGCCGGGACCATCCGGAGGTCGACCTGGAACTGACGGTCGAGCTGTCGGGGACGCTGCACGAGCGGCTGGCGGCCGGGCGGCTGGACCTCGTACTGGCCAAGCGGCGCCCGGAGGACGGGCGGGGGCGGCTGATCTGGCGGGACAAGCTGGTGTGGATCGGCAGCGAGCGGCTGCGGCTGGACCCGCAGCGGCCCGTACCGCTGGTGCTCTTCCCGCAGCCGGCGCTGACCCGGGCCCGCGCGCTGCAGGCGCTGGAGGAGCAGGGCCGCGAGTGGCGGATCGCCTGTACGAGCGGCAGCCTCAACGGACTGATCGCGGCGACCCGCGCGGGGCTCGGCGTGATGGCGCACTCGCTCGGCATGATCCCGCCGGGGCTGGTCCGGGTGGGGGCCCGGGCGGGCCTGCCGGACCTCGGCGGCGTCGACTTCGTCCTGGTGCACGGCCGCCCGGACGCCCCGGCGAGCCGCCCGGCCGAGGCGCTGGCGGCCGCGATCCTGGCGGGCGGCGACCGGCTGCACCTCTGAGAGCGCGCGCACCGGCCGGGTCAGAACCCGCTGTCGTCGAACTGGTCCAGGAGCACATCGGCCGGCGTCTCGATGGCCGCCGCGCTGGCCCCCGAGAGCTGCTGTTCGGTCCAGATGACCTTGCCGCCGGGGGTGTACCGGGTGCCCCACCGCTGCGACAGGTGGGCGACGAGGAACAGTCCGCGGCCGCCCTCGTCCGTGCTCGTCGCCCGGCGCAGGTGCGGGGCCGTGCTGCTGCTGTCCGCCACCTCGCAGATCAGGCAGCGGTCGCGGAGCAGCCGCAGCCGGACCGGCGGCGTGCCGTACCGGATCGCGTTCGTGATCAGCTCGCTGAGGATCAGCTCCGTGCTGAACCCGATGTCCGACAGGCCCCACTCCGCGAGCTGTGCCCCGCACTCGGCGCGCAGCCGGCCCACCTCCGCCGGGTCCGGGGCCACCTCCCAGTCCGCCACCTTCGTCGGCGCGAGCAGCCGGGTGCGGGCGACGACCAGCGCGATGTCGTCGGAGGGGCGCTCGGGCACCATCGCGTCGACGGCGGCCTGGCACATCTCCTCCGGGCTGCGGCCCGCGGCGCCCTCCAGCGCCCCGGCCAGCATGTCCAGGCCGATGTCGATGTCGCGTTCGCGGTCCTCGACCAGGCCGTCCGTGAACAGCACCAGGGACGAGCCCTCGGTCAGCCGCAGTTCGGTGGTCTCGAAGGGGTGGCCGCCCAGCCCCAGCGGCGGGGAGGGTGCCACGTCCGGGTAGGTGACCGTGCCGTCCGGGCCCATGAGGGCGGGGCCGGGGTGGCCCGCCGTGGCCACCGTGCATACCCCGCTCACCGAGTCGTAGATCGCATACAGGCAAGTCGCGCCCGTCACGCCCTCCCAGCCGCGGGTACCTTCGCTGTCCTCCTCGCTGTCGATGCGGGTGACCAGCTCGTCCAGATGGCCGAGCAGTTCGTCCACCGGAAGGTCCAGCGAGGAGAAGTTGTGCACCGCGGTCCGCAGCCGCCCCATCGTCGCCGCGGCGTGCAGCCCGTGCCCCACCACGTCGCCCACCACCAGCGCCACCCGCGCGCCCGGCAGCGGGATCACGTCGAACCAGTCGCCGCCCACCCCGGCCTGGGCCGGCAGATACCGCCAGGCCACGTCCAGCGCGTCCTGCTCCGGGAGGCCGCGGGGCAGCAGGCTGCGCTGGAGGGTCACGGCCATCGCGTGCTCACGCGCGTAGCGCCGGGCGTTGTCGATGCAGACCGCGGCCCGTGCACTGACCTCCTCGGCGAAGGAGAGGTCCTCCTCCTGGAACGGCGGGGACTCCGCCGACCGCCAGAAATTGACCATGCCCAGCACCACGCCGCGGGCCCGCAGCGGCACCGTCACCAGGGAGTGCACGCCGGCCCGCAGCAACGCCGCGCCCCGCATCCGGTCCTGGTCGGACCACTCGTCCGTGCGCGTCAGGTCCGCCACGAGGGCCGCCCGGCCTTCGTTCAGGGCCCGTACCTGTGGGGTGGTCGACACAAAGTGGATCAGCTCGCCGAGGGGGTACAGGCCGGGCTCGCCCGGTCCGCCCTTGGACGCCGTCCGCCGCATCCGCCACCCGGCGTGCACCGAGGGCTCGTCCCCCTCGGTCACCGCGTCCAGCAGGTCGACCGTGACGATGTCGGCGAACCGCGGTACGGCCACCTCCGTCAGCTCCTCCGACGTGCGCACCACGTCCAGGGTCGTACCGATCCGCACCCCCGACTCGTACAGCAGCTTCAGCCGCTCTCCGGCGACCTCGGCGCGGCCGGTCAGGGCGGCGAGCTCGGTGGTGTCGCGGAGCGTCGTGACGCTGCCGCGCGGTCCGCCCCCGCGCGCGGTCGACCGTACATTGACGGCCAGCAGCCGCTGGCCCACGTGGTGCACCTCGTCGGTGGCGGAGCGCCCGGAGCGCATCAGCTCCACCAGCCGGTCCGGCAGTCCGAGCTCGTCGACGGCCCGCCCGTCGAGGCCGTCGGGCAGCTCCAGCAGGCGCCGCGCCTCGTCGTTGACCAGCAGCAGCCGCCCGTCGCCGCCGAGGATCACCACGCCTTCCCGCACGGCGTGCAGGACCGCGTCGTGGTGCTCGTACATCCGGGTCATCTCGGCCTGGCCCAGGCCGTGCGTCTGGCGGCGGAGCCGCCGGGTCACCAGGGCCGTACTGCCGGCGGCCAGCGCCAGGCCCAGCCCGGCGGCGCCGAGCAGCACCGGCATCTGGCGGTCCACGGTGTTCTCCGCGCGCTCCAGGGTGATGCCGGCCGAGACCATGCCGGCGAGGGAGCCGTCGGCGCGGGTGATGGGGGCGGTGCTGTCCACGGCGTCCCCCAGGGGGCCGCCGGGAATGACCTCCGTGTACGGCTGTCCCTTGCGGGCGGCCGCCAGGGCCGCGCCGAAGGCACCGACCACGTGTTTACCGATCAGCTTCCGGTCGGGGTGGGTCACCCGGATGCCGTCCAGTCCGAAGACGACGATGTAGTCCACGTCGGCCCGTTTGCGCACCGCTTCGGCGCGCGGCTGCAGATCCGCCGTGGGGTGCGGGCCGTCCATCGCCCTGGCGACGCCGGCGGAGGCCGCGAAGGTCTCGGCCACGGACAGCGAGCGGCGCTCCGCCGCCTCGTTGCTGTCCCGTTTGGCCTGGAGGGCCAGGGCCGAGACCGCGGCCACCACCAGCAGCACCACGATGACCACTTGGAGGACGAAGACCTGTCCTGCGAGGCTGCGCGGATTCAGCAGGGAGCGCGACACTGCCCGCAAAGGGTGACGAATCCGACGATGTCCCGCCATATCCAATTTCTAACACTGCTGCCTCCCTCCTGCCGCAGGGTCGCGCGGTCGGCCTAGGGAGTGTCCGGTGAAGCGCCCTGACCGGACGTCACCCGCGGGTGCGCCGACACCGGCTCGGTGGCCGGCCCGGGACGCAGCAGACTCAGCCCGAACATCAGTACGCAGTTGAAGGCCACCGCGACCAGGCCGGGGTTGATGCCGCCCAGGCCGGGGTCGGTCACGTACAGCACGATGGATGCCGCGACCCCGCCGAGCATCCCCGCGGAGACCGCCCACGGCCGTACCCGCCGGAAGAACATCAGCGCGAGCCAGCCCGGTACGAGCTGGCCGAGCAGGTAGTACGTCAGATTGAGCACCGTCAGCATCAGCGTCGAGGCGGTGAGGGTGAGCACCGCGGCGGCGACCAGGAAGACCGCGACCACCGCCGTGGTGGTGCGGCGCTGCGCCTCGGGGCGGATGTTCGGCGCGAGGTTGCGGGAGACGATGCCGCCGATGGTCAGCGCGGTGACGGCCAGTACCAGGACGCCCGACAGGCCCGCGCCCGCGGCCACCACGCCCACCAGCCAGTCCGGCAGCCGGTCCTGGACGATCGCCATGAACACCGTGTTGGGGTCCTTCACATGCGGGCGGTCGGCGAAGGCGAAGTAGGCGGTGGCGACCAGGAACGGATACATCAGCATGTAGACCGGCATCCACACCGTCGAGGACTTGATCGCCCGCTCGGACTTGGCGGTGAAGATGTACGCGGCGGAGAAGCCCAGGTAGAAGGTGACGCTCTGGAAGACGATGGTGGTGAGCGCGAAGACCATCGGCGACCCGCTCATCGTCACCTGCGCGCGCGGCACGGAATCCGGGCCGAAGACCTCCGCCGGGCCGCCGCCCGCCGTCACCGCCACCACCCCGGCCACGACGATGCCCAGCACCATCAGCACGTCCTTGAGGATCGCGACGAAGGCGGGCGAGCGGACCCCGGAGACCGCCAGGTAGAGGAAGGCGATCACGCCCGCCAGGAGCACCGACTGCACGGGGCTGATCGGCAGCCCGAGCGCCTGCAGCACGACCTGCATGCCGATGAACTGGTACTGCCCCCACGGCACCAGCGCCACCAGCAGCGCGCCCGCGGTGACCAGCTCCAGGCTCCGGCTGCGGAAGTGCCGCCCGAAGACGTCCGGGATGGTCATCGCGTCGTACCGCACGCCGGCCCGCCAGATCAGCGGCGCGATGTAGTACCCCAGCGGATAGGCCAGCAGGATGTAGCCGAGGAACCAGATGCCGTAGCTCGCGCCGCCCGCGTAGATGCCCGCCGGGAAGCCGATCATGGTGCCGATGCTGTAGATCTCGCCGACCGCGAGGAAGTACAGCAGCCAGGGCGGGAAGGAGCGGCCGCCGACGAGGTACTCGCCGATCGACATGTTCTTCATCCCGCGCCGGGCGCTGAAGGCGACCAGGACGGAGAGCGCCATGACGCCGAAGAAGATCGCCGCGGTCATCTGCCCGCCCCCTCGTCGCTGCGCTCCTCGTCCCGGTACCGCGGTTCGTCGATCCGCCAGGCCACCCACAGACACAGGCTGGTGAGCGGGAACCAGGCGAACATCCATGCCCACAGCAGCGGGATGCCGAAGACGTACACGTCCGTGTCCGCGAGCAGCGGCATGACGACGAGGATCGCCAGGACCGGCAGCCCGAGCCCGATGCCGAGGCTCTTGCGCGCGCCGCTCACCGGCCGTCCCCTCCCCCGGCCGCCGGTCCGGCGGCCGGCGCGGCGTCCAGCCCGGCACCGCCCCACACGACCTCGCCGCCGATGACCGTCGCGTCCACCTGGAGCGCCCGCACCGCGTCCGGCGCGACGGCGCCCGGGTCGGCGGAGAGCACCGCGATGTCCGCCAGCTTGCCCGGCTCCAGACTGCCCTTCTCCCGCTCCTCGAAGCCGAGGTGGGCGGCCTGGCTGGTGTAGCCGCGCAGCGCCGTGTCCACGTCCACGGCTTGCTCGGGACCCAGCTCGTGGCCGTCGCGGGTCGTCCGGCGCACCGCGCACCAGATGCCCTCCAGCGGCGGTACGGGGACCACCGGCGTGTCCGAGTGCAGCCCGAAGGTGACCCCGTGCTTGACCGCGGAGGCGAGCGGGTCGATGCGCCGCGCCCGCTCGGGGCCGAGGAAGCGGTCCCGGTGCCGGTCGCCCCAGTAGTAGACGTGCTTGATGAAGAAGGACGCGAGGATGCCCGCCGCCGCCATCTGGTCGAGCTGCCGCTCGCTGACCATCTGGCAGTGCTCGATGCGGTGCCGGCGGTCGCCCTCCAGCGGGTCGAGGCCGAGCTTCGCGTACGCCTCCAGGATCGCCTGGATCGCCCCGTCCCCGTTGCCGTGGATCGCGACCTGCCAGCCCGCCTCGTGCAGCGTGGCCACCCGCCTGCTGAGGTCGTCCTGCGGGAAGATCAGCAGCCCGTTCTTGTCCGGCGCGCAGGCGTACCCCTCCGAAACGCAGCCGGTCAGCCCCTGCAGCGAGCCGTCGGCCCACAGCTTCACGCCGGCCACCCGGAAGAGGTCGTCGCCGAGCCCGGCGACGCCCGCCTCCACGGGGCTCAGCTCGCCGCCCGACAGACCGGGGAAGAGGTCCTGCACGAGGTACGCGCGGACGCGGTTGCGCAGCCGTCCCTTGCGGCGCGCCAGCCGGTACGCGTCGAGCTCCGCGGGCCCGCCGACCAGCCCGAGTCCGGTGTCGTGGACGGTGGTGACACCGGCCGCCAGATAGGCGTCGCCGGCCAGCCCGATCGCCTCGGCGAGGTCGGCGGTCTCCGGCTTGGGCATGGCGGCGTGCGCGGCGAACGCGGCGGTCTCCGCGAGCACCCCGTCCGGCTCGCCCGCCGCGTCCCGGTGGATCGCGCCGCCCACCGGGTCGGGGGTGTTCCGGTCGATGCCGAGCAGCCGCAGCCCCGCTGTATTCAGTACACAGAAGTGGCCGGAGACGTGCTGGAGGCAGACCGGCCGGTCCCTGGACACCGGGTCGAGGTCGGCGCGCGTGGGGTGCCGGTCGTCGGCGAGCAGCGTGTCGTCGTACCGGTAGCCGCGCACCCAGGTGCCCGGCTCGGCGTCGGCGGCGGCCTGCTCCACCCGGGCGACGATGTCGGCGATGGTGGCGTTGGGCGGGCTGCCCGCGTCGACGTCCGCGGCGAGGGTCAGCCCGAAGAAGGTGGGGTGGTTGTGGGTCTCGATGAACCCCGGCACCGCGCAGCGGCCCTGGAGGTCCAGTACTCGGGTGCGCGGCCCGATGAGCCCGCGCACCGCGGCGTCGTCGTCGACGGCGAGCACGCGTCCGCCGCGCGCGGCGAGTGCGGTACGGGTCGTACCGGCCCGGTCCATCGTGCGGACCGTGCCGTTGAGCAGGACCAAGTCGGCGGCTGTGAATGGATCGGCGGTACGGGGTACCTCGGGCATCGAGCGGTCACCACCTGACGCAGGCTCGCGCCTGCTGATCGGCATGAATTTCCGACATGCTGCCCGCTGGACGACCGGCGGGACAGGACCAGATGGGGGTGGGTTGCACGAGTCCAGCCGCCGGTGGCCGCACCGGCCCGGCCCTCTCCGGGGTGCGGGCCGGCGAGGGGTGCGGCAGCGTGGTTGCCGTCCCGCCGAAATGAGACGAAGGAGTTCCGGCATGGGTGACAAGGGCGCCATGGACAAGCTCAAGGGCAAGGCCAAGCAGATGGCCGGCAAGGCCACCGGCGACAGCCGCACGAAGGGCCAGGGCCGCGCCGACGAGGCCAAGGGCAAGGCGAAGAACGCCGTGGACGACGCCAAGGGCCAGAGCCGGGGGATGAAGGACTCCCTGACGGACCGCGACGACGAGTCCTGATCCGGCACCATCCGCGCGGCCCGGCAGCCCGCTCCCTGTGAGCGGCCGCCGGGCCGTCGCATGTGCGGTGACCGGCTGCCGCGCGTGCGTCTTGACGCTCCAGAGGCGTCGTGAGAACGTTCCCACACGCCGATCATGAGAACGTTCTCACAACGAAAGGTTCTGCCATGCGCACTCCCGCTTCCCGTCCCCGCGTCGCCGTCGTGGGCGGTGGTGTCATCGGAGTGTCGACCGCTGCGCAGCTCGCCCGCCGCGGCGCGGACGTCGTCCTGGCCACCGAGGGCGAACTGGCCGACGGGGCTTCGGGGCGGTCGCTGTCCTGGCTCAACTCCTTCGGCGGCAAGCGCTCCGAGGCGTACCACCGGCTCCGGCTGCTCGGCATGGACCGGTACCGCACGTTCGCCACCCGCGTCCCCTCCTCCGGCTACCTGAAGTTCGACGGCGGGCTGACCTGGGCTGCGCCCGGTGCCGCCGAGTCACACCGGGCGGCGTTCGCGCACATGCGACGCAACGGGTACGACGCCGAGTGGCTGACCCGCGACGAAGTCGCCCGGTGGACGCCCGGAGTGGACCCGGACGCGATCCCCGACGAGGGTGCGATCTTCAATCCGGGCGAGGGCTGGGTGGACCTCGTCCCGCTCGTCCGGCAGCTCGCCGACGACCTCACCGCGGCCGGCGGCCGGATCCTCACCGGCGCCGGGCCCGCCTCCGTCGTCGTCGAGGGGGACCGCGTGGCCGCCGTACGGACGGGCGCCGGCGAGCGCATCGACGTCGACACGGTCCTCCTGGCGACGGGGGCCGAAGTGCCCGGCACAGTACGGCAGTTCGGCGTGGAGATCCCGGACGCGACACCCCAGGCACTGCTCGTGCGCACCACACCCCTCGGCACGGACCTGCGCGCCACGCTGAACACTCCGCGCGTGGCGCTGCGGCCCACTCCGGACGGTGCGCTGGTGATGGACTCCGACGCCACGGCGGCCGAGGTGATCGCCCACGCGGACGGCACGTACGAGGTCAAGGACTCCACGGTGGAGAAGCTGCTGCGCGAGGCGTCGGCCGTCCTCGCCGGCCATCCGCGCCTCGAACTGGACTCCTTCGGCGTGGGCCGGAAGCCGATCCCGGGCGACGGTGAGCCGGTGCTCGGTGAACTCGACGAGGTGGCGGGCCTGTTCGTGGCGTTCACCCACAGCGGCGCGACGCTCGCCCTGATCGTCGGCGAGCTGCTGGCCGAGGAGATCACCACCGGGGAGCGCAGCCCGCTGCTCGCGGCGTTCCGCCCCGGCCGCTTCCGCTGACCAGGGACAACCGGAGCCGCCGAACGGCGGTGGCGCCAGCAAAACACAATGGCAAGGAGGTTGCCCACTCCTTGCCACTCTCAACGTATAACACGGTGGGGGCCTTGCCGCAAGGCCCCGGTCATGCCGCAGAATCACCGTTCCAAGCCAGAATCTGCGGAAAACGGGGTTTGCGTTGATTGACGTGATCATTGCCGGCGGTGGACCGACCGGCCTGATGCTGGCCGCCGAGTTGCGGCTGCACGGTGTGCGCGTGCTCGTGCTGGAGAAGGAGGCGGAGCCGACCAAGGTGGTCCGCGCGCTCGGCCTGCACGTGCGCAGCATCGAGATGATGGACCAGCGCGGTCTGCTGGAGAGGTTCCTCGCGCTCGGCAAGCAGTACAGAGTCGGCGGTTTCATCGCCGGCATCGAGAAGCCCTGGCCCGACCGGCTGGACACCGCGCACGGGTACGTCCTCGGCATCCCGCAGCCCGCCACCGCTCGTCTGCTGTCCGAGCACGCCACCGAGCTCGGCGCCGAGATCCGCGGCGGCTGCGAACTGGTCGGGCTGAGCCAGGACGACGAGGGGGTGACCGTCGAGCTGGCCGACGGTACGCGGCTGCGCTCGCGCTACCTCGTCGGCTGCGACGGCGGCCGCAGCACGGTGCGCAAGCTGCTCGGCGTCGGCTTCCCCGGGGAGCCCAGCACGGTCGAGACGCTGCTCGGCGAGATGGAGGTCGGCGTGGACCAGGAGACGCTGACCGCCGTGATGACCGAAGTCCGCAAGACCCAGAAGCGGTTCGGCTTCGGTCCGTTCGGGGGCGGGGTGTACCGCGTCGTCGTACCCGCCGAGGGGGTGGCCGAGGACCGCACGGCCCCGCCCACGTTCGAGGAGTTCAAGAAGCAGCTACGGGCGATTGCCAGCACCGACTTCGGGGTGCACTCGCCGCGCTGGCTGTCCCGCTTCGGGGACGCCACCCGGCAGGCCGAGCGCTACCGCGTCGGCCGGGTGCTGCTGTCCGGCGACGCGGCACACGTCCACCCGCCGACCGGCGGGCAGGGCCTCAACCTCGGCCTCCAGGACGCCTTCAACCTCGGCTGGAAACTGGCCGCCGAGGTAGCCGGCTGGGCGCCGGAAGGACTGCTGGACAGCTACGAGAGCGAACGCCACCCCGTGGCCGCCGCCGTGCTGGACCACACCCGCGCGCAGATGCACCTGATGGCCACCGAGCCGGGCCCCCAGGCCGTGCGTCGGCTGGTGGCCGAGCTGATGGACTTCGAGGAGGTGAACCGGTACCTGATCGAGAAGATCACCGCGATCGGGGTCCGCTACGACTTCGGCGAGGGGCACGAACTGCTCGGCCGGCGGATGCGGGACGTGGAGCTGAAGCGGGGCCGCCTCTACGAGCTGATGCACAGCGGCCGCGGACTGCTGCTCGACCGCACGGGCCGGTTGTCGGTGGCGGGCTGGGAGGATCGGGTCGACCACGTCGTCGATCACATCGTCGGCGACAGCGGGGGCGGCGGGGAACTGGACGTGCCCGCTGTACTGCTGCGGCCGGACGGTCATGTGGCGTGGGTCGGTGACGATCAGCAGGAGCTGATCGATCGGCTGCCGAAGTGGTTCGGCGCTGCTGTCCGAGTCTGAGCGCGAACGGGGCGCTCAGACACCGGAGGCCCGCAGCGGGTCCCTCGTGGCGAAGCGGGACGGGGGTGTGCCGAAGGCGCGGGTGAAGGCGGCCGTGAAGGCGGCGGGCGAGGCGTAGCCGAGCCGGCCGGCGACCTCGGTGACCGGCGCGGTGCGCAGCAACGGTACGGCCGCGAGCAGCCGGGCGCGGGCCCGCCAGACGGCCGGGCTGTCACCGGTCTCCGCGCGGAAGCGCCGGGTGAAGGCCCGCTCGCTCATGGCCGTCCGCGCGGCCCACGTGGCGTTGGTGACACCGGCGTCCGGGGCGGCCAGGTAGGCGCGGCAGAGCGCCGCGAGATCGGGTGAGGCGGGAATCCCGACGTGGAACGGGAGGGGGGTGCGCGCGGCGATCTCGTGCAGAAGGAGGGCGGCGATGTGCCCCTCCCGCCCGGAGAGGCTGTAGTCGGCCTCGAACTCGACGGCGGCCAGGAGCAGTTCGCGCAGCAGCGGTGGTACGTCCACGACCGTACAGGTGGCGGGCCACCAGGGGACGGCGTCCGGCTCGATGTACAGGCTGCGGGTACTCACCCCCAGCATGCGGACCCGGTGCTGGGTAGCGGCCGGAATCAGGACGGCCCGCTCGGGCGGAACGGTCCAGCTCCCCTCGTCGGTGTCGACGACCATGACCCCGGTGGCGCCGTAGAGGAACTGCGCGCGCCGGTGCTCGTGCCAGTCCAGTACGTGGCCGGGCGGGTAGTCGGTGCCGATCGGCAGGACGGCCCGGTGGATGTGGTCGACGGTGTCCAAGGGGACGTTCTTCACCCGGCCACCGTACTGGCCTGCCTGGCCGAGTCGCGAAAGAAGAGCGCCGACTTTCGCATGTGAGAAGCCCGGCCGGGCTGGTGGACTGGATCCTGTGGACGTGATGGCATTGATCGGGATCGGGCTCCTCACCGGGGTGACGACCGTGTTGTTCGGGTTCGGCGGCGGGTTCGTCGCGGTCCCGGTGGTGGTGTGGGCGGACGCCGCGCTCGGCGCGGACGCGATGCGGGTCGCGACGGCCACCTCGGCCCTGGTGATGGTGGTGAACGCCGGATTCGCGACCGCCGTCACACCGCGGCGGGTGCTCGTCGCCCTCCGCGGCAGCGGCCCGCTCCTCCTCCTGCTCGCGGCCGGCGCCGCGGCCGGTGCGCTCGCCACGCGCGTCGCCCCGCCGGCCGTCGCCCGCTGGGCGTTCATCGCATACGTCACTCTCACCATCGTCGACCTGCTGCTGCGCCCCGGCTTCCTCCGCCCGCGCGCACGGGTCGCGGCGCCCTCCGACGCGCCGCGGCCGCTGCCGGCCGTCCTCGGCGCGCCCGTCGGCGCGGTCGCCGCCTTCCTCGGCGTGGGCGGCAGCGTCCTGACCGTCCCCGCCATGCGGCGGGCCGGGCACACGATGCATGTGGCGACCGCGCTGGCCAACCCCCTCACCCTCGCCATCGCGCTCCCGGCCGCCATGGTCTCCCTGGGCGGCTACGCGCTCCCGGCCGGCGCGGACGCGCAGGTGCACCTGGTGGGTCTCGTCGACCCCGGCGCCGCCGCGGCACTGCTGCTGGGCGCCTTGCCGGTGATCGCGGTACTGCGCCGCCGCCCGCCGCGGATTCCGGACCGTATCCACGCCTGGTCCTACATCGGACTGCTCGCGGTGGTGGCGGTCGCGATGCTGCCGTCGGGCTAGGCAGAGAGCGCGAGGCGGCCGATTAGGCGTGCGGGCTCGGGACGCGTAGTGTTGCGGTTGTCGACGCGGGGTGGAGCAGCTCGGTAGCTCGCTGGGCTCATAACCCAGAGGTCGCAGGTTCAAATCCTGTCCCCGCTACTGATTCCCGGGCCCGGCGGATGTCATCCGCCGGGCCCGAGGTTTTTGATCGCCCCTTCGTGAAGGCACGCCTGCTCAGCCCTGTGTGAAGCGCATCTGCATTTCCGGTGCGAGGCCCAGTTGCGGGCCCGTGCGGAGCTCGGGGGTGTGGATCAGGATGTTGTAGTGGTTCGGGAAGTGGCAGGCGTCGAAGCCCAGGACCGTTCCGATGCGGCGGCCTTCCGTCCACACTTCGTCGCCGCGGTCGATGACGCCGGCGCAGCCGATCTCCAGGAAGCCCAGGAATCCGACCCGGTCGATGCGGGCACCGGCGGCCGTTTCGGTGTGGTCGGTGGTCACCAGTTCATGCACCTCGCCACGGCGGACGCACCGGCCGGCGAAGGGCTCCAGGGTCATCCCCCGGTCCTCCCGCCGGTGGGTGAGTACCTTCACGAGCTGTCCGTGGACCGTGCGCTTGGGCCCGTCCTCTCCTGGCGTCATGGGCGGGTCGCCTCCTGTTGTGAGGGGGAACGGCCGGCGCGTTCGTGTGCGTAGGTGTCGGCCACCAGCTCCAGCGCGGCGAGGCCGTCGGGGCCGTGGGGAGGACCGGCGGTGCGGCGCCCGGCCAGTACGTCGGTGAAGTCGCGCAGTACGCCCACGTACTCGTGCCACAGCGAGCCCTTGAATTCCGGGTGGCCCGCGAGCATGTCGGCGGTGTGGACAGTGCCGTCGGCCAGGCGCGCCTCGATCGTCTTCCGCTCCCCCGGGTAGGACCAGTCGAGTTCGACGCGTGCCACCGCGCCGGACGCGGCGCCCAGCAGTACGGTCGCCTGCCGGTCCACGCCGTGTGCGTCGCGGTGTACGGCGGCCTCGGTGACCCGGACATCACCGACGAACAGACGTACCAGGTCGAAGGCGTTGGGGCCGTTGTCGGCGACACAGCCGCCCCCGCAACGGTCGGGGTCGAGGTACCAACGGTCCTGGCCTGCGTGTTCTTCGATCATCTCCTCATAACGCACCGTCAGGGAGCTGATGGGGGCCTGGGCGGCGATCCGTTCGCGGAGGGCGTTCACCTCGGTGTTGTAGCGCCGGTGGAAGGAGGTGAACAGCGGTACGCCGGCGTCGAGGGAGAGCCGTGCGAGGTGGCGTGCGTCGCTCAGCTTCGTGGTGAGGGGTTTCTCCACGCACACCGCGCGGCCGGCCGCCAACGCGTCGCGGCACACGGGGTAGTGCAGATCGTTGGGGACGTTGACCACCACGGCGTCCACGTCCGCGTGGCGCAACAACTCGTGGTGGTTGCGGTAGCGCGGTACTCCGGGTGGCGCGCCGGCGAGTCCGGTCTCGTCCGGGTCGCACACCGCGGCCAGCTCAGCGGGCGCCTCGTGGGCCAGTGCGGCCAGGTAGAAGCGCGAGATGACGCCGAGGCCGATCAGGCCGATGCGGGGTGTCGTCATGCCGCGCCTCCCGTGTGGGCGGTCCTCATGGGTGCCGGGAAGTGGAGGTGGCTGGTGCGGGCGAGGTCGAGCATCTCCTCGTACAAGGCCCTCGCGAGGGGAACGCCGTGCGCGCGGCGTTCCCGGGAACGGGCGTGCTCCGGCCAGCCGGGGTAGCGCACCGGCTCGTCCGGGCGGATCGGCGGGCAGTCCAGCAGGGCGCCGAACAAGCTGGTGGCATCGGTGCGGAAGTCCGCCTCGGGGCGGAGCCGGCCCGGTGCGATCGCCAGTGTCAGGTAACCGATGTCGTCGTCCCGGCCGTTCGGCTGCTCCCCGGCCTCCGGGTGCGGCCCGAGGCCCGCGCCGGGAACGAGTGCGGAGAGTATCTCCACCAACAGTCCCAGCCCGAAGCCCTTGTACGCGCCGGTATCAGGGTCACCACCGAGCCAGCGCAGGTGCGCCTCGCCGCGGTCGAAGGCGGCCGGGTCGGTGACCGGTGCGCCGTCGTCGTCCGCCAGCCAGCCGGCCGGCACCTTGCGCCCGTTGCGCGCCGCCTCGCGCACCTTGCCGGTGGGTACCACCGTGGTACTCATGTCCAGAACGAACGGCGGGTGGGCACCGGCCGGCGCGGCGAGGGCGAGCGGGTTCGTGCCGAGCATGGGGGCGCGGCCGCCAACGGGCCGGGTGAGCTGCTGCCACCCGCAGTTGGCGGTGACCAGGCCCACCATGTCGTGGTGGACGGCGCGCAGGGCGTGATACCCAGCGCAGCCGAAGTGGGTGGCCCCACGGACCGAGACCATGCCGACGCCGTACTGGCGGGCCCGCTCGACCGCCAGGTCCATGGCGTCGGAGGCCGCCCACAGGCCGAGGCCCCGCTGCGCGTCGAGGAGCACCGAGGCACCCCGGTCCACGAGCACACGGGGTTTCGCCCGCGGGTCGCACCGCCCGGCGTCGAGCATGGGCAGGTAGAGCCTGGTGAGATTGGTGATGCCGTGGCTCGTGAAGCCGGTGAGATCGCCGTAACACAACGCCTCGGCGGCGGCACGCGCCCGGGCATCCGGCAGTCCTCTGGAGCCGAAGACATCGGCGACGAAGGCGAGGAGGTCCTGGTACGGCACCCGCACGGTGGTCTCGTCGGTGGGCCGGTCCGGAAGTGCGTCGGTGGCCGGGTGGTTCGATGACGTCATGCGGTGGTGGTCTCCTCGGCGTCGGGCCGGCGCGCGGCCGCTGGGGCGTGGCGGGTGAAGCCGATGAGTACGCGGGCGATGTCGTCGGCGTACCTGTCGAGCTCTGCGGCGTCGGCGTACTCGCCGTCGGCGTGGGCGCGGTTGGCGCCCAGATGTCCGGGGCCGAGCACGGCGGTGTACGTGTCGGGGACGCCGTTCATCCAGACCGCGTCGCAGGTGAAGGGCGGTTCGTCGGCCGGCCAGCGGGTCAGCCCGGCCTGGTCCGCCAGCAGTGCCTCGGCCCATGGTGTGCGGCCCGGATCCTCCAGGGCGGGCAGTCCGCGCTTGTACCACTGCAGGGAGGTGATCGCCGCGGCGTCGGCCGCCGTCCGGGCCAGATCAGGTGTACCGGTGGCGACTGAGGTGAAGTCGGCGAGGGCCTCGCGCAACGACTGCTGGAGTGCGGCCTCGGCGGCCCGGCCGGCGGCCGGGGAGCCGTAGGAGATGTTGAGCAGCAACTGCCCGGTGCCGTAGACGCGGTTGTGCCGTGATCCGGTGTGTAGACCGGCCACGCACACCCGGCCGTCGGTGATCCGCGGGGGCAGGGTGCGGGCCAGATGGCTGCTGAGGTGCCCCAGCAGTGCGGTCGCGTTGTGACCGGCCTCGGGGTGGTCGTCCACCGCGTCCTCGCCCCGGATGTGTACCCCGGCCGTCATCGATGCCGTGGCACGGGGCAGGTAGCGGTGGCCGGTCGGCTCGCAGAACAGGTTCAGCCGGCCGATGAAGCCCTGCTCGACCAGCGGCCGGGTGCCGAACGTGCCCATGGCGCCGCCCTCCTCGCCGGCGACCGCCTGGATGACGACGCCGACCCGCGTGCCCAGGGCCGGCTCCGCCGCGCGGGCGGCCCGGATACCGGCCAGCAGGGCGACCGCGGGGCCTTTGGCGTCGATGGCGCCCCGGCCGCTGAAGCGCGTGCCGTCGAAGCGGGCCGGCCACCAGCCGGCCACGGTGTCGAGATGGACGTTGAACATCAGCGTGGTGTTGTGGGGCAGTTGGGGACCCAGGCGCAGTACGAGGCTGGGCTGGCACGCCAGGAATCCGGGCTCGCGGGCCGCGGCCTCCCGCACGGTCTCGGGGACGCCGTCGCGGTCCAGCACCGCGGGGTCGGCGGGCGCGTGGCGTACCACCGTGAAGCCCAGTGCCCCGGCGGCCGCCGCGTACGCCCTACCCGCCTCCCACAGTTGTACGGCGGGGCCGTCGCCGCCGGTTTCCAGCGGACCGGCGGTAGGGGTGTCGAGCAGGTGAAGGAGCAGCTCACGGTCGGTGCGGCTCAGCCGTGCGGGGCGCGCGTGGTCAGGCACGGGCACCCCCGTTGTCAGCGGTGACCTCACGCTGTACGAGCCGTTCGAGCGACCGGCCGTAGCGGACGAACGCCGCAACGCCCTCCTCGTCGGTGGTGTTGTGATCGTCGTGCGGGCGCAGATGGGTGTGCGGCTCGATCGACCAGGCACCGGTGTAGCCGTGCTGGAGCAGCGCCGTCAGACACTCCCGTACGCCGGATTCCCCCTCTCCGGGCAGTGTGTAGTCGACCTGGCCCCCCGCCCTCGCGCGGGCGTCCTTGACGTGCACGTGGGCGACGTGTCCGATGACGGCATCGAGCAGTGCGTGGGCGTCGTAGCCGTACGGCACTCCATTGCCGATGTCGAACAGCAGCCGCAGGGCGGGGCTGTCAATGCGCTGGAGGAGGTCGAGCATCCGGTCGGCGCGGGTCCCCGCCCAGCCGCTGCAGTTCTCGTGCAGCAGGACCAGCCCGTGCCGCTCGGCCTCATGGACCAGCGTGGTCATCCGGCGTATCGCCCGCCGGCCCCATTCGGCCTCGCTCAGGCCCGCGTTGGGGTAGGACATCACCCTGACGTACCGGGTGCCCAGGGCCGCGCAGCGCCGGGCAAGGATCCGCAGTTCGTCCAGGTCGTCCTCGAAGCGGCCGGTGATCGGGCGGGCCCAGTTGGCGATGCGGGAGTCGACGCAGACGACGTCGATCCCGGCGGCGTCGAGCCCGGCGGACAGCCGGGCGAACGCGCGGTCGTCCAGGTCCGCGATCGCGGTGCCGTCCACCGTGCGCAGCTCGATCGTCCGCCAGCCCAGCCGGCGCAGGGCTTCGAGCTGTCCGGCCAGGTCAGGGGCTGCCTCGTCGCCGATCCCCGCGTACCGGATGCCGGAGAGCCGGTCGTCCGTACCTGAAGATGCGTCAGCTGACATGAGTGAGCGGCTCCTCACTGCCGGCGCCACGTACAGTTGCGCTCTTTGCCGCCAACTGCTTCGCGTCATGGAGCAGTTCGACGGTCCGCACGTGGGTACCCAGGTCGTCGCCGCCCGGGCCGCTCGCGTAGCGCCGGTACGCACGCACCATGAAGGACGTCAGCGCGTCGTCCTCGAAGACCTCCCGCACCGTCCGTCCGGCGCTGACCGTCTCCAACTGGGCGAAGTCGTCGTCCTGGCCGACCGGGTAGTGTCCGACGACGGTTCCCCCGGTCATGTCGAGTGTGATCTGCCGCTGCCGCACCGGTGCGGTCAGGTCGGAGACGATCTCACTGCAGGCTCCCCCGTGGTGTTGCAGTGCCAGCCGGGCGCCGCCCATACGGGGCACCACACTCTCCCCGAGGGACAGGTCGGTACAGGATGCCTCGCGCACCTCTGCGTCGCCCAGGAGGCGGAGGAGGGCACCCAGGGAATGCGGCACCTCCACATCGAAGGCCGAGGCGTGGCCGCTGTTGGCGAGTGAACGGCGGAAGCGGGGCTTGTGCTGCGCCACGGAAACCGTGCGTACGCTGCCCAGTTCGCCGCCCTCGACCACCGCGACGAGCCGTTCGGTCAGTGTGCTGTGGAGCCAGGGCGCGACCACCGACAGGGACAGGCCGTGCTCCCGCACCACGGCCAGTACGCGCCGGAGCGCATTCCGGTCAGTGGCAAGTGGCTTCTCCACCACCACCCGGGAGAAGCCGAGCAGGGCAACATCGCGGAGCACCTCGGCGCGCACCGACGGCGGGGTGCAGACATGCACGACGGTGCGTGCCGGGTCGAGCAGGTCCCGGGCCTGCGGCAAGGAGCCGGCGATCACGAGGTCCTGCAGGGGGCCGGTCGGGACGGCACGGGGGTCGACCGCCACCACCGGCCGGCCGGCGAACGCACCGGGGGCCTGCGCCCGTGCCTTGAGCAGTACGGGTACGTGCAGGCCCAAACCCGCGCGCCCCAGGCCGACGATCAGCGTGCACAACACGGTTCGCGCCCTCCTTTGACTTCCGATCGCTTCCGGGAAAAGGACCGGAGCGGAACCCATGAGCCTTCTTTCATTGCCGATCCTCCATCTGCCCCACCTCACCACACAGGAAAACACGGCCCGGCGTACGAAAAATCATTGACCGAAGTCAATGGTGACCAAAAAATGCCGAGTACACACCGGAAAGGCAGTGCCACCGACCGGACTTGCTGATTCCCCGCGATCCGCGTGATGTATCGATGAGGACGAATTGAGCCAGGTGAGCGTGGGTCGAAGTGGCTCGGCGCACCCCTGCCATGCGCCTTTATGCGCCCGGGCGCGACCGAACGGCTTGGCGATTTTTACCCGTCAGGTTCAAGTGGAAGTATCCCCTCGGGCAGACCGCCGTTGACGGACCGCGAGGGCGACAAGTACGTTGATCGCGCATTTGGTGACTGATGCCCCGGGAACGCCCCGCGGAACACGCCTCGAATATTTCTACTTCGCGACCGCGTTACCAATTTTCTCTCTACCAATTTTCCGCAAGGTATTTCACCGATCAAGGAAGAGAGGAACAGTCATGCCCAGCAACGTGCAGGAACAGCGGCTGCGTCGTCGTTTCGAACTGTGGGACAAGAACAACGACGGCCGCATCGAGCGCAGCGACTGGCAGGGCGAAGTGGAGCGCCTGCTGCGCGCGTTCAACGAGACCGCCAACAGCCCGAAGGGCAAGGCCCTCAGCTCGGCCTACATGGGGATGTGGGACAACCTGGCCGCCCAGGCCGGCGTCAAGTCCGGCGACTCGGTGGACTTTGAGCAGTTCAAGAACGCGGCGGCGAAGCAGCTGCTCGACCAGGGGAAGTCCGGCTTCGACAAGGGGCTGCGCCCCACGATCAAGGCGATCCTCGA
Source organism: Streptomyces ochraceiscleroticus (assembly GCF_000720485.1). Lineage (GTDB taxonomy): Bacteria > Actinomycetota > Actinomycetes > Streptomycetales > Streptomycetaceae > Streptomyces > Streptomyces ochraceiscleroticus. The sequence continues at coordinate 11,157 of NZ_JOAX01000039.1, read as the reverse complement.
CCTGGCCGACACCGACGGTGACGGGCAGGTGAGCCGCGAGGAGTTCCGCACCTGGATCAAGGTCGCCGGCGGCGAAGAGTCCAAGGCCGACGAGGCTTTCCAGCGCATCGACACGGACAACAGCGGTCAACTGTCGGTGGAAGAACTCATCGAAGCAGTACGCAAGTTCCACTCCGGCGAGCTGGACGTCTCGCTCTTCTGACCGCGGACGGTCCGCCGGTGTCCCCGGACGCCGGCGGGCCTCACCCGGTCGGCCAAACCGGTTCTCTCTCCCCCTGTTCGACGGTTGCCGCACCCTCGGCCACCTCGTGAGAGGAAACATGCGCGATATATCTTTCGATCAGAGGTGCGGCACAGCAGCCGGGCCATTCCAGCCGGTGCCCTTCTTCAGTCAGGCCAAGACCTTCGAGTACCTGTGGCCGGAGATCCGGTCCCGGGTGAGCGACGTCATCGACGACGGCAAGTACTCGCACGGCCGGCAGGTCGCACTGTTCGAGACGGCCCTGGCGCGGTGGACGGGTGCGCGGTACGCGGTGGGGGTGAACAGCGGCACCGACGCGCTGGTACTGCTGTTGCGTGCCTGCGGCCTGAAGCCCGGTGACGAGGTCGTCGTGCCGGCCTTCACCTTTGTGGCGTCGGCGTCCGCCGTCGTACTGGCCGGCGGCCGCCCGGTCTTCGCCGACATCGACCCGGTCGGTTACGGCCTCGACCCGTGGTCCGCGGCCCACGCCGTCACACCGCGCACGCGGATGCTCATGCCCGTGCACCTGTTCCACCAGATGGCCGACATGAGCGGGCTACTGGACGTCGCCCGCCGGCACGGCCTGACCGTGGTGGAGGACAGTGCCGAGGCCATCGGGATGCGGTGGGGCGGGGTGCACGCCGGTCTGCTGGGGGCCGGCGGGGTGCTGTCGTTCTTCCCCACCAAGACACTCGGAGCCATCGGCGACGCCGGAGCCGTACTGACCGACGACCCCGAACTGACGGAAAGAATCGCCGCGTTGCGCCACCACGGACGGTACGGCCGGACGCTGGCCCACTTCCCCGGCATCTCGAACCGGACCGTGGACAACGGCGTCAACAGCAAGATGGACGACATCCAGGCGGCCGTGCTCCTCGCCAAGCTGACGCGGCTGGACCAGGACATCGCCCGGCGGGCCGAACTCGCCGCCGCCTACACCCAACGGCTGGCCGGAGTACCCGGCGTCCTGCGGCTGCCGACGGTGGTACGCCGGGACACCGCCACCAACCCGGTCTTCTACGTCTACCTCATCGAGGTCGAACACCGCGACGAACTGGCCGGATACCTGGCCGAACACGGCGTCGGCACCGAGACGTACTACCCGGTCCCGCTCCACCTGCAGACGTGCTTCGCCGGCCTCGGATACCGGCGCGGTGACTTCCCGCACGCCGAGGCGGCCTGCGAGCGCACTCTGGCCCTCCCGTTCCACCCGGACCTGAGCACCGATGACATCGACTCGGTGGGCGGGCGCATCCGCCGCTTCTTCACGGGGAGGCCGGAGTGACGATCCCCTTCTTCGCCCCGGACCTCTTCGAAGCGGACCGGGAGGTACTGCTCGATCTCGTCCATGAGATCGGCACGGCGCCGGACCAGAAGTTCATCCTCGGGGAACGCACCGCCCGCTTCGAGGAGGCCCTGCGTACCTCGTTGGGCGCGGCCGACGTCGTGGCCTGCTCCAGTGGCACCTCGGCACTGACACTGGTACTGCACGCGATGGAGGTGGGACCGGGCGATGAGGTGGTGGTCCCGGCCTACGGCTGCGCTCCGCTGGCCAATACCGTGGCCAATCTCGGGGCGACACCGGTGTTCGCCGACATCGATCCGCTGACCATGGTGGCCGACCCGGAGCAGATGGAACAGGCGGTCACCGGCCGGACCAGGGCCCTGATGCCCGCCCATATGTTCTCGGTGATGGCGGACATGCCCCGGATACGGGAGATCGCGCGGCGCCATGGAATGCGGCTGGTCGAGGACTCGGCAGTGGCACAGGGCGGCGTCCTCGACGGCATTCCCGCCGGTACGTGGGGGGACGCCGGCGTGTTCTCGTTCGTCCAGGTCAAGACCTTCGGCACCGCCGGTGAGGGCGGGGCCGTCGTCACCATGGACCCCGGGCTCGGACAGACGGTCCGGACGTTGCGCAATCACGGTCAGGACGCGCGTTTCGTCTACGGGCGCACCGGCTACAACAGCCGGTTCGACGAGGTCCTCGCGGCCTTCCAGTTGCACCGGCTCCCCGGCTTCCCCGAGCGGCTGGAGCGCCGGGCCCGTATCGCCGGCTATTACACCGAACGCTTCACCCCCTTGCGCGACCGCGGCGTGACGCCACCGCCGCCGGGCCGCAACGGGCGTTGTTACTACGTCTATTCGCTGCTTGCCGACGAGCGCGAGGCATTGCGGGAACACCTCGCGGCGCGGGGAGTGGCGAGCCATGTGCACTACCCGCTCCCCCTGCCGCACCAGCCCGCCTTCGCCCGGTTCGCGCCCAGCGGCCGCAGCTGGCCGCACGCCGAGAGCGTGGCCCGGCGGCAACTGGCGATCCCCGTCCATCCGCACCTCACCGACGCCGAGGTGGAGCGCATCGCGGACGCCGTCTGCGAGTTCGCCGCAGGCAGGAGGGACCGATGAGCAGCGAGGTGAAGTTACCGGCCGGGGTGCGCCCCGCGCCGGCCGCGGCCAAAGTCCGTGCGTATGTGCGGCTGGCCAAGCTCGACATCATCGACTACTACCTGGCGCTGCCCGTCGCGCTGCTGCTGCTCGCGCCCGCGCAGCGGCTGTCACCCGGCACCGTACTGACGCTGGTGCTGTTCGGGCTCGGCGAGCTGTGCGTCATCGCCGCTTCGGTGGCCTTCGACGATGTCACGGGCTACCGCGACGGCAGCGACGCGGCCAACTACGGCCCCGACGCGCCCCGCCGCCGCCTCGCCCGGAAACCGCTGCTCGCCGGGACGCTGACGCCCACGGAGGCCATTCGCTTCGGCTGGGCCGCGGCCGTTGCCGGGGCGCTGCTGTGGGCCGGTGCGGCGGCCGTGGCACCGCACCGGTCCGCCTGGACGCTGGTGCTCGCGGCTCTCTGTCTGGTCACCGCGGTGCAGTACTCGTGGGGTCTGAAGATCAGCTATCGCGGCTGGCAGGAGGTCTTCCTCTTCGGCTTCGGCGTGGGCATGGTCCTGGTGCCGTACGGTCTGCTGTCCTCCTCGCTCAGTGGTTTCGCGGTCCTCCAGGCAGTGCTGTTCGGCGCCGGCCCCATGCTCTTCGGGCTGTACTCCAACACCCACGACATCGAGGGCGACGCCCGGGTGGGGCGGCCCACCGTCGCCGTGCTGACCTCCCCGCGCGGCAACGCGGCCTTCATCACCGCCATGACGTTCGCGCAGGTCGCGTGCGTCGTCGGGTCCGCGCTCGCGGGCGTGGCGCCCTGGTGGTTCCCCCTGGCCATGCTGCCGATGATCGCCCTGCGCGGCACCGAGCTGGACATCGCCTTCCGGCGTCGCGACATCCTGCTGGCCCGCCGGACCGCGATCCGCAACCACCGGGTCACCGTCGTCCTGCTGTGCGCGGTGAGCCTCGCGCTGCCGCTGCTGCCGGGCACCACGCCGTGACGGCACCCGCGAACGGGGCGGAAGCACCCGCGAGGCTCGTTCACTCCGGTTCAGAAAGTGGAAACCCATGACGACTGATCTCGATGTGGCCGTGGTCGGCGCCGGCGCCTCCGGCCTCGCCGTGGCGCACGCGCTGCGCAAGGCCGGGCGCGGTGTGCAGGTGCTGGAGTCGTCCGAGGCGGTGGGCGGGCGGATGCGTACGCTCCGGCAGGACGGCTATCTCATCGACACAGGCGCCGAGATGCTGGCGCCCCGCGGCTACCGGGCGACCTGGAAGCTGATCCGCGAGACGGGGCTGACGCCCGCCGAGACCCCGCGCGTCCCGCATTCGATCGCCACCTGGCGGGACGGGCGGATCCGCCCCGACACCGGCCGCGCACGCGGCCTGCTCACCGGGGCCGGCCTGTCCGTACGGGGCCGGCTGAACCTCCTCCGGTTCCAGGCGGACACCGCCCGCCGCCGGAAGGAGTTCGACACGGACCACCCCGAGCGCACGCCCCTGGGCACCGGTACCGTCGCCCAGCTCGCCGACCGCTACGGCAATGACCTCGTCGACTACCTGTTCCAGCCGCTGACCAGCGGCTTCTGCGGCTGGGACGCCGGCCGTTCGGCAGCCGGGCCGTTCGTCTCGCACCTCATGGCCACCGGAAGCACCGCTGACTGGCGTACCTACCGCGACGGCATGGACACCCTCACCCGCAGGCTCGCCGAACGGCTGGACGTGACGACGGGGCTGCGGGTCGAGCAGGTCACCCGGCATCCCGGCGGGGCCCGGCTGGAGTGCGACGGCACCACCCTCACCGCGCGCTCGGTGGTGCTGTGCGTACCGGCGCCGGTCGCCGCCCTGCTGTACCCGGACGCCCCCGAGGACGAACGCGACTATCTCCACGCCTCGACGTACACCCCGATGCTGAAGGTGAGCTGCGCCCTCGACCGGCCGCTTCGGCTGCGCAGCCGCCGGCCCGTGTACGCGCTGGTGATTCCCGCGGTCCATGACCGCGTGCTCAACGGGATCGTCATCGACCACGTCAAACACCCCGGCCGGGTCCCTCCCGGTGCCGGACTGGTGTCCCTGGTCGCCACGCCGGACGTCACCCGGGAACTGCTCGACGCCCCCGATGACCAGGCCGTACGCCGACTGCGGGAGCGGGGCGAGCACTACCTGCCCGGCCTGGGGGAGGCACTGCGGACCGCCCGGGTGCACCGCTTCCGGCACGGGCTGCCCGAAGCGACCCCGCGGGCCCTGCAACTGCGGACGTCCTTCCTGCGCCGGCCCTCCCGCACGGTGGAGTACGCCGGGGACTGGCTGATGCAACGCCCCAGCAGTGAGGGAGCCTTCCGGTCGGCGGAGTGGGCGGTGGCCCGCGTCCTCGACTACGCGGAACACCCCGGCGCCGACGCGCGGCCGGAGGTGCGGCATGGCTGAGGAAACACAGCGGCCGGGCGCTCCCGGCGGAGAACGGTACGTCTTCGACACCGGGTTCGCGAAGGAGGAGGAACGGCTCTCCCTCGGCGAGGCCCTCTGGGACGTGGGCACCACCGACCGGCTGGCGGCCGTGGGCGTGGCACCGGGCTGGCGCTGCCTGGAGGCCGGCGCGGGGCGCGGCTCGGTCGCCCGCTGGCTGGCCGACCGGGCCGGCCCCACCGGCGAGGTACTCGCGACCGACCTGCGGGTGGACCGGCTGAAGTGGCTGACCGACCACGCCATAACAGTGCGTCAGCTCGACCTCGTCAGCGACGACCCCGACGACGAACTGCCCGCCGCGCACTTCGACCTGATACACGCCCGGCTTGTACTGCAGCACATCACCGACCGGCAGCAGGCCGTCGACCGGCTGTGCCGCGCCCTGCGCCCGGGCGGGCGCCTGGTCCTCGAAGACACGGACACCGCTTCCCTCTTCAGCCATCCCGAGCGCGCGGACTTCCTCCAGGAGGTCAAGCACGCGGCGTACGAGGTGATGTGCGCGGCCGGATACCATCCGCGCTGCGGCCTGCTGAACGCCGAACTGGCCACCCGGGCGGGCCTGGTGGACGTACGCGCCGAGGGCCGCTCCACGGTGGTGCGGGGCGGCACCGAGGCAGCACGCTGGTACATCCTGTGGATCGAGCACCTGCGCCCCGCGATGCTCGCCCGTGGTTCGGTCACCGACGACCGTATCCAGCAGGCGGTCGACAGTATGGCCGACCCGTCCCAGCGCTGGCTCTCCCAGGTGATGATCACCGTCACCGGCCGCCGGCCCGCGACGGACGCGGACGAGAGCACCGCAACCGCGGGAGTCCGCCCATGACCACCCGGGAATCCCGCGCCACCAAACAGCGCAAGCCCGCGAAACCGCCCGAACTGGGCACACTCTTCGACCTGTTGGCCGACCGCGGCAGCCCCACCACCGTGCACCTCAGCCGCCCCTTCGACATCTGTCCCGACGGCGGCGTCACCTTCGGCATCGACCGCCTCGCCCGGCTCGTCAGGGAGGCCGCCGGGTGGCTCGCCGCAGCCGGAACGCGTCCGGGCGACCGGGTGGCCGTGGTCAAGGCCAACCACTGGGACGTGGTACTGCTGGCGTGCGCGGCGGCGCGCATGGGCGCCGTCCCCGCCCTGATCTCCGACGACCTTCCCGCGACGGCGTTGCAGACGCTGCTCAAGCGGCTGGAGCCCGCGCTGCTGATCACGGATTCCCGGACGGTCGAAGCGGTGCGCGACGCGGGGACCGAGCCGGCGGTCTTCGCACCCCGGACGCTCACCCTGGACAGGAAGGCAGTGGGAACGCTGGGGCTCGACGACGTACGCGGTCATGAGCCACCGCCGGTCCTGCGGCGCCACCCCGACGACACCCTGGTGGTGCACCACACCTCGGGGACCACCGGTGTACCCAAACTCGTCGAGCACACCACCCGTACGATCATCCACCGGCTGGCGCACTTCGAGTGCCAACGCACACCGATCGTGGCCAGTCGGCGCGATGACACGGTGGCCGTCGCCGACCCGTTCGTGCACGGCCGGGCCGTACCGTGGACCACCAGCGTGTTCCACCTCGCACCACGCAAGGTGGTCATCCTCGCCGACACCGATCCGGCCGCCGTCGCACGCACCCTGACCGCGCATCCGCCGACGACGGTCGAGGCATCGCCCGCCACCTACGTGCGGTGGCAGGGGCTGGCGGCCGGGCCCGGCAACCCCTTCCGTGCGGTACGCCTGTACATCAGCACCTTCGACTCGGTGCACCCGCCCACGGTGCGCGGCTACCTCGGCGCCTCCCGGCGCCAACACCCGGTATGGCTGCAGGGCTGGGGCCAGACGGAGACCGGGCCGCTGACCTTCCGCCTGCTCACCCGCAAGGCGCTCGCCGCCACCGGCCGGCGCCACCCGACGACCCGCAACCTCGGCCGGCCGGTCCCCGGCCGTACCAAGCTGCGCGTGGTGGACCCGGAGACCTTCCGCCCGGTCGGGCGTGGCAGGCCCGGCATCATCCTGGCCCGGACGAAGGCCCGCTGCACCGGATACGTGGGGGAAGAGGACCGCTGGTCCCGGAAGGCCCTCGGTCCGTGGTGGAACACCGGGGACATCGGCTTCCTCACCCGGTCCGGCAGCCTGGTGCTGCTGGACCGGGAGGTCGACGCGGTGCCCGGCACGAGCTGCGTCGAGCTGGAGGACGTGATCGAGGACCGGCTGCCCGCCGTGCTGGAATGCACCGTTCTGGGCGCTCCCGGACGCACTCTGCTGCCCGTCGTGGTGACGGCCGACGGGTGGCTCGACGCCGATGCCTGGCGCGCGGCCGTACGGGATCTGCCACTGCTCGCCGAACCCATCGTCCGCGGCTGGGCAGAGATCCCCCGCACCGGCACCGGCAAGGTCCGGCGCCTCGAACTGCGCGCTCAACTCCTCCCCGACGCCGCCACTTTCGGTACGGGCCACTGGACGTGAACGGAAGGACAGCATGACCACGGGTACGCAACGGCGGGTCCTCGTCCTGGGCGGGGGAACGGCCGGCCTGCTGACGGCACACGTCCTGGCGGAGTACGCGGACTCGGTGACCGTGGTGGAACGCGACGCGCTGCCACCGGGACCGGAGCACCGCCCCGGCGTGCCGCAGGCACACCACCTCCACGTGGTGCTGCCCGGCGGGCAGCAGGCCCTGGACGGCCTGTTGCCCGGGGTGGTCCAGGAACTGTGCGCGCACGGAGCCTTCCGGATAGGGATTCCGCGCGACGCGGTGTTGTGGTCGGCCGGCAGTTGGACCCGCCGCTTCCCGACCACCATGCACCTCCTTTCCTGTACGCGCCCGCTGCTCGACTGGGTCGTACGCGAGCGCGTACGGAAGCACCCGCGGATCCGCCTCGTGGACAGGACCGCTGCTGTCGCCCTGCTGGGAGATGCGACGCGCGTCAGCGGAGTGCGGGTATCGGCTCGCGAGACCGGTCCGCGAGACCCGTACGACCTGCACGCGGCCCTGGTCGTCGATGCCACCGGGCGCTCCTCCGCGGCACCGAAGTGGCTGGCCGCACTCGGCCCGGCCGTCCCTCCCGCGGAATGCGTGGACCCCGGACTCTCCTACACCACAGTGCAGTACAAGGGCGCGCCGGGGAGTGACGCCCCGTTCCTGGGCGTGCACATCCAGCCCGACCGGAACCATCCGCGCGGTGCCGTACTCCTCCCGGTGGAAGCGGACCGCTGGATACTGACCGCCTACGGGATGCGCGGCCACGAACCGCCCACCGACCAGGCCGGTGTGCTGCGTTTCCTGGGCGGTCTGGCCGACCCGGTACTGCACGAATGGGCACGGCACAACGAACCGGCCGCGCCGCCCCGCGGCTTCCGGAACACGGCCAATCGCAGGTACCTGTACGAGCGTGCCGGCACAGCGCCGTCCGGCTTCCTCGCCGTGGGCGACGCCTGCTGCACCTTCAACCCCGTCTACGGACAGGGCATTTCGGTCGCCGCGCTCCAGGCCGTCGCCTTGCGTGCCGCGCTTTCCCACAGGCAGCCGGGCCGGCGGACCACCACCCGCACTCTCCAGCGAGCAGTGTCGACCGCCTACCGACCCGCCTGGCAACTGGCGACGGGAGCCGATCTTCAGTATCCAGCAACCACGGGCAACCGACCCGGCGTCACGGTCCTCCCCCAGCAGTGGTACATCGACCGGGTCCTCGCGCGGGCCAACGGCAATCGCCTGATCGGCGACGCGCTCCGCGACGTCCTCGGACTCACCGCCCCACCGGCCCGGCTGTTCACCCCCAAGGTCGCGGCGGCCGTGCTCTTCGCCCCCGTCCCGCAGCCCCTCACCACACTCCCCCTGCACGCAGAGCCGTAAGGAGCACCATGTGAACAGCGTCGCTGTGATCGGGCTCGGCTACACGGGCCTTCCCCTCGCGCGCGAGGCGTGCCGCGCCGGCCTGAAAGTCGTCGGAATCGATGAGAACCCGGCGGTGACCGACGCACTGATGTCCGGCCGCTCCCACCTCCCCGATGTCACCGACAGCGACCTCACTGCCATGCTGGCCGCCGGGTTCCGGGCATCCACCGACGTGAGCCTGCTGGCGGAGACCTCGGTGGCCGTGATCTGCGTACCCACGCCGCTGGGCGGGACGGGGCGGCCCGACCTGTCCCACGTCCGCCGGGCCGCCACCGCGCTGGGCGACCACCTCAAGCCGGGATCGCTGCTCGTCCTGGAGTCCACGTCCTTCCCCGGCACCACGGACGACGTGGTCCGCAGAGCCGTGGAGCAGGCTTCCGGGCTCACCGCCGGCACGGACTTCTCCCTCGCCTTCTCACCGGAGCGCATCGACCCGGGCAACGAGACGTTCGGCGTACGCAACACCCCGCGCGTCGTCGGTGGGTACACGCCACGGTGCACGGCAGTCGCGGCCGAGTTCTTCCGGAAGCTGTGCGACGAGGTCGTGGAGGCGGCCTCGGCACGCGAGGCCGAGCTGGCGAAACTGCTGGAAAACACCTACCGCAGCGTGAACATCGCCCTGGTCAACGAGCTCGCGGTCACGGCCAGGGCGCTCGGCGTCAATGTCTGGGACGCCATCGACTGCGCACGCACCAAACCCTTCGGGTTCCAGTCCTTCCGCCCCGGCCCGGGCGTGGGCGGCCACTGCATCCCGGTCGACCCCGCCTACCTCACCCACTGGGCACGCGACGCCGGAGCTCCCCTGCGCCTGGCCGAACTGGCACAAGAAGTCAACGCCGAAATGCCCGCCCACGTCGCACGCCGCGCCGAAGACCTCTTGCGCCATGCGGGAAAGCCCATCCGCAGCGCCAAAATCCTCCTCATCGGGATCACCTACAAACCCAACAGCCCGGACCTCCGCGCCACACCGGCCACCCCACTCCTCCGCCTCCTCCGCAAGGCCGGCGCCCACGTGACGTACCACGACCCGCTCATCGATGCATGGTCCCCGGACGGTGAAAGGGTGGAGCGGACCACCGACGTACTCTCCGCCGCCACCACTGCCGACCTCACCATCCTCCTCCAGGACCACCACACCATCCCGGTCGACCAACTCCCCGCCCACTCCCCCTTGCTCCTGGACACTCGGGGGCGGCTCCGGGGGACTGGGGCGCATCAACTCTGAAACTGCGGCCGGGTCCCGCCCAGCTCAGGAGCGAGCCAACGGGAGGCGGCGGCACGGAAGTCGGCCGGTGCCAGAGCGCCCGCTCCCTGCGGCAGCACCCCCAGTAGGGACGCCCCGGCCGCGCCCGGAAGGTCCTCCAGGTTGCAGCGGGCGGCAAGGTCCGGGGCGTCGGGCCACGACCCGATCACCACCCCGGGGCAGCGCAGTCCGCGGGCACGCAGTGCCTCCGTGGTCAGTTGCGTCGCGTTGAGCGTGCCCAGGCCGGCCGCCGCGACCACCAGCACCGGGGCACCGAGGAGACGGGCCACGTCCGCCAGTGACGCCCCGGTCTCGTCGTAGTGCACCAGCAGCCCGCCGGCGCCCTCGACCAGCACGAGGTCGTGCTCGGCTGCGAGCTTCTCCGCCACCTCCGCCACGTCTCGGGGGCGTACGGGCGGCAGTCCCGCCCGGCGTGCGGCTGTCACGGGTGCCAACGGATCGGGATACCGCCCCAATTCGCAGCCGGTCACCATCTCACCGGCCAGCCGCCGTACCTCGGCCACGTCCCCGGGCTCACCGGGGACGACACCCGTCTGCGCCGGCTTGAGCACGGCCACCGATCTGCCCACCGCCAACGCGACGGCGGCTAGCGCCGCCGTGGTCACCGTCTTGCCGATCTCCGTATCCGTCCCAGTGACCGCCAGGTCGTCCTTGCCGGCCTGGCCCTCACTGGTGAGGTAGTCGCCGAGGAAGATGGAGTTGGCCAGGTGCAGCGCGAGGGGCTGCAGGGTGCGCAGATGTACCTCGCGCCCGCCCGCCAGCCGGACCTCGGCGTCGGGGTGAACGAAACGCACCATCGCCAGAATGCGCAGGGCGCGCTGCGGGGTGAGGTTCCACTCCTTGGCCAGCGGGGTGCCCTCGAAGGGGATCAGGAAGTTGACCGGTACGGAGTCGGGGTCCAGCTCGCGCAGCGAGAAGACC
>NZ_JOAX01000038.1 GCF_000720485.1 Streptomyces ochraceiscleroticus | reverse complement strand
GGTGACGGGTGGGGGGCCGCGCGGCTCGTTACGGAGTGGCCGCCGCCGGCGGACCGGGCGGCGGGGTGTCGGCGACGCCGGGCCGGAGCGTGGTGGTGCCGGACCGGAGCGCGGCGGTGCCGGGCGCCGGGGAATGCGCCGCCGCGCCGGTCAATGCCCGCAGCCCGTAGACGAACAGGCCGAGCGCGGCGGCCGCGCAGGCGACGGCCGGTACGACGGCGGGGCCGAGCAGGCCGGCCGCCGCCTCCACGGGGCGGGCCACCGCGGCGGCGCCCGGCAGCCGCCCCGCGGGCAGCGTGGCCAGGGCGACGGCCTCCAGCGCCACCGCCACGGCCAGGCCACGGCCCGCCGCCGCTGGGAAGCCGTGGACGGCCAGGAGGCGGGCCAGGAAGAGCAGCACGGCGAGGGTCAGCGCGGCGGCGAACGGGGTCAGCGCGCGGAGCGGCGGGAGCGCCGCCGCACTACCGGTGCCGAGCCGGCCCGCCAGGACTCCCGCGACGGCCAGCAGTGCGACGGTCGCGGCCACGAAGAGCAGCGCCGCGCCCGCCAGAAGGGGCCGCATTCCGGCGGCGAACTCCCCGAGGCCGCGGCTGGCCGCGAGCCGCCGCCGCCCCCGTACCGCGAACCACCGCGCACACCAGGCGGCGGGCGCGACCGCACAGCACAGCGCGACGGCGATCGCGGCGGCGGCCGGCAGCGGGCCGGACGGGAACGGCGCGTGGGCGGCCGCGGACGCCGGCCCGGTGACCGGCGAGAAGGCGCCGGACAGCGACGGGAGGGCGGCCGACAGGCGGGCGAGGGACGCCTCGGGGCCGTCGGCCCGCAGCGCCCCGAGCAGCCGGTCGGCGAACAGGGCGTACCCGGCGAGCCAGCAGGTCCACAGGGCGGCCGCACGGCCGACGCCGCGCCCCGTGCGCAGCGGCCCGCTCCGTAGGCACAGCCGCAGCGCCAGGACCACGAACACCGCGCCTACGAAGGCCAGGGCGGGGCGGAGGAAGGATGGCGCCGGGCCCTGGACCGCGGTGACGGCGGTGACCGTCGTGGCGGCCAGCGCGCCGGGCAGCACGTGCAGCGCCGCGCGGACCGGGCCGGACGGCAGCGGTGCCGGGTCGGCGGGGCGAGGCGCGGCCGCTGGCGCCTCGGCGCGTGGCACGCGGGCGTAGAGCTCCTCGGCGAGCGAGAAGACGTCACGGTGCCGGAACCGGGCGGCCGTACGGTCGGTCACGCCGTGCGCCTCCAGCCCCGCGGCGATCTCCAGCGGGTCGACGGCCCGTTCGCACAGCTCACGGTGGCGGTGCATCAGCTCGCGCACGGGGTCGGCGGGGCCACGCCGGGGCGGGCCCTTCCGGGCGGGCGCCGCTCCGGAGGCCGGGGCCGCTCCGGGAGCGGCTGCTCCTCCGGGGACGGGCGCCCTGGCGTCGTCGGGCGCCGGTCCGGTACCTCCGGGGTCTCCGGGGCGTGCAGCGCTTCCAGGGGCGTCAGTACCCCCAGGGCCTCCCCCGAGCAGCGCGCTGGAACGGGGGTCCCAGGCGCCCGGGCTCTGCGGGGTCACTGGTGTGTCGGGCCGCTGGGCGGCCCGCGTCCGGTAAGCGGTCATGCGTCGCCTCCTCTCGTCCGGGCCGCGCCGGCCGGCACCCGCGCCCCGGCGTCGTGCGGTACGGCGGGCGGCCGGGCCCAACTGGGGGTGTGGCCGCGGTCCTTCGGGGCGGAGGACGGGCCGGTGGCGGCCCATGAGCCCGGCAGACGCGACTCGGCGGGGCGCGCGAAGGGGCGCGGCGCGCCGTCCACGTCCCGCTCCGCGTGCCGGACCGGGGCGCGGGACATCAGCTCCAGGTAGATGCCACGAAATGCCGCGATGTTCTGCTCGACGGTGAACAGTTCGAGTGCCCGGGCCCGGGCCGCGGCGCCCAGCCGGGCCCGCCGCTCCGGGTCGCCCAGCAGGGCGGTGCACGCGTCGGCCAGCGCCCGTGGGTTGCGCGGCGGTACGACCAGGCCCGTGCCGCCGATGACCTCGCAGACGGCGCCCACGTCCGTGGACACCGTGGCCCGGCCGCAGAACATCGCCTCCACCAGCGTCCTCGGGAACCCGCCGACGACGCTGGAGAGCACCAGCACCGCGCCCGCTTCGTACGCGTCGGTCGGCCGCGCCACCCCGGGGTCGCCGATCGTCTCGAACGAGACCGGGTTCTCGCCGACCGTGATCGCGTCGGCGGCCTCGTCCGGGAAGAGCTGCGCGGCCAGCGCGCGGCAGTGCGCCAGATAGGCGGGCGCCTCCGGGCCGGCGCCGGGCGCGCCGATGATCCGCAGCGTCGCGTCCGGCTCGGCCGCGCGGACCTGCGCGAAGGCGTGCAGCAGCCCGATGAGGTCCTTGTCGGGCTCGACCGTGCCGACCCACACCAGGGTCTTGGAGTCGTCGGCCGCGGCGTCCGGGACGCGGGCGAACGGGCCGGCGTCCATGCCCGGATAGACCGTCCGGAGGCGGTCGCGGGGCGCGCCGCACCGCTCCTGCCAGCGGCGGATGCGGGTGTTGCCGGGGGTGATCAGGTCGGCCGTGCGGTACGTCTCGGTGGCCAGCGCGCCCTCGAAGGCGGCCAGCAGCGCGTGCACGGGGGAGCTGAGCGCTGCCGTGGCGCGCGCGAGATGGTGCTCGCGCAGCCGTACGCCGTACTCCGTGACCAGGAGCGGAGTGCCGCAGAAGCGTTTGGCCAGCAGTCCGGCGAGGGCCGCCGGGCCACCGCACGTCACATGGCAGAGATCGACCCCGCCGAGCCCCTGCCCCTCGGCATCCCCGGGCAGCGCGCCGCGCCCGTCCCCGTACGGACCGCCGGCGCCGTCGCCGTACCAGTCCAGCGACAGCGGGCGCAGGGCGCCGTCGAGCGCCTCGGTGACGGCCAGCAGGTCGGTGACCTGGGCCGCGCGCGCGGCCGGCAGAGCACCGGGGGCACGGCAGGCGGCCTCGAGGACGCGGACGGCCGTTTCGGAGCGGAGCAGCTCGGGCAGCGCGCCGGTGCCGCGGGCCAGGTCGGCGAGGCCGTACAGGCCGGCGGCGAAACGGTCCGCCTCGTGCCCGGCCTCCCCCGGCGGGCCGCAGAACGCCGCCGCGAGATCGGCGAAGTGCCCGGCGAAGCGCTGCCGTTCGCGGCGGCCCACGGCCGCCCGGCCGCGCCGGGCACCGCGCCGGCCGCTCCGGGGCCGCGCGGCGTCCCGGCCCGGCGCGTACGCCCCGGAGCCGCCGCTGAGCTCGTACACCTCGAAGTCATGGCCGGTGAGCCCGCGCACGAGGCGGTCGCACCAGGCATGCGTTTCACCGGACGCGTACGGATAGCCACCCTCGGTGAGCAGTCCAATGCGCACGAGTGCACCCCCGTCCTCGGATCGGCGTCCTTCCGGGCGGTGGCCGGATCGTCACCGCCTGCAACACGACGCTACGCAGAAGCACCGGTGGCGCGACGGACGGTTGTCCATCGCGCCACCAAAAGGGGTGAAGCGGCGTAACTTTCCACCAGGCTCGGCGTTCTGAGGCGGTACCGGAGCGCGCCACTCAGCCGGTCGGGAACGGCCAGGCGTTCGGGCGGCAGGTGGCGCCGTCCGTGGTCAGGAACTTGGTCTGCTGCATCATCACGGGCGCGAGCGCGCCCTGCCGGCGACAGCCCTCGTGGTCGTGGCCGAGCCGGTGCCCCACCTCGTGGTTGATCAGCATCTGCCGGTACGCGTACATCTTGTCGGGGCCGTACGTCACCGCGCCGCGCGCCCACCGGTACGCGTTGATCATCACGCGCTCGGTCGCGGCGGAGTCGCAGGAGACCCGATCCTCGCTGGTGTCCAGGCCGGACTTGGCGCACCACTCGTCGGTGGTGCCGGGGCTCGCCAGGGTGATGACGAAGTCCGCCCGGCCCGAGGCGACGCGGGCGAACGAGCGCCGCCCTCCGTGCGCCCAACTGCGGTCGTCGTTCAGCGTCTTGTGCACCGCCTCGGCGAAGAGCTCGCCGTCCAGCGGCAGTCCGTCCTCGATGTCGACGCGGTAGCGCACCACATCGCCGCGGCCCGGCGCGGGGGCGGCTCCGCCGACCGGCTTGAACGTCCCGCGGCCCTTCAGGTCGGCGGCGAGCGGATACATCTTGGCCATCTTCGCGGCGTACGTGGCGGGCGCGGCCGTGGGCCCGCCGTGCGGCCGGCCGGCGTCCGGCTCCGGCGACGCGTCCCCGCCGCTCGGCGGCGGCCCGTCGACGCCGCTCTTGCGGGCGTCGGCGACCTGTCCGGCGACCACCACCGCGAGCACGGTGGTCACCGCGGCGGCGGCCACACCGGTGAAGGTGCGCCCCTTGGCGCCCTTCCGCCGCCGGGCCTCACCGGATGCGTCCTCCATCGCCCCCTGGGCCCCGAACTCCGCTTCGTAGGCGGCGATCTCCTCGTCCACCCCGGGTGTGTACGGATGCGGCGCGGGCGACGGGGAGAGCCCCTGCGGCGTGTCCGAGGCGGGCGAGGAGGAGGCCGCCATCGGGGGCTGCGCTGCCATAGGGGGGCGCTGCGGTCCCGGAGCGGACGGGGCGCCGGCCGCGAAGTGGGCGTCGTTGGCGAAGGCGTCCAGGTACTCCTGCTTCGGCCCCGGCCTGCCGCCGCCCGGGTCGACCGGCGTACCCAGTACGCCGGGCCGCGCGCCACCAGTACCGCGCTGGTGCGGCAGCACGGGCACGCCCTGCCCCGGGGAGGCGCCGGGCTCCGGCTGCTCGGGGTGCCCGCCGCGCACGGGTGGACCGGCCTCGGGGCCGGGCTCGCCGCGCCGCCGACGACCGCCCGTACCGGGGTCGTAGGGGGGCCGGGGGCCCGCGACGGCGCCCTGGTCCGGCACCGCCGCGTCGCCCGCCTCCACGGGCCTCCGGGAGGCCGCGGCGCGCTCGCCCCAGGTACCGGTCGCCCCCGTAACAGCACTACTCTCCGTGGAGTCGGTCGTCCCCTCCGGGGTCCGGCGGCTATGGCGTCCCACTGGGCCCGTCAGCTCCTGCTCGCATCGGCGGTGGTGTCACCCGTCGCGCGGCGGGCGGCACGGTCCTCCCGGCCACCGGCCGCTTCTCCCGTGGCCGCGCGCTCCGCGTCGTCCAGCAGCTCCCGGACGGCGCGGGCGACGGTCGACGGGTACTCCATCATCGCGACGTGGCCCGCCTCGGGGAGCGTGAGCAGGCGCGAACCGCGGAAGGCGGCGGCCGCCCTGCGGGCCATCCGGAAGGAGACCAGCCGGTCCCGGCCGCCGTAGATGAGCAGGGTCGGCGCGAGGACGCGCTCCGCCTGCCGCCACAGGTTGTGCTGGCCGCCGAGCGTGTAGGCGTTCACGATGCCGCGCGAGGCGCGCTCCATGACCTCCCAGAAGTACGGGAGCTCCAGCCGGCGCGCGGTCTCCTCGACCGCCGCCGCCACCTCCTCGGGCGTGGCCATCGCGGGGTCGCCGTAGCAGAGGGCGAGCACCTCACGGGTGCGGCGCTCGGCCGTCCAGTCCCGCGTCAGGCGGCTGAAGAGGGTGGTGACGCCGGGCACCGCCAGCAGCCCCGTGGGCAGCGCGCTGAGCTGCGGGCGCAGCTCGGGCAGCGCGGGCGAGACCAGCGTCAGGGTCCGCACGAGGTCGGGGCGGACCGCGGCGACCCGGGTCGAGACCGCGCCGCCCATGGAGTTCCCGATGAGGTGGACGGGGCCGCGGCCGCGCTGGTCGAGGTACCGGATGACCGTGCGGGCCTGGCCGCTGATGGAGTAGTTGCCGTCGTCCGGGGGCGGGGAGTCGCCGAACCCGGGGAGGTCCAGTGCCTCGCCGTCCACCCGGTCGGCGAGCAGCGCCATCAGGGCGGACCAGTTCTGTGACGAGCCGCCGAGGCCGTGCACGTACAGGGCGGGCGGCAGGCCCTCGCGCACCCGGGCGGGTGCGCGGACGCTGAGCGTCGCGCCCGGCAGGCTCACGCTGCGCAGCGTCTCCTCGGTGCCGACGCGCGGGCCCGGGCCCCCGGGCGGCACCGGGAGCGCGGTTCGGGTGTCCGGCGGCTCCGTGGAAGACATGCGTCGATGTTACGAGACGATCACGCCCATTCTGATGTGTTCGCCATCACACGTCTCTTGCGTCACGAGCGCGCCTTCGAAGCGCGGCGGCCACTTCATGGGCAGCGGACGCGGCCGCTTCATGGCCGCGCGCCCGCTTCGTAGCCGTGCAGCCGCGCTTCCCGGTATCGCCACCCGTTCGCGGCGCGTACCACGTCGCGCCGGGCAATCCCCTCTCCTAGGCTCGTGTAAAGGGCGCTCGCCCAGGAAAGGGGAGCCACCATGCCTGTCGACCCCACAGATCCGGAAACCTTCAACAAGGACGAGGCGACCGAAATCGATACGGAAGCGCCCGAGGCGGATGCCCAGGAACAGCTCGCGGACATCGCTCCACAACAGGACGACGCGCTGACCGGGGGCGATCCCGACTCGGCGAACGAAGCGGACCGTGCAGAACAGGCCCGGGTGGTCGAGCTGGACGAAGACGATTACCGGTGACCTGAACCGGTATGTCGGCTTCCTGCAAGCCCCGGGCGGATAAATTCTCGCTCCTGACCGCGCACAGCCTCGTTACCCAAAAGTACGATGGCGGGCGCGGTGCACCGTGCTGTGTGCATCTCGTACGGAACGACACTGGGAGGCGGCGTGAGCGCCATCGAGCAGACAGAGGCCGCGCGCCCTCGGGGCACGCGCCTGCCGCGCCGGGCGCGGCGCAACCAGCTCCTGGGCGCTGCACAGGAAGTCTTCGTGGCGCAGGGGTACCACGCTGCGGCGATGGACGACATCGCCGAGCGGGCCGGCGTCAGCAAGCCGGTGCTCTACCAGCACTTCCCCGGCAAGCTCGACCTGTACCTCGCCCTGCTGGACCAGCACTGCGAGGCGCTGCTGCAGTCGGTGCGGACGGCCCTGGCCTCCACCACCGACAACAAGCAGCGGGTCGCGGCGACCATGGACGCGTACTTCGCGTACGTGGAGGACCCGGGCGGCGCATTCCGACTGGTATTCGAGTCGGACCTGACCAACGAGACGGCCGTCCGCGAGCGCGTGGACAAGGTCTCGCTGCAGTGCGCCGAGGCGATCAGTGACGTGATCGCGGAGGACACCGGGCTGTCCAAGGAGGAGTCCATGCTGCTCGCGGTGGGCCTGGGCGGTGTGTCCCAGGTCGTCGCGCGCTACTGGCTCTCCAGCGAGCGCACGGTCACCCGGGACACGGCCGTGCAGTTGCTCACCTCGCTGGCCTGGAAGGGCATCGCGGGCTTCCCGTTGCACGGCACCGAGGGCCACTGACGCCCGCCGCGGCACACGGGGCACCGGGCCCCGTGTTCGCTGCGGGCGTGCTCCATAGCGGCCTGTCCGTCCCCGTACCGGGCTAATGTGTGCTGCGTACGGCGCGGATCGTCGCGCACACCGCCCCCTGGTCAGGCCGGGGGGACCGAGACCGTCGGAGGGACATAAGCCGTGGAGGTCAAGATCGGCGTGCAGCACGCGCCCCGCGAGATCGTCCTGGAGAGCTCGCAGCCTGCCGAGGAGGTCGAGAGCGCGGTGGCCGCCGCGCTGGCCGGCAAGTCGCAGCTGCTGAGCCTGGAGGACGAACACGGCCGCAAGGTCCTGGTACCGGCGGACCGGCTGGCGTACGTCGAGATCGGCGAGCCCGCCGGGCGCAAGGTCGGCTTCGGCGCTCTGTAGGACGCCTGCCGCGCACAGCACGTATGACGGGCGGCGCCCCAGGGAGACACTCCCTGGGGCGCCGCCCGTACGTATGCGCCCGCTCTCCGCACTGTCGGGCACTTTTCCCTGCTCAGAGCGGTGATCGCACCTTTGTCCGGCCCGGCACGATTGCCCGTGGCGCCCCTTGGGTACGACGGCCCACGAATGGCCGTGACACCGCCGCGGCACGGCGGCGTCATCCGTGCGGGAGGGGAAACATGATCTTGGAAGTGCTCAGCGCCGCCGCCCTGGGCCTCGCCCTCGCCCTCGCCGCCCTCCGGCGGCTGCCCGGCCGCTTCCCGAAGCGCAGCCTGACGCTGTCCACGGGCCCCGCCGCGGCCGTCTTCGGCGCGCTGCTGGCGCACACGATCCTGGGGCCGGGGCGGATACCGGTCGTCCTCGTCGTGGCCGTGGGCCTGTCCGCGGCGCTGCTCTCGCTGCTGATGCGGCCCGAGCCCCGGCCCGCCCGGCGACTGCGCCGATCAGCGACGGCAGCCTGAGCGGCCCCGTCCCGAACTTTGAGACGGACAGCCCCAGAAGGGCAGACGCCGGGACGGGCGGTTTCCGGCCGATGTCCGGAGGGAGAAACGGCGCGTTCGCGTCTGTGCGCCCCGCCTGCCGGAGCAGTGCGGGGCGCACAGAGGTGTGAGTGATCGCACGCCGCTGGGCGCGCCGGGCCGGGGCCTCTGCACGCGGCCCCGGTCCGGGCTCCGCTTACGCAGCCAGTCCCAGCGCCGCCATCCGCTTGGTGTGCGCCTCGGTGATCCGCGAGAACATCCGGCCGACCTCCGCCAGGTCGAAGCCGTCGGCCACGCCGCCGACCAGCATCGTCGACAGCGCGTCCCGGTCCGCGACCACCCGCTGCGCCTGGGAGAGCGCCTCGCCCATCAGGCGGCGCGCCCACAGCGCGAGCCGGCCGCCGACCCGGGGATCGGCCTCGATGGCCGCGCGGACCTTCTCGACGGCGAAGGAGGCGTGCCCTGTGTCATCCAGCACACCGAGCACCAGCTCCTTGGTGTCGGAGTCCAGCCGGGCCGCCACCTCGCGGTAGAAGTCGCTGGCGATGGAGTCGCCGACGTACGCCTTGACCAGGCCCTCCAGCCAGTCCGACGGGGCCGTCTGGCGGTGGAACTCGTCCAGCGCGGCGGCGAACGGCTCCATGGCCGCGTTGGGCTCCGCGTCGATCTGCGCGAGCCGCTCGCGCAGCCGCTCGAAGTGGTGGAATTCCGCCGTCGCCATCTTCGCCAGCTCCGCCTTGTCGTCCGTCGTGGACGCCAGCTTGGCGTCCTCGGCCAGCCGCTCGAAGGCGGACAGCTCGCCGTACGCGAGGGCGCCGAGCAGGTCGGTCACCGCGGCCCGGTACTGCGGGTCGGCGGCCGCCTCCTCCCAGGTCTGGGCGGCGATCCCGGTGGGCTCGTCGGGCGTGGCGGGGGCGTCGGCGGTGGCGTTGTCAGGCGTCTCCATGCAGCGCACAATAGCCCGCTCCGCAACCCGGGGAAGGGCCTGGTCAGCCACTCGGGTACCACCCGACCGAACGATTGCCCGGACACACATGCGCTCATCCGGGGTATGGTGGTAAAGAGCCCGCCGAAGTTTCGGTGGGTGTTTCACGAATGCGGATGCCCGGTCGGTGGCCCGATCGGCTCCACCCCGACCGCCCTCTGCCCCGACGCGTACAAGACTGCGCACGGCAGGGGAACACCGCTCGCGGCACGAGCGCCTGAGCGAAGGCAGTGGTCCCGCGCCATCCGGCCCTAGGAGGCCGGGCCGAGCCGAGTACGAACCCGTACGACGGCAGGCAGGCACGGTTGATCCCCTTCGACGCCTCGCGCCGCGACTCACAGAAGAGGCAAGCATCCTGTCTACGTTCCGAGACCTCGGGATCCTCCCCGAGACCGCCGAAGCCCTCGAGGCCGTCGGCATCACGACTCCGTTCCCCATCCAGGCCCTGACCCTCCCGGTGGCCCTCTCCGGCTCCGACGTCATCGGCCAGGCCAAGACCGGCACCGGCAAGACCCTCGGCTTCGGCCTCCCGCTCCTGGAGCGCGTCACCGTCCCCGCCGACGTCGAGGCCGGCCGGGCCAAGCCCGAGCAGCTGACCGACGCGCCGCAGGCGCTGGTCGTCGTCCCCACCCGCGAGCTGTGCCAGCAGGTCACCAACGACCTGCTGACCGCCGGCAAGGTCCGTAACGTCCGCGTGCTCGCCATCTACGGCGGCCGGGCGTACGAGCCCCAGGTCGAGGCGCTCCAGAAGGGCGTCGACGTCGTCGTCGGCACCCCGGGCCGGCTGCTGGACCTGGCGGGCCAGAAGAAGCTGGACCTCTCGCAGGTCCGCGCCCTCGTCCTGGACGAGGCCGACGAGATGCTCGACCTCGGCTTCCTGCCGGACGTCGAGAAGATCATCCAGTACCTCCCGGCCAAGCGGCAGACCATGCTGTTCTCCGCGACCATGCCCGGGCAGGTCATCTCGCTGGCGCGGCGCTACATGTCGCAGCCGACCCACATCCGCGCCACCTCGCCCGACGACGAGGGCGCGACGGTCGCCAACACCACCCAGCACGTCTTCCGCGCGCACTCCATGGACAAGCCGGAGATGGTCTCGCGCATCCTGCAGGCCGAGGGCCGCGGGCTGGCGATGATCTTCTGCCGCACCAAGCGCACCGCGGCCGACATCGCCGACCAGCTCGCGCGCCGCGGCTTCGCCTCCGGCGCGGTCCACGGCGACCTCGGCCAGGGCGCCCGCGAGCAGGCGCTGCGCGCCTTCCGCAACGGCAAGGTCGACGTCCTGGTGTGCACCGATGTCGCGGCGCGCGGCATCGACGTCGGCGGTGTGACGCACGTCATCAACTACCAGACGCCCGAGGACGAGAAGACCTACCTGCACCGCATCGGCCGTACGGGCCGCGCGGGCGCCAAGGGCATCGCGGTCACGCTGGTCGACTGGGACGACATCCCGCGCTGGCAGCTCATCAACAAGGCGCTGGACCTTTCGTTCAACGATCCGGAGGAGACGTACTCCACCTCCGCGCACCTCTACGAGCTGCTGAACATCCCGCAGGGCGTCACCGGCGTGCTGCCGCGCTCGGAGCGCACCCGCGCGGGCTTGGCGGCCGAGGAGGTCGAGGACCTCGGCGAGACCGGCGGCCGCGACCGCGGGCCGCGCAAGGCCGGCCGGGACCGCGAGGAGGAGCGCCCGGAGCGTACGCGTACGCCGCGCAAGCGCCGCCGTATGCGCAACGGCTCCCCCATCGAGGGCGAGGCGGCTGCCGCCGGTACGCAGGGCAGCGAGGCGGCCGAGACCGCGGCGGACACCGCCGAGGGCACGACCGAGCCCCGCCAGCCGCGCCGCCGTCGCCGTACGCGCGGTGCCGCGTCCGGTAACGCCGCGTCCGCTACCGCCACGTCCGCCGCCACCGCGCAGCGGACCGCCACCGCGCACGCCGTGGCCGAGCCCGAGCCGGTGACCGCCGAGCCGGCGGCAGCCGCGACCGCGACCGTTCCGGTGCAGGGCACCGGCCCGGACGCCGCGCAGGAGGCGCCGGCCAAGCCGCGCCGCCGCCGTGCGCGTGGCACCCGCGCTCCCCAGGGCGCGGCCCCCGAGGCCGCGGTTGCCACCGCCGAGGGCCGGGCGCCCGTCGCCAAGGCTCCGGCGCCCCGGCGCCCGGTGATCGTCAAGGAGGACACCTCGGTGGGCTTCCAGACGGTCGAGGTCGCCGCGCAGCGGCTGGCCGCCGAGCGCCGCGCCGCCGAGGAGGCCGCTGCCGCGAAGGCCGCCGAGCGCGCCGCCGCGAAGGCCGCCGTCACGGAGAGGGCCCCCGAGGAGCCCGCCGCCGAGGCGCCGGCCGCCAAGCCGCGCCGCACGCGCAAGACCGCCGCCAAGAAGGCGGAGGCCGCGGTGGACACCGCCGAGGGCACCGAGGTGACGGCCGAGGCCACCGAGGCCGTCGAGGCCCCGGCCAAGCCGCGCCGGACCCGCAAGACGGCCGCCAAGAAGGCCGAGGCCGCTGTGGAGGCCGCCGAGGGCACGGACGCGACCGCCGAAGCCACCGAAGCGCCCGCCAAGCCGCGCCGGACCCGCAAGACCGCGGCCAAGAAGGCCGAGGCCGCTGTGGACACCGCGGAAGGCGCCGAGGCCGCCGCGGCGGACGAGGCCCCGGCCAAGCCGCGCCGCACGCGCAAGACGGCCGCCAAGAAGGCCGAGGCCGCTGTGGAGGCCGCCGAGGGCACGGACGTGACCGCCGAAGCCACCGAGGCGCCCGCCAAGCCGCGCCGGACCCGCAAGGCCGCCGCCAAGAAGACGGCCGCAGCGCCCGAGGCGACGCCCCAGGGCTGATCCCGCAGGCCATCGACGGCCCCGTACCGCTCAGGCGGTACGGGGCCGTCGTCGTACGGACGGGCGGCCCGCGCGGACGGCGTCCGCTGCCGCCCGCCCTACGGCCGTACGCGCTACGCCGTACGCCGTACGGCGGAGCAGGCGGACGTCATCTCTCCGGCACCCGCCGGACATCCGTCCCGGATAGCCTCTGGTCCATGAGTAGGCCCCCGTTCCTCGATCTGCCCACGTGTGCTCGTGCTTACCGACTCGCCACCGGGCGGGGTGAGTTCGCGGTGCACGACGCGCGTCCCGACGGCCCCGTGCGCGGCACCGCCCTGCTGGTGCCGGGCTTCACCGGCAGCAAGGAGGACTTCCTCCCGCTGCTCGCGCCCCTGGCGGCGGCCGGGTACCGCGCCGTGGCCGTGGACGGCAGAGGCCAGCACGAGTCGCCCGGGCCGCGCGAGGAACAGGCGTACGCCCAGGGCGAGTTGGCCCGGGACATCGCCGCACAGGCCGCGGCGCTCGACGCGGGCCCGGTCCATCTGCTGGGGCACTCGCTCGGCGGTCTGCTGGCACGGGCCGCGGTGCTCGAGGACGCCGCGCCGTACCGCTCGCTGACGCTGATGAGTTCGGGGCCGGCGGCGGTCGCCCCCGAGCAGCAGGCCCGCGCCAAAATGCTCATCGACGCGCTGACGACGCTGACGATGGAGGCCGTCTGGCAGGCGATGCGGGACCTGGACCCTCCGGAGGCGGCGGGCGAGACCACTCCGCCGGAGGTCGCCGAGTTCCTGCACCGGCGCTGGCTGGGCACCGTCCCGGAGCAGCTCATCGGCACCGCCCGGCAGATAGCGGGCGAGCCCGACCGGGTGGCCGCGCTGGCCGCCGTACCGCTGCCCAAGCATGTGCTGTCCGGCGCCGTCGACTACGCCTGGCCGGTGCCGCAACTGGACGAGATGGCCGAGCGGCTCGGCGCGCGCCGCACCGTCGTGGCGGGCGCCGAGCACTCCCCCAACGTCGACCGGCCCGAGGAGACGGCGGCGGCCCTGGTCGCCTTCTGGGACGAGGCGGACGGCCGGTAGCGCGCGCCCTCCGTCGCGCTCCCTCCCGGAATGGCCGGAACGGCACTCCGCCGGCCGTTCCGGGAAGCCGGCCGCGTCCGTCCGGGCGACCATCTGTAGGCGGGCCACAGGCTGCAGGCAGGCCGCAGCCAGGTCACAGACCCTCGGACACAGGCTTCGGGCCCACCGCGCACCCGATGACGGAGGACGGACGGCCATGACGGACGACAGCGGCATTTCGATCATTCGCCTCTTCGACGCCCCGCGGGACCGGGTGTTCCGGGCGTGGACGACGCCGGAGGCCCTCGCGTACTGGTACGGGGGCGAGCTGGAGGTCCCCGTCGAGGGGATGGCGATGGACGTCCGGCCGGGCGGCGCGTGGCACCTGGTCGTGCGCACCCAGGACGGCGGCGAGCTGCCGTTCGGCGGCGTCTACCGGGAGATCGTGCCGCCCGAGCGGCTGGTCTTCACCCTGAAGGACGCATCGGCGCCGGAGGACGCCGAGGGCGAGCTGGTCACCGTCGCGCTCAACGGCCTCGGCGACAAGACCGAGATGGACTTCCAGCAGACCGGTGGCACGCTGTCCGCCGAGCAGTACGCGCAGGCCAAGGCGGGCTGGACCGGCTTCTTCGCGCGCCTCGCGGAGTATGTGGCGCACTGATGCCCCGGACGGCGTACGGGCTCAGAACTGCGCCCGTACGTGCTCCCAGAAGCCGTCCCGCAGCACCCGCCGCAGATCCGCGTAGGGGCGCAGGGAGTGGCGAAGCAGACCCTCGGCGGTGGTCAGCAGGTCCTGGTCGACGGCGCCGGGGAGATACGGGTGCCCGGGCAGCAGGTCGGCCGTCCAGTCCCGGCCGCGCGAGGCCAGCCACTGGGCGGCGACCTGCGCGCCGACGAAGCGGACGTCCTCACGGCTGGGGGCCGGGCCGTCGTCGGTCGTGCCCGCGGGGCCGCCGTCGTGGGCCGTGCGCTCGGTGACGTACGGCTTGCAGAACTCCAGGTCGAAGGTGCGCTGGCTGTCGACCTCCCAGAGCAGCGGCTCGGCCTGGTTGCGCCCGTCGCCGGCCTCGATGCCCCACAGATGCACCCGCGCGCCGTACCCCTGCGCCGCCTCGACGGCGGAGACCAGGTCCTCGTCGCCGCCGATGAGCACGGCGTCGCTGATGGCGCGGTGCCGGGCGAGCGACTCCAGGTCGGAGCGGATCAGGGAATCGACACCCTTCTGCTGGTTGTTGGCGTTGAGGTTGCCGAGGCGGACCTTGACGTCGGGGAGCTCGGCGATGGACTGCTGCTCCAGGGTGTGGATGCGGCGCCGCGC
The DNA here is from genome assembly GCF_000720485.1 of Streptomyces ochraceiscleroticus. Taxonomy (GTDB): domain Bacteria; phylum Actinomycetota; class Actinomycetes; order Streptomycetales; family Streptomycetaceae; genus Streptomyces; species Streptomyces ochraceiscleroticus. Next base: position 82,554 of record NZ_JOAX01000038.1, on the reverse strand, counting down.
GCCGTCGTACCAGTACACCCGCAGCAGCCGGCTGTCGGGGAAGACCGTGCGGGCCATCTCGATGAACGCATCGATGATCCCCTCGGCGTCGAGATCGAAGGAGCGGCGGTCCTCCGTACCGGTGACCAGCCGGCCGGCCGCGGCGTAGAGATAGCCGGCGTCGACGAAGACCGCGTGCGTCGAGGGAGTGGTGGCGACCTCGGCCAGGACGCGGTTGAGCAGCTCGTTGGTGCGCTCGATGCCCGCCACGACAGCGGTGAGGTCGGTGGGGCCCGCGGGCCGGAGGTCGTCGTTCATACCGGTTCGATTCTCCTGGCGCGGGCGGGGGAGACACAACCGGCCGGGTGGCGTGCGACGACCGTACTTACTGGTGAGTAATTAGTCTGGCGAAAATTTTCTTTAGCGTAGGGAATTATTGCTCAGGACACTTCGTTGTCCCCTATGGCACGCCTGACACCGATGACAGGCACTCGTGCCGTTCGAGTAGTTCTCCTCAGGAGGATCAGACGAAGGGAGAAGCCCTTTATGCGCTTCGAGATCATGCGCCTTGACGATGTCAACGGCACCGCCGTGGACAGCACCGTCGTGGACGCCGCCTCCGTCAACCGGATCGTGCAGCAGGCCGCAGCAATCGGCCAGCGCATCTACATCCGCCCCGCCGATTCCGCGGCGGTCGCTTCGTAGCGCGACCCCCGGCTTCCCGGCCCGCCGGACCACCGGCCCGTCGAAGCCGCGCCCCCGTACGGACGATCCGTACGGGGGCGGCGTGTTTTCCGGGACGCGGCGGACGGTCCGGCCGTCCCGGGGCTCAGGCGCCGCTGACCACCTGCGTCACGCCGTTGATGATCTGCTGGACGGCCAGCGCGGAGAGCATCATGCCGGCCAGCCGGGTCACGAGTACCACCCCGCCGTCCTTGATCACCCGGATGATCACCAGCGAGAAGCGCATGACCAGCCACAGCACCACGTGGATCGCGGCGATCGCCGCCCAGACCGAGACCTGATCGGCGAACCCCTGCGCGTGCTGCACGGCGAGGATCACCGACACGATCGCGCCGGGCCCTGCCAGCAGCGGCATGCCCAGCGGCACCAGCGCCGCGTTGACGTCCTTGGTCTGCGTCGGCTCCTCCGACTTCCCCGTCAGCAGGTCGAGCGCGATCAGCAGGAGCAGCAGCCCGCCCGCGATCATCAGCGCGGGCGTGGAGATGTGCAGATACGCCAGGATCTGCCGGCCGCAGAGACCGAAGACGGCGATGACGCCGAACGCGACGGCCGCCGCCTGCCAGGCCATCCGGCGCTGCACCTTGGCCGGACGGCCGGAGGTCAGGGCGAGGAAGATCGGGGTGATTCCAGGGGGGTCCATAATCACGAAAAGCGTGAGAAAGAGGGATCCGAAGACAGCGAGGTCGAGCACGGTGATGGCCTTGCGAGAGGTGGTACGGACGCACCCGCGCAGCACGGCGCGTGTACGGAGGAGGAAGACGGCGCGGGGCGCCGGGAAGCCGCTGGGAGCGGAGAGGAGTGGGGCCGGGCGCCCCGGGTCAGCCGCCGGCGCCCGGGACGGGGAACGCGCCGGTCGCGCGGCGCACGATCTCCCCGTAGATCTCGGGGTCGGTGGTGTACTCGCCGAGCCGGCAGGTCTTGCGGCTGCCGTGGTAGTCGCTGGAGCCGGTGGTGAGCACGCCGAGGTCGGCGGCGATGCCGCGCAGCCGGTCCCGGGTCGGCGCGTCGTGGTCCATGTGGTCGACCTCGATGCCGTCCAGTCCGGCGGCGGCCAGCTCGGCTATCGCGCTCTCGGGGACGCACACGCCGCGCTTGAGGGCCAGCGGGTGCGCGAAGACGGTGACCCCGCCCGCGGCCTTGACCAGCCGGACCGCATCAAAGGGGTCCAGCTCGTGCTTCTCGACGTACGCCCGCCCGTCGTTCGCCAGCCACTCGGGGGTGAAGGCGTCCGAGACGGTGGGCACGACGCCCAGCTCGACCATGGCGGTGGCGATGTGCGGCCGGCCGACGGCGCCGTCCCCGGCGATCCGCGCGACCTGCTCCCAGGTCACGGGCACGCCGAGCTCCTGGAGCTTCGCGACCATGCCGCGGGCGCGCGGCACCCGGTCGTCCCGCACCAGCTCGCGCTCGCGGGCGAGCTCCGGCTCCTCGGGGTCGAAGAGGTACGCCAGCATGTGCAGGCTGATGCCGTCGCCGCTGCCGTCGCGCGCCGGCAGCCGGCAGGACAGCTCGGCGCCGGTCACGAGCGTGAGGCCGGGCGGCAGCGCGGCCTTGGCCGCCGCATGTCCGCCGACGGTGTCGTGGTCGGTGAGCGCGACGACGTCCAGACCGGCGTCGGCGGCGTTGCGTACCAGTTCGGCGGGGGTGTCCGTGCCGTCGGACGCGGTGGAGTGGGTGTGCAGGTCGATACGCACGACGCGGACTCCAGACACGGACGGGACGGCGGACCGGGGGACGGCCGGTCAGGGCGCCGGACAACAGGGGACGCCTCAAAGGGTAACCGGTGGCCTGACGGCCGGCCGATCGCCTCGCAGGACGGGAATCGCCTCTCAGGACAGGATGCGCGGCGACAGCGCCCCGCACGGCAGCAGGTCGACCTCGGCGCCCGCGTCCCGCAGGTCGGTCAGGACCAGCTCGTCGTACATCAGCAGCCCCGACTGCTCGGGCCAGACGACCGCCCACAGCCACAGCCCGCACGCCTCGCCCGCGAAGACCGCGCGGTCCTCGGGGACGCCCTCGACGTGCCACATCGGGGTCGGCCGGCCGGCGGCCAGCACCTTGGCGTGCGGCGACCGGTCCACCTTCATGCGCGGGCCCGGGTCCGGGCCGTCGATGCCCGCGTACCGCGCGCCGAGGCCGACGCCCAGCTCCTCGGCGACCAGCACCAGCTCGCCCGGCCCGCCCAGCGGTCCGGGTCCCGAGCAGGCCACCGCCGTGGCCCGGCCGCCGCTGCGGTCGTCCCCCGCGCAGGCCACACCGGTGAACAGCCAGCCCACCGGCAGCGGCCACGGCATCCACACGGGAACGCGCGCACGATTGACCACCACGGCCAGCGCTTCGACGCTCGGCGGCACCACCGGCTGGAGCGGGTGCACGGTGCCGTGCACGTCGCACTGCCAGGAGTCGGCAAAGAGACCGGGCGCCCGCACCCGGCCACCGCACTTCGGGCAACTGGGTTCGCCCCTCATAAAGCTCAACGGTCCTCCAGGGCCGCCCGCGCGTCAAGGACGATCACCCGTCCGGGGCCGCGCTGCGCCGCCCTGCCGCTGTCACCTTCAGGCCAATCAGCCACTCGGTTCACGCCATCTTCGTACGGTGACGTTTCGATCTCGGTGCGTCAGCCCACAGGAGTGCGTCAGTCCAGGGGTACGCCGCTCCGCAGCGGGTCCCGCAGGTCGGTGCCGTGCTGCAGCCAGCGCTCCTCCAGGGCCGCCGCGCCGTGCACCCGCTTCCAGGCCGCCTCGTTCGGCGTCATCGGGAGCAGCGGCAGGAAGCGCACCGGCTCCATGGGGTCGTCGAGCTCCAGGTCCTCCACCAGTCCCCCGCCCTCGGTGACCAGCACCGAGGTGAAGGGGGCGCCCGGCCACAGCGGCTCGCCCACGTCCAGGGACGCGCCCGGGGCCACGATGACGCCCTCGACCTGCGGGGACGCGGCCAGTACGGCGAGCGACCTGAGCACCTTGTCGGTGTCGGCGCGGCCGTTGCGGACCGTGAGGACCAGCTCCGCACGAGGACCGCGCAGGGGGTCGGCAAGTACCGCGGAGGGATCGGTCATGGGGTTCGCGGACATGCCGAGGGTGACGTATCGCACCAGCTCGGCGTCGGCGTAGCGCAGGACTTCGATGCGGTCCGTACCGAGGAACGTCACCGCCGCGCGCGCGTCCGGCTTCCCCAGGGCCATCAGCAGCCGGGCCTCGACCAGCTCAAGAACGTCAGACATGCGGCGAGCATAGGCCCGGCCGGGTGCCCGGTATGGAACAGGCAAAGCGGCGGCGGAGCGGGGCCGTAACGGTTCAGGCGGCTGATAGCCTTGCCATCTGGTCAGCGAAAGACGTCGTCCCCCAGCAGGGACCGGCCGGAGGAGGTGGGACTGGCATGGATCCTAGTCGACCGTGCAGTACCGGCAGTTCTCCCGTCCTCCCGCTGATGATGCGACTCTCCTGATTCCGAGAGCTTCCGTACCCCACCGCTTCGCGGTGAAACACAGGAAGACCCTTCGCACCCGCAGCTTTTGACGGAAGAACGCCTGCACCTCGGTTTTCCCCAGTTCTTTCCGCACTGCGAACTGCCGTCAGCACCACCGCACGGAGCGCCGCCCGCTTTGCGGACGTACGGCCGACGATGCCGCGTACGTCCACGTTCCGGGTTGCGTTACGCCCCGCGCCCTCGGCTGACGGCCGGCCCGTGAAGGAGCCCGCCATGTCGATGATCCGCGACCTGCGCGCCGCCGTCCGCCCCTCCCGGCGTCGCGGCGACTCCCCGTACGAGTACGAGACCACCCGCGCCGCCACGACCAACAGCGCCATCGTCGACTGCGGCGTCTACCGCGACGGACGCCGCGTCAGCCGCCACGTCAGCCCCTCCGAGGCCATCGCCGACGTGCACGAGAACGGCGGCTTCACCTGGATCGGGCTGCACGAGCCGAACGAGCGCGAGTTCGCCGGCATCGCCCAGGAGTTCGGGCTGCACCCGCTGGCCGTCGAGGACGCCGTCCACGCCCACCAGCGGCCCAAGCTGGAGCGGTACGACGACACGCTCTTCACCGTCTTCAAGACGATCCACTACGTCGAGCACGCCGAGCTGACCGCCACGAGCGAGGTCGTGGAGACCGGCGAGGTGATGTGCTTCACCGGCCGGGACTTCATCGTGACCGTCCGGCACGGCGGCCAGGGCTCGCTGCGCGCGCTGCGGCACCGTCTCCAGGACGACCCCGAGCTGCTCGCCAAGGGCCCCTCGGCCGTGCTGCACGCCATCGCCGACCAGGTCGTGGACGGCTACATCGCGGTCGCCGACGCGGTGCAGGACGACATCGACGAGGTCGAGATCGACGTCTTCAGCTCCGGCACGAACGGCAAGGCGCAGGGCCGGGGCGGCAGCGCGTCCAAGGGCGACGCCGGGCGGATCTACCAGCTCAAGCGCGAGGTGCTGGAGTTCAAGCGGGCGGTCTCGCCGCTGCTGCGGCCGATGCAGCAGCTCAGCGAGCGGCCGATGCGGCTGGTCGACTCCGACATCCAGAAGTACTTCCGGGACGTCGCCGACCACCTGGCGCGCGTCAACGAGCAGGTGCTCAACTTCGACGACCTGCTGAACTCCATCCTCCAGGCCAACCTGGCGCAGGCGACGGTGGCCCAGAACGAGGACATGCGCAAGATCACGTCGTGGGCGGCGATCTTCGCCGTGCCGACGATGATCGCGGGCATCTACGGCATGAACTTCAAGTACATGCCCGAGCTGCACTGGAAGTACGGCTACCCGGCCGTCCTGATGCTCACGGTCGCCATCTGCTTCGGCATCCACCGCGGCTTCAAGCGCAACGGCTGGCTGTAGCGGGCGGGGGCGCGCACAGCAGTCCGAGCGCCCGGCGCGGGCCGCGGCACGCTCCGCCGGCGGGCCTGGCTAGGCTTGCGGGCATGACGGAGACCGCGCCCCAGCCGCTGCTCGACCAGGCCCTCATCGAGGAGGCCACCAAGAAGTCCGGCCTCATCTGGGTCCAGGGGACCGAGGGTCCGGCCCGCGCGCTGTGGCACGTCTGGCACGACGGCGCCGCGTGCCTGGTCGGCGACGGCCCCCTGGAGCAGCCGCTCGCGGACCTCGGCCTGACCGACGGCGGCACCGCCACCGTCACCGTCCGCAGCAAGGACAAGGGCGGCCGGCTGGTCGCCTGGACGGCCCGGGTCACCGAGGCCGCGCCGCACAGCGAGCCCTGGGAAGCCGCCGTCGGCGAGCTGAAGGGCAAGCGGCTGAACGCGCCGGACGCGGACACCATGCCGGAGCGCTGGGCCCGCGAGTGCCGGGTGCTGCGGCTGGCCCCGGTCACCGGGGACGGGGCGCCCACGGCCCGTACGGACTTCGGCGCGGACGCGCAGGCGGCCCGTCCGCTGCCGACCGACGCCACGACCCGCGAGCCGGTCCCCGCTGCCCTGCCGAAGCTGCTGCGCCGGAAGCGGCGCGGCTGAGGGCTGCCGGGTCAGTTCCCGCTGCCGAGGCTCTCCCCGTAGTCCACGACCTTGTCGTCGTCCGGGCGCTCCAGCTCGATGTGCTCGCCCCAGTCCTCGAACGTGACCACGCCCGCGCCGCCGGCCCGCTGCAGCCGCAGCGGGTAGGGCTCGCCGTCCAGGGAGACGTCCAGCGTGCCCCCGTTGCCCCGCGCGGCCGCGATGCGGATCGTCCGGGTCCCGTCCAGGCTGCCGTGCGCGCCGCGGGAGAGACCGCCGTGCAGTGTGAGCAGCGTGTCCAGCAGCGGCTCCTTCTCGGTGAAGCCGCTGAACTGCCGGTACGTGCGGTCCTCGGAGGGCACCTTCACGTACTTGCCACCCAGCTTGGCGGCGGCCGCCGTATCGCTCCTGCTCGGCGAGGAGCCCTTCTGGTGCGCCCAGAAGTCGGCGTCGGCCTTCACCCACAGCGACCTGTCGATGCGCAGCAGGGAGAAGGTGGTGTCCTTCGTGCTGACCGTGCCCTTGCCGCCGTTCTGGGCGAGCTGCATGTCCAGTTGGTACGTGCTGCGGCCGCTGACGAGCTTGCCGGAGACGTGCACGCTCCCCGCGCCCGAGGCGGCGGCCAGCGTCTTCTTCCGGATCTTGGCGGGGGTCAGCTTCCCGACGCCGTTGGTGCCCGCGTCCGGGTCCTCCTTCGCGCCGCCGCAGGCCGCCAGCGCGAGGGCCAGGCCCGCGCACACCGCCGCGGCGGCCGTCGCCCGGCCCGCGCGGCGGGCGGTGCGGGACCGGCGGCTCGTTCCTGGCGAACCTGGCGAAATAGCGGTCACGGCTGCCTGCCTCCTGGTGCACTGGGTCGGTCGCGGTGGCCTCGACGGCGTACGGCAGCGTACCGGTGCCCCGCACACCTTCCGACGCGGAGGGCCGGGGCGGAGAAGGGGACAGCCGTACGGTGGTGCCTGCCGGGGCACCCGCCCGGTGAGCGCGTTAGCCTGAAGTCCGGCCGAAGCGCGATTTCAGCCGTTTTTTCGGGAGTCGGGCGGCCCCGGTCCGCCGGAGCCGGAGGAAGAGGACCCGGTCCGCCGGGAGCCGGAGGAGAAGGAGCGGAGGCGCGCGGCATGGCGGTGGTCACCCCCCGGGTGTTCGTCTCGCACCTCTCCGGCATCGCCGTCTTCGACCCCAACGGCGACCAGGTCGGCCGCGTACGGGACCTGGTGGCCATGTTGCGGGTGGGCGGCCGGCCGCCGCGGCTGCTGGGACTGGTCGTCGAGGTGATCAGCCGGCGCCGGATCTTCCTGCCGATGACCCGGGTGACGGGCGTGGAGTCCGGCCAGGTGATCACGACCGGCGTGGTGAACATGCGCCGCTTCGAGCAGCGCGCCTCCGAGACGCTCGTCCTCGGCGAGCTGCTGGACCGCCGGGTCAGCATCGTGGAGACCGGTGAAGAGGTCACCGTCCTGGACATCGGCATCACCCAGCTGCCGGCCCGCCGCGACTGGGAGATCGACAAGGTCTTCGTACGGAAGGGGAAGGGCGGCACGCTCAGGCGCCGCGGAGAAACGTTGACCCTGGAGTGGTCGCAGGTCACCGGGTTCTCTCTGGAGGAGCACGGGCAGAGCGCCGAGAGCCTGCTCGCCACCTTCGAGCAGCTGCACCCCGCCGACCTGGCGAGCGTCCTGCACCACCTCAGCCCGAAGCGGCGCGCCGAGGTGGCCGCCGCGCTGGACGACGACCGGCTCGCCGACGTCCTGGAGGAGCTGCCGGAGGACGACCAGATCGAGATCCTCGGCAAGCTGCAGGACGAGCGGGCCGCCGACGTCCTGGAGGCGATGGACCCCGACGACGCCGCCGACCTGCTCTCCGAGCTCCCCGAGGACGAGAAGGAGCGGCTGCTGACACTGATGAAGCCGAGCGACGCGGCCGACGTACGGCGCCTGATGTCGTACGAGGAACGGACGGCGGGCGGTCTGATGACCACCGAACCGATCGTGCTGGGCGCGGACGCCACGGTCGCCGACGCGCTCGCCCGGGTGCGCGACCCCGACCTCTCCCCCGCGCTCGCCGCCCAGGTGTACGTCTGCCGGCCGCCGGACCAGACGCCGACCGGCAAGTACCTCGGCGTGGTCCACTTCCAGCGGCTGCTGCGCGACCCGCCCTTCACCCTCGTCGGCGCGATCGTGGAGAGCGATCTGCCGCCGCTGCCGCCGGACACCCCGCTGCCGTCCGTGACCAGCTATCTCGCCACCTACAACATGGTCGCCGCGCCGGTCGTGGACGAGAGCGGGTCGCTGCTGGGCGCGGTGACGGTCGACGACGTACTGGACCATCTGCTGCCCGAGGACTGGCGCGAGACAGATCTGCACGGCGCGCCCGGGGTGGATCCCGGCGCGCACATGGCCGAGGGCGGCGACGACCGCGCGGAGGACCGCGTGAACGGGCACACGGGCGGCGCTCAGGGCAGCAGCGCCGCCGGGGCGGCCGGTGGGGGCGCGCATGGGCGTTGAGGAGCGCGAGAGCGCGAAGGAGCGGGCGCGGGCCGCGGCGGTCACGGGGGAGCGCGCGCGGGTGCGGCTGGACGTGCCGCGCGCGCCGCGCCGCAGCCTGCTGCCGGAGTACGACCCGGAGGCGTTCGGGCGGCTGTCGGAGAAGATCGCGCGCTTCCTGGGCACCGGCCGGTTCATCGTCTGGATGACCGTCCTGATCATCGTCTGGGTCACCTGGAACGTCTCGGCACCCGCGCCGCTGCGCTTCGACGAGTACCCCTTCATCTTTCTGACCCTCGCCCTGTCACTGCAGGCGTCGTACGCCGCGCCGCTGATCCTGCTCGCGCAGAACCGGCAGGACGACCGGGACCGGGTCAGCCGCGAACAGGACCGCAAGCAGAACGAGCGGTCGATCGCCGACACCGAGTACCTGACCCGCGAGATCGCGGCGCTCCGCCTCGGCCTCGGCGAGGTCGCCACCCGCGACTGGATCCGCTCGGAGCTGCAGGACCTCTTCAAGGAACTGGAGGAGCGGCGGGACGAGGACGGCGAGTACGAGGAGCGCACGTCGGCCCGCCGCCACCGAGAGTGACGAACACGACCGTGTGCGGCCCTTTCCGGAGGCCACCTACTGAGCCGTACCATGCAGTACATGGCTACCGACACGCCCACGACGGCCGCACCGAGCGAGGACGCGATCCGCGATGCGCTCGCGACGGTGAACGACCCCGAGATCCACCGCCCCATCACCGAGCTGGGGATGGTCAAATCGGTGGACATCGCGGCCGACGGTGCGGTGTCGGTCGCGGTCTACCTCACCGTCTCCGGCTGCCCGATGCGCGAGACGATCACCAGCAATGTGCGCGACGCGGTCGCCGGGGTCGAGGGCGTCACCAGCGTCGCCGTCGAGCTGGACGTGATGAGCGACGAGCAGCGCAAGGAGCTGGCCACGGCGCTGCGCGGCGGCACCGCCGAGCGCGAGGTCCCCTTCGCCCAGCCCGGCTCGCTGACCCGGGTCTACGCGGTCGCCTCCGGCAAGGGCGGCGTCGGCAAGTCCTCGGTGACGGTGAACCTCGCGGCGGCGATGGCGGCCGACGGCCTGAAGGTCGGCGTCGTGGACGCGGACATCTACGGCCACTCCGTGCCGCGCATGCTGGGCGCCGAGGGCCGCCCCACCCAGGTCGAGAACATGATCATGCCGCCGGCCGCGAACGGCGTGAAGGTCATCTCGATCGGCATGTTCACCCCGGGCAACGCGCCGGTCGTCTGGCGCGGCCCGATGCTGCACCGCGCGCTCCAGCAGTTCCTCGCGGACGTGTACTGGGGCGACCTGGACGTCCTGCTGCTCGACCTGCCCCCGGGCACGGGTGACATCGCGATCTCCGTGGCCCAGCTCGTGCCGAACGCCGAGATCCTCGTCGTGACCACCCCGCAGCAGGCCGCCGCCGAGGTCGCCGAGCGGGCCGGCTCCATCGCCGTACAGACCCACCAGAAGATCGTCGGCGTGGTCGAGAACATGGCCGGTCTGGAGCTGCCCAGCGGCGAGATCGTCGACGTCTTCGGCACGGGCGGCGGCGAGCGGGTCGCCGAGGGCCTCACGAAGACGACCGGTACGCAGGTGCCGGTGCTCGGCTCCATCCCGATCGACGTACGGCTGCGCGAGGGCGGCGACGAGGGCAGGCCGGTCGTGCTCACCGACCCGGACTCCGGCGCGGGCGCGGCGATCCGCGCGATCGCCGGCAAGCTGGGCGGCCGCCAGCGCGGCCTGTCGGGCATGTCGCTGGGGATCACCCCGCGCAACAAGTTCTGAGCCGTACCGGGGCGATTCCCGGGCCGTACGAGGGGCGGGCCGCCGGACGGTCCGCCCCTTCGTCGTGCGTGCCGGGGCCTGGCGGGGCCCCTCGGAGGGCTCAGCCCTCGTACACGGCGGGGCTCAGCCCTCGTACGCCTTGATGTCCTTGACGACCGCGAAGCCCAGGCCGTAGGCGCTCATGCCTCGGCCGTACGCGCCGATGTGCGCGCCGTCCGGGCCGTCGCCCGCCGAGCCCGCGAGCACCCAGCCGTACTCCGACTCGCGGTAGTGGAACGGCGTCGGCACGCCGTCCACCGGGAGTGTCAGCTCGCTCCACGCCTCGCCGGTCAGGTCGTCCGCCAGCTCCCACGCGAGCATGGTCTGCTGGTCCAGCCAGTCCTGCCGCAGCGCCCGCTCCATCTGCGCCGGCCAGGTGCAGTTCAGCAGGCCCGAGCCGGCCAGCCAGGCGGCCGAGGAGACCGAGGTGGCTTCCAGGACGCCCGTGCCGTCCGCGCTGCGCCGTACGGGGCGGCAGGGGACGGTGACCACGACGGTGAAGCGCTCGGCGTCCGGCACCTTCTCCACCCGAATGGTGGGCTCCTCGCCGTGCGCGAGCGAGCCGTGCTCGACCGTGCCTTGGGGGGTGACGCCGGCGTGCATCAGCCGGCGCGGGCCCGTGAACGCCTCGTCCAGGCCGTACCACGGGAAATCGGCCATCAGATAGCCGTCGACCTTCTCCCCGGTGTCAACGGACACCGGGTGCGCGCCGGCCGGACTCTTCGTCTCCATCTGCGCGGAGCCTCCTCGTTGCCCTGCGTCGTGGGCGGCCCGCCCCCCTCAGGCGACCTCACCCCGGACACGGGGAGCATAGCCATACGCGTCAACACAGCCGGACATACGGACGTATCAGGTGGCGTCGGCGTCGAAAGGCGGACGGTCCTGGGCAGCGGGGGTCTCGCGCTTGGTCAGCCGGTCGGACGTGCTGCTCGCGGCGTCCGGGGAGTCCTTGGTGAGGCTGTGGCGGACGCCGCCGGCGTCGCTGCCGTTGCCCCGGACGGCTTCCGTGACCTCGGCCATCTCCTGCTTCACGTCGAAGCCGTTGCGGATGTCCTGGAGGCCGTACTCGTCCTTCTCCATGACGTGCTTGCGTACGAAGTTCTTCGGATTCAGGTCCTCGAACTCGAAGTCCTTGAACTCGGGGCCCAGCTCCGAGCGGATGTCTTCCTTGGCGCTGTCGGAGAACTGCCGCACCTTACGGATGAATCCCGTCACATCCTGGATCACCTTGGGCAGCTTGTCCGGGCCGAAGATCAGTACCGCGAGGATCACGAGCGCGACCAGCTCGAGGGGTCCTATGTCGAAGAACACCTGGCAGCTCCTTGATCCGTCCGCGGCCCATCCTGCGGCCTTCCGGCCAGGCCGACTATCACGGTACCTGGCCCCGGTCGTCCAGCGGGAGTCACCCGCCCCAACACCGTGCAAACGATCGAGCCACCTGAGGGTGCCGGTCAGCCCTGGTCGGTGGAGGAGCCGAGGGTGATCTCGACCGTGCGCGGACTGCCGTCCCGCTCGACTCTGAGCTTCAGCCGGTCCCCGGGGCGGTGGCTGCGGATCTTGACGATCAGCTCCTCCCCGCTGTGCACGGGACCGCCGTCCACCTCCGTGATCAGGTCACCCGCCTTGATGCCGGCCCGCGCGCCCGGCCCGCCGGGAGTGACCGCCGCGCCGCCGCCCCGGCCCTTCGCGCTGACCCGGGCGCCGTCCCCCGAGTACCCCATGTCCAGCGTCACGCCGATCACCGGATGCGTCGCCCGGCCGGTGTTGATCAGCTCTTCGGCGACGCGTTTGCCCTGGTTGATCGGTATCGCGAAGCCCAGCCCTATGCTGCCGCCCTGCTCGCCGCCGAGGCTGTCGCCGCTGCCGGCCGCGCGGATAGCGCTGTTGATGCCGATGACGTGCGCCTGGCCGTCGACCAGCGGGCCGCCGGAGTTGCCCGGGTTGATCGGGGCGTCCGTCTGCAGCGCGTCGACGTAGCTGACATCGCTGCCGTCGCCGCTCTCGCCGCCCGCGGTGATGGGGCGCTGCTTGGCGCTGATGATGCCGGCGGTGACGGTGTTGGCGAGGTCGAAGGGCGCGCCTATGGCCACGACCGGGTCGCCGACGCGCACGTCGTCGGAGTTGCCGAGGGTGAGCGGCTTGAGGTCGCTCACGCCGTCGACCTTGACCACGGCGAGGTCGTAGCCGCTGTCCCGGCCCACGACCCGGCCCGTGGCGGTGTCGCCGCCGCTGAACGTGACGGATATCTCGCCGTCCGCGCCGCCCGCCTCGACGACGTGGTTGTTCGTCAGGAGATGGCCCCTGCGGTCCAGTACGAAGCCGGTGCCAGTGCCTTCCTCGTCGCCGCCGCGCACGTGCAGCGTGACGACGCCGGGCAGCGCGGCATGTGCGATGCCCGCCACGCTGTCCGGGGCGCGGCCGGACTCCTCGCCGGAGACCTGCGGCAGCCGGACGTCACCGACGCCGCCGTCGCGCTCGATGTAGGCGCCGACGCCGCCGCCCACGCCGCCCGCCACCAACGCGAGCGCGACGGCGCCCAGGACGATCCGCCCGCGCCCGCGCTTGCGCCCCTCCGGGGGCGGCGCTCCCGCACCGGACCGCACGGCCCAGGGGTCGTACCGCTCCCACGGACCGCCCGGCCGGGGGTGCGGGGTGGCCGGCGCGGGGGTCGCGGCGGCGGGCGCCGGGGCCGCGGGGGCGGGTGCCTGGGGGTATGGCTGTGGCTGCGGAGCCGTCTGCGGGGCGGCCGGGGCCGGTGCCGGGGCCGGTGGGGGCGGGAGCGGGGTCGGGACCGTGACGCCCTCGGGCGGTGTCGGTACCGGGCGCTGCACCGGCGGCGCCGGGGCCCACGGACCGGGACCGCCGTACGGAGGCGTGCCGTACGGGTCTTCGGGATGCAGCGGCTGCGCGGAGTCGCGCGGGGGCTCCGCCCCGGATGCCGGCGACTGCGGCGACGGCGACGCTTCGGCCTCGCGGTCCGCGGCCGCGTCGGAACGGTCCTCGTGGTGGGGCCCGGAGGCCGTGCCCTCGTTCATGTTCTCCCCACAGTTCGCCCACGTGCGGGGCCGCGCGCCCCCCTGGGCGTGCTGCTGGCGCGATGTGCGGCCCTTCGGCGATTCAACCAGGTTCGCGGCCGGCGCGCGCAGGGCCCGGTGGCTGCCGGGCCCTGCGGAAGGCGGAGCCCGGCGCGCGGCCTGACGCCACGTCAGGGTGCCGCCGAGGCACTCCGGGTCAGCAGGGGCCGCTTCGGCTCCAGCGGAGGCAGTGGCGCTGCCGGATACGACGTGGCCGGTGCGGCCGGGGAGGCGAGCGCCGAGGGCAGCGGGCCGCCGCCGGACGCGCCCGCCGGGCCGTCCGTACCGCCGACGGCTCCGGTCCCCGCGCCGGGGAGCCTGGGCGAGGCACCCACCGACGTCCCCGCGACGGCGCCCGAGCCCGCGTCCGTGCCGAGCCCGGAGGCCGTACCGGACCCGGACGCGCCGGACGGGCCGGGGGCTATCAGGGGGCTCAGGCGCGCGCCGCGGTCGCTGACCGAGGGAGACGCGTAGTTGACGGGGAGGGAGGCCGCCGCGGGGTAGAACTCCGCCGACGCCGCTGCCGGCGTGGCCCGGCCCTGCAGTACGCCGAGCAGCGCGTCCCGGTCCCGGGAGCCGCGCCCCGCGCCAGGCCGCTCCCCCACGGCACCGCTCGCGTCCGCCGACGAGGCCGTCAGCGGGCTGTTCGCCCCCTCACCGGCCGTGTCGACCGCCGCCTCCAGCGGCAGCGCGCCGCTGAGCGCGAAGGCCGCCAGGGAGACCGCACCCGCCGCGACGAAGGCGAACCGCCGCCGGGGCGAGCCCACGCCGGGGGCCGCACCGGCACCCGCGCCCGTGGCGGGCCGCGCACCGCCGCGCCCGTGCACCGGGAAACCACGCTCGGCGGCCCGCTCAGGGAAACCCCGCTCCGGCAGCATCCCCGGAACCGCGTGCGCGCCCGAGGGTGCGTACGCGAAGGACATGGCGCCGCGGCCGAAGCCGCCACCGTCCAGGCCGCCCCGGCCGAAGCCACCGCGCCCGAGGCCGCCCTCACCGAGCCGGGCCGCGGGCGCGCCGGGATCACCCCCGGGCAGCCCCTGGAGCCGGGCCAGCAGCCCGTCGGAGGGCCCGGGCGGCGCCATACCGGCGAAGACGTTCTTCAGCTCCCGCTGGGCGTCCGCCTCGGCCTTGCACTTCCCGCACGTGGCGAGGTGCGCGAGCACCCGCTCACGCTGATCGTGCCCCAACTCCCCGTCGACCAGAGCCGCGAGGCGGTCGCCGAGATGCTGCTCAGCGGGGGACTGACCGCCGCTACCGCTCACGCGATTCCGACCTCCCCTGTCAGGGGCGCGAACGCGCGCTGCCGCTGCTCGCGGTCCCGCTCCTCGGCGCGCGCCGCCGGGGAGCGGTGCTTGAGCGCCTTGCGCAGGTGGGAGCGGCCGCGATGGATACGGCTGCGGACCGTGCCGAGCTTCACGCCGAGGGTCGCGGCGATCTCCTCGTACGACAGGCCCTCGATGTCGCACAGGACGACGGCGGCGCGGAACTCGGGCGCGAGGGTGTCCAGCGCCTGCTGCACGTCGGCGTCGAAGTGGGTGTCGTTGAACTGCTGCTGGGGGCCGGCCTCGCGG
The DNA here is from genome assembly GCF_000720485.1 of Streptomyces ochraceiscleroticus. Classification (GTDB taxonomy): domain Bacteria; phylum Actinomycetota; class Actinomycetes; order Streptomycetales; family Streptomycetaceae; genus Streptomyces; species Streptomyces ochraceiscleroticus. Next base: position 67,422 of record NZ_JOAX01000038.1, on the reverse strand, counting down.
CTGGGCAGCCGCTCGGCGGCGTCGTCGCCCAGCGCGTCGAAGCGGATCCGCTGCCGTCGGCGGACCATGTCCAGGAAGAGGTTGGTCGTGATGCGGTGCAGCCAGCCCTCGAACGTACCGGGGGTGTACGTCGAGAGCGAACGGAAGACGCGGACGAAGACCTCCTGGGTGAGGTCCTCGGCATCGTGCTGGTTTCCCGTCAGGCGGTAGGCGAGGCGGTACACACGAGCACTGTGGGTGCTGACGATCTCCTCCCAGCTGGGGGGAGTCCACGCCTGCGATTCCGCATCGGCGGCGAAGGTCGCGGTGGGTGCGGAGTTGTGCGGGCGGGCATGGTCAGCATTGTTGGTCACGGATTTCGGCTCGCCGGCCGACCTTCGAAAACGCCGCAGCGTTCTTCGGTCACCCGCCGCAGCCGCACCTCCCCTGGTGGCTCTGGTGGTGTCCAGTAGAGCCCCTACCATATCCACCTCACCCGTTAGCTCCGGATAAGCAGTTTTGACCTGCATTTGGTCCGGCTTGTGGTTCTCTTCCGACTTCACCCGCGCATCCCCCCTGTTCCCCTTCAACGCCCGGTCCCATCTGCGGGTTCCCGCACTCAGCGGATACAGTCACGGTTGCGTCAACTACGGGGACAGGAGAGGGCCATTACCGGCAACCGGCAGACGAGCTTGGCATTCGCCGAGGCATACGGCGCCGGGACCATCGACGACACGGCCGACGCCGCCCTGCACTGGTCCCGCGACCGGGCCCGGGAAGCCGGCATCCGCACGGTCTCGACCGGCACCGGATCGGCCCTCAGCCTGCTCGCCGCGACTGCGGACGCCAAGGCCGTCGCGGAGATCGGCACCGGTACCGGCGTCTCCGGCATCTACCTCCTGCACGGCATGCGCCCCGACGGCGTGCTGACCACCGTCGACCTGGAGCCGGAGCGGCAGCAGTTCGCCCGGCAGGCGTTCCGCGCCGCCGGGTTCGCCGGCAACCGCGCCCGCTTCATCCCCGGCGGCGCCCTGGAAGTCCTGCCGCGGCTCGCCGACGGCGGCTATGACCTGGTCTTCTGCGACGGCGACCGGATGGAGTACGCCGAGTACCTCGCTGAATCGTTGCGCCTGCTGCGCCCCGGTGGGGTGGTCTGCTTCGAGGGCGTCTTCGCCGACGGCCGGACCGTCGACGCCGGCGAGCAGCCTGCGGAAATACAGCGGCTGCGGGAGCTGCTGCGGTCCATCCGCGAGAGCGTGCACCTGGTGCCGTCGCTGCTGCCGGTGGGCGACGGCCTACTGTGCGCGGTCAAGCGCGGCTGAGGGTACGCGCACCGGGGGCCCCTGCGCAGCGGGTGAGTAAGGGTGCGTAGGGTGCCCGGGGCGAGAACGCGTACGCCGGGACCGAACCCCCGTACGTCCACTGGTGTACGCATGGACGCGTATTTCCGGGTCCGGCCGCTACGCCGGGGGTACGACACGGCCCCGGGGCCGGGCGCGTATCGCGTACGCGCCGCCCACCGGGGCCGGACATTCAGTGAGGCTCCGCCTGCGTCAGACGCAGACCTTGTCGAGAGCCTCTCCGAGAGCCTTGGCTTCGTCCGGAGTCAGCTCGACGACGAGCCGACCGCCGCCTTCGAGCGGAACGCGCATGACGATGCCCCGCCCCTCCTTGGTCACCTCGAGCGGGCCGTCGCCCGTCCGCGGCTTCATGGCCGCCATGCTCGTTCCCCTTCCTGAAACCAGCTCATCGTCAGCCGACGGCCCTCTGGAGAGGGGCACGCGTCACCGGCATCGAACACATTGCTTCCATGTCATTATCCCGCATCGCAGGACCCGATGACCAACATCAGCGGGCATCCCTTCGGCAACGTACATTCGCAAAACCACCCAATTCGGGGAGTCACCTGCGATACTGCGCCACCTGCCACTACGTGGCGCGCTGTCTTTCTTTGATGTACGTCACACGACAGCGCCGATGATCTCCGGCATTCTGATCGCCGGGCCGCACTTGTACCCGCAGCCCGAGCCACGACGGAGGGGATCCCACCATGGCCGACACCGTGCTCTACGACGTCACCGAGGGCGTTGCCACGATCACGCTCAACCGCCCCGATGCGATGAACGCGCTCGACACGGAGACCAAGGTCGCCCTCCGTGACACCGTGCGCGAGGCCGCCGCCGACCCCGCCGTACGGGCGGTGCTGCTGACCGCCACCGGGCGCGCCTTCTGCGTCGGGCAGGACCTCAAGGAGCACATCGGGCTGCTGGCCGAGACCCGCGAGAGCGGCGAGGGCAATGCGCTGAGCACCGTACGCGAGCACTACAACCCGATCGTGGAGGCGCTGACCGGGATGGCCAAGCCGGTCGTCGCGGCCGTGAACGGCGTCGCGGCGGGCGCCGGTGCCGGCTTCGCGATGGCCGCGGACTACCGCCTCGTCGCCGACTCCGCCTCCTTCAACACCTCCTTCGCCGGCGTCGCGCTGACCGCCGACTCCGGCATGTCCTGGACGCTGCCGCGGCTGATCGGCCACGGCCGCGCCGCCGATCTGCTGCTCTTCCCGCGCAGCATCAGCGCCCAGGAGGCGTACGAGCTGGGCATCGCGAACAAGGTCGTACCGGCGGCGGAGCTGGCCTCGGAGGCCCGGGCGCTCGCGCTGCGGCTGGCGCAGGGCCCGACCGCCGCGTACGCCGCGCTCAAGGAGTCGCTGGCGTACGGCACCGACCACTCGCTGTCCGAGACGCTCGCCAAGGAGGACGAGCTGCAGACGCGGGCCGGCGCCTCGGAGGACCATGTGATCGCGGTGGAGGCGTTCGTGAAGAAGGAGAAGCCGAAGTTCGTCGGGCGGTGACCCGCGCGGCGCGGGGCCTCGCGGGCCCCGCACGGGGGCCTAGGCCGCCGTCTGTGCCGCCTCCGTCTCCCCGCGGACGTGGCAGTCGGCGAGGTGGTCGTTGACCAGCCCGCACGCCTGCATCATCGCGTACGCCGTCGTCGGGCCGACGAAGCGGAAGCCGCGCTTCTTGAGGTCCTTGGCGAGCGCGGTCGACTCGGGGGTGACCGGCGGGACGTCAGCGGCGCTGCGGGGCGCCGGACGGGCCGCGCGGTCCGGGGCGTACGACCAGATCAGGGCGTCCAGCTCGCCGGGGGCCAGCTCCGCGGCGACCCGGGCGTTGGCGAGCGTCGCGGAGATCTTGAGGCGGTTGCGGATGATGCCCGGGTCGGCGAGCAGCCGCTCGGCGTCCGCCTCCGTGAACCGCGCGACCTCGGCGATCCGGAAGCCCGCGAAGGCCGCGCGGAAGCCCTCGCGGCGCCGCAGGATCGTGATCCACGACAGGCCCGACTGGAACGCCTCCAGGGACATCCGCTCGAACAGGGCGTCGTCCCCGTGGACCGGGCGGCCCCACTCGGTGTCGTGGTACGTGCGGTAGTCCGCCATCGACTCGGCCGCCATGCCCCAGGGGCAGCGCGGCACGCCGTCCGGCTCGGTCAGGACGCCGCTCATGCGCTCGCACCCCCCTCGGGGGTCTCGCGCGGGCCGGCCGGCGCCTCTGTGCCGCCCGGCTCTCCTATGCCGTCCCGCTCCTGTATCCCGGTGGGCTTGCGCAGGCCGGCGCCCTCCCCCGGCGCCGTCGGGCGCGCGTCCGCCACCGGGCCCCGCTCGCCCATCGCCGCCGCGTGCGCCCCCGCCAGGGCCGCCTCCAGCTCGGCGATCCGGGCGTCCCGCTCGGCCAGCTCGGCGCCGAGGCGGTCCAGTACGTCGTCCACGTCCGTCATCCGATAGCCGCGCAGGGCGGGCGGCAGCCGTACCTCCTCCACATCCGCCCGGGTGCAGGGGCGGTCGGCGGGCAGCGGATCGTGCAGCCGCTCGGGCTCGGCCTCCCGCAGCGCGCCGCCGTCACCGCCACCGATCACGGCGAGCGTGACCACGGCGACCACCGCGACCAACGCGATGAGCAAGAACCAGAACACGACCATCTCCCCACGCTCTCCGTCGTCCATTGATCGTGCCATGTGCCTCTGACAGTTAGGGTCACTGGCGGACGACCATGAGGGAGTAGGGAAAATGCTGCGGCTGGGGAATCGCGAGTTCGGCGCGCACGAGCCGGTGATCATGGCGATCGTGAACCGTACGCCGGACTCCTTCTACGACCGGGGCGCCACGTTCCGGGACGAGCCCGCGCTCGCCCGCGTGGAGCAGGCGGTCGCGGAGGGCGCGGCGATCATCGACATCGGCGGGGTCAAGGCCGGCCCGGGTGAGGAGGTCACCGCCGAGGAGGAGGCGCGGCGCACGGTCGGCTTCGTCGCCGAGGTCCGCAAGCGCCACCCCGACGTGGTGATCAGCGTCGACACCTGGCGGCACGAGGTCGGCGAGGCGGTCTGCGAGGCCGGCGCCGACCTGCTCAACGATGCCTGGGGCGGCGTGGACCCGAAGCTCGCCGAGGTCGCTGCCCGGTACGGCGCGGGCCTGGTGTGCACGCACGCGGGCGGCGTCGAGCCGCGTACCCGACCGCACCGCACCACGTACGAGGACGTGATGGCCGACATCCTGGACGTCACCCTCGGGCTCGCGGACCGCGCCGTGGAGCTGGGCGTACGGCGCGACGGGATCATGATCGACCCGGGGCACGACTTCGGGAAGAACACCCGGCACAGCCTGGAGGCCACCCGCCGGCTCGGCGAGATGACGGACACCGGATGGCCGGTGCTGGTCTCGCTGTCCAACAAGGACTTCGTCGGCGAGACGCTGGACAAGCCGGTCAAGGAGCGGGTGCTGGGCACCCTCGCCACGACCGCCGTCTCGGCATGGCTGGGCGCCCGGGTCTACCGCGTCCACGAGGTCGCCGAGACCAAGCAGGTACTGGACATGGTCGCCTCCATCGCTGGCCACCGGGCCCCGGCGGCGACCCGCCGCGGACTGGCCTGAGACGGGCCGCGGCCCCCGGAGGACCGGGGGCCGCGCCGTACTCACCGGGAGGGCCCCGGCCCCACTTCCTTCGTGACCAGCGCGACCGCCTCGTCCACGTCGTCGCTGAGGTGGAAGAGATCCAGGTCGCGCAGGGACGCCTTGCCCTGGTCGATGAGGGTGTTGCGCAGCCAGTCCACCAGACCGCCCCAGTACTCCGTACCGAAGAGCACGATGGGGAAGCGCGTGACCTTACGGGTCTGCACGAGGGTGAGCGCTTCGAAGAGCTCGTCCAGCGTGCCGAGGCCGCCGGGCAGGACGACGAAGCCGCGCGCGTACTTCACGAAGCAGGTCTTGCGCACGAAGAAGTACCGGAAGTCCACGCCGAGGTTCACGTACTCGTTCATGCCCTGCTCGAAGGGCAGCTCGATGCCGAGCCCGACGGACGTGCCGCCGGCCTCGTGCGCGCCCCTGTTGGCGGCCTCCATGGCACCGGGACCACCGCCGGTGATCACCGAGAAACCGGCCTCCACCAGCGCCCGGCCCAGGCCGACGCCCACTTCGTACTCGGGCGACTCACGGGGCGTACGGGCGGACCCGAAGACGCTGATCGCCGGGCCCAGTTCGGCGAGCGCGCCGAAGCCCTCGACGAACTCCGACTGGATGCGCATCACGCGCCAGGGGTCGGTGTGCACCCACTCGGAGGGGCCTTCGGAGTCCAGCAGCCGCTGATCGGTGGTGCCGGCTCGCACCTGGTCGCGGCGGCGCAGTACCGGGCCGAGTCGCTGCTGATCGCGCTCGGCTGCCATGGTCTCGCGCTCGGCTGCCTCAGGATCGGCCATGGTGTGCTCCCTCCGCAGGGTCTCCCGCCTGCGGCGGAAGACAGATCGTTGCCGGTAAAGCGTATGTGCACAAAGGTGACGAGCGGCGGAATTCGGTCTGCCGGTGGCCCCGGTCGCCGCGCAGCGCTCCGGTGAACCTCTACCCGCGCAGACCACCCGAGATCACCGGAATCCCGGTCACCACATGTCCGTGCCCGCAGGGCCGCGGTTCAGCCCTCCAGCCAGGCCCGCAGCCGCTCCTCGCAGCGGATCACGTCGGCGGCGACGACATGCTCGTCCCGCTTGTGCGCGAGCAGGGCGTTGCCCGGGCCGTAGTTGACCGCCGGGACGCCGAGCGCGGAGAAGCGGGAGACGTCCGTCCAGCCGAACTTGGGCATCGGGGTACCGCCGACCGCCTCGATGAACGCCTTGGCGGCGGGGTGCGAGAGGCCGGGCAGCGCCGCGGTCGAGTGGTCGTCGATGGTCCACTCGACGATGTCGCAGTCCGCGAAGACCTCGCGCACGTGGGCGAGGGCCTCCTCGCCGCTGCGGTCGGGCGCGTAACGGAAGTTGACCGTGACCGTGCACTCGTCGGGGATGACGTTGCCCGCGACGCCGCCCTCGATACGGACGGCGTTCAGGCCCTCGCGGTACTCCAGGCCGTCGATGACGGCCCGGCGCGGCTCGTACGCGGCCAGCCGCTCCAGGATCGGGGCCGCGGCGTGGATGGCGTTGGAGCCCATCCAGGAGCGCGCGGAGTGGGCCCGCTCGCCCGCGGTGCGCAGCAGGACCCGCAGGGTGCCCTGGCAGCCGCCCTCGACCTGGTTGCTCGACGGCTCCAGCAGGACCGCGAAGTCGCCCGCCAGCCAGTCCGGGTGCTGCTCGGCGATCCGCTTCAGGCCGTTGTGCTCGGCGGCGATCTCCTCGGCCTCGTAGAAGACGAAGGTGAGGTCGCGGTTGGGCTCGGGCACCGTGGCGGCGACGCGGAGCTGGACGGCGACGCCGGACTTCATGTCGGAGGTGCCGCAGCCCCACAGGACGCCGTTCTCGTCCAGCCGGGAGGGGACGTTGTCCGCGATCGGCACGGTGTCGAGGTGGCCGGCGAGCACGACCCGCTCGGCACGGCCGAGGTTCGTGCGCGCCACGATGGTGTCGCCGTCGCGGTCCACGGTCAGGTGCGGGAGCGCGCGCAGAGCGGTCTCGACGGCGTCCGCGAGGACTTTCTCGTCCCGGCTGACGGACGGGACGTCCACCAGCGCCGCGGTGAGCTGCGCGGCGTCGAGCGACAGGTCGAGTACGGGGGTCTGCGCGGGGCGTTCCATGGTCCCGACCCTACCCGGCGCCGGTTGCGTCCCTGTTGCGCGCGGCCGTGCGTTCCCGGAGGTCCGCAGGGGGCCGCCGCTGCGCTCCAGTACCGTATTGCGCGTGCTTCGCCGTCCCCAGCGTGCTCCCGTCCGCCGCAAGCGCCTCATACGCCTGTTCGCGGCTTTCGCCGTGCTCCTCGCGCTCGCGGCGTACCTCGTCGTGCAGTACGTGACCGGCGGCCCCGGCGCGCCGCGCTGCACGGTGCAGCCCGAGGGCGGCGGCGATCCGTACGAGCTCTCCCCGGAGCAGGCGGCGAACGCCGCGACGATCTCCGCGGTGGGCGCCTCGCGCGGGCTGCCGGAGCGCGCGGTGACGATCGCGCTCGCGACGGCCATGCAGGAGTCGGGGCTGCGCAACATCGAGTACGGGGACCGCGACTCCGTCGGCCTCTTCCAGCAGCGGCCCTCCCAGGACTGGGGCACGGCCGAGGACATCATGGACCCGGTCTACGCGGCCGGGGAGTTCTACAAGCACCTGGTGCAGGTCCCCGGGTACTCCCGGCTGCCGCTGACGGTCGCGGCACAGAAGGTGCAGCGCAGCGCGTTTCCGCAGGCGTACGCCAAGCACGAGGCGAACGCGGCGCTGCTGACCGGCGCGCTGACCGGGCGCGTGCCCGCGGCGCTGAGCTGTGCGGAGAGCCGGCCCGCCGAGAACGCGCCGGGCGGCACTGAGCAGGTACGCGAGAAGCTGGTGCGGGAGTTCGGGCCCGAGGTGCTGCCGCGGGCCGTCATGGCCGACCGGGCGGCGGCCGGCCGCACGCTCACGGTGCCGGTGACGGACGGCGCGGGCACGACGGCGCGGCAGCGCGGCTGGCAGCTGGCGGCCTGGGCGGTGGCGCACGCGTCGGAGTTGCGCATCGAACGCATCTCTTACGGCGATCGCCGGTGGCCCGCGGCGGATTCCGGGAATGGCTGGCAGAAGGTGTCCGGCGATTCCGGTGACACTGCGCCGACAGATGTTCGGATCACCACCGCGCAGTAGTCCGGGTATTCCCTCGACAGTGGGAATGGCGTCAATCCAGGTCGACAATTCCCGGAGTTTTCCTCACCCCTGCCACTGACCCGTAACTCCCTTGGGGCGGCAGAGGTGTGACGTTCTTTCACCTCCTCCGGACGTACGAATTTCGCCCACTTTCATCCGAAACAGATAATGCGATGCGTTACCAATTCTTTACCGGGGCGCACCGCAACCTTCGGGGCTCTGGCGCGGTATTCACTGCGTCCGCCCGGCAGTCGACTGCCGCCGCCCGGCGGGCACCGCACGTCCGCACAGAAGAACAAGTCCCTCTCCGTCAAAGGAGCACCATGTCCCTCCCCCTTACGCGTCGGATCGCCCGGGCCGCGCTGCTGGTCGCAGCGGGCGCAGCTCCCGTGGTCGGCGCCGCCGGCTCCGCGAGCGCCGTGGACCTGCCCAAGGCCGCCGACCTGGGTGGACTGACCAAGGTGGACCCGTCGAGCGTCACCGAGACCGCCGGCAACGCCCTGGAGAACACCAGCGCCGTGGCCGGCCCGGTCGCCGGTGAGGCCGTGAAGGAGGCCGTCCCGGAGGCCGGCCGCACCGGCAACGAGACGCTGCGCAAGCTCAGCCCCACCGCCAAGAAGACCACCGGTCACGTCACGGGCGACACCAAGGACGCCGTCGGCGAGACCACCCGGTCGCTGCCCACCGACGGACTCACCAAGGACCTGCCGCTCGCGGAGCAGCTTCCCGCGGGCGAGCTGCTCGGGCAGCTTCCGGTGACCAAGGGCCTGCCGACCGACAGCCTGGGCGGCCTGCCGGTCACGGGCCTGCTCGGCGGCCTGGGCGGCCTGGGCGGCTGACACCCCCGCCGGACGCGCGAGGGCCCCGGGAGCGGCTGCTCCCGGGGCCCTCGCGCGTATCGGGCCGATGCGCTACTCGGCGAGCCGCCGGACCGCCGCGTCCACCCGCTCGTCGGTGGCCGTGAACGCGATCCGCACGAACTGCCCGCCCGCCGGGCCGTAGAAATCACCCGGCGCGACGAGGATGCCGCGCTTGGAGAGATCGCCGACGGTGTCCCAGCAGGGCTCGTCGCGGGTCGCCCACAGGTACAGCGACGCCTCGCTGTGCTCGATGCGGAAGCCCGCGGCCTCGAAGGCCGCGCGCAGCGCGGTACGGCGGCGGGCGTAGCGCTCGCGCTGCTCGGCGACGTGCTCGGTGTCGCCCAGCGCCGCGATCGTGGCAGCCTGCACGGGCGCCGCGACCATCATGCCGCCGTGCTTGCGGATCTGCAGCAGCTCGCCGAGGACCGCGGCGTCACCGGCCAGGAAGGCCGCGCGGTAGCCCGCCAGGTTGGAGCGCTTGGAGAGCGAGTGCACGGCGACCAGGCCGTCGTACGATCCGCCGTTGACCGCCGGGTGCAGTACGGAGACCGGGTCGGCCTCCCAGCCCAGCTCCAGGTAGCACTCGTCGCTGAAGATCAGTACGCCGTGCTCGCGGGCCCAGGAGACCGTGCGGCGCAGCTCGTCGGCGCTCAGCACGCGTCCGGTGGGGTTGGACGGGGAGTTGAGCCAGAGCAGCTTCAGGCCGGTGGGGTCCAGCTCCGTGGGGTCGTCGTAGACGACCGGCTCGGCGCCCGCCAGCCGCGCACCGACCTCGTACGTCGGGTACGCCAGGCGCGGGTAGGCGACCTTGTCGCCGGCGCCCAGGCCGAGCTGGGTGGGCAGCCAGGCGACCAGCTCCTTGGAGCCGACGACGGGAAGCACGTTGGTGTGGTCCAGGCCCGCGGCGCCGAGGCGGCGGCCCGCCCAGCCGGTGAGCGCGTCGCGCAGCGCCGGCGTGCCCCACACGGTCGGATAGCCCGGGCTGTCCGACGCGTCGGCGAGCGCCTTCCGGATCAGCGGCGGCACCGGGTCGACCGGGGTCCCCACGGACAGGTCCACGATGCCGTCGGCATGCGCGGCGGCCGTCGCCTTGTAGGGCTCCAGCCGGTCCCAGGGAAAGACGGGGAGGCGTGCGGATACTGCGCCCACGTTGCTCTTCTTTCGTACGTGTCGGGGAACGGCTCGGTCCCGTACGGCGGTGCAGGCCGTACGGGACCGGAGCGGCGCTTGGGCCTGCCGCTTACTGGTTCTGCGGCGGCAGGGCGGCGATGAAGGGGTGGTCCTTTTCGATCAGGCCCAGCTTCGACGCACCACCGGGGGAGCCCAGCTCGTCGAAGAACTCGACGTTCGCCTTGTAGTAGTCCTTCCACTCCTCCGGGGTGTCATCCTCGTAGAAGATGGCCTCGACCGGGCAGACCGGCTCACAGGCGCCGCAGTCGACGCATTCGTCCGGGTGGATGTACAAGGACCGGGAGCCCTCGTAGATGCAGTCGACCGGGCACTCCTCGATGCACGCCTTGTCCTTGACGTCGACACAAGGCTGCGCGATGACGTAGGTCACGCTGTCGTTCCTCCTCGTTAGGGCCGGCGGACCGTCTTTGGGGCGGCCGCCTCAGGGCGCGCGGGAGCGCGGCGTCGTCGATGCCCGCACCTAGTATCTCCGGTCCCGGGCACGAGACGAACAAGAGGGGCGGGCACAGCTGTGGAATTCACCACGGGCGGACGACTGGAGGTCGCCATCACCCCTGCTGACGTGGGGAAAAGGGTATCGGTACGCAGGCTCGCCGAGCCCGGCACGTCCACGGAGCGATTCACCGACACGGTCGGCGTTCTCACATCGTGGGACGATGGTGTGCTGAGCATCACACGACGGACCGGTGAGGAGGTGCGGATCATGGAGAGCGCGCTGGTCGCGGGCAAGGTGGTCCCCGCCGCACCGGCCCGCCGGAGAGGCCCCGCGACGAGCGCCCGGGAGCTCACGGAGGTCGCCGCGCGCGGGTGGCCGGCTGTCGAGACGGAACGGCTCGGGGAATGGACGCTCAGGGCTGCCGCCGGGTTCACGAAGCGGGCTAATTCCGCGCTGCCGGTCGGTGACCCCGGCGTTCCGCTGGACGCCGCGCTGGACCGCGTCCGCGCCTGGTACGCAGCGCGCGGCCTGCCCCCGTACGTCGTCGTGTCCACCGGCGCGGCCGGCAGTGACGAGCTGCTCGCCGCCGAGCTGGAGCGGCGCGGCTGGACGGCCGAAGCACCCACCGTCGTACGCGTCGGCGCGCTCGCCCCGCTGGCCGACACCGACGCGGACACCGGCCGGGTACGGCTCTCCCGGGAACCGGACGAGGGCTGGATGTCGGTGTACAACCGGAGCGCCGACGCGCCGCCCGAGGCGGTAAAGGTACTGACCGGCGGGCCTTCCGTGTGGTTCGCGACGGTGCCGGGCGAGGACGGGCCCGCCGCCATCGGACGAGTGGTCATCGACGGCCGCTGGGCGGGCTTCGCCGCCGTGGAGGCCGCCCCGGCGCACCGCCGGCAGGGGCTGGCCACGCTGGTGATGGCCGCGCTCACCGAGCGGGCGCTCCAGGAGGGCGCCTCGGCGGCATACCTGCAGGTCGAGGCGGACAATGCCGGGGCCAGGGCGCTGTACGACGGCCTCGGCTTCACCGATCACCACCACTACCACTACCGGCGCGCCCCGCAGGACGGCCCGCGCTGAACGGGTACGGACCTGACATGCACCCCGACCCCGAGCCCGGACGCGACGCCGCCGCACGGCGGGAACGGTTCGCCGCGGCCGCGCGCGAGAAGCGCCCCGACCTGACACTGCTGTGCCTGCTGCTGGCCGCGGAGGCCGATCCGGGGCTGGACGAGCCCGCCCTGGACGCCGCGCAGATCGAGCTGGACCGGCTGGCGGGCCTGCTGCCGTACCAGCCGGCCGGCGGCCCGCGCGCCTGGGCCCGTAACGTCGCCGAGCTGCTCGGCCACCGCTGCGGCTTCCACGGCCTGCCCGCCGACTACCAGCGGCTGGAGTCCTCGCTGCTCCACGAGGTGCTGCGGCGCCGCCGCGGGCTGCCGATCCTGCTGTCCGTGGTGTGGACGGAGGTCGCCCGGCGGGCCGGTGCACCGGTGTACGGCGTGGCGCTGCCCGGGCACTACGTCGTCGGGTTCGGCGACCCGTACGGCGCGCACGTCCTGGTGGACCCGTTCGACGGCGGGCGGATCCTGACCGACGAGGACGCCGGGCTGCTGGTCGCGGGCGCGACCGGCGAGCCGCTGACGCCGCAGATGCTGGCGCCCGCCGATCCCCTGGAGACCGTCCTGCGGGTCCTGAACAACATCAGGGCCTGGGCGGCGGCCCGCCCCGAGCGCAGCGACGTACGGCTGTGGGCGATCGAGCTGTCGCTGCTGCTGCCGAGCCATCCGGCACGGCTGCGGCACGAGCACGCCAAGGTGCTGGTGGAGCGGGGCGACTTCGTGCGCGGCGCGGCGGAGCTGGAGGAGTACGCGACGGTGGTGGAGGCGGTGGACCCGGCGGCCGCCGAAACGGTCCGCCGGCAGGCGGCGGCGGCCCGGGCGATGCTGAACTGAGTGCGGTCAGTGGAGGGGGCGGGCCGGGACGGCCTGTCGGCCCCTCTCCGGGCCGTCCGCCGCCGGCCGCAGCGGTGCGCTGTCCGGGCTGCGCCGGACGACCAGTACGGTCGCGTCGTCCCGCAGCGCCCCGTCCGTGAAGCCCTCCAGGTCGGCGCGGAGGGCCGCGGCCAGCTCGGCCGGGCCGAGCCCGGTCCAGCCGGCCAGCCGCTCGCTCAGCGGGTAGAACGTGCCGTCCGGGCCGCGGGCCTCGGTCACGCCGTCGGTGCACAGCACGGCCCAGTCCTCGTCCAGCGGCCACGCGTCGAAGGCGCGGCGGCGCTCACCGGTCAGGTCACCCAGGCCGAGCGGCAGCCAGTGGCCCTCGTCGCGCTCGGTGACGGTGTCGCCGCGGACGACGTAGTACGGGATGTGCCCGCAGGACAGCGAGCGGCCGCGGCCCTCGGGGCTGACCTCCATGAGCAGCGCCGTCACGAAGCGCTCCTTGCCGCCCTGCGCGACCGCACGCGCATTGTGGCGCTTCAGGGACGCCTCCATGCGCTCGGCGACCCCCTCCAGCGTCGCCTCGTAGTGCGCGGCCTCGCGGAAGGAGGCCAGCGCCTCGTGGCCCGCGCCGATGGCCGGCATGCCCTTGCCCTGCACGTCGCCGATGACCAGCCGGATGCCGTACGGCGTCTCGACCGCCTCGTAGATGTCGCCGCCGACCCGGGCGCCCTCCAGCGCGGAGACGTAGAAGCCGGCGACGCCGTACCGTCCGGCGCGCAGCGGCAACTCGTGCAGCATGGCCCGCTGCACCTCGTCGGCGACCAGCCGGGTACGGGAGTACACCTCGTCGCGCCGCCGCCGGTTGTGGCACAGCCCCAGGGCGAAGGCGGCGACCACGAGGGTGCCGACGATCCCCACGAGGGAGCCGGACAGGGTCCAGTCCACGAAGTTCAGCGAGTAGATCCAGGCGCTCGCGGCGACGAACGTGACCGTCACCGCGGCGGTCCAGCGGGCGGAGCAGCGCAGCGCAGCGAACATCGGTACGACGCCGGCGAAGGAGATGATGCGCACCTGCGGGCCTGTGGCCCAGTCCGCCAGCGCGAGCAGGACCAACACGGCGATCAGGAGCAGTGCTCTCCGGCGGCCGGAGTGCTTCAGGCGCGTGAAAGGCATGGCACTCACCAGCATGCGCCCGCCGGCCGCCGCCCTGCAGGGGCGAAGGTCCCGTCGCCGGGGGACATTCGCGGGCAGTACGGGAAGGCCCCCACGGGCGTGCCGTGGGGGCCTTCGCGTCGTCGCCTCAGGTCAGCTCGGGTTCGTCGGGATGGTGACGACCCGCTGGGCCGGGGTGGCGCCGCGCAGCGCCTGGCTGACGGCGCCCGCGACCTCCTCGACGCTGACCGGCTTCTTCGAGCCGTCGCCCTTGGTGACCATGACGCCCTTGAACGTGTCGCCGTAGAGGGACTTCAGGGCGGGCCGGTCGTAGTACTCCACCAGCTTGCCGTTGACGGGCTTCATGGAGAGGAACTTCGGGATCGACTTCTCGGGGCTGAAGGACACCGTGTGCCGGGCGTCCGTCCGCACCGTGATCAGCCCGGACATCGCCGGCTTGGCGAAGTCCTTCAGGGCACGGTTCACCTCGGCGTCCGGGACCGTCGGCCGCTGCATGCTGGTCTTCAGGGCGACGGGCTGCCCCTCGGTGCCGGCGAGCCGCTCCTGGTACGCCGTGGTGACCTCCTGCTTGGCGGCCGCGACGTCGATCGACTTGTACGGCTTGCCGTAGTGCGGGACGGCCTTGCCTGCAGTGAAGACTATGCCGCCGTCCTTGGCCGCGCCCTGCTCGCCCGCCACCGCCTTCAGCGCGATGTCCAGCTTCTCGTCGTCGACGATCATCGCGGGCTCGGCCGTACGGGCACCGCCGAACAGCGAGCCGATGACCGAGACCGGGTTGTAGTCGCGGCCCGCCGCGGCCCGGACGGTGGCCTGGGTGTCGATGTCCAGGCCCGCCTTGGCGGGCAGCAGGGTCTGCGGCTGCCCGTCGACGGTCAGCTTCAGCGGCGCGGTCCTGGTGTCCTTCAGGGCCGCGTCGAGCTTCTCGACGGCCTGTTCCTTGGTCGTGCCGCCGATGTCCACGCCGAGCGCGGTGGTGCCGCCGGGCACGTCGGAGTGGTCCAGCAGCAGCCCGGCGCCGTAGGCGACGCCCGCGAGCACGACGATGCCGCCGAACGCGAGGACGAGCTTGTTACGGCCCTTCTTGCGCGGGTTGATCGGCTCGGGGATCTTCGCGCGCTGCGGGGGCTTCGGCGCCGCGGACGCGTCGGAGGGACCCGGACGGTCCCCGCGAGGCGGAGCCGGCGCCGCGCTGTCGGCGGGCACCGTGGGGATGCCGCTGACGAGCGTGTCGCTGGAGGTGCGGTTGTCCGTGCCGGTGACCGGGCCCACGGCGCCCGCGCGCTGCCCCGGCTGCGGGGTCAGTTCGGCGGTGTCGTCGCTCAGGGGCGGCGGGGTGGCGCCCCCGGTGAGCCCGCCTCCGTGGAGCGGGCCGGCGGGCCAGTCGTCGCGCGGCCAGTCGTCGGCCGGCCAGTCGTCGGAGCCGGAGCGCGCGCCGCCGGGCCGCTCGGCGGTGCGTCCAGTGGGTCCGGAGGGCGGCAGCGTCTCGCCCGCCGCCAGCGCCTCCAGCCCGGAGCGCGGCCGGCCGCCGCCGTCCGCGGGTCCGGCCCCGGGGAAGGAGAGGTCGCCGCTGGCAGGGCCGGTCGTCGGTCCCGACGGGCCGGGCGTGCCGGGCGCGGTGCCTCCGGGGCCCGCCGGGCCGCCGCCACCGGGCGCCGCCGGGCCGTCGGAGAAGTACGGCAGGACGGAGTCCTGGCCGGGCGCGGACTGCCCGGGGCGGCCGCCGCCGGCCGGGCGCTGCGGGAACTGCCCGCTGCCGGAGCCCTGGCCGCCGGCGGGCGGGGTGCCGCCCTGCGCCGCGGGGGCCTGGCCGGCCGCCGGGCGCTTGGGCCGGCGCGGCGCGAACCAGTCGCTCGTACTGGTCGGGGCCGCGGGCTCCTGCCGCTCCTCGGGCGCGTTCTCGGCGGACGCGGCGGGCGCGGGCGGCGCGGCCTGCGGCCGGGGCCGCGGCGTGCTGCCGGTGCGCTCCGCGTTCCGGCCGGCGCCGCCGTGGCCGCCACCGGCCCCGTCAGTGCCGTTCGCAGCGGTGTCCTCGCCGACCGGCTTGCGCACCACGACCGGCGGGATCGGCCGCGACCCCGGGATATTGATCTTGATGCGGGTGGTCAGCGTGGTCTCGGTCCTGGGCTCCTCCGGCCGCGCTGCTACCGCCTCGTCGGCGTCGCCCTGGCGGGTTCCGTACGGCGGGGTACCCGAGGGGTAGGCGGCAGCGCCGCGCCCCTGGGGCCCGGAGGACGAAGTGTCAGATTCACGACTCAAAGCAGGATCTCCCGGTTGGCTCCGCCGCTCGTCATCGACGTGCTTGGGCGGCTCGGCGGCGCGCACCACCATACTGTCCGGCGCGGGCGGGGATCCGGGGTGCGGCGGAACGCTCCCCGTACGGACGCCTGCCCGCGCCGCCGAACAAGGGCCTCGGACGGCCCGTCACATGCCACGTCGTACCGCACCCAGGTGCGACGGGCGACCCATGGATGCCGTGGTACAGATCACAGCGACGGCGATGCCGCCCAGCAGGAAGGCGTAGGCCCCCAGCCCGGCGCCGAAGACGAAGTCGCCCTCGGCTCGCGTCGTGCTGAGCGCGATCACCGTCACCAGCCAGGCGGCGGCCGGGGCCAGCGCCCCGACGACCGAGACGGCCGCCCGCGCGCCCCCGGTGAACAGCGCCGCGGCGCCCGCCAGCGCGAGCAGCAGGCCGCCGGGGAACCACGCCCCCTGGATCAGCGCCCCGGCCACCGCGACCAGCACGCCGAGGACGGCCAGGAGCACGTACAGCCCGGCCTTCAGTACGCCGCCGGGAGCCGTCTCCGGCTGCCGCGGCGTCTCGGCCGCGCCCGCCCCGGCGCCGCTGCCGGACGCCCGGCTGCGCCTGTCCGCCCCTTCGTTGCCGCTCATCGCGCCGTCTCCCTCGTGTCCGCGGCCGTCTCCGGCCCGTCCTGCGTCCGTACACCTGCGAAGAGGTCGTCCTCGCGTGCACCGTCCCGCGCGCCGGGCGTGCCGCGCACGAGGCGGTAGTGCTCGTCGCCCAGCAGCGGCTGGCCGAGATCGTTGGAGAGCGCGAAGAAGGGGCCGTCCACGGCGATCTGGGTGACGTGCGCGCGCATCGCCGCGGCCTTGGCCGCGCCGTGCTCGGGCGCGGCCGCGATCGAGGCGGTGACCTGGTCGTCCGGCACCACTCCGGGGACGTCGTCCACCTCGGCGACGCCGGGGAAGGACAGCCCTGCCGCGCGCAGCCGCTCGAAGCCCTCCTCGACGACGGAGCGCGGGTTGCAGTTCCAGTAGACCTTCTCGATCGCGTGGGCCGCGCCGAGCTCCGGCCGGAAGGCGGGGTCGGCGGCCAGGTCGGCGGCGCGCATCGCGACCCGGTGGGCCTGGATGTGGTCGGGGTGGCCGTAGCCGCCGTCCGGGTCGTAGGTGACCAGGACCTGCGGGCGCACCTCGCGGACCACCGCGACCAGGTCGCCGGCGGCCGTGTCCAGGTCGGCCTGCCAGAAGGCGTCCGGGCGGTCGTTCTGGGGCGCGCCCATCATCCCGGAGTCGCGGTAGCGGCCCGGAGCGCCGAGCAGGCGGTGGTCGGTGACACCCAGCTCGGCCATGGCGGCGGCCAGTTCGCCGCTGCGGTACGGGCCGAGCACGTCGTCCTTGTCGGCGGCCAGATGCGCGAGGTGCGGCGGGATGACCTCGCCCTCCTCGCCGAGAGTGCAGGTCACCAGCGTGACGAGGGCGCCCTCGGCCGCGTACTTGGCCATGGTGGCGCCGTTGTTGATCGACTCGTCGTCCGGGTGCGCGTGCACCAGCAGCAGACGGCGGGCGGGAAGGTCGGACATGGGGACAGCGTACGAGCCGTACGTGCGGCACGGGGAACCCGACCGGATGATCCACCCGGTCGGGCCCGGTAGCGCACGTCACGGCCGCCGAGGCGGCCGCGGCCGGCTCAGAACTTGATGCCGCCGATCATCCCGGCGATGTTGGTCGTCAGCTCTCTGATGGTGGGTGCGATCGTCGAGCTCGCGATGTAGAAGCCGAGCAAGATGCACACGACTGCGTGGCCCGCCTTCAAGCCTGACTTCTTCACCAGCAGGAAGACGATGATCGCCAGCAGCACCACCGCCGAAATCGAGAGTGCCACGGCGGTCACCTCCAAGTACGCATGGACGGAACGGGATTGGGCAGGTACGGCCTCGGCCCTTTGGCCAATGGCTCCATACCCACACGCCTCAGCGATCATAACTATCGGCGCGCACGCATATGCAGGTGCACGGGTGCAGAGTGGGGGCGCACACGATCTTGACGAGAGCGGCCGCGGTGAGCCCCATGGCCCTTACGCTCGGGCCCATGACCGGACAGCTCTCATTTCCCCGGCAGCACGCGCGCACCCAGCGCTTCAGCCTGGGCGTGCCGCGCGGCTTCAGCATCTCGCCGGATGGTACGCGCGTCGTCTTCCTCCGCTCCCGATCAGGCACCGATCGGGCGAATCTGTTGTGGGTCCATGACCTTGACGCCGGGCGCGAGTACCCGGCCGCGGACCCGGCGGCGCTGCTGGGCGGCACCGACGAGGAACTGTCGCCGCAGGAGAAGGCGCGTCGGGAGCGGGCCCGTGAGGGCTCGGCCGGCGTGGTCGGCTACGCCACCGACGCGGCCGTGGAACTGGCCGCCTTCCCCCTCTCCGGACGGCTGTTCGTCTCCGAGCTGCGGGCCGGCACCTGCCGCGAACTGCCCGTTCCCGGCCCGGTGGTGGACCCGCGCCCGTCCCCCGACGGCCGGTACGTCGCGTACGTCGCGGAGGGCGCGCTGCGCGTCGTGCCCGTCGGGGGTGACGGCACGGCGGACGGCGACCGGGCGCTGGCCTCCCCGGACGGGCCGGGCGTGACCTGGGGTCTCGCGGAGTTCATCGCGGCCGAGGAGATGAGCCGGTACCGCGGCTTCTGGTGGTCGCCGGAGAGCGACCGGCTGCTGGCAGCGCGGGTCGACGACTCCCCCGTACGGCGCTGGTGGATCGCCGACCCCGCGCACCCCGACAAGGCGCCCGCCGAGGTCGCCTACCCGGCGGCCGGCACCCCCAACGCCGAGGTCACGCTGGCCCTGCTGGGCCTGGACGGGGAGCGCACGGACGTCGTCTGGGACCGCGAGCGCTACCCGTACCTGGCCCGGGTGCACTGGTCCCCCGCCGGCCCGCCGCTGCTCCTGGTGCAGTCCCGTGACCAGCACTCCCAGCGGTATCTGGCGGTCGACACCGCGACCGGCGCGACCCGCCTGATGCACGCCGACGAGGACCCGGTGTGGGTCGAGCCGTATCCGGGCGTGCCGGCCTGGACGCCGGACCGGCGGCTGGTGCGGATCGCCGACGAGGGCGGCGCGCGCAAGCTCTTCGTCGGGGACCGGCCGCTGACGTCCGCGCCGCTGCACGTGCGCGGGGTGCTCGATATCGGCCAGGAAGATGTCCTGTTCTCGGCGAGCGCCGAAGACCTGCACGACGTCGGCGTCTACCGGGCCTGGTACCGCGGCAGCGGCGACCAGGGCGGCTGGGAGCGGGTGACGGAGCGCCCGTACGCCTCGTACTCCTCCGCGGTGCGCGTGGGCGAGGTGGCGGTCGTGTCGCACATGTGCGCGGAGCGGCCCGGGGCGCAGGTGGAGGTCCTGCGGCTGAGCGCCGACGGCAAGGAGACCCGGCTCGCGGAGATCCCCTCGTACGCCGAGACGCCGGTGCTCACCGCCCGGCCGCGGTTCACCACGGCGGGCGAACGGGACATCCCGTGCGCGGTGCTGCTGCCGACCGGTTACGAGGAGGGGGACGGGCCGCTGCCGGTGCTGCTGGACCCGTACGGCGGGCCGCACGCGCAGCGCGTGCTGGCGGCGCACAACGTCTTCCTCACCTCGCAGTGGTTCGCCGACCAGGGGTTCGCCGTGGTGGTCGCCGACGGCCGGGGCACGCCGGGCCGCTCCCCCGCCTGGGAGAAGGCTATTTCGCGGCGGGTCGCGGAGGTGACGCTGGAGGACCAGGTCGACGCGCTGCACGCGCTGGCCGAGCGCTTCCCGCTGGACCTGGACCGGGTGGCCATCCGCGGCTGGTCCTTCGGCGGATTTCTCGCCGGACTGGCCGCGCTGCGCCGCCCGGACGTCTTCCACGCGGCGGTGGTGGGCGCGCCCGTCACCGACCAGCGGCTTTACGACACGCACTACACCGAGCGATACCTCGGCCACCCGGACGAGGATCCGGACTCCTATGTACGGAATTCCCTGGTCACGGACGCGGGACTGGTGGAAGCGGCCGATCAGCACCGGCCAATGATGATCATTCATGGACTCGCCGACGACAACGTGGTCGTGGCACATTCCCTGCGATTCTCCTCGGCACTGCTGGCGGACGGGCGGCCGCACGAGGTACTCCCGTTGTCCGGCGTGACCCATATGACGCCGCAGGAACAGGTGGCCGAAAACCTACTCCTTCTCCAAGTCGCATTCCTCAAGCGGAGCCTCGGCCTCTCCTAGTACCGGAGAAACGCGCGCCCCGCCGCGTGGATATGTGCACGCGGGCGCGTGTGGAGTGGGGCGAAAAGCGACCGGCCGGGGAGGCTGTTGGCCTCCCCGGCCGGTCAACGGCACCCGCACGGCCGTACGCTGTCGAGCATGGCGCGTTCGTATATCGGTGCTGCGACGGCCAAGTGTCCTTCTTGTTAAGGATGTTGGGGACGAAATGTCCCCCATGCCGTACACCTCCGGTAACTGTCAAGCACGCCGTGGCGTCAATCTGCGCAATCTTCGCTCAAGAAGCGAACAAGCTGGCTACGGTCCGTCCGCAGACTCTTGACTCCGCCGTAAATCACTTGCGAAAGTCCGCTCAACCAGCGGTGCAACTCTGTGCCGCTTCATGTTCCAAGAGAACTCGGCGCGGGGGCACTTCGCGATGACTAGTCCATCCCAGACCGCGGTTTCCAAGACCGACACCCCAGGACTTGGACCCGACGGGCTGAGCAAGGGAAAGGACCGCAAGGGCGGCGAATTGGTCGGCCGTTCGCCCGGCCAATTGATGTGGGCACGCTTCAGGCGTGACCGCGTCGGAGTGATCAGCGCCTACGTCGTGCTGTTCTTCTTCGCCGTCGGCCTGCTGGCCCCGGTCATCTCCTCGTTGTACGGCAAGGACCCCTACACGCGGTACGGCATGCTCACACCGGGCCTGCTGACGAACGGTTACCCGACCCAGCCCAACGGCGGCATCTCCAGCGAGTTCTGGTTCGGCATCGAACCGACCCTCGGCCGCGACGTGTTCATGCAGCTCGTCTACGGCATCCGCACCACGCTGTACACCGCGGTCGCGATCACCATCGCCTCGGTGCTCACCGCGATCGTGCTCGGTGTGGCGGCCGGCTACTTCGGCGGCAGGATCGACTACTTCATCGGCCGGGTCATCGACCTGCTGATGGCCTTCCCGAACCAGCTCTTCTTCGTCGCCTTCGTGCCCGTCGTGGGCGCCGTCTTCGTGGCCCCCGAGGACGCCATGCCGACCTGGCTGCGGGCGACCATCCTGATCCTGGTGATGTGGTTCCTGGGCTGGATGAGCCTGGCGCGCCTGCTCCGCGGCCAGGTCCTCTCACTGCGAGAACGGGAGTTCATCGAGGCCGCGAAGGTCTCCGGCGCCTCACCGGCCCGCATCATCCGGCGCGAACTGCTGCCGAACGTGGTGACGCCGATCCTGGTCCAGACGACCTACATGCTCCCGAACTTCGTGACGTCCATCGCGGGCCTGTCCTTCCTGGGCGTCGGCTTCGTCGAACCCACCCCGGACTGGGGCCGGATGTTCGCCAACGCGGCCGACTACTACCGCAACGACATCACGTACCTCTTCTTCCCCGGCCTGGCGATGGTCATCTTCATCGTCGCCTTCAACCTGCTCGGGGACTCGGTCCGGGACGCTTTCGACCCGAAGCGGGCTCGATGAGATCCGTTCCGTGGGGGGTGCTGCCACCCCGGCACCGCATGAGTCAGGCAGCAGCAACGGATCAACGACAGGCAGGTGCATACACCGTCATGAGCAGCAACCGTACGCGCAGAACTCACGCCACCCTGGTCGCCCTGGCCGCCGGCGCGCTCGTCCTCACCGCGTGCAGCAGCGGCGCGGGCACCAACACGGAGGGCGGCAACGACCGCTCCGGCGCGGAGGCACAGCGCTCGCAGATCGCGTTCGGCGACGCCGCGGCGTCCAAGGGAGCGGCCGAGGAGGTGCCGGGAGCCCGGAAGGGCGGCACGATCAAGGTCTACCAGCGCGACACCTACTCGCACCTGGACCCGGCGCAGATCTACGTCAGCGACGAGGGCGCGCTCGCCACGCTGCTGTTCCGCAAGCTGACGACCTATCACATGGACAACAAGGGCAAGTACACCGTCGTCGGTGACCTCGCCACGGACAGCGGCCAGTCCTCCGACGGCGGCAAGACCTGGAAGTACACCCTCAAGGACAACGTGAAGTGGGAGGACGGCTCCCCGATCACCGCCAAGGACATCCGGCACTCGATCGAGCGGACCTTCGCGCCCTTCATCACCGACGGTCCGTACTACCTCCAGCAGTGGCTGGCGGACACCAACTCCACCGACTACCGCAAGCTCCTGAAGGACGGCCCCTACAAGGGCAAGCACCTTCCGGACAGCGTCCTTGAGACGCCGGACGACAAGACCATCGTCTTCCACTTCAAGTCGCCGCACCCGGACCTGCCCTACGCCCTGGCCATGGCCGGCTACGCCGCGGTGCAGGAGAAGAAGGACACCAAGGAGAAGTACGACAAGGCCCCGCAGTCCTCGGGCCCGTACAAGATCAAGCCGGGGTCCTTCAAGTCCGGCAAGGGCATGACGCTGGTCCGGAACACCGAGTGGGACCCGAAGACGGACAACTCCCGCCACCAGTACGTCGACAAGTTCGACATCCAGTTCGGTGTGTCCTACCCCGACTCGACCCAGCGTCTGATCGCGGACAACTCCGACAACCAGACGGCGGTCAGCTTCAACAACCAGGTCGACGCGGCCAGCATGCAGACCGTGTCCAACGACCCGAAGGTCAAGAAGCGCTCGACCTCCGGCTACCAGCCCTACGTCGGCGTCATCAACTTCAACATGAAGCGGATCAAGGACAAGAAGGTCCGCGAGGCCCTCGCCTACGCGATGCCGACGCAGGCCGTCCTGGACGCCTACGGCACCCCGGGCGGCGGCGAGCTGGCGGGCAGCTACATCAGCCCGACGGTCACCGGCTACAAGGACATCGACCCCTACGGCAAGCTGAAGAAGCCGCTGGGCGACGTGGCGAAGGCGAAGAAGATCCTGAAGGACGCCGGCAAGACCGGCATGAAGATCACCTTCGCCTACATGAACGCGCCGGAGCCGCAGAAGTACTCGGTCTCCATCGTCGACAACCTCAAGAAGGCCGGCTTCGACGTCCAGCCGAAGGACCTGCCCTCCGACACCTACTACGACGTGATCGGCAAGGTCGACAACAAGTTCGACATCTACGCCTCCGCGTGGGGCGCGGACTGGCCGAGTGCCTCGACCGTGCTGCCGCCCACCATGGACGGCCGCCAGGTCCAGGACGGCTCGCCGAACTACTCGCACTACGACAACCCGGAAGTCAGCAAGGAGATGGACCGCATCGCCAAGATGTCGGACCAGGAGAAGGCTTCCGAGGAGTGGTTCAAGCTCAACGAGAAGATCCTCAAGGAGGACCTGCCGGCGATCCCGACCTTCTACTACAAGCAGATCCAGCTCCACGGTTCCAAGGTCGGCGGCGTCGTGAACAACGACATCATCAGCGGTGTCGACCCGACGAAGCTGTTCCTCAAGAAGTAACCGTGCCCTCGCGCCGGTAACCCTGGCGCCCGGTGTGCCCGTCCGGACCGGACGGGCACACCGCGCGGTCCCCACCCACCTCCTTCCGCTGCCCCACGAGAGCTGCGATCTGCCATGCTTCGTTTCCTTTTCCGCCGGTCCCTCGGCGCGATCGTGATCCTGCTGCTGATCAGCGCGTTCACCTTCTTCCTGTTCTTCGCCGCCCCAAAGGATCCCGCGCTGCTGTCCTGCGGAAAGAACTGCACCCCGGACGCCATCGCCCTGATTCACAAGAATCTCGGCCTGGACAAGCCGATCCCCGTCCAGTACTGGGACTTCATGTCCGGCATCGTGACCGGGCGCGACTTCGCCCAGGGCCCCTGCCCGGCCCCGTGCTTCGGCTACTCGTTCGCGAACGGCGACCCGGTCTGGGACACCATCATCGACCGCTTCCCGACCACCATCTCGCTCACCATCGGCGGCGCGGCGGTCTTCCTCACGGTCGGCCTGGGCACCGGCATGATCGCCGCCTGGAAGCAGGGCAAGCTGGTCGACAAGGTCTTCAGCTCCGCCTCGCTGGTGCTGAGCTCGATGCAGATCTACTTCATCGGCCCCATCGTGCTGGCGCTGCTGGTGTACAACCTGGAAATCCTGGGGCAGCCCAAGTACGTCAACTTCACGGACAATCCGGCCGCCTGGTTCATGGGGCTGCTGATCCCCTGGTGCGTGCTGTCGGTCATCTTCACCGCGCAGTACACCCGTATGGCGCGCTCCTCGATGATCGAGCAGCTCGCCGAGGAACACGTCCGTACCGCACGCGCCAAGGGCATGACCCGGGGGACGGTCTTCTTCCGGTACGCCTGGCGAGGGTCCCTCATCCCCATCGTCACCATCTTCGGCATCGACCTCGGCTCGCTCTTCGGCGGCGCGATGATCACGGAACAGACCTTCGCCCTGCCGGGCCTGGGCACCCTCGCGGTGAAGTCCGTACGGGACACCGACCTGCCCATGGTCATGGGCGTGATGCTGTTCGCGGCGGCGTTCATCGTCCTCTTCAACATCATCGTCGACGCCTGCTACGCGTTCATCGACCCGCGCGTGCGCCTGTCCTAGGAGAGCCACCAGTGACCACACTCACCAAGACCGAAGGCGCACCGGTCCCGACCGGATCGGACCCCTTCCTGTCGGTCCGCGACCTGTACGTGCGGTTCTCCACCGAGGACGGCATCGTCAAGGCCGTCGACGGGCTCTCCTTCGACCTGCAGAAGGGTCAGACGCTCGGCATCGTCGGCGAGTCCGGCTCCGGCAAGTCGGTGACCAACCTCGCCGTCCTGGGCCTGCACAACCCCGCCTCCACCGAGATCGCCGGCGAGATCACGCTGGACGGCCAGGAGCTGACCGGCGCCCGCGAGCGCACGCTGCAGAAGCTCCGCGGCAACAAGATGGCGATGATCTTCCAGGATCCGCTGACGGCGCTCTCGCCGTACTACACGGTGGGCCGGCAGATCGCCGAACCGTTCATCAAGCACACCGGCGCGAGCAAGCGCGAGGGCCGGCAGCGCGCCATCGAGATGCTGACCAAGGTCGGCATCCCGCAGCCGGGCCTGCGGGTGGACGACTACCCGCACCAGTTCTCCGGCGGCATGCGCCAGCGCGCGATGATCGCCATGGCGCTGGTCTGCAACCCCGCGCTGCTCATCGCGGACGAGCCGACCACCGCGCTCGACGTCACCGTCCAGGCCCAAATCCTGGACCTGCTGAAGGACCTCCAGCAGGAGTTCGGCTCCGCGATCATCCTGATCACCCACGACCTCGGCGTGGTCGCCAACATGGCCGACGAGCTGCTGGTGATGTACGCGGGCCGGGCGGTGGAGCGCGGCACGGTCAAGGACATCCTCACCGCGCCCCAGCACCCCTACGCCTGGGGCCTGCTGGGTTCGATGCCGCGCCTGTCGGCCAGCGTCGACGAGCCGCTGCACCCGATCCCCGGCTCCCCGCCGAGCCTGCTCAACCCGCCGTCCGGCTGCCCCTTCCACCCGCGCTGCGCCTTCACCTCGGAGGTGGGCGGCACCCGCTGCGCCGACGAGCGGCCGCTGCTGGCGCCGGGGCGCGCCTCGGCCTGCCACCTGACCGCCGAGCAGAAGCACACCTTCTTCACCGAGCAGATCAAGCCCCGGCTGGGCTAGGGAGCGACGACCATCATGAGTGAAACCACAGACGTCACCCTGCCCGCTCCCCGCGACGCCGTCCCGGCGGGCGAGCCGCTGCTGGTCACCGAGGGCCTGACCAAGCACTTCCCGATCATGGGCGGCTTTCCGTTCCGGCGGAAGATCGGCGCCGTGCAGGCGGTGGACGGGCTCGACCTGACCGTGTACGCGAGCGAGACCTTCGGCCTGGTCGGCGAGTCGGGCTGCGGCAAGTCCACGACGGGCCGGCTGCTGACCCGCCTGCTGGAGCCCACCAGCGGCACGATCTCGTACCGGGGCCGGGACATCACCCACGCGAACCGCAAGCAGCTCGCGCCGGTCCGGTCCGAGATCCAGATGATCTTCCAGGACCCGTACTCCTCGCTGAACCCGCGGCAGACCGTCGGCACGATCATCGGCGGCCCGATGGAGATCAACGGGATCAACCCGCCCGGCGGCCGCGAGAAGAAGGTCCGCGAGCTGCTGGAGACCGTCGGCCTCAACCCCGAGCACTACAACCGCTTCCCGCACGAATTCTCCGGCGGCCAGCGGCAGCGCATCGGCGTGGCCCGCGCCCTCGCCCTGGAACCGAAGCTGATCATCGCCGACGAGCCGGTCTCGGCGCTGGACGTCTCCATCCAGGCGCAGGTCGTCAACCTCCTCCAGGAGCTCCAGCGCGAGCTGGGCATCGCGTTCCTCTTCATCGCCCACGACCTGGCGATCGTGCGGCACTTCAGCCAGCGGGTCGCGGTGATGTACCTCGGCAAGATCGTCGAGGTCGGCGACCGCGAGTCCATCTACTCCCGGCCGCGCCACCCGTACACGCACGCGCTGCTCTCCGCCGTGCCGGAGGCGAAGCTCACCGAGGACGGCGAGGACGACCGCGAGCGCATCCGGCTCGCGGGCGACGTGCCCTCGCCGGTCAACCCGCCCTCCGGCTGCCGCTTCCGCACCCGCTGCTGGAAGGCGCAGGACAAGTGCGCCACCGAGGAGCCGCCGCTGTTGCAGATCGCGGGGAACGCGGCCGGGCACCTGACGGCGTGCCACTTTCCGGAGGAGCCGACGCTTGCCTCGCGGGGCGAGGACATCGTGCTGGACCCCGCGCTCGCGGCGATCGAGGAGGGCAGCGCCCCCTCGAAGGAAGCCTGACCGCATCGCCGCGGTGGTCCGGGTCATGACGACCTTTCCCGCCGCGCCGGTTGCTCGCGCAGTTCCCCGCGCCCCTTCAGGGGCGCGGGGAACTGCGCGACCAGCCACAACGGTGCCGCACCGGGCTACTCACTCGGCACGACGTGGCGCTCCTCCGCGAAGTGACACGCGGAAGGATGCGCCGGACCCGCGGCCCCCGCGAACCACTCGGGCACGGCCAGCGGAGGCACGACCTCCGCACACACCGGCTGCGCCTTCCAGCACCGCGTGCGAAACCGGCACCCCGACGGCGGATCCGCCGGCGACGGCACGTCCCCGGCCAACAGGATGCGCTCCCGATGCTCCCGAGCATCGGGATCCGGCACCGGCACCGCGGAGAGCAACGCCTGCGTGTACGGGTGCGTGGGGTGCCCGTAGATCTCGTCCTCCGTGCCGGTCTCCACGATCCGGCCCAGATACATGACCGCCACCCGGTCCGAGATGTGCCGCACCACCGACAGGTCGTGCGCGATGAAGACGTACGACAGATCGAACTCGTCCTGCAGCCGCTCCAGCAGGTTCACGACCTGCGCCTGTACGGAGACGTCCAGCGCGGACACCGGCTCGTCCGCGACGATGATCTCGGGCCGCAGCGCCAGCCCCCGCGCGATGCCGATCCGCTGCCGCTGCCCGCCGGAGAACTGGTGCGGGTACCGGTTCACGTACTCCGGGTTCAGCCCGACCACGTCCAGCAGCTCCTGCACCCGGCGCCGCCGGTCCCCCTTCGGGGCCACCTCCGGATGGATGTCGTACGGCTCGCCGATGATGTCGCCCACCGTCATCCGCGGATTCAGCGAGGTGTACGGGTCCTGGAAGACCATCTGGATGTTGCGGCGCACCGCCTTCAGGGCCCGCCCGGACAGCCTGGCGATGTCCTCGCCGTGGTACCGGATCGCGCCCGCGGTCGGCCGCTCCAGGCCGACCAGTGTCCTCGCGACAGTGGACTTGCCGCAGCCGGACTCCCCCACGATGCCGAGCGTCTCGCCCTTGCGCAGGTCGAAGGAGACGCCGTCGACCGCCTTGACCGCGCCGACCTGCTTCTTCAGGACGATGCCCTGGGTCAGCGGGTAGTGCTTGACCAGGTCGCGCACTTCCAGAATGGCCTCAGCGGTCATGCGGCGGCTCCTCGTCACGCACGGTCTCCTCCCAGAAGTGGCAGGCGCTGGACCGGCCCGGCGCCACGTCCGGCAGGCCCTTGATCGCGTACAGCTCCTGGCCCTTCTGGTCCAGGCGCGGGATGGAGTCCAGCAGGCCGCGGGTGTAGGGGTGCGCGGGGGTCTTGTAGAGATCGTGAATGGGAGAGGTCTCGACGATCCGGCCCGCGTACATCACCGCGATCCGGTCGGCGACGTCCGCGACCACGCCCAGGTCGTGGGTGATCAGGATCAGCCCCATGGCGTACTCGCGCTGGAGGTCGGCCAGCAGGTCCATGACCTGGGCCTGGACCGTGACGTCCAGCGCCGTCGTCGGCTCGTCGGCGATGATCAGGTCCGGCTCCAGGGCCAGCGCCATCGCGATCATGATGCGCTGCCGCATACCGCCGGAGAACTGGTGCGGGTAGTCCCCCACGCGGCTGCGGGCCGCGGGGATCTTCACCCGGTCCATCAGCTCGACCGCCTTGGCCCGCGCGTCCTTGCGCTTCATTCCCTGGTGGACCTCGTACATCTCGCCGAGCTGCGCGCCCACCGACAGCACCGGGTTCAGCGAGGACAGCGCGTCCTGGAAGATCATCGCCATCCGGGCGCCGCGGACCCTGCGCCGCTCCTCGGGCGCGGCCTTGAGCAGGTCCCGGCCCCGGAAGAGGACCTCGCCGCCGGTGACGAAGCCGGGCGGCGAGTCGAGGATCCCCATGACCGCCTGGGCGGTGACGGACTTGCCGGAGCCGGACTCGCCGAGCACGGCGAGCGTCTCGCCCGCGTCGACGCGGTAGCTGACGCCGTTGACGGCCTGGGCGACGCCGTCGCGGGTGCGGAACTCCACGTACAGGTCGCGTACATCGAGCAGGGCAGGGGCCGGTGTACTGGAGTCCGGCGCGGGCTCGGGAGTGGTGGCGGTGGCCATCAGCCGTCTCCTCAGCGCAGCTTGGGGTCGAGGGCGTCGCGTACCGCGTCGCCGAGCATGATGAACGCCAGCACCGTGATCGACAGCGCGCCCGCCGGATACAGCAGCATGTGCGGCGCGTTGCGGATGTAGGTGGAGGCGGTGGAGATGTCGATGCCCCAGGAGACGGTGGGCGGCTTCAGGCCCGCGCCGAGGTAGGACAGCGTGGCCTCCAGGGAGATGTACGTACCGAGCGCGATGGTGGCGACGACGATGACGGGGGCCACGGCGTTGGGCGCGATGTGCCGCAGCAGCAGCCGGCCGGAGGAGGCGCCGAGCGCCCGCGCGGCCTGGACGTAGTCGTTCTGCTTGGCGGTGACGACGGAGCCGCGGGCGATCCGGGCGATCTGCGGCCAGCCGAGCAGCACGATGAAGCCGACCACCGGCCACACCGTCTTGCTGGTGACGACGGACAGGAAGACCAGGCCGCCGAGGAGCACGGGGATGCCGAAGAAGATGTCGGCGACGCGCGAGAGCAGCGCGTCCCACCAGCCGCCGAAAAAGCCGGCGAGGCCGCCGAGGGCGCTGCCGAGGAGGGCCGCGCCCGCGGTGGCGCAGATGCCGACGGTGATGGAGGCGCGGGCGCCGTAGACGGTACGGGTGTAGACGTCCCGCCCCTGGGTGTCGAAGCCGAAGGGGTGGCCGGGCGCGGAGCCCTCCTGGGCCTTGGCGAGGTCCGCGCGGTAGGGATTCCCGTCGGCGATCAGCTCCGGCCAGATCGCGATGACGACCAGGAAGAGGATGATCAGCGCGGAGACCAGGAAGACGGGGTTGCGGCGCAGGTCGCGCCAGGCGTCGCCCCACAGGCTGCGCGGCTTGTCGCGCGGGCTCCCGCCCCGGCCGTTCCGGCCGCCCTCCAGCGTCTCGGCCTCGGCCATCGCCAGGGCGGTGGTGCCGCCGTCCCCATGGGTGACCGCTTCTTTCGGTACGTATTGCTCAGGCATAGCGGATCCTCGGGTCGAGGACGGCGTACAGCAGGTCGACGACGAGGTTGGCGAAGAGGAAGACCAGCACGAGGACGGTGACGAAGCCGACGACGGTGGGCGAGTTCTGCCGCAGGATGCCCTGGTAGAGCTGGAAGCCGACGCCGTGGATGTTGAAGATCCGCTCGGTGACGATGGCGCCGCCCATCAGTTGGCCGATGTCGGTACCGATGAAGGTGATCACCGGGATCAGCGAGTTGCGCAGCAGGTGCCGGGTGACGACCCGGCGCCGCGGCAGCCCCTTGGCCACCGCGGTGCGCACATAGTCCGCGCGCGCGTTCTCGGCGAGCGAGGTGCGGGTGAGCCGGGTGACGTACGCGAGCGAGACCAGCGCGAGCACCACGCCGGGCAGCAGCAGTTCGTCCAGGTACGCGTCGGTGGAGACGGTCGGCTTCACCCACCCCCACTTCACGCCGAGCAGGAACTGCAGCACATAACCGCTGACGAAGGTCGGAATGGAGACCACGACCAGGGTGAAGACCAGGACCGAGGTGTCCAGCGCGCGCCCGCGCCGCAGCCCGCTGAGGACGCCGAGGGTGACGCCGACGATGATCTCGATGACGATGGCGACCAGGGTCAGCCGCAGGGTGACCGGGAAGGCGGTGCCCATCAGCTCGGTGACCGGCTGCCCGTTGAAGGCGGTGCCGAAGTCCCCGCGGAAGATCTGGCCCATGTAGTGCAGGTACTGCTTCCACAGCGGCTGGTCGAGGAGGAGTTCCTCGCGGATGCGCGCCGCGGTGGCGGGGTCGGGGGCGCGGTCGCCGAACATCGCGGCGACCGGGTCGCCCAGCGCATACACCATGAAGAAGATCAGGAACGTGCTGCCGATGAACACCGGGATCATCTGGAGCAGCCGCCGGATGACGTAGCGTCCCATGAGGTCAGCTGCCGACCTTGATCCGGTCGTAGACGGGCACGCTGAACTGATTGAGTCTCACATCACTCAGCCGGTCGGTGTAGCCCCCGCTGCCGTTCTGGTACCAGAGCGGGATCACCGGCATGTCCTTGACCAGTACCTTCTCCGCGTCCTGGAACTTCCGCACGGCCGCCTGCCGGTCGGTCTCGGCATTGGCCTCGTCGACCAGCTTGTCGAACTGCTTGTTGCTGTACTTGCCGTCGTTGGAGGAGGCGTCGGTGTAGTACATCGGCTGCAGGAAGTTCTGGATGAGCGGGTAGTCCATCTGCCAGCCGGCACGGAACGGCCCCTTCATCTTCTTGGCCGTGATCTGGTTCCGGTAGTCCGCGAAAGTCCCCACCGGATTGCCCACACACGCCTTGTCGTTCTTCAGCACCTTGTTGACGCTGTTGCAGAGCGCGTCGACCCAGTCCTTGTGCGAGCCGGTGTCGGCGTTGTACGTGACGGTGACCTTGCCGCCGGGCAGCCCGCCGCCCTCCTTGATGAGCTTGCGCGCCTCGGCCGGCTTGTATGCGCACGCCGTTCCGCACAGCCCGGCCTTGTACCCGCCGTCGGCCTTGAGCACGGGCGAGGTCCAGTCACTGGCCGGGGTGCGGGTGTTCTGGAAGATCTGCCGGGTGATCGTCTTGCGGTCGATCGCCATGGACAGCCCCTGCCGCACCTTCGCCATCTTCTGCGATCCCCACTTGGGGTCGTACATGGGAAAGGTCAGGGTCTGGATGATTCCGGCGGGCTGATTGATGTACCGGTCGCCGAGGTCCGCCTTCGCGTTCTTGAGCTGCGCGGCGGGAATGTCATCGCTGAGGTCGAGATTGCCGGCCTGCAGATCGGTGTAGGCGGTGTTGTTGTCGGTGTAGACCCGCAGGTCCACGCCGCCGTTCCGGGCCTTGTCCGGGCCCGTGTACCCGCCCCACTTCCGCAGCTTCATCGCCGACCCCTTGGTGTAGGACTCGACCTTGTACGGCCCGTTCCCGACCGGCTTCTTCAGCCAGCCGTCATGGTCCTTGAAGAAGGCGCGCGGCAGCGGCGCGAAGGCGGGATACCCGAGCGTCTGCGGCCAGGTGGAGAACTTCTGGTTGAGCCGCACGGTAAAGGTGTGGTCATCCTTCACCCGCAGCCCGGACAGCGTCTTGGCGCTGGACTTCCCGCTCTCCGGATGGACCTTCTCGTATCCCTCGATATACCCGAAGAAATAGGCATTCTTCTGATTGTTGTCGATCAGCGCCCCATAATTCCAGGCATCCACGAACGACTGCGCGGTGACCGGCTCCCCATTGCTGAACTTCCAGCCCTTTTTGATCGTGACCGTGTAATTCTGCTGATCCTTGGTCTCGATCTTCCGGGCGAGCATGTCCTCGGCCTCGCCGGTCTTCGGGTCGTACCGCTTGAGCCCCCGGAAGATCATGTCGAGGACCTTGCCGCCCTGCACCTCGTTGGTATTGGCGGGCTCCAAGGGGTTCTGCGGGTCACCCCAGGACGAACTGAGGACTCCCTTGCCGTCCCCGCCACCGCCGCCCCCGCCGCCACCACACGCCGTCGCCACGAGGGCGACGGCCACCGTTCCCACCGCCCACTTCGCACGGGTGGCTCCACGCATCCGGTGCCTCCTCAGTCCGCGACACAAGTCGTACGTAGGCCACATAAGAACCCAAAGAGGATGCGGTCGCACTCCCACTACGGCCGTACGAGCCCCCGGCTCCACGGAAACCATCCGAATGCGCGAGCGCCCCCGGGGTGGCCGGGGGCGCGGAGGGGGGGTGGGGGCGGAGGTCAGGAAAGCGGCGGGCTCACCTTGTCGATGTCCGCGAGGATCTGACGCTTCAGCTCGATGTCGGACTCCACGAGGTCCCGCGCGAACTTGCCGGGGTCCCTCTCGTACATCGCCCGGCCGAGCTCCGAGTGAAAAGCCTCGGCCGGAAGCTGGTCCTGCCCCTCGGCGAAGAACTTGAGGATTTCCTCCGTCGCCGCGAGCGCGTAAACGGCCTGCGGGCGGAACTGCCGACGGTCCTTTGCCGGAGTCCGCAGCATTTCGGGGCTGATACGGGTGGTGATCCGGCCGGCCACCGCCTTGAACTCCCCGGGGTCAATGATCCGGGAAGGCGTCGGACCGCCGAATGCCGGCGGAGGCGGCGGCGTTTCCTCCGCCATCTCGAAAGCGAACTGCCGCTGACGCCCGCACCCCGCGCACGCGCCCTCGTACACCGATACCAGCGCACCCTCGCGCTGCTGGAGGCTGTGCTGACGCGCGAAATCCGCGACCCCGCATTCGCACGGATGCAGGTCCATGTAGAGGTGGGCTTCCAGGGCCGAACGCGCTATCAGCATGATCGCGATCCTATACGCTGCGGCTCACGGTAGTACGGGAGTTGACGTCATCGGGGGAGCACGTGGACGCGGGTACCGATCCCAGATTGCTGCTGAGCATGCCGCGGCAGCAGGGCTCATGGACGAGCCAGCGCGAGTTGCTCGCGGAAGCGCAGCGGCTGCTGCCGCAGGTACTGGAACTCGCCGGTTTCCGGGCCGAGCTGAAGCACGACGACGGGCGCCCGTTCTTCGACGCGCTGCATGTCTCCGGACAGTCGATCTCCGTCTGGGTGGACGCGGTGCCGCTCCCGGACGGCACGGTGGCGCGTACGTTCATCAACACGACCTCCGAGCACTACATGGTGCACGCGTCCGACCGCCTGCCCCTCGACCAGCTGGGGCGGGTGCTCTCCCAGGGCGCGGGCGAGTTCCTGGCCGGCCGGGAACGGTCCAGCGCCGGTCTCGCCCCTGTGGTGCGGGACATGCTCCAGAACGGGGCGGAGCTGCCGTCCGATGCGGAGCTGTCCGCGACGGACCGAGGACAGATCGGGCAGCTCAACTGGCTCGCACAGCAGCTCTCCGACCCTTCGCTCCCGGTGGAACAGAGGGCCGGGATACGGGCGGAGCTGTCAGGTCTGATCGACCGGTGCGGCCTGCGGCCGACAGCGGCACTCGACGAGAGCGAAGCGTTCGCCCAGAGCGCCATGGACGCCCGCATCCGGCTCGGCTACGCACGTGACCATCTCTCGTCCGACGCCGAACGGCTGACGGACGACCTCGCCCACCCCATAGAACACCTCTCCCCCCAAGACGCCGCCGCCCTGCACGCGTTCCGGGAGGCGGAGGCGCTGGCCGCGCGGGAGGTGCGGACCGTCCTTGGAGGGCGGGTGGTGTCGGTCGCGCTGCCGGAGGCGGACGCGCCGGCGAGTGCCATGGCCGAGACCGCCGAGCAGGAGGCCGCGGCGCGGAGCGCCCGGAGCGCGGCCACCGAGCGGCAGATGCGGGACGAGGCGCTGTGGCACGGCGGCAGAGTGGAGCCGCGCCCGGTGATGATCGGGGGCGGCGCCGCGCTGACCGGCCGCGACGAGGACATGCTGCTGGTCGACGCGGTCGGGCGCTGGCATCTGGACCCGGGCGCGGGGCTCGTACAGTCCGCCGACCAGGACCGCGACCTGCGGCGCGTCGGGCTCGATCCCTACGCGGTCGGCGGGCCCACCGACCGGGTGTCCATCCTGGCGACCCGCGCGTGGGAGGACCGGCTGGCGGCGCGTGGGCCGCTGGTGGACGGGTACGGACAGCTCGCGCTGGACAAGCACGGCAGGCTCGTGACGCGGATCGAGCCGCTGAGCGGCGGCGAGCCGCTCACGGTCGAGGTGGCCGGTACACCGGTCATCGCCACGGGGCTGACGCCGGAGGTCGTGCCGGGTGTCGCACGCGACGACAACCGCCGCGGTGTCCGGGGCGTGGAGAGCCTGGGCGAGGCGGTGCGTCTCCTGGGCGAGCGCGTGCCCGAGCTGCGGGAGCGGCTCCACGAAGCGGAGCGCTCGGGCGGCGGTGCCGCCGCCGTACTGCGCATGCTGGACGAGGAGGCGGTCCGGGGACGGCTGGGTGACAGTAAGACCGTGCAGGGCGAGACGGTGGACGGCATCCGCCAGACGCTGGAGGCCACACAGAAGTGGGAGGACGCCCGCGCGGCCGCGCCCGGGCGGGCGCTGATGGGCGACGAGGTCGCCGACAACCGGTTCGACCCGCGCGCCGCCCAGCACTGGATCATCGCGGGATCGGGCGGCACCGGCGTGGCCAACGCGGAGATCATCCTGGAGCAGAACCCGGACGCACGCGTCACCATCCTGGGCGGCAACACCCCGCCCGCGCTCAACCATCAGGTGCAGTACCGGGAGATGACGGGGGACAGCTCCGGGTACGGTGACCGGCTGACCATCGAGCAGGCCCGGCTGGGCGCAGTGGAGACCGTGCCGGGGCCGGACGGGAAGCAGCTCTTCCGGGTGCCGTTCACGGACCGGGACGGCAACGTGACGGAGGTGCTCGCCGACGGGTACGTCGCCAGCCTCGGCCGTACGAATCCACTGCCGCCGGTCACCCGAGAACTCGCGGACCGCGTGCGGGAGGCGGGCGGCAAGGTCGAGGGCACGCTGCTCTTCGACGAGCACCAGCAGTACCTGGGGTACGGGCTGACCTTTCCGGTGGACGGCAAGGAGCACCGCGTGGACGTGACCGGCGCGGCCTCCTGGCAGTTGCCGCGACAGGTGTTCGACCAGCAGACGGTCGGCGAGCTGAACAGGATGGGCGTGCGCCAGATCCCGTCGGAGAGCGCCAACGCCGCTCCCGGGTTCGCGCCGGTCGCGCACCAGGCCGCCGCCTTCGCGACGGCGCGGGCGACGGACTCGGTGCAGCGGCTGCCCGGGGTACCGGAGCGGTGGGTGGGGCCGCGGCCGCCGGCCCCGGAGACCGGGACCCACGGCCCGGCCAAGGCCGAAGCCGCGCCGCCGGTGTGGCAGACCGGCATGCCGCCCGGGCCGTCCAAGGGCCCGGCCGCGGCACGCCCCGTACAGGCCCCGGCCGCCGGGCCGGCGCCGGAACCGCCCCGGCCGGACAAGGGCCTCGGAATGTAGGCGGCCCACGCCGCCCCCGCTACGCCGCCCCCACCACGTCCTTCTCCTCCGCGAAGTGGCAGGCCGACTCGTGCGCGGCGAGCGAGCCGGTGTCCTTCAGCGCCTCGGGGACGGCGAGGAGCGGCGTCTCCTCGGCGCACTTGTCCTGCGCCTTCCAGCAGCGGGTGCGGAACCGGCAGCCCGAGGGCGGGTTTGCCGGGGACGGCACGTCGCCGCTGAGGATGATCCGCTCGCGGCCGCCGCGCGCCTCCGGGTCGGGGACCGGTACGGCCGAGAGCAGGGCCTGGGTGTACGGGTGCGTCGGGTGCTCGTAGATCTCCTCGTCCGTGCCGATCTCGGCCATCTTCCCGAGGTACATCACGCCGACGCGGTCGGAGATGTGCCGGACGACCGAGAGGTCGTGCGCGATGAAGAGGTACGAGAGCTCGAACTCGTCCTGGAGGCGTTCCATCAGATTGACGACCTGCGCCTGGACCGAGACGTCGAGCGCGGAGACCGGCTCGTCGCAGATGATGATCTCGGGGTTGAGCGCGAGGCCGCGGGCGATGCCGATGCGCTGGCGCTGGCCGCCGGAGAACTGGTGCGGGTACCGGTTGAGGTACTCCGGGTTCAGCCCGACCACGTCCAGCAGCTCCTGGACCTTGCGGCGGCGGTCGCCCTTCGGGGCCACCTCGGGGTGGATGTCGAAGGGCTCGCCGATGATGTCGCCGACCGTCATGCGCGGGTTGAGCGAGGTGTAGGGGTCCTGAAAGACCATCTGGATGTTGCGGCGGACGGCCTTCAGGGCGCGCCCCGTGAGCTTGGTGATGTCCTCGCCCTTGTAGAAGACCTCACCGGCGGTCGCCCGCTCCAGGTTCATCAGCAGCTTGGCGACGGTGGACTTGCCGCAGCCGGACTCACCCACGATGCCGAGCGTCTCGCCGCGGTACAGGTCGAAGGAGATCCCGTCGACCGCCTTGACCGCGCCGACCTGCTTCTTGAACAGGACGCCCTGGGTGAGCGGGAAGTGCTTCACCAGGTTGCGGACCTGGAGGATCGGCTCGCGGTCCGCGTTCTTCGTGACGGGCTCAGCCATGGAGCGTCTCCTTCCAGAAGTGGCACGCGCTGCCGCGGCCGGCAGGCCCTTGATCGCGTACAGCTCCTGGCCCTTCTGGTCCAGGCGCGGGATGGAGTCCAGCAGGCCGCGGGTGTAGGGGTGCGCGGGGGTCTTGTACAGCTCGCCCACGGGTGCGTGCTCGACGATCCGGCCCGCGTACATCACCGCGATCTTGTCGGCCACGTCCGCGACCACGCCGAGGTCGTGGGTGATCAGGATGAGCCCCATGTTGTACTCGCGCTGCAGCTCCGCGAGCAGGTCCATGACCTGGGCCTGGACGGTCACATCGAGGGCCGTGGTGGGCTCGTCGGCGATGATCAGGTCCGGTTCGAGGGCGAGCGCCATCGCGATCATGATGCGCTGGCGCATACCGCCGGAGAACTGGTGCGGGTAGTCCCCCACCCGGCTCTTCGCCGCCGGGATCTTGACCTTGTCCATCAGCTCGATGGCCTTGGCCTTGGCGTCCTTCTTGGACAGGCCCTGGTGGACGCGGAACATCTCGCCGAGCTGGTAGCCGACGGAGAGCACCGGGTTCAGGGAGGACAGCGCGTCCTGGAAGATCATGGCGATCTTGGCGCCGCGGATCTTCCGGCGCTGCTCGCCGGACATCGTCAGCATGTCCTGGCCGCGGAAGAGGATCTCGCCCTGCGGGATCTTCGCCGGCGGCATGTCGAGGATGCCCATGATCGCCTGGGCGGTCACGGACTTGCCGGAGCCCGACTCGCCGAGCACGGCGAGCGTCTCGCCCGCGCTCACGCTGTAGTTGACGCCGTTGACGGCCTTGACGACGCCGTCCCGGGTGTGGAATTCGACGTGCAGGTCGCGGACCTGGAGCAGCGGCGAACCGGCCGCTTCCGGGGTCCGCGGGCCGGGCACGGCCGCGGTCTTCTCGGTGGTGGTCACGTACGCCTCCCTCAGCGCAGCTTGGGGTCGAGGGCGTCGCGCACCGCGTCGCCGAGCATGATGAACGCCAGCACCGTAAGAGACAGCGCGCCCGCCGGGTACAGCAGGGTGTGCGGGGCGTTGCGGATCTGGGTGGCGGCCTGGGAGATGTCGATGCCCCAGGAGACCGTCGGCGGCTTCAGGCCGACGCCGAGGAACGACAGGGTGGCCTCCAGCGAGATGTACGTACCGAGCGCGATGGTCGCCACGACGATGACGGGCGCCAGCGCGTTCGGGGCGATGTGCCGGAGCAGCATGCGCGGGGTGGACGCGCCGAGCGCGCGGGCCGCCTGGACGTAGTCCTGCTGCTTGGCGGTGATCACCGCGCCACGCGCGATACGGGCGATCTGCGGCCAGCCGAGTACGGCCATCAGCAGCACGACCGTGAAGATCGAGCCGCCCTTGACGACGGACAGGAAGACGATGCCGCCGAGCAGGATCGGGATGCCGAAGAAGATGTCGCCGATCCGGGAGAGCAGCGAGTCCCACCAGCCGCCGAAGAAACCGGCGAGACCGCCCATGACGCAGCCGAGGACGGCGGCGAGGAGGGTGGTGCAGATGCCGACGGTGACGGAGGCGCGGGCGCCGTAGACCGTACGGGCGTAGACGTCGCAGCCCTGCTTGTCGAAGCCGAAGGGGTGGCCGGGGGCCGCGCCCTGGGCGGACTTGGAGACGTCGCAGGCGTACGGGCTGGTGCTCGTCATGATGGACGGCCAGATCGAGACGACGACCAGGAAGAGGATCAGTACGGCGGAGATGTAGAAGATCGGGTTGCGGCGCAGGTCCCGCCAGGCGTCGCCCCAGAGGGAGCGGGCCTTCTCGGCCTGCTCGGGCACGGACTCGACGGCGGCCACGGCTTCATCGGCCGCTGTCTTGGTCATCTCAGGCATACCGGATCCTCGGGTCCAGGACCGCGTAGAGCAGGTCGACGAGCAGGTTGGCGGCGAGGAAGACGACCACGAGCACGGTCACGAAGCCGACGACCGTCGGCGCGTTCTGCCGCAGGATGCCCTGGTAGAGCTGGTAGCCGACGCCCTGGAGGTTGAAGATCCGCTCGGTGACGATGGCGCCGGCCATCAGGCCGCCGATGTCGGTGCCGAGGAAGGTGACGACCGGGATCAGGGAGTTGCGCAGCAGGTGCACGCTGATCACGCGGCGGCGCGGCAGGCCCTTGGCGGTGGCGGTGCGGATGTAGTCGGAGCGGATGTTCTCCGCGATGGAGGTGCGGGTCAGCCGGGCCACGTACGCCAGCGAGACGCCCGCGAGGACGATACCGGGCAGGATCAGCTCCTCGAAGCGCACCTCGGTGGAGACCGACGGGGGCAGCGCGCCCCACTTCACGCCGACGAAGTACTGCAGCAGGTAGCCGGTGACGAAGGTCGGGATGGAGATCACGAACAGGGTGAGGACCAGCACGCCCGTGTCGATCAGGCGGCCGCGGCGCATGCCCGCGACGACGCCGAGCGCCACGCCCACCACCAGCT
Organism: Streptomyces ochraceiscleroticus; assembly: GCF_000720485.1. Lineage (GTDB taxonomy): Bacteria > Actinomycetota > Actinomycetes > Streptomycetales > Streptomycetaceae > Streptomyces > Streptomyces ochraceiscleroticus. The sequence goes on along the minus strand of NZ_JOAX01000038.1, from coordinate 28,140 downwards.
CGATGACGAAGGCGACCAGGGTGAGCTGGATGGTGTTGGGGAAGGCGTCCCCCATCAGCTCGATGACCGGCCGGCCGTTGAAGGCGGTGCCGAAGTCGCCCTGGAAGATGCCCGCCATGTACTGCAGGTACTGGCTCCACAGCGGGTCGTTCAGGTGCAGGGACTCCCGGATCTGGGCGGCTGTGGCCGGGTCGGGGGTCCGGTCTCCGAACATGGCCGCGACGGGATCGCCGAGCGCGTAGACCATGACGAAGATCAGGAAAGTGGTGCCGATGAAGACGGGCACCATCTGGAGCAGTCGTCGCACGACGTAGCGCCCCATGTGTCCTCCAGAAGTGCGCCGACGCGGGGGCAGCCGGGCCCGCGGGCCTCATGGACGAGGCGCGGGTGACCGGCTGCTCCCTGCCGCCGTGAGCGGTTGGTTCGGTGCGGCCCGCTCAGGGGCTGCGTCGGGTCAGCTCTTGACCTTGATCTGGGTGTAGACCGGGACGCTGAAGGCGTCGAGCGAGACGTTGGAGACGTTCTGCGACCAGCCGGCGACGCCGTTCTGGTAGAAGAGCGGGATGGCGACCATGTCGTCGAACACCAGCTTCTCGGCGTCCTGGTAGAGCTTGGTCGCCTTCTTGGTGTCCGGCTCGCTCGCGGCCTGCTTCAGCAGGTCGTCGAACTTCTTGTTGCTCCAGTGCGAGTCGTTGGAGCTGGCGCCGGTGGCGTACAGCGGCGTCAGGAAGTTCTCGATCTGCGGGTAGTCCATCTGCCAGCCGGCGCGGAAGGCGCTGGTCATCTCGCCCTTGGTGATCTGGCTGCGGAAGTCGCCGAAGGTGCCCACGGGGTTGCCCACGCACGCCTTGTCGTCGCCCAGCACCTTGTTGACGCTGTTGCAGATCGCGTCCACCCACTCCTTGTGGGAGTCCTTGTCCGCGTTGTAGCTGATGGTCATCTTCCCGCCGGGCAGGCCGCCGCCGTCCTTGATGAGCTTCTTGGCCTCGGTGGGGTTGTACGTGCAGGCGTCGCCGCAGATGTCCTTGGAGTAGCCGTTGGCGGCACCGAGCACCGGGGAGGTGAGGTCGGTGGCCGGCGTCCGCGTGCCGTTGTAGATCTTCTCGGTGATCTGCTTGCGGTCGATCGCCATGGAGATGCCCTTGCGGACCTTCTCCATGCCCGGCTTGCTCCACGCGCCCTTGTCGAGCGGGAAGGTGATGGTCTGGTTGATGCCGGCCGGCTGGGAGACGTAGTTGCCCTGCAGGTCGGTCTTGGCGTTCTTGATCTGCTCGGCGGGCAGGCTGTCGAGCACGTCGATGTTGCCGGCCTGCAGGTCGGAGTAGGCGGTGTTGGAGTCCGTGTAGACCTTCAGCAGCACGCCCTTGTTCTGCGGCTTGTCGTCGCCCCGGTACTTCTTGTTGGGCACGAGCTTCATCTGCGTGCCCTTCTGGTACGAGTCGACCGCGTAGGGGCCGTTGCCGATGGGCTTGTCCAGGTAGCCCTTGTGGTCCGTGAAGAACTTCTTCGGCAGCGGCGCGAACGCCTTGTAGCCCAGGCGGACCGGCCAGGTCGACATCTTCTGGGTCAGCTTGACCGTGAAGGTGTGGTCGTCGACGACCTTCAGGCCCGACAGGGTCTTCGCGGTCGGCTTGCCCTTTGCCGGGGCGACCTTGTCGAAGCCCTCGATGTCGGCGAAGAAGTAGCTGTTCTTCTGCTGGTTGGTCGCCAGCGCGCCGTAATTCCAGGCGTCGACGAAGGAGTTGGCGGTAAGCGGCTCGCCGTTGGAGAACGTCAGGCCCTTCTTCACCTTGATGGTGAAGGTCTGCTGGTCCTTCGTCTCGATGGACTCGGCGGCGTCGTTCTGGGCCGCGCCGGTCTTCGGGTCGTACTTCTTGAGGTTCTGGAAGATCATGTCCAGGACCTTGCCGCCCTGCACCTCAGTGGTGTTGGCGGGCTCCAGCGGGTTCTGCGGGTCGCCCCAGGCGGACCGTACGACTCCGGCCTCGGAACCCCCGCTGTCACCGCTCCCGCCGCACGCCGTCACACCGAGGGCGATGGCTATGGCTCCCGCGACCCAAGTAGCGCTTCTGGCACCGCGCATGGGACTGCCTCCTCATGAGTCCATTCTTGACATGGAAAGGAGCCGGCCGTCCGCTGACACCCCTGGCAGCGCGGCGACCAGCCCCCGATGCTCGTGAGTCGGCGCCTTCACAGCGCGTGACCCATTGACCCGAGCTCAATGCCCCCATCCTTAGTCACGTTCGCCCCATAAGCCACGAGTCTCTGGTCTCGGTTTGATCACATCCCGGAGATCTACGTCCGGAAACCGGACAAACCAATCCATCCAGACGGGAAGGAATCGGACCCCCAACTGCCCGGAGGGCGCCGCCCGTCCACTATTCGGCCACCCGGCGGGGGTCGCGGACGACCATCGGCGTCTTGACGGGGCAACCACTGCTGCGATAGCGGACGCGAGGCCGGATGGTCACACAGCGTGCATACGACAGCGCCCCGCCGGACAGAAGTCCGGCGGGGCGCTGGGGAGTCGGCCTGCGGGGCCTTAAGACCGTCAGCCGTGCTTGGCGCGCGAGGCGGCGCGGGCGCGCTCACGCGCGTCCAGGTTCACCTTGCGGATGCGGACGGCCTCCGGGGTGACCTCGACGCACTCGTCGTCGCGGCAGAACTCCAGGGACTGCTCCAGGGAGAGCTTGCGCGGCGGCACGATCGCCTCGAAGGAATCGGCCGAGGAGGAGCGCATGTTGGTGAGCTTCTTCTCCTTGGTGATGTTGACGTCCATGTCGTCGGCGCGGCTGTTCTCGCCGACGATCATGCCCTCGTACACCTCGGTGCCGGGCTCGGTGAAGAGCACACCGCGCTCCTGGAGGTTGGTCATCGCGAAGGCGGTGACCACACCGGCGCGGTCGGCGACCAGGGAGCCGTTGTTACGGGTCGTCAGCGTGCCGAACCAGGGCTCGTGGCCCTCGTGGATCGAGTGCGCGATGCCGGTGCCGCGGGTGTTGGTCAGGAACTCCGTACGGAAGCCGATCAGACCGCGGGACGGCACGATGAACTCCATGCGGACCCAGCCGGAGCCGTGGTTGGACATGTTGTCCATCCGGCCCTTGCGAACGCCCATGAGCTGCGTGACCGCGCCCATGTGCTCCTCGGGCACGTCGATGGTCATGCGCTCGGTCGGCTCGTAGGTCTTGCCGTCGACCTCCTTGGTGACCACCTGCGGCTTGCCGATGGTCATCTCGAAGCCCTCACGGCGCATCTGCTCGACCAGGATGGCCAGCGCCAGCTCACCGCGGCCCTGCACCTCCCAGGCGTCGGGGCGCTCGGTGTCCAGCACGCGCAGCGAGACGTTACCGATCAGCTCGCGCTCCAGGCGGTCCTTCACCTGGCGGGCGGTGACCTTGCGGTCCTTGACCGCGGCCTTGGCGTCCGCGCCCTTGCCCGTGCCGCCGCGGCCGACCAGCGGCGAGGTGTTCGTACCGATGGTCATCGAGATCGCGGGCTCGTCGACCGTGATCAGCGGCAGCGCGATCGGGTTCTCCGGGTCGGCCAGCGTCTCGCCGATCATGATGTCGGGGATACCGGCGACGGCGCAGATGTCACCGGGGCCCGCCACCTCGGCCGGCTTGCGGGTCAGCGCCTCGGTCATCATCAGCTCGGTGATGCGGACGTTGGAGATGGTGCCGTCGCGCTTGATCCACGCGACGGTCTGGCCCTTCTTCAGCTCGCCCTGCTCGACGCGGAGCAGCGCGATACGGCCGAGGAAGTTGTCCGCGTCGAGGTTGGTGACGTGGGCCTGCAGCGGCGCGGTCTCGTCGTACTCGGGGGCCGGGACGGTCTCCAGCAGCGTGGTGAAGAACGGCTCCAGGTTCGTGCTGTCGGCCGGGACGGTGCCGTCCTCCGGCTTGGTCAGCGACGCGACGCCGTCACGGGCGCAGGCGTAGACGATCGGGAACTCGATCTGCTCCTCGTCCGCGTCCAGGTCCAGGAACAGGTCGTACGTCTCGTCGACGACCTCGGCGATCCGGGAGTCGGGGCGGTCGGTCTTGTTGATGCACAGGATGACCGGCATCTTCGCGGCCAGCGCCTTGCGCAGCACGAAGCGGGTCTGCGGCAGCGGGCCCTCGGAGGCGTCGACCAGCAGGACGACCGCGTCGACCATCGACAGACCGCGCTCGACCTCACCGCCGAAGTCGGCGTGGCCGGGGGTGTCGATGATGTTGATCGTGATCGGGTCCCCGCCGTCCTTGGGGTGATACTTCACCGCCGTGTTCTTGGCGAGGATCGTGATGCCCTTCTCACGCTCCAGGTCGTTGGAGTCCATCATGCGCTCGTCGAGGTTCTCGGCGGCGTGCGCGGCGAAGGCTCCCGCCTGCTTGAGCATGGCGTCGACAAGGGTGGTCTTGCCGTGGTCGACGTGGGCGACGATGGCGACGTTACGAATGTCGTGGCGCGTGGGCACTTGCGGCGCTTCTCCCGGAATTGTGGTTGACGGCGCGTACGGTCCGGCACGCGCGCCCGCCGGGCATGCAGACGCCACGGCCTCATCCCATGGTACGGGGCTGGCGCGGCATCGGCCGCCCCAGCCCGCTCGCACCCATGCTGACCTGCTATTTCTTGTAGCCGATGTCCTGATACACGGGCGATGCGAAGCCAAAAGCGCCCACATTGGCGAGCTGGGACCTGGCCGCGACGAGCTGCGGCTGCCGGTACAGCGGGATCGATCCTGCAGCCGCCCAGATCCGCTGGTCGGCCTGGGCCACGAGGTCCCGGGCCGCGTCCGGGTCGAGCTCGGCGGACGCCTGGTCGAAGAGCTGGTCGATCCGGTCGGTGCCGACCCGGGTGTAGTTATGCTCGACGGTCAGCGAGCCGTCGGCGGCGGGCCGGGGCTTGGCGTAGATGGGCCGGGCGTCGGTGGCCGGGTAGGCGCTGCCGGGCCAGGAGTAGAGCGCCAGGTCGTAGTCCCCGGACGCGATGTGGTCCTCGAAGTAGCTCTTGTCGGCCACCTTCTGGACGCTCGTCCGTACCCCGATCTTCCGCAGCATTTCGGAGATCCGGTCGGCGACCGTACGGAGCTGCGCGGTGCCGGGGCCGTCGGGCAGGACGAAGCGCAGCATGAGCGGCCGGCCGTTCTTCTTCACGAAGACGGCGCTCTTGCGGGCAGCGGCGTCGTCCTTGCCGTGCGCGTGCCCGCCGCCCTTGCCGGTCCTGGCGCCCTCGTCGGCCATGCCTGCCTCGTCGGCCTTGTCGGCCTTGCCGCCGTGGCTGTTCTTCTCGTCGTCCGCGCCCGGCGCGTTCCCGGCCTGGGCGCCGCCCTGGGCGGCCGGCCGCTCCCGCGCCGGGGCGCCGTCCGCGCGCTCCGTCGCGGCCGCCAGCCGGTTCCGCTCGGCGGCGGCCGCGGCCTCCCGGGCCTGGACGGCGCTGAGCGGGCCGGCCGGGCCCGTTCCCGCGACCTCCCGGCCCGCGCCCGGCTTGGTGTCGTCCCAGCCCGGCTGCCCGGCGCCGGCCGCGAGCGCGGTGGTCTGCTGCTGTGCGGCCTCCGCGAGCACGTCGGCCGCGTCCCAGGCGTCCGCCGCCCGGCCGCTCGCCCGCTCGTACGACGCGTACGCCGCCGACCCGGTGTCCCCCGCGGCGTGCCGCCGGCCGGCGCGCGCCGCCGCGTCGTACAGCGCCGCGCTCTGCCGCAGCAGCGCCACCCTCTGGAGCCCGGCGGACCCGGCGCCGGTCAGCGCGGAGAGGGGGGCGGTACCGGCGGGGAAGCCGGCCGCCGCCGGACGGTCGGTACCGGAGCGGGCGGGGCCGCCGTGCGGCTGCCGGGCGCCGGCGGAGCCACCGGCGTCCTCGCGCCCGGCGGCTCGCTGCCCGTTCCCGTCGTCCGTCCGCCCGTTCTCCCCGTCCGTCCGCCCGCCCTCCGCGGCGCTGCGCCGCTCCGGTGCCTCGCGCTCGCCGGGCTGTGCGTCGGTCTTCTCCTCGGCGCCGCCCTCCGGCATCCGCCAGCCCGCGTCGGCCAGCAGCGCCTGCGCGGCCCCGGTGTCCTGGCCGCCCAGCGCGCCGCTGTTGTCGCGGTACCCGGGCTGCCCGGCGAGCAGCAGATGGCTGCCGACCGGCGCCGCGGGCAGCCCGAGCGGGCCCAGTACCTCCTTGGCCAGCGTGCCGCGGTCGATGGCGCGGGCCACCGCGCGGCGGACCCGCTCGTCGGTGAGCGGCCCGGTGCTGCCGTTGAGGGCGAGCTGTGTGAAGGACGGAGAGAGGGCGCGGTGGACGGTGTAGCCGCGCAGGTGTGCGCGGCGCTCGGCGGCGGCCGCTGCCTCCTTGCGGTGCTTCTGCTCCGCCGTGCGCTCGGCGTCGGTGCCGCGGGCCAGTGCCTGGTGGCGCAGCGCGTCGGCGGAGACGGCGCCGCGCGGCGCGTCGTCCCCGACGGCGGCCTGCTGGTTCCCGCCGCCCGCCGTGGTCAGCTCCTTGGCCGTGCCACGGTCGATCTCCGCGACGTCGATCTTCCCCTTGGCCAGCGCGGCGGGCCGCTTCGTGACGGGCAGCTCGGTCAGCACGATCTTCTTCAGCCGGGCCCGGCCGCCCCACCACTCCGCGTTCCGTACGAGGGTGACCGTGCCGGCGCGGGCGTCCCGCTCCCGCACCCGGAACGGCCCGGCGCTGCTCGCGAGCTTCTTGCGCGCGCCGTCGTTGAACGCCGCCGGGCTGCCCATGACGCTCTTCGGGTACAGCGGCGTGAAGAGCGACTGCCAGTCGGCGTACGGGCGGTCGAAGGTCACCCGGACCTCGCCGGAACCGTCGCCCGGTTCGACCTTCTCGATGCGGTCGTAGCCGGCGTTGCGCGCCGTCCAGTACGCGGCGTTCCTGCCGCGCAGCGCCTTCCACTGGGCGGCGAAGTCGGCCGCCGAGACCTTCCGGCCGTCGCTCCAGCGCGCCGCGGGGTTCAGGGCGTACCGCACGACCTGCTTCGGCTCGCGCTGGGTGACCTCGGCGGCCTTGAGGTAGTCCGGGTTGCGCTGCGGTACGCCGTCGGCGTCCAGGGTGAACAGCGCGGGCAGCACGGCGCCCGCCACCGTGTCCGTGCTCTCGCCGGCGTCCGCCTGGAAGGCGTTGAAGGTACGGGGGAGCTCGTCCACGGCCCAGCGCACCGTGCCGCCGTCGCGCAGCGTCGCCGGGGCGGCCGGGGCGATGTCCTGGCTGCCGGCGCCGGCGGGCCGCGGCTCGTCGCCGCTGCAGCCGGCCAGTACGGGCAGCGGGAGCAGCGCGCCCGCGGTGAGGAGCGCGACCCGGCGGCGCCCGCGGCCCGCCGTCCGGCCGCCGTTCGCGCCCTGCGGTCCGACGTCGTCGGTCATCACTGTTACCTCCGGGCTCGCCCGCGCGGCGGCGCCGCCGCTGATCACATTCGGCCGACTTTGCGGCTCATCACATCTATGGCCCGTCCACTCAAAACGACGGCGCGCCGCGCGGCCCGGCGACACGGCGGGCGTACTCCCCAAGGCCACCCGCCCGGCCCAACGCGTTCCGGTACGACCGGTCACGCCCCCCTATGCGCCATCGTGACCCGGAATACCGGCGAATCCCTTCCCAACCGCGACTGTGACGCGCGACACTCGCAGGCGCATGAGATTGCCGACCGCACCCTCGGAAGTGAGGGCTCGTCATGTCCTTGCACGATGATCTGACGGCTGTGCAGCGCAGCCTGGACGACCTGGTCCGCTCGGTGGGACGCCTGGAACAGCGGGTCGGCGGCGGGCTGGAGATACGCCGGGTCCGCAGCGACACCGAGCATCTGCGCGAGAGTCTCGAACTGCTGCGTGCTCAGGCCGCGCCCGATGCCGGCGACCGGCCGGTGCCGACCGCGGGGCGCGCGGTGTCCGACATGGTGACCATCCCGGACGCCCCCTACGACGCCTCCCTGTGGACCGACGCCGAGGACGAGGGACTGGGCGCCCGCGACCGCCGCGCGCCGTAGCGGCCGGCCGCCCCCCCGGACGCCCCCCTTCAGTCCGTCACCCCCCGCTCACGGAGACCGACGTTGGCCACAGGCACAGAACCCTCATCCACGACCGGCGCGAGCGGGGTGCACGGCCCCGCTCGCGCCGCCATCCCCGCCCGTCACCTGCGCACCGAGCGCTGGTGGCTGTACCCGGCGAGCACCGCGGCCGGACTGCTCGCGTTCGTCGTGTACTCGACGTGGCGGGCGTTCGCGAACGCCGACTACTACCACGCGCCCTACGTCTCGCCGTTCTACTCCCCCTGCCTCGCGGAGAACTGCGAGACGATGCGCGCAGGCCCCAACTGGGAGATCTTCGGTAGCTGGTGGGGCCTGTCCCCCGCGCTGCTGATCCTGATCTTCCCGCTGGGCTTCCGGCTGACCTGCTACTACTACCGCAAGGCGTACTACCGCGGCTTCTGGGCCTCGCCGCCGGCCTGCGCGGTCGCCGAGCCGCACAAGAGCTACAGCGGCGAGACCCGCTTCCCGCTGATCCTGCAGAACATCCACCGGTACTTCTTCTACGCCGCGCTGCTGGTCGCGGGCGTGCTGACGTACGACACCGTCCTCGCCTTCCGCGACGAGAGCTACGCCTGGGGCCATATGGGCCTGGGCAGCCTGGTCTTCCTCGTCAACATCGTGCTGATCTGGGCGTACACCCTCTCCTGCCACTCCTGCCGGCACATCGTCGGCGGCCGCCTGAAGCACTTCTCCAAGCATCCGGTGCGGTACCGGCTGTGGGGCTGGGTCGGGAAGCTCAACGCCCGGCACGCGGTACTCGCCTGGGCCTCGCTGATCAGCGTGGCCGCCGCCGACTTCTACGTCTACCTGCTGTCCGTCGGGGCCTTCGACGATCCGCGGTTCTTCTAGAGCTTCCAGGAAGGTGCGCACTTTCATGACGCAAGTCGAACGGCAGGGCTGGGACGTGGTCGTGGTGGGCGCGGGCGGCGCCGGGCTGCGGGCCGCCATCGAGGCCCGCGAGCAGGGCATGCGGACGGCGGTGATCTGCAAGTCGCTCTTCGGCAAGGCCCATACGGTCATGGCCGAGGGCGGCATCGCGGCCAGCATGGGGAACGTCAACGAGGGCGACAACTGGAAGGTCCATTTCCGCGACACCATGCGCGGGGGCAAGTTCCTGAACCACTGGCGGATGGCCGAGCTGCACGCGCGCGAGGCCCCGGACCGGGTCTGGGAGCTGGAGACCTGGGGCGCGCTCTTCGACCGCACGCCGGACGGGCGGATCTCGCAGCGCAACTTCGGCGGGCACGAGTACCCGCGCCTCGCGCACGTCGGCGACCGTACGGGCCTGGAGCTGATCCGCACCCTCCAGCAGAAGATCGTCTCCCTGCAGCAGGAGGACGAGCGGGAGTTCGGCACGTACGACGCGCGCCTGAAGGTGTTCCAGGAGTGCACGGTCACCCGGATCTTGAAAGAACACAGCCTCAAGCAGGACGGCCGGGTCGCGGGAGCGTTCTGTTACGAGCGCGAGTCCGGCCGCTTCTTCGTCCTGGAGGCCCCGGCCGTCGTCCTCGCCACCGGCGGCATCGGCAAGTCCTTCAAGGTCACCTCGAACTCCTGGGAGTACACCGGCGACGGCCACGCCCTCGCGCTGCTCGCCGGGGCACCGCTGGTGAACATGGAGTTCGTGCAGTTCCACCCGACCGGCATGGTCTGGCCGCCGTCGGTGAAGGGCATCCTCGTCACCGAGTCCGTGCGCGGCGACGGCGGCGTGCTGCGCAACAGCGACGGCAAGCGCTTCATGTTCGACTACGTCCCGGACGTCTTCAAGGAGAAGTACGCGCAGTCCGAGGACGAGGGCGACCGCTGGTACGAGGACCCGGACAACAACCGCCGGCCGCCCGAGCTGCTGCCCCGCGACGAGGTCGCGCGGGCCATCAACTCCGAGGTCAAGGCGGGCCGTGGCTCCCCGCACGGCGGCGTCTTCCTGGACGTCTCCACGCGGATGCCCGCCGAGGTGATCCGCCGCCGGCTGCCCTCCATGCACCACCAGTTCAAGGAACTGGCGGACGTGGACATCACGGCCGAGGCGATGGAGGTCGGGCCGACCTGCCACTACGTGATGGGCGGCGTGGACGTCGACCCGGACACCGCGGCGGCGGCCGGCGTGCCCGGGCTGTTCGCCGCGGGCGAGGTGGCCGGCGGTATGCACGGCTCCAACCGGCTCGGCGGCAACTCCCTCTCCGACCTGCTGGTCTTCGGGCGGCGGGCCGGGCTGTACGCGGCGGAGTACGCCGCGGCGCTGGTGAGCGGCGAGCGGCCCGCCGTGGACCCGCGGGAGATCGAGGCGGCCGAGGCGGAGGCGCTGCGGCCGTTCAGCGCGGAGGGCGCCGACCCGCTGCACACCGGGGGCCCGGCGGAGAATCCGTACACGCTCCACCAGGAGCTCCAGCAGGCGATGAACGACCTGGTGGGCATCATCCGGCGGCAGCCGGAGATGGAGCAGGCGCTGGACAAGCTGGCGGACCTGCGGGTGCGGGCGCGGCGGGCCGGGGTGGAGGGCCACCGGCAGTACAACCCCGGCTGGCACCTCTCCATCGACCTGCGGAACATGCTGCTGGTCAGCGAGTGCGTGGCGCGGGCCGCGCTGGAGCGCCGGGAGAGCCGCGGCGGCCACACCCGCGACGACCACCCGGAGATGGACCGCCGCTGGCGCCGCGTCAACCTGCTGTGCCGACTGGCCACGAACGACGGCCGCCCGGGGCTCCCCGAGGATCCGGCGCTCGCCCACATCCGGCTGGAACGGCGGGAGACGCCGGCGATCCGCGCCGACCTGCTGGAGCTGTTCGAGCGGGACGAACTGGCGAAGTACCTGACGGACGAGGAGCTGAGCTCGTGAGTTCGTACGACGCGCACTTCAGGGTGTGGCGGGGGGACGCGGCGGGCGGCAGCCTCGGCGACTTCACCGTCGAGGTGAACGAGGGCGAGGTGGTGCTGGACATCATCCACCGGCTGCAGGCCACCCAGGCGCCGGACCTGGCCGTGCGCTGGAACTGCAAGGCCGGCAAGTGCGGCTCGTGCAGCGCGGAGATCAACGGCCGGCCGCGGCTGATGTGCATGACGCGGATGTCCGTCTTCGACCGTGCGGAGACCGTCACGGTCACCCCGATGCGGGCCTTCCCCGTCGTCCGCGACCTGGTCACGGACGTCTCCTTCAACTACGCCAAGGCCCGCGAGGTGCCCTCCTTCGTACCGCCCGCCGACCTCAAGCCCGGCGAGTACCGGATGCGGCAGGAGGACGTGGGGCGCTCGCAGGAGTTCCGGAAGTGCATCGAGTGCTTCCTCTGCCAGGACACCTGCCATGTCGTCCGCGACCACGAGGAGAACAAGGAGGCGTTCGCGGGCCCCCGCTTCCTGATGCGCGTCGCCGAACTGGACATGCACCCGCTGGACGCCGCGTCCGAGGTGGGCCTGGACCGCAAGAGCACCGCCCAGGACGACCACGGCCTGGGCTACTGCAACATCACCAAGTGCTGCACCGAGGTCTGCCCCGAGAACATCCGCATCACGGACAACGCACTGATCCCGCTCAAGGAGCGTGCGGCGGACCGCAAGTACGACCCACTGATCTGGCTGGGGAAGACGATCCGGCGACGCCGGTCGGGGTGACCCGGCCGGCCGCGCCGCTCAGAAGAGGTCCGGTCAGAAGAGGTCCAGCAGCGCATCCGCCGGATCCACCGGCTCCGTGTCGCCGTCGGGCAGGTCCAGTTCGAACCAGACGGTCTTGCCCCGCGGCGTACGCCGGCTGCCCCAGCCCCTGCTGAGGAGGCCGACGAGCTGGAGACCGCGGCCGCCCTCGTCGGTGTCCCGCGCGCGCCGCCGCCGCGGCTGCGCGAGGTCCGCGTCCCAGACCTCGCAGACCAGCGTGCGGTCCAGCAGCAGCCGCAGCCGGATGTCGCCGTGGCCGTGCCGCAGGGCGTTGGTGACCAGCTCACTGACCAGCAGTTCGGTGGTGTCGACGAGGGGCTCCAGGCCCCAGTCGGTGAGCTGGTCGCGGGCCAGTTCGCGGGCGCGGGCGACCGAGCGGGCCTCGGGGGCGAGGTTCCAGTCGCCGACCGCGTCCTTCGGGAGGCCGTGCACCCGGGCCATCAGCAGGGCGATGTCGTCCTCGCCGTGCCGGGTGTCCAGCGCGGACAGTACGTGGTCGCAGGCGTCCTCCAGCGGGCGGCCGGCCGCCGACAGGGCCGTACGGAACGCCTGCAGGCCCTCGTCCAGCGGATGGTCCCGGGACTCGACCAGACCGTCGGTGTACAGGGCGAGCAGCGCGCCGTCCGGCAGCTCGACCTCGGTCTCCTCGAAGGGCTCGCCGCCGACGCCCAGCGGCATGCCGGGCGGGACGTCGAGGAGCAGGGCGTCCTCGCCCTCCTCGACCAGGACGGGCGGCAGATGGCCGGCGTTGGCGAACGTACATCGCCGGGTGACCGGGTCGTAGACGGCGTACACGCAGGTGGCGAGGTAGACCTCGGAGAGGTCGGCGGCGCGGTCGGTGCGCCGCGAGCCCGCGTGCACACCCTCCTCCGCGCCGGTCTCCGCGCCCGTAGCCGTACTTCCGTACCCGCCCGCTGCCGGCCCGGCGCCCCCCGCCGCTCCGCGCCCCCGCGGGCCCGAGCGTCCCTCGCTGCCCGTGGCACCCAGCCCGCGCGCGATCTCGTCGAGCGCCGAGAGCACCTCGGCCGGCTCCAGGTCCAGCAGGGCCAACGTCCGTACCGCCGTGCGCAGTTCGCCCATGGCGACGGCTGCGCGCAGCCCGCGGCCCATGACGTCGCCGACGACCAGCGCCGTGCGGTGGCCGGGCAGCTCGATGACGTCGAACCAGTCGCCGCCGACCTCCGTCGCGGTCGTACCGGGCAGATAGCGGCAGGCGATGTCCAGGCCCGCCGCCTCGGGGTCGCCGGGGGGCAGCAGGCTGCGCTGGAGGATCAGCGCGCGCTCGTGCTCGCGGCGGTACAGCCGGGCGTTGTCGATGCAGACGGCGGCGCGCGCCGCCAGCTCCACGGCGAGCGCGGTGTCCCGCTCGCCGAAGGACTCGCTGCCCTTCGTACGGGAGAACTGCACCAGGCCGACGACGGTGTCGCGGGCGACCATCGGCACGGCGAGGGTGGAGTGCACCACGGCGCCGAGCTCGGGCCGCTCGTCGTCCGTCTGCCGCCCCGGCATGATCTGCGCCTGGGCCGTACGGAGGGCGCCCGCGCAAGGGGAGTTGAAGGGGAAGCGGTGCACCGCGCCGACCGCGACCGGCGTGCCGTCGTCCTCCGCCGCGTCACCGCCCGGGGCGCTGCCGCCGCTGCCGCCCTCCGGGAGCGGCCCGTCGGACACGGCGCTGGCGAAGGCGACCCGGCGCAGCTCGGCGCTGCCGTCGGTCATGCCGGGCGGCGCCTCGTCCCCGGCCAGCAGTCCTTGGTACAGGTCGACCGAGGCCAGGTCGCAGAACTGCGGCACGGCGACGTCGAGGAGAGTGCGGGCCGTGGTCTCCAGGTCCAGCGAATTGCCTATGCGCGCCCCCGCTTCGTTCAACAGCGCCAGATTGCGGCGGGCGTTGGCGGCCTCCCGCTCGGCGCGGCGGCGGCCCGTGACGTCCTGGGCGAGCGCCGCGACGCCGATGGGGCGCCCGCTGGCGCTGTGCAGCCGGTACAGCGACACCGACCAGCGGCGGCGTTCGTTCGTGCCGTGCGGGGTGCCCACGAGCTGCATCTCGGCGACCGGGTCGCCGGTCTCCAGGACCCGGCGCAGCGCGGCGTTGAGCCGGTCGGCCTCGGGGCGGGGCAGGTACTCCTCGGGCGCCGCGCCGCTGAACCTGCTCGGCGGGCCGCCGAAGACGGTGGCGAAGCGCTCGTTGACCCGACGCAGCCTCAGGTCCGTGCCGAAGAGCATGAATCCGATCGGGGACTGTCCGAAAACCGCCTGCGCGGCGGCGAGATCGGTCTCGATGCCGCGCAGCGCCCGTACGTCCACGACGAGGCAGACCGCGGCCCGTTCACCCGTGCCGGTCTCGGACGGCATGACATAGATCTCGGCGAGGCCGTCGACAGGGGCTTCCGGGCCCGTGCGGTAGGGCACCAGGCCGGTCCACTCGCGGCCGTCGAGGATCTCGCTGACCGTGCGGTGCCCGGCCTCGCGCAGCTCGCGCGGGACGAACGCCTCCACGGGATCCTGGCCGATCGCGTCCTTGGCGGGGATGCCGAGCATGTCTGCGGCGCGGCGGCTCCACTGCTCGATGCGGCCGTCGGGCCCGAGGGCGAAGGAGGCGACGCGGATGTAGTCGTAGATCGATCCGGGCGCGCTGCTCTGCCAGACGGGCGGGCCGTCCGGTACGTCCATCCGGCCCGACCCATCCCTCATCGCAGGGTGTTCCTCACCCGCTGACATCTCGCTCACGAGCCCCGTCCCCTCCAGCTCATCGTGCCCGGACCGGACAGGCCGAGTATCCAGCAACACGGCTATCCGGAACACGGTCTTCACGATCACAGCACAGTCTCGATCGCAGGTCATCGACGAGGTCTCGATGAATCTGCAACGATCGTGACGTCACCCAGACTCATAACCAGCCACGGTGCGCTCCAACCTCCCCACCAGGCACGAAGCAGTGTTTTCTGCGCGACGACCACATGGGGCGCGATCGTCCGGGGGGCGTCAGCCGGTTTCGGCGAGCTCGAACCACACCGTCTTGCCGCTCCTGCCCCGTCGGGTGCCCCAGCGGCGGGCACTGCATGCCACGAGCTGCAGCCCGCGGCCGCCCTCGTCGTCGGGCGCGGCCGTGCGCTCGCGGGGCGGGTCGGGGAGCGGGTCGGACACCTCGACGAGGAGGTCGCCGCCGCGCAGCCGGACGATCCGTACGCCGATCGGCCCGCTGGCGTACCGCAGGGAGTTGGTCACCAGCTCGCTGACCAGGAGGACGGCCACGTCCACCGCCGGCTCCATGTCCCAGTCGTGCAGCGTCTCGCGGACCATGGCACGGGCCGTACGGACCACGCCCGGCTCGGCGGGGAAGCTCCACTCGGCGATCGGAGGGACCGCGGCCGTGCCCAGCCGGCGGGCCTGCGACGCAGGAGACCCCGGGGGCCCTGCCGCTGCGCTGTCGCTCACGCCGATCACTTCCCCAGCCCGATGCTCCCCCGGCGGTTTTGTACATTTTGAGGGGGGTTAATCAGCACATACCCGATATCAGGGTTCGGTTATCGCCCCAAGAGGGTCAACCAGGTGCATCGTGGCGCGAACGGCGTAGCCCGTCAGCCGAGCGCCCCCTGCTTCACCAGCCGGGTCATCGCCTCGGCGACGGCCGGCCGGTCCTGGTCCAGCCAGTCCACCGTGTCCTCGTCGCCCGGCGGCAGCCAGCGCAGCGCATCGTGGTCCTGCAGCGGCCGCGGCGTCCCGGAGACCAGCCGTACGGTCCACACCTGGAGCACCAGTCCGGGTTTCAGCGGCCACTCCCCCGGGATGCGCGCCAGCGGCTCGACCGCGACGCCCAGTTCCTCGCGCAGCTCCCGTACGAGCGCCTGCTCGGGCGTCTCGCCGTCCTCGACCTTGCCGCCGGGCAGCTCCCAGCGCCCGGCCAGCTCCGGCGGCGCGCTGCGCCGCGCGGCCAGCAACCGCCCGCGGTCCAGCACCGCTCCGCCCACCACCACGCGCACCGCACTCATACGCGGCAGCCTATGCGGCCGCCGCTCCCCGTTTCGTCGTCCCTGTCCGCCTCGCCCTTCCCGCGCCGGTCCCGGCCGGTCCCGCCGCCCGCGACCGTCAGGCCGTGGCGCGGTCGACGCGCTCGACCACGTAGAGCCGCTCGTGGGCACGGGCACCGAGCCGGTCGGCGACCTGCTCCGCTTCCGTGCGGGTGGCGTACCGGCCGACGCGGTAGCGGTTGCCGTTGTCGTCCTCGCGGATGACCAGCCACGGCAGTACGGCGCCACTGTCGGTCATCGCGCTCCTCCGTCCGCCGTCCGGCGCGCCGTGGCGCGCCCGTCCTGCACTAACACCGAAAACCCGATCCGCATATGCCCGAGCCTACGCCCGACCTTCACGCACCGGATACGTCTTTGCACAAAGAGGCACCGAACCGGCCATGTCACCGTCCACATCCGTTGCCGCACGTCACTCGTACCGCTGACGGGCCGGCAGGCGGGCCCGGAAACGGCGGCCGCCCGGCACCGAGAAGGTGCCGGGCGGCCGGACGTGTGCGGGTGGCGGGTCAGACGCGGGCGTCGACCTTGTCGGCCGGGTCCCGGCCCTCGTCGCCACCGTCGGTGACCTCGTCCCGCTCGGCGGCGGCGCGCGCCTCGGCCTCGGCCTCGACGAGCGAGGGGTTGCGCCAGGAGCTGCGCACGCCCCAGTAGTAGAAGGCCAGCGCGAGCACCACGACGACCGCGAGGTCCACGCCCTGCGGGATGAAGCCGCGGCCGCCGAACTCCGTGCCGCCGCAGTACGAGACCGCGGCCATGACCAGCAGGTACGCGACCATCCAGGCCCCGGCCTTCAGGTGCGGCTTCAGCTCGACCCAGGGCTTGCGCAGCTCGTACCAGGCCCAGACCGGCAGGCCCACGGCCATGATCAGGATGACCTTGCCGGTGAGCGGCCAGCGGCCCCAGTACAGGACGAGCGAGCCGAAGACCATGGCGATCGGGGCGATGACGGGCATCGCACGGAGCTGCACCGGGCGCTTGAGGTCCGGCGAGAGGCGGCGCAGCGACATCACGGCGACCGGGCCGGTGATGTAGGAGATGACCGTCGCGATGGAGACGATCTCGGCGAGCGAGCCCCAGCCGCGGAAGACCGCGAGGAAGAGGAACGCGATGACCAGGTTGAGGACCAGGGCCGGGCGCGGCACGCCGGTCTTCTTGTCGACGCGGCCGAAGATGCCGGGCAGGTGGCCGTTCTCCTGCACGCCGTGGATCATGCGCGAGGTGGTGGCGGCGTAGATCATGCCGGTGCCGGACGGGGAGATGAAGGCGTCCGCGTACAGCAGCATCGCCAGCCAGTTCAGGCCCCAGGCGAGCGAGAGGTCGGCCAGCGGGGAGTTGAAGCCGAGCCCGGCCCAGCTGCCGGCCTTGGTCAGGTCGCCGTGCGGAACGCCCATGAGGAAGGCGACCTGCAGCGCGAGGTAGATGACCAGCGCGATGACGATCGAGAGGATGACCGCCTTGGGCAGCGACTTGCCGGGGTTGCGCGCCTCGGCCGCCATGTTCAGCGGGGACTGGAAGCCGTTGTAGGCCCAGACGATGCCGGAGAGGGCGACGGCGGTGAAGACCGCGCTCCAGCCGTTCGGGGCGAAGCCGCCGAACTGCTTGACGTTGCTGGTGTCGAAGTGCGCCAGCATCAGCGCGCCCGCGGTCATGATCGGTACGACGACCTTGAAGACCGTGATCGCGGTGTTGGTCTTCGCGAACAGCGTGATCGCGAACCAGTTCAGGAAGAAGTAGAAGACCAGCAGCACGCTGGCGCAGGCGACGCCGGAGCCGGTGAGCTCCTTGCCGTCGTACAGGCCCTGCGCCCAGCCGAAGTCCCACGAGCTCATGTACTGGACGGACGCGGTGGCCTCACCGGGGATGACCGAGACGATCGCGATCCAGTTGGCCCAGGCGGCGAGGTAGCCGGCCAGCGAGCCGTGCGAGTACTGGCCGTACCGGACCATGCCGCCGGCCTTGGGGAACATCGCGCCCAGCTCGCTGTAGGTGAGCGCGATGGTGAGGGCGACGACGGCGCCGATGACCCAGGCCAGGATGGCGGCAGGACCGGCGATGGCGGCGGCGCGCTCGGCTCCGAACAGCCAGCCGGAGCCGATGATCGACCCGAGTCCCGTGGCCGTCAGGGCGATGGTCCCGAGGGACCTGCGGTAGTTCGAGTGGGAGCCCTGCTCCGCGCTCGAGGTCTTCGGCGTGCTCAACGTGCTTGGTCTCCTGATCTTCCCCCACGGCCGTGCACAAACTTCGCCATCGTAAGAGCGAAACGGAAGATCGGAATCCAAGGTTCGGTCAAATGCCCCTGTTCACTTGGGTGGTGTGAGTTTTTCAACATCGCAAAGTGGGCGACAAATGCGGACATTGACGGGCGTTATGGGGTGCTGACCTGGTGGTTACGCACCAGTACGGACGGTGCTGTGCCGACGTCAGTCACCAGCCCCCACGAGGCACTTCGCTACCGGGAACGGCGCCACGCCACCGGTTCCCGCATCAACCCCTTCAGGCGGCCATCTCACCGGCCGCTTCAGGATCACTTCACCGGCAGGTGGTACGCGATCCGGTGCCGGTCGGCGAGCATGACCACATCGGCGGTCTCCACGGGCCGGCCGCCCGCGTAATACGTCCGCGAGATGACCAGTACGGAATGGCCGGGCACGCCGCCCAGCACCATCGCCTCCTCGGCCAGCCCCGGCCGGGCCCCGACCTCCTCGACGACGTTGTCGACGATCACGTCGATGGCGGCCATCCGCTCGACCACGCCGCGCCCGGCCAGCGGTCCCTCCTCGGGCAGCATCACGGGCGTCCGGCCCGTCACCTCCAGTGGCTCCCAGGAGGTGGAGAGCATCACCGGCTCGCCCTCGGTGCGGAAGAGGTAGTGGGTGCGCATGACCCGCTCGCCCGGCCTGATGCGCAGCCGGTCCGCGATCGCCTCGCTCGCCTCGTCCTGCTCGCTGCTGGACTCCCAGGTGCCCTTGACCTTCTCGTCCGACTGCTCCTGGCGGAACGGTGTCGCGCCGGCGCCGGTACGGAATCCGGCGCGGGCGATGCGGCGCTGGGCGGGGCGCTCGCGGACGTACGTCCCCGATCCCGAGCGGCCCTCCACCAGCCCTTCGGCCATCAGGACCTTGCGCGCCTCCAGCGCGACCGTGTCCGAAACTCCGTACTCCTCGCGGATGCGGGCTTGCGAGGGGAGGCGGGTGTGCGGCGGCAGCACGCCGTCGACGATCTTCTGACGCAGGTCACCGGCGACGCGGAGGTACGCGGGCTGCTCACCGAAAGGCACATGCCCTCCCAAGGGCTTGACAGTCAGCAACAGCGTGGCAACCCACCGTTGCCACCCGCAAGCCTGGGCCACTTATTCACCCGATGTGATGACATGCAGCTCAGCAGGCACAGTGGCGGGGTCACTCGCGCGCCCGGCGCGCGCCACGGCCGCGCGCCGGCGCCTCCCGGGAGTCCCTGGAACCGCCCGCAGGCCCCCGCGACCGTCGAGGATCAGCCGTTTCCGACCGCCCCGTTTCCGCCATGCCCGGCCGCCGCACCGTGGCATGCTCGAAGCAGGCGTACGCCGTCCGCCGGGTACGCCGCGCAGGGACGCGCCGCGTAGCGCCGCCCCGGGAAGGAGCCCCTCGTGCCCGCACCCGACCCCACGGCCCCCGGCCCTGCCGGCCTCACTCCGCTGCCCGACGACTGGCAGCGCGCGCTGGCGATCGTCGCCCACCCCGACGACCTCGAATACGGCGCCGCCGCCGCGGTCGCCGAGTGGACCGACGCCGGCCGCGAGGTCACGTATCTGCTGGTCACCCACGGAGAGGCGGGCATCGACGGGCTCGTCCCCGAGGAGTGCGCGGTGATCCGGGAGGCCGAGCAGCGGGCGAGCGCGGCGGCGGTCGGCGTGCAGAACGTGGAGTTCCTGCACCATCCGGACGGCGTCATCGAGGCCGGGCTGCCGCTCCGCCGCGACCTGTCGGCCGCCGTCCGGCGGCACCGCCCGGAGCTGCTGATCACCCTCAACCACCACGACACCTGGGGCGGCGTGCACTGGAACACGCCCGACCACCGGGTGGTCGGGCGGGCCGTCCTGGACGCGGCGGGCGACGCGGGCAACCGCTGGATCTTCCCCGAGCTGCTCAAGGAGTACGGGCTCGCGCCCTGGAACGGCGTGCGCCGGGTGGCGGTCGCCGGCTCGCCGCACCCCACGCACGCCGTCGAGGTCGGCCCCGGCATCGAGCGCGCCATCGCCTCGCTCGCCGAGCACCGCTCGTACATCGAAGGCCTGAACGGCGGGGCCCAGGACCCGCTGGCCTACGCCCGCGGCTTCATCGAGCAGATGCTCCAGATGGGGGGCGAACGCCACCGCGGCCTCCCGGCGGTCACCTTCGAGGTCTTCCCCCGCTGAGCGCCGCCCCGCAGCCACTCACCGGGGCTGCTACGCCGCGGCCCGGACGTGCGCGGCCGCGCGCTCCGCCTCCCGTACGGCCTCCTCCGTGTCGACGCCTGCCAGCTCCCCGTCCGCCTTGCGCAGCAGGCCGTCGACGAAGACGTACGAGACGTTCGGCGGCTGGCCGTTCAGGACGATCTGGCTGATCCAGTCGAAGCGGGGCGCGAAGTTGAGCGTGCCGGGGTCCAGGACGAGGACGTCGGCGCGCTTGCCGGGCGTCAGGGAGCCGATCCGGTCGGCCATTCCGATGCACTCGGCCCCGCCCAGCGTCGCCATCCGCAGCACGGCCGGGAGGGTGGGGTGGATCTCCGCGTCCTCGTGCAGCGCGCGCTGGAGCCCGACCGCGGCCTTCATCACGTTGAACATGTCCGAGGTGTCGTTGGTGCCGCCGTCGTGGCCGAGCCCGGCCTTGATGCCGCGCCGGTGCATGGCGGGCAGCGGCATGATCCCGGAGGCCAGCCGCATGTTGCTGAGCGGGCAGTGCGCCACCCGCACGTCGTGCTCTGCGGTCAGCGCGATCTCGTCGTCGGTGAGGTGGATCGCGTGGTTCATCAGCAGTCCGGGCCCGAAGGCGCCGGCCTCGCGGAGCGAGCGGATCGGGTCGTCCGTGCGATCGTCGCGGTGCTCCAGTACATGCGAGTTGAGCATGACGCCCAGGTCATGCGCGACCTCCCGGAAGCGGCGCAGCTCCGGTACCGCCTCCATGCCCGCGTGCACGGACACCTGCGCGGAGGCGAGCGGCAGCGGATCCAGCAGCTCCTTCTTGACCCGCGGTATGAGGTCGATCGCGTCGGCGCTCTGCGTCATCGCGTACACGAAGCGCAGCCCCGTGTCGTCCAGCGCCCGGACGTACTGCTCACTGGTGTCGTACGGGATGCCGTGCACCCAGTCGACGACGGTGGTGACGCCGGCCTGCAGGGCGTCCAGGGCGGCGAGGCGCACGAAGCGGTACATGTCCGCGGCGTCGATCTTCGGGAGGGTGGCGCGGTTGCAGGCGGCCAGCCAGCCGTTCAGGTCCTGGTCCGAGCAGCCGCCGCGGATGCTGGACTGCCAGAGGTGGTTGTGCAGGTCGACGAAGCCGGGGAGAACGAGCCTGCCGCGCGCGTCGATCACACGGGCGCCCGCCGGCGCGGTCAGCCCGGGGCCCACCGCGGCCAGCCGTCCGCCGCGCATCAGTACGTCCGCGTGCTCCAGGGTGCCCAGCTCGCCGTCCCCCACCTCCGGGTCCATGGTGAGGACGAGGTCGGCGCCGCGGAGCAGGGTGGCGCGGTCGCCGTCACCGGGGCCGGGCGGCGCCTCCTGGCGTGGCGCCGCGCCGGCGATGCCCGCGGCCAGGGGCACGCTGCCGAGGCCGGCGAGGACCGTTCTTCGGGTCAGTTCCGGCGTCCGTTTCGGAAGAGTCATTCCGTTGTTGTACCGCGGGTAACACGCCGCCCCGAGAGGCGACTTCAGGCCAACTGACTCTCTGTCAGTTACGCCGACCGCGGGCTCAACTCTTCGTAGGATCAACCCACTTGGCGAGTCACTGGGTCGCCGAGCAGGCGGCGGACCCGGGGCAGAGATCTCCGCGCTTCGGGGGTCCACACCGCGCTCACGTAGACGTGGCCCGCCTCCGGCTCATACGTGTACGTGCCGCCGTTGCCGGCCGCCGCCAGCCGGTCCGCCAGCAGCCGCGCGTCGGCGGCGAAGAGGTCCCGGCCGCCTTGGAAGACGTGCACCGGCGGCAGCCCGGCCACATCCGCGAACCGCGGGCTGAGCAGCGGGTCGCGCGGATCGGCGCCGTGCGCCCACAGCCGCCCCGCCTCGATCAGGTCATCGGTACGGAGCAACGGGTCGAGCGGTTCGAGGGACGGCAGCGCGGGGTGCGACATCGTGAGGTCCAGCCAGGGCGAGAACAGCAGCACCTGGCGCGGCGGGGGCAGGCCCGCGTCCCGGTACGCGACGGCCTGGCCGAGCGCGAGCCCGCCGCCGGCCGAGTCGCCGCCGAGTGTGACGTTCCCGGACCCCGCCTCGGCGCACAGCGCGTCGTAGACCGTACGCAGCAGGGCGTACGCCGCGGGCGCGTCACCCTCGGGGGCGAGCCGGTACAGCGGCACGGTCAGGGTGACGCCGGTGCCCTTCGCGGCGTGCTGGAGGAGCCACCAGTGGGCGGTCTGCAGCGGGAAGGCGTACGCGCCGCCGTGCGTGTAGAGCAGGTGGCGGCCGGTGGCGCCGCGGCGCGGGGTGAGCCGCAGGACCGGGCGGCCGGCCACCGTCGAGCGCGTCACTTCGTAGCGGGCGCGCAGCGGGGCCGGTACCGGTGCGGCCCGGGCGGCCGGCGCGCACGTCCCCGCCATCGGTCACGTCATCCCTTCGCGGTGCCCCTCGCCGCCGCGTTCCCGGCGTCGTCCCCCACAGTGCCCTCCGCGGGGTCCGGAACATCCTTCGCGGGGCCCGCCACGCTGTCCAGGAACCCGGCCGCCAGCGCGGTGAATTCCGCCGCCCGTTCGATCTGGGGCATATGCCCGGTGGCGGGAAAGAGGTGGCTGCGGGCGTGCGGCAGCGCGGCGACCGCGGCGTGGAAGTGCGCGACCGGCAGCACCGCGTCCGCGTCGCCCCAGACGACGAGCGTGGGCACGCGGGCCGCCGCGGTCCGCGCGAGGAGGGCGCGGCGCCAGCCGGGGTACGAGCCGAGGACCGGCACGCCCAGGCTCAGCATCGTGGCCACGAAGGTGGCGCGGAAGTCGGGCTGCCGGCCGACCAGCCCGGCGTGCCGGATCAGCTCCTCCGTCGCGTGCCGCGGGTCGTGGAACAGATCGCGGTTGACCTGGACACCGGCCTCCCGGGCCCGCCCCCGGAACCGCTTCCCGACGCCGGGCAGCGCCGCCAGTGCGGCGTACCCCATGGAGCTCAGCGAGAGGTTGGCCTCGCGGCCGAAGCCGGCGCTGTTGGCGAGGACGAGGGCCGCCACCCGGTCCGGGTACTCCGCCGCGACGGTCATGGCGACCGCGCCGCCGAGCGAGTTGCCCATCAGGTGGACGGGCCGCCGCTCCCCCAGCGCGTCCAGCACGCCCACCACGGCGCGCGCGAAGGAGGCGAGCCCGGCGCGGCCCTTCATCCGGCGGGTCAGGCCGAAGCCGGGCAGGTCGGTGCTGATGACCCGGTACCCGCGCGCCGCGAGCAGGTCGTGGGTGAGCTGCCAGTCCTCCAGGCTGCGCGCGATGCCGTGCAGCAGCACGACCGGCGGGCCGTCCGCGGCGCCGCTGACGCGTACGCGTACGGAATGGCCCGCGACGTCTACATATGTCGTGTCGGCGGCGGTCACTTGGCGGCCTCCGCCCGCGTGTGCGCCCGGTCCTGCCCCGGCACACCGGCCGGCGCGCGCTCCGGCTCGCGGCCCGGCACGTGCTGCCCGCCGCGCACGGCCGCGCGGGGCGTGGGCCTCAGCGTGCGCCGGAGGTTGGTCCGCATCGTCGTGGCGGCGTCCAGCACATAGTTCTGCCGTACCTTCCACGGCCCGCGGTCGCCCTGGCGCGGGAAGGCGTCGATGGAGCGCTTGACGTACCCGGCGGCGAGATCGAGCAGCGGCCGCTCGGCGAGCGGGCGGCCGGGCTCCGGCACCACCGCCGCGTAATCGTTCCGGTCCATGAAGTTCAGCACCTTGCACACCAGCCGCGAGGTGAGGTCGGCGCGGAGCGTCCAGGAGGCGTTGGTGTAGCCGATGCAGACGGCGAAGTTGGGCACGCCGGTCATCATCGCGCCGCGCCACACGAACTGCCGCGACAGCTCGACCGGCCGCCCGTCGATCTCCGGCGTGATCCCGCCGAAGGCCAGCAGTTGCAGCCCGGTGGCGGTGACGACGACGTCCGCTTCGAGCACCTTCCCCGACTTCAGCCGGATGCCCTCGGGCACGAAGGTGTCGATGTGATCGGTGACGACCTCGGCCCGGCCCGTCTTCAGCGCCTTGAAGAGGTCGGCGTCCGGCACCGCGCACAGCCGCTGGTCCCAGGGGTTGTACGAGGGCGTGAAGTGCTCCCGCACCGCCTGCTCGTCCTTCAGCATGCGGGTGTTCAGGCGGGTGAGCAGCTTGCGCGCGGCCTGCGGGCGCCGCCGGCAGAACTGGTAGAAGCCGATGCCGAAGAGGATGTTCTTCGTTCGCACGGCGCGGTGGGCCACGCCCGCGGGCAGCGCGCTCCGCACCTTGTCGGCGATCTTGTCGCGGCCCGGCACGGCGCTGATCCAGGTCGGCGTGCGCTGCAGCATGG
The DNA here is from genome assembly GCF_000720485.1 of Streptomyces ochraceiscleroticus. Classification (GTDB taxonomy): domain Bacteria; phylum Actinomycetota; class Actinomycetes; order Streptomycetales; family Streptomycetaceae; genus Streptomyces; species Streptomyces ochraceiscleroticus. The sequence goes on along the minus strand of NZ_JOAX01000038.1, from coordinate 3,786 downwards.
TGACCCGATCGGCCTGTCCGGCCATCGCCGGCACCAGCGTCACGGCGGTGGCCCCGCTGCCGATGACGACCACGCGCTTGCCCTTGTAGTCCAGCTCCTCGGGCCAGAACTGCGGGTGGACGACCGTCCCGGCGAAGGAGTCGAGGCCGGGGAAGTCGGGCGCGTGCCCCCGGTCGTAGTTGTAGTACCCGGCGCAGGAGTACAGGAAGTCGCAGGTGAGGGTGGAGCGCACGGCCTCGCCCGTCGCCTCGTCGGTGCGCTCGAGGGTCAGCGTCCAGCGCGCCTCCCGCGTCGACCAGTCGGCGGAGAGCACCTTCGTGCGGTACCGGATGTGCCGGTCGATCCCGAATTCCGCCGCCGTCTCCTTGATGTACCGCAGGATCGTCGGGCCGTCCGCGATCGACTTGGCGTCCCGCCACGGTTTGAACGGATAGCCGAGCGTGAACATGTCGGAGTCCGAGCGGATTCCGGGGTAGCGGAACAGGTCCCAGGTGCCGCCCATGGAATCGCGCGCCTCCAGGATCGCGTACGAGCGTCCCGGGCACTCCGTCTGCAGCCGGTAGGCCGCGCCCACGCCGGACAGCCCGGCGCCGACGATCACGACATCGATGTGCTCGGTGTCCGGCCGCTGGCCGGCGGAAGTGGTCATGGCCCCAGTGTGCGCAATGGGGCCGGTGGGGTTCTTGACTTCACGCGACACGTATTTGACCCTGAACGACATGTCGGTGACCGGGTCCAGCCACAGGCTCCCCGCATGTCGGTGATCAGATCGGCGGGGCTGCGGGGCTTCCGCGCGACGGTCGCCGAGCTGGGCGGCGACGCCGAGGAATACGCCGCGGCCGCCGGCCTGCCCGTCGCCGCGCTCGACGCCGACGACCTCCTGGTCGACGACCAGGCCATGACGAAGGTGCTGGAGCTGGCCGCCGCCGGGCTGGACCGTCCCGACCTCGGGCTGCGCGTCGCGGCCCGGCAGGACTTCGGCATGCTCGGCGCGCTGGCCCTGGCCATCCAGCACTCCCCCACCGTCGCCGACGCGCTCGAATGCACCTCGCGCTACCTCTTCGTCCACGCGCAGGCCCTCAGCCTCACCCTCGAACCCGACCCGTACGACGCGCCGGGCATCGCCGCGCTCCGCTACGGCCCGCACCCCGGACTGCCGGCGCCCGTCCAGGGCACCGACCTGGGCCTCGGCTTCCTGCACCGCGCGATCCAGTTCCTCGTCGACGGCCCCTACGGGCTGCGCACCGTCGAGCTCCCGTACCGGCCCGCCGCCCCGCTCGCCACGTACGAGGAGTTCTTCGGCGTCCCTGTACGCGTCGGACGCCCCGCCGCCCTGCTCCGCGTACCGAAGAGCCTCGGCGACCGGCCGCTCGCGGGCGGCGACGAACACCTCCGGCGGCTCGCCCTGGCGTTCCTCGCCGAACAGGCACCGGACGAACGGGCCGATATCGTCCTCCGGGTCCGCGGCGCGGTGCAGCAGTCGCTGGGCACCACCCCGCCCGACATCGGCGCCGTGGCGCGGCTGCTCAGCGTCCACCCGCGCACGCTGCAGCGGCGGCTGCGCGACGAAGGCACGACGTACGCCGCGATCCTCGACGACGTACGCCGCCAGGCAGCGCGCCACTACCTCACGGGCACCGCCATCCCGATGACCCAGATCGCCGCCCTCCTCGGCCTCTCCGAACAGTCGGCCCTGAGCCGCTGCTGCCGACGGTGGTGGGGGACGTCGCCGACGGGGGTGCGGCGCGGGGAACGGCTTCCGGGTCTTCCGGACCCTCCGGAGGGGCGTACGAGCTGACTTCGGGCGCCGCGCGGCGGTGACCGGCTGTCGCGCAGAGACAAGCCTCTGTCGCGCAGGGTCAAGCCGCGGACGGCGCTTCAAGGGCAGACTGGGCGGCCGGAGATCACCGAAGCCCCTGACCGGAGGAGTCCCATGCCTGCCGCCGCCCTCTCCCCGTACCGTTTCGCCGGCGGTACCGCGGTCCTGACCGGCGCGGCCGGCGGCATGGGCGAGCAGCTTGCCTACGGCCTCGCGGCGCGCGGCAGCGGTCTCGTCCTCATCGACCGGGACGCCGACCGGCTGGCGGCGGTCGCCGGCAAGGTACGCGCCAACCACCCGCACCTGACCGTCGACACCCACATCGCCGACCTCTCCGACACCGACGGCCTGGACGCCCTCGTCGCGCGGATCACCGAGGCCTACCCCCGCATCACGCTTCTGATCAACAACGCCGGGGTGGCGCTCGGCGGCCGCTTCGAGCAGTTGACGGCCGAGGAGTTCGACTGGGTACAGGCCATCAACTTCCGCGCCCCGGTGGCCCTCACCCGCCTCTTCCTCCCGCACCTCCTGCGCTCCCCCGGCAGCCACATCGTCAACATCTCCAGCCTCTTCGGGCTGATCGCGCCGCCCGGCCAGTCGGCGTACGCCGCCAGCAAGTTCGCGCTGCGCGGCTTCAGCGAGGCGCTCCGCCACGAGCTCGCCGACCGCGCCACCGGAGTCACCACCGTCCACCCCGGCGGCATCCGCACCCGTATCGCCGAGAACGCGCGCGTGGCCGCCGCGGCCGACGCCGCCGAGTCCCGCGCGGGCAAGGAGAGCTTCGCCAAGCTGCTGACCTACCCGGCCGACAAGGCCGCCGAGCAGATCCTGGCGGGCATTCGCACCCGCCGGCCCCGGGTCCTGATCGCCGCCTCCGCCGTCGTCCCCGACGTGCTGGCCCGCCTCTTCCCCGCCTCGTACATGAGCGTCATGAACCGCCTCCGCCCGTCGATGGCGCGCCGCGGGCGGTAGCGCGGCGGACGGCCCACGGGCCTTTCGGCGGGAGCCGGGTACGGCCGGGGACCGGGTACGGCCGGGCCGTCAGCGGCTCCCGTACTTGGCGGCGTACTTCCTGGCGATCTCGAGCTGCTCGCGTTCCATCCACTCCGCGGCGACCAGCATGTCCGGCAGCGACTTCCGCTCGGTCGTCACGGCGCGGAACAGCCGCCCGACCGTGACCTCGTGATCCGGGCGGTCCACCACCTCGACCCGGTCGCCGGCGCGGAACTCGCCCGGCTCGATGACGCGCAGCATCGCCCCCGAGGAGCCCGCCTGCGTGAACCGCCGCAGCCAGCCCTTCTCGGCGAGCCGGCCCGCGAACGTACGGCACGGGATGCGGCCCCCCGTCACCTCCAGCACGACCTCGTCCCCGACCCGCCACCGCTCGCCGACCAGCGCCTCCCGCAGGTCCATCGCCACGGTGGTGAGGTTCTCCCCGAATGCGCCGTTGGTCAGCGGCCGCCCCAGCTCCCGCTCCCACGTGTCCAGGTCCTCCCGGGCGAACGCGTAGACGGCCCGGTCGTCGCCCCCGTGATAGCGCAGGTCGCAGACCGTGTCACCGGCCACCCCGCTCGCTCCGACCCCGGCCGGGCCCGGGGCCGTCACCCGCACCGGCCCGGTCACCGGCTGCTTGTCGATACCGGTCGTTCCGGACGGCGCGTCGGTGTACTCGACCGCCTTCGCCGCCCCGACATTCACACTGAGGATCTTCATAAACCGAATCTAGGCTGTGGCGGAACCACCGGGTCGTAATCGGGCGGCTCGCTGGTACGCCGCCACACGTACGCCGCCACACGGTTATCCACAGGCTTTGTACCCTCGATTGCAGCACTCATCCCGACTTGATAAATATGACTCCACTTACAACGACAGCCGTCCAGCCCGGCAGGGGGAGCCTGATGAAGTTCGACATGGGAGCGCAGACGCTGTCGACGCTGCAGTCGAAGTCGCGTGGGTCGAGTGAGGAT
>NZ_JOAX01000037.1 GCF_000720485.1 Streptomyces ochraceiscleroticus | reverse complement strand
CCGAGATCTACGCCTCTCTATTCGTCGGCAGCGTCAGATGTGTATAAGAGACAGGCATCACGGAATGCCGTCGTGCGGAAGGAAGTCGGGCGGGAGGGAGGTGACCGGGGGGTGAAAAGAGGGGCCGGAGTGGCCCGGCTGAGCCTCAAGGCGTGCGGCCTCAGGCCGACGTGAGGCGGCGGGCGCAGCCCGTGGTGTGGTCGGGGAGGCGGAGGTACAGGGCCGTGCCGGCCGGGCAGGACGGGCGCTCGCGGACCGTCGCCGTCACCAAGTACTCGGGCCGGTGCCTCGCCCCGGCGCCGGACGCGGCACAGGGCGTCTCACGGGCCTGGAGCCCGGCGGCGAGGTAGACGCAGTCGCCGGGGACGGTGCGGGGGCCGCCGCCCTGCCCCGGGTTCCCAGGGTGCGGCGCGCGCAGGTTGCGCATACAGGCGTACCCCTGCGGGACCGCGCCGTCGCCGTCCTCGTCGGCGTCCGGCCGGTGCTGGCTGATGTGCAGGACGAAGTCGGTACGGGCCGGGCAGAGCGGCCCCCGGGACTGCCGCCCGGCGTGCCGCGCCAGCACCCGGGCCGCGGCCGCCCCGTTCGTGCAGGCCACCTCGCGGAAGGCCACCGCCCGCCCGCGGCTGCTGCACTCGCCGCGGTCCAGGAAGACCGCGCCGTATCCCGTCGGTGGCGCGGTACCGGCGCCGCGGGCCTCAGCACTGGACGACGGCCGGCACCCCGTCAGCAACAGGCCGACCGCCAGCAGGGCGCCCAACAGCGCCCCCGCGCCCCGTGCCCCGCGCACCCCCACCGTCCCCCCTGGACTCGCGCTCACGCTCGCCGCACCCGCCCCGGCAGGCGTGCCGGGGCAGGTGCGACATGCCGGACCAGCGTGACCCGCCGTGACGGGCACACGCCAGACGCGAACGGCGTATTGCGCATGAGGTACGAGGGATGCGGTACGGGCTGTGCGGTACGTGCCGTACGAAGGGTCCGGTACGGGCGCCGGTACGCGCGCCCCAGTCCGGTCAGTACGACAGACCGTGTCCGATGCGGTCAGTACGTCAGGTCGTGCCCGATGTGATGTCCGATGCGGTCAGTACGTCAGGCCGTGGCCGATCGGGAAGAGCTCGGTGCCGGGCGCGTCGGCGCGCATGACCGGGACCGGCAGCCTGCCCTTCGGCTCCCGGCGGCCCGCGATCACCCTGGCGGCGGCGCGCAGTTCGACATCGGTCCACGAGTAGCTGGCCAGCGCCGCCTTGACGCCGTCGAGCTGGGCGATGTCGTACGGATTCCGGATCGCGAGCTGCACCACCGGCTTCCCGGTATCCAGCAGGGCCCGCACCAGCCCCCGCTGCGAGGACCCCGCGGTGACGTTGTACGTGGCGACGACCACCGCGTCGTGTTCCGCCAGCGCCGCCACCGCCGCGTCGGTCTGCGCCTGGGTGGGCGCCGTGCCCGTGGACAGCGCGGTGGCCGTGAAGCCCAGCTCGCCGAGGGTGCGCGCGAGCACACCGGTGGGCGGGCCGCCGGTGCCGGACGGCGCGGCCGGGTCGGCACCGACCACCAGGACGCGGCGTGTGCTGCGCCGGGAGAGCGGCAGCAGCCCGCCCTCGTTGACCAGCAGCGTCGTGGTGCGGTCGGCGATCTTGTCGGCGGTCCTGAGGTGCCGTTTTGTGCCGACCGTACGGTCCACCGCCCGTCGCGAGGTGTACGGACCGGCGAACAGCCCGCGGCGCTCCTTCAGCGCGAGGATGCGCAGCAGCTTCTCGTCGATCTCCCGCTCGCTCAGCTCCCCGTTGCCCACGGCCGTGAGCACGCCCTTGTACGCGGCCTCCAGGTCCGGCGGGTTCAGTAGCTGGTCGACGCCGGCCCGCAGGGCGAGCACCGGGACACGGTCGTCCCCGTACTTCTTGCGCACGCCCTCCATGCCGAGCGAGTCGGTGACCACCACGCCGTCGTAGCCGAGGCGTTCGCGCAGGATGCCGGTGAGGATCGGGCGGGAGAGCGTGGCGGGGTCCTCGCTCTTGTCGAACGCGGGCACGACGATATGGGCCGTCATGATCGAATCTATTCCGGCCGCGATGGCCGCCTTGAAGGGCGGCGCGTCCAGGCGCTCCCACTCCTCGGCGGAGTGGTGGATGTACGGGATCCCGATGTGGCTGTCGGTGTCGGTGTCGCCGTGGCCGGGGAAGTGCTTGGCGGTCGCGGCCACGCCGGCCGCCTGATACCCCTTCACCTCCGCGGCGACGAACCGGGCCACCGCCTTGGGGTCGGCACCGAACGACCGCACGCCGATGACCGGGTTCGCGGGGTTGACGTTGACGTCGGCGGTGGGGGCGTAGTCCTGACGGATGCCCATGGCGTACAGCTCGGCGCCGGAGATCCGGCCGACCGTCTCCACGTCCTCCCGCGAGCCGCCCGCGGCCAGCGCCATCGCCCCGGGGAAGAGCGTGGCGGGCGCGCCGATCCGGGCCACTATCCCGTGTTCCTGGTCGGTGGCGATCAGCAGCGGTACGGGAACGCGCTGGGCGGCGCCCGCCCGCTGGATACCGTTCGAGAGCTCGGCGATCTGGCGCGGATCGCGGGTGTTGTGCGTCCAGGAGAAGTAGATGATGCCGCCGACGTGGTACTTCGCGATCAGCTCGGCGGCGTTCGAAACGCCGATCTCCTTGCGATTGGCCTCGACGTCGGCGGCATCGGGCGCGGTGGCGGAGTGCCCGTACACCCGCATCACGAAGAGCTGCCCGACCTTCTCCTCAAGACTCATCCGGGCAATGAGCGCCCGCAACCGCTCCCGCACGTCCCGCCGCGGCCCACCGGGCGCGGCGTACGCGGTACCGCCGGCGGCCCGCGAAGCGGCCACACCCGTCGCCGCAGCAGCGGCCGCGGTCAGCACGCTACGTCTGGAGTGACCGGCAGACTCGGGAACGGAACGACCGGTGGCTCTGGGGAGATCGGCAGACTCGGGAACGGAACGGTCGGCGGGTCTGGGGGGATCGGCAGGCTGGGGAAGGGAACGGTCGGTGGGTCTGGGGAGATCGGCAGGCTGGGGAAGGGAACGGTCGGTGGGTCTGGGGAGATCGGCAGGTCCGGGCCGGTCGGTGGGCTCGGGCCGGTCGGTGGGCTCGGGCCGGTCGGTGGGCTCGGGCCGGTCGACGGGTCCGGGACGATCGACAGGGCCGGGGTTGCCGGCGGGGCTGGAGTGATCGGCAGGTCCGGAGTGGTCGGTGGCTCTGGAACGGTCGGCACGGCTGGGGCGAGCGGTACGTCTGGAGTGCATGTGCGCTCCTTCCGGAGGGCTCCTCGGAGGCTTCCTCGGTGACTTACTCAGACTTCCTCGACGACTTCCTGGGTGACGTCCTCAACGACTTCTTCGGTGACTCCTCGACGACTCCTCGGCGACTTCCTCGGTGCCGGTGGCACCACACGACCGGGGCGCGGCACAGACCGCTCCCACCCGCCCAGTCCCAGGCATATAGGCGTATTGAAGGAAACTGCCAAGGAGACACGGATATCCGGAAAACAATTGCCGGTCAATGCCCCAGCACCAACCGGGTGATCACACGACCGGAGGTAGGGGGTGGAGAGGCGTGGGTGCGGGGGCGCCGGGGTGCGGGGGCGCCGAGGCGTGGCGACGGGGAGGCTGCTCCGAACGGCGGTCGGCCCGGGATGAGATCCGCCACCGGCGCGTGAGGAGGGGGGTGCGCCGGTGGCGGTGTGCTGCCGGCCGCAGGCGGTGGAGAGGGTGGTCAGCGACGCAGCCAGCAGCGAGGCCGACACCGCTTTGCGGAGACTCACCGGCAGTACGTCGTTGTGACGGACCGGCAACGCCCTGGGTTCCCCGGAACCGTCCCACCCCCCAAGATTGGTACAGATTGGTACTACTGGCACACGGCGGACCGCCCGAGGCCCGCGCGGTGGACCGCCCGAGGGCCGTGCGGTGGACCGCCCGGGGGCCGTGCGATGGGCCCGCCTGGGGGCCGTGCGGTGGGCCGCCCGGCCGACCGCCACCCGCCCTCACTTCGCCGAACTCGCCCTCGCTTCCCCCCTTCCCCTGGTCCTCACTTCTCCAAATTGGTCAGGAGCTGCTCCAGATGTTCGCGGCCGGGGCGGAGGAGGCCGGGGAGCGCGGGCGCCTCGCGGTACCACCGCTTCTCGTACTCCCAGCACAGCCAGCCGTCCCAACCGTCCCCGACGAGTGCCCCGAGGCAGCCGGCCAGTGGGAGCACCCCGGCGCCGAGCGGCAGCGGCGTCTTGTCCTCGGCCGAGGCGACGTCCTTGACCTGGACATAGCCCAGATGAGGGGCGAGCACGGCCTGCGTGGCGGCCGGGTCCTCGCCGCCGAGCCAGGTGTGCAGCACGTCCCACAGCGCCCCGACCGACCCGTGCCCCACCGGACCGACCGCGCGCGCCGCCGCGGCCCCCGTACGGTGCGAATCGTGCGTCTCCAGCAGGACGGTCACGCCCCGGTCCGCAGCGAGCGGCGCGATGGCGCCGAGCCGGCGGGCGGCGTCCGCGTCGGCCTCCGCGGCCGGCCGGTCGCCCGCACCGGGGAACACCCGGACGTACGAGGCGCCCACGTCCGCCGCGAGGCCGACCAGCCCCGCCAACTCGTCCGCGAGCGCCGCCTCGCCCGCCGCGTCCTGCGCCTCGGCGACCTTCGCGTATCCGGCGATGGTGAGGATCTCCACCCCGGCGTCCGCGAACTCCCGGGCGACCTCGGCACGTTCGCTGGGACCGAGGCCCGTGTGCACCGGTTCCTCCGGGTGGGCGCGCAGCTCCACCCCGTGGTACCCGGCGCCGGTGGCGAGCCCGGCCACATCGCGTACCGGCATACCGGGCACGCCCAGCGTCGAGAAGGCGAATCGCATAGCCCTACAGCCCTACCTTTCGCAGCCCTTCACGAAGACCCTCACACCGACCCCACCACACCTGCGGCCACGACCGCAGTCTGAGCCCGCGATTCACCGCCGCAGCCACGACCCGCAGCCACGACCCACAGCCCCATCCGGCAACTCATCGCCACGGCCACGGCCACGGCCACGGCCACGGTCATAGCCACGGCCCACAGTCTCGGTCGGCGACTCACCGGCGCAGCCACGGCTCACAGCCCCAGCCCGCGGTTCACCGTCTCGGCCGACGACTCACAGCCGCAGTCGCCAGTCCTGCCCGACCAGGTCCTGTCCGAAACTGTGGTGCGGCCGCTCGGCGACCAGCTCGAACCCGGCCCGCTCGTAGATCCGCCGGGCGGACGTCAGGACGCTGTTGGTCCACAGCACCAGCTCCTCGTACCCGGCGTCCCGGGCGAAGTCCGTGCAGGCCGCCACCAGCCGCCCGCCGATGCCATGACCGCGCGCTTCCGGCTCCACGAGCAGCAACCGCAGCCGAGCCGTGCGTATCCGCTCCCGCCGACCGCGCCGCCCATCCCCGCTGACCTCCTCGCCATCGGCCTGCGCACCCTCGTCCGCCCGGTCCCGGACGCACATCACCTGGCCCGCCGGTCTGCCGTTCAGTTCGGCGATCCAGGCGCGGTCCCAGTGCGGGTCGAAGTGGTCGGCGAACTCGGCCACGATGTGGGCCACCAGCGCTTCGTAGGAGAGGTCGAAGCCGTACTCGCGGGCGTAGAGCTCGGCGTTGCGCTGCACCATCCAGCCGAGGTCACCGGGGCGAGTGGTCCGCAGGGTCACCTGGTCCGACGCCGGCCCGGCATGGGCGACGGACGTGGGCTCGGGAACGGCGTCCGGCGGTTCCGCGTCGGGCGGGGTGGCGTCGCCGAGCAGCTCGCGGATTGTCGCCATGGACTCCACCAGTCGGGCGCGGTCCGGCCCGCGCAGCCCTTCCAGGAGCCGGCCGGCGCTGTCCTGCGACCGCTCCTCCAAGGTGGACGCCGCCTCCCGGCCGTGCGGGGTGAGCGCGATGCGCCGGCGTCGCGAGTCCTGCTCCGAGCGGCCGGTGGTGATCAGCTCGCGCTCCTCGAACTTCCCGAGCAGACGACTGAGGTAGCCCGCGTCCAGGGAGAGCGTGACCCGCAGGTCCGCGGCGTCCACCTGACCAGGGCTGTTGGCGAGCTCGTACAGCAGCCGGGCCTCGGTGAGCGTGTACGGAGTGTAGAGATGGCGGCCGTAGTCGAGCGCGCCGATGAGGTTGGTGTAGAAGCGGTTGAAGCGGCGGAATTCCTGGACGGTCATGGCATCCCCCAAAAACCTTGACTGAGTCAAGAATAGGGCGGAGCCGTCGACTTGCGTATCACCAATTCGGATGAAAGCAGCACCACGCCGTCCGCCGGCGCCGGCTCCCGGCCCATCGCCAGCCGGCCGGCCCGCGCTCCGGCCTCGGTCAGCGGCAGCCGGACGGTTGTCAGCGCCGGCACGGCGTCCATGCTGAAGGGGAGGTCGTCGAAGCCGGCGACCGAGACGTCCTCGGGGACCCGCAGCCCGTGCTCGCGCAGCGCGGCGCAGACGCCCAGCGCGACCGTGTCATTGGCCGCGACGACGGCGGTCAGATCCTCGTCCCGCCGGAGGAGCTCGTGGGCTGCCGCATAGCCGGAGGCCCGGTCGTAGGCGCCGTGGACCGTGCGGCCGGGCACGTCCTCGATGCCGTGCGTCGCGAGGGCGGCGCGGTGGCCCTCCAGCCGGTGCCGGGTGGTGGTGAGCCCCTCGGGGCCCGCGACGCACCCGATCCGGCGGTGGCCGAGGGCGACCAGATGCTCGGTCAGCGACCGCGCGCCGCCCCGGTTGTCGAACGCGACGGTCAGCGGAGCAGGCCCCGCGTCGGCAGCGGAAGCCGGGGAAGCCGCCGCGGAGGCAGCCCCCGCGGCCCGACCGCCCGCCACCGGCGCCTCCGCCGAGCCTCCGGCACCCGCCGTCGCGCCCGCCGGCAGCGGCGGGCGGCCGCACAGCACCACCTGGGTCCCCGCCGCGGACAGCCGCGCCACGCGGGCCGCCAACGCCGCCGTATGCGCGGGGTCCTCGGTCGCGCCGCCGGTCAGTACCACGGCGCCGGCCCGCTGGCGGTGCAGCAGCGTGAGGTAGGTCAGCTCGCGCTCCGGGGAGCCGCCGGTGTTGCAGACCACGGCGAGCTTCTCGCCGCCGGAGGTGCCGTCGCCGCTCATCTCCGACTGCACCGCGCTCGCGAGTACTCCGAAGAACGGGTCGGCGACGTCGTTGACGAGGATGCCGACCAGGTCGGAGGTGGCTGCGGCGAGCGCGCTGGCCGGTCCGTTCGCGACGTACTCCAGTTCCGCGACCGCCCGCAGCACTCGGTCGCGGGTGGCCTCGGCCACCGGATAGTTGCTGTTCAGCACGCGTGAGACGGTCGCCGCCGAGACCCCCGCCCGCGCGGCGACGTCCGCCAGTGTCACGGTCATATCGCTCCCCGTCCCCCTTCCTGCGGCGCCACGTCCGGCGTCGCCCCTCTTGTGGCGCCTCGCGTCGCAGGCTAGCTTCTCTCGCGATGGAAAGCGCTTTCTATGCGTGACCGGGTGAACAACTCCGGGCGCTGGGTGCCGCGCGCCCTTCGTCGGCGCTTTCCGTGCGCTTGTCCGTTCGCGGACCACGGGGCCGCGACCGGTACCACCGGTTGATGTGAGGGGTCGGGTTGTGACACGCAAGACCGTACGGATCGCCATGAACGGCGTGACCGGGCGCATGGGCTACCGCCAGCACCTCCTCCGCTCGATCCTCGCCCTGCGCGAGCAGGGCGGCCTGGACGTGGGCGGGGGCACGGTGATCTGGCCCGAACCGGTCCTGGTCGGCCGCGCGGAGCACAAGCTCGCGGCCATGGCCGACCGGCACGGCCTCACGGAGTGGTCCACCGACCTGGACGCGGTGCTGGCCGACGACAGCATCGACATCTACTTCGACGCACAGGTCACCGCCGCCCGCGAGGAGGCCGTCAAGAAGGCGATCGCCGCGGGCAAGCACCTCTACGTGGAGAAGCCCACCGCCACCGGGCTCGCCGGTGCGCTCGAACTGGCGCGGCTGGCCCAGGCTGCGGGCATCAAGCACGGCGTCGTCCAGGACAAGATCTTCCTGCCGGGCCTGCTGAAGCTGAAGCGGCTCATCGAGGGCGGCTTCTTCGGCCGCATCCTGTCCGTCCGGGGCGAGTTCGGCTACTGGGTCTTCGAGGGCGACTGGCAGGAGGCACAGCGCCCGTCGTGGAACTACCGGGCGGAGGACGGCGGTGGCATCGCGACGGACATGTTCCCGCACTGGGAGTACGTACTGCACGAGCTGTTCGGGCCGGTACGCACCGTCCAGGCCCAGCTGGCCACCCACATCCCGCGCCGCTGGGACGAGGCCGGGAAGCCGTACGAGGCGACCGCCGACGACGCCGCGTACGGGATCTTCGAGCTGGCGAGCGGCGCCGTTGCGCAGATCAACTCCTCCTGGGCGGTGCGCGTCAACCGGGACGAGCTGGTGGAGTTCCAGGTGGACGGCACGGAGGGGTCGGCCGTCGCGGGCCTGCGCCGCTGCCGGGTCCAGCACCGTTCCGCGACCCCCAAGCCGGTCTGGAACCCGGACCTGCCGGCCACGGAGGACTTCAGGGCGCAGTGGCAGGAGGTGCCCGACAACGAGACGTTCGACAACGGCTTCAAGGAGCAGTGGGCGCTCTTCCTGCGCCACGTGGTGCTCGACGAGCTGTGGCGGTGGGACCTCATGGCGGGCGCGCGCGGCGTGCACCTCGCCGAACTGGGCATCCGCTCGGCACAAGAAGGGCGCCGCCTGGACGTACCGGAGCTGAGCCTGTGAGCGCCGCGTCCGAAACCAACGCCGTGCCTGAAGCAACGCCTGTGAGCGCCGCGCCCGTAGGTGCGGCGGTCCCGTTCACCTCCCGTACCGTCTTCGCCGCCGCGCACGTCGTCGCCGACCCGAATGCCGACACCACCCCGGACGGCCCCGCCGTACTGGACTGGGACGCGACCCTCGCCTTCCGGCGCCACCTGTGGTCGCACGGCCTGGGCGTCGCCGAGGCCATGGACACCGCGCAGCGCGGCATGGGCCTGGACTGGGCGACCGCCGCCGAGCTGATCCGGCGGTCGGCCGCCGAGGCCAGGGCGGTGGGCGGCCGGATCGCGTGCGGGGTGGGCACCGACCAGCTCCCGCCCGGGGAGGCGGGACTGTCGGACGTGCGCGCCGCCTACGAGGAGCAGCTCGCCCTGGTGGAGGAGGCCGGCGGACAGCCGATCCTGATGGCGTCGCGGCAGTTGGCGGCGGTCGCGGGCGGGCCCGAGGCGTACGCGGAGATGTACGGGCACCTGCTCCGGCAGAGCAGTGAGCCGGTCATCCTGCACTGGCTCGGCCCGATGTTCGACCCTGCGCTGGAGGGCTACTGGGGCAGCGGCGATCTCGACGCGGCCACCGAGACGTTCCTGCAGATCATCGCCGAGCACCCGGACAAGGTCGACGGCGTGAAGGTCTCGCTGCTCGACGCGGACCGGGAGGTGGCGCTGCGCCGCCGGCTGCAGACAATGGGGGCGGCCCGAAGGGCCTCGGACAAGGGTGGTGGTGGGCGACGGGAGGGAGTGCGCTGCTACACGGGCGACGACTTCCACTACCCCGAACTGATCGCCGGCGACCAACGGGGCTTCAGCCACGCCCTGCTGGGTGTCTTCGACCCGCTCGCGCCGCTGGCCGCCGAGGCCGTGCGCCTGCTGGACACCGGGAACACCGCCGCGTTCCACAAGGTCCTGGACCCCACTGTGGAGCTGGCCCGGCACCTCTTCGAAGCGCCGACCCGCTACTACAAGACCGGCGTCGTCTTCCTGGCCTGGCTCTCGGGCCACCAGGCGCACTTCACGATGGCCGGCGGCCTGCAGTCGGCCCGCTCGCTGCGGCACTTGCGCCGGGCGTACGAACTGGCGGGCGGGCTCGGCCTGTTCCCCGACCCCGAGCTGGCCCGGCACCGGATGGCCAAGCTGACCGCCGTACTCGGAGGAGACGCATGACCGGCCGCCGCACGAAGGACGACCTCGCGCGCCTCAGCCTCAACCAGGAGACGGTCAAGCAGTGGTCGCTGCCCGAGCTGGCGGACGGCTGCGCGGCGGCCGGGCTGCGCCACGTGGGCCTGTGGCGCGAACCCGTACAGAAGTACGGCGTCGACGCGGCCGCCAAGCTCATGCGGGAGGCGGGGCTGACCGTCACCAGCCTGTGCCGCGGCGGCTTCTTCACCGCGACCGACCCTCAGAAACGCGCCGCCGCGCTCGACGACAACCGGGCGGCGCTCGACGAGGCCGCGGCCCTCGGTACGGACACGCTCGTCCTGGTGTCCGGCGGTCTGCCGCCCGGCAGCCGGGACCTGCACGGGGCGCGGGAGCGCGTGGCAGAGGCGCTGGCCGAGCTGGGGCCGTACGCCGCAGAGCGGGGCGTACGGCTGGCGATCGAGCCGCTGCACCCGATGTACGCGTCGGACCGCTGCGTCGTCTCCACGCTCGCCCAGGCGCTCGACCTCGCCGAGCGGTTCCCCGCGGAACAGGTGGGCGTGGTCGTGGACACGTACCACCTGTGGTGGGACGACACGGTCGGGGAGGGGATCGAACGTGCGGGGCGCGGCGGACGGCTCGCGGCGTTCCAGCTCGCCGACTGGGTGACCCCGCTGCCCGAAGGGGTACTGCTCGGCCGCGGTCAGCTCGGGGACGGGGCGGTGGACCTGCGGTGGTTCCGCGAACGGACCGAAGCGGCCGGACATGACGGGCCCATCGAGGTCGAGATTTTCAACCCGGGCCTGTGGGAGCGGGACGGGGCCGAGGTACTGGCCGAGGTGATCGCCCGTTACCGGGAGCACGTACTGCGCGCAGAGTGAGGCGGGCGCGCGCAGGAGAGCTCGGGTGCCCGGCTGAACGCGCCGTGCGCGCCGTGCGTCCGGGCGCGGGCCGCGATGCGAACTGCGCCGAAAGAGGGGCGGAACCACGCAACCGTTCCGGCCCTTTGGAGGTCGTACTGGACATCGGCGCCTGCGGGGGAGACCCGGGGGATGGTCGGGCGGCGATGAAAAGGGGGGAACCCGAGGGGGGACCGAGGGGCCCGGCAGTACGCCGGGCCCCTCGAAATGGCCGGTCGAAATGTCCGGCCTGTGGATAACCTGCAGGCCCGGCCGCCGGGTTGTCCACAGGCCCCCGGCGATGTCCGATCCCGGCGGTACCTTCGGTTCCATGCAGCGAACGCGCGGGGGAGGCCCGAACAACCCACCCGGCCAGGCCGTCGTCGAAGGTGTCCTGGAGCGGATCACTTACGCCAACGAGGACAACGGCTACACGGTCGCGCGCGTCGACACCGGCCGCGGCGGCAATGACCTGCTCACAGTGGTCGGGGCGCTGCTCGGCGCCCAGCCGGGCGAGTCGCTGCGCATGGAGGGCCGCTGGGGCTCCCACCCCCAGTTCGGCCGCCAGTTCATGGTCGAGAACTACCGCACGGTGCTTCCCGCCACGGTGCAGGGCATCCGCCGCTATCTCGGCTCCGGCCTGATCAAGGGCATCGGCCCGCGGATCGCCGACCGGATCACCGAGCACTTCGGCACGGACACCCTCGAGGTCATCGAGAAGGAGCCGAAGCGCCTCATCGAAGTGCCCGGCCTCGGGCCGAAGCGGACGAAGATGATCGGCGCGGCCTGGGAGGAGCAGAAGGCCATCAAGGAGGTCATGGTCTTCCTCCAGGGAGTCGGAGTGTCCACCTCCATCGCGGTGCGGATCTACAAGAAGTACGGCGACGCATCCATCTCTGTTGTACGGAACCAGCCGTACCGCCTCGCCGCCGATGTCTGGGGCATCGGCTTCCTGACCGCCGACCGCATCGCCCAGTCGGTGGGCATCCCGCACGACAGCCCGGACCGGGTGAAGGCCGGCCTGCAGTACGCGCTGTCCCAGTCCACCGATCAGGGGCACTGCTTCCTGCCCCAGGAACAGCTCATCGCCGACTCCGTGAAGCTGCTTCAGGTGGACACGGGGCTGGTCATCGACTGCCTGGCGGAGCTGGCCGAGGATCCGGAAGGGGTGGTGCGGGAGACCGTGCCCGCGCCTGACGGCGGCGAGCCCATAACGGCCGTGTATCTGGTCCCCTTCCACCGCGCCGAGCTGTCCCTGGCCGGGCGGCTGCGGCGGCTGCTGCGGGCCGGGGAGGACCGGATGCCGGCCTTCCACGACGTGCCGTGGGACAAGGCGCTGGCGTGGCTCGCCGACCGTACGGGAGCCAAGCTGGCGCCCGAGCAGGAGGCGGCGGTGAAGCTGGCGCTGACCGAGAAGGTCGCGGTGCTCACCGGCGGCCCCGGCTGCGGCAAGTCCTTCACGGTCCGCTCTGTGGTGGAGCTGGCGCGCGCCAAGAGGGCACAGGTACTGCTGGCGGCGCCGACCGGGCGGGCCGCCAAGCGGCTGGCCGAGCTGACCGGCGCGGAGGCCGCCACGGTGCACCGGCTGCTGGAGCTGAAGCCCGGCGGGGACGCCGCGTACGACCAGGACCGGCCGCTGGACGCCGACCTCGTGGTGGTCGACGAGGCGTCGATGCTGGACCTGCTGCTCGCCAACAAGCTCATCAAGGCCGTGCCGCCGGGCGCACACCTCCTCCTCGTGGGCGATGTGGACCAGCTGCCGTCCGTGGGCGCCGGGGAGGTGCTGCGCGACCTGCTCGCGGACGACAGCCCGGTGCCGGCCGTACGGCTGACCAGGATCTTCCGGCAGGCGCAGCATTCGGGTGTGGTGACCAACGCACACCGGATCAACGCCGGGACGCTGCCGATCACGACCGGCATGCCCGACTTCTTCCTCTTCCCGCAGGAGGACACCGAGGAGGCCGGGCGGCTGACGGTCGATGTGGCGGCCCGCCGGATCCCGGCGAAGTTCGGCCTCGACCCGCGGCGGGACGTGCAGGTGCTGGCGCCGATGCACCGCGGTCCGGCCGGCGCCGGCGCGCTGAACGGTCTGCTGCAGCAAGCGGTCACCCCGGCCCGGCCCGACCTCCCCGAGCGCCGCTTCGGCGGCCGGGTTTTCCGCGTCGGCGACAAGGTCACCCAGATCCGGAACAACTACGAGAAGGGCCGCAACGGCGTCTTCAACGGCACGGTGGGGGTGGTCACGGACCTGAGCGTCGAGGACCAGCGGCTGACCGTGCTGACCGACGAGGACGAGGAGGTGCCGTACGACTTCGACGAGCTGGACGAGCTGGCGCACGCGTACGCGGTGACGATCCACCGTTCGCAGGGAAGTGAGTACCCGGCAGTGGTGATTCCCGTCACGACGGGGGCGTGGATGATGCTGCAGCGCAATCTTCTCTATACGGCGGTTACCCGGGCAAAGCGATTGGTGGTGCTGGTGGGGTCGCGCAAGGCGCTGGGCCAGGCGGTGCGGACGATATCGGCGGGTCGCAGGCATACCGCGCTGGATCACCGGCTTGGCGGCACGATGTGAGGTGTCACCCCTTTCCCCATTGGGGCGAAGGGGCGCAAGATGGGCAGCTGGGCGGCACTGAGTGCCGTCTTAGGGCCCTATGGCCGACCCCGAGTGCACAGGCAAGGTCCAAATGGGGGAAGGTATAGGCAGTCAGGGCACCTCGAAGAAGAGGCACAACGTCGGTGAGGGATGACGTGAGCGACAACTCTGTAGTACTGCGTTACGGGGACGGCGAATACACCTACCCGGTCGTCGACAGCAGCGTCGGCGACAAGGGCTTCGACATCTCGAAGCTGCGCGCACAGACCGGTCTGGTGACCCTGGATTCCGGTTACGGCAACACCGCTGCGTATAAATCCGCGGTCACCTATCTCGATGGTGAAGCGGGCATTCTCCGGTACCGCGGCTACCCGATCGAGCAGCTCGCAGAGCGCAGCACGTTCATCGAGACCGCGTACCTGCTCATCAACGGCGAGCTGCCGACCGTCGACGAGCTGTCCTCCTTCAAGGAGGACATCACCTACCACACGCTGCTCCACGAGGACGTCAAGCGCTTCTACGACGGCTTCCCGCGGGACGCCCACCCGATGGCGATGCTGTCCTCGGTCGTCAGCGCGCTGTCCACCTTCTACCAGGACAGCCACAACCCGTTCGATGAGCAGCAGCGCTACCTCTCCAGCATCCGGCTGCTGGCCAAGCTGCCGACGATCGCGGCGTACGCGTACAAGAAGTCGGTCGGCCACCCGGTCGTCTACCCGCGGAACGACCTCGGCTACGTCGAGAACTTCCTGCGCATGACCTTCTCGGTGCCCGCCGCCGAGTACGACCTGGACCCGGTCGTCACCAGCGCCCTGGACAAGCTGCTGATCCTGCACGCCGACCACGAGCAGAACTGCTCGACCTCGACCGTGCGCCTGGTCGGCTCCTCGCAGGCGAACCTCTTCGCCTCGATCTCGGCCGGCATCAACGCGCTGTGGGGCCCGCTGCACGGCGGTGCGAACCAGTCCGTGCTGGAGATGCTGGAAGGCATCCAGCGCGACGGCGGCGACGTCGACACCTTCATCCGCAAGGTGAAGAACAAGGAAGACGGCGTGAAGCTCATGGGCTTCGGGCACCGCGTCTACAAGAACTTCGACCCCCGGGCGAAGATCATCAAGGCGGCGGCGCACGACGTCCTCTCGGCGCTCGGCAAGTCCGACCAGCTCCTGGACATCGCCCTGAAGCTGGAAGAGCACGCGCTGGCCGACGACTACTTCGTCGAGCGCAAGCTCTACCCGAACGTGGACTTCTACACTGGCCTGATCTACCGGGCCATGGGCTTCCCGACCGAGATGTTCACCGTGCTCTTCGCGCTCGGCCGGCTCCCCGGTTGGATCGCCCAGTGGCACGAGATGATCAAGGAGCCCGGCTCCCGCATCGGCCGTCCGCGCCAGATCTACACCGGCGTGGTCGAGCGCGACTTCGTCCCGGTCGAGCAGCGCTGACACCAGGCTTGCCGTCCGCCGGCCCGCAGTGCGGGCCGGCCAGGGCCCGCCGCGCGCGCCGCGAAAGCGGCTGAACGCGTGCCGCGAAAGCGGCTGCAAAAAGGCGAAAAGCGCCCCTCGCTCCAGATCCCCCCACGGGTCCGGAGCGGGGGGCGCTTCCCTTTCCCGGGTCGGATTCCCCCCACGGGATCCGTCCGGGCGTCCATTGAGGGCACCCTGCTCTACTGCGTTGCGCGAGCTGCCGGGACGCGCACGTACGGGAGGGCCGCTCAAAGCTCCCCGGGCACGTCGCCCCGGCCACGCGTACCGGACGAAGTCCCCCAAGACCGGTCCGGTTGCCGAGTACAAGCCCCGCCGGGGTGCTTGTACTGCACGGTTAGACTCACGACCCCCTCGAATGGTTACGTCCGAACCTCTGTGATCTGGGTCTCTTGCCATATCGGGCGAATACGGTCAAGGGCCCCGGTCAGGAGATCGGGGCCCCAGTGTATGGGTACGGTGCGGGTTGTGAGAACTGTGTGAAGGTCCCCAATCAGGTGAAGAACCCCACCCAGTTACTCGCGAAGAACGGGAACTCCCTGGGCCCTGCGCGCATCCCGGGAGCTCCGTTCCACGACGGGACGGTCCGCCCGCAAAGTCTTCTGCTTGCCCGCAGAGTCTCCTACGTGAACGACCGCAGCCGCAGGCTGTTCGTCACCACGAAGACCGACGAGAACGCCATCGCCGCCCCCGCGATCATCGGGTCGAGCAGCCCGGCCACCGCGAGCGGAATGGCCGCGACGTTGTAGCCGAACGCCCAGAAAAGGTTGCCCTTGATCGTCCCCAGGGTGCGCCGGGCGAGCCGGATGGCGTCGGCCGCTACCCGGATGTCCCCGCGGGCGAGGGTGAGGTCGGCGGCCTCGATGGCCGCGTCCGTACCGGTACCGATGGCCAGGCCCAGGTCGGCGCGGGCGAGCGCGGCGGCGTCGTTCACGCCGTCCCCGACCATGGCGACCGACCGGCCCTGCTCCTGCAGCCGCTGTACCACCGCGACCTTGTCCTCCGGCATGACCTCGGCGAAAACCTGGTCGGCGTCGATGCCGACCTCGCGGGCGACGCTCGCCGCGACGGCCTTGTTGTCGCCGGTGAGCAGTACCGGGGTCAGCCCGAGCGACCGCAGCCGCGCGACCGCCTCCGTACTGCCGTCCTTCACGGTGTCGGCGACCGACAGCACGCCGCGTACTCGCCCGTCCCAGGCGACCAGGACGGCCGTACGGCCCGCGGCCTCGGCCCGGTCCCGGGCGTCGGCGAGCTCGGCGGGGAGCGCGGAACCCTCCGTGGCGGTCAGCAGGCGCTCGCGGCCCACGACGACCTCGTGGCCGTCCACGGTGCCGCGTACGCCCAGGCCCGCCGCGCTCTCGAAGCGCTCTACCGCCGGAAGCTCCCCCACGCGCTTCTGAGCGCCCTCCGCGATCGCCCGGGCCACCGGGTGCTCCGAGGCGTGCTCCAGGGCGCCGGCGAGCCGCAGCAGGGTCTTCTCGTCCGTGTCCGCCGCCGGGACCGCCTCGTACAGGCTCATCCGCCCGGTGGTGACCGTGCCGGTCTTGTCCAGAACGACCGTGTCGACCCGGCGCGTGGACTCCAGTACCTCCGGGCCCTTGATCAGGATGCCGAGCTGGGCGCCCCGGCCCGTACCGACCATCAGCGCGGTCGGCGTGGCCAGCCCCAGCGCGCACGGGCAGGCGATGATCAGGACGGCGACCGCGGCGGTGAACGCGGCGGTGGCGTCGCCGGTCACCAGCAGCCGTACGACGAGCGTGGCGAGGGCGATCACCAGTACCACCGGCACGAAGACGGCCGAGATCCGGTCCGCGAGCCGTTGCGCTTCGGCCTTGCCGCTCTGCGCGTCCTCCACGAGCTGCGCCATCCGCGCGAGCCGGGTGTCCGCGCCGATGCGGGTGGCCTCGACGACGAGCCGTCCCGCGGTGTTCACGGTCGCGCCGGTCACCGCGTCGCCCGGCGCCACGTCGACCGGTACGGACTCGCCGGTGAGCATCGAGGCGTCCACGGCCGAGGAGCCCTCGACGACCGTCCCGTCCGTCGCGATCTTCTCCCCGGGCCGTACGACGAACCGGTCGCCGACGGCCAGCCGGTCCACCGGGATGCGCGTTTCGCGCCCGTCGCGGAGGACGGCCACGTCCTTGGCGCCCAGGTCCATCAGGGCGCGCAGCGCCGCGCCCGCCTTCCGCTTGGAGCGGGCCTCCAGATAGCGCCCGAGCAGCAGGAACGCGGTGACTCCGGCCGCCGCCTCCAGGTAGATCGCGGACGAGCCGTCCCCGTGCCGGGCGGTCAGATCGAAGCCGTGCCGCATCCCCGGCATCCCGGCGTGCCCGAAGAACAGCGCCCACAGCGACCAGCCGAACGCGGCCAGCGTGCCGAGGGAGACCAGCGTGTCCATCGTGGCGGCGCCGTGCCGCAGGTTCGTCCAGGCAGCGCGGTGGAAGGGGTACGCGCCCCAGACGACGACCGGCGCGGCCAGCGTCAGGCACAGCCACTGCCAGTTGTCGAACTGCAGTACAGGAATCATCGACAGCGCGACCACGGGCGCGGCGAGTACGGCCGAGACGGTCAGCCGCTGGCGCAGCGATGCCAGGGCGCCGTCGGGTCCTTCCTGGGCTCCGGCTTCTTTCTCCTCGTGCGCGCCCGGCGCGGGGGAGGTCGGCTCCGGCTCGGGCTGCGGCTCGCGCGCCGTGTACCCGGTCCGCTCCACCGTGGCGATCAGATCGGCGATCTCGACGCCCGGCTCATAGGCGACCCGCGCCTTCTCCGTCGCGTAATTGACGGTGGCGGTCACGCCCTCCATCCGGTTGAGCTTCTTCTCCACGCGCGCGGCGCACGAGGCGCAGGTCATGCCGCCGATGGCCAGCTCGACCTGCGCCTGCACGGCTGTCTCCGGCATGGGGGTCAGGCCCGGCCCACGAGCTCGTAGCCGGCCTCGTCGACGGCGGCGCGCACGGCCTCCTCGTCGAGCGGGGCCTGCGAGACGACGGTGACGAGACCGGTCGAGGCGGCCGCCTCGACCGAGCTGACACCGGCGATCTCCGAGATCTCTTCCCTCACTGCGCCCTCACAGTGACCGCAGGTCATGCCGGTGACCTTGTAGGTGGTGGTGACGGGCTGGTCGGCCGGTGCGGACATGGGATTCTCCTAGTGCCGGGGTGGCTGTTGGTGTTCCACGTACCACTTTATACCCCTAGGGGGTATGAACGCACGGGTATCCCGCACCGCCGCCGAAAAACCCACCCGAACCCTACGTAATTGGCCATGCCGCGGGGATGGGGTCAGCCTGGAAGAACACAGGGAACGCCCGGCCGAGGGATCGGGGCCGCCGTGAACGCGCTCGCCATGTACGGACTACTGGCACTGACCACCGCGCCGCCACTGCTGCCCAACTCCGCCCTCCTCGCCTGGGCCGGCGTCCTCGCCGCCCACGGCACCCTCCACCTCCCCCTCGTCCTCCTGACGGTCGCGGGCAGCGCGGTCGCGGGAGACCTGGCACTCCACTTGGCGGCCCGGAAGTTCGGGGGACCGGCGCGCCGCTGGATGCGGCGCAGCACGCGGCGCAGGCTGTTCCTGGAGCGCACGACCCTGCTGATCGACCGGTACGGCGTGCCCTTCGTGGCGGGCGTCCGCTTCCTCCCGGCGGGGCGGGTCGCCGCGGCGCTCGCCACCGGCCTGGTCCGGTACCCCGTACGGCGTTATGTCCTCGGCTGTGCGATTGCCGAGACGCTCTGGGCCTCGTACTCGGTCGGCGTCGGCTACCTCGGCGTCACGGCCACCAGGTCCCTCGTCCCCGCCCTCGCTCTGAGTCTCGGCCTCTCCGCGGCGGTCTGCGGCGCGACGGCCCTTGTCCAGTACCTGGTGGTGCGGCGTATGGCCGCCCGCTCAGCGGAGCAGGTTCAGGGCCGCCGCTGTGGTCAGGAGGAGGGTGAGGTGGGTGAAGAGGGGTTGGTTGAGGTGGTGGATGGTGCGGCGGCCGAGGTGGGCGCCGAGGAGGAGGGCGGGGAGGAGGGCCGCGTCCAGGAGGAGGGTGTGTGGGGTCAGCAGGCCGAGGGCTGCGCTGAAGGGGAGCTTGAAGGCGTTCACCAGGAAGAAGAACCATGCCGCCGTGCCGAGGAAGCCGAGCATGCCGAGCCTTGAGGCGAGCAGGTAGAGGGACATCGCCGGGCCGCCCGCGTTGGCGACCATGGTGGCGAAGCCGGCGATGAGGCCGTAGAGGGGGGTGCGGAGGGAGGAGGCATGAGGGCGGGTGGTGTCCATGGCCGTACCGAGTGCGGTCGCGGGCTTGGCGGAGGCGGCTGTACCGGGTGGGGGCGCGGGCGTGGGGGAGGCGGTTGTGCCGGGTGGGGGCGTGGCGGAGGCGGTGGTAGCGGATGGGGGCGTGGTCCGGGCCGGGGGTGTTCGGCGGCGGCGTTGCCAGAGGTGGTGGGCCGTGATGGTCAGGAGGAGGGCGCCGATGGTGCGGCGTATGAGGGTGTCGTCGGCGAGGGCCGTGAACGCGACGCCCGCGAGGACGCCCGCGGCGACGGAGGGGAAGAGGCGGCGGAGGGTCGGGCGGTCGGCGTGGCGGCGGTAGGTCCGTACGGCGATGACGTCGCCGGCCAGGAGGAGGGGCAGCAGGGCGCCGGTGGACTCCTTGGCGGGGAGTACGGCGGCGAACAGGGCCACGCTGACGGCGGCCACGCCGCTGAGGGCGGTCTTGGAGAAGCCCGCCAGCAGCGCGGCCACCGCGAGGGTGAGCAGGGGGAGGAGTCCCAGGCCGAGCACGGCGACGATGCGGGTCAGGCGCGTACGTCGGCGATCGCGACCGGCTCGCCGGTGCGGCGCGAGCGGTCGCACGCCTCCGCGATGTAGAGCGCTTCGAGGGCGTCGGCGGCCGGGCAGGGGTTCTCCGCGCGGCCCGCCGCGACCTCGGTGAAGGCGGTCAGCTCGGTGACGTACGCGTCGTGGAAGCGCTCCATGAAGGTCGCGTACGGGGCGGCCTGCTGCCAGGAGAGCCGGGCCTCGGCGGTGGGCATCGGGGCGCGGTCGTCCAGGCCGACGAAGCGGGCGCCCTTGGAGCCGCAGACCTCCAGGCGGACGTCGTGGCCCGCGCCGTTGTAGCGGGTGGCGGTGACGGTCGCGAGGGTGTCGTCGTCGAACCGGAGCAGCGCGGCACAGGTGTCCACGTCGTCGCCGTCGGCGAAGAAGGACTCGCCCTTGTTGGCGCCCTGGGCGTAGACGGAGACGACCTCGCGGCCGGTCAGCCAGCGCAGGATGTCGAAGTCGTGGATGGAGCAGTCGCGGAAGAGGCCGCCGGAGGTGGGGATGTACGCGGCGGGGGGCGGCGTCTGGTCGGACGTACAGGCGCGGAGGGTGTGCAGCCAGCCCAGCTCGCCGGAGCGCAGCGCCTCACGGGTGGCGTTGTAGCCCGCGTCGAAGCGGCGCTGGAAGCCGATCTGTACGGGGACGGGACTGTGCGCGGCGCGTTCGACGACGGTGCGGGTGCCGGGGACGTCGAGTGCCACCGGCTTCTCGCAGAAGACCGGGACCCCGTGGTCCAGGGCCTGGTGGATGAGAGTGGCGTGGGCGCTGGTGGCGGCGGTGATCACCACGCCGTCCAGGCCGCCCGCGTACATGTCCTCGAGGGAGGCGGCGGCCTGGAGGCCGAGCTTGTCAGCCAACTCGCAGGCGCGGGTGGCATCCGCATCCGCGACGACGATCTCGTGCACGCCGGGGACGGTCTTCAGGGTCTCGGCGTGGAACGCGCCGATGCGGCCGGTGCCGATGAGGCCGAGCTTCATTGCTGCCACTCCCTTGTCCAAAAACTTTTGGAACGGTCCAATCGCTGCCCAGGACCCTGCATGTCCTTACATGGTGGTGTCAACCCTTGGGAGAGGGGGAGTGTGGTCGTGCGTTGACGGGTTCGTGCGGTGAATGGAAGGATTTCGCGCCATGGAACGGTCCAAAGAGCCTGCGGGGCGGGCGGTGGCGGGGGACGTGGCCGCCAGGCCCCCGACGATCCGCAGCGTCGCCGAGCGCGCCGGTGTCTCCAAGTCGCTGGTCTCGCTCGTGCTGCGGGGCTCGCCGCAGGTCAGCGACGCCAAGCGGGCCGCCGTGCTGGAAGCGGTACGGGAGCTGGACTACCGGCCCAACGCCGCGGCGCGCAGCCTCGTGGCGCGGCGCACGCACACCGTCGGCGTGCTCCTCAACGACATGCGCAACCCCTGGTTCGTCGAGCTGCTGGACGGCCTGAACTCCGTACTGCACGCGCACGGCCTGCGGATGCTGATGGCCGACGGCCGCCTCAACCGGCGCACGGGGGAGGACTTCACCCGTACGTTCGCCGAGCTCCGGGTGGACGGCCTGGTCGCGGTGGGCACGCTGCCGGACACCGGCGCGCTCGCGGAGGCCGCCGGGCGGCTGCCGACCGTCGTCGCCGGCACCCATGACCCGCGGCTGCCCAGGGTGGACACCGTCGCCAACGACGACGAGCGCGGCGCCCGGCTCGCCACCGAGCACCTCATCGCCCTCGGGCACCGCCGGATCGCCCACATCATGGGCCAGGGCAGCGTCGGCGAGCTGCGCCGGCGCGGCTATGAAGCGGCGATGCGCGCACACGGGCTGGACGACCGGGTGCTGATGGCACCCAGCGACGCGACCGAGGAGGGCGGTTACCGGGCGGCCGTGCGGCTGCTCGGCGGTACGGCCGGCGGTACGGGCCGCCGCGCGGGTGGCGTCGAACGCCCCACCGCCGTCTTCGCGTTCAACGACATCGCGGCCGTCGGCGTGCTCTCGGCGGCGCAGGAGCTGGGTCTGGACGTGCCCCGCGACCTCTCCCTCATCGGCTGCGACAACACGTATCTCGCGCGGATCCGGCACCTGTGGCTGACGACCGTGAACAACGCCAGTCACGAGGTGGGGCGGCGGGCCGCGCAGTGCCTGCTGGACCGGATGGACCGTCCGGACCGCCCCGCCGAACGGCAGCTCGTGGAGCCGACCTTGGAGGTCCGGGGGACGGCAGCGGCCCCGTACTGAGGCCCCGCACCGGGGGCGGTACGGGGCCTTGAAAGGACGGTGGTCGGCGGGGCTCAGTCCTCGCGGTCGCGCCGGCCCCGGTGGCCCGGGCGGCGGGTCACCCATTCCCGCACGGTGTCGGCGAACCAGAACGGCTTGCCGCCCTCCACGAGGTCCGGTGGGGGCAGCAGTCCGTGCTTGCGGTAGGAGCGCACGGTGTCCGGCTGGACCCGGATGTGTGCGGCGATCTCCTTGTACGACCAGAGCCTCCGGTCGGTCATGTTCTGCGCACCTCCCTCGGCCGCACGCAGGCGGCTCCAAAAGAGCCCGCGGGGGAACTGCGTACGGCGTGGCGATCACTCACCCTGTGCCCGGTGCAACGACGCCCTTGAGCAGCGGAGGCAGGCTGTTGACGGTCTGTGACCGAAGACCCGCGTAACGGTGACGACGGTGACGCGGCCCGGACGCCCGTTTCCGTACGGAGAAGGGCCGGGCGATCATCTCGCCCGGCCCTTCCGAGAAGCAGAAGCCCTTCTCACCCCGCAGTACCCCTGGTCACGCCCCCGTAGCGGCCTTGCGCAGCTCGTGTTCCAGGTCCTCCAGGGCCATGCCCTTGGTCTCCGGCGCGTACCGCTTGCAGAAGACCAGCGACAGCACGCACATGACGCCGAACAGCCAGAACGTGATGGCGGCGCCGGCCGCGTCCAGCAGCACCGGGAAGAGCAGCGCCACCCCGAAGTTGACGAGCCACATCACGAACACCGCCGCGCCCATGGCCAGTCCCCGCACCTTCAGGGGGAACATCTCGGCGAGCAGCAGCCACACCCCGGTGTTCAGCGTGGCCTGCATGAAGGCCATGTAGAGCACCATCAGGGCGAGCACGAGATAGCTGACCCCGGTGGACTGCGGGAGGTGGAAGGACGCGCCGAGCAGGGCCAGGGAGACGGTCATCCCCGTCAGGCCCCAGATCAGCATCGGGCGGCGGCCGACCTTGTCGATCAGTGACATGCCGACCGCGGTGGCGAGCACGGAGATCGCGCCGACCGCGATGGTCGCGGTGATCGCGGCGTTCGTGCCCAGCCCCGTGGTCAGCAGGATCTTCGGGGCGAAGTAGATGACCGCGTTGACGCCGGTGATCTGCTGGACGATCGACAGGCCGATGCCGACCAGGAGGATGCGGCGCACCCAGGGGGTACGCAGTTCCTGCCAGGCGCCGCGCTGGGCGTCCGCCTCCAGGGCGCGGGCCTGCTCGATGCGGGCCAGCTCGTCGTCCACTTCACCGGCCGGCAGGGTGCGCCGCAGGACGGCGCCCGCTTCTTCCGTACGCCCCTTGCTCATGTACCAGCGGGGGGTGTCCGGCAGGAAGAACAGGCCGATGAAGAGGGCGACGGCGGGCAGCGCGGCGAGGCCGAGCATCCAGCGCCACGCCTCCCAGTGCGCGAGCACCGCGTTGATGAGGTACGCCAGCAACTGGCCGCTGACGATCATCAGGGAGTTGAAGGAGACCAGCCGCCCCCGGATGTGCGGCGGGGCGATCTCCGACAGGTACAGCGGGGTGATGACGGACGCGCTGCCCACGGCGAGGCCGAGGACGAAGCGTGCCACCACCATGAAGGCGACCGAGGGCGCGAGTGCGACCGCTATCGCGCCCCCGATGAACACCGCGCCCGCCCACAGCAGGGAGTTGCGGCGGCCGAGCCGGTCCGACATGCGGCCGCCGGCCAGCGAGCCGAAGGCCGCGCCGATCAGCAGGGCGCTGGTGATGACGCCTTCCCCGAGGGAGGTGAGGCCGAAGTGCTCCTCCATGAAGGGGAGCGCGCCGGAGACGACTCCGGTGTCGTAGCCGAACAGGGCGCCGCCGATGGCGGCAATGGCAGCGATGCCGACGATGAAGCGCTGGGCCTTCTTGCCGGCCGTGCGGGGGTTCTCCTCGCGCACGGCGGTGCCCGGTCTGGTCGGGGCGGCCATCAGGTCAGCCCCAGTACCGGGTGACGTACTCGCCGATCGTCTCCCGCATGAAGCGGGAGGACTCCTTCGCCCGCTCCTCCCAGGCGAAGACCGAGGAGACCAGCGTGCCGTCGAAGCCGTTGGCGGCCAGCTCCCGGAAGAGCTCGTCGAAGTCGACCTCGCCCTGGCCGATGTCCAGGTGCTGGTGGATCCGTACGGCCGAGCCCGGCGGGTTGACGATGTAGCGCAGCCCGGAGGAGCCGGTGTGGTCGAAGGAGTCGGCCAGGTGGACGGCGGTGGTCAGGTCGCCCGCGTGCTTCAGGATGCCCGGCGCGTCGTTGCCCTGGTGGAAGGTGTGCGGCGCGCAGTACAAGAAGGACACCAGCGGGCTGTTGATGCCGCGGATCATGTCGACGGCGGCGTGGCCGTCCTCGATGAAGTCGTCCGGGTGCGGTTCCAGGGCGAGCGTGATGCTCTCCCGCTCGAAGACCGGCAGCAGCTCCTCCAGGGAGCGCCAGAACTGCCCCTCGCTGCGGTCGGCCTTCTCGGGGCGGCCGTTGAACTCCGAGTTCATCGCGGAGACGCCGAGGTCGGCGGTGATCTGGATGGCCCGCTTCCAGTACCGGACGGCGGCCTGGCGCTCGTCCTCGTCCGGCGAGGACCACTTGTACAGCGGGAGGACGGAGGAGATGCCGACGCCCGCCGCGGTCAGCTCCTTGCGGAACTTCTGCACGGTGCCGTCGTCCACGCGCGGGTGCAGGAAGAAGGGGGTGAAGTCCTCGCGCGGCGACAGCTCGATCCACTCGAAGCCCAGCTCGGCGACGAGGCCGGGGAGTTCGAGCAGGGGGACGTTCCGGAACATGTACGGGTCAAGGGCGATCTTCACGGGAGGGGCAGCCTTTCGGGACGTACAAGGGAGGAGTCCAGCGCGGTGTGGATCTCTCAGCGGTACAGGGCGGGGCGCTCGGCCAGCTCGACCGTGACGCGCTCGCCGGTCTCCTGGGCCCGCACGCCGGCCTCGCAGACGGCCGCCGCGGCGTAGCCGTCCCAGACGCTCGGGCCCTCGACCTCGCCGCGGCGGGTGGCGTCGACCCAGCGCTGCACCTGGCGGTCGTAGGCGTCGGCGAAGCGGTCCTCGAAACCGGGGTCGATGGTGCCGCCCCAGCCGGTGGCGGTGTTGGCGAAGACGCCGTGGTTGTCGCCGATGCGGGCGGTGCCGTCGGTGCAGACCGCCTCGCACATCACCTGGTAGCCGAAACCGCAGTTGACGAACAGTTCGGTGTCCACGATCCGGCCGGAAGCGGTCTCGAAGAGGATGAGCTGCGGGTCGCTCAGGCCCTCGGGGGCCTTGTCGGTCGGCTTCGGGAACAGCACGCGGACGGAGGTGATCTCCTCGTCCAGCAGCCAGCGGGTGACGTCGATCTCGTGCACGGCCGAGTCGTTGATCATCATGGCGTTGGTGAAGCCGGGCGGGCAGTTGGGGTTGCGGTGCTTGTTGTGCAGCATCAGCGGCCGCCCGTAGGCGCCCTGGTCCAGCCGGTCCTTGAGCTTCATGTAGTCGGCGTCGTAGCGGCGCATGAAGCCGACCTGTACGCGGCGGTGGCCCAGCTTCTCCTCGGCCCGCAGGACACGGAGCGCGGACTCGGCATCCGGGGTGAGCGGCTTCTCGCACAGCACCGGAAGGTCGCGCTCGAACGCGGCGAGCAGCGTGGCCTCGTGGGCCGGGCCGGGGGAGGCGATCAGTACCGCGCCGACCGCCGGGTCGTCCATCGCGGCGACCGGGTCGGTGTACGGAGTACAGCCCTCGATGCCGTCGGCGATGGCCTTCACCCGGGCGGCGTCGATGTCCACCACGGCGGCGACCCGCGCGCCGCTGATGACGTCGTCGATGCGGCGTACGTGGTCCGAGCCCATCCGGCCGGTGCCGATGACCGCGACCCCGAGCGTTCCGTGCTGCGTCATGGTTCGTGCTCCTCGTCTTTCGTACGGGGTGGGGAGTTGCGTGGCGTTACGCGCCGCAGGAGCGCAGGAAGCGGCGGGTGCGCTCGGCGATCGGGTACGGCTGGGTGGGCGGGCAGGGGTACATGTCCTGCTCGACGATGGCGAAGAGGTCCACGTCCAGGGCCTGCGCGGCCTCCAGGACGGGCGGCAGGGCCGGCACGCCGAGCGGCGGCTCGCACATCACGCCCTGCTTGACGGCGGGCCCGAAGGGGGTGCCGTTGGTCTGGACGTCGGCGAGGATGTCGGGGTCGACCTGCTTGAGGTGGAGGTAGCCGATCCGCTCGCCGTAGGTCTTGATCAGCTTGACGCTGTCGCCGCCGCAGTAGGCGTAGTGGCCGGTGTCCAGGCAGAGGTTGACCAGCGAGGAGTCGGTGCCGTCGAGGAAGCGCTCGACGTGCTCCTCGGTGTCGATGTGGGTGTCGGCGTGCGGGTGCACGACGATGTCCAGGCCGAACTCGTCGCGTACCTGCTTCGCCAGCCGCTCCATGCCGCCGGTGAGGTGCTTCCACTGCTCGGTGGTCAGCTCGCTCGGCTCGATCAGCTCGGCGGTCTTGTCGTCGCGCCAGAAGGACGGGATCACGACGAGGTGCTTGGCGTCCATCGCCTTGGTCAGCGTGGCGACCTCGCTGACGTGCTGCCAGGTCGCGTCCCAGTTCTCGGGGCCGCGGTGCATCGAGGTGAAGATCGTGCCGGCCGACACCTTCAGGTCACGCTTGGCGATCTCGCGGTGGAGTACGGCAGGGTCGGTGGGGAGGTAGCCGTAAGGCCCCAGTTCGATCCATTCGTAACCGGCCTCGCTGACCTCGTCCAGGAAGCGTTCCCAAGGGACCTGCTGGTCGTCCTCGGGGAACCAGACGCCCCAGGAATCGGGTGCCGATCCGACGCGGAGCCGGTCCAGACGGGGCACATCTGCGCTGGGTACGGGCATGGTGCGGCTCTCCTCTCACCGGTCGGCGGTGACCGGGAAGGGACGGGGTGGGGTTGTGGTGGCACAGCCTTCATCGGCCTGCCGAGCCTGTCAAGACTTCGTCCTGACATAAGGACTTAAGGACTTTGTAACCCGTGGCGACTCGGCCATCATCGCATCGTCGACGTCAGAATGTAAGGACAAACTGTTGACAGGGCGTGAGTCGCCCCGTTAGACCTGTGGTCGGAGCCGACCTGGCCGGAGCCGACAGCGGGTACCGGCGGAATCGAAGGGGCGCACATGACCGAGCCGACCGACACCGGCCGCTTTGACCTGATCACCATGGGCCGCATCGGGGTGGACATCTACCCGCTGCAGACCGGCGTCTCGCTGGCCGACGTGGAGACGTTCGGAAAGTTCCTGGGCGGCTCGGCCACCAACGTCGCGGTCGCCGCGGCGCGGCAGGGCCGCCGCACCGCCGTGATCAGCCGTACCGGTGCCGACCCCTTCGGCACGTACATCCACAACGCGCTGCGCGACTTCGGCGTGGACGACCGCTGGGTGACCCCCGTCGCGCAGTACCCGACCCCGGTCACCTTCTGCGAGATCTTCCCGCCGGACGACTTCCCGCTGTACTTCTACCGCCGCCCCAAGGCCCCTGACCTGGTCATCCGTCCCGAAGAGCTGGACCAGGACGCGATCCGGGCCGCCCGGGTCTTCTGGATCACCGGCACCGGCCTGTGCGAGGAGCCCAGCCGCTCCGCGACGCTCGCCGCCCTGGAGGCGCGCGGCAAGTCCGGCACCACCGTCTTCGACCTGGACTGGCGGCCGATGTTCTGGGGCGGCCGGGGCGGCGCCTCCGGGGACGGCGGCGAGACCGGCCCGCAGGCGATGGCCAACGCCCGTCCGTACTACGAAGCGGCGCTGGCGCACGCCACCGTCGCGGTCGGCAACGTCGACGAGGCGGAGGTCGCCACCGGCCTGCGCGACCCGAAGGCGTGCGCCCAGGCGCTGCTGGACATGGGTGTCGAGCTGGCCGTCATCAAACAGGGCCCGAAGGGCGTGCTCGCCGTGCACCGCGACGGCCGCACCGCCGAGGTCCCGCCCACCCCGGTCGAGGTCATAAACGGCCTCGGCGCGGGCGACTCCTTCGGCGGCGCCCTCGTGCACGGCCTGCTCTCCGGCTGGGAGCTGGAACCGATGATGCGGTACGCCAACGCCGCCGGCGCCATCGTCGCCGCCCGCCTGGCCTGCTCCTCGGCCATGCCGACCGCCACCGAGGTCGAAGCGTTCCTCGCGGAGCGCTGAGACCACTGCCGCACACCGCCCGCGTGGACATCGCGGGCGCTCAAGAAGGTGAGTTACGCCTTGACCACACCGCTCTCCGACCTCGTGCGGCTGCGGGCCCGGCACCCCGAAGCCGTCGCGGAAGCCGCGGCCCGCCGCACCCGCCGCCCCCTCATCGGCGACAGCGGCCGGCTGATGATCGTCGCCGCCGACCACCCCGCGCGCGGCGCGCTGGCCGTCGGCGATCACAAGCTGGCCATGGCGGACCGCTTCGACCTGCTGGAACGGCTCTCCCTCGCGCTGTCCCGGCCCGGCGTGGACGGCGTGCTCGGCACCGCCGACATCCTGGAGGACCTGCTCCTCATGGGGGCGCTGGAGAACAAGGTCGTGATGGGCTCGATGAACCGCGGCGGCATCGCCGGCGCGTCCTTCGAGATGGACGACCGCTTCACCGGCCACCGCCCGCAGGACATCGCCCGGCTCCGCTTCGACTGCGGCAAGCTGCTGCTGCGCATCGACTACGACGACGCCGGATCGCTGGACACCATGGAGTCCACGGCGCGCGCCATCGACGCCATGGCCGAGCGGGAACTGCCGCTCTTCGTCGAGCCGTTCATCTCCCGCCGGGTCGACGGCAAGGTGAAGAACGACCTGAGTGCCGAGGCGGTGACCAAGTCCGTCGCCATCGCCTCCGGGCTCGGCGGCACCTCCGCGTACACCTGGCTCAAGCTGCCGGTCACCGAGAACCCCGACGACATGGCGCGGGTCTGCGAGACCTCCACCCTGCCGACGGTGCTGCTCGGCGGCGACATCTCCGCCACCGACCAGGACGCGACGTACGAGAAGTGGCGCAAGGCCCTGCACCTGCCGACCGTGCAGGGACTGGTCGCCGGACGCTCGCTGCTCTACCCGGTCGACGGGGACGTGGCGGGGGCTGTGGATACCGCCGTCAGCCTTCTGTAGTCGCGGCAGTCCGGAAGTTGTCCACAGGGTCCTGTCACCGTCAGTGTTCAGTAGGAGACTTGACGTCATGAACGCCGAATCCACCTTCCACCGCCCGGCGGGCACCGCCGCCGACGGCCCGTACGCCCTCGACATCCATCCCAAGAACGCGGGCTGGGGGTACTCCTCCCTCCGCGTGCTCGAGCTTCCGCCCGGCGGTCACCACTCCTTCGCCACCGGCGAGAGCGAGTGGATCGTGCTGCCGCTCTCCGGGGGCTGCACGGTGGCGGTCGACTCCGGCGAGGAGTTCGCGCTGACCGGCCGGGACAGCGTGTTCAGCGGCGTCACGGACTTCGCCTACGTCCCGCGCGACGCGCACGCGGGCATCGCCAGCGAGTCCGGCGGCCGCTTCGCGCTCACCGGCGCCCGCTGCGCGAAGCGCCTCCCCGCGCGGTACGGCCCGGCCTCGTCCGTCCCCGTCGAGCTGCGCGGTACGGGCAACTGCTCGCGCCAGGTCAACAACTTCGGTGCCGCGGGCGTCTTCGAATGCGACAAGCTCATCGCCGTCGAGGTGATCACCCCGGGCGGCAACTGGTCCTCGTATCCGCCGCACAAGCACGACGAGTGCCGGCCCGGCGAGGAGTCCGAGCTGGAGGAGATCTACTACTTCGAGATCGCCGAGGCGAACGGCAGGCCCGGCCTCGGGTACCAGCGCGTGAGCCCCTCCGGACACGGACAGAACACCGACGTGCTCGCCGAGGTCCGCGGCGGCGACGTCGTCCTCATCCCCGACGGCTGGCACGGCCCGTCCATCGCCGCGCCCGGCCACGACATGTACTACCTCAACGTCATGGCGGGCCCCGGCGAAGCCCGCGAATGGCTGATCTGCGACCACCCGGACCACGGCTGGATCCGCGGCACGTGGCCCGAGCAGCCCGTCGACCCCCGCCTCCCCCTCTACAGCGCACCCGCAGGAGAAGCCCGATGACCGCCCCGACGACGCGCCGCCTCACGGTCGCGCAGGCCCTGGTCGAATTCCTCGCGCACCAGTACACCGAGCGGGACGGCGTACGGCACCGTCTCATCGCCGCGACCTGGGGCATCTTCGGCCACGGCAACGTCGCCGGACTCGGCCAGGCACTGCTGGAGTCGCAGCCCGCGGGATACGAGCGGGGAGCCGCCCCCGACTCGCCGGGGATGCCCTATCTCCAGGGCCGCAACGAGCAGGCCATGGTGCACGCCGCCGTGGGATACGCCCGCCAGTCCGACCGGCTCTCCGCGCAGGCCGTCACGACCTCCATCGGCCCCGGCGCCACCAACCTCGTCACCGGCGCAGCGCTGGCCACGGTGAACCGCCTCCCGGTCCTGCTGCTGCCCGGCGACACCTTCGCCACCCGCCCGGCCGAGCCCGTGCTCCAGCAGCTCGAAGTCCCGTACGCGGGCGACATCTCGGTCAACGACGCGCTGCGCCCGGTCTCCCGCTACTTCGACCGGGTCACCCGTCCCGAGGCGCTGATCCCGGCAGCCCTGCAGGCCATGCGGGTGCTGGCCGACCCGGTCGAGACCGGCGCGGTCACCCTGGCGCTGCCGCAGGACGTGCAGGCCGAGGCGTTCGACTGGCCCGAGGAGTTCTTCGCCGACCGGGTCTGGCACGTCACCCGGCCGCAGCCGGACGCCGGCGCGCTCGCCGAGGCCGTGCACGCCATCCGCTCCGCCGAGCGCCCGCTGCTCGTCGCGGGCGGCGGCGTCCACCACGCCGAGGCCGAGGAAGCCCTGCGCGTGTTCGCCGAGGCCACCGGCATTCCGGTCGCCTCCACCCAGGCGGGCAAGGGGTCGCTGCGGTACGACCACCCCGCCGACGTGGGCGGCATCGGGCACACCGGCACCGCGACCGCGGACGCGCTGGCCCGCGAGGCGGACCTGATCATCGGCGTCGGCACCCGCTACACCGACTTCACCACCGCCTCCGCGACGCTCTTCGCCCGCCCCGGCGTGCGCTTCGTCAACCTCAACATCGCCTCGTTCGACTCCCACAAGCTCGGCGCGCTCTCCCTGATCGCCGATGCCCGCGCGGGCCTGGAGGCGCTGACCCGCGAGCTCGGCGGGCACCGCGTGGAGAAGGCGTACGAGGAGGCGTACGGCGCCGCCAAGGCCGAGTGGGAGGTGCTGGTCGACGCCGCGTACCAGACCGGTGCGGAGGACGCGCGGCCCAGCCAGACGCAGCTCCTCGGCCTGCTGGACGCGACCGTCGGCGACGACGACGTGATCATCAACGCGGCCGGCTCGCTCCCCGGTGACCTGCACAAACTCTGGCGCGCCCGGTCCCGCCGCCAGTACCACCTGGAGTACGGCTACTCCTGCATGGGGTACGAGATCCCGGCCGCGATCGGCGTCCGGATGGCCGCCCCGGACCGCCCGGTGTGGTCGCTGGTCGGCGACGGCACGTATCTGATGATGCCCACCGAGATCGTCACGGCGGTCCAGGAAGGCATCAACATCAACGTGGTCCTCATCCAGAACCACGGCTACGCCTCCATCGGCGGCCTCTCCGAGGAGACCGGCGCCGAGCGCTTCGGCACGGCCTACCGCTTCCGCGCCAAGGACGGCACGTACACCGGCGAGCCGCTCCCGGTGGACCTTGCAGCGAACGCCGCCTCGCTGGGCATGGACGTGATCCGCGCCGCGACCGTCGCCGAGCTGCGCTCCGCGCTCGCCGCGGCCCGCGCCTCGGACCGCCCCACATGTGTCTATGTCGAGACCGAAACGGCTGACACTGTGCCGGGCGCGCCCGCGGCTCAAGCCTGGTGGGATGTTCCCGTTGCCGAGACCGCGACGCGCGAGGCGGCGCTGCTCGCCCGCGAGGAGTACGACCGCCAGGCGGCCGGACGCCGCCGCCACCTCTGACCCTCCCCGCTTTCGTCCCCAGAAAGGCCCCGCACATGAAGACCCTCAGCCACTGGATCGGCGGCAAGCCCGTCGAGGGCACCTCCGGCAACTTCGGTCCGGTCTACAACCCCGCCACCGGCGCCCAGGAGAAGCAGGTCCCCTTCGCCTCCGTCGATGAGGTCGACACCGCGGTAGCCACCGCCAAGGAGGCATTCCGGACCTGGGGCACCAGCTCGCTCGCCAAGCGCACGGCGGTCCTCTTCAAGTACCGCGAGCTGGTCGACGCGCACCGCGAGGAGATCGCGCGGCTGATCACCGCCGAGCACGGCAAGGTGCACTCCGACGCGCTCGGCGAGGTGGCCCGTGGCCTGGAGATCGTCGAGCTGGCCTGCGGCATCTCCGAGAAGCTCAAGGGCGAGCTGTCCACCCAGGTCTCCACCCGTGTGGACGTCTCCTCGATCCGCCAGTCGCTCGGCGTGGTCGCGGGCATCACGCCCTTCAACTTCCCGGCCATGGTGCCGATGTGGATGTTCCCCATCGCCATCGCCTGCGGCAACACCTTCGTGCTCAAGCCCAGCGAGAAGGTGCCCTCGGCGGCCTTCAAGCTGGCCGAGCTGGCGGCCGAGGCGGGCCTGCCGGACGGCGTGCTGAACATCGTCAACGGTGACAAGACCGCCGTGGACCGCATCCTTGCGCACCCCGACATCGCCGCGGTCTCCTTCGTCGGCTCCACCCCGATCGCCAAGTACATCCACGCCACCGGCACCGCCAACGGCAAGCGCGTGCAGGCACTCGGCGGCGCGAAGAACCACATGCTGGTCCTGCCGGACGCCGACCTGGAGCTGGCCGCGGACTCCGCGATCAACGCCGCGTACGGCTCGGCGGGCGAGCGCTGCATGGCGATCTCCGTCGTGGTCGCCGTCGGCGACACCGCGGACCCGCTGATCGAGAAGATCAAGGAGCGGGCCGCCGCGCTGACCATCGGCCCCGGTGACGACCCGGCCTCCGAGATGGGCCCGCTGATCACCAAGGTGCACCGCGACAAGGTCGCCTCGTACGTGACCGGCGCGGCCGCCCAGGGCGCGACCGTCGCGATCGACGGCACGGGCTTCACGGTCGAGGGCCATGAGGACGGCCACTGGATCGGCGTCTCGCTGCTGGACAACGTCACGCCCGAGATGGACTGCTACCGCGACGAGATCTTCGGCCCGGTCCTGTCGGTCGTGCGCGTCGAGACGTACGACGAGGCCATCGCCCTGATGAACAACTCCCCGTGGGGCAACGGCACGGCCATCTTCACCCGGGACGGCGGCGCGGCCCGCCGCTTCCAGCTCGAGGTCGAGGCCGGCATGGTCGGCGTGAACGTGCCGATCCCGGTCCCGGTGGGCTACCACTCCTTCGGCGGCTGGAAGGACTCGCTCTTCGGCGACCACCACATCTACGGCAACGACGGCGTGCACTTCTACACCCGCGGCAAGGTCGTCACCACCCGCTGGCCCGACCCCTCCGACGGCGGCATCAACCTGGGCTTCCCGAGCAACAGCTGACGCCGGCAACAGCTGACGCTCAGACGAACGACGCTCAGGGAGCTGACGCCCGCCGAGAGCTGACGGGCCCCGCCGGCGCGGACCGGCGGGGCTGCGTCATGGCGGGTGGCCGCCCGGCCCCGCCCGGCCGGACGCCGGCCCTCACGGCTCGCGGATCTCCGCCAGGTAAGCCGCTGCCGCCTCCGGGTCGGTGAGCCAGTGGCGGAAGTCGGCCGGGTCGGCGTAGCCGTTGACGAAGCGGTGGGCGATGGCCGGGCAGCGGGCCGCGGCTGCCAGCAGGCGCTGCACGTGCTCCGGGGGCGGCTGGAGCATCGTGTTGGTGAACTCCGTGGCGTACTGCGCGTGGTCCCAGAAGGTGTCGAAGGTGCGCTCCATCCAGGCCCGGTCGAAGGGGGCCGTGCCGCGCTCCTTGATGGCGCGGAGGTAGCGCGCTGCGCAGCGGGCCGCGTTGTTCGAACCCTGGCCGGTGACCGGGTCGTTGACGACGACGGTGTCAGCCATGCCCAGCACGTACCGGCCCTTCGAGACCTCGGCCACCGGACGCCGTACGGTCGGCGTGACCGCGCCGTACAGCGTGCAGCGCGCGTCCGTCGGCTCCGCGCCCCGGCACAGCTCGTACTCCGCAGGCGCGTACCGCCGCAGCAGCTCCAGCGTGCGCGCGAGGCAGGCGGCCGGTCCCGGCCGGTCCTGCCAGCAGTCGTACGGGCCGCCCGGCACCCCTTCGAAGAACACGATGTCGCACAGGCCGCCCGTGGTGAGCGCGGGGATCACGAACATCTCCCCGGCCTCGGGCGTGAGGTTGGAGCGGGCGTGCGGCGCCGGGTACTCCGGGCGATGCCCCACTCCATGCAGGTAGATGCAGGCCAGGGAGCGCTGCGGCCGGTCGTACGGGGAGCGCGCGCGGTCCCGGGGGAAGAGCCGGGCGAGGTCGCCGCGGCCCGCGGCCACCAGGGTCAGATCGTGCGAGGCGGCCAGCGCGGCCACCCGTCTGCCGTCGGCGGCGCCGTACTCCACCCGGCCGCCCCGCGCTTCGTACAGGTCGAGCCAGTCGGCCATCTTCACCCGCTGGTCGACGGATTGCGCCTCCTCGTCGAAGCGGCCGGTGAACCGCAGCGACGGCCTGCCCGGCGGGTCCCAGACCGTGGCCTGCAGTGCGGTGATGCCGGGGGCCTTGCCGTCCCAGGCGTTCAGGCCCGCCGCGCGTTCGAGGCCGAGCGCCGGGCCGAACATGATCTGGGTGGACATCACCCGCCCGGCGCGGATCTGCTCCGGTGTGCGGTCCGAGACCACGGTGACGTCGTACCCCCCGGCGAGCAGCCCGTGGGCCAGTTGCAGTCCGGCCTGCCCTGCCCCGACGATCGCGATGGCGCGCATGCCGCCTCCCCCCTGCGGCCCGGGTGCGGCGCCGAGCCCTCCTTCAGTTGTACTTGCGGGGCGCGCGCGGTGTACAGATCCGTTACGGTGCGGGCGCTGTCCGCGCGCGCACGAGGCCGCGAGACACGGCAGTACGCCGCGAGGCACCGCTGTACACAGCACGACAGAACACAGCAATACAGAGCAGAAAACAGAAGAAAGACGGGGGCGAGATGCCGCACGTTACGGTCCTCAGCAAGGGGGCGCGGATCACCGCGGGGGTGTTCTGCACGCTCTTCCTGCTGAACAGCGCCACATGGCTGGCGATGGACATAGGGGAATACGGGTTCGGAGCGCTGTGGGACTCCTGGACGGGGCTCGGGCCGCACATCGACGGCGCGATCACCGACCCGTACGCCGTCGGGCTCCTGGCCGTGCAACTGGGCGCGGTGTGGGCGGCGTTCACCGGTGCGCGGGCGGCCGGCGGCCTGCTGGCCGTGGCGACGACACTGACGTTCACCGCCGCGGTCCAGGTGTTCATCAGCACGGGCCAGCACACGAGCGACAACCGCTGGTTCATCGGCGAGGTGAACACGGACACGGACACGTTCCTGACCGTCTTCATCACCAGCGGCCTGCTGATCCTGTTCGGCCTCGTTTCCTGCATCGTGGTGGTGTCCGGGCTGCGGGTCTGGCCGACGCGGCGGCCCAGTGACCCGCCGATGCGGCCGCTGCCCGCCGCCGCGGTGACCGGCGCGGTGGTGTTCGGGCTGCTCGCGCTCTGCGACGCGGTGTGGAACGTCTCCGTACTGCTGCAGGACGGGGTCGGCTCGCTCGACGTGATCTACCTGGGCCACGGCATCCTCTCCGCGCTGACGAGCCTCGGCCCCGGCTGGTCCTCCGTCACGTTCCTGCTGATGTCCGCGGTTGCCGGGCTGCTCTGCGTCGCGCGCGGGGTGTCGGCGCGCGGCTTCACCACCGGGCTCGCGCTGGTCCTGCTGCCGACCTCGCTCCTGGGCATGATCGCCGCGCTCGCCGGGGGGTCCTTCTTCGAGCTGGGCCAGGCCCCCGCGTTCCAGGGCATCCTGTCCCGGCTCCTGATGGTCGTCGAGCTCCTCGGCTCGATCGCCGTCCTGGCCCTGATGGGCCGCCCGGGCGCGCCCGTCGCCGAGGAATGGTCCCCGCCCGCGCAGCCGGGGATGCCGGGGATGCCGGGCGCGGCGCCGTACGGAATGCCGGGTACACAGCCGTACGCGGCGCCCGGCCAGCCCCAGCCCCAGCCCGGCTACGCGCCGCAGCCCCAGTCCGGGTACGCGCAGCCCCAGCCCGGTTACGCACCTCCGGCGCAGCCCCAGCCCGGCTACGGCCAGCCCGCCGCCCCGGCGCCGGGATACGGCCCGCCCGCCATGCCGCAGCAGGCCCCTCCGGCAACTCCGCAGGCCCCGCCCATGCCGTACGGAGCACCGCAGGCACCGCCCAACCCGCCCGCCGGCGGCTTCGGGCCCCCGCCGCAGGGCTGACCGGGACGGTCGCCGCGGGGCCGACCGGGGCTGACCGGGAGTTCACAGGCCGCCCCCGTAGGGTGACCGCATGGCTGTAAAGGTTTCCCGGCCGCGTGGCCGGCGACTGGTCGCGCTCATGGCCGTGCTGGCCGTGCTGCTCGGCGGCGGCTCGTGGGCCGCGGTGGCCGCTTCCGACGGCTCGGCCGCCGCCGTACAGCGACAGGACCAGGTCCTGTCGCTCCCCGAGAAGCCCGGCAGCAAGGCCACCGTCCGGATCGACACGTCCTACTTCACCAGCACGGCGGTGCACGGCCGCCGCCCCGCCGTGCTGCTCGGCCACGGCTTCGGCGCCAGCAAGGCGGCGGCCAAGGGCCAGGCCGAGCAGCTCGCGCGGGCCGGGTACGCCGTACTGACCTGGTCGGCACGCGGCTTCGGCCGCTCCACCGGCAAGATCGGGCTGAACGACCC
The DNA here is from genome assembly GCF_000720485.1 of Streptomyces ochraceiscleroticus. Lineage (GTDB taxonomy): Bacteria > Actinomycetota > Actinomycetes > Streptomycetales > Streptomycetaceae > Streptomyces > Streptomyces ochraceiscleroticus. Next base: position 24,310 of record NZ_JOAX01000037.1, on the reverse strand, counting down.
GGAAGGCGAGGTCGCCGACGCCAGCGGGCTCATCGACTGGCTGGCGAAACGTCCCGACGTGCAGCTCGACAAGCCCGGCGACCCGCGCGTCGGGATGACGGGCGCCTCGTACGGCGGCGCCATCGCACTGCTCACGGCGGGCCACGACCGCCGGGTGGACGCCATCGCGCCGCAGATCACGTACTGGAACCTCGCCGACGCGCTGTTCCCCGACGACGTGTTCAAGAAACTGTGGGCCGGTTACTTCTTCACCACCGGCTCGGCCCCCGTCACCACCTCCGTGCCCAACCCCGCCCGCGGCGTGGCCTGTCACCGCTTCGAGGCGCAGCTCTGCCGGATGTACGAGCGGGTGGCGGTCTCCGGCCGCCCGGACAAGGCGGCGCGCGACATGCTGGAGCGGCGCAGCCCGCAGGCCGTCGCCGACCGCATCAAGGTCCCCACCCTGATCGCCCAGGGCCAGTCCGACTCGCTCTTCCCGCTCGGCCAGGCCGACGCGATGGCGAAGGCGCTGAAGAAGAACGGCGCGCCGGTCAAGGTGGACTGGATCGAGGGCGGCCACGACGGCGGCGCCCGTGAGGAGGCCCGCGTCCTCGCCCGTACGGAGGCGTGGTTCGCCCGCTATCTGAAGGGCGAGCGCGGCACCGACACCGGGCCGGCGTTCCGGATCAGCCGTACCGGGGGCCTGGACGCCCGCGACGGCGCCTCGCGACTGCGCGGCGCGAGCGGCGACAGCTACCCGGGCCTGCGCGGCGACCCGCGGTCCGTGCCGCTCGCCGGCCGCGAGCAGACCCTCGCCAACCCCGCGGGCGGCGACCCGCCCGCGATCTCCTCCGTCCCCGGCATCGGCTCCGCACTCGGCGGCCTGAGCGCGCTGGGCAACGGCCCGTCGCTGGACTTCCCCGGCCAGTACGCCCGCTTCGAGTCCCGCGCGCTGACGAGCCCCGTGCAGGTCACCGGCTCGCCGACGGCGAAGCTGCGGGTGACGAGCGACCATGACGAGGCCGTGCTGTTCGCCAAGGTCTACGACGTCGGGCCGGACGGACGCAGCCAGTTGCTGCCGCATCAACTCGTGACGCCACTGCGGGTCACGGACGCGAAGGACGGCCGTACGGTCTCCGTCCGGCTCCCGGCCATCGACCACGAATTCGCCGCCGGGCACCGGATGCGGCTGGTGGTGGCCGCCACCGACATGGCGTACGCCTCACCGGCCGAGCCCGCGGTGTACAAGGTCGCGCTCGCCGGGAAGCACGCGCTGAGCGTGCCGACCGCGCCCGGCGTGCACACCGCCGCCACCCCGCTGCCGTGGTGGGTCTGGGGCCTGCCGCTCGCGGCCGTACTGATCGCCGCCGCGCTGCTGCTCACCGGGCGGCGCCGCACCACGCCGCCCGCGCCCGATCCGGACCTGGCCGACGTGCCGCTGCGGATCACCGGCCTGACGAAGAAGTACCAGGGCGCCGTCGACCGGTACGCCGTCCAGGACCTGACCTTCGGCGTCGACCGCGGGCAGGTGCTCGGGCTGCTCGGACCCAACGGCGCGGGCAAGACGACCACGCTGCGGATGCTGATGGGCCTGATCACGCCGGACGACGGCGAGATCAGGGTCTTCGGGCACGCGGTGCGGCCCGGCGCGCCGGTGCTCTCGCGCGTCGGCGCGTTCGTCGAGGGCGCGGGCTTCCTGCCGCATCTGACGGGCCGGGAGAACCTGGACCTGTACTGGCGGGCCACCGGCCGCCCGGCCGAGGACGCGCACATCGACGAGGCGCTGGAGATCGCGGGTCTGGGGGAGGCGCTGCAGCGCGCCGTCCGTACGTACTCCCAGGGCATGCGGCAGCGGCTGGCCATCGCGCAGGCCATGCTCGGCCTGCCGGACCTGCTCATCCTGGACGAGCCGACCAACGGACTGGACCCGCCGCAGATCCGCGAGATGCGGGACGTGATGACCCGTTACGCGGCCGAGGGGCGGACCGTCATCGTCTCCAGCCACCTGCTGGCGGAGGTCGAGCAGACCTGTACGCATCTGGTCGTCATGGACCGCGGCCGCCTGGTGCAGGCGGGGCCGGTCGCCGAGATCGTCGGGACGGGCGACACGCTGCTGGTCGGCACGGCAGCGCCGGTGCCGGACGGGGTGGTGGAGAAGGTGGCCGCGCTGCCGTTCGTCGCCTCGGCCGTCCCCGCCGACGACGGGCTGCTCGTTCGTCTCGACGGCACGGCCGGCACGCCGAAACTGCTCACCGAACTCCTCCGCCTCGACGTACCGGTGGACCGCGTCGGACCGCACCGCCGCCTGGAGGACGCCTTCCTCACCCTGATCGGAGGGGACCGATGAGTACCGCAGCACGCCCGGCCGGGCCCGCGGCCGGCTACCGCGCGGGACACACCCTGCCGCTGCGCGTCGAAGCGCTGCGGCAGCTCAAGCGGCGCCGCACGCTGGTGGTCGGCGTGGTGCTGGCCGCGCTGCCGTTCGTGCTGGTCGCGGCCTTCGCGCTCGGCGGCGACCCGGCCGGGCGGAACAACCGGATCACCCTGATGGACACCGCGACCGCCTCCGGCGCGAACTTCGCGGCCACCGCGCTGTTCGTCTCGGCGGGCTTCCTGCTGGTGGTGCCGGTCGCGCTGTTCTGCGGCGACACGGTTGCCTCGGAGGCGAGCTGGTCCTCGCTGCGGTACCTGCTGGCCGCGCCCGTGCCGCGGACCCGGCTGCTGCTGAGCAAGCTGACCGTGGCACTGGTGTTCAGCGCGGCGGCGATGGTGCTGTTGCCGCTGGTGGCGCTGGCCGTGGGCACATACGCCTACGGCTGGGACGCGCTGCGGCTGCCGGGCGGCGGGGTGCTGCCGGCCGGGGACGCGGTGCCGCGGCTGGCGCTGGTCGTCGCGTACCTCTTCGTCTCGCAGCTCGTGACCGCGGCGCTGGCGTTCTGGCTGTCGACGGTGACGGACGCGCCGCTGGGCGCGGTCGGCGGCGCGGTCGGCCTCACCATCGTCGGCAACGTCCTGGACCAGGTCACCGCGCTCGGCAACTGGCGCGACGCGCTGCCCGCCCACTGGCAGTTCGCCTGGGTGGACGCGCTCCAGCCGACACTGGACCGGACCGCCATGGCCCAGGGCTCCGCCGTCTCCGTCTCCTACGCGCTGATCCTCTTCGCCCTGGCCTTTCGCGGCTTCCGCACGAAGGACGTGGTGTCGTGAAGGAGGCGGGGGTCCGGCTCTTCTGATCCTCTGCCCGGGTGCCGTTGGGCCGGGCGGGTGCTTGCCCGGCGGGGCGCGCAACCCTTGTGCGGGGTGGCGTGTCTGCTCGGGTGAGGTCCGCATAATGCGGATGAATTCCGGAAGAAGAGGACATTCGATGATCCGTAAGGCTTCGCGAGCTGTCACCGTCTCCGCTCTCTGTGCCGCCCTGCTCGGCGGCGGCCTGACCCTCGCGGCGTCCGCGCCCGCCGCGCCCGCGGCCTCCGAGGAGAAGGCCCCGGCCCGTTACAACGCCGAGCAGGTCCACCACTTCCTGCAGGGTTTCTACGGCAACCACGGGCCCCGCCAGTGGGAGCGGGTCCACATGGTCGGCGACGAGCTGAAGAAGCGCGCCGAGAAGAACAAGAAGTACGACGTCCTGCTCTGCGCGCAGAACAATCCGCGCGACATCGCCATCGGGCGGGTGACCACCGCGCAGTCCGCGGGCGTGGGCTGGGCGACGGTGACCACGAAGTGGAACCGGGGCCCGGACCAGCACTTCACCGCGTACGTCGGCCTGGACGCGAGCAAGCCGATCAAGCTCATCGAGATCGACTGCAGCCCGGGCAGCTGACGGCCGCCCCGTTCTCCGTGCCGGCCGCCGTCCGAGGGGCGGCCGGTACGGAGGTGCCGCGCCTGGTCGGCCGACCGTTTTCCACGCATACGGCACGTATTCTCTCGTTATGACCTGGACGAGCGCGCTGAAGCAGACCGCCCGCTCCGGGCTGAGCGTCGAACGGGCCAAGCTGACGCCGCTCATCGCGGTCCGCGGCGCCGCGGGCGTCGCCATCGTCGTCGGGGGCTGTCTGTGGCTGGGCTCCCCGGTGCTCGCGGTCTCCGCCGCCTTCGGTGCCTTCTCCGCCGCCATCGCCACCTTCCAGCGAAGCTGGCGGCCGCGCCCGCTGCTGGCGCTGGCCGTCGCGGGCGGCCTGTCGGTCTCCACCTTCCTCGGCTATCTCGCGGCGTCGCACACCGTGCTGTTCGTGCTGCTGCTCGGCGCCTGGACCCTGCTCGCGGGGCTGTGCTGGGCCGTCGGGCCGGTCTCCGGGCTGATCGGCACGCAGACGGTCGCGGTGATGCTGGTGACCGTCACCCTGCCGACCTCCGTACTGGGCGCGCTGGAGCACGCCGCGCTGATCGCGGCCGGCGGCTGCGTACAGGCCGCGCTCATCCTGCTCTTCCCCATCCGCCGCTGGGGGCGGCAGCGGGACGCGCTGGCCGACGCGCTCGCCGCCGAGGCCGACTACGCGCGCCGGCTGCGCCACGATCCGGTCGCGCCCTTCGATCCGCAGCCCCTGATGGACGCCCGGCTCGCCTCCCGGGTGACGCCCCGCCAGGCCAAGCGCCGCCCCGCCCAGTTGCACGGCCCCCGCACCCTCGCCGAACAGGTCCGCCCCGCGCTCGCCTCGCTCGCCGACCCCGTCGTCGGCGCCCCGCTGGAGGGCCCCGAGCGGGACCGCGCCCGCGAACTGCTCAGCGCCGCCGCGACCGTGCTGGACGCGGTGGCCGCCGCCATCCGCCGCGCCCGGCCGGTCCGGCTGCCCGCCGACGCCATGGACACCCTGGAGGTACCGGAGTCCGGGGACATGCTGACCGGCCCGGCGCGCCGTTCGGCGGCCCGGCTGCTGAGCCTGCTGGCCGACGCCGTGGAGGCCGCCGAGGAGCCGGTCGAGCCCGCGGGGCCCGTCTCCGACGGCGACCGGCCGCACCTGCTGCGCCCCGCCGTCCACCGCCAGGTCCCGGTCGTGCTGCGGGCCGTCCGCCGGGAGCTGCGCTGGTCCTCGTTCGTCCTGCGGCACGCGCTGCGGGTGGCCGTGGTGGCCGCGGCCGGCTACCTCATCGGCACCGCGCTGCCCTTCGGGCACGGTTACTGGGCGCCGCTCGCCTCCGTGATGATCATGCGCCCCGACTTCGCGCAGACCTACCAGCGCGGCATCGCCCGCTTCATCGGCACCCTCTTCGGCGTCGCCGTCGGCGGCGGGGTGATCGCCCTGTTCCACCCCGGGCAGTACGTCGACGCGGGGCTGGCCATCGTGTGCGCCTTTCTGATGTACCTGCTGCTGCGCACCGGCGTCGCGGTCACCTCGGCCTGCGTCGCCGCGTACGTCGTATTCCTGCTCGGCATCGCGGGCGCCGGCTGGGAGCAGACCGTGCAGGAGCGGGTGGTCCTCACCCTGCTCGGCGGTCTGCTGGCGACCCTCTCGTACGCGCTCTTCCCGGCCTGGGAGACGTCCCGGCTGCGCGAGCGGCTGGCGGAGTGGCTGGAGGCGGGCGGCCGGTACGCCGTCGCCGTACTGGAGATCTACGCCCGACCCGCCGAGCGCCGGCCGCGCCGGGTCCGCGAGGCGCTGCTCGACCTGCGTGCGGCGCGCGTCGCGTGGGTGAAGAGCGGGGAGCGCGCCGGGCAGGAGCCGGTGCGGCACCGCGGGCTCTCGCAGGGCGCCACGCAGGCGGCGGAGGCGGCCCTCAACGCCATGGGCCGTGTCACGATGCTGATGGAGGCTCATCTGCCGGGGCCGGACGCGGAACCGTCGCCGGGCGCCGACGCGTTCGCCGCCGAGCTCGGGCCCGCTGTGGAGCGCGCGGCCCGGGCCGTCAGGGAGGGCGGCGACCTGGACTGGTCCGGGCCGCACAGGTGGCTGGCGGTCTGGGACGCGGAGACGGAGGGGCGGGGCGTGGCGCTGCGCGCGGCGGGTCTGCTGGTGGACGCGCTGGACGACCTCGCGCAGGCGCTGAACCGGACCGGTCACTGAGGGCTGATCCGCCCAACCCCGGGCCGGGCGGCATGCAATGGTGCGACGCCGGTAGGGTAGGTAATTGCCCGTTATTGACGTCATTGCTGCCGTCTGGGGCGCGATGTCGGGGATTCCGCGCCGCGCCGCGGGCGTGTCCGCAGTCCGAGCCGAAAGCGAGCGAGCGAACTCCTCATGGCGTCCAGCACTTCCTCCGGCGGTACGTACGACATAGGCATCGACCTGGGGACGGCCAACACCCTGGTCTACGCCCGCGGCAAGGGCGTGGTGCTCAACGAGCCGTCCGTGGTCGCCGTGAGCGCGGCGGGCGACGTCGTCGCGGTCGGCACGGAGGCCAAGCGCACCATCGGCCGCACCCCCTCCGGCATCACCGCGATGCGGCCGCTCCAGGAAGGCGTGATCGCCGACTTCGACGCCGCCGAGCGGATGCTGCGGGGGCTGATGAAGAAGGCACTGCCGGGCCGCCGGCTGTCCCGGCCGCGGGTGGTGGTCTGCGTACCGTCGGGCATCACCGGCGTCGAGCGGCGCGCGGTCATCGACTCCGCCAAGCGCGCGGGCGCCCGCGAAGTGCAGCTCATCGAGGAGCCGATGGCGGCCGCGATCGGGGCGGGGCTGCCGGTCGCCGAGCCGGTGGGCTGCATGGTGGTGGACATCGGCGGCGGCACGACCGAGGTCGCGGTGGTCTCGATGGGCGGCCTCGTCACCGCCCAGTCCGTGCGGGTCGCGGGCGACGCGATGGACGCGGCGATCACCGCGTACGTCAAGAAGAAGCACGCGCTGGCCATCGGGGAGCGCACCGCCGAGGACATCAAGATCGCGATCGGCTCGGCGCTGTGGACGCCCGAGGAGGACGGCGTACCGGAGCCGCCCGCCGACGGCGCGGACGAGGAGGCGGAGCGCCCCGTGCCCGTACGCCGTGACGCCTGCACCATCCGCGGCCGGGACCAGGTCAACGGCCTGCCGCGGACCCAGGAGATCACCGCCGAGGAGATCCGGCAGGCGCTCGCCGAGCCCGTCGACGCGATCGTCCAGGCCGTCCGGCGCACCCTGGACGCGTGCCCGCCCGAGCTGTCCGGCGACATCATCGAGCACGGCATCGCGCTCACCGGCGGCGGGGCGCTGCTGCGCGGCCTGGACCGGCTGCTGAGCGAGGAGACCGGCGTGCCCGTCGTGGTCGCCGAGGACCCGCTGCACTGCGTCGTGGCGGGCACCGGCAAGTGCGTGGAGGAGTTCGCCACCATGCACGGCCTCCTGGCGGACGCCAGGACGCAGCCGCGCCGGACGGTGCGCCTGTAGTCGACGCACTGCCGAGTACGCCGTGCGGTCAACTCCCTTGGCCGCACGTCGTGCTGGTGTGCGCGGACGTCGTCCGGAAGGTGACGTCACGGCCCCTACGAGATGTGCGTCAGGCGGACATTGGTGTCCGTTGAGCGGGTCTAAAGCCCTTCACCTGCGGCGACATGACCCGGCGTCAAGGAGTGATCAAGTCCGGTTATGCTGAAGGCGGCTCAGCGTACTGGCAGTTACTCATGGTGATCTGTGTGTCAGCGCTGCCCTCACCGCTGCGCCCGTGGACTTCCCCGTATCTTTCGATTGGTTGAGGGTGCTGATGGTTCGAGAAGGATCGTCGCCCGGAGGGCTGCGACCCGCTTCGGCGCTCGGGTGGATACTGCCGGCGGCACTCACCGTGACCGCCGCCGTCGTCGCCGCCGTCCTGGTCCCCTCCGCCGCGCTGACGCCGGTCCTGTGGACGGGGGGTGCCGCCACCGTCGCGGTGGCGCTGCTCTCCGCCGAGGTCGCCCGCCGCGGCCGCGCGCTGACGGCGCTGCGCCGCAGCTCCGACGCGCAGGCCGCGGTGCTGGCCCGCCAGGAGGCCGCGACCGTACGGCTCGCCGAAGGGCTGCTGCCCGAGGTCGTCACCCGGCTCGGGCAGGACGAGTTCCCCGAGGACGTGCTCGCCTCGATGACGGACCGGCTGGCCCAGGAGGCCCGCGAGTCCGGTCTGACCCCCGAGTTCGCCGCGGCCCACCAGGCGGTGCTGCGCTCCGTCCTGGAGGCGGTCGTCGCCGAGGAGGACCTGCGCGAGTCCGCCCAGCGCGCGTTCGTGAACATCGCCCGCCGAGTCCAGGCCATCGTCCACCAGCAGGCGCAGGAACTGCGCGGCATGGAGGACCGGCACGGCCAGAACCACGAGGTCTTCGGCGACCTGCTCCGGCTGGACCACGGCACCGCGCTGATCGGCCGCCTCGCCGACTCCATCGCCGTACTGGGCGGCGCCCGCCCCGGCCGCCAGTGGAGCCGCGCCGTCCCGCTGTTCAGCGTGTTGCGCGGCGCGATGTCGCGGATCATCGACTACCAGCGCGTCGAGCTGCACTCCGTCTCGGAGGTCGCGGTCGTCGGCACGGCCGTCGAACCGCTCATCCACGCGCTCGCCGAGCTGCTGGACAACGCCACCCGCTACTCCCCGCCGCAGACCCGCGTGCACCTCACCGCGGTCGAGGTGCAGTCCGGCATCGCCGTCGAGATCGAGGACGGCGGCGTCAGTATGAGCGAGGAGGCCCGCAAGCGGGCCGAGCGGATGCTCCAGCAGGCCCAGGAGGGCATCGACGTCAACGACCTGGGGGAGACCCCGCGGCTCGGCCTCGCGGTCGTCGGCCGGCTGGCCCAGGCGTACAACTTCCAGGTGTCGCTGCGCACCTCGGCGTACGGCGGCGTGCGCGCCGTCCTCATCGTGCCGCAGGACCTGATCACCACCGCTCCCGCCACCGGCCGGGCGCACGGCATCGGCGCCTCCTCCGGCCCGCTGAGCGAGCGCACCGAGCCCACGGCGGACCGGCGGCCGGCCACCGGCCCCGTGCCTTCGACGCCCGCGGCGCCCGCGGCGCCCGCGGCGCTGCCCCGGCCCGAGGACACGCAGGAGGACGTGCCGGTGGTGACCGGGCGGACCGCGAACGGGCTGCCCCAGCGGCGCCGCAAGTCCCGCGCCACCGCGCCGGCCCAGCCCGCGCCCCAGGCGCCCACCGCCCCCGACACCGCAGACCACCGGCCCTCCGCGCCGGAGGCAGCTCCCGAGGTGCAGCCCGGCATGTGGCTGGCCGCCTTCCAGAGCGGCCTCTCCGGAGAGCCGGGCGGGGCCGCCGGGCCGAAGAGTGACGAGTCGTCGGAAAAGAGTGAGTTGCCATGATTCAGCACCGGGCCAACATGGACTGGATGCTCAAGGACCTGGCGGAGAGCGTCCCGCAGACCCGCAACGTCGTCGTGCTGTCCTCGGACGGCCTGCGGATGGCCCAGTACGGCACGGACACCGACACCGCCGACCGGCTGGCCGCCGCCTGCGCGGGGCTGCAGTCCCTGGCCGGCGCGGTGTCCTCCGAATTCCCGCACAGCGACGGCAAGATGCGCATGGTCGTCATCGAACTGGACGGCGGCTTCTTCTACTTGATGGCGGCGGGCGCGGGCGCCTATCTCGCGGTGCTGGCCGACGAGGGCGTGGACGCCGGGCTGATCGGGATGAAGATGCGCGACCTGGTGGCCCGGATCGGCGAGCACCTCAGCAGCCCGCCGCGCGGCGAGGGATCGGCCGCGTGAGCGGAGCGGGCCAGGATTGGGAGGACGAGAGCCCCGAACGGCTCTACGTGATCACCGGCGGACGCTCCGGCGCCGCCGCACAGACCTTCTCCCTCGACCTGGTCACGCTGATCGTGGCCAAGGCCGCCCCGCGACCGGGCATCCAGCCCGAGCACGCCGCGATCATGCGGCTGTGCCACTCCCCGCTGTCGGTGGCGGAGCTCTCCGCCTACCTGAAGCTACCGGTCAGCGTGGTCACCGTGCTCCTGGGTGACCTGCTGGCCGACGGGCGGGTCGTGGCGCGCGCGCCCGTACCGCCCGCAGAACTTCCGGACCGTTCCCTTATCGAGGCGGTGATCCATGGACTTCAACAGCTCTGACTCGACCGCCGGGCAGGGGCTCGCCGCGCAGCCCGTGGCCGGACAGGCGCTCGTCGCCGAACCGGTCGCCGGCCCGCGGAGCGAGGACACACTGCCCGACTCGGCCACCGCCGCGGTCAAGGTGGTGATCGTGGGCGGTTTCGGGGTCGGCAAGACGACCCTGGTGGGCGCGGTCAGCGAGATCCGCCCGCTGACCACCGAGGAGACGATGACTCAGGCCGGCGTCGGCGTCGACGACACCCTGGGCGTCGAGCGCAAGACCTCCACGACCGTCGCGATGGACTTCGGGCGCATCAGCCTCAACGAGGAGCTGGTGCTCTACCTCTTCGGCACGCCCGGCCAGCAGCGCTTCTGGTTCCTGTGGAACGGCCTGTTCGACGGCGCGCTGGGCGCGGTCGTCCTGGTCGACACCCGCCGCCTGGAGGTCAGCTTCGACGTCATCGGGCGCCTGGAGGAGCGCGGCGTGCCCTTCGTCGTCGCGATCAACTCCTTCCCGGAGGCGCCGAAGCACGACGTCGAGGAGCTCCGCGAAGCCCTCGACCTGCCCCCGGAGGTCCCGATCGTGGACTGCGACGCGCGACTGCGCACGTCCAGCCGCGACGTCCTGATGGCACTGATGCACTACCTGCACAATCTCGCGCTCACGACGGAGGCGTCGTAAGCCGGTAGCGGTGTCCTTGCCAGTAACGGTGTCCGCGCCGCGAACCGCGGCGCGGACACCGGTGCTCAGCCGGTCCGCGGCACCACCGTCATGGGGACGTGGTCGGGGTGGACCATGGCCGAGGTGGCCTTGCGCGGGGTGTGCCCGGGGACCGGGGCGAGGGTGTACCGCTGAAGGATGGTCGCGACGGCGATGGTCGCCTCCGTCCAGCTGAAGGCGTCACCGATGCACATCCGGTTGCCCGCGCCGAAGGGGAAGAAGGCCGTGCGCGGGATGTCGTCGCGCAGCCATCGGTCGGGGTCGAAGTCGTCGGGGTTCTTGTACAGCTCCGGGTGCCGGTGCACGGCATAGGGGCTGAAGGCGACTTCGGTGTCGGCGGGGATCCGATAGGTGACCTGCTCGCCGTCGGGCCGGGTGTCCGTCAGTTCCACCGGCTCGGTCGTCCGCCGCATCAGCATGGTGACGCCGTAGAGGCGGATCACCTCGTCCAGGACCCGCTTGACGGTGACGAGCCGGGGGACGTGCTCGATGGTCACCGGGCCGCCGCCCACCACCTCGTCGATCTCCTCCAGCAGTTGTCGCTCGACCTCCGGGTGCTGCCCCACCTCGTGGAAGAACCAGCCCAGCGTCGAGGCGGTGGTCTCGGTGCCGGCGAACAGGATGGTCACCAGCTCGTCCCTGACCTCCTCGTCCGTCAGCGCCTCGTCGGTGTCCGCGTCCCGCGCCTCCAGCAGCAGCGTCACCAGATCGTGCCGCTCGGTATCCGCCGAGCGCCGGGTGTCCGCGACCACCTGGTCGATCACCGCGCGCATGTCCCGCGCCGCGGCGTCGAACTTCCGGTTGGCGGGGATCGGCAGCCCGTCCAGGAACGCGGGGAACGCCGCCCGCAGCAGCATGTACTTGAGGATGACCGGCAGGTTCCGGCGGACCGATTCCACCGCCGGCTGTCCGAGGTCGGCGGAGAACATCACCTCCGCGAGCGTACGGATGGTGTATTCGCCCATGACCTGTTCCAGGGCCAGTTGCTGCCCCGGCACCCAGGAGTCGACTAGGTCCTTTGCGCGCTCGCTCATCGTGGCCGCGTAAGCGGCGATGCGCTCCTTGTGGAACATCGGCTGCATCAGGCGCCGGTTGCGGCGGTGCACCTGACCGCTGGAGGTCGCAAGGCCCTTGCCCACCAGCGGCTCGACGCGGGTGTACAGCCGTCCCTTGACGAACTTGGTGGCGTGCGTGGTCAGCACGTCGCGGATCAGGCGGGCGTCGGTGGGGACGTAGACGGGCATCGTGCCCAGGTCCACCCGTACCAGCGGCCCGGTCCGGGGCAGGGACTGCAGGAAGTGCAGCGGCCGGCGTGCCATCTTCAGGGCGTGCCCGAGGAGCGGCATCCGGCCCGGCGCACGGGGGATGTTCTGCGTGTCGACAATCACCAGGAGAATCCATTCATCGCGCCGACGCGCGCGCCGACCAGTGGGGGAGTGGCGGGCTGGGGCAGCCGGTGCGCCGCGGTGCCGTCGAGCCGGTCCAGCACGTCCCACCACCAGGTGATGGAGGGGATGTCCACCGGCCCCGTGCTGGTGGGCGTCGAGCTGAACCGCGCGGGCAGCGCCGCCGGATCATCGGGCGTGGTGTAGCGCACGGAGGAGATGCCCCAGTCCATGGAGCCACGTACGAAGTGGCCCAGATCGTCGAGGTACTGCCGCAACTGCGGGCTCCCCTGCTCCCCGAGAGCCCTGCACAGGCGCTGGAAGAGGACCATCACGCGGTCCCGCTGGCTGACGGCCTCGGCCAGGGCCTGGTGGCTGGACAGACCCCGGTGGTGTTCCAGTACACGGATGACGTTGAGGTAGTAGCCGCCCGTCCGGCCACGCTCCTTGACTTCCTTGTGGTACGAGAAGAGGTCGTTGTCCCAGCAGATCACGAAGGACGCCGCCTGGGCCGCGGCCCGTATGCCCGGCAGCGCCCGCTCCTCGGGCCGGAGTTCATAGCCGTGGGCCATCTCCAGCATCGGCAGTACGACGGTGGTCGCGCCGTCGTAGAGGCGCATGAGCGTGTAGTCGTCGAGCTCGGGCACGCTGTCCGCAGTGCGGTGGGAAGCCTCCCAGACCACGGACAGGAAGTACTCCCGCAGTGCGTCGATCCACGCCTTCGTCTGCCCGGCAGTGCCGTACTCCGCCACCCTGGCCCGCAGGTCCCGCAGTCCGCGCGCGAGGGGATCGCCGGCGAGGATGTCCGCCTCGGGATGCTCGGCGACCCACAGAAGTCGCTGAAGGGAGGCGTTGAGTGCGCCCGGAGTCCGGCCCAGCGCCCCCTCTTCGCACAGCCCGTCGTCCACTCCGAACAGCCACAGGACGAAGTCCCCCAGGACCTGGACGACTTCTCTCCGGCCCGAAGGCAGGATGCGCGCGGCGAACGTGCCGATCTGCTGCGTCACCAGCCGCTCGCGCAGGCCCGCGGACCCGATGCCGAACGCGTGCGCCCACGCGGTGGTCTGCGCATCGATGTCGGCATGGCGCGGATGAATGGCCGGTGGGATGGGGGCATAGGTCGGTGGGACTACGAGCGCGATACTCACTCCGGCCGCCTTCCTGGTGTGCGCGCTACATAGCGTGCACTCAGTGTGATCAACAAGCGGAATGGTAGGCATGGCTTGAAAAAGGTGAATAGGGCCAACATCACGTGTGTGTGCGGCTGTGCCCGGGAAGACCGCCCAGATCCCTCAACTGGTCGTTGACCGGCGGTTTTCCACCCATAGCGAACGGTCCCCGGTGGCGGCCGACTGCCGCGCACCGCGGGGACTATGACGATATGTTGGCGAATAGTGGCTGTATGTGGAATGCGGTACGCGGCCGAACCGGCCGTCTACGGCGCGGTGTTGGCCGCGGCGCCCGTGAACGGGCAGCCCGTGGCCGCGGGAAGGTCGCGAGCGGGGAGCGACCCGGAGCGCAGGGCCAGCGGGGGGCGCGGCTGGAACCGTACGGGCAGCTTGGACAGGCGCTTGGAGAGCAGCACGTAGTCCCAGCGCACCTCGTCCTGGGAAACGGCGAGCCGCATGTCGGGCAGCAGCGTGAGCAGGGTGTCGATGCCGGTGTCGGCGATGGCCCGGCCGATGTCCTCACCGGGGCACCGGTGCGGCCCCGCGCTGAAGGCGAGATGCGACCGGTTGCCGTGCACGGGCTCGGAAAGGTCGGGCCGGATCTCCGGGTCGGTGTTCGCGGCGCCGGGGCCGAGGAGCAGCATGTCGCCGGCCTCGATCCGCCAGCCGTCGAGAGTGGTGTCCGCGTTCGCCCAGCGGCCGGGGACCACGGAGATGGGCAGCTCGTCCCAGAGCATGCCCTCCAGCGCATCGCTCAGCGTCATGTGGCCACCCGACAGGCTCGCGCGGAAACGCCGGTCGGTCAGGATCATGTGCAGGGTGTTCGCGATGAGATTCGCCGTGGTCTCGTACGCGGCGATCAGCATCAGTCGCAGGTGTCCGAGAACCTCGTCGTCGGAGAGGCCGGACTCGTGCGTGCCCAGCCAGCTCGCCAGGTCGTTGCCCGGCCGGGCCTTCTTGGCGTTCACCAGTCTGACCAGGGCGGTCTTGATCACGTTGTTGCTGGCGGCGGCCGTGTCGCTGCCGGTCATCAGGTCGCGGGCGGCGTCCGCCAGTCGCGGTCCGTCCGCCTCGTCCATGCCCAGGAGCCGTGTCATCACGAACATCGGCAGCCGCTCGGCGTACTGGCCGACCAGATCGGCCTCGCCGGTGTGGATGAATTCGTTGACCAGCATCTTGGTGTAGCGGCTCACATAGCGGCGTATCCCGTGCCGGTCGAGGTCTTCCAGGCTGTCGGTGACGGCTGCCCGCGTCCGCGCGTGCGCCCGGCCGTCGGTGAACACGCATGTCGGTTCCCAGTCCACGGTGGGGCCCAGAGGCCAGGCAGCGGGAACGCGGTCGGCGAGGTTCCACAGCCGGGAGTCACGGCTGTAGGGGTACGGCGCACGAGCGACGTCGAGGTTGGCCTGGTACCCCAGCACCAGCCAGACCGGCAGATCCCCCGGCAGCAGTACCGGGGCGACCTGACCGTACGTGGCGCGGAGCCGCGCATACAGCGCCGTCGGGTCCGCGGCCTCCGGACCGTGCAGCCGAAGCAGTCCGCCCGGATCCTCGTCGCTCAGGGGCCGGCCCACATGCGCCTTCAACTCGAACCGGGCGCGGAGGTGTTCGGGGATCGGGATGGTCACGGTCTCTCCGGCGTGATGAGGGGGGCGGAATGAGGGAGCGGCATCACGTGGCGCGGGTGCGACCGCTGTCGTTCACATCCGGATGACAGGATCCAGCGTCGAAGGCGTACCAGGCGTGATCCACTGCGTCAGGCTAACAGCCCACCATTGCGCTCCAGTTTGCCGCTGTGCCCCTCACGGTGCGCGGTGGGCCGGGGCCGCTCCGGCGCGCTGCCCCGGCCCGCCACCGATCCGGTGTCAGTCCGTCTGCCGCAGCCAGGCCGTGGTGTCCGGCGGCAGCAGCCCGCCGGTCAACGGCGCACTGCTCAACAGCAGTTCACCGGCCGGCAGCGGTACCGCCCGCCCCGACAGGTTCGCCAGGCAGCGCCAGCCGGTCGAGCGGCCGAAGTGGATGATCCCCGCGGCGCCGTCCTCCGCCGCCTCGTCCGGCGCCGAGAGCCACTCCAGCGACTCGTCGCCCTGCAGCTCCCGCCGGAGCCGCAGCGCCGACCGGTACAGCTCCAGCGTCGAGTCCTTCTCGCCGTCCTGCGACGCGACCGACAGCTTCCCGAAGGAGGCCGGCTGCGGCAGCCAGGCCCCGCCCGGTCCGAAGCCGTACGAGGGGCCGTCCTCGGTCCACGGCAGCGGCACCCGGCAGCCGTCCCGCCCCTTGCGGGTGTGGCCCGTCTGCTCCCACACCGGGTCCTGCAGCGCGTCGGCCGGCAGGTCGGCGACCTCCGGCAGGCCCAGCTCCTCGCCCTGGTAGACGTACGAGGAGCCGGGCAGTGCCAGCATCAGCAGCGTCGCCGCGCGCGCCCGGCGCAGCCCCAGCGCCCGGTCCTCGGCCGGCCGGGTGCCGCCGGACAGCAGCCAGGCGTCGGTGTCGGTGCCCGGCGGCAGCGCGAGCCGGGAGGCGTGCCGGATCACGTCATGGTTGGAGAGCACCCAGGTCGCCGAGGCACCCGCGGCGGCCGCGGTGGCCAGCGACTCGGTGATCACCTTGCGCAGCGCGGTGGCCGTCCACTCGGTCTGCAGATACTCGAAGTTGAACGCCTGCCCCAGCTCGTCGGGCCGGGTGTAGAGGACCCGCCGGGAGTTCTTCACCCACGCCTCGGCGACCGCCATCCGCGGCGGCGTGTAGGAGTCCATGACGATCCGCCAGTCCCGGTAGATCTCGTGCACCTCGTCCCGGTCCCAGTGCGGGTGGGTGCCGTCCGGCAGCAGGTCGTGGTCGCCCTTGAACTGGTTCTCGCCCATGTCCCGCAGCGGCTCGGTGAGGTCCTTGGCCAGCCCGTGCGCCACGTCGATGCGGAAGCCGTCCGTGCCGCGGTCGGACCAGAAGCGCAGGGTGCGCCGGAAGTCCTCGCGCACCTCCTCGTTGCTCCAGTCCAGGTCCGGCTGCTCGGGCGCGAAGAGATGGAGGTACCACTGGCCGTCCGGCACCCGCTGCCAGGCGCTGCCGCCGAACCGGGAGACCCAGTCCGAGGGCGGCAGCTCGCCGTTCGCACCGCGCCCGTCCCGGAAGACGTACCGTGCGCGGGCCGCCGAGCCGGGCGGCGACGCCAGCGCCTCCTGGAACCAGACGTGCTGGTCGGAGGTGTGGTTGGGCACCAGGTCCACCAGGACCTTCAGGCCCAGCCGGTGCGCCTCGGCGACCATCGCGTCGAAGTCGGCGAGCGTGCCCAGCCGCGGGTCGACGTCCCGGAAGTCGGCCACGTCGTACCCGCCGTCGGCCAGTTCCGAGGGGTAGAAGGGGCTCAGCCACAGCGCGTCCACGCCGAGCGAGGCCAGATGGGTCAGCCGGCTCGTGATGCCGGGCAGGTCACCGATGCCGTCGCCGTCACTGTCGGCGAAGCTGCGCGGGTAGACCTGGTAGATGACGGCCTGCCGCCACCAGTCGGGGTCCTGGGAGGAGAGGTCGGGGGAGGCGGGGACGGTCACGGATGCTCCTTCGGGAAGCGGATCGGACACAGAAGAGGAGGCGTACTTGCTCATCCCTTGACCGCGCCGTCGGTCAGGCCGGAGAGCACGGCGCGCCGGAAGACGAGGACGAGGAGGGCGATCGGCACGGTCGCCGCCATCGCCCCGGCGAAGATCGTTCCGTACGGGATCTCGTACTGGCTGCTGAAGAGTGCGATGCCCACCGGCACGGTCCGGTAGGCGTCCTCGCTGTTGAACGTGAGCGCCATCAGGAACTCCGTCCAGGTCGCGGTGAAGGTGAACACCCCGGCGGTGAACAGCGCGGGCCGGGCCTGCGGCAGGATCACCGACAGCAGCGCCCGGGTCGGCCCCGCGCCGTCCACCGTCGCCGCCTCCTCCAGCTCGTACGGGATGGACAGCAGCGAGTTCCGCAGGATCCAGATGGCGAACGGCAGGTGGAAGGCGGTGTACGGGATGATCAGGCCCCAGTAGCTGTTGAGCAGGCCCAGCTCGCGTTCGACCAGGTACAGCGGGGTGACCACGGCGATCGTCGGGAAGACGGAGATCATCAGCAGGCCCGTCATGACGGGGCCGCGGCCGCGCATCGGCGTGCGGGCCAGCGCGTACCCGGCGAACAGCCCGAGTCCCAGGACGATCGCGGTGGCGCTGACGGCCACCACCGCGCTGTTGAGCAGATAGCGGTCGAAGCCCGCGAAGCCCAGCGCCTGCCGGTAGTTGGCGAGGGTGGGGTGGAGCGGCACCGGCGTCGGCGGCAGCGTGCCGTTCTCCCGCGCCGTCTTGAAGGACGTGACCGCCATCCACAGCAGCGGCAGCGCGGTCACCGCCACCAGCACCAGCGCGCCCAGGTTCACCACGTTCACATAGCGGCGCACTCCCGTACGCCGGCGGCCGCGCCTCATGCCGCGCCCCCTTCGTCGACCTGGCTGCGGAACATCCGCAGGAAGAGCAGGCAGCCCGCGATGACCAGCACGCCCGTACTGGTGGCGATCGCCGCGCCCATCCCGATGTCGAGGTTCTGGAACAGCGTCTTGTACCCGAGCACGGCGAGCGACTGGGTGGCCGTGCCGGGGCCGCCCTGCGTCAGTACGAACGGCAGGTCGAAGATCCCGAACGCCTGGAGTACCCGGAAGAGCACCGCCACCGAGACCACGGGGCGCAGCGCGGGCAGGACGACGTTCCAGAAGGTGGCCCAGGCCCCCGCGCCGTCCATCTCCGCCGCCTCGTACCGCTCCTGCGGGATGCGGACCAGCCCCGCCAGGATGATCACCGCGACGAACGGCGTGGTCTTCCAGATGTCCGCGACCGCCATGCCGGTGATCGCGGGTACGGGCGTGCCGAGGATCACCGGCGGCTGGTCCAGGACCAGCCCGAAGAGCCAGGTCACCGCGCCGAACGTGGCGTCGTACAGGAAGTCCCAGAGCTGCGCCGAGACCACCGTGATCAGCGACCAGGGGATCAGCAGCAGTGCGAGGATCCAGCCGCGCCCGGCCTCCAGCCGGTCCAGCAGCACCGCGGCCGCGATGCCGAGGGCGATCTCCACGGCCACCGTCACCAGCGTGTACCCGACCGTGAAGGCCAGCGCCTCCAGCCACACCGGGCTCGCCAGCATCGTCGTGTAGTTGCCGAGCGTCCACTCCTCGACGCGGACGCCGCCGAAGGTGAAGCGCACGTCGCTGAAGCTGAGGACGACGGAGTAGACCACGGGGAAGAGCGTCACCAGCGCGATCACGGTGAGCGCGGGGGCGGTGTAGAGCCAGCCGGTACGGGCCCGGCGGCGCGCGATGCCGGCCGGGGGACGGGTTTTTCGAGGGGCGGGGGAGGAGGGTCTGGGCGCGGACCGGGTGTCCGGGACAGCCGTCGGGGAGACCGTCACAGCGCCTCCCCTCGGAGCGCAGCGCGCAGGTCGCCGCGGGCGCGGGCCAGTGCGCGCGGCATGCTCGTACCGCCGCTGAGCACCTCGTTGACGCGGGTGAACACCGCCTTGCTGACCATCGGATACTCCGGAGTCCGGGTCGGCCGGGCGACCAGCCGCACCTCACGGGCCAGCGCGAACGCCGGGTTGGACGACCGCGCCACGGCCTTGCCGTGCAGTTGGGACAGCAGCGGCGGCAGCACGGCGGCCTCGCGGGCCAGGATCGACTGCCCCTCCTCCTCGGCGAGGAAGCGGGCGAACGCCAGGGCCGCGCCGAGGTGCCGGGAGTGCGGATTGAGGTAGTTGCACCAGCCGCCCAGGCAGCTCCGGCCGCCCGTGCCGCCCTCGAAGCCGGGCCGCCGCATCACCCCGATCTTCCCCGCCACGCGCGAGGACGCCGGGTTGTCCGCGACGCCCCAGGCGTACAGCCAGTTGCGCAGGAACACCGACCGGCCGCTGGTGAAGGCGTCCAGGCTGTCCTGCTCCACGAAGGTCGTCACCGAGGACGGGGAGACGCCGCGCGCGATCAGCTCCCGGAGGTAGGAGACGGCCCGCACGCCGGCCGGGCTGTCGAAGGTGACCGTGCGCGCGTCGGGGGAGAGGATGCTGCCGCCCGCGTCGGCGACCAGCTCCGCGACGTTCGCGGTGAGCCCCTCGTACACCGTGCCCTGCCAGACGAACCCGAGGTCGGCGTCGCCCGCCCGCTGGATCTTCGCGGCACTGGACGCCAGCTCCTCCCACGAACCGGGCGGCCGCAGCCCGTGTTTGTGCAGCAGGTCCTTCCGGTAGTAGAGGAACGCCTCGTCCAGATAGAGCGGGAAGGCGTAGACCGAGCCCTGGTAAGTCAGCGCCCGCACCAGCTCCTCGGGATAGCGCTGCCAGTACCCCTTCGGCAGCAGCGGATCGAGCGGCAGCGCCAGTGAGTTGTACGCGAACTGGGCGGGCCAGGCGATGTCGCCCATGTAGACGTCGGGGGACGGGCTGCCGCTCGTCACCTGCGTGGTGAGGGTCGCGCGGGCCACGTCCGTGGTCGGCGGTGCGGCGATCAACTGCACTGCGATGTTGGGGTACTTCCGGCGAAAGGCCCTGACCAGCGCGGGTCGCAGGTCACTGCCGTCGCGGGCCGCCACCCGCCCGGCCCACCAGCGGATGGTGACCGGGCCACGCGGTATCTCGGCGGCACTCGAGAGATCGGGGCCGCGCGCGACGGCCCGGCCGCAGCCGGTGACGGCGGCCAGCGAGGCGGCGGCCCCGGTGGTGGTGCGAAGAAGGGATCTGCGGCTCAACGGCATGACGATGCGCTCCTGATGGAGGGGTGGGATCGCTGCTGCCTGACAACGCTTGCACGCTAGAAGTGGCCCCAGAGGCTGTCAATGGACCGCGCAGCATCGAAATGGCCGCTCTCCTGCGCGTCGCCTGCGACTCTCCTGCACGTCTCCTGCGCGAAGAACCGGGGTGAATGGCGGCGTTGGCGCGAATTGCCGGATATCGCCCGGTGGTAACGCTGTCACCAACCGGTCCATGTCCCCTACACCTGTGCTACGTTCCGGAACATGCCTCCAGCGCAGCGCCACCCCACCATGGCCGACGTGGCCGAACGGGCGGGGGTCTCGGTCTCCACGGTCTCGCGGACCCTGCGCGGGCTGTCCACGGTCTCGGACGAGGCCAGGGAGCGGGTGGAAGCGGCCGCCCGCGAGCTGTCCTTCGTCATCTCCCGCCAGGCATCCAGCCTGGTCACCGGCAAGACGGGCACGGTCGCCGTGCTCGCGCCCACCCTCGGCTCGTGGTTCGTCGGCCAGGTGCTGCGCGGCCTCAGTGAAGTGCTGCGCGACGCGGGCCTGGACCTGGTGGTCTACAGCGTCGCCGACCTCGCCGAGCGCGCCGCCTTCTTCGACCGGCTCCCGGCCCGCCGCAACGCCGACGCGCTGCTCGTCGTCTCCTTCGACCTGACGGAAGCGGAGTTCGCCCGGCTGGACGGCCTGGGCGTACCGGTGGTGTACGTCAGCCAGCACGCGCCGGGCCGGGCGAGCGTGTACGTCGAGGACGTCGCCGCGGCCCGCAGCGGCACCCGTTACCTGTGCGGCCTCGGCCACCGCCGGATCGCCTTCGTCCGCGCGTCCCCCGGCACCGGCTTCACCTGCAGCTCACGCACCCGCCTGTTCGGCTACCGCGAGGCGCTGGCCGAGGCGCAACTCCCGTACGACGAGGACCTGGTGGTCGCCACCTCGCGCGGCCGGCGCCACACCGCGGAGGCGGTCGGGCGGCTGCTCTGCCTGGCCGACCCGCCCACCGCGGTCTTCGCCGAGACCGACGAGATCGCCATGGAGGTGCTGTGGGTACTGCGCTCCTCCGGCATCGACATACCCGGCCGGATCTCCGTCCTCGGCTTCGACGACCACGACCACGCCGAGTGGCTGGACCTCACCACGATCGCCCAGCCCGCCGTCGAGGTCGGCCGCGCGGCAGGCACCCTCGCCCACACCCTCATCGACGACCCGGCCACGGATCCGGCGCGGCATGTCGTACTGCCGACGTATCTGATTCCTCGGGGGACCACGGCGCCGGTTCCCGGTCCGGGGCCTTCGGATTCCGCGCCGTCGGGGGAGCCGGACGCCGGAGAGGCGTGACGGCCACCCGGCCCGGTGCCGGCGGTCCCCAGGAAGACGTACGGGCGCGTACGGACGGATACGGACGCGTGCGCGAGCTGCCGCAACTCGGCCGAACCGGGCACGGTGAAGACGCCGTCCCGGGGAACCGGAGATGACACACCGGGTCGAATACAACCCTTCCCAGGCATATGAGTGTCTTATCTCGTGGACCCCGGACTCAGGGTCCACCGTTCATCCTGGGGGAAGGACTCACCATGCGAAGCTCCCGTCCCGCGCGCCGCCGCACCGCCGTCATCGGTACGGCCGTCGCCGCGCTCCTCGCCACCTCCGCGGCCATCCCGGCCTTCGGTGCCGGCACCGCGCCGCCGCCCGTCCGGCCCGCTGCGCAGGCGGCGGTCCAGCCGGTACGCGACGGCAGCCCCGAATCGACCGTGGACCGGGTCGCGGACTTCTACGGGGCGTACATCGACGCCGTCTACGACGAGGACGGCCGGCTCGCCGGAGAGCTGCGGAACCACTACCTCCGCGCGGACCTGCGCAAGCGCCTCGCCGTCTGGGAGGAGAAGAACCACGCCGACGGCGTCCTGCGCGCCCAGAACGTGCCCGCCAAGTGGTCCGTGAACTACGACGGTTCCGGCACCGGCAGCGCGTACACGATCGTCACCCTCACCTGGGACTCGGGCAGCCACCCGAGCACGACCCGGCTGGCGGTCCGCAGCTCCCTGGAAACCCGTCAGATCACGGACATCAAGGCGGCGCCGGCCAGGTGACGCGCGGGTGCGCGGCGCCGGGCGGTCGTTGAGGGTTGCGGGCGCGGACGCTCACGGAATGTGCGGGGGCTCGTCGGGGGGCGAGTCCCCGTCCCGTGTGTGCCGTGGCGCGCGGTGGTGGACGTAATGGATCACATGGCGCTCCGGGTGGTCGTGGAAGTGCCTCCCCAGCAGCGCGCCGCCGAAGACCACGAAGCCGACCCCGACCAGCCAGCACTCCACTATCAGTACGGTGCCCACGGCCCCGTAACTGACCGCGTTGGTGACGATGAGCGGCGCGAAGACCAGGTACGAGAAGGCACGCAGACCCACCAGGCCCGCCATGGTCGCGACGGCGCCCGGCAGCAGCGCCCGCCACGCGACCTGCTCGCCGAGCAGGAACCGCTGTCCCCACCAGAAGAAGAGCACGCCGGCCAGGAGGTTCAGCCCGATCCGCAGCGGTTCCGGCATGGAGCCGCGGGACTGCACCTCGGCGTAGAGATAGGCCATCAGGACGGCCAGCCAGACGATCTGCCGCCAGGCCCGGTGCCACGGACCGACCGACAGGCTCCAGGTCTTCTCGTACCCGGTCTGCACGCTGCCGGCGAAGGTCAGGCCGAAGACGGCGAGCGCGACGAGGCTGAACGCACTGGTCGTCGCGACCGCCTGGCGCGGCGCGGTGAAGACGCTCTGCACGGCGTCCGCCGAACGCCCCGACAGCGCCATGCCGTCGACCAGCCACAGGGCGAAGCCGCGGTGCTGGAACGGGACGGCCGCCGCCACCACGATCAGCAGCGGCACGAGCGTGACCAGTCCGAGCGCCCCGAACCCCATCGAGCGGTGCAGCAGCTCCAGCTCGACGCCGCGCTGCCGGAACCGCCGCACCCGCAGCCGGTTCCGCAACCGGCGCACCGGATGGCGGCGGCGCCGCCGGGGGTGCTCATTCATCGCCGTCATCCCTCGTGCTCATCCACCGTGCTCATCCCTCGTTGTCGTCATCCATCGTGATGACGACCTTGATGTCGTCGTCGCGCGCGGTGAACGCCTCCGGGGCGCGGGACAGCGGTACCCGCCGGGTGATCAGGCGCTCCAGCCAGCCGCGATCGGCGCGGGCCAGCGCCTCCGCGGCCTGCCGGTAGTGGCGCAGATTCGCGTTGACGGAGCCCACCACCGCGTCGTTCTCCAGCACCAGGTCCCGGTTGACGGTGCCCGCGTCGATCGTGAGCTGCCGCCCGGTCGGCGAGACGCCGGTCAGGCACACGATCCCGTACGCCGCCGTCCCGGCCATCGCGTCGAAGACCAGCCGCCCGGCCCCGGTCGCCTCGATGACGACGTCCGGCCGGAGCGCCTCCGTGACCCGGTCGATGTCCGCACTGTGGTACGTCCCGCCCAGGTCGCGCGCCAGCCCGGGCTTCGGGCCACCGGTGACCCGGTCCAGTACGTGCACGTCGAGGCCCCGCTGTACTCCGAGGAGCGCGGCCAGCAGCCCGATCGGGCCCGCGCCGGTCACCAGCACCCGCCGGGGCTCGAACCATGCCCGGCCCCCGACCCGTTCCACCTGTTCCCACGCCTTGGCCACCACGGTGGTGGGTTCCATGAGCACCCCCACCCGGCGCAACCCGGCGTCGAGCCGGACCGCGTACTCGGGCTCCACCGTCCACGTCTGGCTCGCGTAGCCGTCGCGCTCCTTGATGCCCCGCTCGGTGTAGCGGCCGTTCCGGCACATGTCGAACTCGCCCCGTGCACACGCCCCGCACGGCTCCGGATCGGGCCGCCGGACCACGCCCACCACCAGGTCACCGCGGTGGAACCCGCTCCCGGACGGCGCCTCGCGCACACACCCGAGCGACTCGTGCCCGAGCACGAGCCGGTCCCGCCCCGGCGGCGCCGCGCCGTACTCGCCGGCCACGATCTCCTTGTCCGTCCCGCACACCCCGACGGCGAGCCCGTCCACCAGCAACTCGCCCTCCCCGGCCACTGGCCCGGGCACCTCCCGCACTTCCAGCGAACCGGGCTGCAACGGCCGAACGGTCAACGCGCGCATCCTCACTAACCTCTCGTCGCTCCGTCGTCACCGGCCGGCGGCCGTCCGGTCGCAGCGGTCACCGCCGCGTTGGTGTCCACCCCGCCACCACCGACCGGACACGGCGGGTACCCGCAGCCCCCTGCTCCAGACCGACGGCCCCGGAGCGCCCGTCCGACCCCCCATTCACCCCCACACCGGGCTCGCCGTCACCCCCACACGCCGCTGACCCTGTCTCTTATACACATCTGACGCTGCCGACGAATAGAGAGGTGTAGATCTCGGTGGGC
>NZ_JOAX01000036.1 GCF_000720485.1 Streptomyces ochraceiscleroticus | reverse complement strand
GGTGGCGCGGTTGATGCCGTCGATCAGCGAGTGCCGGCAGCCGTACTTGTTGTCGAACTTCGACTTCGTCACGGCGTCATTCACGTTGATCGCCGGGAACAGGAGAGTGCCGTCGCGGTGCATCTCGTACAGACGGTGCACACCCGTCGTGGTCTCCTCGGTGACACCGCGGATCTCCGAGGCCAGCTCGGTCCACTTCTTCGGCGACTCGGCCAGGGTGCGGTTGAGCAGCTCCAGGATGGCGCGGTGCTCGTCGCTCTCGGCGGTGTCGACGGAGGGGGCCTTGCCGGCCTTCTCGTACTCGACGCCCTTGTGGACGAGGAGGGTGGCGTCACCGCCGTCGTCCAGGATCATGTTCGGGCCGCCGGTGGGCGAGTTCGGCCAGGTCAGGGCCTGCTCGGTGCACCACCAGTACTCCTCCAGCGTCTCGCCCTTCCAGGCGAAGACCGGGACGCCCTGGGGGTCGTCGGGGGTGCCGTTCGGGCCGACGGCGATGGCCGCGGCGGCGTGGTCCTGGGTGGAGAAGATGTTGCAGGACGCCCAGCGGACCTCGGCGCCGAGGGCGACCAGGGTCTCGATGAGGACGGCGGTCTGCACGGTCATGTGCAGCGAGCCGGTGACGCGGGCGCCGGCCAGCGGCTGGGCGGCGGCGTACTCCTTGCGGATCGCCATCAGACCGGGCATCTCGTGCTCGGCGAGGGTGATCTCCTTGCGGCCGAAGGCGGCCAGGGACAGGTCGGCGACCTTGAAGTCCTGACCGGTGGCTGCTGTCGTCATGTCGGGCTGCTCCCCGGAGGTCGGAGGGTGGTTGCGGTCGGCAGTCTGCGGCGCGGGCAGGCGGGGTGTACGGGCGGGTGTACGCGATGCGGTACGCCCGGCCCCGGACGTTCCTGTGATCGGTTACCCGATCGTCCGGACATGACCGTCGCCGGGGCGGACTGTCGCTCGGACGGGTCCGCCACCGGGACATACCTGTCCCCTGGCCGCAGCACGCAGTCCGTCGGAGGCCCTCTCTCCCTCGGCCGGTCCGCGGTACGGGCCGCCCGACCGCCATCAGCAGCGACGTCTGGCACTGGGCACGAATCTACACCGATCGGCCCAGTGAACCCCAGCCCCTCCCTGGCGGTGCGGCGCGTCACACATGGCGGGGCGGGGCGTTACGTACGACGGTCCGGGGCGTCGTCCCGGACGGCGATGCGGCACGTCGCGGAGTACGGCTGCGGGCGGCTTCGGCGCGGCTGCCCCGGGCGGGGAGCGGTGCGGGTACCGGGCGGTGCGGCGCGTCACACACGGCGGTCCGGGGCGTCGTCCCGTACGGCGGTGCGGCACGTCGCGGAGTACGGCCGCGGACGGCTTCGGCGCGGGCGCCCCGGGTGCGCGGGAGCGGCGCGGCTGCCCCGGATGGAGAACGGTGCGGCGACGACGGCCGGGAGGCCCAAGCCGGGAGGCCCAAGCCGGGAAGTGTGTCCCCAGCCGGGAGTTGCGGTCCCCAGTGGAGATGCGGTCCCCAGCGGAATGTGTCCCCGAGTGGTGGTGACGCGTGGGGGCTGTGTGGGTGGGTTGGAGGGGTGGGGTTCTTGTTGCAGGATGCGGGGTGCGCGGGAACACTTGCACGCTCTTGCGCGGCACATCGTGAGGAGAGAGACGTGACCAGCAGTTCAGCGGTGCCCTCCGAGGGCGCCGGACCCCCGGGTCCGGAGAGCGCAGGCCCCCGGGGCGCAGCGTCCGAAGGGGTCGCGAGCACCAAAACGAGCACCGGAACGACCACCGAGACGAGCACCGCAAAGGGCGGGCAGGGGCTGCGGCTGCTCGCGGTGACCGCCTGCCCGACGGGTATCGCCCATACGTACATGGCCGCCGAGAAGCTGGCGCAGGCCGCCGAGGCGCTCGGGCACGACATGAAGGTGGAGACGCAAGGGTCGATCGGGGCCGAGAACGTACTGTCTGACAACGATGTCAGGAACGCCGACGGCATCATCATCGCGGCGGACAAGGACGTCGACCGCAGCCGGTTCGTCGGCAAGCGCGTGGTCGTGGTCGGGGTCGCCGAGGGCATCCACCACCCCGAGGAGCTGATCGAGCGGGTAGGGAGCGCGCCCGTGTACGGCTCGGGCCCCGAAGGCGCCGCGGGAGCCGGAAGCGGTGCGGCCGGTACGGGCTCGGGGGCCGCGGGCACCGGTGCAGGCGGCAAGGAGCGCAGCGTCGCGTACAAAGCGCTGATGAACGGCGTCAGCTACATGATCCCGTTCGTCGTGGTGGGCGGGCTGCTCATCGCCGTCTCGCTGGCGCTGGGCGGGCATCCGCAGGCCGACGGTGGGCTCGTGATCCCCGACGGCTCGTTCTGGAAGCACGTCAACGACATCGGGACGATCGGCTTCACGCTGATGGTGCCGATCCTGTCCGGGTACATCGCGTACGCGATCGGGGACCGGCCCGCGCTGGTGCCGGGCATGATCGGCGGCTGGATCGCCAATACGGGCGCGCTGTACGACTCCAAGTCGGGCGCGGGCTTCATCGGGGCGATCGTCACCGGGTTCCTGGCCGGGTATCTGGTCCTGTGGATCAAGAAGGCCCGGGTACCGAAGTTCGTCCAGCCGATCATGCCGATCATCGTGATCCCGATCGTGGCCACGACGGCGCTGGGGCTGTTCTTCATCTATGTCATCGGGCAGCCGATCTCCTGGGTGTTCGAGCACCTGACGAGCTGGCTGGGCGGCCTGACGGGGTCGAGCGCGGCGCTGCTCGGCATCATCCTCGGGCTGATGATCGCGTTCGACATGGGCGGGCCGGTCAACAAGACGGCGTTCCTGTTCG
Source organism: Streptomyces ochraceiscleroticus (assembly GCF_000720485.1). Taxonomy (GTDB): domain Bacteria; phylum Actinomycetota; class Actinomycetes; order Streptomycetales; family Streptomycetaceae; genus Streptomyces; species Streptomyces ochraceiscleroticus. The sequence continues at coordinate 59,502 of NZ_JOAX01000036.1, read as the reverse complement.
GCGCGGGGCTGGTCTCCAAGAACCCCGAGATCATGGGCATGTGCGCGGCCGCCATTCCGGTGCCGCCGCTCGGCCAGGGCCTGGCGACGCTGCTGCGCCGCCGGCTCTACAACGACCAGGAGCGGGAGACCGGGCTCGCGGCGCTGTTCATGGGGTGCTTCGGCATCACGGAGGGCGCGATCCCGTTCGCGGCGGGACGGCCCGCCCGGGTCATCCCGTCCAACATGATCGGCGGCGCGGTGGCCGGTGCGCTGGCCGGCCTGGCCGGGGTGACCGACAACGTGCCGCACGGCGGGCCGATCGTCGCCGTGCTGGGCGCGGTCGGCGGCGTCGCGATGTTCTTCGTGGCCGTCGCGGCGGGCACGGTGGTCACCGCGCTGTGCACGGTGACGCTGGTGTCGATGGCGGAACGTCGTAGCGGTACGGAAGCGGAATCCCGTACGGAGATCGAACCGACCGCAGAGGCGGAGCAGCGTACGGAGGCGGTCGGCGTGAACAAGGCCGACGTGAGCAAGGCCGGCGCGACCGAGGCCCACGCCACCACGGCGGACGCCACCACGGCCGACGCCACCGCGACCAGTACGACCCAGGAAGCCCTCTCCGGCTACCTCACCCCCGCCACCGTCAAGGTCCGGCTCGATGCCACCGATAAGGAGGCGGTCATCCGGGAGATGGCCGCGCTGGCGGCCGGAACCGGGCGGGTCGCGGACGTGGACGAGCTGGTGCGGGTGGCGCTGGCGCGGGAGGCGCAGGGCACCACCGGGCTCGGCGAGGAGATCGCGATCCCGCACGCCAAGACGGACGCGGTCACCGCGCCGGTTGTCGCCTTCGCGCGATCCGCCGAGGGCATCGACTGGGAGTCGCTGGACGGCACGCTCGCGAAGCTGGTCTTCATGATCTCCGTACCGGAGGCCGCCGCGGGCGACGAGCATCTGCGCATCCTCGCGCTGCTCTCGCGGAAGCTGATGGACGCGGACTTCCGGGCGCGGCTGCAGGCGGCGCCGGACAGCGACGCGATCATGGGCGTACTCGCCGAGATCCAGTAGGCGAACGGCAGCAGAACCGAGCTCCAGTAGCCGAACGGCAGCAAACAAAAGCGGGCCCCGCACTCAGAACCACTGAGTGCGGGGCCCGCTTCACGAGAGCCTGGGGTCAGGCGCCCGTTTCACAAGAGCCCGAGATCAGACGCCCGCTACCGGGCTGCCCGAGGCCGCGGCCTCCGCGCTGTAGATGTCCGGCTCCAGGTAGATCACCCGGGCGATCGGGACCGCGGCGCGGATCCGGTCCTCGGCGGCGTTGATCGCGTCGGCGACCTCCGTGGCCGTGTCGTCGTGCTGGACCGCGATCTTCGCGGCGACCAGCAGCTCCTCCGGGCCGAGGTGGAGGGTGCGCATGTGGATGACGCGGGTGACGGTGTCGCCGTCGACGATGGCCGTGCGGATCTTGGCGACCTGGTCGGCGCCGGCCGCCTCGCCCAGCAGGAGCGACTTGGTCTCGGCGGCCAGTACCAGGGCGATCAGTACGAGCAGCGCGCCGATGCACATCGTGCCGATGCCGTCCCAGACCGCCTCACCGGTGATGAGGGTGAGGCAGACGCCGAGCAGCGCGAGGATCAGGCCGACCAGCGCCCCCAGGTCCTCCAGGAGGACGACCGGCAGCTCGGGGGCCTTGGCGCGGCGGACGAACTGGGGCCAGGACTGCTCGCCACGCAGCGAGTTGGACTCCTTGATGGCCGTGGTGAAGGAGAAGCCCTCGGCGACGATCGCGAAGACGAGGACGCCCACGGGCCAGTACCAGTGCTCCAGCTCGTGCGGGTGCTGGATCTTGTCCCAGCCCTCGTACAGCGCGAAGACGCCGCCGATGGTGAAGAGCACGATGGAGACGAGGAAGCCGTAGATGTACCGCTCGCGGCCGTAGCCGAAGGGGTGTTCGGCCGTCGCCTCGCGCTTGGCCTTCTTGCCGCCCAGGAGCAGCAGTCCCTGATTGCCCGAGTCGGCGATCGAGTGCACGCCCTCGGCCAGCATGGAGGACGAACCGCTGAAGGCGAACGCCACGAACTTCGCTGCGGCGATGGCCAGATTGGCGCCCAGCGCCGCGACGATGGCCTTGGTGCCACCTGATGCACTCATGAGTGCCGCATGTCCCTTCCGTCGACCGGGCTTTACCGCCCCTTTAAGCAATTGGAAAGGTCATTCTTGCAGCCCGCCCCGGGCGCCTGCATCAGGCCACCACTGTGGCACGGAAGAGCGTGCCCTCACCGTCGACGGTGATTTCCTCCCCGGCCGGGACGAACGCGGACTCACCGGGCGCGAGCGCCAGTTCCCGCCCCGCGGACGCCGCGCCGGGCGCGTCCCGCAGGACGACCGAGCCCGCCGTGCACAGCAGGACCTGCGGCGTACGGGCGTCCAGGGGCACCGCCGCCGAGCCGGGAGCCAGGACGTAGCGCGAGAGCCGGAACTCATCGATGGGCGTCTCGTAGACCTCCTCGCCCGAGGGGCCGGCCTCCGGGCGCAGCACTCCCGCGTCGCCCGCCTCGAAGCGGACGACGCGCAGCAGTTCGGGGACGTCCACGTGCTTCGGAGTGAGGCCGCAGCGCAGCACGTTGTCGGAGTTGGCCATCAGCTCGACGCCGAGGCCGTTGAGGTAGGCGTGCGGGATGCCGGCGCCCAGGAAGAGGGCCTCGCCGGGCTGCAGCGTCACGTAGTTGAGCAGCATGGCGGCGATCACGCCGGGGTCGCCCGGGTAGTGGTGGGCGATCGAGGCGTACGCGGCGTAGGACTCGGCGTGCGGGCCGCCGGCCTTGCCCAGGCGTTCGGCGTGCGCCGCCGCCTCGCCGACGGTCTCGGCCATGGCGTGCTTGTCGGCGGTGAGAACGGCGGTGAGGACCTCGCGGAGCGCGTCCTCCTCGGGCCCGGCGCGCAGGATGTCGACGTACGGCTTGAGGCTGTCGACGCCGAGTCCGGCGAGCAGTTCGGCGGCCTCCTCGGGGTGCCGGAAGCCGCACAGGCCGTCGAACGGCGTGAGCGCGCAGATCAGCTCGGGCTTGTGGTTGGCGTCCTTGTAGTTGCGGTGACCGGCGCTCAGCGGCACGCCGCGCCGCTCCTCGTCGGCGAAGCCCTCCTTGGCCTGCGCGAGGTCGGGGTGGACCTGGAGGGAGAGCGGGGAGCCGGCCGCGAGCAGCTTCAGCAGGAAGGGCAGCCGGGGACCGAAGGCGCGTACCGAGTCGGCGCCGAGCTCGTGGTCGGGGTCCTCGTCGATGATCTCGGCCAGGGACTGGGGGCCGAGGCCCCGGTCGACGCGGGACGGCGCGCCGGGGTGGGCGCCCATCCACATCTCCGCCTGCGGCTCACCGGTCGGCTCGACGCCGAGGAGGTAAGGGATCGCGGTCGTGGAACCCCAGGCGTAGGGGCGCACGGTGTTGGTGAGGCGGTCCATGGCGGGCGGGCTCCTGTGGTGATCAGTAGGGGTTGTGGGTGGCGACGGCGGAGCGGCGCCGCGGCGGTCCGCAGGGGCGCCGCGCACCGACCCGCCTCATGATCCCTCGGCTCCGGCGAGCGCCAGGTAAACCGCGGCGAAATCCGTGGTGGCCAGGAGCTGTGCGGCGTTCTCCAGGGGGCTGCCGTCGGTCTCCGCTTCCAGCTCGCTGACCGGTGTCTCCCGCTCCAGGGCCAGGTCACGGGCGGCGGGCGCGGCGGACAGCGGCCCCGGCGAGCCCTCCCGGAGCAGCAGCGCACGGGCGTGCAGCGCCCCGGGCTGCTCGACCCGGTCGCGGAAGAAATCGTCCGGATCCGCACCGGCCGCGAGGGCACCGGCGAGCAGCATGCCGTGCGCGGTGAGCGCTTCGGGGAGCTCGGCGGCGAGCGCGGGGCGGCCGGCGAGGCCGGTCAGTACGGCGGCGAAGTGCCGGCCGACGGCCCCGGCGACCAGGCCCTCGGTCCAGACCAGCGGGAGGCTGTCGGCGAGCTCGGCGGCGAGGGTCTTGGCCGGGTTGCTGTACGTGGCGATGGCCGGGCCGCAGTGCTCGGCGACCTGGTCGAGCCGGTCGGCGAGCCGGGCCAGCGCGTCGGCCGGGGCGTCGAGCAGGCCGATCCGGTCGGCGAGCGCGAGCAGCGGGGTGAGCAGCGACCAGAGGGTGCCGGGCGCGGCGGGCGGCGCTCCCTCGACGTCGAACTCGCCGTCGTACGAGGTGGTGGCGAGCGGTACGGCCAGGCCGTGGGCCTGCTCGATGGCGTCGGCGAGCGGGCTGCCGGCCGGGGTGACGCCCACGATGGAGCAGCCCCGGCGGTAGGCGTTCTCGACCAGCTCCGCCAGGCCCGCGTCGCCGCCGTCGGGGCCCGCGATGAGCAGCAGGTCCAGCGAGCCCGTCCAGCCCGGCAGGGCCCAGCGCAGCGCGCCCGGGACGGGGGCCACGCCGGTGGGCCGGAGCAGCGTCACCGGGCAGCTTCCGCCGCCGAGGGCGCCGAAGAGGTCGGCGACGCACGGAGCGGCGGGGCCGGGGCCCGCGACGAGGACCGTGCGGGGGCGGCCGTCGGGCGTGAGGTCCGGTATGCCCGCCTCGGCGGCGTTACGGGCCGCGGTGCGCACGCGGGCACCGGACTCGGCCACGGCACGCAGCAGGCCGTGCCGGTCCGCCTCGGCCAGGGCCTCGGGGGCGTCGAGGAGTGACTCGTCGAGCATGGTGTGCTGCCTTCCGGTCGCCGGGCTTGGCTGGGCGGAGCGGCGGGGCCGGCCTGGTGCGGGGCGCTCAGGCCGGTCGGCGGGCCTCGTCCACGAGGAGGACGGGGATGCCGTCGCGTACGGGGTAGGCGAGACCGCAGTCGCTGCCGGTGCACACCAGCTCGGCGGGGTCGTCCGAGGACTTGTCCGCCAGGGGGGCGTGGCACGCCGGGCAGGCGAGGATCTCAAGGAGGCTGGCTTCGACCGGCATGGAGGCGACCCCTTCAGGGTGATGTTGTGTTTCCCCTCGTCAGCGTACCGCCGGGTGGCGGTGAGGGATGCTTTTGGGCGGCCGGGCGGCGGTCTGCGAGCCGCCGCCGGCCGCCCTTCGGGGGAGGCTCGTGCGCGGCTATCCGCGCACGATGGCCAGAACCTCGTCCCGTACCCGCTCGAGCGTGGTCGCGTCCCGCGCCTCGACATTCAGGCGCAACAGCGGCTCGGTGTTGGAGGGGCGGACGTTGAACCACCAGTCGGCGGCGGTGACGGTGAGGCCGTCCAGCTCGTCCAGCTCCACGCCCGCGCGGCCCTGGTAGGCCGTCCTGATGGCGGCGAGCCGGCCGGCCTGGTCGTCGACGGTGCTGTTGATCTCGCCGGAGGCCGCGTACCGGTCGTACTGGGCGACCAGGCCCGACAGCGGGCCCTGCTGGCCGCCGAGCGCGGCCAGGACGTGCATGGCCGCGAGCATGCCGGTGTCGGCGTTCCAGAAGTCGCGGAAGTAGTAGTGCGCGGAGTGCTCGCCGCCGAAGATCGCGCCGGTCCTGGCCATCTCGGCCTTGATGAAGGAGTGCCCCACGCGGGTCCGGACGGGCTTGCCGCCGCTCTCCTTGACCACCTCGGGGACGGACCAGGAGGTGATGCAGTTGTGGATCACCGTGGAGCCGGGGTCCTTGGCCAGCTCACGGGAGGCGACCAGCGCGGTGATCGCGGACGGGGAGACCGGGTCGCCGTTCTCGTCGACGACGAAGCAGCGGTCCGCGTCGCCGTCGAAGGCCAGGCCGATATCGGCGCCGGTCTCCCGGACGCGGGCCTGGAGGTCGACGATGTTCTTCGGGTCCAGCGGGTTGGCCTCGTGATGCGGGAACGTGCCGTCCAGCTCGAAGTACATCGGGTCCAGCTCGATCGGCAGGCCCTCGAAGACGGTGGGGACGGTGTGGCCGCCCATGCCGTTGCCCGCGTCCACCACGACTTTCAGGGGGCGGATGCCGGAGAGGTCGACCAGGGAGCGCAGGTGTGCCGCGTAGTCGCCCAGCACGTCGCGCTGGGTGACGGAGCCGGTCTCGGCGACGGGCTCGGGCGCACCCTTCTCCCGCCACTCCTCGGCCAGCGCCCGGATCTCGGCGAGGCCGGTGTCCTGGCCGACCGGCGCCGCGCCGGCCCGGCACATCTTGATGCCGTTGTACTGGGCCGGATTGTGCGAGGCGGTGAACATCGCGCCCGGCAGGTCCAGCGCACCGCTCGCGTAGTACAGCTCGTCGGTGGAGCACAGCCCGATCTCGGTGACGTCGGCCCCGCGCGCGGCGGCGCCGCGGGCGAACGCGCGGACCAGGCCCGGCGAGGAGGGCCGCATGTCGTGCCCGATGACGATCGCTTCCGCCTCGGTGACCTGGGCGAACGCCGCACCGAACAGCTCGGCCAAGGTCTCGTCCCACTGGTCGGGAACCACGCCGCGCACGTCGTACGCCTTCACGATCTGCGACAGATCAGCCACAGCCACCCTCCTGAGGTTCTCTTCGGGAAACCCCAAGCTACCGGGAAGATCTGTGGACCCGCCGTGAACCATCGGTGAACAGCGGCCCGTACGGCGGCTTCCGGCCCGAAACCGACGGTCGGAGGCTGATCGGCGGGGCCGGGGACGCGGGCGCCGGACGCGGGCTCTCAGGGCAGCATCCAGCCCAGTACCGCCGTGCTCTGCGCCAGCACGATCAGGCACATCACGAGGAGGAGCAGCAGGCTCCAGGGGAGCACCTTGCGGAGCAGGTCGCCCTCGCGGCCCGCGAGGCCGACGGCGGCGCAGGCGATGGTGAGGTTCTGCGGGGAGATCATCTTGCCGAGGACTCCGCCGGAGCTGTTGGCCGCGGCGAGGAGTTCGGGCGACAGGCCGGACTGCTGGGCCGCGGTGACCTGGAGGGCGCCGAACAGGGCGTTCGCCGAGGTGTCGGAGCCGGAGACGGCGACGCCGAACCAGCCCAGTACGGGCGAGAGGAAGGCCAGCCCCGCGCCGGCCGCGGCGACGAAGTGGCCGATGGTGGCGGCCTGGCCCGAGAGGTTCATGACGTAGGCCAGGGCGAGGACGGACGTCACGGTCAGGATGGCGAAGCGCAGTTCGTGGACCGTGGCCAGCCACTCCTTCGCGGCGTCGCGCGCCCGTACGCCCAGGACGGCCGCGGTGATCAGACCCGCGAGGAGGACGAGCGTGCCGCCGGTGGCGACCAGCGGGAGCGTCAGGACGTTGCCGCCGACCGGTTTGCCGTCGGGCCCCGCGACGTCCAGCAGCGGCCAGTCGAAGGACCGGGTGGCGGCCGCCGCCCAGTCCTTGAACGGCGGTATCTGGGCGAGCGAGAAGATCACGATGATCAGGCCGTACGGGGCGTACGCGCGGACCGTCTCGCGGCGGCTGTCGCGCACGTCGAGGTCCTCGCTGCGGGCGCCGGTCAGGACGGCGGCGCGTACGGAGGTGGTGGCGGGGCGCCGGGCGGCGGGCACCGCGACCAGCGCGGCGGCGCCGATCAGCGCCGCGCCGATGTCGGCGAGCTGCGCCGAGACGTAGTTGGCGGCGGCGAACTGGGTGGCGGCGAAGGCGATGCCGCAGGCGAGCGCGGGCAGCCAGGTCTCACGCAGGCCGCGGCGGCCGTCCACGAGGGCGACGAGCAGCAGGGGGACGATCAGGGCGAGCAGCGGGGTCTGGCGGCCGACGACGGAGGCGACGGAGTCCAGCGGGAGGCCGGTGACCTGGGCGAGGGTGACGACGGGGGTGCCCATGGCGCCGAACGCGACGGGGGCGGTGTTGGCGACGAGCGCGACGACCGCCGCCTTGACGGGGTCGAAGCCGAGGGCGACGAGCATGACGGCGCTGATGGCGACCGGGGCGCCGAAGCCCGCGAGCGCCTCCAGGAGGGCGCCGAAGCAGAAGGCGATGACCAGGGCCTGGATGCGGGGGTCGTCGGAGAGCCGGGAGAAGGAGCGGCGGAGGACGTCGAAGTGCTGGGTGCGGACCGTCATCCGGTACACCCAAAGGGCGTTGACGACGATCCACATGATGGGAAAGAGCCCGAAGACGGCGCCCTGCACCGCGCTGGACAGCGCCTGCGTCACGGGCATCCCGGAGCCGATGCAGGCGGTGAGCAGGGCGACGGCGAGACCGATGAGGCCCGCGTGGTGGGCGCGCATCCGTACGGCGCCGAGCAGGACCAGGACGGTGATCAGGGGCAGCGCCGCGACGAGCGCGGACAGGGCGAGCGAATCGGCGATCGGCTGAAGCTGCTGGACGAACACTCCGGACATGCGGCCTCCCCGGCGGCGTGGCGGCTCCCCCGCTCCTTCCGGCATGCGGAAGGCGATCTCGCAGGAGTGGACGAATGGTCGTGTCCGCGCCAAGCCGGAGTCAATGGGCCGTCAGGAACTGTCCGAACAGTGCGTCATCAACTGACTGCCGATCAGAGGCGATCACGCGTCAGGAAGGAAGGCATCCAGGAACAGGAACGAAATGCGCCCCGGAAATGGCTGGAAACCGGCGCCCGTTGGGCTGTGGCGGCCCCAACACAGGCGCTCAGGAGGCCACAGGTGCTCTCAGGAGTCCGGGGAGCGGAGCACACGGAGATGACCGCGACGGGCGACCTCCATGGGGTCGACCTCACGGGGGCCTGCCGCCTCGGGACCGCCGACCGTACGTTCCTGCGGACGCGCCGCTTCCCGCACCGCGTTGGCGAGTGCTTCGAGGTCGTCACCGCTCGGCTGGACCGCGCCGGGATCGGCGGCCAGCCGGACGACCTCCCAGCCGCGCGGCGCGGTCAGGCGCTCGGAATGCTCGGCACACAGGTCGTAACAGTGGGGTTCCGCGTAGGTGGCGAGCGGGCCGAGCACAGCGGTCGAATCCGCATAGACGTACGTCAGCGTTGCGACGGCGGGACGGCCGCACGCAGTGCGCGAACAGCGACGTACAGGGCTCACGACGTTGGACGGTACCGCACTCTTGAGCGGGCCGCGACGACTCTCCACGACCTCACCCGGCCGTGTCGTCCCGGTTCGCCCGACCTGTCTGACCTGCGCACGCTCGGCCTGACCTGCGTCGAGAACCCGTTGCCGCCCGAGTGGGGGCGATGATTCCCCTCCGCACTCCAGTCAATTCGTGTCATTTCGCGTGCGTTACGCGAGCGTTCGGTGGTCACTTGGCCTCGGATGAACGAACGGAACAGAACTTGAACCGATCAGTGAGCGACATGAGGCGGACGGGGCAAGAGTTCGGCCGTCCCCGGCCCGCGGCGGCTACGCTCGTGATTGATGGACAGCCCCGTACCTCCCCCGGCCGGCGCCGGGGGCAACCCCAGCCCGACGGAGCCGCGTCCGCGCCGCCGCGACCGCCACGGCCGCGGGATGCGCGGCCCGATCGCGCCGCCCCAGGTGCCGCTCTCGGTGAGCCGTGCCGACGCCTTCGTGGACCTCGTGCACGACTCCGTGGAGCGCCTGGAGCGGCGCTGGCCGCAGCTCTCGGAGGTGGAGTTCTCGGTGCGCGAGGTGCCCCGGCTGGGGCCCGGCGGGGACGAGGGGCTCGCGGCGGACGAGGACACGGTGCCGCTGGGCAGGGTGCTGCCCTCGGAGGCCGGCCGCCGGGACCGGATCGTGGTCTACCGGCGCCCGGTGGAGATCCGTACGAAGAACCGCGAGGAGCGGGCGCTCCTCGTACACGAGGTCGTCGTCGAACAGGTCGCGGAGCTGCTGGGGCTGGCCCCGGAGTCGGTCGATCCCCGGTACGGGCAGGACTGACGGCCCGTAGGAGAGGCGCGCGCAGCAGGGGGATACGCGTACGGGGGCCGGCGGTTGATCGCCGGCCCCCGTAGTACGTACTTCCGTACCGTCAGTCGTTCAGCACCGACATGTTCCAGCCCGCCGTCGGCACCTCGACCGTGCCGCGGTCGTCCGGCAGGGTCTGGACGGTGAAGCTCTGGACGCCGCCGTGCGGCAGCGCGAGCGTGCGTGCCGCGTAGACCGGCGCGCCGCCCTTCTCCGGTTCCACAGTGAGCGCGTACGAGCCCTTGAGACCGTTCGGGCGGGGCGGCTCGACGGCGAGCGTGCTGCCGCCCTTGACCGTGTAGGTCTTGGAGACCGGGCTGCCGCCCTCGCTGCCCGCCGACGCGGTGACCTTCACCCGCGCGTCCTTGCCCTTCTCCGGGGCGACGAGGGAGAGCGTGCTGCCCTTGGCGCGGTTGTCGGCCGCGGTGGCGCGGTCGCCGACCGGCTTCGTCGCGGGGATGAACGCCATCTCCTGGTCCGCGCCCTTGCCGCGGGTGACCCGCAGCGCGGCGGCGACCGGCGCCTTGGAGCCCTCGGCCGGCGTGAGGAGCAGCGAGCCCGCCTCCCCCTTGGTGAGGTCCTTCAGGTCGACCGCGGTGGTCATGCCGCTCTTCAGGTGCAGCGTCTCCAGTCCGGCCGGCACGATCGAGCCGGTGGGCGTGGCGAGCTGCACCTTCAGGTCGGCGTCGGCGGAGCCGGGTGCGAGGGCGACCAGCCGTACGGAGGTGGCGTCGGCCGGGATGCCCGGCAGCACCAGCCCGGAGGCGCCGGTGGCCGGGTCGGCGGCGGCCGGCAGCCAGTCGCCGCCGGTCTTCTCGTCGCCGGCCTGCACGGCGGCGCCGACCCGGCCCTCACGGGCGGTGACGTGCAGCGCCACATTGGTGGAGCGGGTGTCGGAGAGCGTGGAGAGCAGTACCGGGACGCTGGAGTGCGGCGGTACCTGGATGTCCTCGCCGGACGCCGCCTTCAGGGGGCCGTCCTTGCCGTACAGCTTCAGGTCGACGACGGCGGCGGTGGCGTCGGGGTTGGTGAGGTGGACGTAGTCCTGGCGGTCCGGCGAGGTGCTGGCACCGGGGAACCAGAAGTCGGTGTCCGGCGCGGTGCAGGACGTGCCGAGCAGGCCGCGGCCGATGCCCGCGCCGACCTCGGTGGTCTGCTGGACGCTCCAGCCGGGCGCGAGGCCGCCGTCGGCGGCGCCGACGAGGGCGGGCGCGTCGGAGCGGTCGGTGGTCGCGGTGACCGGCGTGCCGGGGGCCTTCAGGGGCGCGACGGGCTTCGTGTCCGCCGCCTTCTTCTTGTCGTCCTTGCCGGGCGCGTCCTTCTTGCCGACGTCGTCCGCCCGGCCGTCCGCCGCGGGCACAAGGCTCGCACTGCCCTTGCCGGCCCCGGCGCCCTTGGGCGTGAAGGCGGTGTACGTCGTCTCGCCGACCTCCGAGGAGGTCGGGGCCGGGCACATCAGCGCGGAGCGCTGTACGGGCAGCCTGGCGGCCTTCGAGGCCGCGGGGTCCGCGTCGTCTCCGGGCGCCGCGACGGCGGCGACACCGGTGACGGCGGCGAGCGCGGCGACCACGCCGATCAGGGACATCGTGGTGCGGTTCACTGCTGGTCGCTCCCGTCGCGGCGGGGCTCGCGGTACGAGCCGTCGTGCGTGGTGCCGGCCCCGTCCTGGGGCATCCCGTCGTGGTGCATGCCCTCGTACCCCGTGCCGTCCCCGTAGGGCTGCTGCTGCCCGTAGCCGTACGGGTCGTACCCGCCGGCTCCGTATGCCTGCTGGGCGTACGGGTCGGGCTGGTACGGGTCGGCAGGCTGGTACTGCTGTCCGTACTGCGCGGCCTGGTACGGATCGGCCGGCTGTCCCCCCTGGCCGACCTGGCCGCTCTGGCCGCCCTGCCAGTCCTGGTACGGCGGCTGCTGCGGCATCTCGGGCACCGCCTGCTGCGGGATGCCCCGGTCGGCCGCGTACGGATCGGCTGCGTACGGGGCGCCGTGCGCGGCATACGGGTCGGCCTGGGCGGCGGCGTACGGGTCGGCCTGCTGAGCGGCCGCCCCGTAGGCCGCGGGGTCAGCGCCGTCCCGGGCGCCGGGCACCGCCGCCTCCGGGACGGGCTTCTGCGCTGCCGCCGCCCCCTGCGCGGCGCGCAGCCTACGGGCGCGGCGGCCCTCGCCCTCCACGGGCTGCGCGGGCACCGCAGCGAGGCCCTCCTCGGGCAGGTCGTCGTCGACGTCCCGGCGGCGGCCCGGCAGGGCCATGACCACCAGCACGACGGCGAGCAGGCCCTGCGCCGTCATCCAGAGGGTGTGGGTGAGCGGGCTCTCGTGGGTGAGGTCCAGCCGGCCGCCCGTGGCGGGCAGCTCGAAGCCCTGCGCCCAGCCGTCCACCGTGACCGGCTTCAGCGGCTTGCCGTCCAGCGTGGCCTGCCAGCCCTCGTCGGCGGCGTCCGCGATGCGCAGCACCCGCCCCTCGGGCCCGGCGGGCAGCTTCGTGTGCGCGTCGACCGGGTCGGCGGCGACCGGGACCGGCGCGGCGGCCGTACCGGCCTGCGGGGCGCCGCTCTTCGTACCGCTGACGAGGGAGACGCGGGAGACCCGGCGGTCCACCCTCCACAGGGCGCTGCCGTCCTCCTGGCTGAGCCGGGTCAGGCCGGGCGTCGCGTCCAGGGTGCGGCCCATCTCGCGCGGGGCGCCGTCCTTGACCAGGACGTAGCGGACGGCGTAGCCGCCGAGCTGATCGGTCTGGTCGGCGCCGGAGCCCGCGACGAGGTGGGCGACGATGTCGTTCAGACGGCTGTCCTCGCCGGCCTCGGCGGCGATGTCGGCGTCACCGAGGCGCGCGCCGGAGCCGCGCACCAGGGAGTACGCGACGTGCCCCGCGTCCCCGTCCAGCACGAGGGTGCGGGCGCGGTCGGCGGTGCCGGACTCCTCGGCGACGAACGCCGGGACCTGCTCGGGGTTGCGGCGCTCCACGGGGCCGGCGGCGCCGCCGAGCATCCAGCTCACCGCCGCCCACACGGGAGCCAGCGCGGCGGCCAGCGCGATCAGTACGGCCACCGGCTGCTTCCAGCCGAAGCCGAGGGCCGCCATGCGCGTCCGGATGCCCTCGGCACCGACCGCGGCGGCGCACAGCAGCGCCAGGCCGTAGACCAGTGCGGGCGGCCCGGCCCAGCCGGAACCGTTGGCCAGGCCCGCGAAGAGCAGCGCGACCAGGCCGGCGACCCAGGCGGTACGGATGGTGCGCTGCCGCTCGCCGCGCAGCAGCGCGCCCAGGGCGGCGAGCACGACGCCGAGCAGCAGGACGCTGCCGTACGCCTTGGGGCCGCCGGGGCTGAACCCGAGCAGGTCCAGCCAGGACGCGGCACCCGGCTTGTTGGCGAGCCCGGCCTCCAGGAAGAAGCGGGACGGCTCGGTCAGCAGCGACAGCGACCAGGGCGCGAGCACGACCATCGGGGAGACGACGACGGCGAGGAAGCGCAGCGCGTACGCCACGATCCTGTCGCGGTTGCCGTCGAGGAAGCGCAGCACCAGCAGGCCGATGCCGAGGAGTACCGCGATCGGCCAGACGATCGGGGTGAAGGCCGTGGTGAAGGTCAGCAGCAGCGCGTACGCCCAGGCGGCGCGGAAGCTGGGCCGCACGCCCGGCGCGAGCCGCAGCCCGCTCGCGGCGATCGCGGCGCGGGCCATCAGCGGCAGCAGGATGGCGAGGACGGCGGTGCCGATGCGGCCGCCGGCCAGCGCGCCGGTGGCGGCGGGCAGGAAGGCGTACGCCACGGCGGCCCAGGCCCGCAGCAGGCGCGAGGTGACCAGCGGCCGGGAGGCGAAGTACGCGGTCAGGCCGGCCAGCGGCACGGAGCAGACCAGCAGCAGGGTGACGGCGAAGCCGGTGCTGCCGAAGAAGACGCTCGCCACGAGGGCGAGGACCGCGAGGTAGGGCGGCGCCGAGGCGGTGGAGCCGATGCCGACGTCGTGCCAGCTGTGGAAGTAGCGCGCCCACAGGTCGGAGACCTCGCCGGGCGCGGGCAGCAGGGCGCCGCCGGTCAGCGCGCCGCCGCCGAGCAGGCCGCGGCAGGCGACCAGGGAGACGAGGAGCAGGACGACGAAGAGGACGGGTGCGGGCCGGCGGGCGATCCGCTTCAGGCGCGCGAACTGCTCGACCTCCAGGAAGTCCGCGTCGTCGCCGCCGGGACCGGACTCCACGGCGCCGTGCCGGCCGCCGGCGGAGGCGTCGGGCGCGGCACGCCCGGCGAAGTTGCTGGCGACCTGTTCGGCGGTGGCCCGCACGGTCGCGCCGGGCGGCGGGAAGAGCGGGCGCAGCTCGCTCGCCTCGACCGCCGGCTTCCCGCGGCTGCGCCGCGCGGCCATGATCTTGCCGGGCCGCAGCAGGGTGCCGAAGAGTCCGGCGAGTTCGTCCAGCGCCTGGCCCGGGACCTTGCCGACAAGGTAGGCGAGGACGCGCAGGAAGGTGCCGAGGACGAGGCGGAGCAGGACGTACGGCAGTATCGCGCCGCGGGTGTTGGCCAGCAGGGTGTAGACGGCACCGGCCTTGTCGACGCGGTGCGGGCCCGCGACGCTGCGGCCGACGCAGTCGATCGGCCGCCGCTCACGGGACGCCGCCTCGGCGTGCCGCAGTACCGCGTCCGGGGCGATGAGCACCTGGTGCCCGGCGGCCTGGGCGCGCCAGCACAGGTCCACGTCGTCGCGCATCAGCGGCAGCCGGCGGTCGAATCCGCCGAGCTGTTCGTAGACGTCGCGGCGGATGAGCATGCCGGCGGTGGAGACGGAGAGCACCGAGCGCACCTGGTCGTGCTGGCCCTGGTCCTGTTCGCGGCGGTCCAGGCCGGTCCAACGGCGGCCGGAGCGGGCGATGCTGACGCCGGCTTCGAGGAGCTGCCTGCGGTCGTACCAACTGCGCAGCTTGGGGCCGACGATCACGGTGGAGGGGCTGGCGTCGGCGACGCGCAGCAGTTCGGCGAGCGCGTCGGGGGCCGGCGCGCAGTCGTCGTGCAGCAGCCAGAGCCACTGCACGGGCTCGCCGTGCGGCAGGTCCGGCATGTCGTACGCCTCGTCGCGCCAGGTCCTGGTGACCGGGTCCCAGCCGCTGGGGCGCTTGAGGTACGGCAGGTCGTCGGGGGTGAGCACCGGCGCGGCGCGGACCGCCTCGTCGACGGCGGTGCCGAAGCCGGAGCGGCGGGCGAGGTGCAGCACCCGCTCGTCGCCGAGGGCTTCGGTCAGCAGCCGGGCGGAGTCGTCCGCGCTGCCGGTGTCGGCGCCGATGACGTTCTGCACCGGGCGCTCCTGGCCGAGCAGGCCGTCGAGCGCGTCGGGCAGCCAGCGCGCGCCGTCGTGCGAGACGATCACGGCGGTGACGACATGCCGCGGGAACTGGGGCGCGGCGGCTTCGTATGAGGCGGCCTGGGCCGCCGACTGGCTGTGCACGGACATCGAGGTACGGGCCCTCCGGACCCGGGGCTGCCGTCTCCCGCGGCGGACGGGCCGCTGCGGGGTGTGGCCCCCGGAAGACACTGCGATGGACTGCGATGGACTGCGCTGGACGCGCGCTCACCATGCGGGTGTTGGTGCGTCTCGGACGGAGCCCCACACTAATGGTTCACGCGGGCGCGTCTGCCGGGTCCGTACGGGGTGCCCTCCTGGCTGCGGAAACAGCACTCCGCCCCCGGCTGTGATGCCGGGGGCGGAGTGGGTGCTCGCCGTTTTCCGCGGTGGCGGTGCCGGTCGCTCGACCGGCGTGCGTGCGCTGTGCGAAGCGGTACCGGGCGTCTGCCGCCGGGACCGCCGTCGTCGGGCTTCAGACCGCGGCCTTCTTCAGCCGGCGCCGCTCGCGCTCGGACAGACCGCCCCAGATACCGAAGCGTTCGTCATTGGCAAGAGCGTATTCAAGACATTCGGAGCGGACCTCACAGGCGAGGCAGACCTTCTTCGCCTCGCGGGTGGAGCCGCCCTTTTCCGGGAAGAAGGACTCGGGATCGGTCTGTGCGCACAACGCGCGCTCCTGCCAGCCGAGCTCCTCGTCCGCCTCCTCGACCAGCAATTCTTCGAACAGCTCGGTCATGTGCGCCCCTCGTCTGTCATTGCGTCCCCGTGATGTTGCCGTTACCGATGACGGCTGAACGACACGAGTGAAATTACAAGTGTGCCGATCCGGGCCAGTCAAGCCGAGATCTGCTATTGGGCCCCTTATTCACTCTGCGGAACCAAGGGTATGCGGTAAGTGTTCAAATCGGCAAAAACCAGGACAAACATTCGCCTCACTCGCCCCGCACCCCCCTTCTTCCCCTGAAGGACTCAACGGACAGCGATCACGTTGCACTCCAGCACCAGAAGCGGGCTTGATCACATTCAGATCACGGAACCGCAACGGCGTTTGGCGACGCAACTGATGGGCCACCTCTCCCACCCATCGGGTGCACAAACCTTTCGTCGACCGCAGTTAACCGGATGAGGTGAAACATTTGCCACAAACACGACATCCGGTTGACACGGCCGCCAAGTACCCGCTCTCCTTGTTTCCATGCCAGTGACGCCCGCGCCCCGCCTGACCCGTTCCTACGGGTCCCGCTGCGCTGCCCAGGCTCGCTGTCGCTGTTGCAGCTGTTGACGCTTCCGAGCTCCAGCTTTCTCCTTCCGCACCACTGCTGAGTGCCGCCGGGCGCCGTACGGCGCGCCGCGCCGCACCCCGTTCTCTGCGCAGCCCGCTCTCTTCCGAGCTCTTCTTCTTCCGAGGAACCAGAAGTCCATGAACAGCGACAGTGACCTCCAGATCGCCGGCGACATCTTCGAGGTCAGCCATCTCCTCCAGCCCGCACGCGAGCACCCCGCGACCGTGGCCGAATTCGCCGGGCTCGCCCGTTCGATCGCCGCCGACCGCGCCCAGTGGTCCCACCTGATCGAGTACGACGCCACCACCCGCTGGTACCACCGCCTGCGTACGGGGCCCGGCTATGAGGTCTGGCTGCTGAGCTGGCTGCCCGGCCAGGGCAGCGGCCGTCACGACCACGGCCCGTCCTCCGGTGTACTGACCGTCCTGGACGGCGAGTTGACCGAACACAGCCCGAGCGGCAGCCGCGGGCTGACGCCCGGCGCACAGCGAGTCTTCGCGCCCGGCTACGTCCACGAGGTCACCAACGACGCGCTCACGCCCGCCGTCAGCCTGCACATCTACTTCCCGGGGCTGACGGACATGCCGATGCACAGCTCGCAGTGCTCGCCCGCTACCCACAAGGCAGCCGCCTCCTGAGATGCTGAGGCCATGCGCATTGTGGTTCTCGCCGGCGGCATCGGCGGCGCCCGCTTTCTGCGGGGACTGAAAGCAGCGGCTCCGGACGCGGACATCACGGTCATCGGCAACACCGGTGACGACATCCATCTGTTCGGGCTGAAGGTCTGCCCCGACCTGGACACCGTGATGTACACGCTCGGCGGCGGCATCAACGAGGAACAGGGCTGGGGGCGTACGGACGAGACCTTCCGCGTGAAGGAGGAGCTCGCGGCGTACGGCGTGGGGCCGGAGTGGTTCGGGCTCGGCGACCGGGACTTCGCGACACACATCGTCCGGACGCAGATGATGGGCGCCGGTTACCCGCTCAGCGCGGTGACCGAGGCGCTCTGCGATCGCTGGCAGCCCGGCGTCCGGCTGCTCCCGATGACCGACGACCGGGTCGAGACCCACGTCGCCATCGAGGAGGACGGCGAGAAGAAAGCCGTGCACTTCCAGGAGTACTGGGTCCGGCTGCGCGCCTCCGTACCGGCGCAGGCCGTCGTCCCGGTCGGCGCCGAGCAGGCCAAGCCCGCGCCCGGCGTGCTGGAGGCCATCGGCGCCGCCGACGTGATCCTCTTCCCGCCGTCCAACCCGGTCGTCAGCGTCGGCACGATCCTGGCGATCCCCGGCATCCGTGAGGCGATCGCGGAGGCCGGCGCGCCGGTCGTCGGCCTCTCCCCCATCGTCGGCGACGCGCCCGTGCGCGGCATGGCCGACAAGGTGCTGGCCGCGGTCGGCGTGGAGTCGACGGCCGCGGCCGTGGCCGCGCACTACGGAGCGGGGCTGCTGGACGGCTGGCTGGTGGACACGGTCGACGCGGACAAGACCGCCGAGGTGGAGGCCGCCGGCATCCGCTGCCGCGCGGTGCCGCTGATGATGACCGATATCGAGGCGACCGCCGCGATGGCCCGCGAGGCGCTGACGCTCGCCGAAGAGGTACGGGCGTGACCGCCGGACCGCAGGACGCGACCGCGGCCCCGCGCGCCCCGTACGACGCGCCCGCCGAGGAGGCACCCTCGTACCGCGTCTGGGCGCTGCCCGGCATGCCCGAGGTGCGTCCCGGCGACGACCTCGCCAAGCTGATCGCCGCCGCGGCCACCGGGGCCGGGATGCCGGGGCTGGCCGACGGCGACGTGCTGCTGGTCACCTCGAAGATCGTCAGCAAGGCCGAGGACCGGATCATGGAAGCGGCGGACCGCGAGGCCGCCATAGACCGGGAGACCGTACGGGTCGTGGCGCGGCGCGGCACGCTGCGCATCGTCGAGAACCGCAACGGCCTGGTCATGGCCGCCGCCGGGGTAGACGCCTCGAACACCGCGCAGGGCACGGTCCTGCTGCTGCCCGAGGACCCCGACGCCTCGGCCCGGGCGATCCGGGCCGGGCTGCGCGAGACGCTCGGCGTGGACGTCGGCGTGATCGTCACCGACACCTTCGGGCGGCCCTGGCGCAGCGGCCTGACCGACGTCGCCATCGGCGCGGCCGGCGTGCGGGTCCTGGAGGACCTGCGCGGCAGCACCGACAGCCACGGCAATCCGCTCGGCGTCACGGTCGTCGCCACGGCCGACGAGCTGGCGAGCGCGGGCGACCTGGTCAAGGGCAAGGCGGGCGGGCTGCCGGTCGCGGTGGTCCGCGGGCTGCCGCACGCGCTGACGTCCTCTCAGGTGGGCTCGGAGGGCTCGGAGGGTACGGACGATGTCGGCGCGCGGGCGCTGGTGCGCTCGGCCGCCGATGACATGTTCCGGCTCGGCACCTCCGAGGCCGTACGGGAAGCGGTGACGCTGCGGCGAACGGTGCGGGAGTTCACGGACGACCCGGTGGACGGCGGCGCCGTACGGCGCGCGGTCGCGGCGGCCGTGACCGCGCCCGCGCCGCACCACACCACTCCGTGGCGCTTCGTCCTGCTGGAGTCCGAGGAGTCCAGGACCCGGCTGCTGGACGCGATGCGGGACGCGTGGCTCGCGGATCTGCGCGGCGACGGGAAGTCCGAGGAGTCGGTCGCGAAGCGGGTGCGGCGCGGGGATGTGCTGCGGAACGCGCCGTACCTGGCGGTGCCGTGTCTCGTCATGGACGGGGCGCACACGTACGCGGGGCCGGACGCGGCGGCCGACGCCCGGCGGAACGCCGCCGAGCGGGAGATGTTCGTGGTCGCGGCGGGAGCCGGGGTGCAGAACTTTCTCGTGGCGCTGGCCGGGGAGCGGCTGGGGTCGGCGTGGGTGTCCTCGACGATGTTCTGCCGGGACGTGGTGCGGGAGGCGCTGGGGCTGCCGGACGGGTGGGATCCGATGGGGGCCGTGGCCATCGGTCGCCCGGCGGGTGTGCCGAAGCCTCGGCCGGCTCGGGAGGCTGCGGACTTCTTGGTGGTGCGGTAGGCGCCTTCGGCGGGGCTGCGGCGGCAGTCCTTACAGGCGGGCGATGTCCCTCGGTGAGTAGCGGGGGGCTCGGCGGGGTGGGACTCGGCCTGACAGGAGGAGGTAGCGGGCTGCTCGGTGGCGCTGGCCCTCGTACGGGGCGAGCAGCTCCAGCATTTCCTCGTCGGTGCCGCCCATCCGCCCGGTGAGTGCGTAGACGGCGATGCGTGGCAGGTGCAGGTCGCCGAGGGTGAGGGCGTCGGGGGCGCCATTGGACCGCTGGAGGACCTCCGCGGCGGTCCAGGGGCCGATGCCCGGGACCAGTTGGAGGCGGTGCAGTGCGGCCGGGAGGTCCATGGCCGCCGCCTCCTCCAGGCGGCGGGCGACCCGGGCGGCCCGCACGATCGTGTCGGAGCGCTTGGCGTCGACGCCCGCGCGGTGCCACTCCCAGGACGGGATCATGGCCCAGCCGCGCGCGTCCGGCAGCACGCGCAGCCGCTCGTGCGGGCCGGGCGCGGGCTCGCCGAACCGCTGCAGGAGCAGCCGCCAGGCCCGGTACGCCTCGTCGCTGGTGACCTTCTGCTCCAGGATCGAGGGGATCAGCGATTCGAGGACGAGGCCGGTGCGGGCGAGCCGCAGGCCGGGGTTGCGGCGGTGTGCTTCGTGGACGATGCGGTGCCGGGCCGCGAAGGCCGACGGGTCATCCAACTCCCCCAGAAGGGAAGGGAGTTGGTCCAGCATCCAGTCCGCGCCCGGGCCCCATGCCTCGGCCGCGACGCACGCCTCCGCAGGACGCGCCGCGACCTTGAGCGTCACCGGCCCGTCGGGCGTGCGGGTGGCCCGCCAGACGGCGCCGCCCTCCACCCGGTACGCGGGGTCGCCCGGTCCGCGGCCCAGCACACCCAGGGTGCGCAGGAGGTCGTACGGGCCGGGCGGGGCCCAGGTGCGGATGCGGGGCATCCGTTCAGCGTACGGGAGCCGGGCGGCACGCCGGCCGCCCGGCCGCGGCCGTCACGGGGTGGCGGTCGTCACGGCCCGCCCGTGTGCGGCACGCGCCCCACCGGCCGTCACTGGTCGGAAGAGAACCGGACCGCCGCGGCCGGCAGGTCCGCGCCGCACCACACGCGGATGCCGTCGCGCAGCTCGTTGTCCGCGCCGACGGTGGCCCCGTCGCCGATGACCGCGCCGTGCAGGACCGTACGGGCGCCGACGCGGGCCCCGGCCCCGATGAGCGAGTCGTGGATCTGGGCGCCGGGCTCGACGACCGCGTCCGCCAGCACGGTGCTGCCCACGATGCGCGCGCCCGCGCCGACCCGGGCGCCGGCGCCGACGACCGTGCCCCCGCTGAGCTTGGCGTCCGCGGCGACGTCGGCGCCGTCCAGTACGAGGTGTTCGCCGCGCCGGCCGGGGACGGCCGGGGAGGGCGCGTGGCCGAGGACCAGGTCGGCGGAGCCGCGGACGAACGCCTGCGGGGTGCCCAGGTCGAGCCAGTAGGTGGAGTCGACCATGCCCTGGAGGTGAGCGCCGGACTCCAGCAGGCCGGGGAAGGTCTCGCGCTCGACGGAGACCGGGCGGCCCTGCGGGATGGCGTCGATCACGGAGCGGTTGAAGACGTAGGCGCCCGCGTTGATCTGGTCGGTGACGATCTCCTCGGGGGTCTGCGGCTTCTCCAGGAAGGCGGTGACCCGGCCGGTGCCGTCGGTGGGGACGAGGCCGTACGCGCGCGGGTCCTCGACTCGGGTGAGGTGCAGCGAGACGTCCGCGGAGGTCTCGCGGTGGGTGCGTACCAGGGCCGCGATGTCCAGCCCGGTGAGGATGTCGCCGTTGAAGATCAGTACCGGGTCGTCGGGGCCCGAGTGCAGCCGGTGGGCGACGTTGCGGATGGCGCCGCCGGTGCCGAGCGGCTCCTCCTCGGTGACGTATTCGAGATGAAGGCCCCATTCCGCCCCATCACCGAAATACGGCTCGAAAACCTCGGCGAGGTAGGAAGTGGCGAGCACGATGTGCTCCACGCCCGCGGCTCGCGCCCTGGCCAGCTGATGGGTGAGGAACGGCACGCCCGCGGCCGGGACCATGGGCTTGGGCGTGTGCACCGTCAGCGGACGCAGCCGGGTGCCCTTGCCGCCGACCAGAAGGATCGCTTCAGTCACCTTTTGTTCTCTGCTTCCTGCTGGGGTCGGCCGGACGGCGGACCAGTGTAGGCAGACGGTTTGCCCGCTTTGCCAGCGGGCTTACCCGCCAGTAGACGGGGTTTTCCGGCGCCGCCCGGCCTGGGCGCCCGTGCAGGTCACGGGCGCCGACCCCGGACCCTCAGCGTCCCTGGAAGCGGGCGGAGGCGGTGCGCGCCGAGCCGAGTGTGCCGTACAGCGCGGCCCCGGGGCAGCTCGTCACATATCCGTCCCTGTGTCCGGAGATGACATTCAGCCGGACTTTGGTTCCCTTCTTGTAACGGTTGTTGCCCGCCGAGGTCAGAGTGGCTTTGCCGTTCGGATCGCGGCCGTGCAGCCCCAGCTTCCAGGCCGTGAGCTTGCCGAGCGCGGCGAGCGCGGGGGCCGGCGGCTTGGCCTTGTCGAAGGTGCCGATGACGGCGATGCCGGTGGTGTCGTTGTTGAAGCCGAGGGTGTGGGCGCCCATGACGGGTCGGGCGACGCCGCCGGCCCGGCCCTCGAAGACCGCGCCGCACTTGTCGATCAGGAAGTTGTACCCGAGGTCCCGCCAGTGGTTGCTCTTGACGTGGTACCGGTAGATCCCGCGGACGATCGCCCCGGACTGGTTGCAGCTGTAGCCGTTGCCGGTGGCGCTGTGGTGCACGAAGGCCGCCTTGACGGTCTTGGTGTACCCGAGCTTCGGCTCCCGGAGCTGCTCGTCGGCGCCCCAGCCGATCCGGGTGATGATCTGCGGCCGCGGCCCGATCCGCGGCTGCGCCGCGGGCGCCTGGCCGCGCTCCTCCTCGCCGGCCGCCGCCAGGTCGGCCTGCAGCGCGTTCGCGGGCGCCGCCGGGATGGTGGTGGCTCCGGGGGGCGCGAGCCCGGCATTGACGTCCGCGCTGTCCGCCGCCTCCTGACCGGCGGCCTGTGGCGCGGGATCGCGCGGCTTGGCGGGGCGGCCGGGGTCGACCAGCTCCAGGCGCATCCCGTCGGGTAGTTCGGTCACGGCCTGCCGGCCCTGCTCCGGAGCGATCCGCATCTGCACGGCGTCGGAGTCGCCCACCCACAGCGGGGCCGTGCCGCCGCGCGGCTTGTCGCCGCGGCGCTCGGCCGCGTCCAGGTCGGGTGCGTCGTCGTAGTGCGTCTGCACGTCCTGCCAGGCACCCCACTTGTGGCTGCCGGTGGCGCGGGTGCGGACCTGCGGCTGGCCGTGCAGTTCGGCCTTGGCGTCGTTCCACACGACGCCGACGAGCGAGAAGGGCCGTACGTCCTTGACGGGCATCCCCAGGGGCGCGGCCTTGGCGGCCCGGCCCGAGTGACCGCCGGGCAGGGCGCGGTCGCGGTCGCCGAGCCGGACGAGCGGCAGGGACTGGGTGCTGCCGGGAACGTCCGCCGAGGCGGGCCCGGGAGCGGTGGCTGTCCGGGCCGGGGCGGGGTTCGCTCCGGCCGGCAGCGCAAGCGGTACGACGAGGGCCGCGAAGGTCGCGGCGCCGAGCGAAGTGGCAACGAAGGCACGCATGGCAGCGATCATGTACTTAGTAGGGCAAATCCGCCATTTGGCATCTGACGCCTCATCGGCGCGGCGGGAGCTTTGGGTACGCCGTACGGCGGCGGGCGGCCCGCGTAGGCTGACGGCGATGAACGCCACCGACCGAACCCCCGCCGACCTGCTGGGATCCGCGCTGTCCTCGGACCCTGCGCGGCCGCTCGTGACCTTCTACGACGACGCCACCGGCGAGCGCGTCGAACTGTCCGTCGCCACCTTCGCCAATTGGGTGGCAAAGACCGCCAACTACCTCCAGGACGAGCTGTCCGCCGAGCCGGGCGACCGGCTCGCGCTGCTGCTGCCGGCGCACTGGCAGACCGCCGTCTGGCTGGTGGCCTGCTCGTCCGTCGGAGTGGTCGCGGACGTGGGCGGCGACCCCGCGGCCGCGGACCTCGTCGTCAGCGGCCCGGACACCCTGGAGGCGGCGCGCGCCTGTTCCGGGGAGCGGGTGGCGCTCGCGCTGCGCCCGCTGGGCGGCCGCTTCCCCGAGCCCCCGGCCGGCTTCGCCGACTACGCCGCCGAGGTGCCCGGCCAGGGCGACCGCTTCGCGCCGTACGTGCCGGTCGATCCGCACGCGCCCGCGCTCGCCGTGGACGGCCGCGAGTTCACCGGCGCGGAGATCGGCGCGGCGGCCGTGGAGCTGGCGAAGCTGCCCGAGCGGCAGCGGGTGCTCTCCACCCTGCCGTACGGCACGTGGGACGGGCTGGCGTACGGGCTGTACGCACCGCTGGCGACCGGCGGCTCGGTCGTCCTGTGCCGCAACTCCGACCGGCTCGACGAGGACGGACTGGCCAGGCGCAAGGAGGCCGAGCAGATCACGGTCACGGCGCCCGCCGCGCCCTGAGCCCGCTGCCAGGCAGTTCGCGTCCGTCGCCCGACCGGCCCAGTCGCCGCCCTCTGCAGGAGCCGATCCGTTCGGCGCGGTCAATGATCGTGGGGAGGTACAACCCTGCGCGGGACTCGGCCGTCTGCCTGAGTACCGGGGCCCGGGCACGCCGCCCGGACCGCGGCACCGAGTGAGACGGCCGCATCCCGTGCGGCCGACGCACGAGGGGTGGACGCAGCCGTGGACGACAGGCCGGAGATCCCCGAGGAACTGCAGCGCTGCAACGAGCCGGCGGACGGCCACGGCCGGCCACGGCGGCGGTGGCTGCGCTGGACCGCGCTGGGCGGCGGCGCCGCCGTGCTGGGCACAGCGGCCGTCGGCTGGCTGGCGTACGACAGGCTCAACGGGAACATCACGGCCGACTCCGGCACCGCGGCCCAGCTTCGCGAGTACGAAGCGGAGCGGCCGCCCGCCTCGGCGACGAACGTGCAGAACATCCTGCTGATCGGCTCGGACAACCGCGGCGGCGGCAATCGGCAGTACGGCGCCGACGACGGCACCCAGCGTTCGGACACCACGATCCTGCTGCACCTGGCGGCGGACCGGAAGAGCGCGACGGCGGTCAGCATCCCGCGTGACCTGATGGCGCGGGTGCCGCGCTGCACCAAGCAGGACGGCAGCCGCACCACGCCCCTGTTCACCCAGTTCAACTACGCCTTCGAGGCGGCGGGGCCGGCCTGCACGATCCGCACCGTCGAGCGGATGACCGGCATCCGCATCGATCACCACATGATCCTGGACTTCACCGGCTTCAAGAAGATGGTGGACGCGGTGGACGGCGTGGAGGTCTGCCTGCCGCAGGCCGTCGCCGACCAGGACGCGCACCTGAATCTGGCGGCCGGGCGCCATCTGCTCCGGGGCGAGCAGGCGCTGGGCTACGTACGGACCCGCAAGTCGCTGGGCAACGGCAGCGACACCCAGCGGATGGAGCGCCAGCAGCAGTTCCTGGCGGCGCTGGTGAAGAAGGTGCAGGGCAACGGCGTACTGCTCAATCCCACGCGCCTGTACCCGCTCCTGGACGCCGCGACGAGCTCCCTCACCACAGACGAGGGGCTTGCGTCCCTGAAGGGCCTGTTCAATCTGGTGCGCAGCGTCCGCGGCATCCCCACCGACAAGATCCGCTTCCTGACCGTTCCGCGGCAGGCGTACGCGTACAACGCGAACCGCGACGAACTGGTGCAGCCGGACGCCGGCCGGCTCTTCGCCCGGCTGCGTGCCGACCGCCCGGTCCCGGTCCGCCCGGCACCGGTGGAACGGACGGACACCACCGAATACGACGACCCGGCCAAGGACCCGCATACCGGGCAGACAGATGCCCGCGGAGAGAGCCATTCGAACAGCCGGGACGAAGCTGACAAGCCCGGCCATCATGAATCGGCCACGCCGGGGCCCTCGACCACCTTCCGGGGAACCACAGCAGATCGGGGCATCTGCCAATAAAGGCTACGCAAAGGGTGCATCAAGGGCACGAAAGTATCGGGTGGATTGCCCAGTTGTAGGGACGTGGAATTTGTCACGGGCGTCGCTTGACGCTGAACTGGGCGGATAGTGTGAGCGATCCGGTCCGCACGACTGGCTGACCGCGCACTGCAATCCGACCGACCGAGCGCCTAGAGGGGGCAGGCGCCGCGTGGCACCGACGGAGGACTCACAGCACCGTGGACGCGCAAGGCCGTGGGCAGGCGGGGGACATGGATCCCGCCGATCAGTGGGTGTTCGACCCGAACACCGGCAACTACGAACTGCGACTGGATGCTGGCTCAAAGTCAGCCCCCAGGCAGGCAGGACGGAGAGCCGCCGCCCCCTCCGCGACCGCCCCGGGGAGCAGCCGGCGAGACCGGCGGCTCCAGGAGCGCGGCCGGTCGGTGGACTCCGACCGTGACACACCGACCCGCGAGCTGCCCGCCCAGCGCAACCGCCGGGCCGGCGGCCGCGCGGGACACCGCTCGGCAGCGGCGGCGGCGCCCGCCGCGAGCACCGGCCGGCGCAAGCCCAAGCCGAAGGCGTCGAAAAAGAAGAAGGCGCTGTACTGGGGCGCGGGCGTGATGGGCTTCGTGCTGGTCGCCGGCTGCACCGGCGCGTACTTCATGTACCAGCACCTGGACGGCAACATCTCCAAGGTCGACGTCGGCATCAACAACGACGCGGTCACCGAGGGCCCGGTCAACATCCTGATCATCGGGACGGACGCCCGCGAGGGGAAGGGCAACGAGGGCTACGGCGACATGGGCAGCGTCGGCCACGCCGACACCACGATCCTCATGCACGTCTCCGCGGACCGCACCAACGCCACCGCGCTCAGCATCCCGCGCGACATGGTCACCGACATCCCGGACTGCCCGACCACGATGAAGGACGGGACCAAGAAGACCATCCCGGGCGAGACCGGGGTGCGCTTCAACACCAGCCTCGGCCAGGAGGACCGGGACCCGGGCTGCACCTGGCGGACCGTCGAGAAGCTGACCGGGCTGAAGATCAATCACTTCATGATGGCGGACTTCAACGCCGTCAAGGAGCTGTCCACCGCGGTGGGCGGCGTCGAGGTGTGCGCCGGCAAGGACATCGACGACCCCAAGTCGCATCTGCGCCTCAAGGCCGGCCGGCACATCGTCAAGGGCGAGCAGGCGCTGGCGTTCGTACGGACCCGGCACACCGTCGGCTTCGGCAGTGACCTGAGCCGGATCGAGCTGCAGCAGCAGTTCCTCAGCTCGATGATCCGCAAGATGAAGTCCGGCGGCACGCTCAGCAACCCCAGCAAGCTGTGGAGCCTGAGCAACGCGGCGACCAAGGCGCTCACCGTCGACACCGGCATCGGCAGCGCGAGCAAGCTGATGGACCTGGCCAAGGACCTCAGCCGGGTGGACGTCAAGAACGTCACCTTCGCGACCGTGCCGGTTCTGGACAACCCTGACGACCCCGCGACAGTCATATTGGACAAGGCCAAGGCCGAGCCGCTCTTCAAGATGGTCCAGGCCGATCATTCGCTAACCAAGACAAAGAAGGAAAAGAGCAAGAAGAAGGCCAAGCCGGTCACCAAGGCGCCCGCCGCCGAGGTCCGGGTCGACATCTCCAACGGTGGCGGCCCGCTGGGCGCCGCCCAGGAGACCGTCGACTGGCTGCAGAACGACAAGGGTGCGCCGCTGACCACGAATGCCGGCAACGCCGCGACGACGCTGGACACGACGCGCCTGGAGTACGCACCCAACCAGGCGGGCCAGGCCGCCACCCTGGCCGAATGGATGGGCCTGCCCAAGTCCGCGATGAAGCAGACGAGCGGCGACGCCGGGCCCAAGGTGCCGATGAAGCTCATCCTCGGCAAGGACTTCACCGGCGCCGGGGAGCCGATAGCGGCGCCCGACAAGGCGCCCGACGGGGTCCAGAACGTCAACGCCGACGACAAGAACGTCTGCGCCAAGTAGGACCGCGCGGGACCAGCACACCAAGTGAAGAACGACCGGCCGCCCTGCCAGGCCGCCGAGCGCACCACCGGATGAAGGAAACGGGGAGGGGCAGCCGATGCGGCAGAGCAGTGTGCGTGGCGACCGATCACGTCGACACCAGCCCGACGCCCAGGAGTTGGGCTGGGACGACAGCCTGTACGAAGGCCGCAGCGACGGGGGCGGGGACGGCGGCGCGGCCGTCCCCGCGGATTCCGGCGGGCACGGCCGGCGGAGGCGCCGAAGAGGCCGCCGGGTCCTGCGCTGGACCGCCGGCATCGCCGCGCTCCTCGTCCTCGGCACGGCGGGCGCCGGATACCTCTACTACGAGCACCTCAACGGCAATCTCCGCAAGGGCATCCTGGACCTCGGCGACGGCGGGCTGAAGAAGCCCGAGCCCAACGCCTTCGGCCAGACCCCGATGAACATCCTGCTGCTCGGCTCGGACAGCCGGAACAGCAAGGCGAACGTCGAGCTCGGCGGCGCCAAGGCGGACGTGGGCCGCAAGCCGCTGGCGGACGTGCAGATGCTGCTGCACGTCTCCGCCGACCGCTCCAGCATGTCGGTGCTCTCGATACCGCGCGACACCCGCGTGACCATCCCCGAGTGCACCGATGCCAAGACCGGCGAGAAGTACGCGCAGACCACCGCGCCCATCAACCAGTCGCTGCAGCACGGCGGCCCGGGCTGCACGGTCGCCACCTGGAAAGAGCTCACCGGCATCTACATCGATCACTTCATGATGATCGACTTCGCGGGCGTGGTGCAGATGGCCGACGCCGTGGGCGGCGTCCCGGTCTGCGTGGACAGCAACATCTACTCGCACGACAGCAAGGGCCACGGCAGCGGGCTGAAGCTGACCGAGGGCGAGCACAACATCAAGGGCGTCCAGGCGCTCCAGTGGCTGCGCACCCGCTACGGCTTCGAGGACAACACCGACATCGGCCGGGCCAAGGCCCAGCACATGTACATGAACTCGATGATCCGTCAGCTCAAGGCGGGCACCAAGCTCACCGACCCGGGCAAGCTCCAGGCGCTCGCGGAGGCCGCCACCAAGGCGCTGACCGTGGACGAGGGCCTCGGCAGCGTGAAGAAGCTGTACGACCTCGGCGGCGACCTCAACCGGGTACCGGTCAAGCGCGTCACCATGGCGACCATGCCGTGGTCCTACGGCCCCGGCGAGTCCTATGTGATGCCGAAGCCGGGCGATGCCGAGCAGGTCTTCGCGATGCTGCGCAACGACACCGCGCTGGACGGCAAGGACGCCAAAAAGAAGAAGCCCTCGGCCGACCCGAAGCCCACCACGCCCAAGGAACAGCTCCAGGTCACCGTGCAGAACGGCACCAACGGCGCGATCCAGGGTCCGGTGGTCGGCCGCGCGAGCGCCATCCAGGCGCGGCTCGCCACGCTCGGCTACGCGGCGGCGGGCACCGACGCCACGCTCATCGCCCAGGCCGATACCACGATCACGTACGGGGGCAAGGACGCCGAGGGTGACGCGCTGGCCGTCGCCAAGGCGCTCGGGCTGCCCAAGAGCGCGGTGAAGGAGTCCAGTTCGGCGCAGGGCATCCGGCTGGTCGTCGGCAACGACTGGCGCACCGGTACCGCGTATCCGGAGACGGCCGGCGGGAAGCAGCAGGCGGACAAGGCCCCGCAGAGCGCGGACACCCTCAACGGCGAGGACAAGAAGGCGTGCATGAAGGTGAATCCGGACTACACCTGGTGAGCACGGGCCGGTAAACGGCGCGGCGCCCGTGTCCCTCAGGGACACGGGCGCCGCGCTGTACTGCACAGGGGCCGCTAGGCGGTCTCCGCCGGGGCCTTCATCACCGCCGGGCGGCGGCTGGCGATGACCTTCCTGGCCAGCGAGCGCGGGCTGGTCAGGAAGCCCCAGCCCCACGAGAAGTGCATGGTCGCCAGCGCGACGGGGATCTGCGCGCGAGCCTTGAGGGAGAGGCCCTTCCCGGCCGGGACGGAGCCCGCCAGGATGGCCGCGAGGTAGGCGCCGGGGACGACGAAGCCCCAGGGCGTCACGGCCGCGCCGACGACGGCGCCGGCGGCGAACAGGCACAGCGCGGTCGGCGGGGCCAGGTAACGGGCGTTGATCGAGCCGGAGTGGTAGCGCGCGACGACGTGCCGCCACTTGCCGTAGTCCTTGTACTGCTTGGCCAGCGCCTTCACGCTCGGCCGCGGCCGGTACTGCACCTTCAGCTCGGGCGAGAACCAGATCAGCCCGCCCGCCTCGCGGATGCGGAAGTTCAGCTCCCAGTCCTGCGCTCGGATGAACTCGATGTTGTACCCGCCCTGCTGCTCCAGCGCCTCGCGCCGGAAGACACCCAGGAAGACGGTCTCGGCCGGGCCCGCTTGGCCGCCGGTGTGGAAGGCCGCGTTGCCCACCCCGATCTTCGAGGTCATGGCGGCCGCGACGGCCTCCTCCCAGGGAGTCTCGCCCTCGGCGTTCATGATGCCGCCGACGTTCTGCGCGCCGGTCTCCTCCAGGAGGCGCACGGCCGTCGCGATGTAGTTGCGCGACAGCATGCCGTGGCCGTCCACCCGCACCACGATGGGGTGCCGGGACGCCTCGATCGCGGCATTCAGCGCAGCGGGCGTACGCCCGGTCGGGTTGGGCACGGTGTGGACCCGGGGGTCCTCCCGTACCAGCTCGGCGGCGATCTCGTCGGTGCGGTCCGTGGACGGCCCGAGCGCGATCACCACCTCCATCTCGCCGTCGTACTCCTGCTCCAGGATGTGGCGCACGGAGTCGCGCAGATGACGTTCCTCATTGAGCACCGGCATGATCACGGAGACTGCGGGGTGCCGGCTCGGCGTGGCGTGGGTCGCGTTCATCAGAGTTCACGTTACCGCGAACGGGCGTACGGGGCCGACGGCAGCCGAGTGGCGCGGTGGACCGGTGCGGCGTGTGATGACAGTCAGCCGATCATACGGACGTACTGTCATCTTTCCCCGTTTTTGAGGAGGTGCCCTCCATGCCCGAGCCGCCCCGCACCCTCCCCCTCCCCGCACCCGGCAGGCGGCGCCGGCGGGCGCGGTGGATCGTGCGGGCGACCGCCGGGGTCTCCGTCGTCCTGCTGGCCGCGAGCGGCGTCGGCCACGCGATGGTGACCGGGGTCAACGAGGGCATCTCCCGGGTGGACGCCTTCAAGGACATGGGCAAGCGGCCCAGGGCCGGCTCCGGGGACGGGATGAACTTCCTGGTCGCGGGCACCGACGGCCGGGACCGGCTGTCGGCGGCGGAGAAGAAGCGGTACCACCTCGGCGGCGCGCCCTGTCACTGCACCGACACGGTCATGCTCGTCCACCTCTCGGCGGCCCGGGACCGGGCGAGCGTGATCAGCCTCCCCCGCGACTCCTTCGTCGAGGCGCCCGCGCGCAAGGACGAGAAGACCGGGCGGACCACACCGGCGCACCCGATCAAGCTGAACGCGGCGTACGCGGAGGGCGGCCCCAATCTCACCGTCCGCACGGTCGAGCACATGACGGGCGTGCACATCGACCACTACCTGGAGGTCGACTTCACCAGCTTCATGAAGACCGTGGACGCGGTCGGCGGCGTACGGGTGTGCACCACCCGGCCGCTGCGGGACCGCTACTCCGGGCTGGACCTGCCCAAGGGGGCCAGCGAGCTGAACGGCGGACAGGCGCTCCAGTACGTCCGCGCCCGGCACCTCGACGGCGGCTCCGACCTGGGCCGCATGCAGCGCCAGCAGCGCTTCCTGGTCGCCCTCCTGCACAAGATCACCGACTCGGACGCGCTGGTGAACCCCGTCACCTTCAAGCGGATCACCTCGACCCTGCTGGACTCGCTGCGTGCCGACGCGGGCTTCGGGACGCGCGAGATGGTCGCACTCGGGCAGGCGCTGCGCGGCTTCAAGCCCTCCTCCTCGGAGTTCGCCTCCGTCCCCGTCAGCGACATCAGCTACTCGGTGCCGAACATCGGGTCGACGGTGAAGTGGGACGAGGAGCGCGCGGAGAAGCTCTTCGCGGCCGTCCGCGCCGACCGCCCGCTGGCCGTGCACAAGAAGCGCAAGGAGCGCGCGACCGTGGTGGACGTGCCGCCGGACGAGATCCGGGTGCAGGTCGACAACGGCACCCGTACCCGCGGCCACGCGGCGCGGGCCGACAAGGCGCTGCGCGCGACCGGCTTCGCGACCACCGGCACGCCCCGCAACGCCCCGGCCCCCGCCGACCGCACCGTGATCAGCTACGACCCGCGCTGGAACCGCTCGGTACGGACGCTGGCCGCCGCGCTGCCCGGGGCGGAGCTGCGCCCGGTACAGGGCCAGGGCCCCGTGCTCCGGGTCACCCTCGGTCCCGACCACAAGGGCGTCCACAAGGTGCGCGCCGAGGTCCCCGCGCCCGACTCCGGCGACGTGCCGGCGGTCACGGGGGACGAGGAGGAGTGCCGGTAGCCCCCGGGGCTGCGGCTCAGCCCTCGTCGACGCCTTCGGCGACGCGGCGCTCGCGCAGTTCCATGATGGCGCGGCGCCGGGCCAGCCGGTGCGTGCGGCGGATCTGCGCCTCCTGGTACCGCCGCTTGTCGCGCTCGGTCTCGGGGATCACCGGTGGGACCCGGCGCGGCTTGCCGTTCTCGTCGACGGCGGCGAAGACCAGATAGGCGGAGCCGACCTGCTGGGCGGGGGTGGACTCGTTCCAGCGCTCGGCCAGTACGCGTACGCCGACCTCCATGGAGGACCGGCCGGTCCAGTTGACCTGCGCCTTCACATGGACGAGGTCGCCGACCCTGACCGGCTCCAGGAACGCCATCTCGTCCATGGAAGCGGTGACGGCGGGGCCGCCGGAGTGCCGGCCGGCCACCGCGCCCGCCGCGTCGTCCACCAGCTTCATGATCACGCCGCCGTGGACGGTGCCGAGCAGATTGGTGTGGCTCGCGTCCATGATGTGGCTGAGCGTCGTACGCGAGACGGAGGTGGGCTTGCCCGGAAGGCTGCCCTCCGGTCCGTCGGTGACGAGGTCGGTCATACGTCCACCCTATGCACCCCGCCGGACGCCTTCTGCCCGAGACGGTCACGGAGCCCACCAGCCGGTCCGCTTTACTCCCCTTTCGCCCCATTACAAGTGCAATCGCGGGCAAACATACGCCCCACGCGTCCCGAATTTTCGCTTCCTGCCCCACGCGGCCCAAACGTCGCACCCTCCCCTTTATGCCGCGTCGTTTTGCATCAGCTCTGCAACAGCCACGGTCCGATCCCGTCCCCGCCCTGTATGGCGGGGTGTACCGGCAGGCACACTTTGCTCCATGAACGAGTGGCGCGACGGGCTCCCCCGTGACGACGACAGGAACCGGTACGGACGCGGCAGCAGCAGCGCCCAGCCGGAGGGCGCGCGCGCCATGCGACAGGTGCGCCGGGAGCCCACCGCCGGCTACAACGAGCCGCCGCTGCCGCCCGGCATGTCGCCGCGCCGCCAGGGCGTCCCGCCGCAGCCGGGCCACGACGGCGGTCACGGCGGCGGCCGCTACGACGACGGGTACAACACCGGCCAGGTCTACGGCGGCGGCCACGGTGGCGGCGGCGGTTACGGCGACGACGGCTACCGCCCGCGCCCCCACTGGGGCCGCCGCATCAAGCGGATCGTGCTCACGCTCGTCGTGGTGCTGCTCGTCGTGTCGGTCGGCACGTACTTCTGGGCCGACTCCAAGATGCGCAAGGAGGTCGACCTCAGCAAGGTGATCGACCGCCCCGAGGAGGGCGACGGCACCAACTACCTGATCGTCGGCTCCGACAGCCGCGAGGGGATGTCCGACCAGCAGAAGAAGGACCTGCACACGGGCTCCGCCGACGGCAAGCGCACCGACTCGATGATGATCCTGCACACCGGGTCCAACGGCCCGACGCTGATCTCCCTGCCGCGCGACTCCAACATCACGATCCCGCAGTTCCGCGGCTCCGAGTCCGGCAAGATGCAGCCCGCGATGGGCGCCAACAAGCTCAACGCCGCGTACTCCATCGACGGCCCCCAGCTCCTGGTGCGCACCGTGGAGTACAACACCGGGCTGCACATCGACCACTACGCCGAGATCGGCTTCGCCGGCTTCGCGAACATCGTGGACGCCATCGGCGGCGTCGACATGAAGCTCGACAAGGGCTTCAAGGACAAGTGGTCGGGCGCCAACTTCGAGGCCGGCGAGCAGACCCTGAACGGCCAGCAGGCCCTGGCGTACGTCCGTACCCGGCACGCCTTCGCCGGCAGCGACCTGGACCGCACGAAGAACCAGCAGAAGTTCCTCTCGACGCTGGCCCACCAGGTGGCCTCGCCGAGCACGATCCTGAACCCCTTCGCGCTCTACCCGGCCATGGGCGCGGGCCTGGACACCCTGATCGTCGACAAGGACATGGGCCCCTACTCGCTCGGCAAGATGTTCTTCGCACTGAAGGACGTCACCGGCAAGGGCGGCGAGGGCAAGTCCATGAACATGCCGGTCTCCGGCAGCGTCGGCGGCAACCTCCAGTGGGACATGCCGAAGGTCAAGCAGCTCGTCGGCGAGCTGAAGAACGACGACCCGGTCACGGTCACCGCGGACCAGTGACCCGCTCCTGATCGCGAGAAGGCCCCGGCTCCCTCCCAGGAGCCGGGGCCTTCTCGTCTGCCCTGTGCCGCGCCGTTACGGCAGGTTGCGGGCCATGACGATGCGCTGGACCTGGTTGGTGCCCTCGTAGATCTGGGTGATCTTCGCGTCGCGCATCATGCGCTCCAGCGGGTAGTCACGGGTGTAGCCGTAGCCGCCGAGGAGCTGGACGGCGTCGGTGGTGATCTCCATGGCCGCGTCGGAGGCGTAGCACTTGGCGGCGGCGCCGAAGAAGGTGAGGTCCTCGGCCTTGCCGCCGGCGGAGATCCGCTCGGACTTGGCGGCGGCCGCGTAGGTGAGCTGGCGGGCCGCCTCCAGCTTCATGGCCATGTCGGCGAGCATGAACTGCACGCCCTGGAAGTCGCCGATCGGCTTGCCGAACTGCTTCCGCTCCTGGACATAGCCCTTGGCGTAGTCCAGCGCGCCCTGCGCGATGCCGAGCGCCTGGGCCGCGATGGTGATGCGGGTGTGGTCCAGGGTCTTCATCGCGGTGGCGAAGCCGGTGCCCTCGGCGCCGATCATGCGGTCGGCGGGGATGCGCACGTTGTCGAGGTAGACCTCGCGGGTCGGCGAGCCCTTGATGCCGAGCTTCTTCTCCGGGGCGCCGAAGGAAACGCCCTCGTCGCCCTTCTCCACCACGAAGGCGGAGATGCCCTTGGAGCGCTTCTCCGGGTCGGTGACCGCCATCACCGTGTAGTACTCGGAGACGCCCGCGTTGGTGATCCAGCGCTT
Organism: Streptomyces ochraceiscleroticus; assembly: GCF_000720485.1. Taxonomy (GTDB): domain Bacteria; phylum Actinomycetota; class Actinomycetes; order Streptomycetales; family Streptomycetaceae; genus Streptomyces; species Streptomyces ochraceiscleroticus. The sequence goes on along the minus strand of NZ_JOAX01000036.1, from coordinate 24,806 downwards.
CACGCCGTTGAGGATGTAGTGGTCACCGTCGCGGACGGCCTTGGTCTTCATGCCGGCCGCGTCCGAACCGGCGTCCGGCTCGGAGAGGCAGTAGGAGAACATCGCGTCGCCCGTGGCCAGCGGGCCCAGGTACTTCTTCTTCAGCTCCTCGGAGCCGGAGAGGATCACCGGCAGCGAGCCCAGCTTGTTCACGGCGGGAATCAGGGAGGAGGACGCGCAGGCGCGGGCCACCTCCTCGATGACGATGACGGTGGCGAGCGCGTCGGCACCGGCACCGCCGTAGGACTCCGGTACGTGCACGGCGTGCAGGTCGTTGCTGACCAGGGCGTCCAGCGCCTCCTGCGGGAAGCGGGCCTCCTCGTCCACCTGCGTGGCGAACGGTGCGATCTTCGCCTCGGCGAGCGCACGCACCGACTCACGGAGCATGTCGTGCTCCTCAGCCGGCCGGTACAGATCGAAATCGGCGTTTCCCGCCAAGGTCTCTCATCTCCCCTGAGTGCTAACTACCGTTAAGTAACCAGTCGCGTTTCCCCGAATTCTAGAGCCGGAGCACCTTGTGGGGTACGTGAGGTTGCCGACAACGACCGGATCGCCACACCCCTTGTCCCGGCTATGCTCGGCCCCGCAACAGACTTCGTTCGCACCTGGAGCGTCCATGCCCCTCAAGATCACCGTGATCGGCACCGGCTACCTCGGCGCCACGCACGCCGCCGCCATGGCCGAGCTCGGCTTCGAGGTGCTGGGGCTCGACATCGTGCCCGAGAAGATCGAGATGCTCGGCCGCGGCGAGGTCCCGCTCTACGAGCCGGGCCTGGAGGAGCTGCTGCGCAAGCACGTCGCCGGGCTTCCGGGCTCCAGCGGGCGGCTGCGGTTCACCACGTCCTGGGAAGAGGCCGGCGCCTTCGGCGACGTGCACTTCGTGTGCGTGAACACCCCGCAGAAGCACGGCGAGTACGCCTGTGACATGTCCTACGTCGACAGCGCCTTCGAGTCGCTCGCGCCGCACCTCACGCGGCCCACGCTGGTCGTCGGCAAGTCCACCGTGCCGGTGGGCAGCGCGGCGCGGCTCGCCAAGCGGCTGGCCGAGCTGGCGCCGGCCGGCGAGGAGGCGGAGCTGGCCTGGAACCCCGAGTTCCTGCGCGAGGGCTTCGCCGTACAGGACACCCTGCACCCCGACCGGCTCGTGGTGGGCGTGGCCAGCGAGCGCGCCGAGTCGCTGCTGCGCGAGGTGTACGCCACGCCGCTGGCCGAGGGCTCGCCGTGGGTCGTGATGGACTACCCGACCGCCGAGCTGGTCAAGACGGCCGCCAACTCCTTCCTGGCGACCAAGATCTCCTTCATCAACGCGATGGCCGAGATCTGCGAGGCCGCCGACGGCGACGTGGTGAAGCTGGCCGAGGCGATCGGCCACGACGAGCGGATCGGCAAGAAGTTCCTGCGTGCCGGGGTCGGCTTCGGCGGCGGCTGCCTGCCCAAGGACCTGCGTGCCTTCATGGCCCGCGCCGGTGAGCTGGGCGCCGACCAGGCACTGACCTTCCTCCGCGAGATCGACTCGATCAACATGCGCCGCCGCGGCCACATGGTGGAGCTGGCGCGCGAGGCGGTCGGCGGCGGCTTCCTCGGGAAGCGGGTCGCCGTCCTCGGCGCGACCTTCAAGCCGGACTCCGACGACGTGCGGGACTCCCCCGCGCTGAACGTCGCGGGCCAGATCCACCTGCAGGGCGGCCAGGTCACCGTGTACGACCCCAAGGGCATGGAGAACGCCCGCCGGGTCTTCCCGACGCTGGGGTACGCGCCGACCGCGCTGGACGCCGCGCGCGGCGCCGACGTCGTGCTGCACCTGACCGAGTGGCGGGAGTTCCGCGAGCTGGACCCGGCGACGCTGGGCGAGGTCTCGACACACCGCCGCATCCTGGACGGCCGCAACGCGCTGGACCCGGAGCTGTGGCGCAAGGCCGGCTGGACGTACCGCGCGCTGGGACGGCCGCGCGCCTGAGCGCTCCGCCGGAAGTGCCGCGAGCTGCCGTCGGTCGTCTGCGGCCTCATCGTGGCTGGTCGCGCCCACGCGGCGAAGCCGCACGGTGTCACAGCCCCGCGCCCCTTCAGGGCGCTCCCGCACCGCAGCGGACTTCACCCGGCCTGCTCAGCCCTCGGCCTTCCGGGCCCGGTACGTACGCATCTTCGCGCGGCTGCCGCAGACCGCCATCGTGCACCAGCGGCTGCGGCCCGCCGGGCTGCGGTCGTAGAAGACCCACTGGCAGTCGTGGGCCTCGCATGCCTTCAGGCGGGGCCAGGTGCCGTCCGCGGCCGCGGTCGCGATGCCCGCGGCGATCCGGGCGGTCAGCGCGGCGACCCCGGTGAGTCCGGGCGCCGGACACAGTGCCGCCTCGCCCCGCGCGTCCACGGTGAGCGTCAGCGGCGCGGCGGTGAGCAGCGCCTCAAGTTCGCGCTCGGTCTCCTCGGCCAGGTCGGTCCCCGTGTGCGCGAGACAGGCCGCGCGCAGTGCTTCGCGCAGCCGCTGAACGGCGGACAGTGCGCGTTTCCCGGCGGGAGCCGGCGGCAACCCGTGGTCGCGCAGGAAGGCGGCGAGGCCGCCGGGCGCGGCCAGCGCGTCCTGCCCGCTCTCGATGTCCAGGGTGTTCGCCAGATCCTGGACCAGAGCCAGGGAAGGCGGCGCGCTACGGTCGGCCACCCTTGCCACGTTACCGGCTGAGGGCCATCATGCAGTAACGCAGTTACCGCTACACCGTCGCAGGAGGTAACACCATGGCCATCGCTCAGTACGGCGTCGTCGTGCTCGACGCCCGCGACCCGCAGGCCCTCGCCGAGTTCTACGCCGGTCTGCTCGGCTGGCAGGTGGGCGAGCTGGAGGGCGACTGGATCGAGGTGGCAGGGCCCCAGGGGCGGATGCTCGCGTTCCAGACGGCGCCTGACCTGGTGCCGCCGGACTGGCCCAGCGGTGAGCGGTCCCAGCAGCTCCACCTGGACTTCCGGGTGCCGCGGGACCGGATCGAGGAGGCCGAGCGCGAGGCGCTGGAGCTCGGCGCGAAGCTGGTCCAGCACGACGAGGGCAAGCGCGACTTCCGGGTCTACCTCGACCCGGAGGGGCACCCGTTCTGTCTGTGCCTGCACTGAGGACGGCTCCGGTGAGGGGCGGGCGGGAACATCCCGCCCGCCCCTCGTCCGTGCAGCGCTCTCAGGTCCAGGCCCAATGCAGCCGGGTCATCCGGTCCCGCCGGTCGGCCCGGTCCAGCCGGTCGATGGTCGCCGTCGACGGCCCGCGGCGGTGCCGGGCCTCGCGCGCGGCGAACTCGGCGCCGCGCATCGCACGCAGGGCGTTGCCCCAGGTCAGCCCGGCCAGGTCGGAGAAGGACCAGCCGCGGGTGATCAGTTCGGCGAGCAGCCGCGGATAGCCGGAGACGTCCTCCAGCCCCTGCGGCCGCCCCTCGGCCGGATCGGTGTCGAAGCCGGCGCCGAGGCCGACGTGCGCCGCGCCCGCCACGTTCCGTACGTGGTCGAGGTGGTCGGCGACGTCCTCCACGGTCGCCGCGCCCACCGGCCCGGTGACCCGCTGCGGGGCGAAGGTGACCATGCAGATCCCGCCGTTGCGGGGAAGCTGCGCGAGCACGTCGTCGGGCACGTTGTGCCGGTGGTTCGTCAGGTTCCGGGCCGCGGAGCGGTTCAGGAAGACCGGCGCTTTGGTGATGGCCAGCGTGTGGCGCATCGTGTCGGTCGAGGCGTACGAGAGGTCGATGAGCATCCCGAGGCGGTTCATCTCCCGGACCACCTCCTCGCCGAAGGCGGTGAGGCCGCCCGCGCACGGGGTGTCGGCCGCCGCGTCCGCCCACGGGGTGTTGCGGTCCGGCGTGAGCAGCATCGAGCGCACGCCCAGGGTGTGCAGTGCACGCAGCGCGCCGAGCGAGCTGTCGATGATCTGGCCGCCGGCCGAGCCGAGCAGGCAGGCGATGCGGCCGCGGTTGCGGCACTCGGTGACGTCGTCGGCGGACATCGCCAGACGCAGCGCTTCGGGGTAGGCGCGCACGAGCTGGTACACGAAGTCGATCTGTTCGAGCGTGGCGCTGATGGCGTGGTCACCGCTGAGCGCGGTGGGCACCTGCACGGACCAGAACTGCGCGCCGACGCGGCCCTGCTGGAGCCGCGGGATGTCGGTGCTGACGGCGGGCTCGCCGTATTCGAGGTCGTAGTAGTGACCCGGCGTCAGGTCGTCGCCGTGGTGCAGCCGCAGCGCCCAGGGCAGGGCGTTGTGGCCGTCGAAGACGGGGTGCGCCGCGAGCAGCGCCTGCGCGCGCGAGAGCGGGTCGCGGCGCAGCGGGGGTTCGGCGGGGCGCCCGATTGATCCGTAGGGGGAGTGGGCGTCCTCGGCGGTGCCGAGATCCCCGGCGGCACCGGTGAGGTCTGCGGCTTCCAGATCGGGGGCGAGGTCGGCCATGGTCGGAACTCCTGGATCGGTGGCAGTAGGGCCACGGTGACACGGGAGATCCACTTCTTCGCGGTGGGTGATGCGTACGGGTCATCCCCCGCGCGTCACGCGGTGGATGACCCTACTGCCGCTCTCAGCCGTCGAGCTGACCGATCGTCGCGTTCGACGGGCCGCGGCGCTCCTGGATACCGCGCGCCGCGTCCTCCGCGTCGCGCAGCACACGCACCGCGTTCTGCCAGGTGAGCTTGGCCAGGTCGGCCTCGGACCACTTGCGGTCCAGCAGCTCCGCGACCAGGTTCGGGTAGCCCGCGACGTCGCGGAGGCCGTCCGGGGTGAAGGCCGTGCCGTCGTAGTCGCCGCCGATGCCGATGTGGTCGACGCCGGCGACCTCACGCATGTGGTCGAGGTGGTCGGCGACGGTGGCGGCGGTGGCCACCGGGCGCGGATGCGCGGCTTCGAAGGCGCGCTGCACCTTCATGCCGGCCTCGGTGGTGTCGAGGTGGTGCAGGCCGTGCGCGCGCATGTTCTCGTCGGCGCGCCTGGTCCACTCCCCGGCCTCGGGCAGCACGAACTTCGGTACGAACGTGGCCATGGCGACGCCGCCGTTGGCGGGCAGCCGCTCCAGTACGTCGTCGGGGATGTTGCGCGGGTGGTCGCAGACGGCGCGCGCCGAGGAGTGCGAGAAGACCACCGGCGCCTCGGTGACCCGCAGCGCGTCCCGCATCGTGTCGGCGGAGACATGGCTGAGGTCGACGAGCATGCCGAGCCGGTTCATCTCCCGCACGACCTCCTCGCCGAAGGCGGTGAGGCCGTGGTGGCGCGGCTCGTCGGTCGCCGAGTCCGCCCACGCGATGGTGTCGTTGTGCGTCAGCGTCATGTACCGGACGCCGAGCGCGTACAGGGCGCGCAGGGTGGCCAGCGAGCAGTGGATCGAATGCCCGCCCTCGGCACCCATCAGGGACGCGATCCTCCCCTCGGCGCGGGCCGCCTCCATGTCGTCGGCGGTGAGCGCGCGCCGCAGGTCACCCGGGTACCGGTCGATGAGCTGCGCCACGCAGTCGACCTGCTCCAGGGTGGCGCTGACCGCCCGGTCGCCGTCGTAGTCGGAGCGTACGTACACCGACCAGAACTGCGCGCCGACGCCGCCCGCGCGCAGCCGGGGGATGTCGGTGTGCAGATGCGCGGACTGGTCGGTGGCGATGTCGCGCCGGCCGAGGTCGTAGCGGACCTGCTCGCGCAGCGCCCAGGGCAGGTCGTTGTGGCCGTCGACGACGGGCCAGCGGGCGAGCAGGTCGCGGGCCGCCTCGCTCACTTGCCGCTCCCGAAGCCGAAGCCCTCGTTCCCTCCGACCTTGTTCCGCAGCCGCTTGCCCTTCTCGGTGGCCTGCTCGTTCAGCTCCTGCTGGAACTCGCGCATCCGCTCCTGCAGCTCGCCGTCGTGCGCCGCGAGCATCCGGGCGGCGAGCAGACCGGCGTTGCGGGCGCCGCCGACCGAGACCGTGGCGACCGGCACGCCGGCCGGCATCTGCACGATGGACAGCAGCGAGTCCATGCCGTCGAGGTACTTCAGCGGGACCGGCACGCCGATGACCGGCAGCGGGGTGACCGAGGCCAGCATGCCCGGCAGGTGGGCCGCTCCCCCGGCACCCGCGATGATCGCCTTCAGGCCGCGGCCTGCGGCCTCCTCGCCGTACGCGACCATCTCGCGCGGCATGCGGTGCGCGGAGACGACGTCGACCTCGTAGGGGATCTCGAACTCGTCGAGGGCCTGCGCCGCGGCCTCCATGACGGGCCAGTCGGAGTCGGAGCCCATGACGATGCCGATGACGGGAGCGCTGCTTTGGCTCATTCGGTGATCGTTCCTCGCAGGTAGCCGGCGGCGTGCGCGGCGCGCTCGCGCACGTCGGCCAGGTCGTCGCCGTAGGTGTTGACGTGCCCGACCTTACGGCCGGGCTTCACGTCCTTGCCGTACATGTGGATCTTGAGCTGCGGGTCCCGGGCCATGCAGTGCAGGTACGCGCTGTACATGTCCGGGTAGTCGCCGCCGAGCACATTGGCCATCACGGTCCACTCGGCGCGCGGGCGCGGGTCGCCCAGCGGGAGGTCCAGTACCGCGCGGACGTGGTTGGCGAACTGCGAGGTGATCGCGCCGTCCTGGGTCCAGTGGCCGGAGTTGTGCGGGCGCATCGCCAGTTCGTTGACGAGGATGCGGCCGTCGGCGGTCTCGAAGAGCTCGACCGCGAGGTGGCCGACGACGCCCAGCTCCTTGGCGATGCGCAGGGCCAGGTCCTGGGCCTGCGCGGAGAGCTCCTCGGAGAGGCCGGGGGCGGGCGCGATGACCGTGTCGCAGACGCCGTCGACCTGGATGGACTCCACGACCGGGTACGCGACGGCCTGGCCGTGCGGGGAGCGGACGATGTTGGCGGCCAGCTCGCGGGTGAAGTCGACCTTCTCCTCGGCGAGGACCGGCACGCCGGCGCGGAACGGCTCCTCGGCGTCCTTGGCGGATCGTACGAACCAGACGCCCTTGCCGTCATAGCCGCCGCGGACGGTCTTCAGGATGACCGGAAACCCGCCCGACCCGTCGCCCGACCACCGCCCCTCATCGAGGCGCTCCGCGCCGCCCCCGCTGATTTCAGCGGCGAAAGCCTCCACATCGGCCGGGTCCGAAACGATGCGGTGGCGCGGGCACGGGGCGCCGATCTCGGTCAGTTTCGCGCGCATCACACCCTTGTCCTGGGCGTGCACCAGCGCGTCCGGACCGGGGCGTACGGGGATGCCGTCCGCCTCCAGGGCCCGGAGATGCTCGGTGGGGACGTGCTCGTGATCAAAAGTGATCACGTCACAGCCGCGCGCGAACTCCCGCAGGGTGGCCAGATCGCGGTAGTCGCCGATGACGACATCACCGACGACCTGCGCCGCGGAGTCCTGCGGGGTGTCACTGAGGAGCTTGAACCTGATGCCGAGGGGGATGCCTGCCTCGTGTGTCATACGGGCGAGCTGTCCGCCACCGACCATGCCGACTACCGGAAACGTCACGCCTTCAGGGTATCCGCTCCGACCGACCGGTCCCGGCCACCCCTTGGACGATCCTCTGAAACCGGGCGTTCCGTACCTCTGTGCGAGCTGCCATCGGGCGATAGGCTCGTCCGGACGCGCGGACCCGGGGGAGGACGCATGGACGCCACCGACGGCATATCGACGCCGTCCCGCAAGATCGGCATAGCGGTCGCGGTGGCGGCCCTACTGGTGACGGTGTACTCCCTGATCTCCCTGCTGACCGCCGGTCCGCAGGTGTACGGCCCGCAGGACACCGTCATATCCGTCGCTCCCGGCGAGCGCTTCTCGATAGAGCTGGACGACAACCCGAGCACCGGCTACCGCTGGACCGTTTCGCCCCCGTCGCCCGACCCGCACGTGCTCAAGCCGGCCGGCAGCCACTACGAGGCCGACGAGCCGGTGGTCGCGGGCTCCGGCGGCACCCGCTACCTGGAGTTCCAGGCCGTCCGCGCCGGCCGGACCGAGCTGGCGCTGCGCCGCTGCTTCCAGTGCGGCACCGAGCGCGCCGACAGCGGCGGCGAGCGGCTCGCCTTCCGCATCACCGTGACCGACTGACGCGCGGCGGCCCGCAAGCACGCTGGTTAGCATGAGTGAGCGGCCGGCCGCCGACCACGGCCCGCCCGATACGACGCCTCACGGGGAGCTGAACCGCCAATATGTCTGGACCGAGCCCGCTGCGTTCGCGGCTGGAGCTGCTGGGCCGCGAGATCGTGAAGTTCGGCGCGGTGGGCGGAGCCGGTGTGCTGGTCAACCTCGTGGTCTTCAACCTCGTGCGGCACACCACGGAGCTGCCCGTGGTGCGGGCCGGGATCGTCGCGACGGTCGTCGCGATCCTCTTCAACTACGTCGGCTTCCGCTACTTCACGTACCGGGACCGCGACAAGAGCGGCCGCACCAAGGAACTGGCGCTCTTCGTCTTCTTCAGCGCGGTCGGCCTGGTGATCGAGAACGGCATCCTCTACGCCGCGACGTACTGGTGCGGCTGGAACACCCCGCTGCAGAACAACGTCTTCAAGTTCCTCGGCATCGGCATCGCCACGCTCTTCCGCTTCTGGTCCTACCGCTCCTGGGTCTTCCGGGCGCTGCCGGCCAAGGAGCGCACGGACGCGAAGGAGGCCGCGGAGGCAGTGGAGGCCGCGGAGGGCTTCCTGAGCGGCTCCGGAGCGTCCGCCGAGCCGCGGGCCGGCGCCTCCCGGCGCGGCCCCCGCGCGTAGGGACGGGCGGCTCAGCGCGGGGCAGTGGCACTCTCCGGCTCGTCCCCGCCGTCCGGCCGGTACTGCTCGGACTCCCGGCTGAGGAAGAGCGCGAAGACCGGCGGCTCCTGCTGGAGCAGCTCCAGGCGGCCGCCGTCCGCCTCGGCGAGGTCCCTGGCGACCGCGAGGCCCAGGCCCGTGGAGTTCCGGCCGCTCACCGTACGCTCGAAGACCCGGGAGCCCAGGTCGGGCGGTACGCCGGGGCCCGCGTCGGTGACCTCGACGACGGCCTGGTTGCCGGTGACCCGCGTACGCAGCGCCACCGTGCCGTCACCGTGCATCAGTGAGTTCTCGATCAGGGTCGCGAGGACCTGGGCGACCGCGCCCGGCGTCCCGACCGCCCGCAGGTTCTTCTTGCCCGAGCGGACGATGGCCCGGCCCGCGCTGCGGTACGCCGGGCGCCACTCCTCGATCTGCTGCTTGACGACCTCGTCCAGGTCGAAGGCGACGGCGGAGCCGGAGCGCGGGTCGCGGGAGTTCGTCAGCAGCCGCTGGACGACGTCGCTGAGCCGGTCCACCTGCCCCAGCGCGATCGTCGCCTCCTCCTTCACCGTCTCCGGGTCGTCGGTGAGCGTGATCTCCTCCAGCCGCATGGAGAGCGCGGTCAGCGGCGTACGGAGCTGGTGGGAGGCGTCGGCGGCCAGCCGGCGCTCGGCGGTCAGCATCCGCGCGATCCGCTCGGCGGAGGCGTCCAGCACGTCGGCGACCCGGTCCAGCTCGTGCACGCCGTACCGGCGGTGCCGGGGCCGCGGGTCGCCGGAGCCGAGGCGTTCGGCGGTCTCGGCGAGGTCGGTGAGCGGGGCGGTCAGCCGGCGGGCCTGCCGCACCGCGAGGATCACGGCGGCGAGGATGGCCAGCGCCGCGACCGCCAGGATGATCAGCAGCGTACGACCGATCTCGGCACTGACGGCGGAGCGCGGCTCCTGCACGGTGACGGTCTCGCCCTGCTCGCCGTGGACGGTGGAGGCGATGACGTCGCCGGAGGGCCGGCTGCCGATCTGTACGGGGGCGTGGCCCGGGACCTCGATCAGCGCGTACCGGTCGGTGGTGATCTGCTCGGCGAGCACCTCGGCGGTGATCTTCTCGCCGCCGCTCAGCCGGCTCTCGACCATGCCCACCAGGCGCACGGCCTCCGCCCCCACGCTCTCCTGGGCCCCCGCCTGGATGGTGCGGGTCTCCACGATGACGAGCGAGACGCCGAAGACGGCGATCACGACGAGCACCACGGCGAGGGTGGAGTTGATCAGTCGGCGGCGCACGGTGCCCTCCCGGGCGGGGGTGGTGGTTCCTGGGGAGGCTTCAGCTCTTCTCGAAGCGGAAGCCCACCCCGCGCACGGTGGCGATGTACCGCGGATTGGCCGCGTCGTCGCCCAGCTTCTTCCGCAGCCAGGAGATGTGCATGTCGAGCGTCTTCGTCGAGGACCACCAGGTGGTGTCCCAGACCTCGCGCATGAGCTGATCGCGGGTCACCACCCGGCCGGCGTCCCGCACCAGCACCCGCAGCAGGTCGAACTCCTTTGCCGTGAGCTGGAGTTCCTCCTCACCCATCCAGGCGCGGTGCGACTCCACGTCGATCCGGACGCCGTGGGTGGCCGGCGGCTGCTGGGGCTCGGCGGTGGTACCGCGGCGGAGCAGGGCCCGGACCCGCGCGAGCAGCTCCGCCAGCCGGAAGGGCTTGGTGACGTAGTCGTCGGCGCCGGCGTCCAGGCCGACCACGGTGTCCACTTCGTCGGCGCGGGCCGTGAGGACCAGGATCGGGAAGGAATGGCCTTCGTTGCGCAGCCGGCGGGCGACCTCCAGGCCGTCCATGCCGGGCAGGCCCAGGTCGAGCACGAGCAGGTCGATGTTGCCCTGCAGACCGGCGTCGAGCGCCGTGGGGCCGTCCTCACGCACCTCGACTTCGTAACCCTCACGGCGGAGTGCGCGAGCCAGCGGCTCCGAGATGGACGCGTCGTCCTCGGCGAGCAGTACACGGGTCATGGCCCGATGGTAGTCCGACAGGTCACGGCCACGATGCCCCTCCGGGGGTCCCGGGCGGCGGCGGTGGGAGCGCCCGCCCGGTTCCCCGCGCCGGGTGTGACCGTTGTCTCACTGAGTCCAACCTTAGCTACGCGCGTCGTACAGTGGCAGGAACGTCCGTCGTACAACCCGGGACCTTGGCGCTCATATGGCGTCACGGTCCCTGTTGTGTGCGGGGCCGGCACGACCGGACCCGCGGGCAAATGACCTCCTAGACCGGGTCCATCGCGCATGAACGGGGGCGTGGATTCCGGTGTACGGCCGTCCTGTCGATTCCTCTCTCCACAGTGGTGTCGCACCCTCCTACCGGGCGTGGGCGGGCGGACGGCACTGCGCCGGTGCCGGTCAGCCGACCCGGGCGCGCGGCCCCACCTGCGCGTCCCGATCACTCAAGGATCGACCATGGCGTCCAGCCTGACGAAGGGCACCGCTGGGCAGGGAACCCCTGCCGGCAGCGGCAAGACCTTCTTCGGCCACCCCCGCGGACTGGCCACCCTCTTCATGACCGAGATGTGGGAGCGCTTCAGCTTCTACGGCATGCGGGCCCTGTTGACGATCTACTTGCTGTCCGGCGGCCCGGACGGCAAGGGCATCGCGGAGGGCGGTCTCGGGTTCAATGCCGCGACCACCACGGCCATCTACTCCATCTACATGGCGATGGTCTACCTCCTGGCCATGCCCGGCGGCTGGCTCGCCGACCGGCTCTGGGGCCCGCGCAAGACGGTGGCCATCGCGGCCGCGGTCATCATGCTCGGCCACCTCTCGCTGGCCGGCCCGGGCCAGGGCTTCTTCTTCGCCGGTCTGGCTCTGGTGGCGATCGGCTCCGGTCTGCTGAAGGCCAACATCTCCACGATGGTCGGCCACCTCTACGACGGGCCGAACGACCCGCGGCGTGACGGCGGCTTCACGATCTTCTACATGGGCATCAACCTCGGTGCCTTCCTCGCGCCGCTCATCATCGGCACCGTCGGTGAGAAGCACAGCTGGCACCTGGGCTTCGCCCTCGCCGCCGTCGGCATGGGCATCGGTCTGATCCAGTTCCTCTGGGGCACCAAGCACCTGAGCCCGGAGAGCAACAAGGTCCCGACCCCGCTCTCCGTCGAGGAGCGCAACTCCTGGCTGCGCAAGGGCCTCACCTGGCTCATCATCGCCGTGGTCTTCTACGGCGTGGTCACCTTCACCGGCCACTTCACCCTGAACTGGGCGATGATCCCGCTGACCGTGCTGGGCATCATCATCCCGGCCGCCGTGCTCTTCCGCATCAAGCGGGACAAGGACCTCTCGAACGACGACCAGAGCAAGGTGTCCGCGTACATCTGGTTCTTCGTCGCCGCCGCGGCCTTCTGGATGATCTACGACCAGGGCGGTTCCACGGTCCAGGCGTTCGGCACCACCAAGACCTCCAGCCAGCTGCTGGGGATCTCCTTCCCGTCCACCTGGTTCCAGTCGCTGAACCCGGTCTTCGTCATGGCGCTGGCCCCGGTCTTCGCCTGGCTCTGGCTGTGGCTGAACCGGAAGGGCAAGGAGCCCAGCACGATCCTGAAGTTCTGCGCCGGTCTGTTCCTCATCGGTGTCTCGTTCTTCTTCTTCCTGATGCCGCTGGCCATGGCGGCCGGCGGCGCGAAGGTCAGCCCGATGTGGGTGCTGGGCATCTACCTGATCCAGACCATCGGTGAGCTGTGCCTCTCCCCCGTCGGCCTGTCGCTGACCACGAAGATGGCGCCGCTGAAGTACGCCAGCCAGATGATGGGCATCTGGTTCCTCGCGAACACCGCGGGCGACTCGGTCACCAGCCTGCTGTCCATCGGCGGTGTCGACATGAGCGGCTCGCGCGCGGTCCTGGTCGAGGCCGTCCTCGCGGTCCTCGCGGGCTTCGCGATCTACATGTACCGCAAGAAGGTCCGCGGCCTCATGGGCGAGATCCACTGACGGACCCGCTGCACTGACCCGCTGCTACGAGCGGACGAAGGGCCCCGGCGCTACGGCGCCGGGGCCCTTCGCGTGCGCGGCCGTTCGAGTGGCGCGCCGCCCCGTCCGGGAGAGCTCGAGCGGGCCGCGGTAACGATCCGGGTGTGCGGCGAGGAATGGTGTGGACGGGGCTGTGCGGGGTGCTGGCTGCCGCGTGTCTGATGGTCCCGCAGGGGGGCCGGGCGGCCGCGGTGCCGGACGCCGCGTTCAAGGGGACGTACTCCTACGGTCCCCAGAAGCGGCAGACCATCGGGGCCTACCGGGGCGCCGGTACGGGCGTCCGGCCGGTGGTGATGATCCTGCACGGCGGGTACTGGGCGCAGGACTCCGACTGGAGCGGCTGGGCCCGGAAGCTGGCGGCCCGCGGGTTCGTCGTCTTCGACGTGGACTACCGGCTCAACACCGACGCGCACTGGCAGGCGCAGCGCGCCGACGCGCTCACCGCGCTGCGCTGGATCCGCGCGCAGGCCGGCCGCTTCCGGGCCGATCCCCGGCGGGTCGTGCTGCTCGGCTCGTCGGCGGGCGGGCAGATCGCGGCGAACACCGCGGAGTACACCGCCGGTACGGCCGAGCGGCCGGCCGGGGTGGTCGCGCTCTCGCCGGTGGCCGATCCGTATCTGGCCTGGCGGGCGGGCGCGCGCTCCGGTGCCTCGGCCGCCCAGCGCCGGCTGCGGCGCGAGGCGCAGAAGCTGGCGGGGTGCGATCCGACGAAGGCGAAGAAGGCGGCATCGGCCCCTGAGGCCCCTGCGGCCCTGTTGGCCTCCACGATTCCTGCGGCCTCCGCGGCTCCGCCGGCCTTCGTGGCCTCCGCGGGCTCCGGGGCCTCCGCGGGCTTCGTCGCCGCTGCGAAGTGCCGCGCCGTCTGGGACGACATGGCCGCGCGGACCTGGGCGCCCGGTGGTCCGGAGCGGCCCGGCGGGCCCGGGATGCCGATGCTGCTGATGCATCTCGCGCACGACTTCGTCCCGGTGGCGCACTCGCGGGGCCTGGCGAAGGCCGAGCCGCAGGCCACGGTGTCGGTCGTACCGGGTACGGGGCACGGCATGACGGCCCTCACCCGGCCCGGGGTCGAGCGCCGGGTGCTGGCCTGGCTCATGGCGCGGGTGGGACGCCCGGCGACCGCGCGTAGGACGTACGGAACGGAGATCCGTACGTCCGGCGCGGCTCACCGGACGCCCCGGCCGGTCAGCGCCGCAGGTAGCGGCGCGGCATGAAGGTGAAGACGGCACCGCCGAGCAGGATCACCGTGCCGGCGATCAGACCGAGCGCCTGCAGACCGCCGTGGTCCGCTGCGCCGGTGTCGGCAAGCCCGCCGGAGCCGCCCGCGGCACCCGCGGAACCGCCGCTGTCTCCGGTACCACCACTACCGCCGGTCGCAGCGCCGCCCGCGGAACCGCCCGAGGACGTGCCCCCGCTCGCGCCGCCCGGCTGGGCGCTGGTGTCCAGTTCCAGGGAGACGCCCGGGTCCTTCTCGGGCGTGCAGGTCGTGGTGGTCCCCATCGCCTTGACCGTCAGGACACCGGGCGTGAGCGTCGCCTTACCGCTCGCGCCGGGCTTGTAGGTGCCCTTGAGGTCGGGGATCTCGATGGGTTCGCCGGACTTGATCGGCTCCTTGTTGGTCGGGCCCTCGACGTGCACCGTCCCCTTGTCCGCGCCGCCCAGCTTCACCTCCATCGACGGCTTGACCGAGTCCTTGGGAATGTCGGCCGGGCTGTCCATCACGGACTTGCGGAACTTGACGGTGAGGTCGAAGGCGCCGCCCTTCTTGGTGCCGTTGATCTGCACCGGCGAGGTGGCCTTCTTGTCCCCGATGGGCGTCTTGCAGGCGTAGGGGACCTGGACCTCCTTGCCCTTGTACGCGGTGCCGTCGGGGTCGCCGTTGCCCCCGCCGGAGCCACCGCCCGTGCTGCCGGCCGTACTGCCGGCCGTACTCCCGCCCGTACCGCCGGAGTCACCGCCCGAGGCGCCCCCGGACGAGGACGACCCGCCCGACGACGGCCCGCCCGAGGATCCGCCCGACGAGGACGTGCCGCCCGAGTCCGACCCGCTGCCGTCCGTCACCTTGATCGTGAGCGCGGGCTTCACCTCGCCCTTGGGCGCGCACTTGGTGTCCGTCGAGACGGGCTTGTTGACGTTGATCGTGTACGCGTCCGGCGTCAGCGTGACCTCGCCCGGCTTCTCCAGCGTGAGTTTGCCCTTCATGTCGGGCAGTCGCATCGGGCTGTTCTTCGGGATGGGCGGGTTCTGCCGCGGGCCCTCCATCGGGACCTCGCCGGTCTGCGCGCCGCCCGCCTTGAGCACGCCGGTCGGCTTGACCGTGTCCTTGCCCAGGTCCAGTACGTCCGGGTTCTTCGACGCGGCGCCGACCGTCTTCCACACCACCTCGACGGTGTCGCCCACCTTCGCCGTGGCGGGCGCGGTGATCTCCACCTTGGTGGTGCCCTGCACCGGGTCCATGCCGGAGATCGGCGGCGGGATGCACTCCGTCAGGTACGACACGGTGGTCGCCGGGCCGGGGGCCGGGGCCGCCGCGGCGGTGCCGGACACCGCCACCAGGCCCGCGCCCGCGAGCATCAGCGCGCTCCCGGCCGCGGCCGCTCTCCTCCGTTGCCTCATCACAGGGAACCTTTCGACGTCGGTCGCTCGGTGAGTGCGGTAACGGACGGTGCGGTGTCCGGGGTGAACCAGGGCAGGCCGGCCGGCGCTTCGTCCCCCGACCCGCCCTGGGGGGAGCGGTCGCGCGGCCGTACCTTGTCGACGATCGCCATGCCGATGCGGAAGACCGCGGCCGGCACCACGACGCAGAGCAGGATCCAGAAGAGCGTCACGCCCCACGGCCGGCCGACCTGCCAGGGCTGCTCGGCCAGTACCCTGCCGCCGTACTTCACGGCGACCGTGTAGTCGCCGTGCGCGCCGGCGGCCAGCTCGACGGGCAGCGTGACCTGCGCTTTCTTACCGGCCTGAAGCGTGCCCCGCCACTGCTGGTCCTCCCACTGCGGGGCGAGGACGCCGTGCCGGGTGCCGACCTGGAAGACCGGGTTCTTGGCGGGCTCGGCGCCGAGGTTGCCAACCGTGAGGACCAGCTCCCGCTGCGGCGGCGCGCCGAACCAGGTCAGCAGGGACGAGCTGCCGCGCAGCCGGGCGGGCGCCAGTACGGCCAGCGTGCCGCCGCCGGTCCGCTCGGGCAGCGGGGCCACGGGGTGCCCGGCGACGGTGAACGGGGCGTCCGCCGCCGCGGCCCGGCCGGTCACGGTGGCGACGTGCACGACGCACGGGCACGGCTTCGGCGGCTCGGCGACCGGCAGTTCGATGCGGAAGCGGCCGTCCTTGCCGGTGGTGACGGCGCGGCCGTCGGCGTTGGCGCAGGCATTGGTGCCGCCGATCATGTTCTGGCCGCAGATCAGCAGGGTGAGCAGCGCCTTGGGGCGCCACCCGGTGCCGGTCACGGTGATCGAGCCGCCCTTGCCCGCCTGCCGCTGGGACAGCTCGACGGCGGGGCGGCCGTCATCGGCGGCGCGGGCCGTCCCGGCCGGAGGAAGGACGAGGAGCAACGCGGCAACGGCGGCTGCCAGGCGGGCACTTCGCCTCCGACCACCCGCCGCCGGGCCCGTACGTACTCCGCTCACGCCGTCACCCCCGCCGTCAACTCCCGTACGGGACCGTCTACTTGATCCGCTGTTTCACCCGCATCCGTCCGGCGCCGTCGCCGCAGGAACCATCCGCCCACCGCCGCGCCGCCCCCGGCGCACACCAGCCCTACCGCGCCCCACGGCACCGCCGTGTACGTGGCGCGGGCCGTGCCGTGCGCGCCGCCCGCCGCGGTGGCCGTGACGGTCACGTCCACGGAGTCCAGCGCGGGCGGGTCCGGCCAGACCTCGGTACGGGTGGCCCGGCGGCCCGGCGGCAGTTCGGCGGGCAGCCGGTGCGCCGGACGGCGCAGGGCGGCCCCCAGCAGGCCATCGGCGCGTACCGCGACCCGCGGATCCAGCGTCGTAGTGCCGCGGTTGACCAGGTCGTACCGGACGACCGCCGCGCCGCCGCGCTCCCCCACCGACACGTTCTCCACGGTGAGCGCGGACAGCGCGGGACCGCTCACCCGCAGATGGATGCGTACGGCGCGCTCGGCCCCGCGCCGGTCGCGCACCCGGAGCGCGGCCGGGTGCTCGCCCGGCGCCGTACTCGCCGGCACGGTGACGGTGAACGGCACCTCCGCGCGGGTCCGGGCCGGCACCTTCACCGTCCTGGCCGCCGTGGCGATCCAGGCCCCGGCGCCGGACCCGGGGCTCCCGGAGACCGTGAACGTCCGCGCGCGGTCAGCGGGGTTGGTGACCGCGAGCCGGTCGGCGAGGACGCTGCCGGGGCCGCCCTCCAGGTAGAAGTACGGGCGCGCGTGCGCTCCCGCGGGCGCCGCGCGCCAGCCGTCCGCCGCCGCGGCGGACAGCGGAGCGCACGGCAGCGTGGCGGCGGTCAGTGCGGCAGCGCCCGCGGCCACGGCGCGGATACGGCAGGCCACCGGCGCTCAGGTCCGCTGCTGCCGACGGCGCGTCAGCCAGAGCGTCCCGGCGGCCCCGGCGAGCAGCACCGTGCCGCCGAGCGTGCCCAGCGCGATCGCGTCGTCGGCCGGCCCGGTCTGCGGCAGTTCGCCGCCCGGTGCGGCCGACCCGCCACCGGCGCCCTTCACGTCCAGGGAGAGTGACGGCTTCGGGTCGTTGCTCGGCGTGCACGTCGTGGTCGTGCCCAGCGCCTTGATGGTGAGCGTGGAGGCGGTGAAGGTGACCTTGCCGCTCTTCTTCGGGGTGTATGTCCCGCTCAGATCACTGATCTTGATCGGGGTGTTGGCGGGGATCGCCTTGTCGTTGAGCGGGCCGCTCACCGGTACGTCACCGCTCTCCGCGCCGCCGAGCTTGATCAGCGCGCTCGGCTTCATCGCGCCCTTGCCCAGCTCGACGGGGCTGGAGGAGACGCCCTTCTGGAAGGACATCAGGAGCTTGTAGCCGTCGCCTGCCTTGGTGGACTTGATGTCGATGGGCGAGACGGCGCCCTTGTTCCCGATCGGCGTCTTGCACCGGTAGTCGACGTCGACTACTTCGGCGTGCGCGGCGGGGGCCGCGAAGAGCACCGACGCCACCGCCGTGAGCAGCACGGCCGCCGGTCCTGCCGGGCCCGTGCGGCACCGGCTGCGCTGGGCGTTGAAGCGGGCCACCTCGATCTCCCCTTCTCCCGGTGAGCGCACCGCCGGAAGTTACTGACGGCACATCAGATCGGGCGTCAAGGTACGCCGGGGGCCGTGGAGAAGGAAGAGAGAGCGCACAAGGAAAGCCGCCCCGCGGGGCGGCACGAGCGATACGGGGAGGCGGCTGCCGGGTTCTGGGGCAGCCCACTCCCTACGACGGAGCTGCCAGCTCCGCCCACACGGTCTTGCCCGTGCCATCGGGGTTACGGACGACTCCCCAGTCCAGGCAGAGTCGCTGCACGATAAACATGCCGTGGCCGCCGGGGCGGCCGGCACGGTGCGGGGTGCGGGGGGCCGGCGAGCCGGTGCCCAGGTCGGTGACCTCCAGGCGCAGCACCTTGGCATTGCAGCGCAGCCGCAGCTCCTCCGGGCCCTCGGCATGGAGGCAGGCGTTGGTGACCAGCTCGGAGACGACGAGCAGGACGTCCTCGGCGGCGGCCCGCTGATCGGCGCCTGCGGCCGGCAGCCAGCCCCAGTCGTGCAGCGCCTGCCGGGCGAAGTCACGACCACGGGCGACAGCGCCACGGGCGCCTGCGAGACGCAGCCTGCGGACCTGACCGGCCGGAACGGTGGCCGGGGCGGCAGCGGCGCCGGCACTCCCCGCGTCCGGGCCCAGATCGCCCGGCGGGTACGGCCGGGTGGTGCTCATCAGCGCTTCACCTCACCGATTCGCCTTTTCACGGATGACGGATACCTGACGGGTTCAAGAAGATTCAGATGTCTCCTGCCCGGCCGGACCGTGAGAACACCCACTTCTTGGGGACGGAAGTTGTGATGGAGCCAACGTGATCGAAAACGGGCCTTCCGCAGACCGTCCGTCACTGGCCGCCCCCGGTGCATCCGACTCAGCCGGCGGCCAGTGCCGCATCGACCGTGTCGTGCACGGTGAAGACCGCGTCGGCGCCGGTGATCTCGAAGACCCGGGCCACCATCGGCTGCATCGCCGCCAAGTGCACCCCGCCGCCTTCGGCCTCCACCTTCAGCCGGGCCCCCAGCAGGACGTTCAGCCCCGTGGAATCCATGAACTCCAGTTGCGAACAGTCCACGATCAGTCGCACATAGCCATCATCCGCACAACTGTCGAGTGACTCGCGCAACAATTCCGCGGTGTGGTGATCCAACTCACCCGCCGCGGTGACGACCGCACTGGCGCCGTGATGGCGGACCCCGACGTGGAGCCGTCCCCGGCTTGCACTGCCGACCGTCCCACGGTCCATGCGCGCGCACCCCTCTTGCTGTCTCGGCGTCTGGATTTGCTTACGACTGCGCACGTCGAAGCCTACGCCTTAGATACGCGGGCTGGTACCCGAACAGTACGCGTACTAACACAAATACGGACAACACGCACTTGCCATCTTCAGGTGAACCCGGGTAGGCGTAGTAGGGACACATTCGAAACAGCCGCGCTTGGGAGGCGCCGCAGACCGCAGCTTCACGTACAGGCATCGGCAGCCATATGCCGAGAACCATGGAGGACACCATGTCACCCCGGCTCGACGAAGTGCGCACCGACGAGATCACGGACAACGCGTCGTCGACATCCCTGTCCGAACACATCCCTGCCCAGCACCTGCCGATCGATGCAACCGGATTCCCCGGGATGCCGGAGATCGACGGACTGCCCGAGATTCCGCCGTACGACGAGGTCGGCCCGGTGGACGCGCGGGCGCTCTCCAAGACGCTCTTCGGGCGCCTGGAGACCCTGGAAGAGGGCACGCACGAGTACGCATACGTCCGCAACACCCTGGTAGAGCTCAACCTCGCCCTGGTGAAGTTCGCGGCCTCACGGTTCCGCTCCCGCAGCGAGCCGATGGAGGACATCGTCCAGGTCGGCACCATAGGGCTGATCAAGGCGATCGACCGCTTCGAACTCGACCGCGGCGTAGAGTTCCCCACCTTCGCCATGCCGACCATCGTCGGCGAGATCAAGCGTTTCTTCCGCGACACGAGCTGGTCGGTACGGGTCCCGCGGCGCCTTCAGGAGCTGCGCCTGGACCTGGCCAAGGCCGGAGACGAGCTGGCGCAGAAGCTCGACCGCGCACCCACCGTGAGCGAGCTGGCCGCGCGCCTGTCCATCACCAAGGACGAGGTCGTCGAGGGGATGGCCGCGAGCAACGCGTACACCGCGAGCTCGCTGGACGCCCAGCCGGAGGAGGACGACACCGAAGGTGCGCTGGCGGACCGCATCGGCTACGAGGACCACGGACTCGAGGGCATCGAGTACGTCGAGTCCCTGAAGCCGCTGATCGCAGAGCTCCCGCCGCGCGACCGCAAGATCCTCTCGCTCCGCTTCGTCGCGAACATGACGCAGTCGGAGATCGGCGAGGAGCTGGGCATCTCCCAGATGCACGTCTCCCGCCTGCTGTCCCGCACCTTGGTCCGGCTCCGCAAGGGCCTGATGATCGAGGAGTGAGCTGCCGCGGTCACGGCGTCCCGCACGGCTGACCGCGCGGAGGAGGGCCGGCCCCGAGTACCTCGGGGCGGGCCCCCTTTCGCTTTTCCGAGCCGTTCAGCCCGCTTTTACGGAGCGTTCGGCGGTCCCGTGGGGGGATTTCCGCCTGCCGCCGCTCCTGGGCTGCTCAGACGGCGCGTACGCCCGCCCGCCACACCTCTGTGACGAGGGGCACGCCCGGGCGGTACGCGAGGTGGACGTGGGAGGGGGCGTCCAGGAGGGCCAGGTCGGCGCGGGAGCCGGGGGTGAGGCGGCCCACGTCGGTACGGCGCAGGGCCTGCGCGCCGCCCGCCGTCGCGGACCAGATCGCCTCGTCGGGGGTCATCTTCATGTCACGGACGGCGAGCGCGATGCAGAAGGGCATCGAGGACGTGAAGGACGAGCCGGGGTTGCAGTCCGTGGAGAGGGCGACCGTGGCACCCGCGTCCAGCAGACGGCGGGCATCGGGCCACTCCGCCCGTGTGGAGAACTCCGCGCCCGGCAGCAGCGTCGCCACCGTGTTGCCCTGGGCCAGCGCGTCCACGTCCGCGTCCGTGAGGTGCGTGCAGTGGTCGGCGGAGGCCGCGTCCAGCTCGACGCCGAGCTGCACGCCGGGCCCGTAGGAGAGCTGGTTGGCGTGGATGCGGGGCAGCAGGCCGCGCTCCTTGCCGGCGGTGAGGATCGCGCGGGCCTGGTCGCCGTCGAAGGCGCCCTTCTCGCAGAAGACGTCGATCCAGCGGGCGTGCGGGGCGCAGGCGTCCAGCATCGGGCCGGTGACGAGGTCGACGTATCCGGCCGGGTCCTCGGCGTAGTCCGGGGAGACGATGTGCGCGCCGAGGTAGGTGACCTCGTCGGTGTGCGAGGCGGCGATGCGCAGCGCGCGGGCCTCGTCCTCGACCGTGAGGCCGTAGCCAGACTTGGTCTCGAAGGTGGTGGTGCCCTGGCGCAGCGCCTCCGCCATGTACTGCGCGACGTTGGCGGAGAGCTCCTCGTCGGTGGCGGCCCGGGTCGCGGCGACGGTCGTACGGATGCCGCCGGCCGAGTAGGCCCGCCCGGACATCCGGGCGTTGAACTCCTGCGTGCGGTCGCCGCCGAAGACCAGGTGGGAGTGGGAGTCGACGAAGCCGGGGATGGCGGCCCGGCCGCCCGCGTCGTGGACGGTGTCGGCGGCCGGCGCGCGGCCGCTGGGCCCCACCCAGGCGACGCGGTCGCCCTCGATGACGACGGCGGCGTCCTCGATCAGGCCGATCGGGCCGGCGCCGAGCGCCGGGTCGTTGGTGACCAGGCTGCCGATGTGCGTGATGGCGGTGGACATGCTGGGTTCCGGTTCCTCTCGGAGGTGGGTCTCCTGTACGCACGCGGGCCCCGTATCCCCAGGGGGACACGGGGCCCGCGTGTTCAGGCGCGCAGGTCGTCGATCGCGGCGGCCAGCGCGGCGGGGACGTCGGGGACGAGGGTGTGCGCACCGTCCCGGACGACCTGGCGGCCGCCGACGACGGTGTGGCGCACGTCGGCGTTGGTGGCCGCGAAGACGGCCGTCTCGGCGCCCAGCCGGGGCAGCGGCCCCGCCGTGCGGACGCTGTCCAGGGCGATCGTGGTGAAGTCGGCGAGCGCGCCGGTGCGCAGCGCGCCCGCGTCGTCCCAGCCGAGCGCCCGGTGGCCGTCGGCGGACGCGGCGCGCAGCAGCGCCGCCGCGGTCCAGTGGCCCCGCGTACGGGTGCGCAGCCGCTCGTCCAGCTCCATCGCCCGCGCCTCTTCGAACAGGTCGATGACGGCGTGGCTGTCGCTGCCCAGCGAGAGCGGGGAGCCCGCCTCCTGGACGGTGGTGGCCGGGCCGATGCCGTCGGCGAGGTCCCGCTCGGTGGTGGGGCACATGCACACGCCGGTGCCCGAGCCGCCGAGCAGGCGGATGTCCTCGCCGGTGAGGTGGGTGGCGTGCACGGCCGTCGTACGGGGCCCGAGCACGCCGTGGTCGGCGAGCAGCCGGGTCGGCGTGCAGCCGTGCGCGGCCAGACAGGCGTCGTTCTCGGCGGTCTGCTCGGAGAGATGGACGTGTAGCGGGGCCTCGCGGTCCTGTGCCCACTGCGCGACCGTACGGAGCTGATCCGCGGGCACGGCCCGTACGGAGTGCACGGCGGCGCCGATACGGGCGTGCGCGCGGCCCTCCTTGAGCTGCGCGGCGCGCTCGGCCCAGCCCTGCGCGTCGCCGTCACTGAAGCGCAGTTGCTGCCGGTTGGGCGGCTCGCCGAAGCCCGAGGACAGGTACGCGGTGTCCAGCAGCGTGATGCGGATGCCCGCCTCGCCGGCGGCGGCGATCAGCGCCTCGCCCATCGCGTTCGGGTCGGCGTAGCGGCCGCCGCCGGGCGCGTGGTGCAGGTAGTGGAACTCCCCGACACAGGTGATCCCGGCCAGCGCCATCTCCGCGTACACGGCGCGGGCCAGCTCGTGATAGCTGTCCGGCGTGAGCTGCGCGGCGGTCGCGTACATGACCTCGCGCCAGGTCCAGAAGGTCCCGGAGCCCACCTGCACGGTGCCGCGGAGCGCACGGTGGAAGGCGTGCGAGTGCGCGTTGGCCAGGCCCGGAAGCGTCAGCCCGCGCAGTATTTCGGCCCCGGGCGGCGGGGCCTCGACGCCGGTGCGGACGGCGGTGATCCGCCCGTCGCCGGTCTCCACGACCACCCCCGGCTCGACATGCGTGTCGAGCCAGGCGTGCTCCAGCCAGTACGTCGTCGGCGTCAGTTGCACGCCAAACCCTCCAGTACGTCGGCGAGTGCGCGGACCCCCGCGACGCAGTCGTCCTCCGCCGCGTGCTCGGCGGGCGAGTGCGAGACGCCGGTGGGGTTGCGTACGAACAGCATGGCGGTCGGGACAGCGGCGGACAAAATACCCGCGTCGTGTCCCGCCCCTGTCGGCAGCACGGGTACGCCGCCGAGTGTCTTCGCGAGCCGGTCCCGCAGGTCGTGCGCGAACTCCACGACCGGCGTGAAGGACTCCCGGGTGACGTGGACGTCCACCCCGTCGGTCCGGCCCCGCTCGGCCGCGGCCCGCTCGATCCCGCCGACCACCGCGTCCAGCGTCTCCTGGTCGGCGGCGCGCGAGTCCAGCCAGCCGCGGACCAGGGACGGGATGGCGTTCACGCCGTTGGGCTCGACGCCGACCTTCCCGAAGGTGGCCAGCGCGCCGTGCCGCGCGGCGTACTCGCGCGCGGCGAGCACCGTCTGCGCGTACGTCAGCATCGGGTCCCGGCGGTCTTCGAGGCGCGTCGTACCGGCGTGGTTGGCCTCGCCCCGGAAGTCGAACCGCCAGCGGCCGTGCGGCCAGATCGCGGACGCGACGCCCACCGGATCGCCGGACAGGTCCAGCGCCCGGCCCTGCTCCACGTGCAGCTCGACGAACGCGCCGATACGGGCAAGGCGCTCGTCGTCGGCGCCGATCGCCTCCGGGTCGTACCCGGCCCGCTCCATGGCCTGCGGGAGGCTGATCCCGTCGGCGTCCTTCAGCTCATGCGCCTTCTCCACCGTGAGCTGCCCGGCCGCGAGCCGCGACCCGACGCAGGCCAGCCCGAAGCGGGCGCCCTCCTCGTCACCGAAGTTGGTGATGGCCAGCGGGCGGGTGAACTCCACTCCCCTCCCGCGGAGTTCGTCCAGCGCCGCGAAGGAGGACACCACGCCGAGCGGCCCGTCGAAGGCACCGCCGTCCGGTACGGAGTCCAGGTGCGACCCGGTGACGACGGCGTCCCCGGCGGCCGGGTCGCCGAGCCAGGCCCACTGGTTGCCGTTCCGGTCGACCTCGTACGTCAGCCCGCGGGCCTCCGCCTGCCCCCGGAACCAGGCCCGGCAGTCGGCGTCCGCGCCGGTCCAGGCATAGCGGCGGTAGCCCCGGCTATCGGCGTCCTGGCCGATGGGGAGCAGGTCCCGCCACATCTCGTGGAACGAAGTACTCACTGGTCGCCGCCCTCGCGCATGGGAACGCGGACGCCGCGCTCGGCCGCGACGGACTCGGCGATGTCATATCCGGCATCCACGTGCCGGATGACGCCCATGCCGGGGTCGTTCGTCAGCACGCGACGGATCTTCTCCCCGGCCAGCTTGGTGCCGTCGGCGACGGAGACCTGCCCGGCGTGGATGGAGCGGCCCATGCCCACGCCGCCGCCGTGGTGCAGGGAGACCCAGGACGCGCCGGAGGCGACATTGACCATGGCGTTCAGCAGCGGCCAGTCGGCGATCGCGTCCGAGCCGTCGAGCATGGCCTCGGTCTCCCGGTACGGGGAGGCCACCGAGCCGCAGTCCAGGTGGTCCCGGCCGATCGCGAGGGGCGCCTGCAGCTCGCCGGACGCCACCATGTCGTTGAAACGCTCACCGGCCTTGTCCCGCTCGCCGTAACCCAGCCAGCAGATCCGCGC
>NZ_JOAX01000035.1 GCF_000720485.1 Streptomyces ochraceiscleroticus | reverse complement strand
GGCGTGCGTGTGCGTGGGGGGGGCAGCCAGGCGTGTCTGCTTTTGGAGGGGGTGGTGGAGGGTGGGCGGGGGGGGAGGGAAGGAAGGGGGTCAGCCGCGGACGCCGTGGAGGGTCATCGCGACCGCCGCCTCCGTGATCTCCGTCGGATCCTCCGCCGCGCCCAGTTCGATACGGCGGACCGCGGCGTCGACGACGCCCTGGAGGAGCATCGCGGCGAGCCTCGGCTGCTTGTGGCCCAGGGCGCCCAGGGCCTCGACGATCATGGCGATCAGGCCGCCGTGTGCGGCGCGGATCTTCTCGCGGGCGCCGGCGTCCAGCTCACCCGCCGAGATCGCGACGACCGCGCGGTGCCGGCGGTCGCCGACGAGGGCGAGCTGCTGCCGTACGTACGCCTCGATCTTGGCCTCGGGCGTCTCGACGCGCTCCATCGCGGCCTCGACCTCCGCGGCCCATACCGGGAAGTCGACCGCGCACAGCTCTTCGACGACGGCGGCGCGGGAGCGGAAGTACTCGTACACGGAGGACCGCGCGAGGCCTGTGCGCTCGGCGAGGGCGGGGAAGGACAGCGCCTCCGTCCCGCCTTCGGACAGCAGAGTACGAGCAGCGTCCAACAGGGCGTCGCGCTGCATGGTCCGGTGCTCGGCCACGGAGGCCGCTCGAATCCTGGGCACGCCACCACTGTACGGATGCGGTCCGGGCGGCGGCACTCCGCGGCACGGCCTAACGCCGTCAGTGGAGCTCAGCGCCCCACATCGGCCAGCTTGGCGCGCAGCTGCAGGACGGACTTGGTGTGGATCTGGCTGACCCGGCTCTCGGTGACGCCGAGGACGTTGCCGATCTCGGCGAGGGTGAGCCCTTCGTAGTAGTAGAGCGTGACGACGGTCTTCTCGCGTTCGGGGAGCGTGTTGATGGCGCGGGCGAGCAGGCGCCGCAGTTCACGGTCCTCGGCGATCTCGACCGGGTTCTCGGCCGCGGTGTCCTCGAGCGTGTCCATCAGGCTCAGCCGGTCGCCGCCCTCGCCGCCGGCGTGCAGCAGTTCTTCCAGGGCGACGACGTTGGCCAGGGACAACTGACTGAAGACCGTGTGCAGTTCCTCGAGCGCGATGCCCATCTCCGCGGCCACCTCGGCCTCGGACGGAGTGCGGCGCAGTTGGGCTTCGAGCGTGGCGTACGCACGCTCGACCGCTCGCGCCTTCTGGCGGACCGAGCGCGGAATCCAGTCCAGGGCGCGCAGTTCATCGATCATGGCGCCGCGGATGCGGGTGATCGCGTACGTCTCGAACTTGATGGACCGTTCCGGCTCGAACTTCTCAATGGCGTCGATCAGCCCGAAGACGCCGGAGGAGACAAAGTCTGCTTGCTCGACATTGGGCGGCAGACCGACACTGACGCGTCCCGCGACGTATTTGACCAGCGGCGAGTAGTGCAGGATCAGCTGCTCCCGCAGGCGTTCGTCACCCGTCGCCTTGTAGGAGCGCCAGAGCTCCTCTAGCGAGGTGGGCGCTGCCGGGCGCACGCTGCCGCGGGCGGCGGGGGGTGCCGCCGCGCGGTCAGACCCGGAAGTGTGCTGGGGCATTCGTCGCCTTGAGCCGTTCTGCCGAGACGCTGGTGAAGAGGTGCGTGAGGGTCGTGTGGTCCGTGGAGGGCGGATGCCTTGCGAGCGTAGCGTGACTACGGTGTCGCAGTGTGCGATCGCGGCGTGTTCGTGCGTGCGCAGATTCGTCCGGTAGTCCGCACCCTCGGATGACGACGGGAGCCTGCACGGCCGTCCGCACGAAACTCGCAAAGATGCACCCTGCGGTCATTCCCCTCACCCTTTCACCCGTTCGCCCCAGGTCAAGGACCGCCTCGCCGGTAACCTCCTGCCGAATGGGCACCAGGAAGCAACTCCCAGCGAGTACCGCATCTTTGAACGAATCCGAGCGCCTGTAGTTCGAAGAGCTTCGCTTGGGTCACTTCCAGGGCCGTACCCGAGTCACGGGCGATCTTCGAGGCATCGATCGCGCCCCTCAACGGCAGGGCTTCGAGCAGGCGGGTGGCCACCGGATCCAGAAGATCGCGGGCCAGGACCGGGCCGCGGGCGGCGGGGGCAAGATCACCGATGCTGCCCACCAGTTCGACCACCTCGGCCGCACTGGCGACCAGTACGGCCTCGCCTCGCAGCAGTTGGTGGACACCTGCCGACAAGCCGCTGGTGACCGGGCCGGGAACACCCATCGTGAACCGCCCCAGCTCGGCGGCGCGGCGGGCGGTGGCCAGTGATCCGCTGCGCAGCGCGGCCTCGACGACGACCGTTCCCCGGGTGAGGGCGGCGATCACACGGTTGCGCTGGATGAACCGGCTCGCGGTCGGATGAGCACCGGGTGGCAACTCCGCGATGATCAGGCCCTGTTCGGCGATGCGTCCGATCAGCTCGGTGTGCCCACTGGGGTAGATGTGGTCGACACCGGAGGCCAGGACCGCCACGGTCGGGCCGCCTGCCGCCAAGGTGCCGCGGTGCGCAGCGCCGTCCACGCCGTACGCGGCACCCGACACCACCGACCAGCCGCGTTCGGCGAGACCCGCGCCCAAAGTCCCCGCCACATGGGCACCGTACTCCGTACAGGCACGGGCGCCCACGAGGGCGACGGAGCGCAGGGCCCACAGGCGCAGGTTCGCCCTGCCGCGCACCCACAGACCGACCGGGCGGGCATCTCCCAGGTCGTCCAGTTGCTGTGGCCATTCCTCGTCGCCGGGGCAGACGAAGCGGCCGCCGAGCGCGGTGGCGGCGTCGAGGTCGGCCTCGGGTGACACTGCCTCGGCGCGTAACCGCAGGCCCGCGATCTTCGCTTCACCGGCTCCTTCTGGTGGGTCGCCGTCTCCGAGGAGGGAGCGCCAGAGCGCCACCGGGCCCATCCGCCGCAGCCACGCGCCGGCCACGTCGTCGCCCGGTTCGAGAACACGGGTGAGGGCTGCTCGGGCCAGCCGATCGGCTTCCGGGGCGGGGCGGGCTTCCCTTCCTTCGGTGGAGCCGCGGTCTTGTCGTGCGGGCAGATGACTGGATGCCCCTTCACGATCGGGCGCGTCTTCGAGAGAGGTCATGTCCGGCTCACCGCCAGGGGAATGCCGCGGCGGACACCGGTACGCAGCTCCAGGGACCAGTCGACGTCCTCGGCCGTCGGGCGGTCGCGGCCCGCGAGGTCTGCCGCGGTCCAGGCGACGCGCAGGACGCGATCCAGTCCGCGGGCGGTGAGCAGGCCGTTCTCCAGGTCGCGCTCGGCCTGCACGAGTGCGCCCGGGGCCACGGTCCACCGGGTGCGCAGTTCATGGCCGGGGACCTCGTTGTTCGTCTGCCAAGGAGTACCGGCGAAGCGGTGAGCTGCGCGTTCCCTGGCGGCGCGGATGCGGTCGGCGACATCGGCGGTGGATTCGCCGCGGGCCCCTGCGACCAGTTCGCTGCGGGCCACCGGTTCCACGGCGATCCGCAGGTCGATCCGGTCCATGAGCGGCCCGGAGAGCCGGGCGCGGTAGCGGCTGATCGAGGACGGGCGGCACTCACAGCCGCCGGCCATGGTGCCGTGGCGTCCGCAGGGGCACGGGTTGGCGGCCAGTTTATGAGGGCCTTTCATTCGTGTCCGTTGTCCGCTTCCTCGTGGACATGGTTTGCTCAGCCACCTCTTCTCAGTCAGCCGCTGGCCTTCGGCTTGGGGAGGTAGAAGGGAAGGAACGCAAGTTTGATCTCTCGGTTCGGATCATCCTTCGAGCGGAACACGAAGTCGTGCCTCTCATCTGTCGCGTTCTGTCCGTCACGCTTGTAGTTCGGATGTTCACGGACCTTCGCGACGGCCTTGTCGATGATCTCGGCTGGGGAGCCGGAGCGGATGAACAGGAGCAAGGCAGACTTAGTGTCACGCCAGACTAGGTAGCTGAGCAGCTGGTCCAGCGTGTCCGTGATCGTCTTGGGGCTCTTCCAAATCTTGCACTCGCCGATGAAGACGTGGCGGTCACCCTCTCGTATGAGGATGTCCGTCTTGCCGTTGTAGTTGAAAACCTCGCCAGCAGCCCGGCCTTCGAACTGGCTGTTCAGTCCGATTAGGAGGAGGTCCCGGATCTGTTCTTCTTTTAGGTGGCTGCTTATTGAAGGTGACCTTTCGAGCTGGTTGCGCTGATTCCTTAGGACTTCGAGGGCAGACTCGTAGTGGGAATCGTCCAGCACCGGCTCAGGCCGGAACGGCTCGGAAGCTGGAGCGGGTCGGCGCGGGACGATCTTCTTGCGGCTGATCGGAACGCTGTAGGTGGCGGCGTCGGGGCGCCTTCGCAAGGGATAGCCGAGAGCTTCCTGGAGATTCCGGTTCTCCAGGATCCTGGCCCTGCGAGCCTGGACCTCGGTGGCGATTTTTTGGGCTGCCGACTCGTTGTATGCCTTGACTTGGTCAGCGCTCCCTTTCACATACTTTTCGATGTTGTCAAGCTGGCTGTCCAGGTCGTGCTTAACTTGCCGAGCATCCCGGTCGACGGGCCCAACGCACTGGAGCCTCAGCTCACCTCTCGAGACAACGCCGGACGGCGCCGTGAAGGTGCGGGTGCTGGGCTTGAGGTCGAACAGGCGGGGTTCTCCGGCGAAGGGCACCGAAACTGTGACAACGGTTCGGTCGACATCAACCATTTCGTCGAAATCGCGAACCGTTTCGACACTCTGCGTAACCGATTCCATCGTGATTCCGGCCCGGTCGAGGGCGAGAGGTTCGATGAGGAACTCTTGCTCCAGAGACCCGCAGATATCGCGTTCCGGTGTGGACAGCAGGCTGTCCTCGTCCCAGCTGGCGACTGCGTTCGCGATCTTTTGTAGTTGGCCATTCAGAGTGGCGGCAAGGTCACCTCGGCGGAAGAGAGCATTGTGCGAGTTCATAAGTCCAGTGTGAAACGGTCGTGCTGACACTGCGCGTTCACTGATATCCGTCACCGCGTTGACGACGGCGGTCGCCGAGGCGGGTAATCCCAGTCACGCCCTGGAGCTCGTCCTCCAGAGCGGATTTGTCCAAGGTCAGCTGGCGGATCGCCTCGGCATAGATCCTCACCTGCTTGCGAAGATCAGTGTTCTCTCGACGGAGCCGGGCGAGGTCGTCCTCTCGCTTGCTCGCGGCCTTCTCGGTCACCGCCTCCTGGCGCCGGGCGACGAGCTGAGCCTTGAACCACTCGATCAGGTCGGAGTAGTTCCGGTA
The DNA here is from genome assembly GCF_000720485.1 of Streptomyces ochraceiscleroticus. GTDB lineage: Bacteria > Actinomycetota > Actinomycetes > Streptomycetales > Streptomycetaceae > Streptomyces > Streptomyces ochraceiscleroticus. The sequence goes on along the minus strand of NZ_JOAX01000035.1, from coordinate 68,868 downwards.
GAACGTCGCATGTGTGACGCCGAGCTGCTTCTCGACGTTGGTGACGGTGGCCCGTCGGTCGCTGGCCTCGCTTTCGGCGAGTTCGGCCGTCATCGCGCTGCGGACCTGCTCCTCGGTGGGCAGGGGGCGGTTCATGGTGCCTCCGGGGTGACGACCTGAGCCGGATCGATGGTCGTGGCGAGGAAGTCGACGATCTCTTGTCGACAGGCTTGCAGGCGGTCGTGGACGAATGGGGCGAGGAGTTCACCCTGAGCGAGCTCACGGTCGTAGGCGGCCAGAGCGTCCCGCATGTGGGCGATGTTTTTGCTGGTCAACGCGACGTTGCGGCAGCGCAGTGGCTGGCAGTCGGGCAGCGACGGGCCTTCCAGCCCGTCCGATCGGCGGCAGAGGGCCCGGTCGCGGTTGTGGACGCAGGTGACGTACTCACCTGGATAGATGTGCGGGTCATGGCGGTTCATGTGCCGCTGGAGCCGCTTGCGGTCGTTGATGACCTTGCCGTCGAACTGGACGTGCCGCTCGAAGGTCGCCAGTCGGCTTTCTGCCTCGGCCGCGGCCGGCCCGGTCAGGCGGTGGAACTCGTGGCTGGTGATCAGGTCGCCGAGCTTCTCCCCGCGGGCGATGGCGTCCTCGGCCTCGACCTCGTCGCGGAACCCCGAATCCGAGGTGCCGGCATAGCCCTCGAACATCTGGACCCGCAGATGCCGGTATTGCAGGGCTCCGGCGATGACGCCGCCGGGCCGACGGGCGATGAACCAGGCCAGCGTGCGGCGGAACTGGCTGGTGGTGATCTTCCACTCCTGTTTGTTGACCAGTGGGACGCTGTCGTCCCGGCCGGTGCGGCGGCAGTAGTCGTTGATCCACTGTCCGAAGGCGATCAGGTCTCTGTTCGTCGCCTGCGTGGTCTTCGCCTCGTTCTGGCCGCCCTGGGCGATGTAGCCGCGCGAGGGCGGCAGGAGTGCGAACAAGAACTTCTGCCGGGCCGGCTGGAGCCGCTCCAGGACATCGACGGCCCGCTGTGCGGGACCGCTGATCACCCAGGTCGCCTCGACCCCGGTGTAGTCCTCCTCGCCCTTGAAGGCCAGGCTCGTCAGTCGGCGCCGAACTACCCGGTCGTCTTCGTCACGCCAGACCTTCACGCATCCGCGTTTGATGTGCTTGACCTCGCTGTCGCGCATCCCGGAGAGGAACGCGATGACGATGTAGCAGGCGGTCTGCAACATGCGGGTCAGCAGCTCGACGTCGTCGTATTTGATCTGTCCGCTCCAGGATCGCCCGTCCAGCAGTCCGGCGACCGGGGCCCGCAGGTAGGAGGCGTCCGCGACGCCCAGCTCGGCGGCGGCCTCCCGGATCATCTTCCCGGCCGTGTAGTGGTCTCCCAGACTCGTGCGGTCGACTTTTGTCTCGCGGGCGAGATGGCTGCGGTTGGGTTCGCCCTTCCACCCCGGGAGCGGGCGGCCCTCGGCCCTGTAGCGGGCCAGGACCCGGGCGGTGGCCTTGATGACCTGGTCGCGTGGGGCGCGTTTCTGCCCGCGGCGGCGGCGGGCCGGCATCGTCCATCGGCTCAGCTGCCGCCATTCCTCGTGGGCGGCCACGATGTCGCTGGCGAAGTCGTCGACGAAACGCAGGGCCCAGACAAGGTAGGGGGCGTGGACCTGCTCCGGGATGCGGTCGGTGACGTTCTCCCGGCGCCGGGCGCCCGCTGAGCGCGACTGAGGCAGCCGCAACCCGACGATCACAGCAGACGGGTCGAAAGCCATGGGGTCGCTGATCTTCGACCGGCACAACCACAGCAGCCTCATGCCCCGGTGGCGGGCGTCCTTGGTGTCCTGGCTGAGCCGCTGCCCAGCGATGTAGCGGGCGAATGCCTCGACGTCCGCCGGGGTGATCGCGGCGACTTCGGTGACGCCGCGGCTCTCCAGCCACTTGAAGACCATCTTCAGCTCGGTCAGGTAACCGCGGATCGAGTCGATGCTGCGGATCGCCTCGCAGCCGGGCGGCAGGTCGCCGCGCAGGAGCGTGAAGCAGATCTCCTTCACCACTGTGCGGAAGGTGGCCGGGATGCGCCAGAAGTTCAGCACGAGATCGCTTTGATGGTTCTGCGTCTGAGCGTGCTTGAGGAGCCAGATGTCCTCACCGAACCGGGAGGTGTCGCTCAGCCGCACTCCGGGCCGCAGAGGACGCCCGGCCAGAACGAGGGCATCGGCGGGGATGCGCACTCGTCCGCGGTTGAGCGCGTTCGGCTGTACTTCGCCGACGGTCAGGTCGGTCACAAGGGCTCCTTGAGTCCGTCGAGGAGGTGGAGGGGTAGGTCCTTGGGCGCCTTCGCGCGGGCCTGCTCCTGCTGGGCCTGGGTGAACTTGGGCAGGATCAGGCGCGTGATGATCAGCCAGGTGATGCCGTGGCGAGCGATCCAGTCGTCGACGCCGCGTGCGTCGAGTTCGTCCTGGAGCCATCGCAGCAGCGCGAACAGCTTCGGCAGGTGGTGTTCCGCCACCAGGGCGTTCGGGCAGCGCAGACAGGTCAGGAACGACACGTTGCAGAGCCCGCCGTCGTTCTGGGGGCTGTGCTCGAAGTCGAGGCAGGAAGCCACCAGCGTGTCCAGTTCGCCGCCCATGGCGGCGGTGAGCTTGTCCGCTGTCGTGTCCAGCTTCCCGGCCGCGGCCGCGGGGTCGCGTTCGGCTTCCTTGGTCATCTGCTCGTCCAGAATCCGTCCCCGGAAGGCGCGGGCGGACGCCTCGGTGTCCTCCAGGGCCTCGGTGAGGATCTGCTCGGCCCAGTCCCGGATGGTCGGGTCGTTGCGCAGGTAGTGCAGGAACGACACGTCCGGCGTGTTGGTTCGCGACGCGGACGGCAGGTGCCCGCCGACTGCCCGCGTGGTGCGGACCTCGGCCGTCTTCTTCAGCCGGTTCATCGTCAGCACCAACGGCTCGGGCGTCGCCGCCTCGTCGGCAGCGTCCGCCGTCAGCCCGTGCCGGGCGACCCATTTGTTCCACTCGAACTGTCGCCCGAGCTTCAAGCCGAACGGGTCGATGTGGCCTTTGGCCGCGCTGCGGGCGGCCTTGAAGTCCTCCGGGCCGCCGGCGGTGTCGCCGGTCCAGATCGACCAGACCCGCTCCGACCTGCTGAACACGCGGCTGGACTCGGCCAGCTCGTTGAGCAGCAGGAACCAGCCGCCGGGGGTGTGCAGACGGGAGCTCTCGCTCCCGGCCTCCCAGTGGATCGTCTCCCGCGTGCGGGCCTTGTTCCGGCGCCGCTTGAGGAGGTTCACCGCGACTGCCCGCCCATCGAGGACTCGGAAGTCGGCGGACAGTTCCTTGATCGTCTCGCCGTTCCGGCCGGACAGGCCCACCCCCATCACCATGAGCGCGGGCAGATCCTGGGTAGTGAGGAACACCTGCCCCGCGCAGTCCCTCTGGGCCGCCAGATCAGGAAGGCTTCCGGCGAACCCCTTGGCCCTCGGCGGCGGGGGAACCTCGCCTGTCTGCAGCATCCGCGCGAGTTTCTCGGCCCGCGCCCGCTCGTCCTCGCTGAGGGTGTGCGGGGCCGTCTCGAACCGCTCGATCAGTGTGCGGGAGGCCCGCAGCCGCTGGCGGATTGCCACCACGTCCTTGCGGGCGGCGGCCATGATCGCTGCGAACTCGCGGTCCGAATAGCCGGGCGGCGGCTCCTTGGAGTGCACCTCCCGCCAGCGACCGTAGAGCTGTCCGGGCCTGTCCAGATACTCCCGTACTTCCTCTCTCAGCAGACCGGTCGGCTGGACTTCCTTCAGCAGGCCCCTGATCTGGGCCATTTCCAGCAAGACGGTGGTCGCCTGAACTGTCATGCGCCGGTGCTGGTCGAAACGTCGCAGGTGGGACAGGGTGAGTCCGCGCAACGTCCGCGGTGGGCGTCTGAGTTCGCCCAGCCACCTCATCAGCCGCACGTTCACGGCCCAGGAGTGGTCCGCGGCGGCGCGGAACCGCAGTTGGCCCGTCGCTCCGGTTCTGCGGGCCCAGGCCGCGGCCAGATCTGTATGGAGTCCGGGACACGGCAGTTCCGCGAAGGAGTAGGTGGCCCGGCGGCCGTCCTCGCCGAAGAACTCGACGACCGGGCCGGCCTCTTCGCGGAGGGCTTCCGGCGCGTAGAAACCCTCTGGCTGAGGCGAGACCCGGCCCCGCCCGGTCCGGCGCCGCTGGCTCGGGATCTCAGGCAGCATCGTTCACCGCCTTCTCGTCCAGGTCCTCCGGGTGAACCCCGGACGGCTCCCACCCGTCGGGGACCAGCGCCATTCGGGTCTCCATCGCCAGTTCTTCCAGGGTGTGCAGGTAAAGCTGGGTGACCTCGATCGACGAGTGCCCCAGTCGCATCCGGACCCAGTTCAACGGGTCACCGAAGATCCGTTGGAAGGTGAAGCGCTGGCGTGGCGTCATCTCCGCCATCTCCTGGATGTGCCCGCGCATGAGCTGTTCGAGGGTGACCACTGCGAAGCTGTGCCGCAGGACGTGGGGATGACAGCTGACCCTCATCCCCAGCCGGTCGCATCGGCGGTTGGCGGTCTTAAAGACTTCCTGCCAGGCCGATGGCTTGCTCGGCATGCCGTACTGGTTCAACCACAAGGCCGCCGGCTCCAGCCCCTGCGGAGTGTCGATCAGCACCCGGCGGCGCTCGTGGTGCTTGAGCTTGGCGATGTTCACGCGCTCGCCGTCGAGCATCACGATTGGCTTGCGCGAGTTGGTGATGATCAGCGGATTGCGGATGCGCTCGTAGGCGCCGCTGTCCCGGGCAGCCTCGACGGCCTCGGCCCGGTCGGTCTCGACGTAGTCCCACACGTCCTTGAGCGGGGACGCCGCGAAGTAGATCCGGCGGGCCGAACCGCCCTTGGCGATGGCCTTCGGCAGCCACGACCTCATGTTCAGCAGGCCCGGCACCACCTCGGGCAGCTCGAACAGGCTCAGACTGGTCTGCTCGGACAGCCGCAGTCCGGTGCGGATCATCGAGTCGCTGTAGGCCGCGTTCCGCGAGGCGAACCGGCCCCGGAACGAGCGGTCCGGCAACCCCTGCGGGGTAAACCCCCGCAGTCCCGCATCACGCCACTGCCGGTAGAGGATCGGCGGCAGCCACTCGATGTCGTTGCGGGGACCCTCATGTGAAGCCTCAGCCGGGGTCTCCTCATCGGCCCGCCTGCGCGGATCACGGCTCCGAGACCTCCGCTGCCGGAACGGGTTGCGGGCCGCGTGCCCCTCACGCACCGCCCAGACGTAGAACCGATGGACCGTAGCGACCTCGCGGTCCCAGGTCGTCAGCTCCACCCGCGGACCTGCGATGTCACTGATCCGCCAGTGCTTGAACGCCGTCCGGTCCTCCGCTGCGGCGACCTTCCAACTCCGACCACCGCGGTTTTCCCACAAGAACTTCAGGAACCGCTTCAGGTCGTAGGCGACGGCCTCTTGCGTTGTCGTCGGCTCGTTCGCCAGCTCGGTCAGGAAGTAGTCGTTCAGGTCGACGTCGTACCGCCCTAACGGGTCGATCAAGTACGGCGATCCGTCCTCGACCCCCCGCGCGTCCAGCCAGTCGTCAAGGTCATCCATTTCGGCCAGCACGTCCGTGCCGGCTCGCGGCTGGGGCAGCTCACGACGCGTGAAGAACACCCGCCACCCCAGCACGCCCGTGTCTCTCGTTCGCACCGCTGGACGCTAACAAGGACATGTCCGAACCCGCATAACTGAGGACCAGCAGGAAGGAGGCCGGGAGCCGCATCATTCCGGCGGCACGGGCGACCACGACGTGCCCGGACTCCAGGGGCTGGCGCAGGGCGTCGAGCACCTTGGCGTTGCATTCAGCGGCTTCGTCGATGAACAGGACACCTCGATGGGCGAGGGACACCGCTCCGGGCCGGGGCAGTCCGCTGCCGCCGCCGACGAGCGAGGCCATCGTGGCGGAGTGGTGCGGTGCGCAGTACGGCGGGCGGCTCACCAGGGGCTGACCGGGCGGGAGCATGCCCGCCACCGAGTGCACCGCGGTGACCTCCAGTGATTCCTTGGGCGACAGGGGCGGCAGCAGGCCGGGAAGCCGTTCGGCGAGCATGGTCTTGCCTGCCCCCGGCGGCCCCTTGAGGAAGATGTGGTGCCGTCCGGCGGCAGCCACCTCGAGGGCGCGGCGGGCGCCGTGCTGGCCCGCGACCTCGGCCATGTCCGGCGGGCGGGCGTCGGGAGGCAGCCCGGCGCAGGACCCCGCGCCCGGTACGACCAGTCCGGCGAGCAGCGGGTCCGGGCGGCCCGGCTCGTCGCCCTCGTCCTCCTCCTCGGGCACCGGCCCGTCGGTGAGCACGGCGATGAGCTGGCGCAGGCTGCGGACGCCCAGGACGGAGATCCCCGGGACGAGCGATGCCTCCGCAGCGGTCCGCTCGGGGACGACCACCTGGCGGTACCCCGCGTCGGCGGCTGCCAGGACCGCCGGCAGCACGCCGCGCACCGGTCGTACCCGGCCGTCCAGGCCCAGCTCGCCGATCATGACGAGGTCGGTGAGCTCGCGTGGGTCGATGAGCTCGGCGGCGCCGAGGACGGCGCAGGCGACGGCCAGGTCGAAGCCGCTGCCGCCCTTGGGGACGGAGGCCGGGCTGAGGCCGACGGTCAGTTTCTTCTGCGGCCACTCGGAGCCGGAGTTGACCACGGCGGCGCGCACCCGGTCGCGTGACTCGATGAGGCTCTTGTCGGGCAGGCCGACGAGGGTGAAGGCCGCGACGCCTGGTTCGAGGTCGGCCTGCACCTCGACGACCACGCCTTCGACGCCGACCAGCGCGACCGAGCACGTACGGGCGAATCCCATCAGGTCACCCCCCGCACGTGGGACACGACGGGCGCGCCGCGGGCGGGGAGCTGGACACCGATCACATCGATGCGGACGCCGCCCGGGGGCGGGCCTCCGTGCGCCGCGGTCCAGTGCTCGGCGAGGAGTCCCAGACGGCGCGCCTTCGTGGGCGTGATCGCCGCCATGGGGTGTTCGTACGGGCCTGCGCGTCTGGTCTTGACCTCGCAGACGACGAACGCGTCGGCGTCGGCGGCGACGATGTCGATCTCTCCGAAGCGGCAGCGCCAGTTCCGGTCGAGGATGCGCATGCCGTGAGCGGTCAGCCATCGGGCGGCGAGGTCTTCGCCGTATCGCCCCAGTCCGGAGCGGCGGCAGCCGCCACGGGCGCAGCCGCCGGGGCTGCCCCGGCCTCGCGGGCGCTTGCGTCGTGTCGTTGCCGAGTCGGCCGCTCGCGGCGGGCGGGGGCCCGACCGGGCTCGTACGGGCTCTGCTGTACCGCTGCCGATCGCTGCGTTTTCTGCTGTGGCGTTCATTCGGCACCACCTCCGGCACCGACTGTGACGCTTCTGCCGCCGAGTATTGGATCTTGGTGGACAACTCAGCGGTTGTGCATAAAGCCGTCACCCGTGGGGGTGAAATGACCGCGCCGCGCGTGGCAGCGGAACGTTCGCCGGCCGGTCACGAGGAAACGGTCACTCAGCCGCTCGGCAGCTCGAGGTCGCTCTTGTTCAGCTCCTCGATGTTCACGTCCTTGAAGGTCAGCACGCGGACCTGCTTCACGAACCTGGCCGGGCGGTACATGTCCCACACCCAGGCATCCGCCATGGAGACTTCGAAAAAGACCTCACCCTGAACGGAGTGCACCTGCATCTCGTAGTCGTTGGTGAGATAGAACCGGCGCTCGGTCTCGATCACGTATTTGAACAGTCCGACGACATCGCGGTACTCCCGGTAGAGCTTCAGCTCCATCTCGGTCTCGTACTTCTCGAGGTCCTCGGCGCTCATGGCAGATCCCCTTCAGCCGTGCGTCCCCCTATTGTGCGTCAGACACTCTCGGTCTCCAGGACCACTGGCGCACTAGGGGGTCCTTCGTCGAGCAGCGTGCGCAACAGCTCGGCAAGTCTGGTCGGATACACCGTCTCATGCGATGCGGAGAGTTCCGTCACCGTCCACCACCTCAGCCCGGCCACGCTGCGCCGTTCCAGCTCCGTCAGGCCGCTCAGGCGGGTCGCGGTGTTGCGTGTACGCGCCAGGTAGTACCACTCGTCCTGGTCCCAGCGCCGCCCGTCGAACGGGAACGAGCAGTGCCGCCGCCACAGTACGGGGCCGAGCTCCGCGTCCGTGATCCCGGTTTCCTCCGCGAGCTCCCGCAGGGCCGCCTCTTCGCGGCTCTCGGTGCCCTCCAGACCGCCGCCCGGCGTGAACCACCAGGTCCTCGACGGTTCGTCCGGTTCAAAGCCGTGCATCAGCAGAACCCGGTCCTCGGGGTCGAGCAGGATCACCCGGGAGACGCGCCGCAACGCGGTGCCCGCCGGTATTCCGGTCTTCTCCTGTGTACCGGTATCCGCTTCAGACACGCGTACGCCTCCTCCGGTTCGCGATCGGCCCGTATGCCGCTCCCCCCAGTATCAGCACCGCGCCGGCCACGATCGCCACCACGAGGGGCTGCACCGGGCCGGGCTGAGACGTGCCGCCGGGCAGGGCCTCGAAGGCCGTAGGCCGCTGCAGCATGCCGAAGCTCCCGATCGGCCACGCCCTGGCGTCCACCCGGGCGTCGACCGCATCGCGCGGCACGGCACCGTGATCGCCGTCCGTGAGGTGCACCCGCGAGTCCATGGAGTCACTGCGGTGATCACCGAGCAGGAAGAGCTGGCCCTGGGGGACCGCGGCCTTGAAGCCGACGGGAGACGCCGGGCCGTTGCCCTGGAGATACGGTTCTTCGATGGGCTTGCCGTTGACGGTGAGCCTGCCGTCGGCATTGCAGCAGGCGACCTTGTCGCCGCCCACCCCGACGACCCGCTTCACCATGGGCATGTCGCCCCACACGGAGTCCCTGAAGACCACGACGTCGCCGCGGCGCACCTCGGAGCCGTCCACGTGCTGTGCCAGGACCCGGGCACCGGCCGCGATGGTGGGCGCCATCGAATCGGTCGGGACCGTGTACGGCCGGTAGAGCACCGCGCCCCAAATGAATCCGCCCAGGAACAGCACACAGCCGACGGCCACCGCCAGACCGGACAGCACGCTGCCCGCGGTCCGGCCGTGGCCGCCGCTCGTACGTCCCTTGCTCCCGCTCATCCCGCGCTCCCACCCCGCGGGCCGCCCCGCGTCGAAGATCCGGGACGGCACCTTACCTGGGGTTACATTCCCCAGTCAGCCTTCGGCCGACGGTCCGATGAGAGCCTTCGGGCGCCGTTTCCCGACGTACGCGGCGCATCGACGACACGTCCGCCGGACGCACACAGATCCCTCACCTACGGGCCGTGCGGTCAGCGCTCGCGGGGCTCCTTGCCGGTCGCTCCCACCGCCACGTTGGCGGGCAGCTTTGCGAGCACCCGCCGGCGCCGCCACAGCACGATCGGCACCGCGCTGGCCACACCCAGCGCCGCCGGCGCCGCGGCCATCGCCTGGCTCAGCCCCGGCTGGTCGAAGGTGTCCGGCACCGGAAGCAGCGACCACCGGTTGACCGGCCAGGCGATCGTGAACGCGCGGCCCACGACCTCGTCCTCCGACACCGTGCCATTGCCCTTCAGGTCCTGGTGGTAGCGCGAGTCCAGGGAGTCCTGACGGTGGTCGCCCATCACCCAGATCCGGCCCTCGGGCACCTTGATCGGGCCGAAGGGCTTGTCACCGCACGGGGTGTTCCCGGCGAAGAGGTACGCATCCTCCTGGAGCGCCTTGCCGTTGACCTTCACCGGTCCGGTGCCCTTGCACTCGACCGTGTCACCACCGACCGCGATGACCCGCTTGATCAGGTCCTTCTCCTCCGCGGACGGCATCAGGCCGATCCAGCTGAGGACCTTCTGGACCGGATTCGGCGTCGGCGTGGGCACTTCATTGAGCCAGCCGCCCGGGTCGTGGAACACGACGACCTCGCCGCGCTCCGGCTTCCCGCCGAACCACGGGGTCAGCTTGTCCACCAGCACCCGGTCGCCGCGCTGCAGCGTGTTCTGCATCGAGTCGGACGGGATCGAGAACGCCTGCACCAGGAAGGTCTTGATGACCAGGGCCAGCGCCAGGGCGATGAGGATCAGGAGCGGCAGCTCCTTCCAGAAGGAGCGCGGCGGCTTCTTGTCCTTCGTCACGCCGCCGTTCTCCTCTTCCCTCTCCTGTCCAGCGTCCTGCGGCTGCTGCTCCTGATGGGCCACGTCCGCTACGGGGGACCTATCGCGCCCCTCTGGTTCTTCGGGCTCTTCGGTTCCGGACCGCGCGCCGACCGCCACGTCCCCCACATTCACTCCTTACTCCAAGCCGCCGCCTGCTCGTCAAACGGTGCAGGCCCACCACTCCCATAACGAGCGGGAGTTCCGCAGGGGTCGGGAGGACGGTCAAACCTTCGGGTGACACACTATGCGGCGCCACAGCCGCCGTCGCCGGTGCGCCCGGCGCGTCGCGTACAGAAGCGTACGTATCGGGCTCTTCCAGGCGCTTCCAATGGTCGAACGGCCAGGCGATCACCACGGCGCGGCCCACGACACTGCTCTCCGCGACCGTCCCCCGGTACGGCTCGTCCAGGTGGTACCGGGAGTCGGCGGAGTTGGACCGGTGGTCCCCCATGACGAAGAGCCGCCCGGTCGGCACGTTGACCTCGAACTTCAACTGCGAGGGCGGATTGCCCGGGTGGACGTACGGCTCGCTCAACGGCGTCCCGTTGACGGTGACCCTGCCGCTCTTGTCACAGCACTTGACGGTGTCGCCGCCCACCGCGACGACCCGCTTGATCAGGTCCTGCTCGTCCGCCGACGGCAGCAGCCCGATGAAGGTGAGCGCTTCCTTGACCTGCTTGACGCCCACCGCGTCGTCGGCCACGGTGGTGCGCTCGCCCGCGAGCCAGTGGTTCGGATCCTTGAAGACGACCACGTCCCCCCGGTGCGGCTCGGCGCCGAACCACGGGGTCAGCTTGTCGACGAGCACCCGGTCACCGATCTGGATGGTCTGCTCCATGGAGCCCGACGGGATCACGAATGCCTGTACGAGGAACGTCTTCAGGACCAGGGCGATCGCCAGCGCCACCCCGATCAGGATCGGTATCTCCTTCAGGTACGAACGCTGCCTGCGCCTCTTGATGCGCTTGGCCTGGCGTCGCCTGTCGGCCCGCCCACCGGTCGCCGGCACGGTCGTACGGGTCGCGGTGCCGCCCCCGCCGAGGTCCGCGCCATAGGAGTCGGCGCCGCGCATACCGGAGCCGTGCGCGCCGTCCGGTACGGAGCCGCGCACCTCCGTAGCGGGGCCCTCCGATGGTGCGCCTGTGCGGTGGTGCCCGTGACGCGGGCGCCCCCTGTTACCCATGGGGCCCTGCCGGAGCCGGTATGCCGTCGAACGCGCGGGGCCGCTCCAGAGAGGTCCAGCGGCCGACCGGCCAGCCGATCCAGTCGGCGCGGCCGATCACCTTGTCCAGCGGAACGGTGCCGCCACCGGGGTCGCCCAGGTGGTCGCGGGAGTCACTCGACCTGGCACGGTGGTCTCCCATGACCCACAGCTTCCCTTTGGGCACGACCACGTCGAAAGGCACGTCCGACGGGCTGTCTCCGGGGTGGAGATAGAGCTCGTCCACCGGTTCGCCGTTCACCTTGATCCGTCCCCGTTTGTCGCAGCAGGTCACCCGGTCCCCGCCGACGCCGATCACACGCTTGATGTAGTCCGTCTCCGCGGGCGGCACCAGGCCCACCGCGGCTCCGGCCCCGCGCAGCAGCTCCGTCACCGGGTTGCCGGCCGGCTCCTCCTGTACGAACGATCCGGTGCCGTCGAACACCACGGCGTCCCCCCGGCGCGGTTCGCCGCCGAATCGGTACGCCAGCTTGTTCACCAGTACCCGGTCGCCGACCTGGAGCGTGTTCTCCATCGACGAGCTGGGGATCAGGAACGGCTGGACGACGAAGGCGCTGAGGAGCCCCACGAAGGCCAGACAGGCCAGCATCAGCAGAACCGGGCCCCGCCGCAGCAGCGGGCGCGCAGCGGCCTCTTCGCGGCTTTCCTCGCGGCTCTCGCCGGACTCCGCCGCCGGCCCCTCGCCGGACACGCTCGCGGGCCGCTTCCGCCGCCAAGAAAAACACCCGAAGCGCGACCCCTGCTCCGCCCCTTGGTCAGGGGCTGGAGAGGAGTCGCGCTCCGGGAGCGTTGAAGGCTGTGCGTCGGTGTCCATCGAGCCCAGAGCCTATCCGGCCCGGGGTTAAGGACACCGTACGGCTGCTCAGCTCTCGCGCTTCTCCTTGATCTTGGCGGCCTTGCCGCGCAGCTCACGGAGGTAGTACAGCTTGGCGCGACGGACGTCACCGCGGGTCACGACCTCGATCTTCTCAACGATCGGGGTGTGCACCGGGAAGGTGCGCTCGACGCCGACGGAGAAGCTGACCTTGCGGACCGTGAAGGTCTCGCGCACGCCGGCGCCCTGACGGCGGATGACGACGCCCTTGAACTGCTGCACACGGGAGCGGTTGCCCTCGATGACGCGGACGTGGACGTTGACGGTGTCACCCGGGCGGAAGGCGGGGACGTCGCTGCGCAGCGACCCGGCGTCGACGGAGTCGAGAAGGTGCATGACCTACTGCTTTCTTCGCTGATGCCACAGGTCATCAGCGGAATTCGTGATGATGGTTCGGAAGCCGGACGAGGAGTCCGGGTGCCGGTCCGTCGGGCGGGCGTCGTTCCCCCTGTGGCAGGGGCGCGCGCCGGACGCACAGCAGCGGCTCATTCTTCCATGGCCTCGGTCGTACGCCCAAATCGCCCGTCCGGTCCCGGGGCCCACCCCAGAATGGAGAGGGTTTCGCGGTCCTTCTTGTCGAAGACGGCGGGGTCGGCGCGTTCGATCAGGTCCGGGCGGTTCCGGTCCGTACGGCGGAACGCCTCGTCGCGGCGCCAGCGGGCGATCTTGCCGTGGTGGCCGCTGAGCAGCACCTCGGGGATGCCGCGGCCGCGCCACTCCGGGGGCTTGGTGTAGACCGGCCCCTCCAGGAGGTCGGCCATCGCCCCGGGTGCGAAGGAGTCGTCCTGATGGGACGCGGCGTTGCCGAGCACTCCGGGGAGGAGGCGGGCGATGGCCTCGACCATGACCAGGACGGGCGCCTCGCCTCCGGCCAGCACGTAGTCGCCGATGGAGACCTCGCGGACGTCCAGCCGGTCGCCGTACTCCTCGATGACGCGGCGGTCGATGCCTTCGTAGCGGGCCGGGGTGAAGACCAGCCACGGCTTCTCGGAGAGCTCGACGGCGAGCTGCTGGGTGAAGGGCCGGCCGCTGGGCGTCGGGACGACGATCACCGGCCGCTCCTCCCCCTCGCCCGACGCGATGACCGAGTCCAGCGCCTCGCCCCACGGCTCGGGCTTCATGACCATGCCGGGGCCGCCGCCGTACGGGGTGTCGTCCACGGTGTTGTGCTTGTCGTGGGTGAACTCACGCAGGTCGTGAATGCGGACATCCAGCTGCCCCCGGGCACGTGCCTTGCCTACCAGCGAGACGTTCAGCGGTTCGAGGTACTCGGGGAAGATCGTGACGACGTCGAGACGCATGATCAGGCGTCCTCACCGCGCGCTGCCCGACCGCCTTCGGGGGCCTCGCCGTCTTCTGGCGCCGGGCCGCCTTCGGGCGTGCTCGAGGAGCTCGCGTCGGCGTCCGCTTCCCGGCTGGAGGCGACCTCCGCCTGGGCGTCGTCGAGCAGCCCCGGCGGCGGGGTGATCACCGCTCGCTGCTCCTCGAGATCGATCTCCGGCACGATCTCCGCGACGAACGGGATCATGACCTGGCTCCCGTCGGGGCGCTCGACGATCAGCAGGTCGTGGTACGGCAGGTGGGAGATCTCGACGATGCGGCCGACCTCGACACCGTCCTCGGTCACCACGTCGAGGTCGATGAGCTGGTGGTCGTAGAACTCCTCGGGGTCTTCGGGAAGTTCCTCGGGGTCGACCTCGGCGATCAGCAGGGTGTTACGGAGCGCTTCGGCGGCCGTGCGGTCCTTCACGCCCTCGAAGCGCAGCAGCAGGCGACCGCTGTGCACGCGACCGGTCTCGATGGTCAGCGGGCCGGTGGACGCGGGGTCGGTGGTCAGGACCGCGCCCGGGGCGAGCCGCAGCTCCGGCTCGTCCGTGCGCACCTCCACCGTGACCTCGCCCTTGATCCCATGGGCGCGCCCGATCCGCGCGACAACCAGCTGCAAAATGCACCTCTTTGCGGCTAAACCGCCGCCGCTCTCGCGGACGGGGTTGCTCACCGATGTGGTTTCTCAATTGATGGTGGGGGTCATGAGTGGGCCGCTTGTGGTGACGGTCCGGGATTCGCCGCCTGGATCCATCGTCCGGCCGTGGTCACAGACGAACAACACGGGCCGGGGAAGGCTTGGAGCCCTCCCCGGCCCGTGCCGGTGTTCCGATGCTCAGCGGACCTGGTCCACATCGACGAGGTCGACACGGATACCGCGGCCGCCGAGGGCACCCACAACAGTACGCAGAGCGCGTGCGGTGCGGCCGTTACGGCCGATCACCTTGCCGAGGTCGTCCGGGTGCACCCGGACCTCCAGGACGCGTCCGCGACGCAGGTTGCGCGAGGCGACCTGCACGTCGTCGGGATTGTCGACGATGCCTTTGACGAGGTGCTCAAGAGCCTCCTCGAGCATGCTCAGGCCTCGGTCGACTCGGACTTGGCCGTCTCGGCCTCGGCCTCGTCCGCCTTCTTGTCAGCCTTCTTCGCCTTGGGGGTGATGGCCTCACCCTTCGGCTCGTCACCGGCGTCCTTGGCGGCGGCCTCGAAGAGGGCGCGCTTGTCGGCCTTGGGCTCGGCGACCTTCATCGGGGCCGGGGCGGGCAGACCCTTGAACTTCTGCCAGTCACCGGTGACCTTGAGGATGGCCGCGACGGGCTCGGTCGGCTGCGCGCCGACACCCAGCCAGTACTGGACACGCTCGGAGTCGACCTCGATGCGCGAGGGGTTCTGCACCGGGTGGTACAGGCCGATCTCCTCGATGGCCCGGCCGTCACGGCGGGTACGGGAGTCGGCAACGACGATGCGGTAGTGAGGCGAACGGATCTTGCCCAGACGCTTCAGCTTGATCTTGACTGCCACGGGAGTGGTGTCTCCTGGTGTTGACGTGGTTGGGCACAACGAGATGCCACGTGGGGTTGCGGTACCCGAGTGCCCGATGGACGCGTCAGCCGGAGGAGAGAGGGGTCCTGTGCGACTGTCGAGTACAGCTAGCCATTGTGCCATACGAGCACGGGGCGGCCGACCTCGGGCCGCCGCCCGCTGACCAGGAGGGCCGATCGCCTTCCGTCGTCCGGGGTGTGGCCGGCCGCGGTCGGTCGGGCGGCCGGCCCTGTGCCCCGGTCAGCCGACCGCGGCCACCTCGGGGATGCGGAACGGCTTGCCGCAGCCGCCGCACACGATGGGGGCCTGGGCGAGCACGGAGGGGACGACCCGGACGTTGCGTCCGCAGTCGCAGACGGCCTTGACCCTTACGCCGCCACCGGAGGAGCCGTGCCGCGCGGCCGGGCCACGGAAGCTGCGGCTGCTGTCGGCCGCAGTGGCGACGGTGTGCGCCTTGAGTGCTCTGCCGAGCCGCTCGATGGTGGGGCGGTACCGCCTTCTGGCTTCGGGGTTGAGCGTGACCAGGGAGAAGCCGCTGCTGGGGTGCGGCTCGTCGGCGTGGTCCAGGCCCAGCTCCTCGGCGATCGCCAGGAATCGGCGGTTGTGGTAGCGACCGGCGCGTGAGGTGTCGCGGACGCCGCGGGACGCGGCGATGCCGTGAACTGCCTCATGAAGCAGCCGTTCGAAGGAGAGCTCGGCGCCGCAGGCGGACGAGGACTCTCCGATCAGGGATTCGGGCGCGGCCAAATCCGGCAGCTCGGGATGGTGCCGTTGAATGTCGGCCCAAGCGAGCGCCAGCTCGGCGGCGAGAACAGGTGTCGTGCTCACGTCGTGACAACGAGCCGGTACCGCTCAGTGTTCCGATTCCGGGGCATCCCAAATAATTTGCACGTACCAGTCAGTTTCCACTTATGCGGCCCGTGGAGGGCGGGTGCGTCTTTCTGTGGACGAGACGCGCACCGGGTGCCGAGCCGGTATGTATCGACGTGTACGTCCGGCACACCGGACGGGCGGACGCCATGGAGCACCTGTGCACCATCGTGTCCCGCGGGCCCCGAAGGGGCGGCGCGGCCTCAGAGCCGGCCGCGCGATCATGGTGATCGTACCGGCGAGGCCGCGACTGTCCGAAGCCACCCCGTCCACGTGCTGCGGACGCCCTACGGCCGGGGGTGCGAAGCGCCGTACGCCACCCGGGTGAGGGGCGCCTCGAAGCCCATGAAGGGCGCCGGGCAGCGGCCGCCTCCGTGCCCGCCGCCGGCCGCCCTGCGCCCGGACGGCGCAAACGGGGGCGCGCGGTAGACAACCGGGCGCAACCCCTGGACTCTGGGATGGATGGGGGGTTGTCTGGACCGGGGGGCACAGCGCAACAAATCGGGGGCGGAAGACCATTTTCCTCAAGCTCGGGCTCTCGGCGGATAGGGGCGCTTTCCATGACACCCACGCTCGTACAGCACGGCCTCCAGCGTTCCGGCCCTTCCGGTCACCCTGCACCGGACGGCCCCGGTTCGGGGGCGCGCGCCCGCGACTGGGCCGAAATCCAGGAACGGATGCTGGTGCCGCTGTATGAGGCCGTGTATCAACGGCTGGATGTCGGCCCGCACACCCGACTGCTGGCACTGGGGTGTGGTTCCGGCCTCGCCCTGCTGATGGCCACGGCCCGTGGCGCGCAGGTCAGCGGGGTGGACATGGATGAACCGCGGCTGCGGCTGGCCCGGGAGCGGCTGGCGCCGGAGCAGGCGGGCGGGGGCTCCGGGGAGTCGGCCGCGTGCCTGGCGCACGGCGGACCGGAGTGCATGGATTCTCCCCACCGCTTCAATCTGGTGACGGCGTTCCACCCGGTGGGCTGCGTCAGCACCGTCGACGGGCTGGCGTCCTCCTTGCAGACGGCGACGGCCCTCGCCGAGCGCGGCAGCCCGGTGGTACTTGGCGGGTGGGGCCCGGTCGAGCGATGCGCCACGGCAGGCGTACTCCGAGTGGCGCAACGGCTCGCGGATCCATCCCTCCCGCTCGACCGGACGACGTCGCCCGCGGCGGCGGGCTGGCGGCCCAGCAGCCGGGACGACCTGGAGGAGCTGGCGGAGCGTGCGGGGCTGCGGCCGGACGGTTCGGGCCGGGTGGCCTGCCCCTTCGGGTACGCCGATCTTCCGAGTGCGATGCGCGGGCTGCTGTCGACGGGCCTGTTCGACGCGGCGATGCAGGTCGCCGATCCGGCGCAGGTGGAGAAGGAACTGTCGGAGGCGCTGCATCCGTACCAGCGCGCGGACGGCACGGTCTGGATGCCGAACGTCTTCCGCTACCTGATCGCCCGGACGCGCTGAGCACCCTCCCGCCGTCGCGGCACCTCCGCAGTCGCGGGAAGGGGACGCGGACGTCATTCGCACGGGCACCACGGCTCGGCAACGGCAAGTCGAGCCGCCGTGAGTGCCGGCGATGACGTCCGCGCCCACTGAGCCCTGTCCGCACGCCTTGCACACTCGCCCATTCGCTCATTCGTGAAAATTGCTTGGCAAAATCCAGAATCCTGGTTATTGTCATTTGCATGAACAGCGTGGACGAGCGGTTCCTCACCCGCAATGGACTGGCTGCCCGGCAGCTCGCGGCCCTGTTGCTCCATCATGACGAGGACACCCGCCTCCCCCGCGTCCGCGACTTCGCCGAGGAGCTCGGCGTGGGCAATGGCACTATCCAGGCCGCCCTTCAGCTTCTGGAGGAGGCGGGTGCGATCGAGACGGTCGCCCGCGGTCACCTCGGTACGTTCCTCGTGCGGGCCGACCGGGCCATACTGTGGCGCCTGTCGGGGCTCGGCACGCTGCTCGCCGCCATGCCCCTCCCCTATTCACGGCGGTACGAAGGGCTGGCCACCGGCCTGCGCACGGCCTTCGAGGGCGCCGGCGCCCCGTTCGCGATCACGTTCATGCGGGGCGCGGCCACTCGCGTCGAGGCCCTACTGGAGAGCAAGGTCGACCTGGTCGTACTCTCCCGCTTCGCCGCCGACCGCTTCCTCGACGAGCTCCCCTTGGAGCTGGTCGCCGACCTCGGCCCGGCCACGTACGTCGGCGCACACGGCCTGCTGCTGCGGCACGGCGTGGATCCGGAAACGCCGGGGCTCCGGGTGGCCGTCGACTCCGCATCCGAGGACCTGCGGATGCTGGCCGGTCGGACGTTCGCCGGACGCGACGACATCCAGTGGGTGGAGGCGTCGTACATGCAACTGCGGGACCTGTTCGCACGCGGCGAGGTGGACGCCACGGTATGGAATCTCGATGAGGTCCAGGACCACCTCGGGCCGGACGTCGACGTACTGCCGCTGGGCGACGACATCACCCGCGATCTGTCCCTGCGCAACTCCAGCGCCGCGCTCATAGGACGGGCGCAGGGCGCCGCTGCCCTGAGCGCGGTACGAGACGGACTGGACCTGTCCGTCGTCACCGATCTGCAGGGGGAGGTACTGCGCGGCGAGCGCATGCCTTCGTACTGACCCAGAGAGCGGCGGCCCCGGAGAAAACTGGACGCCACCATCCCCTCAGCCGGAAGCCGATCACAGAGTCCGCTCGCAACCGGCCCGGACGGCGGCGCGCGCCGGCTTCACCTTGCCCGAACCGAGCGTCAACCGCAGAGCACACCTTCACTCATTCGAAAAAGAGTGCACACGACTCTCGTCAATATCCAGAATCCTGGTTACTGTCGATATCAGTCATACCGCAGGCATCGCGAGGAAAGGACGCCCCATGGAGGACCGACTCGCCCTCCGCCTCCGGCTCTTCCGGGACAGCGGACAGGCGCCGCCGCAGGTGACGCGATTCGTCGAGGAGGAGCTGACGGCCCTGGCCGCCGAAGGTCATCCCGTCACCGAGGACACCGCCGGCCTGTTGACCAGTCACCTCGTGATGGCCCTCACCCGGCTGCTGAGCGGCGAGCCCATCGAGCAGTTCCGCACCGACGAGGACGTGGCGGCGGAACTTGTCGACCATCGCCGGGCCGTCGCGCGGGCCCGCGCCATATCCCTGCGCGCCGAGAAGGAACTGGGCGCCGCGCTGCCCGACTCCGAGATCAATTTCCTGGCGATGCATCTCGCCGTACTCCCCAAGGACGCACTCACAAGGGACGTGCCATGACGAAGATTCTCACCGGCGGCGTCGGCAAGCTCGAGGTCGCCGAGACAGTGCAGAAGCTGGCCTTGGACGGCGTCGACGTCGCTGTCTCCAGCGACATGGACGCGGCGATGAAACTGCGCGCCGGACAGGCCGACTACTACCTGGGCACCTGCCACACCGGCGCCGGCGCCTCGCTCGGTGTCCTGCTGGGCCTCATGGGCAGCGCCGCCTGCCACACCTTCGGCCGCTCCGTCCCCACCGAGGACGAGGTGAGCGCCCTCATCGGCGCCGGCAAGAAGGTCTTCGGCTTCGGCAT
Source organism: Streptomyces ochraceiscleroticus (assembly GCF_000720485.1). Lineage (GTDB taxonomy): Bacteria > Actinomycetota > Actinomycetes > Streptomycetales > Streptomycetaceae > Streptomyces > Streptomyces ochraceiscleroticus. The sequence goes on along the minus strand of NZ_JOAX01000035.1, from coordinate 49,382 downwards.
GGACAAGATCGACACTGTCGCCCCCGTCCTCGCCCGCGCCATCGCGGCCCACGACGCCTGACCCGGTCAAGGCATTGAGGAGTGAGCCGTGCGTGGGAACATCGCCGCCGCAGCCGCCGGCAGCACAGATCTCGGCCTGTCGCTGACACAGCAGCTGACCGTCATCGTCCTCTGCGCCCTGACGGCCTTCATCTCGCATCTGGCCCTGGCCGTCTTCAATGACGGCGTCCGCCCCTTCATGCTGGACTTCATTCAGGGGCGCACGACCCGCAGCGCCACCACGGCCGTGTCCTTCGGACTCTCCGCGGGCTTCATCTTCGGACTGGGCGCGCCGATGGCGCTGTCCACGGGGGTGCTGAACCCCTGGCTGCTCTTCCTGCCCACCGACATCCTCGGCATCCTCTCGCCGAAGAAGTGGCTGGCGCCGGTCCTCGGGGCCGCCTGGGGCGCGGTCGTCGTCTTCGGGCTGAACGGTGCCAACAGCCTGGCGCACGACCTGCCGGTCGACTTCCTCACCGCGATGCAGCAGATGTCGACGCCGATCCTCTTTCTCTTCACGCTCTTTCCGGTACTGGCGATCAGCAAGCAGTTCGGCAAGCTGCGCGGCGGTATCGCGGGCCTGGTCGAACTGGCCCTGGTTGTCGCCACGATGAAGCTGTGGCCGGGCATCTTCGCCGGAGCCATCGCCATGGCGGTGGGCGTGCTGATGCTGATCGCGTTCGCCGTGGCCAAGGATCTGCGGCAGCGCAGGAAGGAGCGGGCCGAGCAGGCCGGAAGAGCCGACGGCCCGGCGGAGGACGCGTCGGGCGGCGACGACCCGATGGCCTCGTTGTTCAGTACGAGCGCGACCCGGCTGCGCAAGCATCTGCCGCTGTTCATGGTGCTGGGTGCCGGGGTCTGCCTGCTGGCCCAGATGCACATCTTCGGCGGTGGCGAGGCGACCAGCTTCCTGGTCGCCAAGGGTGACTACAGCGGCGCGGCCCAGGTGGACTTCTACCGCGTCTTCGGCTTCGTCCCGCTGATCGCCACCACGGCCCTTGCCTCGGGCGCCTACGGCATCGCCGGCTTCACGCTGGTCTACCCGATCGGCTATCTCCTGCCGAACCCCTGGCTGGCACTGATATGCGGAGCCCTGGTCTTCGCCGTCGAGGTGCTGGCGCTCTCGTGGATCGGCCGGATACTCGGTCGGCTGCCGTCGGTACGGGACTCCTCCGAGCACCTGCGCAGCGCGATCAGCGACTCGCTGCAGCTGGCCATCCTCTTCGGCTCCCTGATGGCGGCCAATGCCATGGGCGGCGGCCTCGGCATCCTCATCGTCGGCGGGCTCTACCTGCTGAACGAGGCGATGGGCCGGGTCGTGGTCCGCATGGCCGCGGCACCCGCCGCCGTGATCGTCGGCGGCGTCATCCTCAACCTCCTGTACTGGCTGGACCTGTTCACTCCCGTCAAGGGCTGACGCGGTCCGTACGCAGGCCCGACCGGCGGCGTACGGGAACGGGGCGAGCCACCGACCTCCAGCAGGACCGGCCCTCCGGCAGGAAGAAAGCAAGGCAGCACCATGCACGACATCCGGACCGTCACCGGCCCCCTCACCCCCGCCGCCGTACGGGGCCCCGCACTCGCACACGAGCACCTGGCGCTCGACCTGCGCCGGGGCACCGACCGGGCAGCGGTGCTCGACGACCGCCACACCGACGCGGTCATCGGCGAACTCGCCGAGATGCGCGAGGAGTTGGGTCTTTCGCTGGTCATCGAGCTGAGCTGCCGGGGCATGGGCCGCGACGTGACCGCGCTGGCCCGGATCTCCAAGGACTCCGGCGTCCCGGTCGTCGCGGCCACCGGCTGGTACTACGAGCCGTTCCACCCTTCCGAGGTCGGCGACGCCGGCGTCGAGGAGCTGACCGACACGCTGGTGCGGGAGATCACCGAAGGCATCGGTCCGGAGGGCATACTCCCCGGCGTCATCGGAGAGGTCGGCAGTCATGGTGACCGCCCCAGCGAGCCGGAGGTCCGGGCGCTGAAAGCGGCCGCACGGGCCGCCGTGGCCACCGGCCTCTCCGTGGCCACCCACGCTCAGCTCGGCCGGGGCGGCGCCGCCCAGCTGGCGTTGCTCACCGCCGAGGGGCTGCCGCCGCACCGGATCTGCATCGGCCATCAGGACCTGCTGGACGACTCGGGTGTGCACCGGGAGCTGGCGGAGCGGGGGGCGTACGTCGCCTTCGACACGATCGGCAAGGAGAGCTACCAGAGCGACGCGGTCCGGCTGCGGCTGCTGCTGCAGCTGGTGGCGGCCGGGCATGCGGGCCGGGTGCTGCTGAGTTGCGACATCTCCCGGCACGGCTATCTGCGGGGCGAGGGCGGACAGGGGTACGGCCATCTGTTCCGGTCCTTCCTGCCGCGGCTGCGGGCGGCAGGGGTGGACGAGGACCTGATCGATCTGATGACCCGCCGCAATCCGATCCGCTTCCTCACCGGAGCGCGCACAGAGGAGGCGACCTGAGATGCCCGTACAGGAACGGCCCGCTGGGCAGCGGCCGGGGGCCGGACTCGGATCCGAAGCGGCCTCGTTGCCGGAGACCTTCCCCTTGCCGACCGTGCCGCTGGCGGACGCCGTCGCGCGGCAGCACCGGCTGCTGGAGTGCGTTGCGCGGCACTTCGAAGGAGAGCAGCTCTTCGCGGCGGACGCCGGGGTCGTACCCGGGCTCGGCCGGCCGCGCACGACCGCGCGGGTGGAGGCCGTACTCGCCGACTTCTTCGGGGCCGAGGACGCCGCCCTGGTCCAAGGAGCGGGTACCGGCGCGATCCGCGCCGCGCTCTCCGCGGTGCTCGGCGCGGGTGATCCGCTCCTCCTCCACCGCGCACCGGTCTACCGCACCACCGCCGTCACCCTGCGCGGCCTGGGCGTGGCGGTGACGGAGGTGGACTTCAACGACCGTGCGGCGCTGGCGGAGGCGCTGGACGGCGGGCGGTTCTCCTGGGCGTACGTGCAGCACACGCGGCAGCGGCTGGCCGACTCCTACGATCCCGGTGAGGTGCTGGCGGCGTGCCGCGCGGCCGGGGTGCGCACCGTCGTCGACGACAACTACGCGGTCATGCGCGTCCCGGAGAGCGGGGTCGAGCTGGGCGCCGACGCCTCCTGCTTCTCGCTCTTCAAGCTGCACGGTCCGGAGGGCGTCGGGGCGGTGGTGGGCTCGGCCGACCTGGTGTCGCGCGTGCACGCGGACAACTACTCGGGAGGCGGTCAGGTCCAGGGGCACCAGGCGCTCGACGCGTTGCGCGCGCTCACCCACGTACCGGTGATGTGGTCGCTGCAGTCGGCGGTGGGCGCGGAGGTGGCCGAACGGCTGACGACGGGTGAGGTCCCGGGCGTCGCCGAGGTCCGTATCGCCAATGCCCAGGACCGCTGTCTGCTGGTGCGGCTGGACCGGCCGGTGGCTCGCGAACTGCCCACCGCGGCCGCGCGGTACGGGGCTGCGCCCTATCCCGTCGGCTCCAACTCCCGTTATGAGATCGCGCCGTTGTTCTACCGCATGTCGAGCTCGTCCCTGGAGGACGTGCCGGAGCTCGCGGAGTGGACCGTGCGGATCAATCCCATGCGCGCCGGCGCGGATCTCGTGCTCGACATCTTGCGCCGATCGCTGCGCGACCTTCGTGAGACAGGGGACTGACCGTGTTCCTCGACGCCGTCCTCCACCGCAACCCGGAACTGGTCGCCTTCGCGGCCGAGTTGCACGACTCCGGGGCCATCCCGCCGGACACGTACGTCATGGACCTGGACGCCATCGAGTCCAATGCGGAACTGCTGGCCCGGGAGGCGGACCGGCTCGGTCTGTCACTGTGGTTCGTGGTCAAGCAGATCGGCCGCAATCCGGAGCTGATCGAGGCCATCGCGCGGCACATCCCGCGGTTCGCGGCCATCGATCCCCCCGAGGCCCGCATCCTGCACGCCGCGGGCGCGCAGGCCGGCAACCTCGGCCACCTCGTCCAGATCCCGGCCCGTGCGCTGCCCGAGATGCTCGCCTGGCGTCCGGAGACCGTCACCGTCTACGACCTGGCGAACGCCCGAGCCGTCTCGGACGCCGCCACCCGGCTCGGATTCGTCCAGGACGTACTGGTCCGGCTGGAGGGCGCGGCCGGTGCGGTCTACCCGGGACAGGAGGGCGGAGTACGGCTCGACGGTGGTGCCGACGGCCCGGACCGTGCGAATGGCCCGGACGGCGCGGGTAGTCGGCACGGTTCCGCCGGCGGTTCGGGCGGCGACCGAACCGGGCCGGCCGGGCCGGACGGTCTGGACGGGCCGGACGGTCTGGACGCGTTTGTCGCGGAGGCCGAGCGGCTGCCGGGGGTCCGGGTGGCCGGTGTCACGGCGTTCCCGTGTGTGCGGTGCGATCCGGATACGGGTGAGCCACGGCCGACGCCCAACTTCGCGCTGGCCCGTGCCGCCGTGGAGCGGCTCGCCGCCCGTGGTTACACGGACCTCAAGCTGAGCGCGCCGAGCGCCACATCGATGGCCACGCTGCCGCTGCTGGCGCGGCTGGGCGCGACGCACGGGGAGCCGGGCCACGCCCTCACCGGCACCACCCCGCTGCACGCCGTGGACCACGCGCAGCCGGAGCGGCCCGCGTATGTGTACGTGAGCGAGGTCGCCCATACGCTCGCCGACGGCCGGCCCGCGTTGTACGGCGGCGGGTTCTACCCCCGCGGCGGCGCCAGGGAGGCGCTGATCCCGCGTACCGGGGCGCGGTTGCGGGTCGAGGACGCACCCGCCGCGAACATCGACTACTACCGGCTGCTCGCTCCCGGGGACGCGCGGGTGGGTGATACCGCCGTGCTGGCCTTCCGCACCCAGATCTTCGTCACCCGCAGCAGCGTGGCCGTCGTCTCCGGACTGTCCTCGGGGGCGCCGAAGCTCAGCGGTCTCTACGACCCGCTCGGGAGGCCCTATTGATCAGCCACCGCGCCGCCCGGCAGGCGGCCTCCGCTCCCCCGTCGTTCCCTCCGTCATCCGTACCTGCTTCATCCGACCCGGACGCCAGGAACCGCCATGAGCAAGATCGTCATCCTCGTCGTCGACGGCTTCGGCATCGGCGCGATGCCCGATGCCGGAGCGCTGCGCCCCGGCGACGTGCGGGCCGACACCCTCGGCCACCTCCTCGACCACCACCGTGCGACGACCGACCGCCCCCTGGAGCTGCCCGCGCTCGGCGCGCTCGGGCTGGGCTCCGTGCATCCGCATCCGGATCTCGCGCCGCGCCCCTCGCTGCCGGTAGCGGCCGGCCGGGCGGCGCTGGGCTATCGGGGCGCGGACACATACGCGGGGCACCAGACGATGATGGGCGCCGACTTCAGCCGGGTGACGGTGGCCCGGCTCGCCGAGCACCTCCAGGAGGTGACCGCTACGCTGCGGGCGGCCGGGCACCGTACGGAACCGCTCAACGGCAAGCCGCTGCTGATGGTCGACGGGCGGGTGCTGGTGCACGACAACCTGGAGGCCGATCCGGGTATCAACTGGAACGCCTCGGCACGGCTGGATGAGACGCCGTTCGCACAGGTACTGGCAGTGGCGCGGGTGGTCCGATCGGTCGCGCCGGTCGCCCGGGTGATCGCGGTGGGCGGCCACGCCGACGGGCCGCTGCCCGGGTTCGTACGTCACGGGGATGCCGGCACGGTCGGGCTGGACACCCCGGCCAGCGGCTTCTACCGCAACGGCGGGCTGGAGGTGCAGCATCTGGGCGCACCGCTGGACCACACCCGGCAGTTGCCCGAGGCCGCCGCCCGGGCGGGCGTGCCCGTCACGCTCGTCGGCAAGGCGGCCGACATCCTCGCCTGCGAGGCGGCGGTGCGCCGGCCGGCGGTGGACACCGCAGAGGTGCTGGGGCACACGCTGGACGCGGTGCGGATGGCCGGGCGGAGCGAGGGCGCGGGGCCGGAAGGATCGCTGCTGGTGGTCAGCAATGTGCAGGAGACCGATCTGGCCGGGCACGAGCAGGATCCGGAGCGGTACGCGGCCGTGCTGCGGCGGGTGGACACGGGGATCGCGGCGCTGCTGCCGCTGCTCACGGCGCCCGGGGACCGTCTGATCGTCACCGGCGATCACGGCAACGACCCGACGATCGGGCACGCCTTCCACACCAGGGAGTTCGTGCCGGTGCTGATCCACCGTCCCGGTGCTGCCGCCGCCGAGCGTCTGCCGGACGCCGCGTCGCTGGCCGATGTGGGCGCCACCGCGGCCGTCGCACTGGGCCTGAGCCCGGCCGGCCTCGCGAGCGGCACTCCACTTCCCCTGGAGTGTCCTATACGCGGCGCAGAGCCCGCCCACCCCGCGCACCTCGTCTGTGCCACGGAGGCCGCGGGCCCCGAGAGCTGCACGCGCTGACGGGGGCAGGGGCCGGACACGTACACGTGCCCTCGCACTCGTACGAGCACGGCCGGACGGGACACGCGTGCGGCCCCGACCGGAGAGGTCCGGGCGGGGCCGTAGAGGCGGAAGGCGACCGGCGGTCGCGCGTCAGCCCATGAACTTCTTGAACTCCTCGGGGAGTTCGAAGTTCTGCGGGGCGTCCTGGCCGCCCTGCGGAAGGCCGAGCGGGTTGCCGTTCTGGGCCGCCTCACGGCGGGCCGCGGCGGCCTCCTCCTCGGCCTTGCGCTTCATGGGGTTGCCGCTGCGCTGCTTGCCCTTGGCCTTCTTCTGCTGCTTCTTCTTCTTGGCGCCGCCGCCCATGCCCGGCATCCCGGGCATGCCCGGCATCCCCGGCATGCCGCCGCCCTGGGCCATCTTCGACATCATCTTCCGGGCGTCGAAGAAGCGCTCGACCAGGCTCTTCACAGCGCTGACGTCGACACCCGAACCGCGCGCGATACGGGCGCGGCGCGAGCCGTTGATGATGGTCGGGTCCTGGCGCTCGCCCGGGGTCATCGACTTGATGATCGCGGCGGTGCGGTCCACGTCCCGCTCGTCCAGATTGTTGATCTGGTCCTTCATCTGCGCCATGCCGGGCAGCATGCCGAGCAGCTTGGAGATGGAGCCCATCTTGCGGACCTGCTCCATCTGGGCCAGGAAGTCGTCGAGCGTGAACTCCTTCGGGCCCTTCTGCAGCTTGGCCGCCATCTTCTCGGCCTCGGCCTGGCTGAAGGTCTGCTCGGCCTTCTCGATGAGCGACAGCATGTCGCCCATCCCCAGGATGCGGGACGCCATGCGGTCCGGGTGGAACGCGTCGAAGTCGTCCAGCTTCTCGCCGTTGGAGGCGAACATGATCTGCTTGCCGGTGACATGCGCGATGGAGAGCGCGGCACCACCGCGGGCGTCGCCGTCGAGCTTGGAGAGCACCACGCCGTCGAAGCCGACGCCGTCGCGGAACGCCTCGGCGGTGTTGACCGCGTCCTGGCCGATCATGGCGTCGACGACGAAGAGGACCTCGTCCGGCTTGACCGCGTCACGGATGTCCGCGGCCTGCTGCATCAGCTCCTGGTCGATGCCCAGGCGGCCGGCGGTGTCGACGATCACGACGTCGTGCTGCTTGTCGCGGGCGTACTCGATGGAGTCCTGCGCGACCTTGACCGGGTCGCCGACGCCGTTGCCCGGCTCGGGGGCGAAGATCGCCACGCCGGCGCGCTCGGCGACGACGGAGAGCTGGTTCACGGCGTTCGGGCGCTGGAGGTCGCAGGCGACCAGCATCGGGGTGTGGCCCTGCGCCTTGAGCCAGCGGCCCAGCTTGCCGGCCAGGGTGGTCTTACCGGCGCCCTGGAGGCCGGCGAGCATGATGACCGTCGGCGGCTGCTTGGCGAAGCGGAGGCGACGGGTCTCGCCGCCGAGGATGCCGATGAGCTCCTCGTTGACGATCTTGATGACCTGCTGGGCGGGGTTCAGCGCCTGGGAGACCTCGGAGCCGAGCGCCCGCTCCTTGACCTGCTTGATGAAGGCGCGGACGACGGGCAGCGCGACGTCCGCTTCGAGCAGGGCGATACGGATCTCGCGCGCGGTGGCGTCGATGTCCGCCTCGGAAAGGCGCCCCTTGCCCCGGAGATTTTTGAAAGTACTCGCCAGGCGGTCGGAAAGCGTATCGAACACGGCGGTCGTCGATCCTCGGGGTCGGGGGTGGAGTCAATCGGCTTCTAGAGTATCCGCCCCACGGTACAGAACGTCCGGGCCTACCCGAAGAGACGGAGAGGAGCGGGCTCACCGCGTGCGCCGGGCGCAGAACGACGCTCCTCCCGGCCGCCCGCGAGCGCCGGGAGCGCCCGGTGGTCCTGTGTGGTGGCTGCGGTGCCGCGGGTCACTTCAGGGCTCGCTCGACGGCCTCGGCCACTTCCGTCGCGGTGTCGGGCGGGAGCGGGGAGCCGTCGGGGTCCGTGACGTAGAAGGCGTCCACCGCGTTGGCGCCGAGGGTACTGACGTGGGCGCTGCGGACCGTGACGCCCGCGTCCTCCAGGGCGCGGCCGATCCGGTACAGCAGGCCCTGTGCGTCCTGAGCGCGTACCTCGATGACGGTGGCGGAGCGGGAACCGCCGGGTGCCACCGTCACCCGGGGCGGCGGCGCCTGGAGCCGGCGCGAGCGCCGTGCGTAGGCGCGTTCGCGTTCGGCGAGGCGGGCCGGGATGTCGAGCGTGCCGTCCAGCGCCCGTACGAGGTCGGCGCGCAGCCGGACCGCTTGCGGCAGCGATCCGTACTCGGCCGCCACCCGCCAGCTCAGGAGGAGCATCGGGCGGCGGGCGGCTGCGGAGCCCGTGCCCGTTACGTGCCGGGGCTCGGCTTCGGACCGCGTGTCCGTCCCGCCGTCCCTCTCCTGGTCGGCCGTTCCGGACAGCTCCTCCGGCAGGGGCATGACGCGGAGGTCGGCGGCGCGGACGGTGAGGCGGTGCACGGCGAGTACGCCGGCGGTGGCGGGGAGCACTCCCGGGCGGTCCGGTACGGCGATGAGGAGTTCGACGCCGACCGGCTCCTGGGACCCGGCGGCCTCCTGCGGGCCAGCGGATTCCGGGTGCTCGAGCGGATCCGGGCGGCCTGTGGGGCCCGGGGTGCGGGCCGGCGCGTTCCCGAGGGCCGGCCGGGGGGCGGTGCCGCTCGGCGATGGCTCCGGCGCCTCCACGGGCGGCTCGGCCCGGGTGTGCAGGGCCAGGACCGGTTCGCCCGTGCGCCACGCCTCGATAGCGAGGCGTTCCTGTTCCGCTGTGGGCTCCCACGGGGTGGGCGTCGTCGCGTCGGGCTCGCCCGCCAGCAGTCCGCCGACCCGTCGGACCAGGTCGGCGACCAGCCCCTCGCGCCAGCGGCTCCAGGCGGCCGGCCCGGTGGCCAGCGCGTCGGCCTCGGTGAGGGCGTGCAGCAGCTCCAGCGTGCCGGCCGAGCGGACCACCTGGGCGACCGCGGCGACCGTGGCCGGGTCGTCCAGGTCGCGGCGGGTGGCGGTCTCGACGAGGAGGAGGTGATGGCGTACGAGGGTGGCGATGACGTCCGTGTCCTTGGCGTCGAAGCCGAGCCGGGCGGCCACATCGCGGGCGATGGTCTCCCCGGACACCGAGTGGTCGCCGGGCCAGCCCTTGCCGATGTCGTGCAGGAGGGCTGCCATGAGGAGCAGGTCGGGGCGGTGGACGCGGCGGGTCAGGGCGGACGCCCGTACGGCGGTCTCGACGAGGTGCCGGTCGACGGTCCAGCGGTGCACGGCGTTGCGCTGCGGGCGGCAGCGCACGCGCTCCCAGTCCGGCAGCAGCCGCGTGATGATCCCCTCGGCCTCCAGCGCCTCCCATACGGGCACGGTGTGGGCGCCGGCGCCCAGCAGGGTCAGCAGCTCCTCGCGGGCCTCGGCGGGCCACGGCACAGGCAGCGGGCGGGCCGCCGCGGCCAGCCGGCGCACGGCGTGCGGGGACAGCGCCAGGCCCGCCTGGGCGGCGGCTGCCGCGGCGCGCAGCGGCAGCACGGCGTCGCGTTCGGGGCGGGTCGTGCGGGCCAGTACGACCTCGCCGTCGTGCTCCACGACGCCCTCGGCCAGCGGCGACCGCTCGCCCTTGCCCGCCGTCCGCCCGCTTCTGCCGCTCATCAGCCCGCGCAGCGAGGGCCGCACGGAGCGGGCGCGCAGCACGCGGCCGACCTCACGCCAGGTGACGTCGCCGGCGTACGAGATCGTGCGCGCCGACTCGTACACCTGACGCAGCAGGGTGTCCGCGTCGAGGAGGCCGAGGGCCGCCGCGACCTGGTCCTGCTCCTGGAGCGCGAGCCGGTCGGTGGCCCGGCCGGTGACCAGGTGGAGGGCGTCGCGTACGTCCAGCAGGCGGCCGCGGGCGGCCTCCAGGCCGGCCCGGGGGGCGTCGGCGAGCCAGGAGGCGGCCACCGCGCGCAGGGCGGTGACGTCGCGCAGACCGCCTCTGGCCTCCTTCAGGTCGGGCTCGAGGAGGTACTGCAGCTCGCCCTGCCGGTCGGCCCGGTCCAGGCAGAGCGCGTTGAGCTCCGGGAGGCGCTTGGGGGCGGCCTCGCGCCAGTCGGCGAAGCTCGCGGTGCGCAGGGCGGTGGTGAGGTCGGGGGTGCCGGCGAGGTGGCGGGCGTCGAGCAGGCCGAGCTGGGCCTTGAGGTCGTCGCGAGCGGTGCGGCGGGCCTCGGCGAGCGTGCGGACGGAGTGGTCCAGGTCCAGACCGAGGTCCCAGAGCGGATACCAGAGGTGGTCGGCGAGGGCCGCGACCTCTTGGGGCGATGCCTTGCCGTCGTGCAGGAGGAGCAGGTCGAGGTCGCTGCGGGGAGAGAGCTCGCCGCGGCCGTAGCCGCCCACGGCGACGAGCGCCGCGCCGGTCACGCCGCTCTGGGCGGCAGCGCGCTCGAAGAGTCCGGCCAGCCAGCGGTCGGTGAGGCGGGCGAGAGCCGCGCGGCGGTCGGGGCCGGTGATGGTCTCGTCCTGGAGGAGGTGCAGGCGGGCGGCGGGGTAGTCGGGGGCGGCGGTGGGGTGGTCCGTGCCGGGTCCGCCCGGGGTTCCGGCTGCGGCCGTGTTCGTGCCGGTGCCGGTCGTCCGGTCGACGCCTGCTGTCTCCTCGACGCTGTCGGTCACCTCGCGCGCTCCTTGTTCGTTCTGGTGTGGCATCGGCTGCCGGGGGTTGCGGCGTGTGATGCGTTGTCCGGCCGGCGCCGGTGGTGGCCGGTGGGCTCCGGTGCCGTGGGGTGGGGTGCCCCGGACCCACCCCTTCCCGAAACCGGGGCAGCAGCCCCGGACCCCGCAAAGGTGTCCTCGAACGCCGGACGAGCCGGGAGTACCGCCGGGCGGGGCCGAGTGGACCGGCACGGCCCCAGGGGCCCCGGCACCGCCGGAGCCGGCCCGCCGGGACGCCCTCGACGGATCACCCCCGGAGGGAGACGTCCCGGACGGACCGCACCCGAGGGGCCGACCCGCCCCACCGAACGCCCCGCCCCCCTCGCCCAACCGGCGAGGGGGGCACCGCCTCCAGGAAGCGAACCGGCCGTTCAGCACCCGGCCGAGGCCGCACCGGCCGGCGCGCGCCTCACGTGGCTCGCGCTCAGAGCGCGTCCGGGCCCCGTTCGCCCGTGCGGACGCGGACCGCCTCGTCGACCGGGACGCTCCAGACCTTGCCGTCGCCGATCTTGCCGGTGCGGGCGGCCTTGACGACGACCTCGACCAGTTGTTCGGCGTCGGCGTCCTCGACCAGGACCTCGATACGGATCTTGGGGACGAGGTCCACGGTGTACTCGGCGCCGCGGTACACCTCCGTGTGGCCGCGCTGCCGGCCGTATCCGCTGGCCTCGGTGACGGTCAGGCCGTGCACGCCGAATGACTGCAGGGCCTCCTTCACCTCGTCCAGCCGGTGCGGCTTGATTACTGCCGTGATGAGCTTCACGCGTCCACCTTCTTCGCCTTGCCCGGAGTCCCGCCCTGGGCCTGAGCCGATGATCCTGCCTGCGAGGCCGTATCCGTGCCTTCCGCGCCCCCGTGAGCCGGAGTGTCACCGGAACCCGGGGCCGGCGCCGCCGTACGGGTCAGGGCCGAGCCGCCACCGGTGCCGCCGTAGTCGTACGCCGTCTCCGCGTGGGCGGCCTGGTCCACGCCCGCCAGCTCCTCGTCCTCGCTGACCCGGAAGCCCATCACCAGGTCGACGACCTTGGCAAGGATGAAGCTGATCACGAGGGAGTAGAGCAGGACGCAGACCACGCCGACGGACTGCTTGCCGAGCTGGGCCAGGCCGCCGCCGTAGAAGAGGCCCTTGGCGTCGCTCTGCACGCCGCCGGTGGCGAAGAAGCCGATGAGGAGCGAGCCGACGACACCGCCGACCAGGTGGACGCCGACGACGTCGAGGGAGTCGTCGTAACCGAACTTGTACTTCAGGCCGACGGCCATGGCGCACAGGACGCCGGCGATGATGCCGATCGCGATGGAGCCGAGGGGGCTGACCGAGCCGCAGGCCGGGGTGATGGCGACCAGACCGGCCACGGCGCCGGAGGCGGCACCCAGGGTCGTGAACGAGCCGTGCCGGATCTTCTCGTACGCCAGCCAGCCGAGCATCGCCGCGCCCGTGGCGACCTGGGTGTTCAGGAAGGCGACCGCGCCCACGCCGTCGTCGTTGCCGAGCCAGGAGCCGGCGTTGAAGCCGAACCAGCCGAACCACAGCAGGCCCGCGCCGAGCATGACCAGCGGCAGGCTGTGCGGCCGCATCGGGTCCTTCTTGAAGCCGATCCGCTTGCCGACGACGAAGATGACGCCCAGCGCCGCGGCGCCGGCGTTGATGTGGACGGCCGTACCGCCCGCGAAGTCGATCACGCCGAGCTCGAAGAGCCAGCCGCCGGCGCCCCACACCCAGTGGGCGACGGGGAAGTACACGACCGTCACCCACAGGACGATGAAGAGGGCCCAGGCGGAGAACTTCACGCGGTCCGCGAGGGCGCCGCTGATCAGCGCGGGGGTGAGGATCGCGAACATGAGCTGAAAGGCCGCGAAGACGTAGACCGGGACGGTGTAGCCGTCCCAGAGCTCGGTGAGGCCGATGCCGCTGAGGCCGACGTAGTCACCGGTCCAGCCGATGAGCGAGCCGTGATCGGTGCCGAAGGCGAGGCTGAAGCCGTACAGCACCCACAGGACGGTCACCAGGCCGAGGCTGATGAAACTCATCATCAGCATGTTCAGGACGCTCTTCACGCGGACCATGCCGCCGTAGAAGAACGCGAGCGCGGGGGTCATCACCATCACCAGGGCGGTGGCGATCAGCATGAACCCGGTGTTGGCAGGGCTCAGCTCTACCTTGTCTGCTGCGAGCGTCAGGATGCCTGGGGGCATCGGCGTCTCCTCGTCGTCGATGCGGCCCGTGCGGGTGTGGTGCTGATGGGCCGGCTTTCGCCACGAGGTTGACTCAGCGCCGTTTCCGGCGAAGCGCCCCGGTGTTTCGCGGTAGTGACGAAGGCGACGGCGGTGTTACGCGCGGATGAACGCCTGTGGGGGCCACGGAAACCCCGGACCGGCCGCGATCACTTGCCCTCAGACCTGGCGATGGGGGAGCCGAGTCGGGCTGTACGGGGTGTGATCGCGGCCGGGGTTTTCGGGGCCGGTGCGCTGACCGGCCGCCTGCTAGACCGCCTCCGCGGCCGTCTCCGGCAGGTGGTGCTGCAGCTCCTCGGTCAACTGGATCACCTCGGCGACCTCGGAGAAGGACCGGGCCGCGGTGTCCACGGTCTTGCGCAGCCGGGTGTTGACCCGCTCCGAGCGCACCTGCTTCGCGAACGGTATGGCCTGGTGGGCCAGGTCCGCGCACTGCTCGGGCTCGCGCTGGAGCAGGTGGACCGTGGCCATGCCGATGAGGTTGAGGGCGTAGGAGCGCTGGTGCTCGGGGTCCTTGCCGAACAGCTCGACGGCGCGCTCCATGACCGGGTGCGCCAGCGAGGCGTACGTGGGGCTGCGGCCCGCTACGTAGGCGAGGTCGCGGTACGAGTGGGCGTTCTCGGCGTTCAGCTCGGCCTCGGAGAAGAAGCGGATCCAGTCCGGCTCGAGCCGCGCGCCGGGCTCCACGTCGGCGAAGGTGTCCTCCGCCATCCGGACGGCCCGCTTGACCTTGCTGGGCTGGCCCATGCCGGCGTACGCGCGGGCCTCCATCGCATACAGCATGGCCTGCGTGCGCGGCGTGGCCATTTCGCGGCTGCCGTACTGGGCGAGATGGATCAGCTCCAGGGCGTCGTCGGGGCGCCCGAGGTGGATCATCTGGCGGCTCATGCTGGAGAGGATGTACGAGCCGAGCGGCTTGTCGCCGGCCTCCTTGGACGCGTGCAGCGCGAGGACGAAGTACTTCTGCGCCGTGGGCTGCAGACCGATGTCGTAACTCATCCAGCCCGCCAGCTCGGCGAGCTCGGCGGCGACCTTGAAGAGCCGCTTGGAGACCGCTTCGGGGTGCGACTCCTGGAGCAGGTCGGTGACTTCGTGGAGCTGCCCGACGACGGCCTTGCGGCGCAGTCCGCCGCCGCACTGGGCGTCCCACTGCCGGAACATCATGGTCGTGGACTCCAGCAGCTCCAGCTCGGGCTGCGAGAGCCGGCCGCCGCGGCGGCGCCCCGTCTCGGGCCCGGCCTCGTCCCCGGCCCCGGCGGGCGTGGGCACCAGCCAGCGCTGCATCGGCTCGATGAGGGCGGGCCCGGCGGACAGCGCCAGCGAGGTCCCGAGGAAGCCGCGCCGCGCCAGCATGAGGTCACTGCGCGAGAACTCGCTGATGAGGGAGACTGTCTGGGGCCCGGCCCAGGGGAGGTCCACGCCGGAGACCGACGGGGACTGGTGCGCGGTGCGCAGGCCGAGGTCCTCGATGGAGACGACGCAGCCGAAGCGCTCGGAGAACAGCTCCGACAGGATGCGGGGGATCGGCTCCCGGGGCTGCTCGCCGTCCAGCCAGCGGCGGACCCGCGAGGTGTCGGTACTGATGTGGTGTGCGCCAAGCTGCCGGGCGCGGCGGTTGACCTGGCGGGCGAGCTCGCCCTTGGACCAACCGCTGCGCACGAACCACGAACCCAACTGCTCGTTCGGGCGCTTGTCAGCGCACGTGCCGCCGTTGCCGCCCAACTCGAACGCCCCCATCCGGATCTGTCGTCCTGTCACGAACCTCCGACAGGATGCCGCTCTTTCGCGACGCCTGTCCTGGAGTGACCCCAGCCGACCACGGATTCCGGCCGCCGGAAAGCCGCCAAGCGGTCACTCTGCTTGCCTTTGGCATACCCATGTGGCGGATACCCCTCCCGGTTCGTGCACCGAAAGTAATCCTACGATCACGCCTCCCGCGAGGCCGATCCAGGAAACGCCACCATTCGCCACCCCTTCGAATGAACTCCTCCGCGGCTCAGCGCGATTGACTTGACACAGGTCGAGAAGGGTTGGGCGGAGAGGAGCACTCAAGGGCGCGCGTGTCACGCCGCACAACCCACAGCACTACGTCACACCGTCGACGACCACGACTGGCGACGGAGCGTCACGGCAACACTCCGGCACGTAACCACAGACCTGTAGGACCCGTTGGAGGGGGCATGGGCTTCACGATCGGCGGCATCCGGGAGTTTCGCGACATTCGCCATGGCGCGCGGCGGCGGGTCCGCTCCGCCGAGACCACGGCGGTGGCGGAGTACACCGGGCTGTGGGGCTGGGACGTCGTGCCCGGCGCCCGCGCGGCGCGGGGCGGCGACGGCCGGGCCGCCTGCTCGTGCGGAGCGGCGCGCTGCGCCAGCCCGGGCGCCCACCCACTGCCCTTCGCCGACGTGCTGCCCGCCGGCGCGACCCTGGAGAAGGCCGCGGCGGCCTGGGCGGAGACGCCGGGCGCCTCGGTACTGCTCCCGGTCGGCCGCAGCTTCGACATCCTGGACGTACCCGCCGCCGCGGGGCGCACGGCCCTGGTACGCCTCGAACGGATGGGGCTGCCCCTGGGGCCGGTCGCCGCCACCCCGACCGGACGCGCGCTGTTCTTCGTCGCGCCGGGCGCCGCCGCCGGGATGCCGACGCTGCTGTACCGCATGGGCTGGGACGACGCCTCGCTGGACCTGCGGCCACTGGGCCCGGGCGACCACATCGTCGCGCCGCCGTGCGACCTCGCGGGGCTGGGCCCGATGCGCTGGCTGCGACCGCCGACGCTGGACGGCGTGGGGCACCCCCCGGAGGCGAAACTGCTGCTGGGCACGCTGGCGTACGTATGTCACCGTCTGTGCGCCTAAACCGGCGCCGCTTTCGCGGAGGTGGCTGGGCGCCGTGGGGGTTGCTCAATTGATGGTTGCGGTCCGTGTGGGGAAACGATGTGTCGGCCGCGCCGCATCCATCTATTCGCACCCTGCCCCCGTTCCGATTCAGCCGCCCGGCTTCCCCGCCCTGCCGCACAGCCGCCCGAAAACCATCGCCCCGCGTCCGATCGGTGGGTGCGTCATCCCCGTGCCGGGCCGCCGGGCGCAAGCACCGAGCCCCGTCGCACTCCGTGTGCGGCGGGGCTCGGTGTCTCCGTATCGGTGGGGCTGCTAACCCGTCCACGCTCCGGTCAGTCGCCGATCAGCGCGTCGACGAACGCCTCGGGCTCGAACGGCGCCAGGTCGTCCGGGCCCTCGCCCAGGCCCACCAGCTTCACCGGCACACCCAGCTCGCGCTGGACGGCGACGATGATGCCGCCCTTGGCCGTGCCGTCCAGCTTGGTCAGCACGACGCCGGTGATGTCCACGACCTCGGCGAAGACCCGCGCCTGCACCAGGCCGTTCTGGCCGGTGGTGGCGTCCAGGACGAGCAGTACCTCGCCGACCGGGCCGTGCTTCTCCACGACCCGCTTGACCTTGCCCAGCTCGTCCATCAGGCCGGTCTTGGTGTGCAGCCGGCCGGCGGTGTCGATCAGTACGACGTCCGCGCCCTCGGAGATACCTTCCTTCACCGAGTCGAAGGCGACCGAGGCGGGGTCGCCCTCCTCGGGGCCGCGCACGGTGCGGGCGCCGACCCGGTCGCCCCAGGTCTGCAGCTGGTCGACAGCGGCGGCACGGAAGGTGTCGGCCGCGCCCAGGACGACGGACTTGCCGTCGGCGACCAGGACGCGGGCGAGCTTGCCGGTCGTGGTGGTCTTGCCGGTGCCGTTGACACCGACGACCATGACGACGCCGGGGATCTCCTCGCCGTTCGGACCCAGGCCGTTCGCCGTGTGCACGGAGCGGTCGGCCTCGGTGCCGATGAGGGTGAGCAGCTCCTCGCGGAGCAGGCCGCGCAGCTCGTCGGGGGTGCGGGTACCGAGCACCTTCACGCGCTCGCGCAGCCGCTCGACCAGCTCCTGCGTGGGCTGCACACCGACGTCCGCGGTGAGCAGCGTGTCCTCGATCTCCTCCCAGGTGTCCTCGTCGAGGTGCTCGCGGGAGAGCAGCGTGAGCAGGCCCTTGCCCAGGGAGTTCTGCGAGCGGGAGAGCCGGGCGCGCAGCTTGACGAGCCGGCCGGCGGTCGGCTCCGGCACCTCGACCGGGGGCGCGGTGGGCGCCTCCGGCTCGGCGACCGGCGCTTCCTCGACGAGCGTGGCGCCGGAGTCCGGCAGGCCCACTTCTTCGATGGTGCGACGTTCTTCGTCGCGAGGGGTCTCGGCGTCCTCACCGACCTGCGGTTCCGCAGGCGGCGCGGTGACGGACGGGGTGGTCGGCGGGGGCGGCGGCAGCTTTTTCTTCTTGCGGCTGCTGACGACGAGCCCGCTGATCGCGCCGAGCGCGACCACAGCGATGACTACAGCAAGGATGACGATTTCCATAACTCCCTCAGTATCGGGCACGCACCGCCCGCGGAACCGCACGCCACAAATTCCGGATTGCACACCGCCGGACTGAATCCGGATGCGCACTGTCCAGGATCGAATCTGGATGTGTACTATCCGGATTCAATCCCCGCGGACCGAGCCGCGGGGCACTGGAAGGAGAATCCGGATGCCGGACATCCTGATTGTGGGCGGCGGCTTCGCCGGGATGTGGGCCGCCGCGGGCGCCGCCCGCCTGCTGCGCGCCCACGACGCCTCCCCCACGGTCGCGCTGCTCACCCCGGACCCCGACCTCACGATCCGCCCCCGGCTGTACGAGGCGGACCCGGCCGCGTACCGGGTCCCGCTCGACCGGGTGCTGGGCCCCATCGGCGTCCCGCGCATCGCCGCGACCGCGACCGGCATCGACACCGCCCGCCGCGTGGTCACCGCCGACGGCCCCGAGGGGCCCTCCGAGCTCCCGTACCGGCGGCTGGTGCTGGCCACCGGCAGCGCGCTGGTCCGCCCGCGCTTCCCGGGCGCCGATCTGCTGCACGACATCGACACGAGGGACGCGGCCGTCGCCCTGGAGAGGCACCTTCAGGCGCTGCCGGACGCGCCCGCGGGCCCCGGGCGGTTCACGGTGGTGGTGGCCGGCGCCGGGTTCACGGGCGTGGAGGCCGCGGCCGAGCTGGCCGGCCGGCTGCGGGCGGTCGCCGCGCCGCGCGGGATGGCGGACGAGGTCGAGGTCGTTCTGGTCGAGCGGGACACGGTCGTCGGGCGCGGGCTCGGCGAGGCGGCCCGGCCGGTGATCGAGCGGGCACTGGACGAGCTGGGCGTGGTGCGGCGGCTCGGCGTCACGATCGAGCGCGTCGACGAGCGGGCCGTCCACCTCTCCGACGGCAGCGCGATCCCGTCCCGTACCACCGTGTGGACGGCCGGGGTGCGGGCCAGCGGGCTCACCGCGCAGCTCCCCGCCGAGCGCGACGGGCTGGGGCGACTGGCGGTGGACGGCTGGCTGCGGGTGCGCGGGCTCCCGGAGGTGTACGCGGCCGGGGACACCGCGGCCGCGCCCGCCGAGGACGGCCACACCGTGACGCAGTCCTGCCAGCACGCGACACCGCAGGGGAAATTCGCGGGACACAACGCCGCGGCCGACCTCCTGGGACTGGACCGGGCCCCCTTCGCCACCGATCCGTACACCACCTGTCTCGACCTGGGCGGCGCGGGCGCGGTGCTGACCAGCGGCTGGGACCGGGCGCTGCGCGAGGTGCCGGTGGCGTACGCGAAGGCGCGCAAACGCGCCATCAATGAGAGCTGGATCTACCCGCCGGTGGACGACGCCGAGGAGATCCTGCGCCGGGCCTACTTCCGGGTCGGCCAGCGCCGGCCGATGCCGGAGCCCACCGGCTGACCAGCGCCTACGGCTCACCACTGGATCCTCCGACGAAGAGTGTGACGCGAGTGACTCGTCGGAGGGTCCAACGGGCCTTACGGGAGGAAGTTGGTGCAAAGTACGATGGGAATGGCCGCGCAACGCGCGTAGAGTCCTCGACGGCCACCGCGCCCCGCAGCCAGGCATCACCGCCGCTGCCGACTGCCCCCTGTGGGGGTGCCCTTGCCCCAGCGCACGAGAGACACCTGCACCATGGACACCACGGCCTCCCCCGAGACCCAAGGAACCGTAGAGACCCGCGGAATCGAACCCGTTCCCGACAGCGAACGCCACGGACGGGTCCGCGAACTCTTCTCGACCTACGTCGCCGCCAACATCAGCGTGCTGCTGCTGACCATGGGCGCCGCCCTCGTGGTCTTCAACCGCCTCAACTTCTGGCAGGTGCTGGTCGTCGCGGTGATCGCCGCGGCGGTCTCCTTCGGCCTCACCGGCCTGCTGTCGGTCTCCGGCAAGTGGGGCGGTGCGCCCGGCCTGATGCTGTCGCGCGCCACCTTCGGCGTCCGCGGCAATTACTTCCCCGGCATGATCCTGTGGGTCGCCCGCTTCGGCTGGGAGACGATCAACGCCGTGACCGGCGCGTTCGCCCTGCTGACGATCCTCAAGCTGCTCCTCGGCGTCGAGGCCAACAAGGTCCTCACCATCGTCACGCTGTTCGTCTTCGTCGCGGTCACGTTCCTGGTGAGCGGTATGGGCCGCAAGGTCCTCAACGTCTGCAACAAGTGGTCGACGTACCTCTTCGGCATCTTCAGCGTGCTGGTGCTGGTCTACCTGATCGCGAAGATGGACTGGCACGAGGTCTTCGCGCAGAAGGCCGGCACGACGGCGATGATGATCGCGGGCGTCGGCACCATCGCGGCCGGCGGCCTGAGCTGGGTCCCCTCGGGCCCGGACTTCACCCGCTACCTCCCCGGCTCGGCCTCGGGCAAGAAGATCGTCGGCGCCACCGTCTCCGGTGCGGGCCTGGTCATGGTCCCGATGGTCCTCATGGGCGCGGTCATGACGTCCAAGACCCCGGACCTGGCCAAGGCCAGCGACCCGGTCGCCTTCCTCGGTGACATCCTGCCGACCTGGCTGGCCGTCCCGTACCTGCTCACCGCCGTGGTCGGCATGCTGCTGATCAACAGCCTGTCGATGTACTCGGCCGGCTTCACCGCGCAGACCATGGGCGTCAAGCTGCCCCGGCCGCTCGCGGTCAGCATCAACGCGCTCATCAGCCTGGTCGGCGGCGGCTTCATGATGCTGGTCGCGACCAGCTTCATCAGCCAGTTCATCGCCTTCCTGACACTGCTCGGCGTCTCCTTCTCGGCCTGGATCGGCGTGTACGCGATCGACATGGTGCGCCGCGCCAAGCGCACGGTGAAGTACGACGCCGAGGCGCTGATGGACACCTCCCGCGCCAGCCGGTACTGGTACAAGGCGGGCTTCTGCTGGCAGGCGATGACCGCGTGGACGGTCGCGCTGGCGCTCGGCCTGTGCCTGACCAAGGTCGACTGGTTCACCGGCCCGCTGGCCGGCACCTGGCTCGGCACGCACGGCCTGGGCTGGGCCGTCACGATCGCCGTCGCTGCCGTGGTCTTCGCGGTGCTGCCCGCGCCGCGCGAGAACGTCGCCGCGGAAGGCGGCGCGGCGCCGGAGCCGGTACCGGCCGGGCGCTAACCGTCCGGGCGCCCGCCGCGTCCGCCCCCTCCACAACTGACACAGCATCAGCTAACGTCCCCTTCGCCACCTCAGCGGCGAAGGGGACGTTGTCATGCCCGTCACGGTCCTGCGCTTCAATCTGGTCGATCCGGCCCCCACCCCGAAGGGCCTGGCGGCGCGCTATCAGGCGGCCGTCGCGATGGCCAAGTACGCCGACGACCTGGGCATCACGACGGTGCAGACCGAGGAGCACCACGCCACCGACAACGGCTGGATGCCCTCGCCGCTGACCTTCGCCGGTGCCGTGCTCGGCGCCACCCGGCGGATCGCCGTCACGGTCTCGGCGCTGATCACCCCGCTGCACGACCCGCTGCGGCTGGCCGAGGACCTGGCCGTACTGGACCTCCTGGGCGGCGGCCGGCTGGTGACCGTCGCGGGCCTGGGCTACCGGCCCGAGGAGTACGCGGCGCACGGCGTGGACTGGCGGCGGCGCGGCGCGCTCCAGGACGAGGTGCTGGAGACGCTGCTGAGCGCCTGGACGGGCGAGCCGTTCACCTACCGGGGGCGCACGGTATGTGTCACACCGCGCCCGGCCACCAAGCCGCACCCCCTTCTTCTGGTGGGCGGCGGCTCGCGCCCCGCGGCGCGGCGCGCGGCCCGGCTCGGGCTGCCGTTCTTCCCCAGCGCGCACCTGCCGGAGCTCACCGCGTACTACCACCAGCAGTGCGCCGAGCACGGCCACGAGGGGTGGGTGATGGAGCCGCCGGCGAGTACGGCGCTGCTGCACGTCGCGGAGGACCCGGACCGGGCCTGGGCGCGTTACGGGGAGCACTTCCTGTACGAGGCGCGGACGTACGCGGGCTGGCAGGGCGCCGGCATCCGCTCGGCTGTGCGGTCGGCGGCCACGGACGTGGCGGCGCTGCGCCGGGAGGGCGTGTACCGGGTGCTGACGCCGGAGGAGTGTGTGGCGTACGCGGGAACGGCAGCGGCGTCGGACTCGTTGATCCTGCATCCGCTGTGCGGCGGGATGCCGGTGGACGAGGGCTGGCGGTCGCTGCATCTCTTCGCGGAGCGGGTGCTGCCGCGGCTGGCGGACCGGAAGGACTGAGCGGGCCGGGCCCGGACATGCGGCTGCCCCGGCTCCATCGGGGAGCCGGGGCAGATCCGTGGTGAGGAGAAAGGCTGGCGGGGGGGTTAGCCCATCTCCTCCAACGCCTTGCCCTTCGTCTCCTTCACGTACTTGAGCACGAAGGGGATCGAGAGCAGGGCGAAGATCATGTAGATCACGTACGTACCGGAGAGGTTCCACTCCGACAGGCTCGGGAAGGTCGCCGTGATCGCCCAGTTGGCGATCCACTGGGCCGAGGCGGCGACGCCCAGGGCCGCGGCACGGATCTTGTTCGGGAACATCTCGCCGAGGAAGACCCAGACCACCACGCCCCAGGACAGGGCGAAGAAGAGCACGAAGAAGTGGGCCGCGATCAGGGCCACGGTGCCTTCGGTGGCCGGCAGGGCGCCGGCCGCGGTCTTCGCGGAGAAGGCCCACGCCTCCAGCGCGAGGGCGACCGCCATACCGGCGGAGCCGATCAGCGCCAGCGGGCGACGCCCGATCCGGTCGACGAAGAGCATCGCGATCACGGTGCCCAGGATGTTGATGATCGAGGTGGTGAAGCTGTAGAAGAACGAGCTGCTCGGGTCGATGCCGACGGACTGCCACAGCGTCGAGGAGTAGTAGAACGCGACGTTGATGCCGACGAGCTGCTGGAAGACCGAGAGGCCGATGCCGATCCAGACGATCGGCAGGAAGCCGGCCTTGCCGCCGAGCAGGTCCTTGAACGTCGACTTGTGCTCGCTGCGCATCGCCAGCTCGATCTCCTCGACCCGCAGGTCGAGGTCGACCGCCTGGCCCTCCACCTCGGAGAGCACCTCCTTGGCCTTGTCGTGCCGGCCGACGCTGATCAGGAAGCGGGGCGACTCGGGGATCGCGAAGGAGAGCAGGCCGTAGAGCACGGCCGGGACGACCATGACGCCGAGCATCCACTGCCAGGCTTCCAGGCCGGCGATCTCGCCGCGCTGGTTGCCGTCGGCGAGGTTCAGGATGCCCCAGTTGACGAGCTGCGAGACGGCGATGCCGATGACGATCGCGGCCTGCTGGAAGGAGCCGAGCCGGCCGCGGTACGCGGGCGGCGCGACCTCGGCGATGTAGGCGGGGCCGATGACCGAGGCCATGCCGATGCCGAAGCCGCCGATGACCCGCCAGACGGCCAGGTCCCAGACGGCGAACGGCAGGGCGGAGCCGACGGCGCTGACCGTGAAGAGCAGCGCGGCGATCTGCATGACGCGGATGCGGCCGATGCGGTCGGCGATCCGGCCCGCGGCGGCGGCACCGATGGCGCAGCCGATCAGGGCGATCGCGATGACCTGGGCGAGCCCGGCGGAACCGACGTGGTAGCGGCCCCGGATGGCCTCGACGGCACCGTTGATCACGGAGCTGTCGTAACCGAACAGGAAGCCGCCCATCGCGGCAGCCGCGGTGATGAAGATGACATGGCCGAGGTGGTCGGGCTTGGCCTTGCGGCCTTCCGCCATCGTCGGCTGCGCGGTGCTGGTCAACGTGTACTCCAGTGGCCCGGCTGCGCTGCCGGGCATCGGGGGCTGGCCCTCCAGTGGCGGCTGTGAACACGGCGCGCACCACTTGAAGGTAAAAGCAACGTTGCAGAGACTATGCCTTCAAGTTTCTAAGTCAATAGGAGGTACGGAATTGATTTACCCCGTCACTGTCGGCTAGCAGCCTCATGTTGAGTTCATGTTGTGAACACTGCCGCGAACGCTGCAGGTCGGCGGCCCACACGCGTGTTCCCACCCGTGTTCCCACCCATGCGCAGCGCCTCAGTGCAGTCGCTGGCTGATGACCTTCGATACACCGTCGCCCTGCATGGACACGCCATAGAGCGCGTCCGCGACCTCCATCGTCCGCTTCTGGTGCGTGATCACGATGAGCTGGGAGCTCTCCTGCAGCTCCACCATGATCCGGATCAGCCGCTGCAGATTGGTGTCGTCCAGCGCCGCCTCGACCTCGTCCATCACGTAGAACGGGCTCGGCCGCGCCTTGAAGATCGACACCAGCAGCGCCACCGCGGTCAGTGACCGCTCGCCGCCCGAGAGCAGCGAGAGCCGCTTGACCTTCTTGCCCGGCGGCCGCGCCTCCACATCCACGCCGGTGGTCAGCATGTTGTCCGGGTCGGTCAGCACGAGCCGGCCCTCGCCGCCCGGGAACAGCCGCGCGAAGACGCCCTCGAACTCGCGGGCCGTGTCCCAGTACGCCTCCGTGAACACCTGCTCGACTCGCTCGTCGACCTCCTTGACGACCTGCAGCAGATCGGCGCGGGTCTTCTTCAGGTCCTCGAGCTGCTCGCTGAGGAACTTGTGACGCTCCTCCAGCGCCGCGAACTCCTCCAGCGCCAGCGGATTCACCTTGCCGAGCTGCTGGTACGCGCGCTCGGCGGCCTTGAGCCGCTTCTCCTGCTCGGCCCGCACGAACGGCACCGGCTGGTTGCGCGGATGCTCCGGATCCTCCGGCAGCTCCTCGCCCTCGGCGGCCGGTGACGGAGGTACGAGCTGGTCGGGGCCGTACTCGGCGACCAGACCGGCCGGCTCGACGCCCAGCTCCTCCAGCGCCTTGGTCTCGAGCTGCTCGATCTTCATGCGCTTCTCGGCGCCCAGCACCTCGCCCCGGTGCACCGAGTCCGTCAGCTTGTCCAGCGCGTCCTTGAGCTCCCGCCCCTGGGACCGCTCGGCGACCAGCGCCTGCTCCCGCTCGGCCTTCGCCTGCTCGGCCGCGGCCCGCTCCTCCTCGGCCCGCACGAGCGAGACCTCGACATGCGCGAGCAGTTGCCGCGCGCCGTCCGCGACCGCCGAGGCGACCCGCGCCTCGTGACGCAGCCGGGCGCGCCGCTGCTCGGCCCGCGCCCGCGCGTCGCGTTCGGCGCGCGCCGCCCGGTCCAGCCCGTCCGCCCGTCCCGCGAGCCCCTTCACACGCTCCTCGTGCGTACGGACCTGGAGGCGCGCCTCCATCTCGGTCTGCCGGGCGTTGGCCCCGTCGGCGGCGAGCCGGTCCCGTACGGAGGTATCGGGCTCCTCCTCGCCGGGGTCCTCTTCGGCAACGGCGAGACGTTCCGCCAGCTCCTCGGCCTCCTCGGTGGCCCGCGCCAGCGCCTCCTCGGCCTTGGCGACCGCGGCAGCCGACCGCTCGGCCTCGCCCGCGGCACCCCTGGCCTGCCCGCCGAGCCGCCCCAGCGACTGCGCGACCTGCGACTTCTCGCGGTCGGCCACGCGCCGCCGCTCCGCCAGCTCCTCGACCAGCGCGGCCCGTTCGGCCCGCCGCTCGGCGGCCAGCCGCTGCTCCTCCGCCAGCTCCTCGCAGCGCGCGCCCAGCTCCGCCAGCTCCGCCGCCGCCTCGTCGACGGACGCCTGCACCTCCAGCAGACTCGGCGCCCCGGCCGACCCGCCCTGCGCGAAGTGCGCCCCGAGCAGGTCGCCTTCGGCGGTCACGGCGGTCACACCGGGCCGCGCGGCGACCAGGTCCTCGGCGTCCTCCAGCGTGCTCACCACGACGACATCGCGCAGCAGCCGCCGCACCGCGGGCAGCAACTCGGCGGGCCCGTCGACCAGTTCGGCGGCAGCGGGCGGCCCGTCGGGGGTACGCGCGGCGGGTACGGAGGCTGCGGCGGTGCCGTCGCGCGGGTCTTCGGGGGCAGCGGCGCCGGCGCCCGGCCCGCTGCGCGCACCCGGAATCGCGGGGCTGTCGGTGTCGGTGTGCGCTTCGTTGTACGGGGTGTCCTCGGGCGCCCCGGCGGTCCGATCGCCTCCCGACGCACCGTCAGTCCCGGCCGCTGACGTGACGTCACTCCCGGCCGGTGACGTGACATCAGTCCCGGGCGGTACGGGGCTTCCTGTCGCCCCGTCATGCAGCGCTGTGTCCCCCGGCGTCCCCACCAGGGATCGCTCCTCCCCCGCCGTCCCGGTCAGCGGCCGGTCCGCCGGCGTCGCCGGAAGGAGGACCGCGCGGCCCGCGTCCTGCTTGCGCAGCAGCCGGATGGCCTCCGCCGCGGTCGCCGGGTCCGCGACGGCGATCGCGTCGGCCGCCGCGCCGAGCGCCGACGCGACCGGGACCTCGTACCCCGGCTGTACGGTCAGCAGCTCGGCCGCCGGACCGAGCAGTCCGCCGAGCCGGTCGGCGGCGGCCAGCAGCGCACCCGTACCGTCCTTGCGGCGCAGCCCCAGCGCCAGCGCGTCGTGCCGCGCCGCGGTCGCGGCGCGCTTGCGCTCCACCGTGGTCAGCGCCTCGCGGGCCGCCGTCAGCGCGCGTTCCGCCTCGGCCAGCTCCTCCTTCGCCCGCTCGTGCTGCTCCGCCAGCTCCTCGTCGCCCGCGTCCAGCCCGTCGACCTCGGCCTTGAGCTGCTCGTACTCCTCCTGGGCCGCCTCCGCGCGCTGCTGCGCCGCGTCCCGCGACTCGGTCAGCCGGTCGATCTCCGCCTGCGCGGACGCGGCCCGGCCGCGGGCCGCGGTGGCCTGGCCGTGCAGCCGGGCCAGGCCCTCGCGCCGGTCGGCGATGGCCCGCGCGGCGTCCCGCAGCCGGCGCTCCTCGTCCTGGAGCTGCCGCTCCAGCTCCGCACGGTGCTCGACCATGTCGTCCAGCGCCCGGGTCGCCGCCTCCAGCGCGGCCTCCAGTTCCGCCTCCTGCTCCCGGATGCGGGCCGCCTCGCGCTCCATCTCCTCCGGGTCGCGGCCGCGCCGCTCCTCGGGGGGCGCGGTCTGCGCGCTCTTCACCCGCGCGTCGGCGAGCGAGATCGTGCCGCGTACCCGCTCCGCGAGCTGCGACAGCTCGTACCAGGTCTGCTGGGCGCGCTGCAGCCGCGGCGTCAGCGTCCGTACCTCTTCCTCCAGCGCCGCCTCGCGCCGCAGCGCCTCCTTCAGCTCGGCCTCGGTGGCCTCCCGGCGCTGCTTCAGCGCGGCCTCGTCGGCGATCTCCGTACGGAGCGCCTCACGCAGCGTGACCAGGTCGTCGGCGAGCAGCCGCAGCCGGGCGTCGCGCAGGTCGGCCTGGATGACGGCGGCGCGGCGGGCGACGGCGGCCTGCCGGCCGAGCGGCTTGAGCTGGCGGCGCAGCTCGTCGGTGAGGTCCTGGACGCGTGCGAGGTTGGCCTGCATCGCGTCCAGCTTGCGCAGCGCCTTCTCCTTGCGCTTGCGGTGCTTCAGGACGCCCGCCGCCTCCTCGATGAAGGCGCGGCGGCCCATCGGGTCGGCGTGCAGTACGCCGTCGAGCTGGCCCTGCCCGACGATGACGTGCATCTCGCGGCCGATGCCGGAGTCCGACAGCAGCTCCTGGATGTCCAGCAGCCGGCAGGTGTCGCCGTTGAGCTGGTACTCGCTGCCGCCGTTGCGGAACATGATCCGCGTGATCGTGACCTCGGCGTACTCGATGGGCAGCGCGCCGTCGGAGTTGTCGATCGTGAGGGAGACCTCGGCGCGGCCCAGGGGCGGGCGGCCCGTGGTCCCGGCGAAGATGACATCCTCCATCTTGCCGCCGCGCAGCGACTTCGCGCCCTGCTCGCCCATGACCCAGGAGAGCGCGTCCACCACATTGGACTTGCCGGACCCGTTGGGGCCCACGACGCAGGTGATGCCGGGCTCGAAGCGCAGCGTGGTGGCGGACGCGAAGGACTTGAATCCTCGCAGGGTCAGGCTCTTGAGGTGCACGCCGTTGGACTCTACCTTTCGCGCGCCTATGACCGTGGTCGTCCCGACCGGGCCTGGCGCGCCGCGGCGAGGGCGCTCGTATGAGCGGTCCGCGGCCGGCACCTCTTGCCGTGCCCGGACCTTTTCGGTTTCGCCACGGAATGTGCAGGGCACATCAGACGGTAAGCGGTAAGAGGTCGCCGGGAAGCGGGGACGTGAACGACGAAGGGACGCCGAAGCGTCCCTTGAATCTTCATAGAGCGGTGCCTCAAGTGGCTGTCGTTTCAGCCCGACCGTCCCTTGGGGCGAGGGTCAGGTGAGCGCCGGCTCCGCCTGGGGTACGTCGATGCTGTCGAGCAGCCGGTCGCCGTGACGTGCGGCAGCGGACAGCGCGTCGTTCTCCGCCTGGATCCTGACAAGCTCGGATTCCAGATCCTGAACGCGCTGCTGAAGCCGTCGCATCTCGGCGAGGACTCGGGGGTCGGAGCCGCCGACGTAACCGAGAAGCGCCTTTGCCATGATGGATGGTCCTCCACACTGAGTGACCGACCGAAGCGGTGGTGGGTCGTGAGGGAATCGCACCCGCGGTGTCTGTCATTCGTTGGTCTACGCAATGCCAAACAGCTAAGGTGCGCGGGGATTCCAGAGTCTCACCAAATGGATTGACGGTCAACACGATCACGCCCCGTATCCGAGGGCTCGTGAGCGCGCACGCCTGCTGAAGACTCGCGGCGGCGCTCCGGAAACGGCCCCGGGGGCGTGGAGATCATCCTTACTGCCGCAGCCTTCCACGGGTCGGCGGAATTGGCAACCACCAGGCGGTTTCTGCCTCCAGCAGGTGCCCGCGACACGTCATGGCGCGGGTCGCGGACGGCCCGGAGAGCCGGTCGGCGCCCCCTCGTCAGCGAATCGCGAAGCCGTCGTACCCGCCTCGCGGCGTGTCCCAAATCTCACTCACACCGTCGACCCGGCCGGGCGTGTCCCCGGTACGCAGCCACTCCAGCAACTCCTCGCACCGCTCCCGGGGGCCCTCGGCCACGACCTGGACGCGGCCGTCCTCCCGATTGATGGCGAAGCCGACGAGCCTACCGATGCGCAGCGCGTTGGCCCGGGTGAACCATCGGAAGCCGACACCTTGCACACGGCCGCGCACCCAGGCCGTCAGACGGACATCTTCGTTCATGTGTGCACGCTAACCGGCCAATTGCTCAGCAAGCACTTCGGCCCCATACGTCGTGCCGTAAGGTCACGCGGCATCACAGGTCACTCGTACGAGTGATTCACATCCGACGTCGCGGACGGAAGGAAGTCTTGGGATGGGCCGCCACCGACGCACCGCTCCCGTACCCGGAGCGCCGGCCGCCGAACCCGCCACGGGCCGCCACCGCGCCCGCCGCCCGGCCGCGCCGCTGCGTTTCGCCGGCCCATCGGGCGGCGGACTCCATTCCGGCAGGGCGCTCGGCCTCCCTGGCCCCTTCCGTCCCGGTGGCATCCTCCGCACCGCTCCCGTACGGACCGGCCTGCTGGGCGTGTCGGCAGCGCTGGCGATGGGTGCCGTAGCCGTCTCGGCGGGTCTGCTGCCGGGGAACGGCCCGTACGATCCGGGCCGCGCGGCCGGCCCCGACGGCCGGGTCACCACCGGCGCCCTCCCGGACCCGACCACCACCGCGGCCGCGCGCTCCCCCCTCCCGGCCGACCGCGGCGCCGGCCGTCCTGACGCGCCCGACGGCGCGGCCCCCTCCTCCAGCGCGTCCCCTCCCACAGGCACCTCATCCGGCCCGACGGGCGGCGCACCCGGCAAGGACACCTCGCCCGGCGGCACGTCCGGAGCCGGGGCCGACAGCCCCGACGCCGGTACGTCCACCAACGACGGCAACCGCCCCAAAACCACCCGCCCCGGCGCTTCCTCCCCCGCCAGCCCCCGCGCGACGAACCCAGCCCCCTCCTCCCCCTCCTCGGCCTCCGCCCGGGTCCTCTCCCTGGTCAACAAGGAACGCGACAAGGCGGGCTGCGCGCCGCTCACCACGGACCCGGACCTCACCCGCCTGGCACAGAGGTTCAGCAAGGACATGGCCCGCCGCGACTTCTTCGCCCACACCGACCCGGACGGCGCCACCCCCTGGGACCGCGCGAAGACCGCCGGCGTCACCGGCCTCGGCGGCGAGAACATCGCCCGCGGCCAGACCACCCCCGAGGCCGTCATGGACTCCTGGATGAACAGCCCCGGCCACCGCGCCAACATCCTCAACTGCACCTACCGAACCCTCGGCGTGGGCCTCCACCGCTCCCCGACGGGCCCCTGGTGGACCCAGGACTTCGGCTTCTGACGTCCCTACTGCCTCCGCCGTCTCCCCCGCCCCGCAGAGCAAGCGCGCTGTCGGTGGCCCAGCGTGGCGAACGCGAACTCGTCGGTCGTCGCGGCCTGCTCTGCGGCGCCTGCATGGACAGGGCGGCCAACGTTCTGGCCACCCTTGGAGGGCAGCGGCGACCCGGCGGACCCGGACAGCGCCCCACTGGAATGCGACTGCGGCGCCCAGCTCGTGCCCATCTGTACCGACTACGCGCGTCAGGTGTACCTGACCAGGGAAGACCGCCCGGCAACCCGTGTACGCCACGGTCACTGGCGGGTGGTTCCACACCGGTCCCTGACCGGGCGGCCGTGCGCGTCTTCGACCCGCGCCCCGAGAAACCGGGCAGCTACCGCACCCGCGGCACCCGCTGGCAGCGCGGGCAGTAGTAGCTCGAGCGGTTCATCCACGGTCGTCTGCGGATCGGGGTCGTGCAGCGGCGGCAGGGCTCGTCCTCGCGGCCGTACGCGTCCAGGGAGCGTTCGAAGTAGCCGGACTCGCCGTTGACGTTGACGTAGAGGCTGTCGAAGCTGGTGCCGCCGACGGCGAGGGCCGCGGTCATGACGTCGCGGACGTGGCCGAGGAGTTCGGTGGTGCGAGGGCGGGTGAGGGTGGCCGTGGGGCGGTCGTAGTGGAGTCTCGCGCGCCACAGCGCCTCGTCGGCGTAGATGTTGCCGACGCCGCTGATCAGGGACTGGTCCAGGAGCGCGCGCTTGATCGTCGTACGGCGGCGGCGCAGCGCGTCGTGGAACGCGGCGTCGTCGAAGGCCGCGTCGAGGGGGTCGCGCGCGATGTGGGCGATCACGTCGGGGAGGCCGTCGGGGTCGCCGGGCACGGTGGGGTGGAGGGAGAGACCGCCGAAGGTGCGCTGGTCGACGAAGCGGAGTTCGGTGTCGACGGTGTCCGCCGGGAGATCGGCGGCCGGCGCGGCGCCGGGGACCCCGGCGGTGTCGTCCGGAACGTGCACCGCGTCCGTGAAGCGGATGCGGACGCGGAGGTGCTTCTCGTCGGGCGCGTCCTGCGGCTGGACCAGGAGCTGACCGCTCATGCCCAGGTGGGCCAGGACCGAGAGGTCGCCGGCGAGCGGGAGCCAGAGGTACTTGCCGCGGCGGCGGGCCTCGCCCACGCGGTGGCCGGCGAGCTGTGCGGCGAAGTCCGCGCCGCCCGCCGTGTGGCGGCGCACCGCCCGCGGGTGCAGGACCTCCACGGTATCGATCGTCCGGCCGCTGACCCAGCGCTCCAGACCGCGCCGTACGACCTCGACCTCGGGCAGCTCGGGCAAGGGATCTCCTCGGGAGGCGGATGTGTCCGGTGGGGACGCTGTGACCGAGCGGGTTCCAGGCGCCGGGAAAAGGAAACCCCGCCCGTCCTGCCCCCGTGAAGGGGTGGTCGGGCGGGGACCCGCGTGCGCGAGGCACGCGGCGCGCATTCAGCTCGCGGGACCGCCGGTGGTGGCCTGCGTGGTGGCTTCCGTGGCGGCCTTGGCCGCCTCGTCCGCCGCCGCGCGGATCTCCCGCCAGGCGGACTCCGCCGCCTGCTGCTCGGCTTCCTTCTTGCTGCGGCCGGTGCCGGTGCCGTACGAGACACCACCGACGCGGGCGGCAGCAGTGAAGGTCTTCTCGTGGTCCGGGCCGGTCTCCGTGACCAAGTATTCCGGGACCCCGAGTCCTTCGGTTGCGGTCAGTTCCTGGAGGCTGGTCTTCCAGTCCAGGCCGGCGCCGAGGCTGGAGGACTTCTCGATCAGCGGGTCGAACAGGCGGTGCACCAGTTCGGAGGCCGCGTCGAGGCCCTGGTCCAGGTAGACCGCGCCGATGACCGCTTCGAGTGTGTCGGCGAGGATGGATGCCTTGTCCCGGCCGCCGGTACCTTCTTCGCCCCGGCCGAGCCGGATGAAGGCACCGAGGTCCAGGCCGCGGCCCACCTCGGCGAGCGCACGCGAGTTGACCACCGCGGCCCGCAGCTTGGCCAGCTGGCCTTCGGGCAGGTCGGGGTGGATGCGGTACAGCGTGTCGGTGACCACCAGGCCCAGGACGGAGTCCCCGAGGAACTCCAGCCGTTCGTTGGTGGGCAGCCCGCCGTTCTCGTATGCGTAACTGCGGTGCGTCAGCGCACGCACCAGAAGGGCGGACTCGAGCTTGTACCCGAGCCGCCCTTCCAGAAGCGTGTGGGACGAGGCCGTGTCCGCAGACGGAGTCTTCGAGGAGTTCTTCGACGAATCAGCGTCTGACATAGAGCCCGTCACCAGCCGCTCAGACCTCGAGGACCTGGCGCTTGTTGTAGGTGCCGCAAGCGGGGCACGCGATGTGCTGCTGCTTCGGCTCGTGGCAGCGCTCGCACGCCACCAGGGTGGGGACCGCAGCCTTCCACTGCGACCGGCGGTGGCGCGTGTTGCTGCGCGACATCTTCCGCTTCGGAACAGCCACGGCTACTTCTCCTGCTTCTCGTCGACGCCCGCATCGGCGCCGCCCATGTTGTCCTTCTCGCCGTCCTGGATGGATCCGGCGAGTCCCTGCAGTGCCGCCCAACGGATGTCGACGGCATCGTGATGGTGGTCCGGGTCGTCAGCGAGCCGGGCTCCACAGTCGGAGCACAGGCCCGGACAGTCGTCCTGGCACACCGGCTGCATCGGCAGTGCGAGCACCACCGCATCGCGCAGCACGGGTTCGAGGTCGAACAGGTCGTCCTCGAGGAAGAGGGTGTCCTCCTCGTCCTCGGCGTCGTCGCCTGCGTCCGCTTCGCGGACCCGGGCATCGGCGTCGGGGTAGGAGAACATCTCCTGGAAGTCCGCGTCGAGCTCACGCTCGAGCGGCTCCAGACACCTTACGCACTCCCCTGTCACGGATGCACGGGCGGTGCCTGTGACAAGCACCCCGTCCATGACCGACTCCAGGCGGAGGTCGAGCTCCACCGGCGCGCCCTGGGGCACTCCGATGACCTCGTTGCCGAGGTCCGAGGGGGCCTCGACGGAGCGGGACACCTTCTTCATCGCACCGGGACGCCGGCCCAGCTCGCGTGTATCGAACACGAGCGGAGAACGGTGGTCGAGGCGGGCGTTGATGGCTTCCTGCTTTCTACGGCGGTACGACTGCCCGCGCCGCACGGGGCGGTCGTCGGGCAGCACAGATCGCGGACGTATGCGCGACCGAACAGCCAGGATACTGGACGGGTCGCGATTGACCCAATCCGCGGCCGGCGCCCCCGGCACCGCCCGCCCTGCGCGCGAGAGCGCCGCCGGACCTGCGTGCGTCAGTGCCCCTGCTCGTACTGCCGGAGCTGGTCGAGGTCGATCATGCTGGTGTCGAAGAGGCTGGTCTCGTCCAGGGCGGCGGGCTGCTGACCGTGCTGCTGGGGCTGCTGCTGCTCGCCGTGCGGGAACTGCTGCGGCTGCTGGGCCTGCTGCGGGACGTACGCGGCGGGGTCGTACCCCTGCTGCGGGGCCTGCTGCTGCCAGCCGTAGCCGTAAGGGTCCTGCTGCTGGGCGTACTGCTGCGGCTGCTGGTAGCCGTACGCGTCCTGGCCGTAGCCCGCCGTGGCGTAGTAGTCCTGCTGCTGCGGCGCCGCGGGCTCCGGCCCCGGCTGCACGAAGGGCTGTCCGGCCGGCTGTCCCGTGGGCTGGTCGCCGGGCTGTGCGGCGGGCGCCTGGGGCGCGGCGGGCTGCTGGGCGGCGGCGAGGTCGGCGAGGTACTCGGCGTCGCCGGACTGCGGCAGGCCCGTCGTGGGGTCCGTGTGCGCGGCGAAGGCCGCGGCGAGCTCGTCGCTGGGCTGCGCCCCGAGCAGCTTCTGGCGGCCGCGCCCGACCGCCTCCAGGGTCTTGGTGAGCACGGCCTCGAAGGCGCCGAACTTGGCGTCCACGTACGCGTCAGCGCGCTGCCGCAGCGTCTCCGGGTCGGCGCTGCGCTCGGGCGCCTCGGCGTCCGCGTACCCCGCCTCGTCCAGGCCCGGACCGCGGCCGAGGAGCTTCTCGCGGCCCCGGTCCACGGACCCGATGGTCTTGGTCAGGACGACCTCGAAGTTGGCGAGCTTGCTGTCGACGTAGTCGTCGGCCTCGGCGCGGATCTCCTCGGCCTCCCGGCGGGCCTCCGCGAGGATGCGGTCGGCCTCCTCCTGGGACTGCCGGGCGAGCTCGGTCTCGGAGAGCAGCGAGCCGCGCTGGGCGTGCGCGCTCTCGATGATCCGCTCCGCCTCGGCGCGGGCGTCCTCGACCATCTGCTCGCGCCCGCCGAGCAGCTCCTGCGCCTGCGCGAGGGACCCCGGGAGCGCGGCCCGCACCTCTTCGAGCATCGCCAGCAGCTCCGCGCGGTTGATCACGCAGGAGGCCGACATGGGCATGGACCGGGCATGGCCGACGGTCTCGACGATCTCGTCGAGCTTCTTCTGCACGTCCACTGGGGGCTCGCCACTCTCTGGGGGATGAAACGACGGAACGGGACCGACTGTACGGCCACCCGCCCACGCGCCGACACCCACTGACGTACCGTCAGCCGGACGGCCCTCCGCCGCTTCCCGCGTCACTTCTCCCCGAGGCGCTCCGTCAGGGCTTCGAAGACGAAGTCCGGTACCAGGTGGGAGACGTCGCCGCCCCAGGCCGCGACCTCCTTGACCAGGCTGGACGAGAGGAAGCTGTAGGTCGGGTTGGTCGGGACGAAGAGGGTCTCGACGCCCGAGAGGCCGTTGTTCATCTGGGCCATCTGCAGCTCGTAGTCGAAGTCGCTGACCGCGCGCAGGCCCTTCACGATGGCCGGAATGTCACGCTGCTTGCAGAAGTCGACGAGGAGGCCGTGGAACGCCTCGACCTCGACGTTGCCGTACTCGGCGGTCGCCCGGCGGATCAGCTCGATCCGCTCCTCGACCGTGAACAGGCCCTGCTTGGACTTGTTGATCATCACGGCGACGTGGACCACGTCGTAGAGCTTGGAGGCCCGGGCGATGATGTCCAGATGCCCGTTGGTGATGGGGTCGAACGACCCCGGACAGACGGCACGGCGCACTTGAGGTTCCTCGCTCTCCGATCCGGTCATGACTCGCTTGCCGACGTGGCGCTCCCGGCAGGGCGGTCGCCGGCGTTCCCGTCGGCGTCCTCGCACGTCGAAGCGGCGCGACCGTACCAAAGCGTGGCCTCGCCGTAGCGGCGGGACCGCAGGCCCGTGAATCCGTCGGGCCAGCGGAATTCTCCGCCCCTGGTGCTGCGCTCCACGGTGGCGAGCGCGTCGCCCGTGATCCAGCCCTGGGAGCGGAGTGTGAGGAGGATCTCGCGAAGATCGTCGTCGGTGACGGCGTACGGCGGATCCAGGAAAACGAGGTCGTACGGCTCGCCGGAGACCGGCCCCGCGACGACCTGCTCGGCCTTCGCGGCGCGGAATTCGGCGCCCGGGAGGCCGAGGCTGCGGATGTTCTCGCGGATCGTGCGGGCGGCCTTCGGGTCGGCCTCGGCCAGCAGCACGGCCGCGGCGCCCCGGGAGAGCGCCTCCAGCCCGACCGCGCCCGAGCCGCCGTACAGATCCAGCACCCGGGCGCCGGTCAGCGGGCCGTCCAGCGCCTCCCAGGTGGAGAACAGGCCCTCGCGCGCCCGGTCGGAGGTCGGGCGGGTGCCCGTGCCGGGCGGCACGGCCAGGCGCCGGCCGCCGGCCACGCCGGCGATCACGCGGGTCATACGATTCTCGTCCTCAGCTGTGCGGTTCTGTGGTGGTGCGGGGCCGAGCCCGGCCCCGCACCACCACGATATGGCGTCCCCCGCCGGTCAGCCGCGCTCCGCCTCCTCGACCGCGCCCACCAGAGCGGGCGAGGCATAGCGGGACCAGGACAGGCAGCCGTCCGGCGGGCAGTACTCCGGGCGGCGCGGGTCGTGGCCGAGCTCGCGCAGCTTCGTCCGGACCGAATCGGGCGTGCGGCCGAAGCGGGCGGCGATGCGGGCGATGGTCTCACCGGCATGGAAGCGGTGCGTGAGGTCCTCCTCGTGCTGCGGCACCCAGGGGGCGCCGTGGCCGGGGAACAGCTCACGCAGGACATCGCGGTCCGGTATCGGCTCGGCCACGTCGGCGACGAGAGCAAGCGCACGCAGGGCGCGGTTCAGCGCGATACGCAGCGGCGGGATCTCGGTCAGGGGGAGGGTGAGCGCGCCGGAGGCGAGCAGGGCCTCCGGGGAGTCCTCCTGCCAGCCGGTGACGGTGAGGGTGACGGTCGCGTCGTCGTCGCTGACCAGCTCGATCCGGAAGATCTTGTTGCCCAGCGGCAGTTCGTTCAGATGCCGGAATGCCATGAAACAGCCCCCCAGTGGTCCAACTGCGGCCAACCACTCCCGGATCGGCCCGGACTGTGTCCATCCTCCCAGGAGGGTCTGACAATCGGCCTCCGCCGGGCGCACCCGCGCCCCTCACCCCTTGTCCAGGTAGCTCTCCCGATCGGCGTCCAGCAGGGCGTCCAACGCGCCCCGCAGCTCGGGCAGTCCGGCCAGCTCCGGGTCGTTGGCCACGGTCGCCGTCGCCTCCTCCCGGGCCGCCTCGATGACGTCCTCGTCCTCGATGACCGCGAGCATCCGGAGGCTGGAGCGCACCCCGGACTGCGCCTGCCCCAGGACGTCGCCCTCGCGCCGCTGCTCCAGGTCGATCCGGGACAGCTCGAAGCCGTCCAGCGTGCTCGCCACGGCGCCCAGCCGGGCCCGCGCCGGGCTCGCCTCGGACATCTCCGTCACCAGCAGGCACAGGCCGGGCGCCGAACCACGGCCCACCCGCCCGCGCAGCTGATGGAGCTGCGAGACGCCGAACCGGTCGGCGTCCATGATCACCATCGCCGTGGCGTTCGGTACGTTCACGCCCACCTCGATGACGGTCGTCGCCACCAGCACATCCACCTCGCCGGCGGCGAACCGGCGCATCACGTCGTCCTTGTCGTCCGGCTGCATCCGCCCGTGCAGCACCTCCACGCGCAGCCCCGCGAGCGGCCCCTTGGCCAACTGCTCGGCGACCTCCAGCACGGCCAGCGGCGGCCGCTTCTCGGCCTCCTCCGCGGCTTCCTCCCCGTCCCCCTGCGCCTTCTTCTTCGCGCCCTTCGGCTCCTCCTCGTCACCGATCCGCGGGCACACCACATACGCCTGATGTCCGCCCTCGACCTCCTCCCGCACCCGTTCCCAGGCGCGCGCCAGGAAGTGCGGCTTGTCCTTGGCCGGCACCACATGGCTGGCGATCGGCGACCGCCCGGCCGGCAACTGGTCCAGTACGGACGTCTCCAGATCGCCGAAGACCGTCATCGCGACCGTCCGCGGAATGGGCGTCGCGGTCATCACGAGCAGATGCGGCGGCTGCTTGCCCTTGGAGCGCAGTGCGTCCCGCTGCTCCACGCCGAACCGGTGCTGCTCGTCCACCACGACCAGCCCCAGGTCGTGGAACTGCACCTTGTCCTCGATCAGCGCATGCGTGCCGATCACCAGCCCGGCCTCGCCCGTCACGAGGTCCAGCAACGCCTGCTTCCGCGCGGCCGTGCCCATCGAGCCGGTCAGCAGCACGACCTTCGTACCGTGCTCGGCGCCGCCGAGCATCCCGCCCTCGGCCAGCTCCCCCATCATCTCCGTGATCGAGCGGTGATGCTGCTGCGCCAGCACCTCGGTCGGCGCCAGCATCGCCGCCTGCCCACCGGTGTCCACCACGGCAAGCATGGCCCGCAGGGCGACCATCGTTTTCCCACTGCCCACCTCCCCCTGCAGGAGGCGGTGCATCGGGTGGTCCGTGGCCAGGTCGTCGAAGATTTCGCGGCTGACCTTCTGCTGGCCGTCGGTGAGGGTGAAGGGGAGGCGGGCGTCGAAGGCGTCCAGCAGGCCGTCCTCGGTCAGCGGGCGGGGGACGGCCGGGAGCTGGGTCTCGGCGAAGCGGCGGCGGGCGAGGGCGACCTGGAGGACGAATGCCTCGTCCCACTTCAGGCGGGCCCGGGCGTCGTCGATGTCGGCCTTGGTGGCGGGCCGGTGGACCTTGAGGAGGGCCTCGGGGAGCGGGACGAGGCCGCGGCCCTCGCGGAGCGCGGGCGGCAGCGGGTCGGCCGCGTCCCGGGCGTTGGGCAGCACCGCGTCCACCGCCTTGGCGATCTTCCAGGACGGCATCTTCTGGGCCGCCGGATAGATCGGCAGGAGCCGGCCCGCGAACGCGTCCACGGCGTCGTCGCCGCCCTCGCCCGCGAGGAGTTCGTACTCGGGGTGGGCGAGCTGGAGCTTGCGGTTGAAGACCGAGACCTTGCCCGCGAACATCGCGCGGCGGCCCGGGAGGAGGTCGTGCCGCGGCTTGTGGATGCCCTTGCCGAAGAAGACCAGTTGCAGCCGGCCGCTGCCGTCGGTGAGCGTGACCTCCAGGCGCTGGCCGCGGCCGTGGTTGAAGGTGTGCACCCGGGCGTCGGCGACCCGCGCGACGACCGTGACGTGCTCGTCGAGCGGGAGGTCGGCGAGGGTGGTCAGCTCGCCGCGCTCGGCGTACCGCCGGGGGTAGTGGTGCAGCAGATCGCCGACCGTGTGCAGGCCGAGGTGCTCGGCCAGCACCTTCGCGGTGGTGCCGCCGAGGATCTTCTTCAGTGGTTCATCCAGCACGGGTCCATTGCACACCACGCCACTGACAACCGGCGGGAGGACCGGCGAACGGGCCTCCCCCGGCGGCTACTCCACGCCGATCAGCAGCAGCGACGACTGCTGGCCCCCGGCGTACACCACCGTGTCCACCGCCAGATGACGCTCGCGTACGTGGCGTTCGAGGCGGTCGGCCAGGCCCTGGGAGAAGTCCGCGCCGCACACGAGGGTGACCATCTCGCCGCCCGCCGAGAGCATCCGGTCCAGTACGTCGAGGGCGGTGGCCGCCGGGTCCGTACCGATCACCGCGACATCGCCGTCCACCAGCCCCAGCACGTCCCCGGCCTGGCAGACCCCGGCCATGGTCCAGGACTGCCGCTCGGCGACCGTCAGCTCGCCGTACCGGGTCGCGCCCGCCGCCGAGGTCATCGCCACCACGTCCTCGTCGAACGTGCGGCCGGACTCATGGACGGCCAGCGCCGCGATGCCCTGGACCGCGGCCCGGGTGGGGATCACGGCGACGCGCACGCCTTCGGTACGGGCCTGGCCGGCCGCGGCGGCGGCCGTGTGCCGCAGGTCGGCGTCGTTCGGCAGCAGCACCACCTCGCGGGCGTGCGCCTGCCGGATCGCCTGGACCAGCTCGCCGCTGGCGGGCGGCTCCCCGGGGCGTACGGAGACCACGGTCGCGCCGGCCGCGGCGCACAGCCCGGCCAGCCCGTCTCCCGGTACCACCGCGACCACGGCCCGTTCCGCGCGCTCCGGAGCCGGGCCCCGGGCGGCCTCGGCGCCCGCGAAGTGCGTGATGCGGATCCGGTACGGGCGGCCCGCCTCGATGCCCGCCTCGACAGCCGCGCCCGCGTCGTCCACGTGCACATGGACGTTCCACAGGCCGTCCCCGCCGACCACCACCAGGGAGTCGCCGAGCCCGTCGAGCCGGGTGCGCAGCCGGGCCACGGCCCCGTCGTCGGCCTCCAGGAGGTAGATCACCTCGAAGGCGGGGCCGTCGGCCGCCGCGTGCTCGTCGGCGCCGCAGCCGCCGGCCTCGGTGACGACCGTGGCGGGGTCCGTGCCGCCCCGGTAGGCGGGGGCGCCCACGGCGATCCGTACGCCGCCGGCCGCTGCCGTGCGCTCCCCGGACAGCGCGTCCGCGAGCGCGCCCAGGACGGCGACCAGGCCGCAGCCGCCCGCGTCGACCACGCCGGCCCTGCCGAGGACCGCGAGCTGCCCCGGGGTGGCGTCCAGCGCCTTCCTGGCGCCCTCGTGGGCCGCACGGGCCACCGCCACCACGCCGCCGGCCGGCACGGCGCCCTCGGCGGCGTCGGCGGCGGCCGTCGCCACGGTGAGGACCGTGCCCTCCACGGGGTGCGCCACCGCCTCGTACGTGGACGCCGCGGCCCGCCGCAGCGCACGCGCCAGTACCGCGGCCGCCCCGTGCTCTCCGTCACGCTCCGCCGTACCGGACGCCGGGGCCGGCCCCGGGGCCGCCGCCAGTACCTCCGTCATGCCGCGCAGGAGCTGCGCCAGGATGGTGCCGGAGTTGCCGCGCGCCCCGATGAGCGCGCCGTGCGCCATCGCGCCGATGGCGTCGGCGAGGCCGGGCTCCGTACCGGAGGCGGCGTGCCCGTCGAAGGCGGCGTCGACCGCGCGGGCGGCGGATTCCACGGTCAGGTAGAGGTTGGTGCCGGTGTCACCGTCCGCGACGGGGTAGACGTTGATCGCGTCGATCCGCTCGCGGTCCCGGCCGAGCGCCTCCAGGGCCAGCCCGCACCATGCGCGGACCGCGGTCGCGTCGAGCGTGTGCGGCACCGTGCGTCCTCCTCGGTCGCCGTATGTCCTCCCCGGTCGGGGCAGGCAGTGCACCGCAGGGTAGCGGCGGACGGGACGGGTGCTCGGGCGGGGCCCCCGGGCGGTCATGGTAGTTTCGTAGGGCGGGAGCGGTCGTTGTATGCTGCTCCGGTTGCCCGATGCGAATCGGGTCTTTTCCCCTCCCGGCACCGCTTGTCGTTCAATGCACTCGGCGCGCTGGGAATTACCGTAAGTGCATCTGAAGTCTTTGGAGTGACCCGTGGCTGCCAACTGCGACGTCTGCGGCAAGGGGCCGGGCTTCGGCAAGAGCGTTTCTCACTCGCACCGCCGCACCAACCGTCGTTGGAACCCCAACATCCAGACGGTGCGCGCTGTGATCGGGCGCACGCCGAAGCGGCTCAACGTCTGCACCTCGTGCATCAAGGCCGGCAAGGTCGCGCGCTGACGTTACGTCGTGGCGCAGCCTCTGCCGGTTGCCTTGAAGCCGGTCCACCTCAGGGTGGGCCGGCTTTTCTGTTTGCCCGGAAGCTTGTCCGGCAGCTTGTCCGGCGGCTCGTCCGTGAGCCGCGCGGGCGGGGGCGTACCCACGAGGGGCCGCCCCCGCTGACGTACTCAGCGCAGCCGCCACCCGTGATCGACGGGCCCGATCCCGCCGCCCAGCCGGAAGCCGGCCGCGATCGCGCCCGTGACGTACTCCTTCGCCGCCGTGACGGCCTCCGGAACGGTGTCGCCGTGCGCCAGCCGGGCGGCGATCGCGCTGGCGAGCGTGCAGCCCGTGCCGTGCGTGTGCCGGTTGTCGTGGCGCGGGGCGCGCAGCCAGTGCTCCTGATCGCCGTCGGTGAGAAGATCCACCGCCTCGTCCGAGGACGCCAGGTGGCCGCCCTTGATCAGCGCCCAGCGCGGGCCGTGGGCCAGGACCGCCGCGGCCGCCCGCCGCATATCGGCCTCTTCCCGGACCTGTACGCCCGTGAGCTGAGCCACCTCGTCCAGGTTGGGGGTGGCGACGGTCGCGGTCGGCAGCAGCTTCGTACGGACCGCGTCCAGGGCCGTGGCGGCGAGCAGCGAGTCGCCGTGCTTGGAGACGCCGACCGGGTCGACGACCACCGGGGCGTCCACGTCCGCGAGCAGCCCCGCCACCGTCTCCACGAGCTCGGGCGAGGAGAGCATTCCGGTCTTGACCGCCTGGACGCCGATGTCGTCCACGACGCTGCGGAACTGGGCCGTCACCGCCTCGGCGGGCAGCTCCCAGGCGCCCTGGACGCCGAGGGAGTTCTGCGCGGTGACGGCGGTCAGCACGCTCATGCCGTGCGTGCCGAGCGCCAGCATCGTCTTCAGGTCGGCCTGGATGCCGGCGCCGCCGCCGGAGTCGGAGCCTGCGACGGTCAGGACGCGGGGTGGTGTGTGCATGCCCCGAATCTAATCGACCGCCGGATCCGGCCTGTCGGGTCGCCCCCGGGCTAGCCGACCACGTCGTCGTCGCCGAAGTGGTCCCAGCCGCCCTTGGTCCAGGGCGCGCCGTCCACCGTCACCTGGGGCAGCGCGGAGGGGTTGAGTACCTCTCCGATGACCTTCCAGCGGGCCGGGAGCTTCACGTCCGGCGGGAAGGTCGCGACGATCGCGTGGTCCTCGCCGCCGGAGAGCACCCACTGCAGCGGGTCCACGCCGCACGCCGTACCGATGTCGGCCATCTGCGAGGGCACGTCGATCTTCTGGGACTGCAGGTCGATGCGGACCTTGCTGGCCTCGGCGATGTGCCCGAGGTCGGCGACCAGGCCGTCGCTGACGTCCGTCATGGCGGTCGCGCCGAGCCCGGCGGCCGCGGGGCCCGCGTGGTACGGCGGCTCCGGCCTGCGGTGCGCCTCCACGAAGGCGCGCGGGGAGCGGAAGCCGCGGGTGAGGACGGCGTGGCCCGCCGCCGACCAGCCGAGCCAGCCGGTGACCGCGACGACGTCGCCGGGCTGGGCGCCGCCCCGGGTGACCGGCTCGGCGTTGCGCAGGTCGCCGAGGGCGGTGATGGCGACGGTGATGATCTCGCCGCGTACGACGTCGCCGCCGACCACGGCGGCGCCCGCGACCTGGCACTCGTCGCGCAGCCCGTCCATCAGCTCCGTGGCCCACGTGGCGGGGAGTTCGGCGGGGACGACGAGGCCGAGCAGGATGGCGGTGGGGACCGCGCCCATGGCGGCGATGTCGGCGAGGTTCTGGGCGGCGGCCTTGCGGCCGACGTCGTAGGCGGTGGACCAGTCGCGGCGGAAGTGCCGCCCTTCGAGGAGTACGTCCGTACTGGCCACCACCCGGCGGTCCGGCGCGGTGACCACGGCGGCGTCGTCGCCCGGTCCGATGCGTACGGCCGGGGTGGAGGTGAGCCGCGAGGTCAGCTCTCTGATGAGGCCGAACTCCCCCAACTCGCCGACGGTGCCCTTCATGCTGTTGCCCTTCCCATGCGTACGGACCTTCCGTACTCCACTGACGCGTCGCGCACGGCCGAAGCCGCGTTCCCGGACGGCCGCGCTCCGGATGACGCGTTCCGCGCCGGCGGCCGCGAACTGTTCACCGCGTACACCGCGCGGGTCTCCCCGCTCCGCTCGGCGACGCGGTACCGTGGCGTCCCTTCTTCCCACATGATCCTCGAAGCCGCCCTGGAGGTCCCGTGGTACAGGCGTACATCCTGATCCAGACCGAGGTCGGCAAGGCGTCCGCGGTCGCCGAAGTGATCGCCAAACTGCCCGGCGTGATCCAGGCCGAGGACGTGACCGGTCCCTACGACGTGATCGTGCGTGCCCAGGCTGACACGGTCGATGATCTGGGCCGCATGGTGGTCGCCAAAGTCCAGCAAGTG
This sequence comes from Streptomyces ochraceiscleroticus, assembly GCF_000720485.1. Taxonomy (GTDB): domain Bacteria; phylum Actinomycetota; class Actinomycetes; order Streptomycetales; family Streptomycetaceae; genus Streptomyces; species Streptomyces ochraceiscleroticus. The sequence continues at coordinate 6,336 of NZ_JOAX01000035.1, read as the reverse complement.
GACGGCATCACGCGCACCCTGACCTGCCCGGTGGTTCATATCTAGTCCCCCGTATGCTCGGCCGGGTGAAATCCTCGCCAGGCCGGTCGCTCGCTCCGCCGCTGCTCGCCGTGCTGATCGCAGTGGCGGGCTGTGCCCCGTCCGACGATTCGGCGAGCGTGGCGGTTCCCGCCCCGAAGGGGGAGCAGGCCCGGCTCTGCCGGGCGCTGCACGGGAAACTGCCCGACGCCGTGGACGGTCTGAAGCGGCGGACCGCCGATCCCGTCTCCGACTTCACCGCCGTGTGGGGCGAGCCCGCCGTACAGCTGCGCTGCGGCGTGCCGGAGCCCGACGTACTGAAGCCTGGTAATGAACATTACAACCCGCTGCAGGACGCCGCGGAAATCAACGGCGTCGAGTGGCTCTTCGAGAAACAGGACGACGGCTACCGCTTCACGACCGTGCTGCGCCGCGCGAACGTCGAGGTGACCGTGCCGGGCAAGTACGCGCCCGAAGTCGATGTCCTCACCGACCTCGCGTCGGCCGTGAAGAAGACCGTCCCGGTCGGGGTCGTGTAGAACACGCCCCCGACCGGCCGCCGCGAAGGCTCAGCGCAGGCCCGTGGAGCGCCGCAGCGCCGCCTGGATGAGCCGGTCCACCAGCTCGGCGTAGCTCACCCCGGACTCCTGCCACATCCGCGGGTACATCGAAATGGGCGTGAAGCCCGGCAGGGTGTTGATCTCGTTGATGACGAACTCGCCGTTGTCCTGCAGGAAGAAGTCGGCGCGCACCAGGCCCTCGCAGGACGCCGCCTCGAACGCCTCGACGGCCAGCTCCTGGACGCGCGCGGTCTGCTCCTCGGTGAGCGGCGCGGGCACCAGTCCGGTGGCGGAGTCGATGTACTTGGCCTCGAAGTCGTAGAAGTCGTGCGCGGTGACCGGCGGGATCTCGGCCGGGACGCTGGCCCGCGGACCGTCCTCGAACTCCAGCACGCCGCACTCGATCTCCCGGCCGCTCAGCAGCGACTCGACCAGGATCTTCGGGTCGTGGCGGCGGGCCTCCTCGACGGCCGCGTCCAGCCCGGCGAGGTCGTCGACCTTGGAGATGCCCATGGAGGAGCCGGCCCGGGCGGGCTTCACGAACAGCGGCCAGCCGTGCTCGCCAGCGAAGTCCACGATCTTCTTCCGCGCCGCCGCGGGGTCCTGCTCCCACTCGCGCGGGCGGATGACCTCGTACGGGCCGACCGGCAGCCCGAAGGAGGCGAACACCCGCTTCATGTAGTCCTTGTCCTGGCCGACGGCCGAGGAGAGCACGCCGGAGCCCACGTAGGGCACGCCGGACAGCTCCAGGAGGCCCTGGAGGGTGCCGTCCTCGCCGTACGGGCCGTGCAGGACGGGGAAGACCACGTCGACGTCGCCGAGCGCCTTCGGTACCTGGCCGGGCTCGCTGTAGACGACCTCACGGCTGGTGGGGTCGACCGGCAGGACCACGGCGCCGTCGGCGGACTCGGCCAGCTCCGCCACGCTCGGCAGCTTCCGGTCCGTGATGGCCATCCGCTCCGGCTCGTCGGCGGTCAGCGCCCAGCGGCCGTCCGTCGTGATGCCGATCGGCAGCACGTCGTACTTCTCGCGGTCGATCGCGCTCAGGACGGCGCCCGCGGTGACCACGGAGATGGCGTGCTCGGAGCTGCGCCCGCCGAACACGACGGCGACGCGGGGCTTCTGGGAGGAGGTCTCGCTGCTCATATCGGACCGAGACTACCTGTTGGTACGGCGGATGCGAATGTCTTGGGGGGTGTGGGGCGCTTCAATGGGCCACGCCCCCGCGTTCCCTGGCAGGGCCCCTCCCTCTCCCCAGACCAGCGGGAGAACTTCGGAGAACTTCCGCACCGTGGCCAAGGCCCCTCCCCCACCTCCACCACACATGCCGCCCAGAAGCGGCATGTCGTGAAGGTAGCGCGCACGGCTCATGCCCGTCGGGGCCTGTGGACAACGGGCGGTTCACGGCGCGCGGCCGTCAGGGCCTGTGGACAACCGGTGGTTCAGTGCCGCTCCGGCTTCGCCGAGCGCGACATCAGTTCCTTCAGGGCCACCAGCGGCGGCTTGGCGTCGTGGACGATGCTCACCACCGTCTCGGTGATGGGCATCTCGACGCCGTGCCGGCGGGCCAGGTCCAGCACCGATTCGCAGGACTTCACGCCCTCGGCGGTCTGCTTGGTGACGGCGATGGTCTCGTCGAGGCTCATGCCGCGGCCCAGGTTCTGGCCGAAGGTGTTGTTGCGGGAGAGCGGCGAGGAGCAGGTGGCGACCAGGTCACCCATGCCCGCCAGCCCCGCGAACGTGGCCGGGTCCGCGCCCAGCGCGAGCCCCAGCCGCATGGTCTCGGCGAGGCCGCGGGTGATGAGCGACGCCTTGGCGTTGTCGCCCAGGCCCATGCCGCCCGCGATGCCCACCGCGAGGCCGATGACGTTCTTCACCGCGCCGCCCAGCTCCGCGCCCACCACGTCGGTGGTGGTGTACGGGCGGAAGTACGGGGTGTGGCAGGCGGCCTGCAGGCGGGTCGCGACGGCCTCGTCGGTGCAGGCGACGACGGCGGCGGCGGGCTGCCGGGCGGCGATCTCCTTGGCGAGGTTCGGGCCCGTCAGCACGGCCACCCGCTCGGCGGGCACCTTGGCGACCTCTTCGATGACCTCGCTCATCCGCTTGGCCGTACCGAGCTCGATGCCCTTCATCAGGGACACCAGGACGGTGTCGGAGGGCAGCAGGGGCGACCAGTCGGCGAGGTTGGCGCGCAGCGTCTGGGACGGCACGGCGAGGATGGTGAACTCCGCGCCGGCGGCGGCCTCGGCGGGGTCGGCGGTGGCCCGTACGGTCTGCGGCAGCTCCACGCCCGGGAGGTAGTCGGGGTTGGTGCGGCCGGTGTTGATGGCCTCGGCGAGCTCGGCGCGGCGGCCCCACAGGGTCACCTCGCAGCCCGCGTCGGCCAGCACCATCGCGAATGCGGTGCCCCACGACCCCGTGCCGTAGACGGCGCAGCGCGTCACTTGCCTTCATCCTCCTGAGTGGGGCCGGGCGTCTTGTCCCGCTGCCGCATCTGCTGGTTCTTCCGGCGCTGTTCGGCGCGGGCCTTGCGGTGGTCGTACGGCTCGGCCGGCGCGGGCTCCTCGCGGACCTCGGCCAGGATGCCGGTCACCGAGGCCATGATGCGGTCGGTGACGGCGCGCAGCACCTCGGCGGTGGGCTCCTGGCCGTAGAACTCGGCCAGGTCGACCGGCGGGCCCGCCTTCACGCGCAGCGTCTTGCGCGGGAAGAGGCGGAGCTTCTTCTCCTTGGCGTACGGCGGCATCGCCTCGTTGGCGCCCCACTGGGCGACCGGGATGACGGGCGCCTTGGTGAGCAGTGCGACGCGGGCGGCGCCGGTCTTGCCCTGCATGGGCCACATGTCGGGGTCCCGGGTGAGGGTGCCCTCGGGGTAGAAGGCGACGCACTCGCCCCTGTTGATGGCGTCCACGGCGGCCCGGAACGCGGTGGCCGCGTCGGTGGATTCGCGGTAGACCGGGATCTGTCCCGTTCCGCGCATGACCGCGCCGACGAAGCCGCCCTTGAAGAGGCCGCTCTTGGCGAGGAATCGCGGGACCCGTCCGGTGTTGTACTGATAGTGCGCGTAGGAGAGCGGGTCGAGATACGAGTTGTGGTTGACCGCGGTGATGAATCCGCCCTCGGCGGGAATGTGCTCCATTCCCTGCCAGTCCCGCTTGAACAGCACCACGAGCGGCGGTTTTGCGATGACCGCTGCGAGGCGGTACCAGAAGCCGATTCTGTGGCGGGACACTCGGACACCCTCCTAATGGGACCTGCTGAGCTGCGGCGACCCGGCAGCCGCACAAGTGTCGCCCCCGGTACCCGGTCTGTCGAGGACACCGTATCTCCGCGCCCTGCTGCGGGCGGCGGCAGCGGGTGACAATGCTGCCGATGCGAGAAGAAGGAGCGGATGCGGTGTGGAGCCTGGTGGTGCCCCTGAAACCGCTGGTGCGGGCTAAGAGCAGGCTGTCCGCTGCGGCGGACGCGCGTTTCCGGCCCCGGCTGGCGCTGGCGTTCGCCCTGGACACGGTGGCTGCGGCGCTTAAATGCCCGGTGGTGCGGGATGTGGCGGTTGTCACGGATGATCCGGGGGCCGGTGAGGCTCTCGCTGCCCTCGGGGCGCGCATCGTGGCCGATGTACCGGCGGCGGGGCTGAATCCCGCGATCGCGTACGGCGCGCACACCGTACGGGCGTGCCGTCCCGGTGCCGCGGTGGCGGCGCTCAATGCGGATCTCCCGGCGCTGCGCCCGGCGGAACTGGAACGGGTGCTCGCCTCGGCCGCGCAATTTCCGCGCGCATTTCTCGCGGATGCGGCGGAAATAGGGACGACGCTGCTGACCGCGGCGCCGGGGGCGGAATTGGCCCCGGCTTTCGGCGGGGCCTCACGGGCCCGGCACAGGGACTCGGGCGCTCAGGAGATCACCTTGTCCGGCGTGCGGTCCGTGCGGCAGGACGTGGACACTCCGGAGGATCTCCGGGCGGCGCTGGAATTGGGCGTGGGGGCGCGGACGGCCCGCCATACGGCGGCCATCTCGGCGGGAATCGCTGCGCTGGGCGCTCCGGGGGCCTGAGCGGGGCCGGGGCGCTCTCCAGGGGCCTGAGCGGGGCCGCAGGCGCTTCGGGTGCCTGGGCGGCCGCCGGGGCCCTGCTCCCGGCCGTCAGAACGTCTGGAGCGTGATGAGGGTGATCCGGCGCTCCTCGCCCTCGCCCGTCACGTCGATGCGGACCCGCTGGCCGGGGCGGAGCAGCCGCAGGCCGCCCGCGTCGAAGGCGGCGGTGTCGAAGGGCAGCGGGGTGCCGTCGTCGAGCAGCACGCTGCCCGTGCGGCGCTCGGCGTCGTAGGTGTATGCGGTGGCCTGCATGGTCAGAGCCTAAACGGGAGGGGTCCGGGCAACGCACCGCGGGCCGGGCTCCCCTGGGGAGCCCGGCCCGTCGCGAGGTTCGCCGCCGGAGGGTCAGCGCTTGCGGGCGGTGGTCTTCTTGGCGGTGGTCTTGCGGGCGGTGGCCTTCTTGGCCGGGGCCTTCTTCGCCGTGGTCTTCTTGGCCGGGGCGGTCTTCTTGGCCGTGGCCTTCTTCGCCGTGGTGGCCTTCTTGGCCGGCGTGGCCTTCTTCGCCGTGGCGGTCTTCTTGGCCGGCGTGGCCTTCTTGGCGGTGGTGGCCTTCTTGGCGGCGGTCGTCTTCTTCGCCGGCGTGGCCTTCTTGGCGGTGGTGGTCTTCTTCGCCGCCGTGGTCTTCTTCGCCGCCGACTTCTTGGCGGTGGCCTTCTTGGCCGCGGCCTTGGCCGTCGTGCGGGTGGAAGCGCCGCCCGAAAGGCTGCCCTTCGGGGCCTTCTTGACGGCCACGTCGTTCTTCGGGAGCTTCTTCGAGCCGCTGACCAGGTCCTTGAAGCCCTGTCCGGCGCGGAAACGCGGCACGGAGGTCTTCTTCACCCGCACCCGCTCACCCGTCTGCGGGTTACGGGCGTAACGGGCCGGGCGGTCGACCTTCTCGAACGAACCGAATCCGGTGACCGAAACACGGTCGCCGCCGACCACGGCACGGACGATGGCGTCCAGGACCGCGTCGACCGCGTCCGCGGCGTTCTGACGTCCGCCGAGCTTGTCGGCAATGGCTTCTACGAGCTGCGCCTTGTTCACGTCTTCCCCTTCGGAGACATTGCTGGAACGAATGTGTTCAAGCTTTTTCGCACGTTAGGCAGATATATACCGCAAATCAAACACGAAACGGGCTAATCACCCTTGTGCCGCAACGAACTCGACCGTCACGGAGTTCCGTCGGCATCCACGTCTTCGGGATAACGCCCTTCGTCGAGGTCGTTCATGAAGCGCTCCAGACGCCGTGCCGCGCCGGCCAGATCGTGTTTCGCCGCAGCCGTGATGACAAGCAGCTTCCGGGTCAGCGCCATCCGTACGCCCTCCGGGACTTGCAGTGTCCGCACTCGTGTGTGTGCGGCCTTGAGGCGGTCGGCGACGAGACCGTAGAGCTCCAGTTGGCCGTCGCGTTCCATGCGCTAATTGTGCCATCTGCGGTGAGTTGTCGCTTCACGGGGCCTCAACACGCCACTCAACAAGACGAAGCGCCCCTTGCCAAGTGGCAAGGAGCGCATCGTATGCAAGATGTCTTTCAGCCAGAAAACCCCGAGGTCAGGCCACTACTGTACGCGGCTTGAAGGGCGGCCTGTTCGCCTCGTATGCGGCGATGGAGTCTTCCTCCCGGAGGGTGAGGCTGATGTCGTCCAGTCCCTCCAGCAGCCGCCAACGGGCGTTTTCGTCCAGC
>NZ_JOAX01000034.1 GCF_000720485.1 Streptomyces ochraceiscleroticus | reverse complement strand
CTCCCCCCCCACCCCCACCCCTCCTCCCCGATTTCTTGTCTTCGCTTGTCCCTCACCAAGGCGTCTGCTCACCGAGGCGTCTGCTCACCGAGAGATCCGCTCACCGAGGGGTCTACTCGACGAGAGGTCTGCTCAGCGAGGGGATTCTCCACCGAGGCGCCTGCTTGCGCATCGGCGGCTCATCAAAGTCGCCCGCGCCCCTCTGGGCCCCGGTCAGGCCCCATGCTCGGCCCCGCTCCACCGCGTCGCCTGGCGGTGAACTCGTTGCGGCCGCTGTCCGGCTCGTACGGTGGCACGTCCTCCCCAGGCTGGTAGTGGGGCCCCTGACGTATGTGGCGGCATACGATCGCGAGGTCCGTCGCAGCCAGTGCCGCCACGAGCGCACAGCCGGCGGCCCAGCCGGGACGGCCGACCACCATGAAGACGGCCACGCCGAACGCCGCCCATATCAGTCCCCACAGGGCCAGAGCGCGCCGTGTTTTCAGCAGACTCCGTGCCTCCAAGGGCTCATTGCCCGTACGCATCACCACTCACCACGCATCCCCGCCTTGGCTCATCGGACGTTCGGAAGTGGAACTCCGGAAGTGAAAGTTCGGAAGTCTGGTGCGCGCCGTCGTCGGCGTGCCTGTCACTCTCTGTTTCTTGTCTTTGGCTGTTTTGTGTCCGTCTCCTGTTTGCCTCCGGACGCTTCGATGTTGATGGGGTGCTGGGCTCCGCGCGGGTGCCGGCGGGGCCGTCGGGCGCGTTACGCCATTGCGTGCTGACCTGGGCTTCTTGCCTGACCGAGCGGCTTTCTCTTCCTTAAGGATCCTCCGGTTCCGGCCGTACGTCACGCCCCCTGGCCAGCCTGTGGATAACTTTGGGCGGCTCGAGGAGAGGCGAACCCCGGCGGCTGTGTCGTTACCGTCCGTGGGGCATGGGCATGCGTGAGCGCATCCCCGGCCGGGTGGCTGTTGATCCATGACAGTCCGCCCAGATCGAGTCGCTTCCTCGCCCGGGTGATCGCCACATAGGCCAGCCGCGCCTCATCGAGGTCGACGGGGCCCGGCAGTGGTTCTCCGTCCTCGCCGGTCTCCTCCAGCTCGTCCGGCTCCGTGAAGTCGGCCGCGATGCGCACGCTCGACCACTCACGGCCTTTCGCCCGATGGGCGGTGGATACTGTGAGCTCAGCTCTGTCCTCGCTTGAGAGGCATCCCAGCGCGCGGAGCACGCTCTCCGCGCTGTGTTCGTCGAGGAGTTCCACGAGCGGCAGGAGGTCTCGGCCGGACGGGTCGGCGGTCGCGTACTCCCGCAGCTCCTCCCAGGATTCGAAGAGGGTCAGCTCGGGGTGGGCGGTCCGGCTGCCGCGCTGGAGCTCGTACGCGGCCCGGGCCAGGGCTGTCAGGGAGTCGCCGCCACCGGCCAGGGCAACTCTGCGCCCGTCCGACAGCAGCCTTATGACTTCCGCCATCGCGCCCGCATTGGACCGGCAGAGCACGGCATCGGGGCGCGGAACGGGCCCAAGTTCGGTGTCGAGCAGTGGCGAGCCGATGAGCCGGACAGGGGCGTCGACAATCGCCAGCCATCGATTTGCCGCTGCCGCGAGCGCAGGCCCGAACCGGAACGACTGGGAGAGCGTGAGCTGTCTGCCGCGGAAGCCGGTCATCACGTCGCGTGCGCCCCGCCAGCCGTAGATCGCCTGCGCCGAGTCACCGACGAGCACCAGTTGGGCGTGCGCACGCTGGGCGCTGAAGACCTGCTCGACCACGGGGTTGGTGTCCTGGGCTTCGTCGAGGAGCAGGAAGTCGGCCCGGATGACCGGTGCGCTCAGTGCCCACATCTTGAGGTAATGATCGTGCTCGAAGCGGACGGCGCCACGGTCGGGGTCCTGAAGGTCGGCCCAGGCCTTGCGGGCGTAGGGAAGGACGGCCTGCGCCAGCTGCCCGTGCAATGCGTCGGACTCGGCGCCGCGCAGGCGAGGCACATGGGCAGCGTTCAGTACTGGGTCGGCCGAGCGACAGAACTCGGTGACGGTGCGCAGGACGGTGTACGAAAGAGCCTTGCTGCTCACCGTTCGCGTACCGATACGCAGCCGGAAGCCGGTGTCGATGCCCAGGGCGGAGCCGGTCCGCCAGCCTGCCTGTCGGGGTGCGTTCATCCGCCGCTGGAACCGGTGGCCCACGGCCGCGTACGCCAGGGAATGGGCCGTACTGCACGTCACGTGCGCGGGGAAGCGCCGGGTGGCGTCCTGCGCGATGGCTTTGTTGAACGCGAGGTAGCGCCCGGGCCGGCGCGTGCTGCGGGCCAGTATCGCCAAGGTCGTCGTCTTGCCCGTTCCCGCGCCGGCCTGGAGCACGAGGTGGTCGCCCGCATGGAAGGCGTCGGCGGCGGCCAGTTGCTCGGAGGTGGGGGAGTGCGGAGTACGAGGCGTGGGCCCGTCCGGGCCGTCACGGTGGTGCATGTCGGGTGGGCGGCTTCGGGTGCGTGGTGTGTGAGGAGCGCGTCTGTGCGTGGAAGGGGTGGCGGATGTTGGTGGTGGGGTGGTGAGTGAGGGGAGCTGGTCGGTCATGGGGATCTCCTGTGGGCTGCCTCGGACTGTTTTGGACCGCCTTGGACTGCGGGCTTCGGTAAGGCCGGGGATCGCTCGGCGGCTTGCTCAGCACACACCGAAAGTTACGTTGAGTTACTGGCGGTTGAACCGTAGCGGATCGCTGGGGTCGGCGGGCTAAAGATTTTTGACCAGCGGTTTTTCCTGTGGATAACTGGCTCGGTGATCGTTCCGGCGGGATTGTCAGTGCCGTCTGCTTCCATGGTTTTCACGCAGGGTCGCGGCTCCGCGGCAGTGGCCGCGCCGGGACGGGAGGGGGAGCTGATGGAGGCGACCGTAGACTCACGGGTCGGAGTACGACACGAACGGAACGGCATGGCGAGACGGCGGGAGATGAGCGCGCGGGATGCGACCGGGCGGGCCCGGTCGACCGGCGCCGCGCCGACCGGGCCGTTCCCCGACGGTCGTCCGAGCCCGGCCGCGGCGTCGGATGGTGTGATCCGGCACGCGGCGGTGTTTCTGCCGGCCGAGCTGCCGCGTGCCGGGAAGATCGCCTTCTGGAGTCCGCAGGGCGAGCCGCTGCCCGAGCCCCCGGGAGCGGCGGAAGCCACGGAGCTGAAGGTCGTGCGGCGGCACGGGAACTCCGTCCGCAGCCGTACGGTTCCCGCGCTCGAACTGACCGTCGCTGAGGCCGTACCGCTCCTCGTCCGCGCCCGCCATGACCCGACGGCGCATCCGGCCACCGCGTGCTGGGGTGCGGCCGCCTGGCAGGCGCTGCACCTGGTGGCGCGTGGCCGCATGCTTCCGGGGCTCACCGCTGACGACGCGGACGCCTGGCGCGCCGGGCCGCTGGACGCCGAGGATGCCGCGCAGCTGCGGGCGATCGCCGCTGCCATGCCCGCCGAGGCGCATGCCGTCCCCGTGCCGGGCAGCAAGCCCCTCCAGTTGCATGCGCCGAACGCCCTGGTGCGCGCCTTCATCGACGCGGTCGTCGATGTCCTGCCACGCACGCCGGCTGCGGTGCATGTGGCGGGCGCCCCGTTCGCCGCGGCCGTTCCGCAGCGGTTGCCCGGCGCGCGGGACTGGGCGGCAGAGGTCGCGGCGGGCGTGGACAGCGGTGTACGGATCTCGCTGCGGCTGGACCTGTCGGCACACGAGCTGTTCGACATCTCGGCGGAGGAGACGGAGAGGGAGGCAGGAGAGGAGCCGGAGGCGGCAGAGGAGACGGCGCACGGCAGTACGGACGAGTACGGGGCCGGTGGCAGGGCAGGAGTCGCGGCAGCGGTTCTGCAGGTCAGCCATCTCACCGACCCGACGCTCGTCGCGGACGCGCGGGAGCTGTGGGACGGGGAGGCGCCCGACGGCTTCGGGCCGCGCGCGCAGGTGGACGCGCTGCTCGCGTTGCGCAGGGCGGCCCGCGTCTGGCCGCCGCTCGGCCGATTGCTGGACCACCCCGTCCCCGATGTCCTGCCGCTCGACGAAGAAGAGCTGTACGAGCTGCTGGGTGATGCCGCGCCGCGCCTGAAGGCAGCGGGAGTCGCCGTCCACTGGCCGAAGGAGCTGTCCCGGGGGCTGACCAGCACCGCTGTCGTGCGGCCGGCGCCCGGTTCTGCGGCGGACGGGTTCGGCTTCTTCGATGCCGAGCGACTGCTGCGCTTCGAATGGCAGATGGCGCTCGGCGGTTCCCCGTTGAGCGACGCGGAGATGAACGTCCTGGCAGAGGCGCATCGCCCCCTCGTGCGGCTGCGCGACCAGTGGGTGCTCGTGGACCCCGCCCTCGTACGCAAAGCCCGCAAGAGGGAGCTGGGATACCTCGATCCCACAGAGGCGCTCGCCGTGACGCTCGCCGGTGAGACCGAGGTGGAGGGGGAGCGCGTCGAGGTGGTACCGCTCGGAGCGCTCGCCCATCTCCGGGCACGCCTCACCGCCGACGCCGCGCCCCTGGAGAAGCCCGCAGGTCTCCACGCCACCCTCCGGGACTACCAGCTCCGCGGCCTGGCCTGGCTGGACCGTATGACGGCACTCGGGCTCGGCGGCTGCCTCGCCGACGACATGGGCCTGGGCAAGACCGTCACCACCATCGCGCTGCACCTCCACCGCGACCACCCCGACCCCACCCTCGTGGTCTGCCCGGCCTCGCTGCTCGGGAACTGGCAGCGGGAGATCGAGCGGTTCGCCCCCGGCGTCCCCGTGCGGCGCTTCCACGGAACCGGCCGCAGTCTGGAGGACCTGAAGGGCGGCTTCGTCCTCACCACGTACGGCACGATGCGCAGCAGCCCCAAGAGGCTGGCCGAGTGCTCCTGGGGGCTGGTCGTCGCCGACGAGGCGCAGCATGTGAAGAATCCGCAGTCCACCACGGCCAAGGCGCTGCGCACGATCAAGGCGCCCGCGCGGGTCGCCCTCACCGGCACCCCCGTGGAGAACAACCTCTCCGAGCTGTGGGCCCTGCTCGACTGGACGACACCCGGACTGCTCGGGCCGCTCAAGACGTTCCGGGCCCTGCACGCCCGCGACATCGAAGGCGGTGAGGTGCCCGGCGCCGCGGAACGCCTCGCGCGGCTCGTACGGCCGTTCATCCTGCGGCGGAAGAAGTCCGACCCCGGCATCGCCCCCGAGCTGCCCCCGAAGACGGAGACCGACCACCCGGTGCCGCTCGGCCGCGAGCAGGTGGCGCTGTACGAAGCGGCCGTCCGCGAGACGCTCGCCCGTATCGAGGCGGCTGACGGCATGGCGCGCCGCGGTCTGGTGATGAAGCTGCTCACGGTGCTCAAACAGATCTGCAACCACCCGGCGCAGTACCTCAAGGAGGCCGCGCCCGGCCTCACCGCGCGCTCCGGGAAGCTCGAACTGCTCGACGAACTGCTGGACACGATCCTCGCGGAGGACGGCGCGGCGCTGGTCTTCACGCAGTACGTGGAGATGGCGCGCCTTCTCGAGGAGCACCTCAGGGCCCGCGGAGTACCCACTCAGCTGCTGCACGGCGGAACACCGGTTGCGCAGCGGGAGGCGATGGTCGACCGTTTCCAGGCGGGCGAAGTCCCGGTGTTCCTGCTGTCGTTGAAGGCGGCGGGTACGGGGCTGAACCTCACTCGCGCCGGCCATGTGATCCATTACGACCGCTGGTGGAATCCGGCCGTGGAGGAGCAGGCGACCGACCGGGCCTACCGGATCGGCCAGACGCAGCCCGTCCAGGTGCACCGACTCGTCACGGAGGGGACGGTGGAGGACCGGATCGCCGAACTGCTCGCCGCCAAGCGTTCCTTGGCCGAGGCCGTGCTCACCGGGGGCGAGGCGGCCCTGACCGAACTCACGGACGCGGAACTGTCCGACCTCGTCACGCTGAGGAGGTCGGCATGAGCAGCCGTGAGCAGCACGATGGGCACCACCCGAACGAGCAGAACGACCAGCCCGGCCGGGATGACGAGGAGCAGGGGACGGCGGCCACGAGCGAGGGACTGGAGCGGGTCCGGCGGGAGTTGGAGCGCGGCCGGGCCATTGCGCGGGCGCGTGAGGCCGCCGCGGAGGCGAACCGTGACCGGGACACCGAGAATGCGCTGGGGGACGCGGCGCGTGCGGCGGACGGGGCCGGACGCGGCGCGGACGCGGTCCCGGATGCGGACGGGGATGTGCGTGGCGGCTTTGAGCGGGCTGCCGATGCTGAGGGGCCCGGGGCCGGGGCCGGAACCGGGCGGCGGAGCGAGGCGGCCGAACGTGCGCGGCAGGCTGTGCGGCGTACGGGGCAGGGGCCCGGGCGCGCCGTGCGTGAGCCGGAAGAGCCCCGAGAGCCGGAATCGCAGTCGGCTGACGCGGCGCCGGACAACGGCCCGTCGGCGGGCGCGACCGGTGACGGCGAGGAAGGCCGGAGCCAGGGGGCGGAGCGGGCCCGGCAGGCGTTGAAGCGGGCGGCCGGAGAAGCGAGGCGCGCCCGGGTGCGGGCGTCCCAGAAGCAGCCGGTCCAGAAGAGGGCGCCCCAGGGACAGGCGTCTCCGGTGCAGGCGTCCCCGGTGACGGACGACGGCGCGGGGGCGGCCAACGAGGGCGTGGGCCAGGGGACTGTGCGCCGGAGTGCGGCTGCGGAGCGGGCTCGCCAAGCAGTAGCACGCGCGGGGGAGGAGAAGACCCGCCCCGGTGAGGAGAAGGCGCGCCCCGGGGAGGCGCGGGAAGCCGAGAAGACCGCTGGCAGCAAGCCCGCCGGCACGAAGCGCGTCGGTGAGGTGCGCGCCGGCAGCAGGTCGGATGCCGTCGAGCGGTCCACCCCGCCGGACCGTTCGGGGCAAGGGCTTCGGAGCCTGGGGGACGCGCTGAACGGCGCGCACGGTGGCCCCGGCGAAGGCAGTACTGGGAGCGCGGCGCGCGTACCGGGTGACGGACCCGAGGCGGCCAGTCGTGCGGCGGGGCGGGCCCGGGTGTTCCCCGCGGTGGCGGCCGGTGGCGGTGACGGTACGGAGTTCGCCGAGACCTGGTGGGGACGGGCGTGGCTCGACGCGCTGGAGAGCACGGCGCTCGACACGGCGCGGCTCGCGCGCGGCCGGGACTACGCGAGTGGCGGGCACGTCGGCCGGATCACCGTTGCCCCGGGCCGTATCTCCGCGCCGGTGACGGGCAGCCGACCGTATCCCTACCGGGCCGAGCTCCGGTTGCGGCCCTTCACGGACGCGGCGTGGGAAGCCTTCCTCGACGGTATCGCCGCCCGCCCCGCCCACCTGGCGGCCCTGCTGGGCAGGACGGTGCCGCGGGCCCTGGCCGAGCGGCAGGACGAGGCGGGCGTGCGGCTGCTCCCGGGCCCCGGGGATCTCGTACCGCGTTGTTCGTGTCCCGACCGCGGGCATCCGTGCAAGCATGCCGCGGCGCTCTGCTTCCAGGCCGCCCGCCTGCTGGACGCCGACCCGTTCGTGCTGCTCCTCCTGCGCGGACGCGGCGAGCGGGAGCTGCTCGACGACCTCTCGCGGCGCAACGCCACCCACAGCGCCCACTCCGAACGGGCGACCCGCGCGGCGCTCCCCGGAGTACCGGCCCGCGCAGCCCTCCAGGTACGGGACCTTCCGACGCTGCCGCCACCGCTGCCCCTCCCGGCCCACCCCGGGCGGCCCCTGGTACTGCCGACGGCCGACGACCCGGCCATCGACCCGGCCGCCATCGAACTGCTGGCCGCCGATGCCGCCGCCCGGGCCCGCGCCTGCCTGGCCGACGCCCTGGCAGTACCCGCCCCACATCGTGAAGCGTTCACCGAGGCCGGGGCCTCGCCGTTCCCCGCCCGTACCATCTGGGAGGACGCGATCCGGCTGGTCGCCGGGGCGCACCCGACCTCGGGGCTGACCGCCAGCACGAGGGAGATCTACCGCAGCGTCGCCGAGGCCACCAACCGCCCGGTGAACGACGTCGCGCGCGCCGTGGCCGCTTGGCGGCAGGGCGGACCGGAAGGTCTCCGCCTTCTGGAGACGACGTGGGACCCGCCGGCCGGTGACTTCGACCGCGCCCGCAGTGCCCTCTCGGCCGCCGACCTGCCCTCGCTGCGGCCCCGGCACAACCACCTCACGGACGCCGGCCGCGGCATACAGCTGCGCTTCGGCCGCGACGGCCGCTGGTATCCGTACGAATCCGACCCCGGGGCGGAGGACTGGTGGCCCACCGGACGCGCCGACGCCGACGCCGTGGGCGCTCTCACTCCGCTGCTCGCGACGGAGTAGACGACTGAGCAGACGGCCAACCGGACGGCCAACCGGACGGCCGAGCAGACGACTGACGCGACTGAAGAGACGACGAAGAGACGACCGAAGAGAGTCACCCCGTGGAAGGTCTCGACACACTCACCCACGCTCTGGCGCGGCGCACGCCCGAACAGCTCGCCGCGCTCCTCGCCCGGCACGCCGAGCCGCTCTCGCGCCGCCCTGCGCCGGCCCGGCTCCGTGAACTGGCCGCCTCCTTGTGGTCGTACGAAACGCTGCACCAAGTAGTGCTGGGGCTCGGCCGGCCGTGCCTCCAGGTGCTGGCCGCGACCGCGCGGCTCAGCCAGGGGCGCGCCCGGGAGGCCGCGCACGGGCCGGCCGCCCCCGATCCGGGCGCCGGCTACCAGTCCCTCATGGCCCACAGCCTGGCCTTTCCGGACCTGGCGGCGGAGCCGGTGCCGGAGGCGGACGTGTACGCGGCGTTCGATGGTGACCGGGAGGCTGTCGGGACGGCGTTGGAGGCGCTGTACGAGGCGGGGCTCGCCGCGCCGACGGAGGGCGGCCGGATCGTCGTACCGCCGCGTACGGCGCAGCTGATCGGCGGTCACGATTTCGGGGCGTTCGAGCCCGAGCCCTCGCCGGTGTCTCTGGCGGCCGCGTCAGGACCGGTCGAGGAGCGGGCGCTGGCGGCCGAGTCGCAGGCGGCGGCCGCCGCGCTCGCCGGGGCCCTGGAGCGGCTGCTCGCCGCGCTGGCGGTACAGCCCGCGGCACTGCGCAGGTCCGGCGGGCCCGCCGTACGCGAGATCAGGCGGCTGGCGAAGGCGGCCGGCACCTCCGAGCCACGTACCCGGCTCCTGCTCGACCTCGCGCTCGCGGCCGATCTGATCGCCCTGAGCCGCACGCCCAGCGGCACCGTCGCGCTGCCCACGAGCGCGTACGACGACTGGCTCGCGCTGCCGCCCGGTGAGCGGCTGCTGCCGGTCCTCACCGCGTGGGCGCGGCACTGGGCGATCGCGACGTGGACGCCGTTCGGGGAGACCCCGACGGCCCTGGAGCGCGGCGACGACCGGCGCGCGCCCGCCCTCCGGCACGGCCTGCTCGCCGCCCTCGCCACCAGCACGGACACGGGTACCGGTTCGGGCGCCGGTAGCGAGAGCGGTGCCGCGCCCGGCCCCGGCGTCCCGATCCCGGCCCCGGACGCGTCGTCGCTGGAGGCGCTGCGGCCCCTGGTGGCGGTCGCCGGGTGGCACCGTCCGCTGGCCGTCGCCGACGAGCCGATGATCCTCGAACGTGCCGCCCACACGCTCGACGAGGCCGTCTTCCTGGGCCTCGTCGCCTACGGGACGCTCACGCCCGTCGGCCGGGCCCTCCTTCGTGCGGAGACGGCAGCCGATCCCGCCCCGTTGCGCGCGGCACTGTGTACGTTGCTTCCTCCGCCGCTCGAACAGGCCCTGTTCCAAGGCGATCTGACGGCCATCGTGCCGGGGCCGCCCTCCGCCGGGCTGTCCGCGCTGCTCGCGCTCGCCGCCGACCGCGAGTCCGACGACAGCGCCACCGCCTGGCGGTTCAGCGGCGCCTCCATCCGCCGGGCACTGGACGCGGGCCGCACCGCCGACGCACTGATCGACGACCTCACCGCGGCGTCCGCCACGGGGCCGCTGCCGCATCCGCTGACGTACCTGATCAAGGACACGGCGCGTACGCACGGGCGCATACGGGTCGTGCGCGCCGGCTGCTGCATCCGTTCCGACGACGCCGCGCTCGTCCAGGAGCTGATCGCCCACCGGGCGCTGCGTGACCTCGGGCTGCGGGCGATCGCGCCGACCGTGCTCGTCGGTGCGCAGGAGCCGGGGCCCACCCTGGACGCCCTGCGTGCGGCCGGTTACGCGCCGGCTCTCGAAGCGGAGACCGGTACGACCGTAGTCGAGCGCACGGCCGCGCACCGCAGCCAGGCGCCGCTCCGGAAGCCCACCGATCACCTTGCCCTGGCCCGGCGCCTCCTGAACGGCTGAAGGCGTCTCCTGGAGGGCTGAAGGGAGGAAGCCCGCCGGCCGGCTGTCCGTGCGGCCGGAGAGCCTCCCGCTTCATGATCAACTACACGGCGCCGGAGGTCAACGATGGGCAGGGGCGGGCCCCTCTCGGGCCATGCGGCGGGCCCCTCTCGGCCCACGTAAGGAGCCGAGAGGGCGATGCTGCACGGATCGCGCAGGTCAGGGGGTCAGTGACGTACGAGGCGCCGCGGCGGCAGAATGACGGCGTGCGGCTCGAAGCGATCACCTGGGAACGGCTGACCGATGCGCTCGCCGAGGAGGTGGCGGGCCTGACGGCGCAGGACGGCAGGCCCTGGCTGCGGGTGGGCATCGACGCGGCCCCCGCAGCGCGCCCCGGGGAGCTGGCCGGGCAGCTCGCCGAAGCGCTGCGGCTGCGCGGCCGTTTCGTACAGAAGAGCGGCGCCTACGGCTTCCTGCGGCCGGCATCGCTGCGTCTGGAGTACGGGCGGCACGACCCGGACGCGTACTACGACGAGTGGTTCGACCGGCAGGCGCTGTGGCGGGAGGTGTTCAACCCGCTGGAGGCCGGGGGCAGTGGCCGGGTGCTCCCGGACCTGTGGGACCCGGAGCGGGACCGGGCGACGCGCAGCCCGTATGTCGGGCTGCCGCCCGGCGGCGTGCTGATCCTGCACGGGCCGCTGCTGCTCGGGCAGTGGTTCCCGTTCGACCTGACCGTGCACCTCGGGCTGTCGCCGGGCGCGCTGGAACGGCGCACGGAGACGGGCGAGCGGTGGACGTTGCCGGCGTTCGCGCGGTACGAGGCGGAGGTGGGGCCCAGGGAGGCGGCCGACGTCGTCGTACGGGCCGACGATCCGCGCCGCCCGGCGTGGAGCGGTATCGGCCGGTAGGCCGGTAAGGCGGCGTCTGAGCGTTCGGCCGATGCGGCAGCACGTGGGCTTTCCCTCATCAGCCCATGATCCACTGCCCGTTGCGACGGTTACCGTGAAGCCATGGCAATCGACGAAGTGGGCGAACGGGGGGCGGCGCTGCCGGGCAGCACCGGAGCGACGGCGACCGTGGAGGCGCGGCCGCGGACGGTCGGCGCGGTCCGGACGGTGTACGCGCCGGACCCCGACGGTGACCCGGACCCGGGCGAGATCGTGTGGACCTGGGTGCCGTACGAGGAGAACGACGGGCGCGGCAAGGACCGGCCCGTGCTGGTCGTCGCCCGCGAGCGGACGGGCACGCTGCTCGCCGTGCAGCTCTCCAGCAAGCGGCACGACGACCGGGAATGGGTGGCGATCGGCTCCGGGCCCTGGGACCGTGCCGGACGCCCTTCGTGGATCGCCCTCGACCGGGTGCTGAGGGTGCACCCGGACGGGATGCGGCGGGAAGCCTGCGCGCTGGACCGGGGCCGCTTCAACCTGGTCGTGAACCGGCTGCGGGAGCGTTACGGCTGGCGCTGAACCGTGCGCACACCGGGGTGTCACCCGCCGTCGGCCACGGCCAGGATCTTGTTGACGGTGTTCCAGTTGCGGGCGGTGGCCGTGACGCCCAGCTTGAGGCTCGCCGCGGTGACGGCCGCGGCCAGCCTCGAACGCCCGACGCCCTCCGGGCACCAGAGGTACAGCTCGCGGCCGAGCAGCCGGAAGGTGTCGGGCGCGTACCCGGCCGGGTCCAGGGCGTCCAGCGGGGCCGTGTCGGCGGGCGGCTCCGACAGGAACGTGACGTGCAGCGTCTTGGGCTCCGCCACCGCCTCCGGGAACGGGTTGGCCGCGACGGTGGCGGCGATGTCGTCGCGGGTGCGGACCATGACCGGTACGGAGAAGCCCAGCGCGGCCGCGAAACCGGCCTCCAGGGCGCGCGCGGTCTCCTCCGGAGGGACACCGGGGTCGGCGAAGACGATGTTGCCGGTCTGGAGGAGGACGGTGACGTCCTGGAAGCCCAGCTCCGCCATCAGTTCGCGCTGCTGCGCCACGGGGAACCTGTGGTGCCCTCCGACGTTGATGCCGCGGAGCAGGGCGACCTGACGGGACATGAGCGGGACCTTTCGCAGGGCAGGGCAGGCGCAGCGGAGAAGGAGCGGCACGGCACGGAGCGGCCGCCTCTCCGGTCAGCGGAGCGGCCTCTCCCGGTCGGTCAGAAGAGCGGCTGCGGCAGCACTCCTTCCAGGGCCAGGAGCTGCCGCTTGGTCTCCAGGCCGCCGCCGAAGCCGCCGAGTCCGCCACCGCTCTCGACGACGCGGTGGCACGGCACGACGACCGGCAGCGGATTGGAGCCCATGGCGGCGCCGACCGCGCGGGCGGCGCCCGGCTCGCCGACCCGGTCGGCCAGGTCCTGATAGCCGACGACCGTGCCGTACGGCACGCGGGCTGCCAGCTCGCGCAGCACCCGCTCGTTGAATCCTGAGGACAGCGACCAGTCCAGCGGCACCGTGAAGTCCCGCAGCTCACCGGCGAAGTACGCGACGAGCTCCGCGGCGGCCGCTTCCACCGCCGGTATCGAGGCGACCGGCTCGGTGCCGAACGCGCCGCGCAGCCGGGCGAGCGACCTGGTCCGGGCCCTGTCGTCAGCGTGGAAGACGACCAGGGCCAGGCCGGCGTCGGTGCCCGCGAGCAGGAGCGGGCCGATGGGGGTGTCCAGCATGCGCCAGGCCCAGTCGCGCGGCGGCCTCTCGCGCTCCTCGGGAATCGTCCGGTCCTCGGAAATGGTCACGGCTTCAGCCTAGAACTCCCCACTGACAATCGCCGTGGAAAGAAGCCGGAGAAGCCGTGAGCACCGCCGAGGTGCGGTGGGTTACGCGGCCGGGACCAGGAACCCGGAGTCCTTCAGGGCGTTCCTCACGACGTCCGGGGCGTTGGTGATGATGCCGTCGACGCCCCAGCTCGCGACCTTCTTGGCCGTGGGCGCGTCGTTGACGGTCCAGGTGTAGACCTCCAGCGGGCGTCCGTGCGCGCCCTGGAACGCGTGCACGGCCGAGACGTACGCCATGTCGATCGTCTTGTAGCTGGGATTGATCTGGTCCGTGAACTTCGCGTACTTGGGCAGGTCGGCGATGGCCGGCGTCCCAAGGAAGCCCGTCTTGAGGGCCGGGCGGAGTTCGTGCACCTTCTTGACCGAGTCGCCGTTGAAGCTCTGGAGGACCAGCCGGTGCTTCACGTGCTGGCGGTCCAGCCAGCCCTCCTCCTTCAGCTGCCGCAGGATCTGCGCCTCGATGCCCGGGTAGAGCTCGGGTGACTTCAGCTCCATCAGCAGTTTCTGGTCGTTGTGGCTGACCGCGTCCATGTAGCGCTCGAGCGTGGGGACCCGCTCGCCCTTGAACTTCGCGTCGAACCAGCTGCCCGCGTCCAGCTTCTCGATCTCACCGAGGGTGAAGTCGGAGATCTTCCACGGAGCCCGGTCGGGGTACAGCTCCTCGACGTTGGTCGTGCGGTTGAGCGTCGTGTCGTGCATGACGATCAACTTGCCGTCCTTGGTTCGCTGGACGTCGTTCTCCACCCAGGCGACGCCCATACGGTGCGCGGCGTCGACTGCGGCGACGGTGTTCTCGGGGGCGTAGGCCGAGGCTCCTCTGTGCGCGACGGTGACCGGTCTGTGCGGGTGGTCCGCGGCCTGGGCGGCGGCAGCGGGGAGGCAGAACGCCGTCAGCCCCACGAGCGCGCCGGCAGTGGCGGCGGCAGGCCGAATGTGCATACGGACTCCTCGGATTCGACGTCTGTGGGGGGCGGTCGGCGGCAGGTTCCCAGCGGCGGTGTACTGGAAGATAGGTCAGGGATGGACATAAATTGAACGAGAAGTGTCGTGTGTCCCGGGTTTGGGACCGTACGGGGACGATGCGGACGGCGTGATCGCGCAACGGAGGTCCCGGCCGAGGCCGGGGAAACCTGCGCTTGACCGCTGTTCAAGGGCGCCTGGTGGCAGATCGTCGCCTTTTGGGCGACGGGCGGCTTTGGCTGGTTCACCTCTTGCGTGCCGTTGCGCCACCACACATGGGCGCCGGAGGTGCGGCCAGAGGGAGCCCCGGGGAGCCGGCGACCGTCGGGGCCGCACGGGCCGGAAGGGCATGCTGAAGCGGAAAGTGCCTCGTGACGGCGGGTGTGCGGTCGCTTCCGCGGCGTCGGCGCCGGCGTTATGGACGCCGGTTGTCAGTGGTGGGTCGTACGGTGGGTTCCATGCGGCCCGTTTCCCAGATCGAACGCACGGTGGCGCCTTTCGAGGTCGTCAGCCCGTACCAGCCCAGCGGTGACCAGCCGGCGGCCATCGCCGAGCTCGAGCAGCGCATCCGAGGCGGTGAGAAGGACGTCGTCCTGCTGGGCGCGACCGGCACCGGCAAGTCGGCGACGACCGCGTGGATGATCGAGAAGCTGCAGCGCCCGACCCTCGTCATGGCGCCGAACAAGACCCTCGCGGCCCAGCTCGCCAACGAATTCCGCGAGCTGCTGCCGAACAACGCCGTCGAGTACTTCGTCTCGTACTACGACTACTACCAGCCCGAGGCGTACGTCCCGCAGTCCGACACGTACATCGAGAAGGACTCCTCGATCAACGAAGAGGTCGAGCGGCTGCGCCACTCCGCGACCAATTCGCTGCTCACCCGGCGGGACGTGATCGTGGTCTCCTCCGTGTCCTGCATCTACGGCCTGGGCACGCCCCAGGAGTACGTCGACCGGATGGTGCCCCTGAAGGTCGGCGAGGAGATCGACCGCGACCAGCTCCTGCGCCGCTTCGTGGACATCCAGTACACGCGCAACGACGTGGCGTTCACCCGCGGCACCTTCCGGGTGCGCGGCGACACCATCGAGATCTTCCCGGTCTACGAAGAGCTGGCCGTCCGCATCGAGATGTTCGGCGACGAGATCGAGGCGCTGTCGACCCTCCACCCGCTGACCGGCGAGGTCATCAGCGACGACCAGCAGCTCTACGTCTTCCCCGCGAGCCACTATGTGGCGGGCCCCGAGCGGATGGAGAAGGCGATCGCCGGCATCGAGGCCGAGCTCGCCGAGCAGCTCGCCACGATGGAGAAGCAGGGCAAGCTGCTGGAGGCCCAGCGGCTGCGGATGCGGACCACGTACGACATCGAGATGATGCGCCAGATCGGCACGTGCTCCGGCATCGAGAACTACTCGCTGCACATCGACGGCCGCGAGCGGGGCTCCGCGCCGAACACCCTCCTCGACTACTTCCCGGAGGACTTCCTCCTGGTCATCGACGAGTCGCACGTCACGGTGCCGCAGATCGGCGCGATGTACGAGGGCGACGCCTCCCGGAAGCGGACCCTGGTCGACCACGGCTTCCGGCTGCCGTCCGCGCTGGACAACCGGCCGCTGAAGTGGGAGGAGTTCCAGGAGCGCATCGGGCAGGCCGTCTACCTCTCCGCGACCCCCGGGCCGTACGAGCTCTCGCGCGGCGACGGCCACGTGGAGCAGATCATCCGCCCGACCGGCCTCGTCGACCCGGAAGTGGTCGTCAAGCCCACCGACGGGCAGATCGACGACCTGGTCCACGAGATCCGCACGCGCACCGAGAAGGACGAGCGCGTCCTGGTCACGACCCTCACCAAGAAGATGGCCGAGGACCTCACGGACTACTTCCTGGAGCTGGGCATCCAGGTGCGCTATCTGCACAGTGACGTGGACACGCTGCGCCGGGTGGAGCTGCTCCGTGAACTGCGGGCCGGCGAGTACGACGTGCTGGTCGGCATCAACCTCCTCCGGGAGGGCCTGGACCTGCCCGAGGTCTCCCTGGTGGCGATCCTCGACGCCGACAAGGAGGGCTTCCTCCGGTCGGGCACGTCCTTGATCCAGACGATCGGCCGTGCGGCACGCAACGTCTCGGGCCAGGTCCATATGTACGCGGACAAGGTCACCCCGGCGATGGCGAAGGCCATCGACGAGACCAACCGGCGCCGTGAGAAGCAGCTCGCGTACAACAAGGCGAACGGCATCGACCCGCAGCCGCTCCGCAAGAAGATCAACGACATCGTCGCGACGATCGCGCGCGAGGACGTCGACACGCAGGAGCTGCTGGGCACGGGGTACCGCAAGGCGGCCGACGGCAAGGACGCCAAGGGCAAGGCGCCGGTGCCGGCGCTGGGCGGCGCCGCCGAGAAGGTCGGCAAGGGCGCCAAGAAGGGCGCGAAGGGCAAGGCCGGGGACGGCGTGCCGACGGACCGGCCCGCCGCCGAGCTGGCCGAGATGATCGAGGAGATGACGGACCGCATGCGGGCGGCCGCCGCGGAGCTCCAGTTCGAGGTCGCCGCCCGGCTGCGCGACGAGGTGAGCGAGCTGAAGAAGGAGCTGCGCCAGATGCGGGAGGCCGGGCTGAAGTAACGGGAGGCCCGATTGGAGTAACCGGATCGGGAAGGCCGGGAAACGGGGCAGCGGGGAATCGGTGGGCGTACGGGCTGAGCGCGTGCGTCCACCGGCGCGTCCGGGGACAGACCGGACCGCCCTGTCACGCCCTCTGTCACACCGCTGTGACCTGGCATTTTGCCTAACTCTTTACTTTTCCATGGCGTTCCTTTACGCTCTTTTGTGCGGAGGGGAGTATTCCCGCCTGCGGCGTACCCGTCATCACGGATCGGTTGGAGATCCCGGGGCGCCGGCCCCTCGGGGCGGAAGAGACCTCCGGCAGCGACGACGCTGTTTGTGTTGTTACGACCTGCCGGAGGAGCAGTGGACGTTTCCCTGACCCTGTGGGTGCTGACCATTCTTGGTCTGTGCGCCCTCATCGCCGCCGATTTCTTCATCGGCGGCCGCAAGCCGCACGACGTGAGCATCAAGGAAGCCGGTATCTGGACCGGCGTCTGGATCGCGCTCGCCGCCCTCTTCGGGCTCGGGCTCTTCCTGTTCGGCGGCGGACAGCCGGCCGGTGAGTTCTTCGCCGGCTTCATCACCGAGAAGTCGCTGAGCGTCGACAACCTCTTCGTCTTCGTCCTGATCATGGCGAAGTTCGCGGTGCCGTCGATATACCAGCAGCGGGTGCTGATGGTCGGCGTGCTGATCGCGCTCGTACTGCGGGCCGTCTTCATCGGCGCCGGCGCGGCGATCATCGCCAACTTCTCCTGGGTCTTCTACATCTTCGGCGCCTTCCTCATCTGGACGGCCTGGAAGCTCATCCAGGAGGCGCGCGCCGAGGAGGAGGACGAGGAGTTCGAGGAGAACCGCTTCCTGAAGATGGTCGAGCGGCGCTTCCCGTCGACCGACAAGTACCACGGCACGAAGCTGTTCATCGTGGAGAACGGCAAGCGCCTGATGACGCCGATGCTGATCGTCATGCTGGCGATCGGCACCACCGACGTCCTCTTCGCGCTGGACTCGATCCCCGCAATCTTCGGTCTCACCCAGGACCCGTACATCGTCTTCACGGCCAACGCCTTCGCCCTGATGGGTCTGCGGCAGCTGTACTTCCTCATCGGCGGACTGCTGAAGAAGCTGGTCCACCTCTCGTACGGCCTGTCGGTCATCCTCGGCTTCATCGGCGTGAAGCTGGTGCTGCACGCGCTGCACGAGTCCGGGGTGCACGTCCCGGAGATCAGCATCCCGGTCTCGCTGGGCGTCATCTGCGCCGTGCTGATCATCACGACGATCACCAGCCTGCGCGCCTCCAAGAAGCAGGCGCAGGCCGAGGCCGCCGCCGGAGCGGGCGGTACGGAGGGCAAGGACAAGGACTCCATAGGCGCCTGAGCCTGAGTCCGAGGCGCAGGCGTACAGACAGCGCGCGGTGTGCGGGCCCCCGCCCGTACACCGCGCGCTCGTCGCTTGCCCGTCGCGTCACCAGCCGCGCTCGCGCCACTCCGCGAGGTGCGGGCGCTCGGCGCCGAGGGTGGTGTCCGCGCCGTGGCCCGGGTACACCCAGGTCTCGTCCGGCAGTCGCGCGAAGAGCTTGTTCTCGACGTCCTCGATCAGGCTGGCGAAGTCCTTCGCGTTGCCGCGGGTGTTGCCGACCCCGCCGGGGAAGAGGCAGTCGCCCGTGAAGAGGTGCGGGTGGCCGTGCGGGTCGTCGTAGATCAAGGCGATGCTGCCGGGGGTGTGGCCGACCAGGTGGCGGGCGGTGAGCGTGACCCGTCCGACGCTGATGGTGTCGCCGTCCTCGACGAGGACGTCCGTCGGGACGGGAATGCCCTCGGCGTCGTAGCGGCCGGCGAAGGTCCGCGCGCCGGTCCGCTCGACGACATCGCGGAGCGCTCCCCAATGGTCGCCGTGCTGGTGCGTGGTGACGACCGAGGTGATGCCGCTCTCGCCGATCAGCCCGAGGAGCGTGTCCGGCTCCGCGGCGGCGTCGATCAGCACCTGCGTATCGGTCGCGCGGCAGCGCAGCAGGTAGGCGTTGTTGTTCATCGGACCGACCGCGACCTTGGAGATCATCAGATCGGTCAGCTCGTGTACGTCGGCCGGTCCGCCGACCTTGACTGCTCCGGTGTACGCCATGCCCGCAGCCTACTGGCCGGGGCCCTGGAGGCAGCGCGTCCGGGGGCGTACCGCGGTACCGGCCGACGCCCGGTCAGCGGTCCGGCAGCTCGGGCAGGGCGGCGCCGTCGGCGGTGGTGAGGCCGGTGCCCTTGGAGCGGCCGGTGAGCCAGCCGACGAGCGCGGCCGGGGAACCGCTGACGGTGAGCGGTGTGCCGTTGGCGCGGCCCGTCCGCCAGCTCCGCCCGTCGTCGGTGCACAGCTCCAGTGCGGCGACGTCCGGGTGTCCCTTCAGCCGCTGCTCCGCGAGGAAGGCCAGCTCGGCGTCCACGTACTCCGCCGCCAGGTGCTCGACCGTGTAGCCGACGCCGAGGTCCACGTGGTGCAGCTCTACCTCCGCGAGCCGGCGGAAGGGCAGCCGTCCGGCCCGCTCGACGACGCCGTTGCGCATCTCCACCTCGTACGACAGGCGCTCGGGCCCCAGGGCCGAGCAGGCCGTCTCCCAGCGCTCGGCGCTGGACCGCAGGTCCTCCAGGTGGACGGCCAGCGGCCGGTCGGCGTCCCGCTCGATGTCGGCGTCGCGGGCAGCGGGGGTGGCGTACATGGGCGTGCGGATGCCCGTACGCGCCCACGCGAAGAGGTTGGCGAGCGCGTCGGCGTTGCGCGCGAGGTGGGCGAGCACATGGCCGCGGGACCAGCCGGGCAGCAGGGACGGCTCCCCGACGGCCTCGTCGTCGAGCTTGGCCACGGAGACCAGCAGGCGGTCGGTGGCGGCGTGGACGGCTGCCGCGTCGTACGCGAATTCCTGTGCGGTGTCGGTCATGGTCCGAAGCTAGCGCCACCGCCGTCACGGCGGGAGTCGGCGCACGTCGCCAGCCGGGAGCGCGCGGGGGCCCAGCCACGCGGAGGGGGAAGGGCCGGGCCGGTTCCGTTGTTGCAGGAGGAGTGCGCCCGGCCGGGCCGATGAGGTGTCCGTGCCTGCGCGCTCGTCGGTCCACGGGCATATATGTGCAGGTCAGTGACGCGGTGATCGGTTCGGGAACCGGCGTTGTCAGACCCCGGCGTTACCGTGAAGGACGCGGTGGGATCCGACGTCCGGCGCCGCCGTGAGCAGGCGTTCGGCGCGGCGGACCAGGCGTCCGGTTCCGTTGTGCAGCAGGCCGCTCCGCGGTAGTGCGCCGGGGCACCGGCGCCTTCGCGTCAGCGGAATGCCGTTCGGCCACACCTTCGGGTGAAGCCGTCCGGCGGAGACCGTAAATCGAATGCACGTGCTATAGGCTCGTGTGTGGCATCGAAACGACATCGACAGACATTGCCGCGGCGGCCCCCATACCCTGGGGCGGGGGTGCGCGGCACCCCGCTCCTCTCACGAAAGGTGCCGACCGGCGTGACAGACCGTCTCATCGTCCGTGGCGCTCGCGAGCACAATCTCCGCAACGTCTCGCTCGACCTTCCCCGCGACTCCCTCATCGTCTTCACGGGCCTCTCCGGGTCGGGCAAGTCCTCGCTCGCGTTCGACACGATCTTCGCCGAGGGCCAGCGGCGCTACGTCGAGTCGCTGTCCTCGTACGCCCGGCAGTTCCTCGGGCAGATGGACAAGCCCGATGTGGACTTCATCGAGGGCCTGTCCCCGGCGGTCTCCATCGACCAGAAGTCGACCTCGCGCAACCCGCGCTCCACGGTCGGCACGATCACCGAGGTCTACGACTACCTCCGCCTGCTCTTCGCCCGCATCGGCAAGCCGCACTGCCCCGAGTGCCGCCGACCGATCGCCCGCCAGTCGCCGCAGGCCATCGTGGACAAGGTGCTGGAGCTGCCCGAGGGCAGCCGGTTCCAGGTGCTCTCGCCGCTGGTCCGCGAGCGCAAGGGCGAGTTCGTCGACCTCTTCTCCGACCTGCAGACCAAGGGATACAGCCGGGCCCGGGTCGACGGCGAGACGATCCAGCTCTCCGAGCCGCCGAAGCTCAAGAAGCAGGAGAAGCACACGATCGAGGTGGTCGTCGACCGCCTCACGGTCAAGGAGACCGCCAAGCGCCGGCTGACCGACTCCGTCGAGACCGCGCTCGGCCTCTCCGGCGGCATGGTCATCCTCGACTTCGTCGACCTGGACGCCGACGATCCGCAGCGCGAGCGGATGTACTCGGAGCACCTCTACTGCCCGTACGACGACCTCTCGTTCGAGGAGCTGGAGCCGCGCTCCTTCTCCTTCAACTCGCCCTTCGGCGCCTGCCCGGAGTGCACGGGCATCGGTACGCGCATGGAGGTCGACCCGGAGCTGATCGTCCCGGACGAGGAGAAGTCGCTCGACGAGGGCGCCATCCACCCCTGGTCGCACGGCCACAACCGGGAGTACTTCGGCCGGCTGATCGGCGCGCTCGCCGACGCGCTCGGCTTCCGTACCGACATCCCCTGGGCCGGCCTGCCGCAGCGCGCCAAGAAGGCCCTGCTCAACGGCCACCGCACACAGATCGAGGTGCGCTACCGGAACCGCTACGGCCGGGAGCGGCGGTACACCACTCCGTTCGAGGGCGCCCTGCCGTTCGTCCGGCGGCGGCACTCCGAGGCGGAGAGCGACTCCAGCCGCGAGCGCTTCGAGGGCTATATGCGCGAGGTGCCCTGCCCGGCCTGTGAGGGCACGCGGCTGAAGCCGATCGTGCTGGCCGTCACGGTGCAGGACAAGTCCATCGCCGACGTCGCCGCCATGTCGATCAGCGACTGCGCCGACTTCCTGCGCGACATGACGCTGGACGCCCGGCAGAAGAAGATCGCCGAGCGGGTGCTGAAGGAGGTCAACGAGCGGCTGCGGTTCCTGGTGGACGTCGGCCTGGACTACCTCTCGCTGAACCGCGCGGCCGGCACCCTCTCCGGCGGCGAGGCCCAGCGCATCCGGCTCGCCACCCAGATCGGCTCCGGGCTGGTCGGCGTGCTGTACGTGCTCGACGAGCCGTCGATCGGGCTGCACCAGCGGGACAACCACCGGCTGATCGAGACGCTCGTCCGGCTGCGGAACCTCGGCAATACCCTGATCGTCGTCGAGCACGACGAGGACACCATCAAGGCATCGGACTGGGTGGTGGACATCGGCCCCGGCGCCGGTGAGCACGGCGGCAAGGTCGTGCACAGCGGTCCGTTGAAGGAGCTGCTGGCCAACGAGGAGTCCGCGACCGGGCAGTACCTGTCGGGGAAGAAGGTCATCCCGACGCCGGGCGCGCGCCGGCCCGTGGACCTCGAGCGCCGCCTCACGGTGCACGGCGCGAAGGAGAACAACCTCCGCGACATCGACGTGTCCTTCCCGCTGGGTGTGCTGACCGCCGTCACGGGCGTCTCCGGATCGGGCAAGTCGACGCTGGTCAACGACATCCTTTACACCCACCTGGCGCGGGAGCTGAACGGCGCCAAGTCGGTGCCGGGCCGCCACACCCGGGTCGAGGGCGACGACCTGGTCGACAAGGTCGTGCACGTGGACCAGTCGCCCATCGGCCGCACGCCGCGGTCGAACCCGGCGACGTACACCGGCGTCTTCGACCACGTCCGCAAGCTGTTCGCGGAGACGATGGAGGCGAAGGTCCGCGGCTATCTGCCGGGCCGCTTCTCCTTCAACGTCAAGGGCGGCCGCTGCGAGAACTGCTCGGGCGACGGCACGATCAAGATCGAGATGAACTTCCTGCCGGACGTCTACGTGCCGTGCGAGGTGTGCCACGGGGCGCGGTACAACCGCGAGACGCTGGAGGTGCATTACAAGGGCAAGTCCATCGCCGAGGTGCTGGACATGCCGATCGAGGAGGCGCTGGACTTCTTCGAGGCGGTGCCGACGATCTCCCGGCACCTGAAGACGCTCAACGAGGTCGGCCTCGGGTACGTCCGGCTCGGGCAGTCCGCGCCGACGCTCTCCGGCGGTGAGGCGCAGCGCGTGAAGCTGGCGTCGGAGCTGCAGAAGCGGTCCACGGGCCGCACGGTCTACGTCCTGGACGAGCCGACGACCGGTCTGCACTTCGAGGACATCAACAAGCTGATCCGCGTGCTGTCCGGGCTCGTCGACAAGGGCAACTCGGTGATCGTCATCGAGCACAACCTCGATGTGATCAAGACGGCGGACTGGGTCGTGGACATGGGCCCGGAGGGCGGCAACGGCGGCGGACTTGTCGTCGCCGAGGGCACGCCCGAGCAGGTCGCCGGGGTCCCGGCCAGCCACACCGGCAAGTTCCTGCGGGACATCCTCGGCGACCGGGTCAGCGACGCGGCCTCGTCGAAGGGCGCGCCGGCGAAGCGCTCGGCGGCGAAGAAGACCACGTCGGCGGCGGCGAAGACGGCGGCCAAGAAGACGGCGACGAAGCGGACCGCGGCCAAGAAGACCGTGGCCGCGGAGTCGTCGGCGAAGAAGACCGCGACGAAGGCGGTGAAGAAGACCGCGACGAAGGCGGTGAAGCCGAAGGGGGCGAAGGGGAAGTCCTGACGGGCGGAAGGGGCGGACAGGGGCACAGCCCCTGAGCCTCCGGGCCGGCCGTACCGCGCGATCGGCCGGCCCGGCCTCCCGGCCCGTCGGGCCGGCCGTACAGCCGATGTGGTCGGTGGAACCGAGCTGCGGGTGGCTCAGCTCTCCAGGGTGCGGAGGGTGGCGGTGAGGGACGGGAGCGCGGCGGGGCGGCGGTTGTGCGGGAGCCTGCCGAGGACCTTGGCCATGCCGCAGGTGTCGGTCACGGCGGAGAAGACCAGGCCGGCGCCGAGGGCGGCGGACAGGTACTTCGCGCCCGGCAGGACGCGGTCGGCCAGTACACCGGCCAGCACGACCGCCCCGGCGGCCAGCCGGACCTGGCGCTCCATGGGCCAGACGGCACGGGCGTCGGCGGGACGGTCCAGCGGGTGGCCGCCGGCGGCCCAGGCGCTGGTGCCACCGGTCACCGAAGCGGCGGTGACCCCGGTGTCGGCGAGCAGGTCGCAGGCGGTGGCGGAGCGGTTGCCGCCCGCGCAGACCACGGCGAGCGGTCCGCGCGCGGTGACCGAGCGCAGGGTCGCTACGGCCTGGTCGAGCTGGTCGAGGGGCACGTTGAGGGCGCCGGGGATGTGTCCGGAGGCGTACTCCCCGGGAGTGCGGACGTCGATGAGCGTCAGCTCGTGCAGACGGGGGCGAAGATCTTCGACCGACA
The DNA here is from genome assembly GCF_000720485.1 of Streptomyces ochraceiscleroticus. Classification (GTDB taxonomy): domain Bacteria; phylum Actinomycetota; class Actinomycetes; order Streptomycetales; family Streptomycetaceae; genus Streptomyces; species Streptomyces ochraceiscleroticus. The sequence continues at coordinate 52,581 of NZ_JOAX01000034.1, read as the reverse complement.
GGGGTGCGGCGGGGGTGGCCATGCGGGTCCTCTCGCGGACGTACCGGGAATGCGGGTGCAAGGACCAGCGCTACCATACCCACCGGGGTATTCGTGGAAAGGAAAGGCCGTGGAGCTGCCAGCAGAGGAACTGAAAGGCGCCGTCAACCGGCTGCGCCGGGCCCAGGGGCAGATCTCCGGGGTCATAGGGATGATCGAGCAGGGCCGGTCCTGCGAAGAGGTCGTCACGCAGCTGGCCGCCGCCTCCCGTGCGCTGGACCGGGCCGGTTTCGCGATCATCGCCACGGGCCTGGAGCACTGCCTGACGGGCGAGTCCGAGGGCGCGGCCCCGCAGATGGAGCGCGACGAGATGCGCGCCAAGCTGGAGAAGCTGTTCCTGTCGCTGGCGTGATCAGCCGCGATGGGCGCCTGAGCGCCCTGAGCGCATGAGCGGCGGCAGGCGGTGCCTCGCTGCCCCGCCGCCCCACCCGCCCAGGGCGGCCATCGGGCCAGGTCAGGTCGGACCGGCCAGGCCGGATCAGGCCAGGTCCGACGCGTACGGCGGTTCCGCGCCCGCGCGCGAGCAGGTGAGCGCGGCGGCGCGGGCGGCGAAGCCGAGGATGTCCCGCCAGGCGTCCGCGTCCAGGCGGCCCAGCGCGGCGGGGGAGAGTGCGTGGTGCGCGTCCAGGCGGTGCAGCAGCGCCGCGTTGACCGTGTCGCCTGCGCCGATGGTGTCCACGACGTCGACGCGTACGCCCGGTACGGTCACCTCGCCGGCCGGTGTCGCGGCGGTCAGGCCGGCGCCGCCCCGGGTGAGCACCACGGCCGCAGGGCCCGCGGCCAGCCACTCCTTGATCGCTCCGGCCACCGCGTCGGCGGCCGCCGCCTCCGGAAGATCCTCCGCCCCGGCCAGCCACCGCGCGTCCTCCTCAGAGAGCTTCAGCAGGGCGGTGTGCGGGAGCCAGGAGCGGAAGCGGGCGCGGTAGGCGTCCGGGTCGGCGATCAGGCCGGCGCGGATGTTCGGGTCCAGCGCGGTGAACACGCCGCGGGCCGCCTCCCGTCGCAGCAGCGCTTCGTACGCGCTCGCGCCCGGTTCCAGTACGAGCGAGCAGGTGCCCAGGGAGAGGGCGCGCGCTTCGTCGGGGAGGGCGGGCGGCAGGGTGAAGAGGCGGTCGGCGGTGCCCTCGACGTAGAAGCCGTAGCCGGCCGAGCCGTCCGGACTGATGTCGGCGAGCGCGAGCGTGGTGGGCTCGGCGCCCCGCTGGACCAGCGAGGTGTCCACGCCGGCCGCCCGCAGGCCGTCCAGCAGCGACGCGCCGAAGGCGTCCGTCGAGACCCGCGAGCAGAAAGCGGCGGGTGAGCCGAGCCGGCCCAGCGCGACCGCGGTGTTGTACGGGCCCCCGCCCCGCTGCGGCGACAGCGCGGGCAGCGCGGCACCGTCCGCGGGCGCGCGCCCGCCGTCCGCTGTGCTCGCGGGGACGAGGTCGATGAGGGCTTCGCCGGCGACGACGATCACGAGGGGTCCTTTCCGGGGCCGGTCCGGGGTAGTACGGGTGTGTCATGCGGCGCCGCCGTATGACGGGCGTGGCTGACAATGGGTCAGGTGACGGGGCGGGCAGCACACCGCCGGTCGACGAGTACGCCGACCGGCCCGGCCGCGGCCGGAGACCCGCGGCCGTATCGCAGGGGCGTGCCGCGCAGCCACCGCATTCACGCCCCCTCCCCGCACCCGCACGACGTCCGATGCACGAACGTGCACGGCAGGCGGATGGTGCGCGGGGGCCGGGCCGGGTCGTCCAGGCGGTCCAGGAGGAGCTGGACCGCTGCCGCGCCGATCTCCCGGCTGGGCTGGGAGATCGCGGTGAGGCGGGGCGAGAAGAGGTCCGCCCAGGAGAAGTCGTCGAAGCAGGCGAGCGCGATGTCGCGCGGTACGCGCAGGCCCATCTCGCCCAGGGCCTTCAGGGCGCCGATGGTCATGGCGTTGTTGGCGGTGATCACGGCGGTGGGCGGCTCGGGCGCGGCGAGCAGATGGCGGGTGGCGTCCTCGGCGCCCTCCGCCTCGGAGTTGCCGCCCGCGAGCAGTTCGGGCGCGAACGGCAGCCCGCGGGACCGCAGTCCTTCGCGGTAGCCGGCGACGCGCTCGGTGGTCGTGCTCAGCCCCGGCAGGCCCGCGACCAGGCCGATCCGGGTGTGCCCGAGGTCGGCCAGGTGCTCGACGAGCTGCCGTATCGGCGCGGTGCTCTCGGCGCAGACCTGGTCGTGCGCGTCGCCGACGAGGCGGTCGAGGTAGACGGTGGGCACGGCGCGCTTGGTGACGTACTCGACGAGCGCGGCGGGTTCGGCGGAGGGCGCGACGATCATGCCGTCCACCCGGCGCTCGTGCAGCAGCTGGACGACCTTGCGCTCGTGGACCGGGTCGTCGTGCGGGTCGGCGATCAGCAGGCTGTACCCGGCCTCCAGCGCGCCCGCCTCGACGCCCTGCAGGATCTCGGTGAAGTACGGGTTGCTGATCGCGGAGACCGCGAGGCCGATGGAGCGGGTGCGCGAGGTGACCAGGGAGCGGGCGAGCGTGTTGTGGGTGTAACCCAGCTCGTCGATCGCGTCCAGGACGGACTTGCGGGTGTCGGGGCGCACGGGTCGGGTCTCGTTCAGCACGTGCGAGACCGTCGCCACGGAAACCCCCGCGCGACGTGCGACATCCACCATCGTCGCCATACGGTGCCGTCCTCCCCGACGTGGCCGACGTGTCCGACGGCGTGCGTGATTTGGGGAAACCGTAACGCATCAGAAGCGTCGCGTAAACGCTTGCGTAAGCGTTTACGTCGGGACTAGCCTCCCCGCAATCGATATGCCGCGGGACTCGCAACCTGATCCGCCGAGGACCGGACCGGCGTGCGGCACCGAGTCGCAGCACCAGCATCAGACCAGCACAACGAAGTGGAGGCGCGATATGCGCGCTGTCGTGGTCACCGAGCCGGGCCGAGCCGCCCCGGCCGACGTGCCGGACCCCCGGCCCGAACCCGGCGAGGTCGTCGTCCGCGTCTCCTCGTGCGGCCTGTGCGGGACGGACATGCACATCCTCGGCGGCGAGCTGCCGCCCGTGACGTACCCGGTGATCCCCGGGCACGAGCTGACCGGCGAGGTGATCGAGGTCGGCGAGGGTGTCACCGCGCCGGCCGTCGGCGACCGGGTTGCCGTGGACCCCAACATGCCGTGCGGCGCCTGTCATTACTGCCGGATCGGCCGCGGCAACCTCTGCGAGGACTACCGCGCGATCGGCGTCACGCAGGCCGGCGGCTTCGCCGAGCGGGTCGCCGTGCCGGCCCGCTGCTGTTACGTGATCCCCGACTCGTTCTCCGAGGCCGCGGCCGGGCTGATCGAGCCGTTGTCCTGCGCGGTGCACGGGCTGAACCGGCTGCCGCGCCGTCCCGGCGAGCACTACCTGATCTACGGCGCGGGCACGATGGGCCTGATGATGGCCGCGCTCGTACGGACCGCGGGCGCCGCCTCCGTATCGGTGGTGGACCTGAACGAGGAGCGGCTGGCGTTCGCCGAGTCGTTCGGCCTGGACGCGGCCGTGACCAGCGCGGACAAGCTCGCGCGGGGCAAGGGCCCGGGCTTCGAGGTGGTCGTCGACGCGACCGGTGCGGTGCCCGCCATCGAGGACGGGCTGGGGCGCGTCCGCAAGGGCGGTACGTTCCTGCAGTTCGGTGTCACGGACCCGTCCCGCAAGGCCGCGTTCTCGCCGTACCTCGTATACAACAGCGAGATCGACATCATCGGGTCGATGGCCGTGCACAACAGCTTCCAGCCCGCCATCGACGTCCTCGCCTCGGGCCTCGACCTGGAACCGCTGGTCAGCGACGTCTTCGGGCTGGAGGACTTCGACGAGGCCGTGGCCCGCTTCAAGGCCGGCACGGGCCGCAAGATCCACCTCGCACCGGCCAAGGGGTGACGGGCATGGCACCTTCCACGTCAGCACCTCGTACAGCAGCACCTCGTACGTCAGCACCCCGCCTCAAGAACGCGCTGATCTGGGTCTTCGGCGCTCTCGGCGGCATCCTGTGGGGCTACGACACCGGCGTCATCTCCGGCGCACTCCTCTACATCAAGCGCGACCTTCCGATGAGCCCGCTGCTGGAGGGCATGGTCGTCTCCGGACTGCTGGTCGGCGCGATGCTCGGCGCCGGCCTGTCCGGGCGGCTGTCGGACTCCTGGGGCCGCCGCCGGCTGATCCTCGCCGCCTCCGGGGTCTTCATCCTCGGCACGCTCGGCGCGTCGTTCGCGACGCACGTCTGGATGCTGATCGTCTTCCGCTTCGTCCTCGGCATCGGCGTCGGCATCGCGTCCGTCGTCGTCCCGCTGTACTTGACGGAGCTGGCGCCCAAGCACGTGCGCGGCGGGCTGGCCTCCCTGATGCAACTGCTGGTCACGGTGGGCATCTTCCTCGCGTACGTCACCGACTACCTCTTCCACGACTCCGGCGCCTGGCGCTGGATGATCGGGCTCGGCGTGGTCCCGGCCGCCGTCCTGGCGATCGGCATCATCACGCAGCCGGAGAGCCCGCGCTGGCTGGTCGGCAAGGGGCGCGGCGACGAGGCGCGGCGGGTGCTCCTGCAGCTGCGCGGGGACGGCGCGGCGGCCGGCGCCGAGCTGGCGGAGATCGAGGAGACCGTACGGACCGAGCGTGCGCAGACCGAGAGCCTGACCTTCCGGCACCTGCTGGCGCCGAAGCTGCGGCCGGTCTTCGTGGTCGGGATGCTGCTGGTGTTCTTCCAGAACTTCGTCGGCATCAACACGATCATCTACTACGCGCCCCGGCTGCTGACCAACGTCGGCTTCGGGGACAGCGGAGCGATCATCGCCACCATGGGTGTCGGCGCGCTGAACATGCTGATGACGCTGCCTGCCATGCGGCTGATCGACCGCAAGGGGCGCAAGCCGCTGCTCCTGTGGGGCGCGCTGGGCATGTGCGCGGCGATGGTGGTGCTGGCCGTCACCAACCTCTCGGGGCTGGGTTACGGTGCGCTGCTGTCCACGCTGACGCTCCTCGGGATCGGGCTGTACATCGCGTCGTTCGCCGTGTCCTGGGGGCCGGTGCAGTGGGTGATGCTGCCCGAGCTGTTCCCCATGAGGCTGCGGGCCGCGGCGGTCAGCCTGTGCGTGATCTTCAACTGGCTGTTCAACATGGCGGTCGCGCTGGTGTTCCCCTCGCTCCTGGACACCTTCGGGGCGGGCGCCAACTTCCTCTTCTTCGCGGTGATGACCTTCCTCGCCTTCGTGTTCGTACGGAAGCTGCTCCCGGAGACCAAGGGGCGCAGCCTGGAGGAGATCGAACAGGACCTGCTCCGGGGTACCGCGGACCCGGCCGGGGCAGCGGATTCCGCCCCGGTATCGTCGGGCAGCAGCGCCACCCCCTGAGAGCCCGTGCCGCGTCCGGGGGAGCCACCCCGCCCCTCGGACCGCAGGAGTCATGACCATGAGCGAGCCCCTCCACCGCCGTACCGTGCTGCGAGGGGCCGCGCTCGCGGGCATCGCCTGCGTCGGCGCCGCCGCGTGCTCCGCGGGCGGCTCGGCGTCGGGCTCGGCCCCGAAGGCGCCCACCCAGGAGACCGAGCTGGGCGCGGCCGACGCGATACCGGTGGGCGGCGCCAAGCTCTACCCCGAGGAGAAGCTGGTCGTCTCGCAGCCCGTCAAGGGCGAGTTCAAGTGCTTCAGCTCGGTGTGCACGCACGCGGGCGCGGTCCTGAACAAGCTCGACAAGGAAGTGGCGACCTGCCCGCTGCACGGCAGCCGGTTCGACGTGGCCACCGGGAAGCCCGTGCACGGCCCGGCGACCTCGCCGCTGGAGGAGATCCCGGTCAAGGTCAAGGGCGGCAAGCTGATCGCGGGCTGACTTGCCCCGGGGGCGCCGCTCCGCGCACCCCGAAGGGCTTACCCCCAGTCCCACTCGATCCCGAGCAGCCCGGGCCGTACCGACTGGTCCACCAGGTGGACGGCGCGGTGCTGCCCGCTCAGTGTCAGCTCCTGGCGGGCGGTGCGCGGCGAGGCCGTCGTCGCCTGGGCGAAGCGGCCGCAGCGCACCGGGAGCGCCGCCTCGTCGAAGCGCACCTGCAGGACGTACTGCCCGCCGGGGAAGGGGAAGCCGCGGAAGTACTCGGTGGACTCGCCCGCGGTGCCGTCGCGGAACCCGTAGGAGAAGACGTACGTGTCGCCGGCCCGCAGCCGGGTGTCGAAGAGCAGTTCGGCGACCACGAGCGGCGCTTCGGGGACGTGCCGCACCCGGCCCAGCCGGCAGTTCTCCGTCGCCCTGACCGTCATCCGCGCCGGGTCGGCGCCCTCGTCGCCGCAGTGGATGGCGATGTAGCGGTCGACGCCGTCCCGGTGTGCGCGCACCACCTGCTGCGACTCGCGGTCCAGCAGCTCGCGGCGGGCTCCTATGAGGACCCGCTCGGACTGCCCCACGGTGTGCAGCCCGCCGTCCGTGGGGGCGCCCAGGTCGGCGAGGAGCTTCCGTACGACGTCGGAGTCCTCGGTCAGGGTGCGGTACGACCGGCCCGTGGGGCGCTCGACGTCCGGGTACACCGGGGTCTGCGACTCCAGCAGCCTGGTGAGCGCGCCGGCCGGCAGCTCCAGTACCTCTTCCAGCGCCGTCACCGCGCGCAGCGACTCGGGGCGCTGCGGGCGGCGGGCGCCCTGCTGCCAGTAACTGAGGCTGGTGACGCCGACCTTGATGCCGCGCTGCGCGAGCTTGTACTGCACGCGGTGCAGGGCGAGGCCGCGTTCGGCCAGCGCGGCGCGCAGCGCCAGGTGGAACGGGCCGGTGCGCAGCATCTGCGCCAGCCCGGCCGATGCGGCGGTGTCCTGTGCCATTGCCAACCCTCCGGTGCGCGGCGTGAACGTTCACAACCGGAGTTCACACGTCCCGCCGGCGCTGTCCGTTCCTCGCAGATCGCCGGGCAGGGGACGTTCACATCAGGGCCCGTCCGTCCACACCCCTGCGTCACCCCGCATTGAAGCGTGTTGACCTGCCTCGGACAACACCCGATGCTCCTCAGCATCATCCGGATGCGTTCCTCTCCCTCTTCCCACCCCCCTCGGGAGGACCGCCATGCACCGCCCGTCCCGCCGCACTCGCACGTCCCGTCCCCGCTCCAGGCGTCGCAGATGGCCCCTGATCGCGGCCGTCGCCGCCGTCCTCACCGGCTTCCCCGCCGCGACGGCGACGGCCGCCCCCGAGACCGCGCTCGCAAGCAACAGACTGAACATCACCATGCAGGCCCAGCAGAACAGCAACTGGTGCTGGGCGGCCTCCGGAAACACGATCGCGACCTGGTTCGGCCGCAGCTACAGCCAGAACCAGTTCTGCAACGCCGCCTTCGGGCGCCAGCAGGGCACCACCTGCCCCAACAGCCAGGCCACGCTCGGAGATGTGCAGAACGGCCTGGACTGGGCCGGCATCAGCCCCGGCAGCTACGTCAGCGGTTACCTCAACTACAGCACCGTGCAGAACGAGATCAACGCCAACAGGCCCGTGGAGACCCGCATCCAGTGGTCCTCCGGGGGCGGCCACATGCACGTCCTGTACGGCTTCGACACCGCGAACAACTGGGTGTACTGGGGCGACCCCTGGCCGGACAACAACCGCTACAACTGGGGCGATTACCGCTACTACGTCAACGGCAGCGAGTTCTCCTGGACGCACTCCCTCTACCGGATCGGAGCCTGAGGCGATGACGTACCGGAACCACACGCGCGCCACCGTCACCGCGGCGCTGGCCACCGCTCTCGCCGGGCTCGCCCCGCAGGCGGCGCTGGCCGCCGACACCCCCGCACCGCCCAAGGCGCCGGCCGCGGCGAGCGTGGCCGCGGCGCACGACGCGGCGAGCGCCCCCGGCACCCTGAAGACCCTCGCCCGCTTCTTCGCCCGCGACGGCAAGGTGAGCGTCAAGGCCGCGGCGCCGCGCATTGAAGGCGCGACCGTGCCCGTCTACGTGCTCGCGCCGGACTTCGTACGCGGCCGCTCAGGCACACCGGTCGCGAAGCTCGACTTCCTGGCCAGCAGGGCGGTCTCGGCCGACGGCCAGGAGGCGTCGGTGTGGACCGTACGGACGGCGGGCGCGGACACCTGGCGGGTGGTGAACATCGCCACCGGCGCCGACGAGACGGCGTACGCGGCGCGGGCGAAGGCGGAGGGCGGGGCGCTCTTCCGCGAGCCGCAGATCGACGCCTGGTACGTCCAGCGCGGGGACCGCGTGCTGCCGCTGGACGCGGACGCGAAGCGGGCGGTCGGCGCGTCCGGGACCACGGTCGCCGCGTACCAGAAGCGGGTGCACGCGGCGTACGGGGACAAGCTGCCGGGCTCGGCGTACGACCGGCGCGGGGAGGCGGGCGGTTACGGGGAGCGTGCGGCGTCCGGGCCCGCCGTACGCAAGGACGCGTCGGAGCCGGTCGCGGCCGCCGCGGCCGCGGACGACAGCGGCCCGCTGGTCGCCGTGCTGACTGCGCTCGGCACCCTCGCCGCGCTGGCACTCGGCGGCACGGTCATGGGGCGCAAGCTGCGGCGGCGCTGAGGCGAGGCTGCATTCCCCACCCGCGAGGCGAGGCCGCCTCTCCCACCCGCGAGGCGGGGCTGCTTCCCCCGCCCGCGAGGCGAGGCTGCCTCCCCCCACCCCCTTACCCTCCCCCGCCCCCTGCTCTCCTCCCCCTTTAGGGGGGAGAGCGGGGGTGGGGGCGGGGGGCGAGAGCTCGGGCCAACGCTTGCGGGCCGGCAGCGCGGACCGGCGCCGGGTTGTCAGTGGTCACCAGTAGGGTGGCGGACATGGCAGACCCCAGCAGCTATCGACCCAAGCCGGGACAGATCCCCGACTCGCCGGGGGTCTATAAGTTCCGCGACGAGCACCGGCGGGTGATCTACGTAGGCAAGGCCAAGAGCCTGCGTCAGCGCCTGTCGAACTACTTCCAGGACCTGGCGAATCTCCACCCGCGCACGCGCACGATGGTCACCACCGCCGCGTCCGTGGAGTGGACCGTCGTCTCCACCGAGGTCGAGGCGCTCCAGCTCGAGTACACCTGGATCAAGGAGTTCGACCCGCGGTTCAACGTCAAGTACCGGGACGACAAGAGCTATCCGTACCTCGCCGTCACGCTCAACGAGGAGTTCCCGCGGGTCCAGGTCATGCGCGGCGCCAAGAAGAAGGGCGTGCGGTACTTCGGTCCGTACGGCCACGCGTGGGCGATCCGCGAGACCGTCGACCTGATGCTGCGGGTCTTCCCCGTACGGACGTGCTCCGCGGGCGTCTTCAAGCGGTCGGCCCAGATCGGCCGCCCCTGCCTCCTCGGGTACATCGGCAAGTGCTCGGCCCCCTGCGTCGAGCGGGTCTCGGCCGAGGAGCACCGCGAACTGGCCGAGGAGTTCTGCGACTTCATGGCCGGCCGCACGGGCGCGTACATCCGCCGCCTGGAGCGGCTGATGGCGGAGGCCGCCGAGGAGATGGAGTACGAGCGCGCCGCCCGGCTGCGGGACGACATAGAGGCGCTGAAGCGGGCCATGGAGAAGAGCGCCGTGGTGCTCGCCGACGCCACCGACGCCGACCTCATCGCGCTCGCCGAGGACGAGCTGGAGGCCGCCGTCCAGATCTTCCACGTCCGCGGGGGCCGGATCCGCGGCCAGCGCGGCTGGGTCACCGACAAGGTCGAGAACGTCGACACCGCGGCCCTCGTGGAGCACGCCCTGCAGCAGCTGTACGGCGAGGAGCGCGGCGACGCCGTCCCCAAGGAAGTCCTGGTACCGGCGCTGCCGGACCCCGTCGAGCCGGTCCAGCAGTGGCTGACCGAGCGCCGTGGGTCGAACGTCTCGCTGCGCATCCCGCAGCGCGGCGACAAGAAGGACCTGATGGCGACGGTCCAGCGCAATGCCCAGCAGGCGCTGGCGCTGCACAAGACCAAGCGCGCCTCGGACCTGACCACCCGCTCCCGGGCGCTGGAGGAGATCGCCGAGGCGCTGGAGCTGGACTCCGTGCCGCTGCGCATCGAGTGCTTCGACATCTCCCACCTCCAGGGCGAGGACGTGGTGGCGTCGATGGTGGTCTTCGAGGACGGGCTGGCGAGGAAGAGCGAGTACAGACGCTTCCAGATCAGGTCCTTCGAGGGCCAGGACGACGTCCGGTCCATGCACGAGGTGATCTCCCGCCGCTTCAAGCGGTATCTCCAGGAGAAGCAGAAGACCGGCGAGTGGGAGGAGAAGACCGGGCCGGACGCCGCCGACCTGGTCTCCGGGGCCGTGCCGGGGCCAGCGGACCCCTCCGGGGCCGCGCCGGGCCCGAAGGACGAGGAGGGCCGCCCCAAGCGCTTCGCGTACCCGCCGCAGCTCGTCGTCGTCGACGGCGGCCGGCCGCAGGTCGCCGCGGCCCAGCGGGCCCTGGAGGAGCTGGGCATCGACGATGTCGCGGTCTGCGGGCTGGCCAAGCGCCTGGAGGAGGTCTGGGTGCCCGGCGAGGAGGACCCGGTCGTGCTGCCCCGGACGAGCGAGGGCCTGTACATCCTGCAGCGCGTCCGTGACGAGGCGCACCGCTTCGCCATTGCCTACCAGCGCAACAAGCGCGGCAAGCGGCTCACCGCGAGCCCTCTGGACACCGTGCCGGGCCTCGGCGAGAGTCGCCGCCAGGCCCTCCTGAAGCATTTCGGTTCCCTGAAGAAACTCAAGGGGGCCACGATCGAGGAGATCTGCGAGGTGCCCGGCGTCGGCCGCAAGACCGCCGAGACCGTCGCGGCGACCCTGGCCCAGGCCGCTCCGGCCGCCCCGGCGGTCAACACCGCCACCGGAGAGATCATTGAAGATGAGGAGGCACCGCAGGCCGCGTTGCCTTCAGAACAGGGACAGGAACGATGAGCGACAGCAGCCCCGAGCAGCAGACCGGCAGAGAAGGCGCGCAGGCGAGTGCGGCGCCGACCCGTGACGACCAGGACCGGAGTCCCGCGATCCCCGAGCTCGTGATCATCTCCGGGATGTCGGGCGCGGGGCGGAGCACGGCCGCGAAGTGCCTGGAGGACCTGGGCTGGTTCGTGGTCGACAACATCCCGCCCGAGCTCATCCCCCCGATGGTCGACCTCGGCGCCCGCTCCCAGGGCAACGTCGCCCGCATCGCGGTGGTCGTCGACGTCCGCGGCCGCCGCTTCTTCGACAACCTCAAGGAGTCCCTGGCCGCGCTGGACGCCGCCCAGGTCAAGCGCCGCATCGTCTTCCTGGAGTCCTCCGACGAGGCGCTGGTCCGGCGCTTCGAGTCGGTCCGCCGCCCGCATCCGCTGCAGGGCGACGGCCGCATCGTCGACGGCATCGACGCCGAGCGCGACCTGCTGCGCGAGCTGCGCGGCGACGCCGACCTGGTGATCGACACCTCCAGCCTGAACGTCCACGAGCTGCGCGCCAAGATGGACGCCCAGTTCGCCGGCGAGGAGGTCCCCGAGCTGCGCGCGACGGTGATGTCCTTCGGCTTCAAGTACGGCCTGCCGGTCGACGCCGACCTCGTCGTGGACTGCCGCTTCATCCCGAACCCGCACTGGGTGCCGGAGCTGCGGCCGTACACGGGCCTCAACGAAGAGGTGTCGAACTACGTCTTCAGCCAGCCCGGCGCCAAGGAGTTCCTGGACGGCTACGCCGAGCTGCTGCGCATCGTCGCGGAGGGCTACCGCCGCGAGGGCAAGCGGTACGTCACGATCGCGGTCGGCTGTACGGGCGGCAAGCACCGCAGCGTCGCCATGTCGGAGAAGCTCGCCCGCCGGCTGGTCTCCGAAGGAGTCGAGACGGTCGTCGTCCACCGGGACATGGGGCGCGAGTGACCAGCCGCACGCCCCGGATGCGCCGCGTACGCCGGCTCGTACGGGGCAGCACGCAGAAGGGCGCCACCCCGAAGGTCGTCGCCCTCGGCGGCGGCATGGGGCTGTCCGCCTCGCTCGCCGCGCTGCGCCGCATCACGCGCGATCTGACCGCCGTGGTCACCGTCGCCGACGACGGCGGCTCCAGCGGCCGGCTCCGCGACGAGCTGGGTGTGCTGCCGCCGGGCGATCTGCGCAAGGCCCTCGCGGCGCTGTGCGGCGACGACGACTGGGGCCAGACCTGGGCCCGGGTCATCCAGCACCGCTTCATCAGCGGCGGCGAGCTGCACGACCACGCTGTGGGAAATCTCCTGATCGTCGCCCTGTGGGAACAGCTCGGCGACCACGTCCAGGCGCTGGACCTGGTCGGCAAGCTGCTGGGCGCGCAGGGCCGGGTGCTCCCGATGTCCGCCGTGCCGCTGGAGCTGCAGGCCCTGGTCAAGGGGCACCACAAGGGCCGCCCGGACGAGATCTCCACCGTCCGCGGCCAGGCCACGGTCGCGCTCACCCGCGGCGAGGTGCAGTCCGTGCACATCGTCCCGGAGGAGCCGCCCGCCGTCCCCGAGGCCGTCGAGGCGGTCCGGGACGCCGACTGGGTGGTGCTCGGCCCCGGGTCCTGGTTCTCCTCCGTGATCCCGCATCTTCTGGTGCCGCAGCTCCGCGAGGCGCTGGAGGAGACCAAGGCCCGTAAGGTTCTCTCGTTGAACCTCGCACCCCAGCCGGGGGAGACGGACGGGTTTTCCCCGCAGCGTCATTTGGAGGTTTTGGCCCGACACGCCCCTAAACTCGCCTTCGACGTGGTGCTGGCCGATCAGGACGCCGTGCCCGACCGGGAGTCTCTGACCGGAGCGGCCAAGGAGCTGTTCGGCAGTGCGGTCGAGCTGGCGGCCGTGGCCGCGCAAAGCAGCGCTCACCAGGGGAAACCTGGGGGCGGTTCCGCTCGGCACGACCCGGAGCTGCTGGCCGCCGCGTACGACCGTATTTTTCGGATGCATGGAAGGATCGGCCCATGGCGATGACGGCAGCGGTGAAGGATGAAATCTCCCGGCTCCCCGTCACCCGGACCTGCTGCCGGAAGTCGGAGGTCTCGTCGATCCTGCGGTTCGCCGGCGGGCTGCACCTGGTCAGCGGGCGCATCGTGATCGAGGCGGAGCTGGACACGGGCATCGCGGCCCGGCGGCTCCGCAAGGACATTCTGGAGATCTTCGGGCACTCCTCGGACCTGGTGGTGATGGCGCCGGGCGGACTCCGCCGCGGCAGCCGCTACGTCGTCCGGGTGGTGGCCGGCGGCGACCAGCTCGCGCGCCAGACCGGCCTCGTCGACGGCCGCGGCCGCCCCATCCGGGGCCTGCCCCCGCAGGTGGTCTCGGGGGCCACCTGTGACGCGGAGGCCGCCTGGCGCGGCGCATTCCTGGCGCACGGCTCGCTCACCGAGCCCGGCCGCTCCTCCTCCCTGGAGGTGACCTGCCCGGGCCCGGAGGCGGCGCTCGCGCTGGTCGGCGCGGCCCGCCGGCTCGGCATCGGGGCCAAGGCCCGCGAGGTGCGCGGCGTGGACCGGGTGGTGGTCCGTGACGGTGACGCGATCGGCGCGCTGTTGACGCGGCTGGGCGCCCATGAGTCGGTGCTCGCCTGGGAGGAGCGCAGAATGCGCCGCGAGGTGCGGGCCACGGCCAACCGCCTCGCGAACTTCGACGACGCCAACCTCCGCCGCTCGGCGCGGGCCGCGGTCGCCGCGGGCGCCCGCGTGCAGCGCGCGCTGGAGATCCTCGGCGAGGAGGTGCCGGAGCACCTCGCGGCGGCCGGCCGGCTGCGCATGGAGCACAAGCAGGCGTCCCTGGAGGAGCTCGGCGCGCTCGCCGACCCGCCGCTCACCAAGGACGCGGTCGCCGGCCGCATCCGCCGGCTGCTCGCGATGGCCGACAAGCGCGCACAGGACCTCGGCATTCCGGGTACGGAATCCAATCTCGCCGACGACCTCGCCGAGGGCATGGTCGGCTGAACCGGATCGCTACTTGTCAGTACGCGCCCCCGGCACCCGCACTGGGTGCCGGGGGCGCGTGCGTACTGACGCGGGGCCGGGTACGCAAGGGCGTCAGAGGGGCTCAAGGGCGCTCACTTGAGCAGAAGGAGAGCCCCATGTCAATGTCACGTACGTCTCGTACAGGGGGTAGGGTCGGAGGCGGTCGGGGACATCCCATACAGCTCGGCGGTGCACAAACCGCCGTACCAACGAGGAGATCGGTTTCGTGACGATCCGCGTAGGCATCAACGGCTTTGGCCGCATCGGTCGTAACTACTTCCGCGCGCTGCTGGAGCAGGGTGCGGACATCGAGATCGTGGCTGTCAACGACCTGGGTGACACCGCGACCACCGCCCACCTGCTCAAGTACGACACCATCCTGGGTCGTCTGAAGCAGGACGTGTCGCACACCGCCGACACCATCACCGTCGGCGACCGCACGATCAAGGTGCTCTCCGAGCGCAACCCCGCCGACATCCCGTGGGGCGAGCTGGGCGTCGACATCGTGATCGAGTCGACCGGCATCTTCACCAAGCGTGAGGACGCCGCCAAGCACCTCGCCGGTGGCGCGAAGAAGGTCCTCATCTCGGCTCCGGCCAAGGACGAGGACATCACCATCGTGATGGGTGTCAACCAGGACAAGTACGAGGCCGACAAGCACGACGTCATCTCGAACGCCTCCTGCACCACCAACTGTGTGGCGCCGATGGCCAAGGTTCTGGACGAGAACTTCGGCATCGTCAAGGGCATGATGACCACGGTCCACGCGTACACCAACGACCAGCGCATCCTGGACTTCCCGCACAAGGACCTGCGCCGCGCCCGCGCCGCCGCGGAGAACATCATCCCGACCTCCACCGGTGCCGCCAAGGCCACCGCGCTGGTCCTCCCGCAGCTCAAGGGCAAGCTGGACGGCATCGCCATGCGCGTGCCCGTCCCCACCGGCTCGGTCACCGACCTCGTCCTGGAGCTCGACCGCGAGGTCACCGCCGACGAGATCAACGCCGCCTTCCAGAAGGCCGCCGAGGGCCAGCTCAAGGGCTACCTGGAGTTCACCGAGGACCCGATCGTCTCCTCGGACATCGTGAACACCCCGGCCTCCTGCACCTTCGACTCCGGCCTCACCATGGCCCAGGGCAAGCAGGTCAAGGTCGTCGGCTGGTACGACAACGAGTGGGGCTACTCGAACCGCCTGGTCGACCTGACTGTCTTCGTCGGCGGCCAGCTCTGAATAATCTCTGCCTGACGCAGCACTAGGCACCGAGATGTGAGGACGGGGCTCGTAGGACGCGACGACGCGTCGTACGGGCCCCGTCCCATGACTGACGTTCGAACGGAGTCACCATGAAGACGATCGACGACCTTCAGGTAGCGGGGAAGCGGGTCTTTGTCCGCGCCGACCTGAATGTGCCGCTGGACGGCACCACCATCACCGACGACGGCCGCATCCGCGCCGTGCAGCCGACCATCGCCAAGCTCGCCGCCGCGGGCGCCCGCGTGGTCGTCGCCTCGCACCTGGGCCGCCCCAAGGGCGCCCCGGACCCGGCCTTCTCGCTCGCCCCCGCGGCGGAGCGACTGGGTGAACTGCTCGGCCAGGACGTCGCCTTCGCCACCGACACGGTCGGCGAGTCCGCTCAGGCGACCGTGGCGGGCCTCGCCGACGGCCAGGTGGCCGTCCTGGAGAACCTCCGCTTCAACGCGGGCGAGACCAGCAAGGACGACGCCGAGCGCGGCGCGTTCGCGGACCAGCTGGCTGCCCTCGCCGACCTGTACGTCGGCGACGGCTTCGGCGCCGTGCACCGCAAGCACGCCTCGGTGTACGACCTGCCGGCCCGGCTGCCGCACGCCGCCGGCGACCTGATCGCCGCCGAGGTCACGGTCCTGAAGAAGCTCACCGAGGACGTCAAGCGCCCGTACGCGGTCGTGCTCGGCGGCGCCAAGGTCTCCGACAAGCTCGGCGTCATCGACCACCTCCTGGAGAAGGCCGACCGCATCCTGATCGGCGGCGGCATGGCGTACACCTTCCTCAAGGCCAAGGGCCACGAGGTCGGCAAGTCGCTGCTGCAGGAGGACCAGGTCCCGGCCGTCCTGGAGTACCTGGCGCGCGCCGAGCAGAAGGGCGTGGAGTTCGTCCTGCCCGTCGACGTCATGGTCTCGACCGACTTCCCGGACCTGAAGACCAAGGCCCCGGCGAACCCCGGTACGGTCGCTGCGGACGCCATCCCGGCCGATCAGGAGGGCCTGGACATCGGCCCGAAGACCCGGGAGCTGTACGCCGCCAAGCTCAAGGACGCGGCCACCATCTTCTGGAACGGCCCGATGGGTGTCTTCGAGCACCCGGACTACGCGAACGGCACCAAGGCCGTCGCGCAGGGGCTGCTCGACTCGGAAGCCTTCACCGTCGTCGGCGGCGGGGACTCGGCCGCTGCCGTACGCCTGCTCGGTTTCGACGAGAATGCTTTCGGCCACATCTCGACCGGTGGTGGCGCCAGCCTCGAATACCTCGAAGGCAAGACGCTCCCCGGCCTCGCCGCTCTGGAGGACTGAACAAACGTGAGTAGCCGTACCCCGCTGATGGCGGGCAACTGGAAGATGAACCTCAACCACCTCGAGGCCATCGCCCACGTCCAGAAGCTCGCCTTCGCGCTCGCCGACAAGGACTACGAGGCCGTCGAGGTCGCGGTCCTGCCGCCCTTCACCGACATCCGCTCGGTGCAGACCCTGGTCGACGGCGACAAGCTGAAGATCAAGTACGGCGCCCAGGACATCTCGGCGCACGACTCCGGTGCCTTCACCGGTGAGGTCTCCGGCCCGATGCTCGCCAAGCTGAAGTGCGCGTACGTGGCCATCGGCCACAGCGAGCGCCGCCAGTACCACGGCGAGGACGAGGCGGTCTGCAACGCCAAGGTCAAGGCCGCCTTCAAGCACGGCATCACGCCGATCCTGTGCGTCGGTGAGGGCCTGGACGTCCGCAAGGCGGGCAACCAGGTCACGCACACCCTCGCCCAGGTCGACGGCGCGCTGCAGGACGTCCCGGCCGAGCAGGCCGAGACCATCGTGATCGCGTACGAGCCGGTGTGGGCCATCGGCACCGGCGAGGTCGCCACCCCGGAGGACGCCCAGGAGGTCTGCGGTGCGATCCGCCGCCGCCTCGCGGAGCTGTACAGCCAGGAGCTCGCCGACAAGGTGCGCATCCAGTACGGCGGCTCGGTGAAGTCCGGGAACGTCGCGGCGATCATGGCGCAGCCGGACGTCGACGGCGCGCTGATCGGCGGCGCCGCGCTGGACGCCGACGAGTTCGTCAAGATCGTTCGATTCCGCGACCAGTAGCGGTCACGCTGCGCTCCGTACCACCGTGAGCAGCAGCTATGACGACGGGCCCGGCCCGTCGTAGGCTGTCGGGGCCGGGTCCCGGTGTCACACGACGCCGCCCCGGCCCCACACCGTTTGATCCGCTTGTCCTTCCGTCCGCCAGTCCTAGAGAGTTGGTCCACCAGTGGTCATGGGATTCTCGATCGCCCTCATCGTCTTCAGCGCGCTGCTGATGATGCTGGTGCTCATGCACAAGGGGAAGGGCGGCGGCCTGTCCGACATGTTCGGTGGCGGTATGCAGTCCTCGGTCGGCGGTTCCTCCGTCGCCGAGCGGAACCTCGACCGCATCACCATCGTCGTCGGCCTGCTCTGGTTCGCCTGCATCGTCGTCCTCGGCATCCTGATGAAGCTGGACAGCTAGAGAGCTGACACTGTGTCGGGGGCGCGGCTTATCATGAGTGCGGCGTCCTTCCGTGGCCGGGTAACTCCTGTCACTGGACGCGCGTTGGGCCTTACGTAGACTGGGCGCCCGCAGCGGAGGCTCCCATCGAGGCTTCGCAGCACCATGACGCAGGGAGTTACGACCGTGGCAAGTGGCAACGCGATCCGAGGAAGTCGGGTCGGGGCGGGGCCGATGGGGGAGGCCGAGCGGGGCGAGTCCGCGCCTCGCATCCGCATCTCCTTCTGGTGCTCCAACGGGCACGAGACACAGCCCAGCTTCGCCGGCGACGCGCAGATTCCTGACACTTGGGACTGCCCGCGCTGTGGCTTCCCCGCAGGCAAGGACCGGGACAACCCGCCGGACCCGCCGCGCACCGAGCCGTACAAGACGCACCTGGCGTACGTACGGGAGCGCCGGACGGACGCGGACGGCGAGGCGATTCTCGCGGAGGCGCTCGCCAAGCTCCGCGGCGAGATCTGAGGACGCGGCCCCGGCGGCGCCGAACACCCGCGTCCGGCGGAGGAGAAGAGTGTGCACCGGCCCGGCCGGAAGGTTTCGGCCTTCCTGCCGGGCCGCTCGCGTTCCGCTGTTCGAGTGGCTTCGCAGGTGAATCCGGTACGGACACATTCGTGTCAGCCGTTCGACAGCGGGCGGACATCTCATCTCGTCGCCTGATCAATTAGGTTGGGGGGTGGCGGGGCCGATACGAGACCAAAGAAGGCTGATGTCCGAGATGAACGCAGATGGCCGCAGCAGGCTCGACCAGACGTCCGAGTGGGCGGCCCTGGGGAAGCACCGCGAACAGCTCGCGAGCACGCATCTGCGAGAGCTGTTCGAGCAGGACCCGGGCCGGGCGGAGCGGTACACGCTCCAGGTCGGTGACCTGCACCTGGACTACTCCAAGCACCTGGTGACCGACGAGACGCTGCGGCTGCTGCGCGAGCTGGCCGCCGCGACGAAGGTCACCGAGCTGCGGGACGCCATGTTCCGCGGCGAGAAGATCAATATCACCGAGAACCGCGCGGTGCTGCACACCGCGCTGCGCGCGCCCGGCTCGGCCGACATCGAGGTCGACGGCGAGAACGTCGTCCCGGCCGTGCAGCACGTCCTCACGAGGATGTCCACGTTCGCCGACCGGGTCCGCTCCGGCGATTGGAAGGGCCACACCGGCAAGCGCATCAAGACCGTCGTCAACGTCGGCATCGGCGGCTCGGACCTGGGTCCGGCGATGGCGTACGAGGCGCTGCGCGCGTACTCCGACCGCGACATGCAGTTCCGGTTCGTCTCCAACGTCGACGGCGCGGACCTGCACGAGGCCGTGCGCGACCTGGACCCGGCCGAGACGCTCTTCATCATCGCCTCGAAGACGTTCACCACCATCGAGACGATCACCAACGCCACCTCGGCCCGCGACTGGCTGCTGACCGGCCTGCGGGCCGGTGACGAGGCGGTCGCCAAGCACTTCGTGGCGCTGTCGACCAACGCCGAGAAGGTGTCGGAGTTCGGCATCGACACGGCGAACATGTTCGAGTTCTGGGACTGGGTCGGCGGCCGTTACTCCTACGACTCGGCCATCGGCCTCTCGCTGATGATCGCGATCGGCCCGGAGCACTTCCGCGAGATGCTGGCCGGCTTCCACCTCGTCGACGAGCACTTCCGCTGCGCGCCGCCCGAGGAGAACGCGCCGCTGCTGCTCGGCCTGCTCGGCGTCTGGTACGGCAACTTCTGGGACGCGCAGTCGCACGCGGTCCTGCCGTACAGCCACTACCTCTCCAAGTTCACCGCGTACCTCCAGCAGCTCGACATGGAGTCCAACGGCAAGTACGTGGGCCGGGACGGCGAGGAGGTGTCCTGGCAGACCGGTCCGGTGGTCTGGGGCACGCCCGGCACGAACGGCCAGCACGCGTACTACCAGCTCCTGCACCAGGGCACGAAGATGATCCCGGCCGACTTCATCGGCTTCGCACAGCCGGTCGAGGACCTCCAGCCCGGTCTGGTCGCCCAGCACGACCTGCTGATGGCCAACCTCTTCGCGCAGGGCCAGGCGCTGGCCTTCGGCAAGACGCCGGAGCAGGTGCGCGCCGAGGGCGTGCCCGAGGAACTGGTGACGCACAAGACCTTCAAGGGCAACCGCCCCTCCACGACCATCCTGGCCAAGGAGCTCAGCCCGTCCGTGCTGGGCCAGCTCATCGCCCTCTACGAGCACAAGGTGTTCGTCCAGGGCGCGGTCTGGAACATCGACTCCTTCGACCAGTGGGGCGTGGAGCTCGGCAAGGTCCTCGCCAAGCGCGTGGAGCCCGCGCTGACCGAGGGCGCCGAGGTCGAGGGCCTGGACGCCTCGACGAAGTCGCTGGTCGCCACCTACCGCACGATGCGGGGGCGCTGATCCCGGTGCACGAAGACGCGCTCACGAGCTTTCTGAACCTGCTGACCCCGGAGAACCGCGAGTGGCTGGTGGACCAGCCCGCGGCCAAGCAGCAGGAGGTGACCGCCCGGCACCTGGAAGCGGTGCAGGGCGACAAGGGCGACAAGGACGTCGGCCTCGGCCCGTACAACACCCTCGACGAGGACGTCGACGGCGTCGCGGTGGGCGACCTCCAGGACCCGGCGCGGATGGCCAACGCCATGGTGCGCCAGGAGCGGGAGCGCGCGTCGTGAGCCGCTGAGCGGCCGTCCGGGCCCCGGACACGACGACGGCCCGGCTCCCACGGTGAGCACCGTGGGAGCCGGGCCGTTCGTCGTGCGGCGGACCCGTCAGGCCGAGGCCGGCGGGTACAGCCCGCGCGGCAGCTGGGAGGCGGCCGCCTCGTCCAGCAGCCAGAGCGTACGGCTGCGGCCGTACGCGCCCGCCGCGGGCGCCTGTATCTCGCCCGCGCCGGAGAGGGCCATCGCGGCCGCGTTCGCCTTGTCCTCGCCCGCCGCGAGCAGCCAGACCTCCCGCGCCGCGCGGATCGCGGGCAGGGTCAGCGAGATCCGGGTGGGCGGCGGCTTGGGCGCGCCGTGCACGCCGACCACCGTCCGCTCGGTCTCCCGCGCGGCCGGGTGCTCCGGGAAGAGCGAGGCGACGTGGGTGTCCGGGCCGACACCCAGCAGGAGGACGTCGAAGGACGGGACGGGCCCGTGGTCCTCCGGTCCGGCTGCCGCGGCCAGGGCAGCGGCGTACGCCTCCGCCGCAGCGTCCGCGTCGTTGCCGTACCCGCCGTCGGACGGCGCCATCACGTGCACCCGCGCCGGGTCCACCGGGACGCTGTCCAGCAGCGCCTCACGGGCCTGGGTGTGGTTGCGCTCCGGGTCGCCCTCGGGCAGGAACCGCTCGTCGCCCCACCACAGGTCCAGCCGGGACCAGTCCACCGCGTCCCGCGCGGGGGACTCGGCGAGGGCGGCGAGCAGGCCGTTGCCGTTGCGGCCGCCGGTCAGGACGACGGAGGCGGAGCCACGCGCCGCCTGGGCGTCCACGATCTTCGTGATCAGCCGGGCCGCGGCGGCCTTGGCCATCAGTTCCTTGTCGCGGTGGACGACGACCTGCGGCGCACTCACTTGGCGGCCGCCTTCTTCGCGGGCGCCTTCTTGGCCGCGGCCTTCCCCTTGGGGGCGTCCTCGGCGGACTGCGGCTCGGCCTCGGCCTCCTGCTCGGCGGCCTCGGCGGTCTTGGCCGAGACACCGGGCTGGGCGTCCTTGTACGACCCCAGGCGCTCCACGCCGTACTTCAGCGCGGACGCGTAGGTGTCGTCCGGGTCCAGCCGGCGCAGCTCCTCGGCGAGCAGCTCGGCGGTCTCCCGCCGCTGCAGCGCCACCGCACGGTCCGGCTGGCCGGTCATGCACAGCGTGGCCATCGCGCCGTCCGGGCGGTCCAGCACGATCGGACCGTTCTTGGTCTCCATGCGGACGGCCGTGAGGCCGGGGCCCGCGGAGAGCGTCCGCTCGACGGGGACGTGCAGCCGGTCCGCGAGCCACATGGCCAGCAGCTCGCAGCTCGGATTGAACTCCTCGCCCTCGACCGTGACCGAGGTGACCTCGCTCGGCTGCTGGTCGAGCGCGGCGGCCAGCATCGAGCGCCAGGGCGTGATGCGGGTCCAGGCCAGGTCGGTGTCGCCGGGGGTGTACGCCGCGGCGCGCGCGGTCAGTTCCCGGACCGGCTGCTCGGTGGCGTAGGTGTCGGTGACGCGGCGCTGGGCGAGCGACCCGAGCGGGTCGTTGGCCGGGTCGGTCGGGCCGCCGACCGGCCACCAGACCACCACGGGGGCGTCCGGCAGCAGCAGCGGCAGCACGACGGACTGGGCGTGGTTGATGGCCTCGCCGTGCAGCCGCAGGACGACCGTCTCGCCCGTGCCGGCGTCCGCGCCGACCCGGACCTCGGCGTCGAGGCGCGGCTTGGCGCGGTCCCGCGGGGATCGGCTGGCGCGCTTGATGACGACCAGGGTGCGCGAGGGGTGCTCGCGCGAGGCGTTGTTGGCGGCCCTGACCGCGTCGTAGGCGTTCTCCTCGTCCGTGACGATGACGAGGGTGAGCACCATGCCGACGGCCGGCGTGCCGATGGCACGGCGACCCTGCACCAGCGCCTTGTTGATCTTGCTGGCCGTGGTTTCGGTGAGATCGATCTTCATGGCCGACGCCAGCTCCGTCCGTCTCGTGCGAGCATTTCGTCCGCCTCGACGGGCCCCCAGGTACCCGCCGGGTACTGCGCGGGCTTGCCGTGCTTGTCCCAGTACTGCTCGATCGGGTCGAGGATCTTCCAGGACAGCTCGACCTCCTCCGTGCGCGGGAAGAGGTTGGCGTCGCCGAGGAGGACGTCCAGGATCAGGCGCTCGTACGCCTCGGGGCTGGACTCCGTGAAGGACTCGCCGTACGCGAAGTCCATCGACACGTCCCGCACCTCCATCGAGGTACCCGGGACCTTCGAGCCGAACCGGACCGTCACGCCTTCGTCCGGCTGCACGCGGATGACCAGGGCGTTCTGCCCCAGCTCCTCGGTGGCGGTGTGGTCGAAGGGGGAGTGCGGGGCGCGCTGGAAGACGACCGCGATCTCGGTGACGCGGCGGCCCAGGCGCTTGCCGGTGCGCAGGTAGAAGGGCACGCCCGCCCAGCGGCGGTTGTCGATGCCCAGCTTGATCGCGGCGTAGGTGTCGGTCTTCGACTGGGGGTCGATGCCCTCTTCCTGGAGGTAGCCGACGGCCTGCTCGCCGCCCTGCCAGCCTTCCGCGTACTGCGCGCGCACCGTCTCCTTGCCCAGGTCCTTGGGCAGCCGGACGGCGCCGAGGACCTTGGCCTTCTCCGCGACCAGCGCGTCCGCGTCGAAGGAGGCGGGCTCCTCCATGGCGGTCAGCGCGAGGAGCTGGAGGAGGTGGTTCTGGATCACGTCACGCGCGGCGCCGATGCCGTCGTAGTACCCGGCCCGGCCGCCGATGCCGATGTCCTCGGCCATCGTGATCTGCACGTGGTCCACGTAGGAGCGGTTCCACAGGGGCTCGAACATCGTGTTGGCGAAGCGCAGCGCCAGGATG
The DNA here is from genome assembly GCF_000720485.1 of Streptomyces ochraceiscleroticus. GTDB lineage: Bacteria > Actinomycetota > Actinomycetes > Streptomycetales > Streptomycetaceae > Streptomyces > Streptomyces ochraceiscleroticus. The sequence continues at coordinate 29,453 of NZ_JOAX01000034.1, read as the reverse complement.
TTCTGGACCGTCTCCTTGCCGAGGTAGTGGTCGATCCGGAAGACCGACTCGGGCGGGAAGACCTCGTGGACGACCTGGTTGAGCTCGCGGGCGCTCTCCAGGTCGTGGCCGAAGGGCTTCTCGATGACCGCGCGGCGCCAGGAGCCGTCCTTCTGGTCGGCCAGCCCGTGGTTCTTGAGCTGCTGGACGACGGTGGGGAAGAACTTGGGCGGCACGGACAGGTAGAAGGCGAAGTTGCCGCCGGTGCCCTGCGCCTTGTCCAGGTCCTGGATCGTGGACTTGAGCTGCTCGAAGGCCGCGTCGTCGTCGAAGTTGCCCTGGACGAAGCGCATGCCCTGGCTGAGCTGCTGCCAGACCTCCTCGCGGAAGGGGGTGCGCGAGTGTTCCTTGACCGCGTCGTGCACGACCTGGGCGAAGTCCTCGTTCTCCCAGTCGCGGCGGGCGAAGCCGATGAGCGAGAAGCCCGGCGGGAGGAGGCCGCGGTTGGCGAGGTCGTAAACGGCGGGCATCAGCTTTTTACGTGACAAATCGCCCGTGACGCCGAAGATGACGAGGCCCGACGGCCCCGCGATACGCGGGAGCCGTCGGTCCGCGGCGTCACGCAGCGGATTGCTGCTTGACAAGAGTCTCAGCCCTCCGAAGGAGCGAGGCGCTTCAGCTCCGCCTCGGTCGACTTGAGCAGGTCGTTCCAGGCCGACTCGAACTTGTCGACGCCCTCGTCCTCCAGGAGCTGGACGACCTCGTCGTACGAGACGCCCACCTTCGCGAGCGCGTCGATGTCGGCCTGAGCCTCCTGGTACCCGCCGCTCACGGTGTCACCCGTGATCTCGCCGTGGTCCGCGGTGGCCTCCAGGGTGGCCTCCGGCATGGTGTTGACCGTGTTCGGCGCGACCAGCTGCTCGACGTACAGGGTGTCCTTGAGCTCGGGGTCCTTGACGCCGGTGGAGGCCCACAGCGGCCGCTGCTTGTTGGCGCCGGCCTTCTCCAGGGCGGCCCAGCGGTCGGAGGAGAAGACCTCCTCGTACGCCTGGTAGGCCAGCCGGGCGTTGGCGAGCGCCGACTTGCCCTTGAGGGCCTTGGCCTCGTCGGTGCCGATGCCGTCCAGACGCTTGTCGATCTCGGTGTCCACGCGGGACACGAAGAAGGACGCGACGGAGTGGATCTTGCCCAGCTCAAGGCCCAGGGACTTGGCCTTCTCCAGACCCGCGATGTAGGCGTCCATGACCTCGCGGTAGCGCTCCAGCGAGAAGATCAGCGTGACGTTGACGCTGATGCCCTTGCCGATGACCTCGGTGATCGCGGGCAGGCCCGCCTTGGTCGCCGGGATCTTGATGAGCGTGTTCGGGCGGTCCACCAGCCAGGCCAGCTGCTTGGCCTCGGCGACGGTCGCCTTGGTGTTGTGCGCCAGGCGCGGGTCGACCTCGATGGAGACCCGGCCGTCCTGGCCGTCGGTGGCGTCGAAGACCGGCCGCAGGATGTCGGCCGCGTCGCGGACGTCCGCGGTGGTGATCATGCGGATGGCTTCCTCGACGGTGACCTTGCGGGCCGCGAGGTCGGAGACCTGCTGCTCGTAGCCCTCACCCGAGGAGATCGCCTTCTGGAAGATCGACGGGTTGGTGGTGACACCCACCACGTGGCTCTGGTCGATCAGCTCGGCGAGGTTGCCGGACGTGATGCGCTTGCGCGACAGGTCGTCCAGCCAGATCGCAACGCCTTCGTCGGAAAGGCGCTTGAGTGCGTCTGTCATGGGAATTGCATCTCCTACTTGTCGTCTATGGGCGTCAGCGCGCGGCGGCGTCGATCGATTCCCGCGCGGCGGCGGCCACGTTCTCGGGCGTGAAGCCGAACTCGCGGAAGAGGACCTTGCCGTCCGCGGAGGCACCGAAGTGCTCCAGCGAGACGATGCGGCCGGCGTCGCCCACGTACTTGTGCCAGGTCAGGCCGATGCCCGCCTCGACGGCGACCCGGGCCTTGACGGCCGGCGGCAGGACGCTGTCCTTGTACGCCTGGTCCTGCTCCTCGAACCACTCCACGCACGGCATCGAGACGACGCGCGTCGGAACGCCCGCGGCCTGCAGCTGCTCACGCGCCTCGACCGCGAGGTGCACCTCGGAGCCGGTGGCGATCAGCACCGCCTGCGGCTCTGCGCTCTGCCCGTCGGCTGCTTCGGCGTCGAACAGGACGTAACCGCCCTTGGCGACACCCTCGGCGTTGGGCTCGTACGTCGGCACGCCCTGGCGGGTCAGCGCCAGGCCGTGCGGGGCGCCCTTGCCGTACTCCTTGGTCCAGCGCTTGTTGATCTCGGCCCAGGCCAGCGCGGTCTCGTTGGCGTCCGCCGGGCGGACGACGTTGAGGCCGGGGATGGCGCGCAGCGAGGCCAGGTGCTCCACCGGCTGGTGGGTCGGGCCGTCCTCGCCGAGACCGATCGAGTCGTGCGTCCACACGTAGGTGACCGGCAGGTGCATCAGGGCCGACAGGCGCACGGCGTTGCGCATGTAGTCGGAGAACACCAGGAAGGTGCCGCCGTAGATGCGGGTGTTGCCGTGCAGCGCGATGCCGTTCATCTCCGCGGCCATGGAGTGCTCGCGGATGCCGTAGTGGATCGTGCGGCCGTACGGGTCGGCCTCCGGCAGCGGGTTGCCCACCGGCAGGAACGAGGAGTTCTTGTCGATGGTGGTGTTGTTCGAGCCGGCGAGGTCGGCGGAGCCGCCCCACAGCTCGGGGATCACGCCGCCCAGCGCCTGCAGGACCTTGCCGGAGGCGGCACGGGTGGCCACCGCCTTGCCGGTCTCGAAGCAGGGGAGCTGCTCCTCCCAGCCGGCCGGCAGCTTGCCGGCGCGGATGCGCTCGAACTCCTGCGCGCGCTCGGGGTTGGCGGTCCGCCACTCGCCGAAGGACTTCTCCCACTCGGTCTTGGCGTCACGGGCGCGGTCCTGCAGCGCACGGGTGTGCGACAGGACGTCGTCGGCGACCTCGAAGTCCTTCTCGGAGTCGAAGCCGAGGACGCGCTTGGTGGCCGCGACCTCCTCGCCGCCGAGCGCCGAGCCGTGCGCGGCCTCGGTGTTCTGGGCGTTGGGGGCCGGCCAGGCGATGATCGAGCGCATCGCGATGAAGGACGGGCGCTCGGTCTCGGCCTTGGCCGCCTCGATCGCCGCGTACAGCGCCTCGGGGTCGAGGTCGCCGTTCTCCTTGGGCTCCACGCGCTGGACGTGCCAGCCGTACGCCTCGTACCGCTTGACGGTGTCTTCGGAGATGGCGGTCTCGGTGTCGCCCTCGATCGAGATGTGGTTGTCGTCCCACAGCATGATCAGGTTGCCGAGCTTCTGGTGCCCGGCCATGGACGACGCCTCGGCGGAGATGCCCTCCTGGAGGCAGCCGTCGCCGGCGATGGCGTAGATGTGGTGGTCGAACGGCGAGGTGCCGGGGGCGGCGTCCGGGTCGAACAGGCCGCGCTCGTACCGGGCGGCCATCGCCATGCCCACTGCGTTGGCCACGCCCTGGCCCAGGGGGCCGGTGGTGGTCTCGACACCCACGGTGTGGCCGTACTCCGGGTGGCCCGGGGTCTTGGAACCCCAGGTGCGGAAGGCCATCAGGTCCTCCAGCTCCAGGCCGAAACCGGCGAGGTAGAGCTGGATGTAGAGGGTCAGGGACGAGTGGCCGGCGGACAGCACGAACCGGTCACGGCCGGTCCAGTCCGGGTCGGCGGGGTCGTGCCGCATGACCTTCTGGAAAAGGGTGTAGGCGGCAGGAGCGAGGCTCATGGCCGTGCCCGGGTGGCCGTTACCGACCTTCTGCACGGAATCCATGGCCAGAACGCGGACGGTATCGACAGCCCGCTGGTCCAGATCGGTCCACTCAAGACCTGTGGTGGTCGGCTTGGTGCTCACCCTGGGTCAGGGCTCCTCTCCACATGTCGAATGCCGGGGGTCGGAAATGCCCTCGGACGCTGTCGAGCCTACCTTCGCGGGAGCCGCATTTTTCCGCCGGAACCCCGCTTGCCGTCACCTGCAACACATGAGTTTTCAGGACCCCGAACGAGCGCCCGAATGAGCAGGTGAACGCCCAGGAGACACCGGGTGTCGACGCTGGGTTCAGACTGCCGTCCGGTGCCCCCTTTCGCCCGCTGAACGTCCGCGTGTCCGGGCACTCGGGTGTGATTCCTTCCGGCCCGCGCTGCGCCAACACGAACCCACCCCCGCGAAGATCGCGCTATCCCCAACGTCTAGAGTGGCGTGGTACGCGCAAGTCTTCACCGGGCCTTCACTGCCCGAATGTGCTTGCTGGCCTTATCTCCGCGGCGCAAGCCGCAGAAGTTACTTCAGGGGTGTGCGTGACGGCCGTCGAATCCCGTCCTGCGGGGGCGCTCTCTGCGAGCGCAGGGAGTTCCGGTTCCGGCGACCGGCCGTTCGGGGCCCGGCTCAAGGCATTCGTGGCGCTCACCAAGCCGCGGATCATTGAGCTGCTGCTCATCACCACTGTTCCGGTGATGTTCCTCGCCGAACAGGGCGTGCCCGACCTGACGCTGGTGCTCCTCACCTGCGTGGGCGGCTACCTCTCGGCCGGCGGCGCCAACGCGCTCAACATGTACATCGACCGCGACATCGACGCGCTGATGGACCGCACGTCGCAGCGTCCACTGGTCACCGGGATGGTCAGCCCGCGCGAGTGCCTGGTCTTCGGCGTCTCGCTCGCGGTGATCTCCACGCTCCTCTTCGGACTGACCGTCAACTGGCTGTCCGCATGGCTCTCCCTGGGCGCGCTGCTCTTCTACGTGGTCGTCTACACGATGATCCTGAAGCGCCGCACCTCGCAGAACATCGTCTGGGGCGGCATCGCCGGCTGCCTGCCGGTCCTCATCGGCTGGTCGTCCGTGACCAACTCGATGTCCTGGGCGCCGGTCATCCTCTTCCTGGTGATGTTCTTCTGGACGCCGCCGCACTACTGGCCGCTGTCCATGAAGGTGAAGGAGGACTACGCGCGCGTCGGCGTGCCGATGCTCCCGGTCCTCGCCTCGAACAAGGTGGTCGCGCGGCAGATCGTGCTCTACAGCTGGGTGATGGTCGGCGTGTCGCTGCTGCTGCAGCCGCTGGGCTACACCGGCTGGTTCTACACGGTGGTCGCGGTCCTGTGCGGTGCCTTCTGGCTGAAGGAGGCGCACGGCCTGCAGGCCCGCGCCAAGGCCGAGATCACGGGCGCCAAGCTCAAGGAGATGCGGCTCTTCCACTGGTCGATCACGTACGTGTCGCTGCTCTTCGTGGCCGTCGCGGTCGATCCCTTCCTGCGCTGACACGCTTTCGCGCGGCCCGCGGACGAGGGCGCCCCTGAGAGGCCGTCGTGACCGATCCCATACGGGAGGTCACGGCGGCCTTCTTCCGTGCGGCGCTTACCGATCGGTAGCATGCGGCCATGTCAGAGACCACGCAGGCGGACGAGCGGCTGGACAAGCGCTCCGAGAAGCAGGCCGCCAAGCTCGCCCGGGAGATGCAGGCTTTCGCCAGGAGCCACGGCGGCAGCGCCGAGGGCCAGCTGGCCCACATAGGACGGGGCCGCACCCGGGTCGCCCTGGTCGGCGCCAACGGTGAGTGGGGCAACCTCGTCGCCCGCTCGTACGAGGCCGCCAAGAAGGGCGCCGAGAAGGCGGGCATCACCCTGCACGACGACTTCGACGGCGAGCTGGCCGCCAAGGTGCGCACCGGCCGCTACGAGTGGTCGCGGATGGCCGGCCTCCAGGTGGGCGGACCGTCCAACGACTGACGGTACGACTGACGGCAGCCGCCGTATGCAATGAGCCCGCCGGCACGGTCCTCGGACCGTGCCGGCGGGCTCATGTCGTGTGAAGCCGACGGGCTTTGCGTGAAAGGCGCGGGAAGGCGCCTCAGGCCGTCGTGGCGGCCTTGGGGGCGTCGGTGGGCTCCTGGGCCCCGGCGGGGGCCGGAACGGCCGTCAGCGGGCCGCGCTCGCGCAGCGAGAGGAAGACCCGCAGCACACAGATCCACACCAGCGTCGAGCCGAGCATGTGGATGCCCACGACCAGCTCGGGCAGGTGGGTGAAGTACTGCACGTAGCCGATGACGCCCTGGAACGCGAGGCAGCCGAAGAGCTCCAGGAGCATCCGGCGCGGCGCCGCGGGCGCCTTGACCGCACGCAGCGTGAACCACAGGGCGATGCTCAGGCCGACCACGATGTACACGAAGTCCACGTGGAGCTGGGTGATCTCCTGCCAGTCCAGCGGGATTCGGTGCACCTTGCGCGCGTCACCCGCGTGCGGGCCGGCGCCCGTGACGACCGTGCCGATCAGGGTGAGCGCCGCGGTGGCCAGCACCAGCAGCCAGGAGAGCTGGCGGACCGGCCGGGCGACCAGGTCCCGCGGCTCCGCGTCGCCCTCGGACGCCCGCCGCCACGAGACCACCGCCACCGTGAGCAGCGCCGTCGACACCAGGAAGTGCGCGCTGACGATGTACGGGTTCAGGCCGGTCAGCACGGTGATGCCGCCGACCACGGCATTGCCCATGACCACCCAGAACTGCGCCCAGCCGAGCCGGGTGAGCGAGCGGCGCCGGGGGTGCCGGGCGCGGGCGGCGATGATGAAGAGGCCGACGACCGCGCACAGCACGTAGGTGAGCAGGCGGTTGCCGAACTCGATGATGCCGTTGATGCCCATCTCGTGGGTCGGCGTGAGGCTGCCGGGGGTGCACTGCGGCCACGTGGAGCAGCCCAGACCCGACTGGGTGAGCCGGACCGCGCCGCCGGTCACGACGATGACGACGGCCATGACGACCGTGGCGAGCGCGGCACGTCGCACGAAGGCAGCCGACGGCTGCCAGCGACGGGCGATCTGCTCCAGGGGATTCAGCGAATTCGGCACGGGCTCATCGTAGGCGGCGGCTTGTGCGCCTTTTCACGAGGGGTGCGAAACGGTGCGTACCGTGTCCCCAGGGGCACGCGGCGTGTCCGGGGACGTCGCCCGGGTCACTCCCAGCGGAAGAACCGCGCCGCCGCGCCCAGCCCCAGTACCGTCCAGACCGCGAGGATGCCGAGGTCGGCCAGGGGGAGCCCCCGGCCGTGCTGGAGGACGTCGCGCAGCCCGTCCGAGAGCGCCGAGATCGGCAGCAGCTCCAGTACGGACTGCAGGGCGCCGGGGAACTTCTCCAGCGGGACGATGACGCCGCCGCCGACCAGAAGGAGCAGGAAGACCAGGTTGGCCGCGGCGAGCGTGGCCTCGGCCTTGAGCGTGCCGGCCATGAGGAGGCCGAGCCCGGAGAAGGCCGCGGTACCGAGAATCAGCAGCAGCACGACCCAGACGGGATTGCCGTGCGGCGACCAGCCCAGCGCGAAGGCGACCACGGTCAGCAGCACGATCTGCAGGACCTCCGTGACCAGCACGGAGCAGGTCTTGGCGGTCATCAGCGCCCAGCGGGGGAGCGGCGAGGCGCCGAGCCGCTTGAGCACTCCGTAGCGCCGCTCGAATCCGGTGGCGATGGCCTGCCCGGTGAAGGCGGTGGACATCACGGCGAGCGCGAGGATGCCGGGGGCGAGGAAGTCGACGGCCTTGCCGGACCCTGTGTCCACGATGTCGACGGCGGAGAACAGCACCAGCAGCAGCGTCGGGATGACGACGGTCAGCAGGAGCTGCTCCCCATTGCGCAGCAGCATCTTCGTCTCGAGGAGGGCCTGCGCGCGGATCATCCGGGACAGCGGCGCCGCGCCCGGCTTCGGGGTGAAGACACCCGTGGTCGTACTCATGCGCGCAGCTCCTTGCCTGTGAGCTCCAGGAAGACGTCCTCCAGGGTGTGCCGCTCGACCGCTATGCGGTCCGGCAGCACGCCGTTCTGCGCGCACCAAGAGGTGACGGTGGCCAGCAGCTGCGGGTCGATCGTGCCGTTGACCCGGTACGCGCCGGGCGTCAGCTCGGCCGCCGCGCAGCCGGCCGGCAGCGCCTTCAGGAGCGAGGCGAGGTCCAGACCCGGCCGCCCCGTGAAGCGCAGCGTGTTCTCCGCGCCCCCCTTGCACAGCGTCTCGGGGCTCCCCTGGGCGATGACCCGGCCGCCATCGATGATCGCGACATCGTCGGCGAGCTGCTCGGCCTCGTCCATGAAGTGCGTGGTCAGCACGACGCTGACGCCGTCCGTACGCAGCTCGCGCACGAGGTCCCAGGTGGCGCGGCGGGCCTGCGGGTCCAGGCCCGCGGTCGGCTCGTCCAGGAAGACCAGCTCGGGGCGGCCGACGACGGCCATGGCGAGCGCAAGGCGCTGCTGCTGGCCGCCGGAGAGCCGCCGGTAGGTGGTCCGGCCGCAGGAGTCCAGGCCGAGGCGCTCGATCAGGACGTCCACGTCGACGGGGTGGGCGTGCAGGGACGCGGTGTGCCGCAGCATCTCCTCGGCGCGGGCGCCCGCGTACACGCCGCCGGACTGCAGCATCACGCCGATACGGGGGCGCAGCGCGGCGGCGTCGGCGACGGGGTCCAGGCCGAGGACGCGGACGGTGCCGGCGTCGGCGCGGCGGTACCCCTCGCAGGTCTCGACGGTGGTGGTCTTGCCGGCGCCGTTCGGGCCGAGGACGGCGGTGACGGTGCCGCGGGCGACGGTGAGGTCCAGGCCGTCCACGGCGGTCTTGCTGCCGTACCGCTTGACCAGGCCCGTGACCTCGACGGCGGGCTCGCGCCCGGGGGTCCGGGGGACGTCCCCCGGGGAGGTGCTGCGCATGACCCGCAGTCTACGAAGGCGCACCCCTCGGTTCCCACGGGGGCTCCCGCGTACCCGACGCGAGGCGGGCCTTGTGTCCGACGCGCGGCGGCCTTGCACTTAGGTTCCCCTAAGTGATAGAGGCCACCACGGCCGTGTACCAGTGAGGCTTGTCCTGGTCTGAAGAATTACGCAACAATGTCGTTGTGAAATACGCGAGCGAGGATCGACAGGTTCCCGCGGCCACTCCGGCCGCCGGGCCGGTGACCTCCGCCTCTGCGCAGGTCACCGCCCAGGACGAGGCGCACGGCACGCGGAATCGCGTGGCGCGCTCCATTCTGGACCATGGCCCCTCCACCGCCGCCGAGCTGGCGCTCCGGCTGGAGCTGACCCAGGCCGCCGTCCGCCGCCATCTCGACGCCCTCGTGGCCGAGGGTGTCGTGGAGCCCCGCGAGAAGCGGGTGTACGGCACACGCTCCAGGGGCCGCCCCGCCAAGGCGTTCGCGCTGACCGACTGCGGCCGGGACGCCTTCGACCAGGCATACGACAGCCTGGCCTCCGACGCGCTGCGCTGGATCGCGCAGGCCGCGGGCGGCGGCGAGCGCGGCGAGGCCGCGGTCGCGGAGTTCGCCCGCGCCCGGCTGGAGGCCCAGGCGGCGGAGTACCGCTCGGCGGTCGAGGCCGCGTCGCCCGAGGAGCGCACGGCGGCCCTTGCGAAGGCATTGACCGCGGACGGGTACGCTGCTACGGCGCGCAGCGCCCCCCATCTGCAGCAAGGTGAACAGCTCTGCCAGCACCACTGCCCGGTCGCCCATGTGGCCGAGCAGTTCCCTCAGCTGTGCGAGGCGGAGACCGAGGTCTTCTCGCGCCTGCTCGGGACCCACGTGCAGCGTCTTGCCACCATCGCCCACGGCGACGGTGTCTGCACGACCTTCGTACCCAAGGCGACTGCCCAGGGCGCCCCCAAGGCCCAGGGCCCTCCCAGGGCGGCGAAGGCCACCGGCAAGGCCGACCACCGCATCACAAAGACCACCACAGCATCTGCAAGCACGGCCGGGAGGAACCCCGCATGACGCTCCCCACGGAGACTGCTCACCCTGAGCTCGAGGGTCTGGGCAACTACGAATACGGCTGGGCCGACTCCGACGTCGCCGGCGCTTCCGCCAAGCGCGGCCTCTCCGAGGAGGTCGTCCGCGACATCTCGGCGAAGAAGAACGAGCCGGAGTGGATGCTCAAGCTTCGCCTCAAGGGCCTGAAGCTCTTCGACAAGAAGCCCATGCCGAACTGGGGCTCGGACCTCTCCGGCATCGACTTCGACAACATCAAGTACTTCGTCCGCTCCACGGAGCAGCAGGCCGCCAGCTGGGAGGACCTGCCCGAGGACATCAAGAACACCTACGACAAGCTCGGCATCCCGGAGGCGGAGAAGCAGCGCCTGGTCGCCGGTGTCGCCGCGCAGTACGAGTCCGAGGTCGTCTACCACCAGATCCGCGAGGACCTGGAGGAGCAGGGCGTCCTGTTCCTGGACACCGACACCGCGCTCAAGGAGCACCCGGAGCTCTTCAAGGAGTACTTCGGCACGGTGATCCCGGCGGGTGACAACAAGTTCGCCTCGCTGAACACCGCGGTGTGGTCCGGCGGCTCGTTCATCTACGTGCCCCCGGGCGTGCACGTCGACATCCCGCTGCAGGCCTACTTCCGGATCAACACCGAGAACATGGGCCAGTTCGAGCGGACGCTGATCATCGTCGACGAGGACGCCTACGTCCACTACGTCGAGGGCTGCACGGCGCCGATCTACAAGTCGGACTCGCTGCACTCCGCCGTCGTGGAGATCATCGTCAAGAAGGGCGGCCGCTGCCGCTACACGACGATCCAGAACTGGTCGAACAACGTCTACAACCTGGTCACCAAGCGTGCCGTGGCCTACGAGGGCGCGACCATGGAGTGGGTCGACGGCAACCTCGGCTCCAAGGTGACGATGAAGTACCCGGCCGTCTACCTGATGGGCGAGCACGCCAAGGGCGAGACGCTGTCCATCGCCTTCGCGGGCGAGGGCCAGCACCAGGACGCCGGCTCCAAGATGGTCCACATGGCGCCGAACACCTCCTCCAACATCGTCTCCAAGTCGGTGGCGCGAGGCGGTGGCCGGACCTCCTACCGCGGCCTGGTCGAGATCGGCGAGGGCGCGGCGGGCTCCAAGTCCAACGTGCTGTGCGACGCCCTGCTGGTGGACACCATCTCCCGCTCGGACACCTACCCCTACGTGGACGTCCGCGAGGACGACGTGTCCATGGGCCACGAGGCGACCGTCTCCAAGGTCAGCGAGGACCAGCTCTTCTACCTGATGGCGCGCGGCCTCTCCGAGGACGAGGCCATGGCGATGATCGTGCGCGGCTTCGTCGAGCCGATCGCCCGTGAGCTGCCCATGGAGTACGCGCTGGAGCTCAACCGGCTGATCGAGCTGCAGATGGAGGGCTCGGTCGGCTGACCGACCGCCCCGGGGGCCGGGCAGCCCGGCCCCCTCCGTCCGCAGCAAACTTCTTGACCCAGAAAGTGAGCACTACGACAGCCATGGCTGAGGCTCAGAACATCCCCGCGGGTACCACCACCTCGGGCTCGATCGCGGTGGCCGCGGAGTCCACCGTCGCCACCCGGATGAGCGCCCCGCCGTCCTACGACGTGGCGGACTTCCCGGTGCCGCACGGCCGCGAGGAGGAGTGGCGCTTCACGCCGCTGGAGCGCCTGAAGGGCCTCCACGACGGCACCGCCACCGCCACCGGCGGCGTCTCGGTCGAGATCAACGCGCCCGAGGGCGTGACGGTCGAGACCGCCGACCGGGACGACGCGCGGGTCGGCAAGGCCGGCAAGCCCATCGACCGGGTCGCGGCGCAGGCGTACAGCTCCTTCGAGAAGGCCTCCGTGGTCTCCGTGCCCAAGGAGACCGTGCTCAGCGAGCCCATCCGCATCGCCGTCCACGGCGAGGGCGGGGTCGCCTACGGCCACCAGGTCATCGAGCTGGGAGCCTTCGCCGAGGCCGTCGTCGTCATCGACCACACCGGTGACGCCACGCTCGCCGCCAACGTCGACTACCTCCTCGGCGACGGCGCGAAGCTCACCGTCGTCTCCGTCCAGGACTGGGACGACACCGCGGTCCACGCCGGCCAGCACAACGCCCTGGTCGGCCGGGACGCCTCCTTCAAGTCCGTGGTCGTCACCTTCGGCGGCGACCTGGTCCGGCTGAACCCCCGCGTGACGTACGCCGCCCCTGGTGGCGAGGCCGAGTTCTACGGCCTGTACTTCACCGACAACGGCCAGCACCAGGAGCACCGCCTCTTCGTCGACCACGAGGCGGCCAACTGCCGCTCCAACGTCGTCTACAAGGGCGCCCTCCAGGGCCAGGACGCGCACGCCGTCTGGATCGGCGACGTCCTCATCCGCGCCGCGGCCACCGGTACGGACACCTATGAGCTCAACCGCAACCTCGTCCTCACGGACGGCGCGCGGGTGGACTCGGTGCCGAACCTGGAGATCGAGACCGGCGAGATCGTCGGCGCGGGCCACGCCTCGGCGACCGGCCGCTTCGACGACGAGCAGCTCTTCTACCTGATGGCCCGCGGCATCCCCGCCGAGGAGGCCCGTCGCCTGGTGGTCCGCGGCTTCTTCGCCGAGCTGGTCCAGCAGATCGGCCTGCCGGACGTCGAGGAGCGCCTCATCGCCAAGATCGATGCCGAGCTGGAGGCGTCCGTAGCATGACCGCCACCTTCGTACGAGCCTGTGGGCTGAGCGAGCTCGAGGAAGACACCCCCAAGCGGGTCGAGCTCGACGGCACCCCGGTCTCGGTCGTCCGTACCGAGGGCGAGGTGTTCGCGATCAACGACATCTGCTCGCACGCGAACGTCTCCCTCTCGGAGGGCGAGGTGGAGGACTGCTCCATCGAATGCTGGCTGCACGGCTCCAGCTTCGACCTCCGCACCGGCAAGCCGTCCGGCCTTCCCGCGACGCAGCCCGTCCCCGTATACCCCGTAAAGATCGAAGGGGACGACGTGCTCGTCTCCGTCACCCAGGAGTCCTGAGTTCCCCATGGCAACGCTTGAGATTCACGACCTGCACGTCTCCGTCGAGGCCGAGAACGGCCCGCGCGAGATCCTGAAGGGCGTCGACCTGACCGTGAAGCAGGGCGAGACGCACGCCATCATGGGCCCCAACGGCTCCGGCAAGTCCACCCTCGCGTACTCCCTCGCGGGTCACCCCAAGTACACGATCACCGGCGGCACCGTCACCCTCGACGGCGAGGACGTCCTGGAGATGTCCGTCGACGAGCGCGCCCGCGCCGGCGTCTTCCTCGCCATGCAGTACCCGGTCGAGGTCCCCGGCGTCTCCGTCTCCAACTTCCTGCGCACCTCCGCCACCGCGATCCGCGGCGAGGCCCCCAAGCTGCGGCTGTGGGTCAAGGAGGTCAAGGAGGCCATGGAGCGCCTCAACATGGACCCGGCGTTCGCCGAGCGCAACGTCAACGAGGGCTTCTCCGGCGGTGAGAAGAAGCGCCACGAGATCCTCCAGCTGGAGCTCCTCAAGCCGAAGATCGCGATCCTCGACGAGACCGACTCCGGTCTGGACGTCGACGCGCTGCGCATCGTCTCCGAGGGCGTCAACCGGGTCCGCGAGTCCGGTGAGGTCGGCACGCTGCTGATCACCCACTACACGCGGATTCTCCGCTACATCAAGCCCGACTTCGTCCACGTCTTCGCCAACGGCCGGATCGCCGAGTCCGGCGGCGCCGAGCTGGCCGACAAGCTGGAGGCCGAGGGCTACGAGGCATACGTGAAGGGTGGCGCTACCGCGTGACACAGCTGCCGGGCCTCCTCGACACAGAGGCGATCCGTAAGGACTTCCCGATCCTGGGCCGCGAGGTCCACGAAGGGAAGAAGCTCGTCTACCTGGACAGCGCCGCGACCTCGCAGACGCCCAGCCAGGTCATCGACGTGCTGAGCGAGTACTACGAACGCTACAACGCCAATGTCCACCGAGGCGTGCACGTGCTCGCCGAGGAGGCCACGGCGCTGTACGAAGGTGCTCGCGACAAGGTCGCCGAGTTCATCAACGCACCGAGCCGCGACGAGGTGATCTTCACCAAGAACGCCTCGGAGTCGCTCAATCTCGTCGCGAACATGCTGGGCTGGGCGGATGAGCCCTACCGCGTGGACCACGAGACCGAGATCGTCATCACGGAGATGGAGCACCACTCCAACATCGTGCCGTGGCAGCTGCTCTCGCAGCGCACGGGCGCGAAGCTGAAGTGGTTCGGGCTGACCGAGGACGGCCGGCTCGACCTCTCCAACATCGACGAGATCATCACGGAGAAGACCAAGGTCGTCTCCCTGACCCTGGTCTCCAACCTCATGGGCACGGTCAACCCGGTCGAGGCGATCGTCCGCAAGGCGCAGGACGTCGGCGCGCTCGTCGTCTTCGACGCCTCGCAGGCCGCGCCGCACATGCCGCTGGACGTCCAGGCGCTCCAGGCCGACTTCGTGGCCTTCACCGGCCACAAGATGTGCGGCCCGACCGGCATCGGGGTCCTGTGGGGCCGCCAGGAGCTGCTGGAGGACCTGCCGCCGTTCCTCGGTGGCGGCGAGATGATCGAGACCGTCTCGATGAGCTCCTCCACCTACGCCCCGGCGCCGCACAAGTTCGAGGCCGGTACGCCCCCGATCGCCCAGGCCGTCGGCCTCGGCGCGGCGGTGGACTACCTCAACTCCATCGGCATGGAGCGGATCGCCGAGCACGAGCACGCGCTCACCGAGTACGCCGTGAAGCGGCTGCTGGAGGTCCCCGACCTGCGGATCATCGGCCCCACCACGGCCGAGGACCGCGGCGCCGCGATCTCCTTCACGCTCGGTGACATCCACCCGCACGACGTGGGGCAGGTGCTCGACGAGGAGGGCATCGCGGTCCGCGTCGGCCACCACTGCGCCCGCCCGGTCTGCCTGCGGTACGGAATTCCTGCGACGACACGAGCGTCGTTCTATCTGTACTCCACCCCGGCCGAGGTCGACGCCCTGGTCGCCGGCCTGGAGCACGTCCGTAATTTCTTCGGATGAGGACGAGGACTGACTGACCCGTGAAGCTGGATTCCATGTACCAGGACGTCATCCTGGACCACTACAAGCACCCGCACGGCCGGGGCTTGCGGGACGGCGACGCCGAGGTGCATCACGTCAACCCGACCTGCGGTGACGAGATCACCCTGCGCGTCCGCCTGGACGGCGCGACCATTGAAGACGTGTCGTACGAGGGCCAGGGCTGCTCCATCAGCCAGGCCAGCGCGTCCGTCCTCAATGAACTCCTGGTCGGCAAGGAGCTCGGCGAGGCGCAGCGGATCCAGGAGACCTTCCTGGAGCTGATGCAGTCCAAGGGCCAGATCGAGCCCGATGACGCCATGGAGGAGGTGCTGGAGGACGCGGTCGCGTTCGCCGGCGTCTCCAAGTACCCCGCCCGCGTCAAGTGCGCCCTCCTGAGCTGGATGGCGTGGAAGGACGCGACCGCCAAAGCCCTCTCCGAGGAGGCGAAGACCGCATGACCGAGAACGCAAGCGCCGCGGAGACCGCTGAGGCGCCCGCCGCGGCCCTCAAGCCGGCCACCGAGGAAGAGGTCCGCGAGGCCCTGTACGACGTCGTCGACCCCGAGCTGGGCATCGACGTCGTCAACCTCGGCCTGATCTACGGCATCCACATCGACGACGCCAACATCGCCACCATCGACATGACGCTCACCTCGGCGGCCTGCCCGCTGACCGACGTCATCGAGGACCAGGCGAAGTCCGCCACGGACGGCATCGTCAACGAGCTGCGGATCAACTGGGTCTGGATGCCCCCGTGGGGCCCCGACAAGATCACCGACGACGGCCGCGAGCAGCTCCGCGCGCTGGGGTTCAACGTCTGAGAACCACCACCGTCATTGCGTGAAGAGGCCATGCCCGCCAGGCACACTGGCGGGCATGGCCTCTTCTCTGTACCAGATCGCCGTCGACGCGCACGACGTGCACCGCATGGCCCGCTTCTGGGCCGACGTCCTGGACTGGCAGATCGTCTTCGAGGAGGCGGACGAGGTGATCATCGGCGCCTCGGCCGAGGCGCTGCCCGGCATCGTCTTCCTGCCCGTCCCCGAGGCCAAGGCCGGCAAGAACCGGCTCCACCTCGACCTCACCCCCGACGACCAGGAGGCGGAGGTCGCGCGCATCCTCGCCCTCGGTGCCCGCCGGGTGGACGTCGGCCAGGGCGCCAACGTCACCTGGACGGTCCTCGCCGACCCCGAGGGCAACGAGTTCTGCGTGCTGCGGCCGAAGAAGACGCTGCTGGACTGAGCCCGGGAGCCGACACCGTTTATGTACGCCCGTACGCATCGTTGTGTACGCTCGTACGTATGGCCTATGTGACGCTTGGTGCGGCGATACTGGTGGAGGTGCTGGCCACCACCGCGATGAAGTACAGCGACGGGTTCACCAGGCTGTGGCCCTCGCTCGGGACCGCGGCGGGGTATCTGATCGCCTTCGTGCTGCTCGCGCAGACGCTGAAGACGATGAGCGTGGGGACCACGTACGCCATCTGGTCGGGGGCCGGGACCGCCGTGATCGCGGCGATCGGGATGCTCTTCCTCGGGGAGGCGGCGAACGCGGCGCGGCTGATCGGGATCGCGCTGATCATCGGTGGCGTGGTGGTGCTGAATCTGGGAGGTGCGCACTGATGGCGCGGCGGTACGACCCCGAGCGACGGCAGCGGATCATCGACGCGGCGATCCGGGTGGCCGAGGAGCGCGGCATCGGGGCGCTCAGCCATCGTGTGGTGGCGGCCGAGGCGGATGTGCCACTGGGGTCCACCACGTATCACTTCGCGTCGCTGGACGACCTGCTGGTGGCCGCGTTGCGGCAGGTGTGCGGTGAGGCGGGCACCACGGTGGAGGGCTGGACCGAGTACCTGGAGCGCGACGCGCCGCTCGCGGACCGGATCGCCGACCTGCTGGCCGCGTACATGGACGAGAGCCGCAGCGGCCGCGTGCGGATGGAGTACGAGCTGTATCTCGCGGCGCTGCGGCGGCCCGCACTGAGCCCGGTTGCCGCCGAGTGGCTGGACAGCACGCTGGACGTGCTCGGCCGGTACACCGACTCGCCCGGCACCGCCCGCACGCTCTCCGCGCTGATCGACGGGATGCTGCTGCAGTCGTTGCTCACCGGCCGGCCGTTCGACCGTGACGAAGTGCGGGCCGAGGTGGCGCGGGTCGTCGGCGACGAGCCGCTACCGGACGGTCCCGCGTCTGACCGCTGAGACCGGTTCGCCAGGCCGGGGGCGCGCCGGTTAGGTTTTCCGCATGACCGAAGCAGCAGCCTCCTCCCGTACGACCGGCGCCGTCGCCGCCGGGCTCGCCACCGTCACCGCCGACGGTACTGTTCTTGACACCTGGTTCCCGGCGCCCGAGCTCGTCGCCGAGCCCGGTCCGGCCGGGACCGAGCGGCTGACCGCCGAGCGCGCCGCCGAGCTCCTCGGCGAGGCCGCGCCCAAGGCGCTCGGCACCGACGCCCGCCGCGGCGTGGAGATCGTGGCCGTGCGCACGGTCATCTCCTCCCTGGACGACAAGCCGCTGGACACGCACGACGTCTACCTGCGCCTGCACCTGCTCAGCCACCGCCTTGTCCAGCCGAACGGCCAGAACCTGGACGGCATCTTCGGCCTGATGGCCAACGTCGCCTGGACCTCGCTCGGCCCGGTCGCCGTGGACCAGCTCGAGACCGTGCGGCTGAATGCCCGCGCCGAGGGTCTGCACCTCGCCGTGTACGGCGTCGACAAGTTCCCGCGGATGACGGACTACGTCGCCCCGGCGGGCGTGCGCATCGCCGACGCCGACCGGGTCCGCCTGGGCGCGCACCTCGCGGCCGGCACCACTGTCATGCACGAGGGCTTCGTCAACTTCAACGCCGGCACGCTCGGCACCTCCATGGTCGAGGGCCGGATCAGCCAGGGCGTCGTGGTCGGCAACGGCTCCGACATCGGCGGCGGCGCCTCCACGATGGGCACCCTCTCCGGCGGCGGCAAGGAGCGCATCCGCATCGGCGAGCGCAGCCTGGTCGGCGCGGAGGCCGGTGTGGGCATCGCGCTGGGCGACGAGTGCGTGGTCGAGGCGGGTCTGTACATCACCGCCGGTACGCGGGTCACGATGCCCGACGGCCAGATCGTGAAGGCCGCCGAGCTGTCCGGCGCCGACAACATCCTCTTCCGCCGCAACTCCACCACCGGTGTGGTGGAGGCCCGCCCGAACAACGCGGAGTGGGGCGGCCTGAACGACGTGCTGCACCACAACTGAGACGTGTGACGGCAGACGACGGGCGGTCCGTACGGGCCGCCCGTCGCTGTCAGTGGCACCGGCTAGGGTTGCCTTATGCGTGATCTTGCAGCCGGTGTGGGGTACTTGGGGAAGGGGCAGCGCTGGGTCGCACAGCATGGCAGGTGGTGGGGGTTCGGGTTGATTCCCGCGCTCATCGCGCTGGTGCTGTACGCCGCGGTGCTGACCGTCTTCGCCTTCTGGACGGACGACATCGCGGCCTGGGCGACGCCCTTCGCCGATGACTGGGGCTCGCCCTGGCAGGGGCTGCTGCGCGGGATCTTCGTCGCCCTGCTCTTCGGCGGTGGGCTGCTGCTGGCCGTGCTCACCTTCACCGCCGTGACGCTGCTGATCGGCGACCCGTTCTACGAATCGCTGTCGGAGAAGGTCGAGCAGTCGGAGGGCGACTGCCCGGACGGGCCGGACCGCTCGCTCTGGGCGGAGATATGGATCGCGCTCAAGGACAGCGTGTACGTCCTGCTGCGCGCCGCTGCCTTCGGCCTCCTCTTCTTCCTCCTCGGCTTCCTGCCGGTCATCGGCCAGACCGTGATCCCGGCGATCGGGTTCTGCGTCTCGGGCTTCTTCCTCGCCGTCGAGCTGACCTCCGTGGCCATGCAGCGCCGCGGCATACCCGTCCGTGAGCGCCTGCGCCTGCTGCGCACCCGCAAGGGGCTCGCGGTCGGGTTCGGCACCCCCCTCGTGCTGCTGTTCCTGGTCCCGTTCATCGCGGTGGTCCTGATGCCGGGCGCGGTGGCGGGGGCGACGCTGCTGGTACGGGACCTGATGGAGGAGCCGGTACCGAATTCCGGGACCGCGGGCGGCGCGGGAGAGGTTCCCGCGCCGCACCCCGGATTCACGGCCTGACGCGTATTACCTGCGGGTCGTGGTCGCTCGCCTGGTCGGCGAACTCCGCGTTGAGGTGGACGATGTCGTAGTCGGCGCGGTTCAGGGCGCGGCTGGTGAGCATGTGGTCCAGCGCCTGGGAGTTGCCGTTGTAGACGTAGCCGTAGCGCTCGGCCTTGGGGAGCCGGTTCACCTGGTCGGTGAGGACGCCGCCCGCGGTGAGCTTCTTGAGTGCCGGGGAGAACTGGTAGTCGTTCAGGTCGCCCGCGACGATCACGGCGGCCTTCGGGTCGACGGCGAGCACGTCCTCGACGAAGCCGTGCACCGCCTCGGCCTGTGCGGTGCGCTGCGTCTCCGAGGTGCGGGCCGGCGGCTGGAAGCGGCTGTCCAGGCCCTGGTCGCCGCCCTTGGAGTTGAAGTGGTTGGCGACCACGAAGACCGGCTTGCCGCGGAAGGAGAACTGGCCGGCGAGCGGCTTGCGGCTGTCCTTCCAGGCCGCGTTGGCCGGGTCGATGCGGCCGGGGGAGGCGGAGAGCGCCGCGCGGCCGCCCTTGTCCTGGACCCGGACGGGCGTCGTCGCGTCGCCGCCCGGCGTGTCCGTGAAGGAGACCCGCTCGGGGTTGTAGAGGAACGCGACGCGGATGTTGCCGCCGGGCTGGCCGCCGTCCTGGTCGTCGGCCGGGTCGATCTGGCGCCACTCGTAGGCGGGGCCGCCCGCCTTCTTGACGGCGTCGGTGAGCTTCTTGAGCGTGGCGCCCGCGGTCACCACCGAGTCGTTGGTGGCTCCGTTGTCGTCCTGGACCTCCTCCAGGGCGACGATGTCGGGCGAGGCGAGGTTCTTCACCAGCGCCTCGG
The DNA here is from genome assembly GCF_000720485.1 of Streptomyces ochraceiscleroticus. GTDB lineage: Bacteria > Actinomycetota > Actinomycetes > Streptomycetales > Streptomycetaceae > Streptomyces > Streptomyces ochraceiscleroticus. The sequence continues at coordinate 9,702 of NZ_JOAX01000034.1, read as the reverse complement.
CCAGCCGGTCGAACTTGGCCTGCGCGGACTTCGGCGAGAGGTTCTCCACGTTGTACGTGGCCACCGACAGCTCGTCCGCCGACTGCTTGCGGGTGGTCTCGCGGGCCGGCCCGCGGTCGTCGAGCGCGCCCAGGTCCGTCGCCTCGATCGTGTAGCCGCCGAAGTTGTCGTAGTCCAGCGGCCCGGCGGTGGTGCCGGTCAGCGCGTCGCCCACGTCCGCGACCGGGAAGGGCCGCTCGGCGAACGGGATCAGCGAGGTGACCTTGAGGCGGCCCGCGTTCGGGTCGGCGTACGAGCTGTAGAGCGTGCCGCCGCGTGCGGTGCGGTTATGGCCGGGCTCGGCCGTCACCCACAGCTCGTGGTACGAGGTCGTGGGGCCGACGACCGGCGCGTCGGAGACCGCGACCCGCATGCCCTCCAGCGACTCGTAGCGGTCCAGCGCGTAACTGCGGGGACGCAGCTTCAGCGGCTCGATGTCCTTGCCGCCGTTGTCCGGGGCGTATCGATTCGGCACGGACCCGGGGGCCAGCGTGAACGCCGCGGGGAGACGATTCTTCGCCGACTTCACCGTCCAGTTCGCGCCAGTGATCTCGGTGACGGACTGCAGCCCCGCGTCCTTGCCGCCGGGGTAGTACTCGCTGACCGTGCCGGTGACCTCCACCGCGTCACCCACGGCGACCTCGGGGGACTGCTTTCCGGTGAAGACGAAGACGGCCTCGCTGGTGGCGGGATCGCGATCCGGCTGCGGGTCCTGGAACCAGAAGCCGCGCGCGGACCCGAAGGCCCGTACCGCCGTGACGACGCCCGGCACGCCGGTGACCTGCTTCCCGGCCAGCGGGGATATTCGGGTACCGCCCTGGATGTCATGGATCCTGGCGTCCGCCGCCGCGGCGGACTGCGGGACGGCGAGCAGCCCTGCGGCGAGGGCCGCGGCGGCCGCCGAGGCGAGCGCGAGCGGTCTGCTGAACGTACGACGGGACGGCATGGTGGCCTCCGGAAGCGTGGGGAAACAAGGGAGGAGAAAGGCCGAGCTGAGTATCGGAGGACGGTCCGCTACGCGCGTCAATCTCTTGTGTGCCGCCGCCAGTTGTCAATACTCGTCCGGTGCACGGCAGGGGACGGGCCGGTGAACCGCCCGCCGCGGGGCACCCCGGACGGGCCGGTGAACCGCCCGGGATCATCACGATTCCGTCTACGCTTGGGCGACGCACCAGCAGTAGTCCGCCCGAGGAGCTGAACCTTAGATGTCCGACGAGCGCCCCACCCTTCCCCCGGTGCGGCTGCACCCCGAAGCGGAGCTGGCCAGGGACGCGCTGAGCGCCCCCCTCTTCGCCCGGGCGGCGAAGCTCGCCCGCTGGGCCGAACGGGAGGTACCGGTCGGCGTCGGCGGCGACCTCCTCGAAGAGCAGCTCGCCGAGGCCGCGGTCCACCTGGACCTCGCCGTCGACGAGGACGGCACCGGCTATGCCGCCGAGGCGTGGCAGCTCGCCGTGGACACCGGCCTGGTCGAGATCGAGGAGCACGCGGGCGAGGACGAGGACCTGCCCGACGGCGCCCCGTCCGGTACCGCCACGCCCGGCGAGGAGCTGCGCCTGCTGACCGCCGGCAGCCCCCAGGATGTGCTGGCCATCTGGCTCGGCGGCATGGAGACCGTGCTGGCCGACGCCGCGGCGCCCGACCTCGGCGACCTCGTGGAGCAGATCGCCGAGGGCGGCGAGCTGGACCTGGACTCCATCGACTGGAATCCGGAGGACGAGGCCGAGCTGCTGGACGGCATCCTCGGCAACCTCTACATGCTCTGCGCGCTGGCCGAGGCCCCGGAGCAGAGCGTCCCGCTGCCGGCGCTCGCCGCCTCCATGATCGTCCCGGCCGACATGGACGAGCCCACCGACGACATCCTCGAAGAGGTCTCCGAGGCGATGATGCGCCTGGACGACCAGTTCCGGGTGCTGGAGCCGATCGGTCTGGTCGCGTACCAGCCGGTGGACGAGGCGCTCATCGAGGAGCTGGACGAGGACGGCGAGACCGTCCGGTCCGCCGGCCCGCTGGAGGACGAGGACGTCAGCCGGTACGGCATGGTCCGGCTCACCCCGCTCGGCATGTACGCGGTCCGCGCGCGGATGCTGGACGCGGGCGTCGAGGCCCCGGCCGTCGGCGACCTCGCCGGCAAGGGTGCCGACGTGCTGCTCGGCGCGCTGCCCGACTACCCCGAGACCCTGGCGCAGGCCGAGTCCGAGCAGTGGCTCGCGGCCCGCGACGGCCTCAGCGCGGCCCGGGACCTGCTGTCCGCCGCGCGCGGCGACGACGACCGGGCGCCACAGCGCCGCCTCGCCTGCCAGCAGACCCTGTCGCTGGTCGGCCCGGAGGCCGAGCCCGCGCTCCGCGAGGTGCTGGACGACCGGCAGCTCGGCGGGCTGGCCCGGGTCTGGCTGGCCGAGCACGGCGCCACCGGCATCCCCGAGCCCTCCCAGGACATGATCTTCTGGCTGACCGTGGACACCCTCGCGGCGCAGCTCGGCACCGCCGACGAGGACGCGGCCGAACTGCGGGATCTGGTCGAGGGGCTGGTCGGTCAGCACACCGGCTTCTTCGACGCGGTCTGGCGGGTGGACCACCCGGCCACCGCCGACGTCCTGGAGGCGATGGGCCGGCTCCACCCGGACAAGAAGGCGGCCAAGGAGGCCCGCAAGGCGGCCTTCAAGGCCCGCTCCAAGAAGGACAACTGACAGCCGCTCCCAGAACGGCAACTGACGGCCCGTCAGCACTCTCCGCCTCGGTGCTGCGGAAACTGCCGCGGAAGCCCGGCGGGCCGTCAGCCCGTCGGGTTCCTCAGCACAAGTACTGCGTCGTGTGCGGGAAGGACGCGGACTGGCCGTTGAAGCCGTACGTACCGCGGTAGGACAGCGGTACCTGGAACTGGCCGACGACCGTCATGCTCTGGGCGCAGTTGCCCGATCCGCCGGGGCGGGTGGCCCGCAGCACCAGCCGGGGGCCGAGCTCGCCGCCGGTGATGTCCCACGGGGCGCCGCAGATGCCGGAGGTGATCCGGCCGCCGGTGACGACGTGCGGATAGGTGTTGGGGTTGTAGCTCACCTCCATGTCGAAGGTGAGCGCGCCGTTGCTGAGCCGCATCTTCGCGGTGACCCGCAGCGCCTCGGCCGATACGTCGCGCTGCGCGGCGAACGCCTCGTCGCGCGTCTTGACCTCGGAGCCCTGGGCGTTGATGAACCGGTGCTCCTGCCCCTGGCCCTTCTTCCTGGCTGCGCTCGTCATGATTTTCGCTCCCCCGGTCAGGCCAGTTGCTCGGCGATCTCGACGCGCAGCAGCGCGCGGACGTTCTCGATGTGGTTCGCGATCGTGACCTGCTGCGACCCCGCGAAGAGCAGTCCGACGGCGACGTTGTCGAGCGAGGTGATCAGGGAACCGGAGTCACCGCCGGCCGACATGTTCGTGGTGATGATCTGGTCCTTGAAGCGTGCGGTGCCGGCCGTGCCGTACGAGACGTCGATGGTCGCGTCGGTGGACATGATCCGGCCGATGGTCAGGTTGGTGGTCCGGCCGACCTTCTTCACCCGGTCGCCCACCGCCACCTGCGCCTTGCGCCGCCAGGCTCGCGGCGGCCCGTTGAAGTACTGCTGGCGGGTGGCGTCGTGGAACTCCACCTTCGCCAGCGCCGCGTCCACGATGTTGTTCTGCTGCGCCGGCGGGACCTGCGGCGCGAACTGGATGGCGACGAAGCGGGACAGCGTGCCGATCCGGTCGGCCGGGTCGAGGCCGCCGTCCGCGGGGCCCGGCTGCACCACGGGGCTGCCCAGCGGCGCCCGGTTGGAGTCGGCGAGCACGTGGTTGTTGCTCAGGATGTAGTACGTGGCCGGGACGCCGGTGCCGGGCTCCGGCGGGTTGATCTGCGCGCCGGGCAGCAGGTCGTAGACCACGCTGCCGAGCGTGCCCGCGGTGATCCGCACGCTGCCGACCGAGAAGCCGGCCGGGCACGGGCGCATCCTGCGGGTGAGCCGCTGCGGCTCGGCGTCCGTGCGGAGCCGGCCGATCTCCTGGCCCAGCTCCTCCAGCAGCGGCCGGGAGAGCATGGACGTACTGCCGTCGGGGCCGAGGCCGGACTGCTCCTCCGTGCCGCCGCCCGGTCCGGTGAGGCGGGCGCGCTGGGCCGCGACATGGCCGACGGCCACCACGTCTGTCGGCGTGCCGTCGTCCATCTCGCGCGGTATCACGTCCCGTTCGGACAGGACCGACTCGGGAACCTTCTGCGTCACGAAGACCAGGACCGCTTCCTCGCCCGTCGGCTCGCCGCCCGTCCACTTCACGCCGTGGCCGAAACCGACGACGTTGGCGAGCGGGTGCTGCGGATTCATGAAGTCCGACAGCGCCTGTTGGCGTGAGGTGCCACTGACCTGTCCGCCGGTGGGACCGCGCATCATCTCGGGCTGATTCACACCAGACCACCTCTTCCCCGGTGGGCGTCCCGCGCGCCCGGCCGTGCGCACGCCGGGCAGGCGGGCGACGGCGCTTGGGCGGGACCACTTGTGCGTGTGGCGAGGCCGGCCGTCGCGGCGGGCGGCTCTCGCGGGAGGGCGCAGGGCCCGAGTACGGCGCGGCGCGTACACGCCGTCCGTACGGCCGCGTACGGACCGCTCGTCCGTAACGCCGCAGGCCCTGCGCTCCTCTTACGGGCGATGCAGGTAGGCACTGTCTATTGCCGGGCCGGGCGGCGGTCAAGGCGGAAAGCCAGAAATCTTGCAGTTGGCGGGGGGATGCCGCGGATGACCTTCTTTGCCATGGTTCACCGTCGTGCGGAGAAACGGTTCCTGGACGTTGTATCCCGTTCAACTGGAGTTCGGCGGCGCACGGGAATGTGTGCCGCGCAGACACAGGGGGAATCGGAACCAGCCATCTTGGAGATCACCATGGCCCTCACCCGCAGGGACTTCGCCAAGCGCTCCGCGTACACCGGCGCCGGAGTGGCGCTCGCCGGCAGCGTCGGCGTGCTGGCCACGGCCCCCGGGGCCATCGGCGAGGAGGCCACGGATGCCTCCGGCGACGACGGGACGCGGCAGCTCGGGTACGGTCCGCTGATCGATGACCCGAAGGGCATCCTCGCGCTGCCCGCCGGCTTCAGCTACAAGATCATCACCCGTACCGGTGTGACCAAGCTGGAGAGCGGTGAGTACACGCCGTCCAACCACGACGGCACCGCCACCTTCGAGGGCTCGCGCGGCGCGACCCTGCTCGTCAACAACCACGAGCTCAAGGGCCCGCGCGCCGACTGGCCGCACCCGGTGCCGCTCACCGAGGGCCACGTCTACGACCCGGCCGCGTCCGGCGGCTGCACGGTCATCGAGGTCGCGCACGACGGCTCGCACGTGAGCGAGTGGGTGGGCATCGCCGGTACCTCCACCAACTGTGCGGGCGGCCGCACCGCTTGGGGCACCTGGCTGTCCGGCGAGGAGACCGAGGACAAGGCCGGCGACCACGGCATGACCAAGGACCACGGTTACGTCTTCGAGGTCGACCCGTACGACCAGAAGGCCAACCGGGACCCGAAGCCGATCAAGGCGTTCGGCCGGTACCCGCACGAGGCCGTCGTCGTCGACCCCAAGCGCGGCCACGTCTTCCTCACCGAGGACGCCGACACGCCCAACGGCCTCTTCTACCGCTGGACCCCGCCGGAGGGCTTCGCGCACGGCCGCGGCAAGCTAGCAGGGCTGGCCGACGACGCGGGCACGCTCGCCGCGTTCAAGTGCTTCGACTCCGGCGGCCGCTTCGTCGACGACCTCTCCCGGGCCACCGAGCCGGGCACCGTCTACGGCGTGGACTGGGTCGAGGTCCCCGACCGGGACGCCCGTACGACGTCCGTGCGCAAGCAGTTCCAGGACGGTGAGGTCACCCGCGCCCGCAAGCTGGAGGGCATGTGGTGGGCGGACGGCGGCGTGTACGTCGTCTCCTCCTACGCCCGCGAGGAGAGCCCGGTCCAGCACGACGGCCAGGTGTGGTTCTACAACCCGGCGCGCCGCACGCTGACCCTGAAGGTCCGCTTCGGCGTCAACCCCGACCCGTCGAAGGACGGCGCCTTCGACGGCCCCGACAACATCAGCGTCTCGCCCTACGGCGGGCTGATCATCGCGGAGGACGGCGAGGGCGTGCAGCACCTCTTCGGCGCCACCGAGGACGGCCGTACGTACCCGGTCGCGCGCAACGAGATCAACATTGGCACCGCGGACGAGCCGGAGTACAGCGAGTTCACCGGCCCGGTCTTCTCGCCCGACGGCTCGACGCTCTTCGCCAACATCCAGGAGCCGGGCATCATGCTCGCGATCACCGGCCCCTGGCGGCGGCAGCGCTGACCCGCCACCGGCCGGCCGGATCCGGGGGGAATCCGGGCGGCCGGGTCAGCGGGTCTCCGGCCGGTCTGATCAGCCGGTCTGCGGGCGGTCCGCGGTGATCACGTAGTAGTCCAGCAGCCCTTTCTCGTACGCGGTCAGGAACCGGCGCGGCCACAGGTCGCGCAGCTCGGGGACCTGGCCGAGGTACCGGTCGTACGCGGCCCACACCGATTCCCCGATCGTCCGGATCCGCAACTCCGACAGTCCGGCCTCCGCCAGCGCGGCGGTCACGTCGTCCGCCACGTGGGCGAGGTCCAGGCCGTCGGCGTAGGTGGGCAGCAGTCCGGGCAGCGCGCGGGCGGCCTCCTGGCCGGTGGCGAAGAAGGTCGTCAGCACCAGCCGGCCGCCCGCGCGCAGCACTCGCGCGGCCTCTCGGGCGAAGCCCGGGATGTCGGGGAAGTGCTGGGCCGCCTCGACGGAGAACAGGCAGTCCACGGAGGCGTCCGGCAGCGGCAGCCGCTCGGCCGCGCCGCGCCGGTAGTCCAGCTGCCCCGGGTGCGCGTCGCGTACGGCGGCGTTCCGCTCCCGGGCCCGCCGGACTTGCTCGGGGTGGATGTCCAGCCCGACGACCGACCCGAACCCGTACTCGCACAGCGCGAGGGCCGATCCGAGCCCCAGCCCGCACCCGACCTCGACGGCGTCCCGCCCCTCCGTACGCTCAAAGGCGCGCAGGACCAGCCGGTACAGCTCCTTCTCCGTCCCGATCCGGTCGGCTTCGCTCACCGGCCGGTCGTCCGGCGCATCCGCCCAGTACCCGAAGTTGATGAACCCACCGGCAAACGCGGGCACCTGGCTCAGGTCGAACTTCCCGTAGATCTCGTCCAGGGAGGGAACGGTGGGCGGCTGGTCGGCGGGCATGAGTGGCTCCTCGCGGCTCGGCCGGGCACAACGCCCCGATTCTCGGGCCTCCGCCGCCCCCGCACCAGAGCGGGCGACCCGCTCAGTCCATGACGTAGCTGCCGGCGCCCAGGACCGTGCGCAGGCGGCCCTCCTTGCGGAGCTGGACGACGGCCTTCTGAACCGTCGACTGGGTCACGCGGTACTCAGCGGCCAGCGTGACCGTGCCGGGGAAGCGTTCGCCGGGGGCCCACTCTCCGGCATCGAGGCGACGCCGGAGGTCAGCGGCCACTTGCGGCCAGACCGGCACGGAGCGATCAAGATCCATGCATCCAGCGTGCGCGGAGTCGCGGCTGCGTGCTACCGCGTAACCGCGAAACCGCGTAAGGTCGGGACGGAAAGAGCCCCGGCGGCCGGATCGGACCCGGCCCCGGGGCGTGGCCGACACTGCGAAGGAGTGCCGACATGGAGAGCCTACGACGGCTGCCGTGGACCGATGGCGGGCGGACGGCTTACGTCCCGTTGGGGGACGGTCTCGTAAATCATCTGGCCGATGTCATGGAGGGCGAGATTCTCGTCATGGCGCGGACCGACGTCTCCCGGGGCCGTGCCCTGGCCGGCGATCCGGAAGCGTCCGGGGCGGAGTTGCGGCGGGCCGTGCGGTACCTGGCCCGGGCGGTCGAGGACGCTGCGCTGGTCGCCGACCTTCGGGCGGAGCGACTGCCGGGCGCGGAGGCGTAGCGGAATCCCGGGCGGCGGGAAGCGTTGTACTGAGGGTGAACTCGATGACAGTGGCCCCGCGATTCTCCGTTCTGGACCGGTCCCGTACCAGAGTGGGCCGGCCGCAGGCGGAGGCGTTGCAGGAGACGGTGCGCTTTGCCCGGGAGGTGGAGAAGCTCGGGTACCACCGTTTCTGGGTCTCCGAGCACCACAGTGTCCCGGGCGTGGCGGGCTCCGCGCCCACCGTGCTCGCGGCGGCCGTCGCGTCCGCCACCCGCCGCATCCGGGTCGGTACCGGCGGAGTGATGCTGCCCAATCACCGGCCGCTGGTCGTCGCCGAGCAGTTCGGCGTGCTGGAATCCCTCTTCCCGGGGCGGATCGACATGGGGTTGGGGCGCTCGGTCGGGTTCACCGACGGGATCCGGCGGGCGCTGGGGACGGACAAGGACGCGACCGGGGACTTCGGCGCGCAGCTCGCCGAGCTGACCGGATACTTCACCGGCACTCAGACCGCCCATCCGCAGGTGCACGCCCGGCCCGCGGAGGGGCTGAGCGTCCCCGCGTTCGTACTGGCCACCGGGGCCGGCGCGGAGATCGCCGCCGAGGCGGGACTCGCGCTCGTGATCGGCGATGTGCGGGGGCGGGAGGCGCTGCTGGGTGCCATCGACCGCTACCGGGCCGGCTTTCGGCCGTCCGCGCTGTGGGACCGGCCGTACGTCGTCGTCTCCGCGACCGTCGCGGTGGCCGCCACGACCGAGGAGGCCCGCCGGCTGCTGCTCCCGGAGGCATGGGCGATGGCGTACTCCCGTACGCATGGGGTCTTTCCGCCGCTGGAGCCCGTGGCGGACGTGCTCGCGCGGGAGCCGTCGATGACCGTGAAGGAGCGGGAGTTCTATGAGGCGGCGCAGCGCGGCCAGATCCATGGCACGGAGGAGGAGGTCCGCGCGGGCCTGACGGACCTGCTCGGTGCGACCGGCGCCGATGAGCTGCTGGTCACCACGAGCACCCACGACCGCGCCGCCCAGCTCGACTCCTACCGCCGGCTCGCGGCGGTGGCCCGGCTGGGCGGCGCGCCGGTCACAGCGCCTGCGCGGCCGGCTTGACCATGCCGCGGACCGTGCGGGAGTCGACGAACTCGCCGAGCGCCGTCATCTCCCACTCGCCGCTGTACTGCCGGATCAGCTTGGCCATCAGCACGCCCGTCCGCTTCTCCGAGCCGGTCAGGTCGAAGCGGACCAGCTCCTCGCCGGACTGCGCGTCCAGCAGGCGGCAGTACGCCTTGGCGACGTCGGTGAACTTCTGACCGGAGAAGCTGTTCACCGTGAAGACCAGGCCCGTGACCTCCGGGGGGAGGCCGCCGAGGTGGACCGTGATCGCCTCGTCGTCGCCCGCGCCCTCACCCGTGAGGTTGTCCCCGGAGTGCTGGATCGCGCCGTTGAGGATCGCGAGCTTGCCGAAGAAGCAGTTGTCGATCTTCTTGCGGTCCGGGCCGTACGCGATCACGGACGCGTCGAGGTCGATGTCCTTGCTGCGGAACGCGGGCTCCCAGCCCAGGCCCATCCGGACCGAGGTCAGCAGCGGGCGGCCGCCCTTGACCAGCGAAACGGTCTGGTTCTTCTGGAGGCTGACCCGGCCCTTGTCGAGGTTGATCTTCCCGGCGCCGGGGGCGGGGGCCGGGGCCGACGGTGCCGCGGGCGGCGGCGCGGGGGTGCCCATGGAGCCCGGTGCGCCGGGGACGGCGGTCGGC
>NZ_JOAX01000033.1 GCF_000720485.1 Streptomyces ochraceiscleroticus | reverse complement strand
CTTGGAGCCGAGCCGCTGGGAGCAGTAGGAACAGTCCTCCGGGCACAGGCCCGACTTGAGGTTGACCAGGTAGTTCAGCTTCACCCGCCGCCCGAACCAGTGCCGCCGCACCTTGCCCGCCGCGGCCACCACATCGAGCAGCTCGTCATCGGAGGTCTCCAATACGGCGCGTGCTTCGGCCCGCGTCGGCAGCTCGCGCCGAAGTCCCTTGTCCACCAGTGTGTTCAGCAAGTCCATGGCGCAGATCCTCGTCCGCCGTCACTCGCCCCGGCCATAGGACGGGTGGGACAACGGCGCCGGACCCGTTGTGCGTACCGCGCAGAGCCGGGCCGCGTCCGCTCGACGGTACGTTCCACCGAACGAATCCGGCCGACAGAGGATGGACGATGTCCCAGGAACCTTTCAGCTGGCTCGACGATGCCCACGCGACACGAGAGCGCGCGGGTCTCGTGCGGACCCTGCGGCCCCGTACCGCCGACTCCCCGCTGCTGGACCTCGCCGGCAATGACTACCTCGGCCTTGCCCGCCACCCCGAGGTCACCGAGGCCGCCGCCCGGGCCGCCCGGCGCTGGGGCGCGGGCGCCACAGGTTCGCGGCTGGTCACCGGATCCACCGAGCTGCACGCCGCGCTGGAGACGGAGCTCGCCGACTTCTGCGGTGCCGAGGCCGCCCTCGTCCTCTCCTCCGGCTACGCCGCCAACCTAGCCGCCGTCACCGCCCTGACCGGTCCTGGCGCCCTCATCGTCTCCGACGCCGCCAACCACGCCTCGCTCATCGACGGCTGCCGCCTCTCCCGCGCCGAGACCGCTGTCGTGCCGCACGCCGACCCCGACGCCGTGCGCAAGGCACTGCAAGGCCACGCCGGACCCGCGCTGGCCGTCACCGACTCCGTCTTCTCCGTCGACGGCGACGCCGCCCCGCTGCCCGCCCTCGCCGCCGCCTGCCGCCGGCACGGCGCAGCACTGCTCATCGACGACGCCCACGGCCTGGGCGTCCTCGGAGACGGCGGCCGAGGTGCCCCGTACGCGGCGGGCCTGGCCGGAGATGCCGATACGGTCACCACCGTCACCCTCTCCAAGTCCCTGGGCAGTCAGGGCGGCGCCGTTCTCGGCCCGGCCCGCGTCATCAACCACCTGGTCAATGCCGCCCGCACCTTTATCTTCGACACCGGACTCGCCCCCGCCGCCACCGGAGCCGCCCTCGAAGCGCTGCGCTTGCTGCGCCGGGAGCCGCAGCGCGCGGGCCGCGCCCGTACCGTCGCCGCCGAACTGTATTGCCGGCTGACCGGGGCCGGGCTCACCGCAGCCCGCCCCGACGCTGCTGTCGTCTCCGTACAGGCGCCCTCACCCGAGGCGGCCCTCCGCTGGGCGGCCGACTGCCGCGCGGCCGGGCTGCACGTGGGCTGCTTCCGGCCGCCCTCCGTGCCGGACGGGATCTCCCGGCTGCGGCTGACCGCCCGCGCCGACCTCACCGGCGAGCAGGTGGCTCAGGCGACTGCGGCAGTCGTGCGGACGGCTCCCGCGGGTGCACGGCGGCCCGATGGCGAGCGCTCATCCGATGATCGAGCTCAGCGACCTCCCGTGCTCGCCCTCACAGGGGTTCGAGCTGCTCCGGACGGAGAATGAACTGAGCGTGCTCATCCAGTCCGGCGGCCTGGTCGAGATCGATCTCGCGCAGTCGCACGGTGTCGCGGCCGGGACGGAGCTGCCCGATCTTCCACAGGCTCGCGTGGGCGACCGTGGCGACGACGGCGGACCCGCCGGAGACGTGACCGTCCGGTCCGAGGACGGTGAGGGTGTCGCCGTACGCCAGGATGCCGCCGAGCGGATAGCAGCCGTCCAGGACGCTGGAAGGATGACCACCGGCTATGTCGCCGCTGTCACGGGCCCAACGGAACCGGTGCGGGTGAAAGCGTGTCGCCGCGCGGTCGGAGCTGACGTCAACACGCCACTCATTGCTCAGGAGTTCTTTGTAGTCGGCTTCGGTGAGGAACTCCGGATCGGCGTGCGGACCGCGAAGGATTTCGATCTCCCAGTCACTGGTGTACCGCGGCCGCAGGTCGACCGGAAGGCGGTAACCCCGCCTGCGGGCGGTACGGCCGGCATACGCGTTGAGAACGTCGGCAGGTGCCAGCGCGCGCCCGTCCAGCCCGCCGATTCCGCCCACCAGGAATGTGGACATGGAACCGAACACCTCGGGCACGGCGATACCACCGGAGACCGCGAGGTACAGCCGGAAACCAGGTCCGCGGGCCACGCTGCAACGCAACGAGTCGCCCTCGGAGACAGGAACCGCTTGCCAGGTGGGCACTGGCCTGTCGTTGAGTGTGACGTCGACGCCGCTGGCTCCGCAGACCGCGACAAGACCGCTGCACAACGCCACAGCGTGGAACCGGCCGCGCGGGATTTCCAGCGCGGCCGCTCCCGGTCGGTTCCCGACGAGAACGTTGGCCACGCGGAACGCGAGATGGTCCGCCGGTCCGGCCGGAAAGAAGCCGAGCGACTGGAGTCCGAGTCGGCCAGGATAGTCCTGCACCGTGGTTTGCAGGCCCGGGTCGACTATCTCCAGCGCCGGCACGGTTTTCCGGTCAGTGTGTCCGGTGCTTGTCACGGTACCTTCACCTCGCGCATAGCGGCGGTGAGCTCGAGATGACGGCTCCGCACTTCATCGGAGACGCGGGAGACCTCGGCAAGGTGCTCGGCGATCGAGTACTGGCCGACTTCGATGCGGTATTCGTAGGTTCCCTCGAACACCTGGCGCCTGAGTTCGATGAGCTCGCTCTCCTCGACCCTTTCGAACCGCACGCGGTCACCGAAGAGGAACAGGACGGGATCGAGGAGCCGGCTCCGTTCGTTCCGGAAGAGGTCGGTGATCGGGAGGGTACGGCCGAGGAGTTGATAGCTCCCGGGCGTTTCGAGCGGATGGATGACGATGCAGGGACCGCCCAGACCGACAGCGCCTTCGGCCGTCCACGTCCGCGCGGGGTTGTACTTCGGTGCCGCGACTTTGCAGCGCGGATCCATCGGGAGAAGCGAGGGCAGGCCGGGATAGAAGCCGGTGAAGGCGTTCCACCACTCGGTCCGCAGGATCGTCGAGTACAGCGCCTCGCGGTCGGCGAAACCGTTGTAACGGGCCACGTAGTCCACGTTGTTTCCGTTCACCACGTTCGGGGCATCGGGCCGAACGGTGATCAGGTAACGGTGGATGGCTTCCCGCGAGGTCGAGTCGTCGAAGGCGATGGGGAGCACGATGCGGCGGCTGGGCACGGTCAGCGAGGACGGCGGAGGGACCTCATGATGCACTGCTTCCAACGCCTCGACGACAGCGGACTGAGAGGTCTGCCGGGGAGAGAAACGGACGAGCAGGGACCGCAGCCCGGGAGCGGTTTCGGCCACTCCGGGTATCGGGCAGGCAGCGATGCGTCTGGCGACCGCGTGCACAAAGAAGTTGGCGCACAGATCCACCGTTGCCTCGGCGCCGTACTCGACGAGCACATAACGGTCGCCGGCGGACCGATAGGTGACCGTCGGCCGGTCTTCGGGCAGTTCGGAACGCTCAATGATCGCGGCCATCGGTCCTCTCTCCGAGCGGCGTGTCAAGGAGTGGGGGGATCGGGTCTCGGGGCTGTGGCGGTTCCGGCTTCGATGTTAAGTTCCAGCACCATACATGGACATGGCCGAAACTACTCGGGCCTCCGCAACCTCGCTCGGGTCCTCCGTGAACTTCGGGAGTGCAGATGAGCCTTACTCTGCAGGCGCTGGTCAACAAGCGTGAACTCGGCCTCTCCGTCCGAACGGGCGCCGAACACCTCCACCGCGGGGTGAAGTGGGCGCTGGTCAGCGAGCACCCCGACCCCTCGGTGTTTCTGGAGGGCGGCGAGTTCGTCCTTACCACCGGTTCGCGGCTCTCCCCCGACGCGTCCGAACACCGCCGCTATGTGTCCCGGCTGGTCGAAGCGGGAGCCGTGGCGCTCGGTTTCGGCCTGAGCGGTCAGTACCCGGCGGTGCCGGACGACCTCGCGGAGGCCGCGCACCAGGCGTCGTTGCCACTGCTCTCGGTTTCCGAGGACGCGGCGTTCGCGGACATCAGCCGGTATGTCGGAAACTGCCTCGTCGACGAGCAGCAGCGGGCTCTGACCTTCGCCGTCGCCGCACAGCGTGACCTGGCGAGGGCTGCCCTCTCGCCCAGTGTGGCCCGCGCGATCGTCAGCCGATTGGCCAAGGCGTTGCGTTGTTGGGTGCTGGTGCTCGATCAGGAGGGTGACCTCCGTGCCGGCACCGCCGTCGGACGCATGCATCTGCCCCGGGTGCGGATCGACCTCGCGCGGCTTCGTGACGGTGACACGGGACGGAGCCTGTCGATGACGGTGGGGGGTGACTCGGTGATCCTCATGCCGCTTGCGGTCGGCGGACGCGTCCGGGGCTTCCTCGCCGTCGGCCGTTCGCTGAGCTTCACCGCCTCCGACCAGGCGATCATCATCACTGCCGTGTCGCTGTTGTGCGCCGACCTGCAGGGCCGGGGAGGAGCACTGCACCTGGCCCGCCAGCATCGGCTTGCCGTCGTGAAGATCGCCATCGAGGGCGAGCCGGCCCTGGCGGAATCGATCAGTACGGTACTCGAGACGGGCTGGCCCGAGGGCCGGCTCCGGGTTGCTCTGCTGGGCGTCCCCGTCCGTCACGAGCTCGAACTGCTCGAGTGCGCGGAGAACGATCACGCTTTGCTGAGCCTGGGTGCGTTGGTGGCGGTGTGGGACAAGGGGCGTGTGGTCGTCCTCCTGCCGCAGGCGGAGGGCGACATCCGGACCTTGGAGTCGTTGCTGCGGCAGGTTCCCTACGCCCGTGGCGCGGTGAGCGAGCCGGCCCCGGGAGGCGAGCTCCCGGACGCCTGGCGCAAGGTCCACTCGGTGTTCAACGCGGCGCCCGACGCCAACAGAAAGCTGGTGGTCGCGGGGGACGTCGCGACCATGGGCCTGATGCGTCACCTGATGAACCCCGAGGCACGGGCCTGGGCGGAGACGCTGCTGCAGCCTCTGACGGACAGCGGCAACGGCAAGTCCAAGATCGACCTGCGGCATACGTTGTGGACGTTCCTCGCCCACAACGGCCAGGTCGACGCGTCGGCGTCGGCACTGGGAATCCACCGCCACACTCTGCGCTACCGCATGACGAAGGTGGCCGAGGCGTTGGAGTGCGACATCGACGACCCCGCGACGCGCAGTGAGCTCTGGTTCGCGTTGCAACTCGACGATCAGGTGTGAGTGGCCCCGTGACGGACCGGCGCCCCGGCCGTCGCCGGGGACGGGCAGCAGCAGCGTGTCAGCGCACGCAGGCGGCGAGGTGCTGCACCGCTTCCTCGACGGCCGGGCCGAATGCCTCCCCCAGCGTCGCCGGCTCGATCTCGGTGCTGTACACGAGCAGCGACCGCTGCCCGACGTCGAAGATGTCGATCGTTCCGAGGTGATGCTCGACCGGGAGGTCACCGCCGACGACCCGGTACTGGAACCGCCGCAGCCGAGGGTCGCGGGTGACGATGGACTCCTCGAGCCGGGTGCCGTCTTCGAGGGTGACCGTCCGGTGGGTGTCGTCACCGGTGGACGTGGTGATGGCGGGGAACCAGTCGCTGATGTGCGCGGCGTCGCTCACCACCTTCCAGAGAACATCGGGAGCGCAGTCGAGCAGGGCGTGCGAGCGAAGTGTGGTCATGACTACTCCTGTGGAGACGGGGCGAGGACGCCGTCGGCCGGCCGAGCGGGCCGGCCGACGGCGTCACGGCGCGGGTGGCTGTCGTCAGCCGTCGGCGAAGAGCTTGCCTGCGCGGGCCCAGTTCTCCTTGTCGACGTCGGTGAAGACGATGCCGACGGAATCCGGGTCGCATTTGCCGATACGGCAGATCTCGCGGGTGAGGACTTCAGCCAGTTCGCGCCGCTGCTCGACGGAGCGGCCGGTGAACCAGTCGATGCGGACGTGCGGCATGGGGGCTCTCCCTTGTCCGGGTAAAGAAGTCGGCTGTCTAGGTGAAGAGGTCGGCAAGCCGCTGGGACCGCTGCCGGTAATCGCGGCGCGCTGCCATGGCCTCATCGAGGCTGACCTCGACGAATCGCGTACGGGTGTTGGGTGCGGACTGGGCGACCACGTCGAGGTCCCCGCTGATCACGGTGGCGATCATCATGTAGCCGCCGCCGGAGACCGCGTCGCGGTGGAGGACGATCGGCTCGATCCCTCCGGGGACCTGGATGGAACCGATCGGGTAGGGGGCGTCGACGATGTTCGATGGGTCCTGCCCGGCGCCGAAAGGCGGAGTGCGTTTGATGAGTTCCAGCTCCGAGCCCTTGTACCGGAAGCCCACGCGGTCGGCGACCGGGGTGAGGGTCCAGGTCGTGTCCAGGAAGTCCGCTCGCCCCTGCGGGGCCAGGACGTGGTCGTAGAGACCCATGACCACGCGGACCTCGACCTCCTTGCTCAGCACCGGCCGCAGGGATTCGGGTATGACACGGCCCGCGGTGGTGCTGGAGCCCGGACCGATCGGCAGGAGGTCTCCGGCCGCGAGCGGCCGGCCGAGCCCGCCGAGCCCGTACGTGGAACGGCTGCCCAGCATCACGGGGCCGTCGATACCGCCCGCGACGGCGACGTAAGCGCGGGCGCCGGCCTTGACGAATTCAAAATCGAGCACGTCACCGGCGGCGACGGGGAAGGACTCCCACAGGGGGCGTGCTTCGCCGTTGACCCGGGGTGACAGCTCCGCGCCGGTCACGGCGATGGTGGCCGGTTCGGTGAAGCTGAGCTCCGGACCCATGTAAACGCACTCGAGTGCGGCGGCGTGGGGCGGGTTACCCACGAGATGGTTGGCTGCTGTCAGGGCGTACTGATCGAGTGCCCCGGACGGTGGGATGCCGACGTCGTAGTAACCGTTGCGACCTGCGTCCTGGAGCGTGGTGGACAGGCCCGGCTTGTGCACCTCAATCGGCACGGAGCACCTCCAGCATGCGGGAGTTGAAGCCGTCGGGATCGTCGAGGAAGGGTTCCAGGCGGAAATCGAAGGGCCTGGAACGGATGCGGTACGTGCCCGCTTCGACCTGCTTGACGTGCTCGTCGTACTGGTCGCGATCGATCGGGGTGAACTTGACGATGTCACCGGGCCTGAAGAAGACCAGGGAGTCCTCGAAATCGGGCAGTTCCTGACCCGGGTCGTAGATGGGCGCCGGGGTGACCCCGAACATCTGGTATCCGCCGGCACCACGCACGGAGTAGATGCAGCCGAAGCAGCCCCCGTGTCCCACCGTCTGCTTGGGGGTGTCGGTGCGTGGCCGCAGGTACTTGGGAACGATCAGTTGCCGGTCCTGAGGGACCATCTGGAACATGAAGGGAAGCCCTGCCACAAAGCCCACCATGGAAGTGATCCAGGGCGACTGCGAATGCGCGGCGATGAACTCCCGGGTGTCGGACATCCCGTTGATGCGGGCCGCGTATTCGATGTCGGTGGCGTCCGGGTCCTGGTGATGGTCGCGGAAGCGCTGGAGTGTCTCGGTCGTCCACGGGTCCTCGTAGAGGACGGGGATCTCGACGATGCGAGTGGCGAGACTGAAGTCGATGGCGTCGCCGACCTGCTTCTCGATGTCCCGCAGCAGTTCGAGCAGCGTGTGCGGCTCGATGACGTCCGGGTTGTAACGCACCTGGTAGGACGCGTTGGCCGGACAGATCTCGAGGACGCCTTCGGGGCGCTGCTCACGCAGTGAGGTGGTGATCGCCATGGCACGGAAGTTCGCGCGCAGGCTCATCGACTCGGCGAGCTCGACGAAGATGTGCTCGTCACCGCCCCAGCTGTACCGCGCTGTGGTGGATTCGGCCGTCGTCATGCCACTGCCCCCGTCCCACTTGGCTTCGCGCGCTCCGCGAGCCAGTCCTCAAGGGTGCCGGTGTTGAACTCACCGCTCGCGAACCAGGGCTGGTCGATGATCTCGGTCAGTAGCGTCGTTGTGGTGGGGACGCCTTCGACGGTGAATTCACCGAGTGCACGGCGCGCGCGCCTCAGGGCGGTGGGGCGGTCCTCGCCCCAGACGACGACCTTGGCAATGAGCGAGTCGTAGAACGGAGACACCGCACCGCCTGGTCGCAGCCAGGTGTCGGTGCGCACCCAGGGCCCGCCGGGGAGTTCGACGTGTCCGATACGGCCCGGCCCTGGCATGAAGCCGCGGTCGGGGTCCTCGGCGCAGATCCGGAACTCGACGGCGTGGCCGCGCTTCGTCACATCGGACTGGCCGATGTTCAGTGGTTCACCTGACGCGATGCGGAGTTGCCGGGCCACCAGGTCGATCCCGGTGATCAGCTCCGTAACGGGGTGTTCCACCTGGATCCGGGTGTTCATCTCGATGAAGAAGAACTCCCCGGTGTCATCGTCCACGAGGAATTCGCAGGTGCCGGCGCTGCGGTAGCCGACTTCCCGGCACAGTCGCACCGCCGCCGCGGTCATCGCGGCGCGGATGTCCGCATCGACCCCCGGAGCGGGGGCCTCCTCGATGACCTTCTGCCGGCGACGTTGCAGCGAGCACTCCCGCTCGAAGACGTGGATGGCGTCCGTGCCATCGCCGAGCACCTGGACCTCGACGTGCCGAGCGCTGCGGATGAACCGCTCCAGGTACATGCGACCGTCGCCGAACGCACTGGCCGCTTCACCCGAGGCAGTCGGGAAGGCCGACCTGAGCTCTGCCTCGTCGTTCACCACCCGGATTCCGCGGCCACCGCCGCCCGCGGCAGCCTTGAGCATCACGGGATAGCCGACCTCGGCCGCGGCCGCCACCGCGGCCGAGACGTCGGAGACACCGTCCACCGTGCCGGGGACGGTGGGCACCCCTGCGGCCATCGCGACCTGCCGGGCACGGACCTTGTCACCCATCTGCTCGATGACCGAGGCGTCCGGTCCCACGAACGTCAGCCCGGCGTCGGCGACGGCTGCCGCGAAGTCGGCACGCTCGGAGAGAAAGCCGTATCCCGGGTGCACCGCGTCGGCGCCCGCCTCGCGCGCCGCGGCGACGATGCCGGCGGGCAGGAGGTAACTCTTGGTCGCGGGCGCGGGGCCGATGGGGACGACCGTGTCGGCGAGGCGGGCATGTGCCGCGTCGAGGTCCGCCTCACTGGCCACGGCCACGGTCTCTATCCCGAGGTCACGGGCCGCGCGGATGATCCGTACCGCGATCTCGCCGCGGTTGGCCACGAGCAGGCGCTTCATCCTTCCACCTCCAGGATCACGAGCACTTGCCCGGCATCGACGACGGAGTCCCCCTCGGCCACGAAGTCGACCACCGCCCCCGCTACGCCGGCCGGCACCGGGTGAAAGGACTTCATGACTTCCACCAGGCCGACCGGGTCGTCCGCTGTGACGGTCTGCCCCGGCTTGACGTACTCGGGGCTGTTGGGGTCCGGCCTGCGATAGAAGACGCCTGGGATGGGTGAGACCACCTCATGACGCGGCATCAGCACACCTCGCTTTCACTGAGTGGTTCGGCTTCGGTGATCAGGTCAGGTACGGCTGCAGGGCCTCGTGGACGGACTTCGCGAGGTCGACGGCGCCCGGGGTGTCGGAGTGGATGCAGATGCAGTCGGCCCGCATCGGGATGTCCTTGCCGTCGACCGACGTCGCGACTCCCTCGGTCACCGCGCGTACGGAGCGCTCGGCGGCGACGGCGGGGTCGTACGCGGCGTGCTCGCGGGTGATGATCAACGAGCCATCGGCGCGGTAGTCGAGGTCGGTGTAGTACTCGGCGATGAAGCCGGGGCCACGGGATCCCCACACCTGTTCGTGCATCGTGTTCGCCATACCCATCAGCGGCACGTCGAAGACGTCCGCGGCGTCCGCGATGGCAACGGCGACTTCTTCGTTGCGGGAGGCCAGCCCGTAGAGAGCGCCGTGCGGCTTGATGTGGTTCAGCGGCATCCGCTCGGCCTCGAGGAAGGCCGAAAGGGCTCCGACCTGGTAGAGGACGGCGGCGGTGAGTTCGTCCCGTTCCAACTTCATCTCGCGCCGGCCGAAGCCGTCGCGGTCCGGGAGCGAGGGGTGGGCGCCGACCTTGACGCCGTGCCTCTTCGCCAGTGCGACCGTCTTCTGCATGACGACCGGGTCCGAGGCGTGATAGCCGCAGGCGACGTTCGCGACGGTGATGTAGGGCATGATGCCTTCGTCGTCACCACAGCGGTAGATGCTGTAGGACTCGCCCATATCGCAGTTGATGGCAACCATGTGGTCTTCTTCTCCTTGTCTCGATCAGGAATGGGCGACTTTGGGGGTATCGCCTTCGGGGTCGATGTAGACGTCGTCGCCGTCGACCTTGACCGGGTAGCGGGCCAGCCGCGCGTGTCCCGGGTTGATGCCTTCACAGGTGGCCAGGTCGAAGGACCACAGGTGGCTCTTGCAGACGAGGGTCGTCTTGCTCAGCTCTCCCTCGACGAGCTCGACCTGCTGGTGCGGGCAGATCGCC
Organism: Streptomyces ochraceiscleroticus; assembly: GCF_000720485.1. GTDB lineage: Bacteria > Actinomycetota > Actinomycetes > Streptomycetales > Streptomycetaceae > Streptomyces > Streptomyces ochraceiscleroticus. Next base: position 70,522 of record NZ_JOAX01000033.1, on the reverse strand, counting down.
TGGGTGGCGACGACCTGGCCGCCGTCGAGGTGCGCGATGAGCACTTCGCGGCCGGCCACCTCGAAGGACTCCATATCGCCCTCCCAGACGTCGTCCAGGCTGCACACTCGGACAAATCCCATCGGTCGGTGTTCCTTTCTCAGCAGAACCGGTCGAAGTGGAGCTGGTCTGCGGTGAGCCCCTTCTCCAGTACGAGCGTGCGCGCGAGCGCGTCGGTCATGGCGGGTGGTCCTGCCGCGTAGAAGGTGAAATCGGTGAGGGTGTCGCCCAGCACGTCGAGGACGGCCTCGTGCAGGAAACCGCGGTAGGGGCTTCCCCCCGTCCCGAGCGCCTCGGCACCGTCAGGACTCGTCCCCGAGACCGCAGTGTGAAAGTGCAGTGCGCCGAGGCGCGACTGTGCCAACTCCAGTGCGGCCGGCCGGAAGAGGTCCGCAGGGGACCGGCCGCCCAGGAAGAGGTGCACGGTCCGGCTGTCCGCGTCGGGCAGTGCGGCCGCCCCGAGAAGCACGCTGATCATCGCCCCGACGCCCGAGCCGCCACCGACGCATACGGCATGGGGGTTGTCCCGTCGCAGATAGGCGTGTCCGTACGGGCCGTCGAGCACGACGCGCGCACCGACTTCCAGCTTGTCGAACAGGATGGAGGTCGCCTCGCCGCCCGGCGCCCGCTTGACGACGAATCTCCACTCCCCGTAGCAGTTGCCGACGTTGCTCATCGAGTAGGCGCGCTCGACCTGGCCCTCCGGAAGCAGCAGCATCGCGTACTGACCAGGGCTGAAGGCCGCCGGCCTTCCGGTGACGAACACGAACTCGGACATGTCGTGGGTCAGTGGGCGGATCTCCCGCAGCGTCGCCGTCTGCCGCAACGGCCGGTGGGGCGCGCTCTCCGCCTTCGCACCCAAGCGGACGGTGCAGGAGGTGAGCGGCTCGCTCTGGCAGGCGAGACGGCGGTGCTTGCGGCGGTCCCGGGCAGTGAGCCCGGGTGCGTCGGGGCGACGGTCACGCACCTCGCCCTCGAGGAGCTCGTAGCGGCAGCTTCCGCAGGAGCCACTGTTGCATTCGTAGCTCAGTCCGACTCCTGCCCGGAGAGCGGCGCGCAGCAGCGTGTCCCCCTCCGAGCAGGCGAAGCGAACGTCGGACCCGTCCACCGAGACCGTGTGTTCGGTTCGATGCGTCATCGGTGAGTCAGCCCCCGATGCCCAGCTGGCGCTGGAAGAACCTGACAGCGGCGATGGCGTTGTCGGCCGCCTCCGCGTTCTCGGGCACCTCCTCGCCGTAGGCGCGGAGCGCACTGGTGGCCAGCGGCTGCCACTTCTCGACCCAGCTCTTGAGCTGCGGCAGGTTGGTGTCCACCGCCGCCATGTGCGCGACGAGCGCACCGGTCCACCGGCGAGAGCGCTCACTGTCGCGCAGTGCGGCCTCCGCCAGCAGCGCGTGCAGGACGTCGTCGTGGCGGCGGGCGCTGACACCGAGCTGGCGGAAGACCATCTCGTCGATGGCCGGCTTGGCGACGACATTGAGTGCGACGAATGCCTCGGCCCAGTCGAATGTGACGAGCTGTCGTTCCATCAGCTCGCGGAAGCCCTGCCAGGCGGGCAGTTCTTCCCACAGCTCGCGCTCGCGCTGACCGAAGCCGACCCCGGGGTGCGCCAGGCCCAGTTCCGCCGTGCGGTATGCCACGTTGGACAGCCAGCGCAGCGAGTCGGCGGCCTGGAAGGCGGCGCAGTTGGCGATCGTGCTGGACGGTGCCATGTGCACGAGGTACGCACTGGCCATCTGCACCGTGTGCAGCAGGTAGCGGCTGGGCGTGTAGAGCTGGGCCAGGGTGGCGGTCCACTCCGGGGCCAGGCCCTTGTCGTGCCCTTCGGCATTGTGCTGGTCGAGCAGCCCCTCGACGTAGGTTTCCTGGCCGTCCTGCTGGATGTTGTACGTGCGGTAGACCAGCTCGTCCGGGTCCCGGAAGGCGTTCCAGTCCGGGTGCGTGATCGGGCTCTGGTTCCGGTGCTCGCGGTAGAAGTCCGCCATGAAACCGGTGTGGCCGACGTCCCAGGGCTGCTCGGCGTCCCGGGTGTGCCAGAGCAGATTGGTCGAGACGATCTCGTACTCGCTGGGCTTGCGCCGCCGCGCGGCCAGGTGGCCCCAGGTCTTGAGCGGCTTCAGCGGAGTGGTCATGAGAGGGCCTCCTCGTGGCCGGCTCCGGCCGGCTGCTGGAAGGTGTGGAAGAAGCGGAAGACATCGCTGCCGGTCTCGATGCGCCCGACGAAGGACGGCATGATCAGCTCGAGCTCGGACATCTTGAAGGGACGGCCCAGCTCCTCGGCGATCGTTGCCCGGCGCAGGATGCATTCACCGTCCGCGACCTCGATACGGACGTAGGAGCCGCGGTCGCGGACCTCGACCCGGTGCCCGGCGTTGTCGATCACAGCCGCGTCGGCGACTGCGCGGGCGACCTCACCGGACTGGAGGACCGGTCCGACGGGATCGATGATGCGTTCACTGTTGGTCATCGGTCTTCCTCACTCGAAATAGATCTCGATGCACTGCGTGGGGGTGAGGCCGGCCTTCTCGACCGTGTCGGTGCGTTCGTACGGTGCGTCCGCGCCCTGCTTGCGGACGCGCATCGTGCGTTCCGGCTGGTCCGCGACGTGGATGCCGACGGAGTTGGCGGCGGCGGCCGCCGCCACTTCGTCCATGGTGTGGTGGGTGTCGACCGGCAGCAGCTTGAGGACGAAGTCGCCGTCGAAGTGCGCGGCCAGGGGGATGAGTGCCATGAATGAGCCTCCTTGGACGGCCGGTCAGCCGGCCGTCGCGAGCTGCTTGCGGTAGCTGTCGAGCCAGGCGAACCCATGCGCGTCCTCACCGCCGGGGCCGACGGTGCCGAGGCCCATGTACTCCAGGACGCCACCGAGGTCGGCGGGCTGGATGTCGCCGCCGAGGAAGCGGTCGACGAGGTTCTTGTGGTGGCGGTAGCGCTCCGGGTCGTCCTGGAAGATCCACTTGTCCACTTCGGAAGCGAAGTGGTAGCGGCGGCCCTCGTGCACCAGGGAGATGTCACGCAGCGTCCGCGAGGGCGTTCCCACGATCGGCAACTGGGAGACGTTGCAGACCATCGGCAGGGTGCCGGGCACCGTCCTGTCCATCCGGCCGTTGGCCATGTTGTCGATGAGGACGTCCCAGACCTTGCCGAAGGTGTCGTTCCACCCGGGGTACTTCTCCTCCAGCCAGTCCCGCTCCTCCGGGCTCACCCCTGCGGCGGGGTCCCACCACAGCGTCGGCCGCCAGGAGTAGGTTCCGAGGTGCTGTCCGTGGTGGTGCTCGGAGATGTCCCGCAGGAAGATGTCCCAGTACCAGGGCTTCGACAGCCCCAGGTCCTCCAGGGACCGCATGAACTGCGTGACGATCCACTCCTCCATGAACTCCTTGAAGGACGCCTCTCGCACGCCGAGCGGCACGTAGTAGTCCATGGGGATGCCCGACAGGATCGTGAAGAGCCGGTAGGAGCGCCAGAAGGCGATGTCGATCTTCTTCTGGGCCTGCTCCTTCTGCCCGTTCTCGATGAGCATCTGCAGCAGCGGCGTACCGAGTTGTGCGTGCCGTGCCTCGTCGGACTGGATGCTCTGGATCAGCTTCGAGAAGGTGAAGTCGCCGGCCTTTGCCGCGTCCCCGGACAGTCCGATGAACTGCAGGTTGGTGAACCCGGTCTCGAAGGAGAAGTTCGCGAAGATCGACGTGGAGAGCGCGTCGCGGGTCATCATCACGTCGTCGAAGAAGTGACGCGCCCCGAGCGCGACCCAGTTGTCGCTCCACATCGCCGCGTGGGACCACTCGAACTGCCGGTCCTTACTGACGTACTCGTGCGGGAAGAACAGCTGGATCTGACCGTGGCGGATCTCGTCGAGCATGCCGAAGGTCGCCATGTTGCGCATACCCGGCGCCTTGGACCACCGCACGAAGCGGGCTTCCTGGAACGAGGCGCCGTACTCGACGAGTGCGACCGCGGCGTAGTGCTCCTTGAGGATGGAGATCCAGCCCGGGTCGGCCTTGTTGTAGAGGTCGGCCCGCTCCAGTGCGGCCTTGACCGAGTAGGCGCCGGCATCCTTCTGCCGCTGGATGTCGACGTACTCCCGGTAGCTGATCTTGTACGGCTCGTCGTAGGTCGCCCAGATCTCGTCGGGCAGCCCCTCGCCGCCGCTGAGCTCCGGCGGGAAGAGCTCGTCCTGGGTCACGTAGCGCGGTGCCCACTCGGTGCTGCGCGCGATGTCGTACCACTGCGCGCGTTCCAGCAGAGCCATGCTTACTCCTTGGACAGTTGTTACGGGATGAGAAGTTCGGGAGTACCGGCGGCTGTCGGTCAGCCGCCGTGTTCCGAGCCCAGCGGGCCCTCTCCGCCCGGGTAACAGAACGTCATCGAGGGGGCGTAGAAACCGAACGTCACCGTGAGCGGATCGGCGGGCCGGAGCTGGTAGGTCGGGTGGTTCTCGTCGAGGAATTCGAAGGACAGGACCTCGAAGTCTTCGGCGACATCGGCGACGAAGGGATAGCGGCCGCTGAGGAACTCCCCGTCCCGGCGGGTGAGGTAGCGAAGCTGTCCCACGGTGCGTTGCGGTGTGCCGATGTTGACGCGAGCGGTCGTACGGATGACGGGTCGCCCACCGATCACCGTCGTGGCGACGAGCGTGTCACCGTCGAGGTCGAGGCTCGTAGTGCCGGGTTCACCAGCAGGAACACCGCGCGCGGCGGCGTACTCCGTCATGACGGCCGAGCTGTTGTGATAGTGCGTCCACCACCGGCCCGGCACACCGTCCTCGGTGTCCAGCCCGGCGAGATTCGCCCCGAGATAGGTCAGTGAGTACGCGCCGAACGTCTCGGCAGAGCCACTGGAGGACGTCTGATCAGCGCCTTCGACGACGTACTGGTTGATGTAGCACGACCGGTCCTCGGCGGGGGTCAGCCCATCGGGAACCAGCTTGGTGACGGCGTCCGGGTCCGCGGGGATCCAGACCATGTACAGGGTTCGAGAGTCGGTGATCAGCTGCGGGGGATGCAGTGTCGTGCCCATGGCGCCTCCTGGCTCCCCGTTGGAATCCCTGGGTGCAGAGTCGGTGCCGGCCCGTCGGGGACCGGCTCGACCCATGCCCGAGATCCTGTGCCAGGTGGAATGCGAGTGGTAGTGCGCGCTCTGGACAACGAACGGGGAGCACGTGCCACTAGGGAGTACCGACGCCTGTCAGTGCTGCTCAGAGCCCCGGGAGTCGTTGGATGCGGTGGGAGGGACGGGTGCGCAGCCGTCGACCAGGGAGTGGATGACGCACCGCGCACCGCACCATGCGATGCCACCGTCAAGGGTGACGCCTTGCCCGGTCCGGACCCCTCCGTCCCCAACTTCCTTACGCCGCCCGCGTCGGCGTGAGACTCTCTTGGTGACGCAGAGGGAGGGCGCCGTGACTCAGTGGACATGGGCCAGGGCCAGTACGCGGAACGAGACGACCGGGTTCATCGGCCGCGCGGCGGAACTGGAGGCCGTCCGCAAGGCGGTGACGCAGGCACGCGTCGTCACGCTCACCGGTCTCGGCGGTGTCGGCAAGACCCGGGTCGCGGTGCGGGCTGCCCATCAGCTGACGGTCGACTTCCCCGCCGGCGTGAGCATCGCCGAACTGAGCGGTCTGCGGGACGCCGAGTTCCTGCCCAACACGGTGGCGTCCGCCGTCGGCCTGCCGGAGACCGCGTCCCAAGCGCCGATGGACCAGCTCATCGACCATTTCGCGGACAAACAGGCGCTGCTGGTGCTGGACACCTGCGAGCACCTGGTGGATGCGATCGCCGTGTTCGTCGACATGCTTCTGCACAACTCTTCCAGGCTGGTGCTCCTGCTGACCAGCAGGCAGCCCGTGGCGCTGCCCGGCGAGTGCGTCCTCCCGATCCCGCCGATGCCCGAGCCGGACGCGGACGCGAGCGAACACGACAACGACGCGCTGGCGCTGTTCGTCGCCCGGGCCAAGGCCGCCCTGCCGTCCTTCGCGCTGAGCGACGAGAACCGATCCGAGGTCATCGCGCTCTGCCGCCGCCTGGACGGCATCCCGCTGGCCATCGAGCTCGCCGCCGTACGACTGCGGACCATGCCGCTGGAGCAGATCCTGGACCGCCTCGACGACCGGTTCCGGCTGCTGGCCGGGGCACGGTCCGCCCAGGAGCGCCACCACACGCTGCGTACCACGATCGAGTGGAGCCACGAGCTGTGCTCGGCACCGGAGCAGGAGCTCTGGGCGCGCCTTTCGGTGTTCGCCGGAGGATTCACCCTGGCAGCCGTCGAACAGGTCTGCGCCGGCGGCAAGCTGGCCGACCTGGACGTGCTCGATCTGCTCGGCGCCCTGGTGGACAAGTCGGTGGTGCAGCGCGTCGACGGCGTCGCCGAGTGCCGCTACCGGCTGCTGGACACGATCCGCGAGTACGGCGCCGAGCGGCTGGAGGACGGCGGCCGCACCGAAGAGTACGCGCGAGGGCACCGGGACTTCTTCCTGCGGATGGCCGGCCGGGCGGGCGAGGAGTGGCTGGGCGACCAGCAGGTCGAGTGGGGGAACCGGCTCGCCGCCGACTTCGACAATTTCCGCGTCGCCATGGACTTCGCCATCGCGCAGCCGGGAGACGAGGCCGCGCTCCGGCTGGTGAACGGCCTGTGGGGGCTGTGGCTCGGCAAGAGCAGGCTGACCGAGGCCCGGCGCTGGATCGACAAGGCCCTGACGGCCGAGCCGGAGCCGACCGTCGAGCAGGGCATCGCCCTGTACTACGGCTCCTACTACGGGCTGCTCCAGGGCGACCAGGGCGCGCGTGAGATGGTCGGGCGCTGCCGGGCCGTGGCCGAGTCCCTGGACGACGACTTCCTGCGCGCCCGCGCCAAGGCCGTCGAGACCTTCGAGATGCTCATGTGGAGCCGGGACGTCCCGCGCGACATGGCGTCGACCGAGGAGTCGCGTCGGCTGCTCAGGGCGTCGGGCGATCTGTTTCCCCTGGTGGCCGGGTACATCACCACCGCGGTGTGCCACGCCGCCCACGGTGATCCGTCGCGGGCCCTGCGGGAGGCGGAGGAGTGCCTGCAGGAGCTGACACACATCCCCCACGAGCGGTGGGTGCGCAACTACATCATGATCGCCCAGGTGCTCGCGCTCTGGGCCGTCGGCCGGCCGGACGAAAGCCGCGAGCTGGGGCGCAGGGTGCTGCCCTCCGCCCTCGATCAGGGCGAGACGATGAGCCTCGCCGCCACGGTGGAGTTCCTGTCCTGGGTGGCCTGCGGCGACGACGAGCACGAGCGCGCCGCGACGCTGCTCGGCGGCGCCACCACACTCTGGCGTCAGGTCGGCACCACCCTGTGGGGCGTACGGGCTCTCAACGCCCTGCACACCGACACCGAGAACACCCTGATGCTCAGTCTGGGTGCCAAGCGCTTCACGCAGGTGTACACGTACGGAGCGCGACTGCCCGTGCCGGAGCTGGTCGACATCGCCGGCGGGAACGGGCACGGCAACGAGACCGTGCCGCCCCCGGACACGGACGACGGCAGTCCCCTCGGCCCCCTCACCCGGCGCGAGCGCGAGGTCGCCGGCCTGGTCACCGAAGGGCTCACCAACCGCCAGATCGCCGAACGCCTCGTCATTTCCAAACGGACCGCCGACTCCCACGTCGAACACATCCGTACCAAGCTGGGCGTCACCTGCCGCACCCGGATCGCCGCAGCGATCGACGCCCAAAAGCCGGAAGAGGCGTGATGGCCAGGGCACTTGGCCGCGACCGGTGAAGTGCCCTTGAAGAGCAGTGATGTTGGCCTGCACCCTTCGATTCACTAAACCCGTACTTAACTAAACGCCGTGTCTAGACATCGTTGTCATGCCCGTGCAGAGTGGTCCGCCAAGTACCCGACCGCCCGACCATGTAGGGAGCACGGGATGACAAGGAGACTGGCCGCTGTGGTGGGAGCGCTGCTCACCATGGCCGCCTCGATGTTCGCGGTACCGGCGTCCGCCGGGGCGGCGGCCGCACCGGGGTTCCACGTCAGCGACGGACGGCTGCTGGATGCCAACGGGAAGGAGTTCGTCCTGCGGGGTGTGAACCACGCACACGCCTGGTATCCGGACCGGACGGGCAAGGCGCTGGCCGACGTCAAGGCGCTCGGCGCCAACTCGGTGCGCGTTGTGCTCGGCACCGGGGACCGCTGGGCCAAGAATGACACGGCGGACGTCACCGCGGTGGTCGCCCAGTGCAAGAAGAACCGGCTGATCTGCGTGCTGGAGGCGCACGACACCACGGGGTACGGGGAGCAGAGCGGTGCCGCCTCACTGTCCCGCGCGGTGGACTACTGGATCAGCGTCCAGAACGCGCTGAAGGGGCAGGAGAAGTACGTCATCCTGAATGTGGGCAACGAGCCCTTCGGGAACACCGGTTACCGCACCTGGGCTGCCGACACGTCGGACGCCGTCAAGCGGCTGCGCGCCGCGGGGTTCCAGCACACCCTGATGGCGGACGCGCCGAACTGGGGTCAGGACTGGTCGTTCACCATGCGGGACAACGCTGCCGGTGTCTTCGCGAGCGACTCGCAGCGCAACACCGTGTTCTCGATCCATATGTACGGTGTCTTCGACACGGCCGCCGAGGTCGATGACTACCTCAACCGGTTCGTCAAGGCCGGACTGCCCCTTGTGGTCGGTGAGTTCGGGGACAAGCACTCGGACGGCGACCCGGACGAAAACGCGATCATGTCCCGTACCCGGCAGCTCGGACTGGGGTACATGGGCTGGTCCTGGAGCGGTAACGGCAGTGGTGTCGAGTATCTCGACATGGCCACCGGCTTCGATGCCGGCCGGCTGACCGGCTGGGGCCAGCGGTTCTTCAACGGGGCCGACGGCATCAAGGAGACCTCCCGCGAGGCGAGTGTGTTCAGCGGCTGACAGGCCGCCACCGAAGTGGTCCGCGGTCCGGCCGGACGCACACGCCCGGCCGGACCGCGGGCGCTGTTCTGCCTCTCCCCCACTCGAAGGAGTCCGATCCTTGCCGTTCACCGATCTCCCGCTCGATCAACTGCGCGCCTTCCAGGCGGACATGTCCGCGCCCGTCGACTTCGACGCTTTCTGGAAGGAGTCACTGGCGCTGTCGTACGCGTCGGCCGATGCGCCCACGGTCACCCCGCTCCGCGACACACTGCTGACCACCGTCGAGGCGGCCGACGTACGGTTCCCGGGGTGGCGCGGACAGCCGGTCGCGGCCTGGCTGGTCCGGCCGGCGGGCGCTGACGGGCCGCTGCCCACGGTGATCACGTACCTCGGCTACGGCTGCGGTCGCGGCCTGCCGACCGACCACCTGCTCTTCCCGTCGGCCGGCTACATCCAACTGATCGTCGACAGCCGCGGCCAGGGCCATGACACGCCCGACCAGGAGGAGGGCGACGCCCCGCAGTGGGTCGGTGGATTCATGACCCGCGGCATGGGAGACCCCCGCCACCACTACTACCGCCGGCTCATCACGGACTGTGTGCGCGCCGTCGACGCGGCCCGCGCGCTGCCGTACGTCGATACGCACCGCATCGTCGTCCAGGGCGGCAGCCAGGGCGGCGGGCTGGCGCTGGCGGTGGCCGGGCTGGTCGGGGATCGCGTCGCCGGTGTACTGGCCGACGTGCCCTTTCTGTGCCACTTCCGCCGGGGCGCCACGGTCGCCACGGAAGGCCCCTATGCCGAGCTCGTGCAGTATCTGCGCCGGCACACGCGCGACGATCCGGAGCGGGCCTTCGGGACGCTCGACTACTTCGACGGCCTGCACTTCGCCGCCCGGGCCTCGGCACCTGCACTGTTCAGCGTGGGCCTGATGGATCCCGTCTGCCCGCCGTCCACGGTGTACGCCGCCTTCAACCGGTACGCGGGCAGGGCCGCCATGAAGGTCTGGCCGTACGCCGATCACGGCGGTGGGCAGGGTTCGACGCCGCCCGAGCAGTTGCGCTGGCTGCGTGACGAGGGGCTGTCGCCGGGCGTGGGGCGCTGACGGTACGAGGGGCGGGCCGTGGCCGCGAGGGCCTGGGCCCGCCCCTTGTACCGTCATCCCGTCCGCGGTGGCGGGGCGGTGGAGCCGCGCGGGGTGAGGGACGGGGTGGGCACCTGGTGGGAGGCCGGGACCGGGCCGTTGATCACGTCGAAGAGGGTGCGGGCCACCTCCGTGCCGAAGCTGTGCACGTCGTGGCTCATCGCCGACAGGGTCGGGTGGGTGAGCCGGCACAACTGGGAGTCGTCCCAGGCGAGCAGGGAGACGTCGGCCGGGACGGAGAGTCCCATCTCCGCCGCCACCCCGGCACCGGCGACGGCCATGATGTCGTTGTCGTAGAGGATCGCGGTCGGCCGGTCGGCGGAGAGCAGCAGCGAGCGGGTGGCACGGGCTCCCTCCTCCCCCGCGAACCCCGTGGCGATCTGCCGCCCGCCGTCCAGCCCGAGGTCACGCATGGTGGACTCGAACGCGGCGGCGCGGATCGCGCTGTGGCCCAGCCCGTCCGGCCCGCCGACCCGGGCGATGCGCCGGTGGCCGAGCGCTGCCAGGTAGCGGACCGCCTCGGCGGCCGCGGTGGCGTCGTCCGTCCAGACCGAGGGCAGCCCCCCGGTGAGCGAGGGGTGTCCGACGGCCACCGCCGGCAGCCCGAGCTGCTGCAGTGCGGGCACGCGCGGGTCGTTGTCGTGGAAGTCCACGAGGATGGAGCCGCCGATCAGCCGCCCCTTCCACCAGCTCTCCTGGAGCGCGATCTCCTCCTCCAGGTCACGCACCAGGCGCAGCAGCAGCGAGCAGGAGCGGTCGGCCAGCACGCTCTCGATGCCGGAGATGAACTCCATGTAGAACGGTTCGAGGCCGAGCAGCCGGGCGGGGCGGCAGATGGCCAGGCCGATGGCGCCCACCCGCTGGTTGGACAGGCTGCGGGCGGTCAGGTTCGGGGCCCAGCCCAGCTCGCGGGCCGCCTCGAAGATGCGCTCCCGGGTGGCGTCCGAGACCCCCGGCTTGTGGTTGAAGGCCAGGGAGACCGCTCCCTTGGACACCCCGGCCCGGGCGGCGACCTCCTTGATGGTGATCCGCCGCGTGGGAGCGCTCACGGGGTGTCCACGCAGAAGAGCGCGGCCCGGATCTCCGCCGCGTCCAGGTCGGTCCGGCCGCTGACGCGGATGCGGGCCCGCTCACCGGGGAGCAGGGTCATAAGGCCCCGGTCCGCGCCGACGTGCGGGCCGAGCCGGTCGGCCTGCAGCAGGAGATCTCGTACCAGCGTCTGTGCCGTCACCACGACGTCAACTTTATCCTCCTGCCCTGCCACGGGCTCCACGGCGACGTCGAATCGCGGGTGGGGGTACGCGAAGTCCCGGTCGGGAACCGCGAAGGACACCGACCGCAGGCCGTCCGCGTCGGCGACCAGGAACTCATTGGCGGAGCCGGCGGCCGGCGCAAGGTCCGCCGGGACCTGGACACGCCGTACGGACCGGGGCTCGGCGGTGACATCGAGGGACGTCTCGCGCACCGTCGTGCCGTCGGCCTCCAGGAGTCGCAGTGTGACCGTGGTGCGCCAGGCGGCGGCCGACTGGTTGATCACGGCGAGGAAGGGGGTGCCGTCGCCGGGCTGGAGGGTGAGGAGGCGGTCGGCGTAGACGCGGCGCAGCTCGTGGTGGAGCGGCTTGAGCCGGCCGTCGCCGTCGACGGCGGACCAGGAGCTGACCGGCCAGCAGTCGTTGAGTTGCCACACAACGGTGCCCGCGCAGACCGGCCAGTGCGCGCGCCAGTGCTCAATGCCGGCCGCCACGGCGCGGGCCTGGACGACCTGGGTGAGGTAGTGCCAGCGGTCGAAGTCGCCCTCGGGCAGGGCGAAGTGGCGGGCCACACCGCGGTTCAGCTTGCCGTTGCCGTCCTCGGCCTTCTGGTGGTGGAGCATGCCGGGCGAGTCCGGTGCCAGTTCCTCGCCGGGCAGGGCGCGGCGCAGGGTCGCGAGCGCCGGCGGCGCCTGCCAGCCGAACTCGGCGACGAACCGCGGCACGTTGGCGCGGTATTCGGCGTAGTCCTCGCGGTTCCACACCTCCCAGGAGTGGTACGTGCCGTGAGCGGGGTCGTTGGGATGGTGGTCCCACGAGCCGGACCAGGGGCTGCCCGCGGTGTACGGCCGGGTGGGGTCCAGCTCGGCGACGATGCGCGGCAGCAGGCCCAGGTAGTAGCCCTCGCCCCAGGAGTTCCCGGCGAGCTCCGGCTCCCAGTCCCAGTCCCGGAATCCCCAGAGGTTTTCGTTGTTGCCGTTCCACAGGACCAGGCTCGGATGCGGCATCAGACGGACGACGTTCTCGCGCGCTTCGGCGTCGACCTCGCCGCGCAGCGGCTGTTCCTCGGGGTAGGCGCTGCAGGCGAAGAGGAAGTCCTGCCAGACCATGAGGCCGAGTTCGTCGCAGGCGTCGTAGAAGGCGTCGTCCTCGTAGATGCCGCCGCCCCATACGCGGACGAGGTCGGCGTTGGCCTCGGCCGCCTGGGTCAGCCGGTGCCGGTACCGTTCGGGAGTCACGCGGGAGGGCAGCGCGTCGTCGGGGATCCAGTTCACACCGCGGGCGAAGATCCGCTCCCCATTGACCACGAAGGTGAATCCGGTGCCCTGCGCGTCGGCAGTGCGGTCCAGCTCCACGGTGCGGAATCCGATGCGGCGGTGCCAGGCGTCGAGTGGGTCCCCAGCGGCGTCTGCGAGCGTCAACGCGACCTCGTACAACGGCTGTTCGCCGAGACTGCGGGGCCACCACAGCTCGGGCGCCGCCACCTCCAGGGTCAGCACCGCCTCGTCACCCTCGAAGGTGAGCAGCGCTTCCGTCCCCGCGACGGTCGCCCGCGCCGTGAGCGGGCGGCCGGCGCCCTGCTCGGTGCGTTCCACCTCGATGTGCAGTTCCACCCGGCCGGTCGTGTCCTCGACCGTGACCAGCGGGCGGACCCGGGCGATGCGGGCGGTCGACCAGTGTTCGAGCCGGACCGGCCGCCACATTCCGGCAGTCACGAGGGTGGGACCCCAGTCCCAGCCGAAGCTGCACGCCATCTTGCGGAGGTACTGCGAGGGCTCGGGATAGACGTTGGGGCGCTCCCCGGTGAGAGCCCGCACGGTGGCGGCCTCGTCGTAGGCGGAGGCGAGCCGCACTTCCAACTCACCGGTGCGCCCCGTGACATCGAACCGGAAGCTGCGGTGCATGTTGCGTGTATGGCCCAGCGCCCGCCCGGCGAGGGTGATCTCCGCCGCGGTGTCGAGCCCGTCGAAGACCAGGTCGGTGCGCTCGTGGTCGCTCGCGTAGTCGAGGTGCCGGCTGTAGAGCCACGCACGCCGTCCGACCCAGGCGACGTCGTGCTCGTTCAGGCCGAGGTACGGGTCGGGTATGCGCTGGGCTGCCAGCAGATCGGTGTGCACGCAACCCGGTACTTGGGCGGGCAGCAGTTCCCCGTCGTGGTGCAGGTTCCAGCCCTCGCCGAGCTGGGTGACGTCCTTCATGGTGCGGGCTCCAATCGCCTGACTCACGCCCCCTGGGGCGCGGGACAACCTAGCTCCCGCCCGCCCGGCTGTCTATAAACCGGTCAAGTAGAGATCCAACCCGCGACTTCGAGCCCCAACTTGCCGCTCGACAGGTGGCATTACGTGCACGACAAGCCTGCCCGGTAACGATTAGGCATCACGGTGGAAATCTTAGCTTTACCGGTTCACCTCTGACTGCCATAGTGCCGACAACCACGCAGACCTGAGCCGTAACCCTGGAAGGAGTGGGGCACATGGGGAGGAAGACGCTCGCGAGCGCGCTTCTCACCGCCGCGATGCTGACCGTCGCGGGGTGCGGCGGCGGAGGCGCCGCCACGGGAGAGACGGCGGCCGCCCCCGCCGACCCGGGCGACGCCTCGGGAGAGATCACGGTGCTGACGCACCGGACCGACCTCGTGCAGAACGGGACGATGAAGCGGTACGCCGCCGAGTTCCACAAGACGTACCCCAAGGTGAAGGTGAAGTTCGAGGGCATCACCGACTACGAGGGCGAAGTCAAGATCCGTATGAACACGGAGAACTACGGCGACGTCCTGATGATCCCGGGCGCCATCGCCAAGAACAACTACCCCAAGTTCTTCGCCCCGTTGGGTGACTCCGCCGAGCTGTCCAAGAAGTACCGCTTCAGCGACAAGACGGAGGTCGGCGGCAAGGTCTACGGCATCGCGAGCTTCGGCACCGCGAACGGCTTCCTCTACAACAAGGCCGTGTGGAAGAAGGCCGGCATCACCGGCTGGCCCACCACGCCAGAGGGGTTCCTCAAGGACCTGCGGGCAGTCAAGTCCCGTACGGACGCGACCCCGTACTACACCAACTTCAAGGACGGCTGGCCGCTGAGCAGCCCCTGGACCAACAGCATCGGCTCGGTGAGCTGCGACGCGAAGGCCGGTGACAAGCTGGCCACTTCCGCCGCGCCGTGGGCCAAGGGCAGCGACCTGAACGTGATCGACACACTGCTCCACGACATCGTGCACCGCAAGCTCTCCGAGAAGGACCCCACGACCACCAACTGGGAGAGCTCCAAGAACCTGCTCGCCAAGGGCAAGATCAGCAGCATGCTGCTGGGTTCCTGGGCGATCGCGCAGGTCCAGGACGCCGCGAAGAAGGCGGGCGCCGATCCGGACGACATCGGCTTCATGCCCTTCCCCGCGCAGAAGAACGGCACGTTCTGCGCCACCCTGGCCTCCGACTACCAGCAGGCGGTGAACATCCACTCCGAGCACAAGCCCGCCGCCCGGGCCTGGATCGACTGGTTCACCGAGAAGTCGGGCTACGCGCAGAAGGAGGGCGGGGTGTCCGCGCTGCGGACCGCCGCACTGCCGGCGTCCCTGAAACCGTACGTCGACAACGATGTCAAGCTCATCGAACGCTCCGAGGCCAAGACCGCCCAGGTCAACGCCATCGACGACGCCGCCGAGATCGGCCTCGCCAAGCAGGACTACCGGCAGAAGCTCATCGACACCGCCCGCGGCGCACAGCAGGGCAGCCTCGACGACTTCTTCGCCGACCTCGACAAGCGGTGGAACGAAGCCGCCAAGACCGCCGGCTCCTGACGGACGGCGGGGACGGGCCCGGGCCGCGCGACGCCGGCCCGGGCCCGGCACTCCCCGCACCCGCGGCAGACGAAAGGCCGACATGACCGAAACGACTCACAGGGCCGCGGCACGCCCCGCCGGGCCGGCCGCCTCCTCGCACGGTAAGACGGCGACACCCACCGGACCACCCGGTTCCCCACCACGCTCCTGGCGGAGCCATCCCCTGCGGCGGGCCACCCCTTGGCTGTTCCTCGTCGTCCCCCTGGCCCTGCTGATCACGTTCACCTACGTCCCCGTGGGCAACATGCTCTACTACAGCTTCACGGACTGGGACGGGGTGAGTCCGACCCGCAACTTCACGGGCGTCGACAACTACCAACAGCTGTTCACCCGACCGGAGTTGTTCCGGGTCTTCTTCGTGAGCTTCTACTACCTCGCGGCGTCCGTCGTACAGATCGCCATCGCGCTGTACTTCGCGACCGTGCTCAGCTTCGACCTGCGCTTCAGGAACTTCTTCAAGGGCATCCTGTTCTTCCCCTACCTGATCAACGGGGTCGCCATCGGCTTCGTGTTCCTCTACTTCTTCCAGGACGGCGGCACCCTCGACTCGGTGCTGTCCTGGTTCGGGGCCGACACCGGCCACGCCTGGCTGGGCGATCCCGAGTCGGCGAACACCTCACTCGCCGGGGTGTCCGTCTGGCGCTTCACCGGCCTGAACTTCGTGCTCTTCCTCGGCGCGATCCAGTCGATCCCCGGTGAGCTCTACGAAGCGGCCCAGCTCGACGGCGCGAGCCGATGGCAGCAGTTCCGGCACATCATCGCGCCGAGCATCAAGCCCATACTCAGTCTGAGCATCATCCTGGCGGTCTCCGGCTCCCTCGCCGTCTTCGAGATCCCCTACATCATGACCGGCGGCGCGACCGGCACCTCGACCTTCGTCATCCAGACGGTCAAGCTCGCCTTCCAGTTCAACAAGACGGGCCTGGCATCGGCCGCCGCCGTCGTGCTGCTCCTGATCATCCTGCTGATCACCTGGATCCAGCGCCGCCTCGTGCCCGATGAAAGGGTGGACCTGGTATGACCACGCTGCTTCCGGCCCCCCGGCGCCGCCCGAGGATCGGGCCGGTACTCACCTACCTGTCCCTGATCGTCGCCGCGTCGGTCGTGCTCGTGCCCCTCGTCGTCGTCCTCCTGACCTCGCTGAAGACCTCCCGCGAGGTCTCCGACGGCGGAGCCCTGTCCCTGCCGGACGACTGGCTGAACCTCGGCAACTACGCCACGGCCTTCTCCGACGGCAAGATGCTCACCGCGTTCGGCAACACGGCGTTCATCCTGCTCTTCTCGGTCGCGGGCACCGTGGTGATCGGCTCGATGACCGCGTACGCCATCGACCGCTTCGACTTCAAGGCCAAGAAGCTCGTCGTCGCCCTCTTCCTGATCGCCACGCTCGTGCCGGGCGTGACGACCCAGGTCGCCACCTTCCAGGTCGTCAACGGCTTCGGGCTGTTCGACACCCGGTGGGCGCCGATCCTGCTCTACATGGGCACCGACATCGTGTCGATCTACATCTTCCTGCAGTTCATCAGGGGCATTCCGGCGTCACTGGACGAAGCGGCCCGGCTGGACGGCGCCAACGCGTTCACGATCTTCTGGCGGATCATCTTCCCGCTGCTCAAACCCGCCATCGCCACCGTGGTCATCGTCAAGGGAATCACCGTCTACAACGATTTCTACATTCCCTTCCTCTACATGCCCTCGGAAGAGCACGGCACGATCTCCACGGCCCTCTTCCGCTTCAAGGGTCCGTTCGGCGCGCACTGGGAGAACATCTCCGCGGGCGCGATCCTCGTCATCGTGCCGACCCTGCTCGCCTTCCTCTTCCTGCAGCGCTACATCTACAACGGCTTCGCCCAGGGCGCCACGAAGTGAGCGCCCCGGGCGAAGGCGGCCCCGGCGGCCGTCAGTCGTCGATCGTCCTCATCACGTCGGCGAGGTCCACGAACTTGAAATCGGTGGCCTTGCGGCCGTCGTCCGCCGGTGCGTCGTGGCCGTCCTGGACGACGAGGAGGCCGTGCGGGTACTTCGTGCCCAGCGGCGCGTTGAGTACGGCGGCGCCGTCGCACTCCTCGGAGCCGTCGAGGCTCGCCGAGGCGGCGGTGACGCGGAATCCGCCCTCGTACTCGTTGTCATCACCCGGCTCGCGGTCGTAGGCGGCGAAGGTGTTGTCGCCCTGGCTGGAGGCGAGCAGGTAGCCGTCCCCGTCGTCCTCGGTGAGCAGCGTCAGCCCCTCGACGTCGGCCGTGAGCCGGGTGCCGCCGTAGCCGGGGTCGGCGCCCGGGACGCACTCCTCGGTCTCCTCGTCGTACGCACCGGGAATCCCGTACTCGCGCACCTTGTCGACGAGGTGCGGCGAGCCGGTGAGGTCGGCCCGCAGCCGCCAGATGCCGACGTCCTCCTGGCCGGCGTAGAGGGTGCCGGTGGCCGGGTCGACGGTCATGCCCTCGACCTGGGGCAGCTCACCGGGCTCGGCACAGGGCGTCCATGAACTGCCGTTGGGGAGCCGGAAGGCGGACGGCAGGTCCAGCGTGCGGATCTTGTGGTACCCGACCTTGCCGCCGGGCGCCGCGGTCAGTTCGAGCAGGGCGAGGGTGGTGCGGTTGCGCCGGCTGACCAGCGCGTAGGACCGTCCGGTCGAGGTGTCGGTCCAGGTGGCGAGGCCGTAAGCGGTCTGCTGCTCGTTGATCTCGTCCTGGTCGGCGGAGAACACCGGCGGCGCGCCGGGGGCGGTGACGTCGGTGAGCGGGCCACCCGGCCGGTCGCGGTCGATGCGGTAGACCCGCAGGGTGTCGCGGCCGCGGTCGCTTGCCACCGCCAGGTCGGCCCGGCCGGACGTCAGGCGCAGACCGTGTACGAGGTCCACGTTGTTGAAACGGCCCGGGGCGTCGTCCGGCCCCGGCGCGGACGGTGCCGGCAGGGACTGCACGGGCCGGGCGTCGAGGTCGTAGACCCGCAGTCCGCCCTGCTTGGCCGTGGCGATCACCAGGCTGCGGCCGGGCTCGGCGGCGTTCCGCCAAATCGCCGGATCATCCGCGTCGGCGTCTCCGCCCGCCTCGTCGTCGTACAGCGCGGGCGTCTCGGCCCGGGGGCTCACCGCGGGGAGGTCGCCACTGCTCCGGCTGCCGGCCTCGGCGGGTACGGCGGGCACGGCCGCCGCGAGGGTGGCGAGGGCCGTACCCAGTAACAGGGCGATGGATCTGACATGCTGACGGTTCGTCAGTCGTCGGTACATTCGGATGCTCCTCAGCGTGGGGGGCTGGTCAAATGCCTTGCCGAGCCTCGGACTTCAGGGTGTCGGCGGCGTGAACGAAGCATGCACCACCACTCGGCCGGGGCGTGATCGCATGGTGAATCGGTGGAACCGCTCCCAGCCGGTATCCGCTTACCACACCCGGCTGTCGGCCTGGCGCGCCGTGTGCTCGCTCGCTAGCGTGGGGAGGAGTTTCGCCCGGGCGAAGGTACATCAGGCAAGTGGGGCTGCGATGGCGACGCATCATGCGCAGGCGGCGGTCGACCTCCCGGCGGAGGTGACGAGCTTTGTGGGGCGGGCCGAGGAGCTCGCGGCAGCGCAGCGGATGCTCGACCGGGCCCGGCTGGTCACCCTCGTCGGTCCGGGAGGCGTGGGCAAGACCCGGATCGCGCTGCGTACGGCAACGCAGCTCGCCGCACGGTTCACCGACGGAGTGTGTCTGGTGGAGCTCTCCGCGCTGCGCGACGCGGCACTGCTGCCGAACACCGTCATCGGTGCCCTGAGCCTGCCCGAGCAGTCCGGCCGTCCCCCGCTCGATTACCTCATGGAGTATCTGAAGGACAAGGATCTCCTTCTTGTCCTGGACACCTGCGAGCACGTCGTGGACACCTGCGGCATGCTCGCCGATGCCCTGCTCCGTACGGCCCCCGACCTGCGGATCATGGCCACCAGCCGGCAAGCGCTGAGCGTGCCGGGCGAGAACGTCCTGGAGGTTCCCCCGCTGGGCGTCCCGGACGAGGGCGGCACCGCTGAAGAGACCGACGCGGTGCGGCTGTTCGCCCAGCGGGCGGCGGCGGTGCGCAGCGGGTTCACGGTCGACGACCGTAACCGTGCCGCGGTCGGCGCGCTGTGCCGGCGGCTCGACGGCATCCCGCTGGCCATCGAGCTGGCCACCGTACGGCTGCGTGCGCTCTCCCTCGATCAGCTCGTCAGCCGGCTCGACAGCAGGTTCCGGCTGCTCACCGGCGGCAACAGGACGGCGCTGCCCCGGCATCAGACCCTGCGTACGGCCATCGGATGGAGTCATGAGCTGTGCTCCCCCGAGGAGCGGCTGCTGTGGGCGCGGCTGTCGGTCTTCGCCGGATACTTCGACCTGACCGCGGTGGAGGAGGTGTGCGCGGACACCGAGCTGCCGGCCGACGAGATCCTCGAGTCGCTGATCGGGCTCGTGGACAAGTCGATCGTGCTCAGGCTCGACGACGAGAGCGGGACCTGCTACCGGCTGCTCGACACCATCCGGGAATACGGTGAGGAGTGGCTCACCGAGCTCGGCGAGGCACGGGCGTTGCGGGCCCGCCACCGCGATCACTATCTGGCGATGGCCGAGGAGTTCACACGGGAGTTCTGCACGTCGCAGCAGGTGCCCGGATACCTACGGCTGCGGCGGTGCTCCGCCGATCTGCGGGCGGCACTGGAATTCTGTTTCACCGAGGGAGGCACCGAGGGCGACGGTGGGGCCGGAGCGGATGACGGGGACGGCGGGGCCGCGGCCGGGGATGCCCGTACAGGGCTCAGGTTCGCCATCTCGCTCTGGTGCTACTGGGTGTGCTCCTCCCGGTTCAGCGAGGCCCGGTACTGGCTGGACAAAGGTCTCGGCCTGGTCGATGGCCCCGTTCCCGAACGGGCGGAAGCCCTGCGGTTCGTCGGCTGGTTCGCGATGATGCAGGGTGAGCACGACTTCGCACTGCCGCTCCTCGAGGAGTCCAAGGCCATCGCCGAGGAGCTGGCGGACGATTCCCTCCTCACGTACGCGCTGCAGTATCTGGGCGGTACGTACATGTTCAAGGGCGAGGGCGAGCTCGCGCTGCGGTACTACGGGGAGGCCCGGCGCCGGCTCATCGAGCAGCAGGACCACGTCGGCATCGCGATCGTCCATTACCAGGAGGCGTTGATGCACGCCATGCTGGGCGATACCGAGACCTCGATCGAGCTCTGCGATGTGACCCTGGACCTGCTGGCGGGAACGGACGAGCGCTGGAACCAGGCATGGGCACTGTGGGTGAAGGGGATCGCCCTGCTGCTCGGCGGTGACCACGACAGCACATGCGAGGCCGTCATGCGCGCTGCCCTGGCGATGAAGTACGACGTCCGCGACAGGATGGGCTCCGCCCACTCCCTCGAAGTACTCGCCTGGCTCAGTGCCGAGCAGGGGCGCTCCGAGCAGACCGCGTGGATGCTGGGGGCGACAAAGGTGCTCTACGAAAAGATCGGAGCACCGCTCTTCGGCATCGCGATGCTCCAGAGCCGCCATGACGCGGCCGTACGGACGGCCCGGGCGGACCTCGGCGATGACGCGTACGACAAGGCGTTCCGTCAAGGAACGGTCATGCCACTCGACGAGGTGGTGGCCCGGACGCAATCCGATGCCGCGAGCGAAGAGGCGGCGGCATCCGGTGGCGGGGCCGCCGGCGCGTGCGACCGGGCCGGTACGGAGCAGGGCCCGTCCGGCACGGCGGACGACGAGGACCCGGCGGGCCCGCTGGGGTCGCTGACCCGCCGGGAGCGCGAAGTGGCCGGACTGGTCGCCGCCGGACTCTCGAACCGTCAGATCGCGGACCGATTGGTGATCTCCAAGCGGACCGTGGACGCTCATGTGGAACACATCCTGAGCAAACTGGGATTCTCGTCCCGGTCCCGGATCGCCGCCCTGGTGGGGGAAGCGCCGATGGCGCAACTGGACGCCCGTCGACGGGCTTAGTGCTGGGGTCGGTGAGGTAGAGGGCGAAGCCCCAGGCACTGGCGGATCCGCCGTAGCGCAGACGCATCTGTTCGCTGTCATTCAATCGAGATTCAATCGAGGCGTTTGACAGCGAAGCCAGTCTTTCAGGCTCCCTTGTCAGCAGACCTGGCCGCTCTTCGGCACAATGCCTTTGATCCTGGTCGGAGTTCCGTCCGGGGCGAACGAGTGGTGGAAGGTGAAGGCGTGCGGCGCGGAGCCGTGGTCGTGGAGGTGCTCCAGCCTGGAAACCCCGTCCTGCCAGGTGGGTATCACGCCGTCGGAGACCCACCAGCACACGTAATTCGGGCGCCCTGTCCTCTCGAACCAGTCGTAACGCCTGTTCAGCGCCGCACGGTGCAGACCGGTGTAGATGGCGTCGAAGGCGGGGCGCAGGTCGGTCCAGAGCGAGAGGGTCGCGGCCAGGGCGGTGGTTTCCACCGTACGGCCCTTGCTGTACCAGGTCGGTACGGCGAACTCTCCCCATGCACCCCAGTCCGCCTCGAAGAGCATGCCCCGGTCACCGTCTGCCGCTTCAGCACGAGCGAGGTATCCGGGGTGCTGACTGATCTTCCGGTAGACGGCCTCACCCATGTCGTAGAACTCGCGCGTGAGAGGTGCGGGATCGGCGAGAGGTGACTTCAGGACGCCGAATGTGTACAGAGCAAGATGGGGCATGCGTTTCTCCCTGGTTGAGGGTGCCTGGTGTGGGCCCGCGGGTGGCTCAGCCTGAAGGAACTCCCGTGCGACCGTGGGCGATCGCCGAAGACCAGGTGAAGGTAGCTGCCTCCGCGGGCCATGTCGAAGTTGCGTTTTCCCTCTCCAAGTGGCCTATTGCGCCTGTCTTTTCGGGGGCTGGGACGGTGACGGGCGGGGCAGGCTGCGGAGTACCAGTGCTCCACTTCGGCCGATCGGTTCGCCCGCCATGCCCGTCCGCACCCTCTGTCCGACAGCCTCGAGGCGTACGGCGGCGAACTCCCCCTGTCAAAAGGCCTTATGTGGACTGCTCCTGCCGGGTGAACGCGGTGACCAGGTCGTGGACTGTGATGTTGTCGGAGTCGATCCCGTCGGCGTCGGCGCCATCGAAGAGGTGGGCGGCCTCGGCGCTGCGGGGGAACATCGCTTGCTCGTGTTCGGTGAGCGCGGCCTCGATGTCGTCGGGGTGCGCGGCGATGGCCTTGCCGAGTTCGGCGCCGTCGAGCATGGCCAGGTTGGCGCCTTCGCCGTTCGGGGCCGAGAGGTGGGCGGCGTCGCCGAGCAGGGTCACCCCCGGCACCCGGTCCCACCGGTGTCCGGTCGGCAGAGCGTAGAGGGGGCGCAGTACCGGCGCGATGTCGCCGTCAGTGATCAGCGCGGTGAGCTCCGGCGCCCAGCCGTCGAATTCCTGCCCGATCCGCGCGGTGGCCACGGCGGCATCGGCGAAATCGATGACGGCGAACCAGTCCTGCGGCTCGGACAGCCCCACGTAGGCGTGCAGCGTGTCGCCCCGTTCCCGGTGCGCGAAGATCTCCCTGCCCGGCGTGAGCGCCATCATCGACCCGCCGCCGACCGTTTTCGCGGCGGCGGGGTGCCGGGTGTCGGCGTCGAACAGGTAGGTCTCGACGACCGACTTGCCGGTGTACTCGGGTGTGGCGGCGGAGAGCAGCGGCCGGACCCGTGACCATGCGCCGTCCGCGCCGACCAGCAGGCCGGTGACGACGGTGCTGCCGTCGGCGAACGTCACCTCGTGGCGCCCCTCACCGAGGGTACGGGCGCTGCTGACCTTGTGCCCCCACTGGACGGTGCCGGCCGGGAGCGAGTCGAGCAGGATCTGTCGCAGCTCGCCGCGTTGCACCTCGGGGCGTCCCCCCGTACCATCGTCGGCCTTCTCGAACAGGACGGTCCCGTCCGGGGCGAGGACCCGCATTGCCTGGCGGCCCTCCAGGACGAGGCCACGGAACTCGTCCATCAAGCCGGCTGCTTCGAGGGCGAGTTGCCCGTTGTAGTCGTGGATGTCGAGCATCCCGCCCTGCGAACGCGCAGCCGGGGAGGGCTCCGCCTCGTAGACCGTGGACGGTATTCCGTGGACGTGCAGGACGCGGGCGAGCATGAGGCCGCCGAGCCCGGCGCCGATGATCGTGACGTGAGTGGTCATGGTGGCTTCCTTTCTGATCGTGGACCGCTGGGCGGCCCCCCCGGCGGGTCACGCCGGGAGCGCCGCTCCAGTGAGCCGGGACGATGCGATGCGGGTGGCCGGCGCCGTTGATGGCCGGCGCCGACCAGCTCCAATGTCCCGGCAGCCATCGACAGACCACCGACAGATCACCGACCACCGCCGACAACCACCGACAACCAACCGACACACCGGCCCCGTCCCCGCGTCGGCGCTCGATCGCCGGCCACGCTGATGACCGGCGGCTGCTCACGGTCGGCACTGCGCTGATCGCGGTGGAGGCGTTCGCCCCTGCGGCCCCAGCGCGGAATCGGCTACATCTTCGCCATCGGCCGCGACTTCCGGATCACGACCTCCGGGCACCAGAAGATGCGCGCCTATGCGGCGCTCGGCCTGGTCGAGCCGCACGGGTGGAACCGGCGCTCGGCCGGAAACGGCTCGAAGGGACGGCGCCTCTACGACTGGGCGTGGATCGCCACAGCCTCACCCGTGCCACCACCTGCTCATCCGCCGCTCGATCAGCACGGGCGAACTGGCCTACTACCGTCCCCGAGATCCAGCGCCTTCCCACCGTGATCACACGGCGAATACCACAGGCCACGGACCTCGCGTTCCACCTGGCCTGGTCCGGTTGGCGACGAAGCCACCAGGCCCGAGCCCGTTGGCACCACTACCGCGCGCGCCTCGAACTCATGAAATGACTGTGCGTACCAGGCTGCGAGTCCGACGGCTGTAGCGGCTGTTCAGATTCGTTACGCGCGCAGCGCCTGCGACAGCGCGTCAACGGTCACGCCCACGATGGCCAGGAGCTGCGCCGGGCTCGCCCCGGCCCTGCTCATGACGGCGAGCGACTGGTTCACGGCCGCCGCGTGTACAGCGAAGGCCTCGGCGTCCTGGTCGGACAGTCGGCCGGCCTTCAGCGCGGCGCGCAGGCGCAGGCGCTGGAAGCCGAGCGCCTGCTTGGCGTGCGCTGCGACGCTCGGACTCAGCACTGGAATTGCCATGGCTGACTGGGCAATCAGGCATCCATCAGGTAGTTCGGGATCGGCGATGCGCTCGAGGGTGACGTCGAAGAACGCACGAACAGCGGCAACGGGTTCCGAGGCTGCACACGACAGGGCGGCGTCGTACTTCTCGCCATAGCGCGCAGCGTAGAGATCCAGGCAGCGCAGGAAGAGCGTGTCCTTGTCGCCCAGGGAGGAGTAGATGGAACTGCGGTTCAGGCCAGTTGTCCGAGACAAAACGTCCAATGAGGTGTCGGCGTAGCCGTCGCGCCAGAACTGGATCATCGCGGCGTCGAGCGCCGCGTCCATGTCGAACTGCTTCTTGCCTGCCACGCGGCACTTCCTTGCCGATGCGTCGATGGTTCGGACTACGTTGCGCACCATTCTATCTTGAACTGGTTAGTTCAAGATGCGTTAGCCTTCAAGCGTGGTCATGGGCCAGGCATGCCGCGCACTCGCGACCGCGCGAGAAACACACCACGTGGTCCCAGCCACCGCCGTCAGCTACACCGTCCCGACCGCACACCTGACACCGATGGAGGATCCCCGTGACCGGCCCAGCAACCAGCACTCCGCATGTCTCCGAAAGCAACCCCATCCGCGACCTGCCCCTGCAGCATCTGGCCGGATTCACTCACCGCTGGGTCGACGCGGACGGCGTCCGCCTTCATGCCGTCGAAGGCGGACGGCCGAGCGGCCCGGCCGTCGTTCTGCTCGCCGGGTTCCCGCAAACCTGGTGGGCCTGGCGAAAGGTGATGCCCGGCCTCACCCACCGGTTCCGCGTCATCGCGATCGACCTGCCGGGTCAGGGCCACTCCGAGCGTCCAAAAGGCAGCTACGACACGCACGCGGTCGCCGCGCACGTCCACACCGCCGTGAAGGCTCTCGGAGTGTCGACTTACTCCCTGGTCGCCCACGACATCGGCGCCTGGGTCGCTTTCTCCCTCGCCCTCAACTTCGAGAGCCACCTGCGCGGGGTCGCTCTGCTCGACGCCGGGATTCCCGGTATCACTCTCCCGGAGGCGATTCCCACCGACCCGGATCAAGCGTGGAAAACGTGGCATTTCGCGTTCCACATCGTGCCCGACCTGCCCGAGGCGCTGCTTGCCGGCCGCGAACGCGAGTACGTCGGCTGGTTCCTGAAGGTGAAGGCCCTGTCTCCCGACACGTTCGACGACGCCGAGCTCGACCACTACGCGGCGGCCGTCGCCGTCGACGGCGGCCTGCGCGCTTCCCTCGCGTACTACCGAGACGCCGCGGAGTCGGCGCGCAAGAACCGCGAGGCGCTCAAGTGGCGGCACCTGACCGTGCCCATCCTCGGAATCTCCAGCAGCCACGGCTCCGTTCCGGACATGGCCGCCTCCCTCAGCCCATGGGCCGACAACACCACCCGAATCGTCGTGCCCGACGCCGGACACTTCATCCCCGACGAGCAGCCCGAAGCTATCGCTGCCGCGATAGCAGACTTCATCGCCGACGACGACTGACACCCGCCAAACCCACCCGCCCGCGCCACCCAAGGCCGCGCCCCCGACGTGCTGGCAGGCACGGGGCGGTGTCAGCAGCCGACCCCATCTGACCTGCGAAGAACCTAAGACGGCCGCTCAATTCATCGGGTTTGGCACCCACCGGGCGTTTTGTGCGTCACGGCGCCAGCGCCGCAAGAGGCCAGTCGGCCACCCCTGCCCTCGCCATGGCTGATTCCAATCGGAAAGATTTGGTGCAGAAACGGTCCCTGTGGCGTGATCGTTCGGCATGTTACTGGCGGGTTCATGTCCGGGGTTCTCCGAGAGTAGACCGTTTTCGCCGGATGACCAGGGCCTATGGCAACGGTTCGGACGTTTGGCAGTCGCTGCCGTTCGGTCGCTCTCGTGGGGTACGGTCGCGGCGCTGCATGGAGCACCACGAGGAGCGGGTCATTGCGCGAGTACTCCGTCCCCCCACTGGCGACGGCGCCCCGGGTCGGCGGTCTGGCGGACGCCGTCTTCGAAAATGCCGAGTCCGGCCCCGACCAGGTCGCGCTCTGCCGTAAGGACGACGCGGGACGCTGGGAGGACGTCAGCGCCGCGCAGTTCCGCGACGAGGTCATGGCGCTCGCCAAGGGGCTGCTGGCCCAGGGCGTGCGGTTCGGCGACCGCGTCGGGATCATGTCGCGGACGCGGTACGAGTGGACGCTGTTCGACTTCGCCCTGTGGGCGGTGGGTGCGCAGCCGGTACCGCTGTACCCGACTTCCTCCGCCGAGCAGGTCTTCTGGATGCTGCACGACTCGGCCGTCTCCTCCTGCCTGGTCGAGCACGAGGACCACGCCATGACCATCGGGTCGGTCATCGGCCGGCTGCCGCATCTGCGTCTGCTGTGGCAGCTGGACGAGGACCCGGTGGCCGAGCTGGTCGAGGCCGGGCGGCACATCGAGGACGACGTCGTGCACCGGCACCGGATGGCGGTCACCCCGGACGCGCCCGCGACCGTCATCTACACCTCCGGCACCACCGGCCGCCCCAAGGGCTGCGTGATCAGCCACGCCAACTTCATGGCCGAGGCCGACAACGTCGTCGCACGGTACGAGCAGGTCTTCCACTCCAAGCCCGGCGACGAGGCGTCCACCCTGCTCTTCCTGCCGCTGGCGCATGTCTTCGGGCGGATGGTGCAGGTCGCCGCGATCCGCGGCCGCGTGAAGCTCGGCCACCAGCCGAACCTCTCGGCCACCGCACTCCTCCCCGACCTGCAGTCCTTCAAGCCGAGCTTCATCCTCGCGGTGCCCTACATCTTCGAGAAGGTGTTCGCGGCGGCACGGCGGAAGGCCGAGGCGGACGGCAAGGTCGGCCCCTTCGACAAGGCCGTCGACGTGGCGCGACGGTACGCCGAGGCGATGGAGCACAAGGCGTTCGGTACCGGCTCCGGGCCCGGCGCGGGCCTGCGCATGCAGCACCAGCTCTTCGACAAGCTCGTCTACAGCAAGGTCCGGGCGGCGATGGGCGGCCGGGTCCGGCACGCGATGTCGGGCGGCTCGGCCATGGAGCGCCGGCTCGGCCTCTTCTGGGAGGGCGCGGGCGTCACGATCTACGAGGGGTACGGCCTGACGGAGTCCACCGCCGCGGCCACCGCCAACCCGCCCGAGCAGACCCGGTTCGGCACGGTCGGACTGCCCATCCCCGGTACGACCGTGCACATCGCGGACGACAACGAGGTGTGGGTGCACGGCGGCCAGGTCTTCCAGGGTTACCTCAACGACCCCAAGGCCACCGACGCCGTACTGCACGACGGCTGGCTGGCCACCGGTGACCTCGGGCAGCTCGACGAGGACGGGTACCTCACGATCATCGGCCGCAAGAAGGAGATCCTGGTGACCTCCGGCGGCAAGACGATCTCGCCGGTACCGCTGGAGGAGCGGGTACGGGCGCACCCGCTCGTCGCCCAGTGCATCGTGCTCGGCAACGACCGGCCGTACGTCGCCGCGCTGGTCACGCTGGACGCGGAGGCGGTGACGCACTGGCTGCAGATGCGCGGCAAGCCGTCCCTGCCGGCGACCGACCTGGTGCGCGACCCGGACCTGGAGACCGAGATCCGGCGGGCCGTGGTCGCCGCGAACACGCTCGTCTCGCAGGCCGAGTCGATCCGTACGTTCCGCATTCTGGCCAGCCAGTTCAGCGAGGAGCACGGGCTGCTGACGCCGTCGCTGAAGCTGAAGCGGAAGGCGATCGAGACGGCGTACGAGGCCGAGGTAGCGGCGCTGTACGAGCGGTAACTCGGCACTCTTCGAACGGAGGTACGAGCCGAAGTGGGTGACGGCTCAGCCCGTCTCGGTCCGTCTCACTCCGTCGGCGTGCGCGGGAATGTGTGCCGTCCGATGACCGTTGAGTCTCGTAGCATCTGTACGCCGACCAAAGGACCGATTCGCTCGTGAGCAAGGTTCCCCACATCACCCTCAACAACGGCGTCACCATGCCGCAGCTCGGCTTCGGCGTCTGGCAGATCCCGGACGACGAGGCGTTCACCGCTGTCGGCCACGCGCTGGAGGCCGGGTACCGCAGCATCGACACCGCCGCGATCTACGGCAACGAGGAGGGCACGGGGAAGGCCCTCGCCGCTTCCGGCATCGCCCGTGACGAGCTGTTCGTGACGACGAAGCTGTGGAACACCGAGCAGGGTTATGACTCGACCCTGCGCGCGTTCGACGCTTCGCTGGCCAAGCTGGGCCTGGACTACGTCGACCTGTACCTGATCCACTGGCCGCTGCCGGCCCGGGACACCTACGTCGACACCTACAAGGCGTTCGAGAAGATCCAGGCGGACGGCCGTGCCAAGGCCATCGGCGTCTCCAACTTCCAGCCGCCGCACCTCCAGCGGCTGCTGAACGAGACCTCGGTGGTCCCCGCGGTCAACCAGATCGAGCTGCACCCCGAGCTGCAGCAGGCCGAGACCCGCGCCTTCCACGCCGAGCACGACATCGCCACCGAGGCGTGGTCGCCGCTCGGCCAGGGCAAGGGCCTCCTGGAGAACGCCACGATCGGCAAGCTCGCCGAGAAGCACGGCAAGACCCCGGCCCAGATCGTGCTGCGCTGGCACCTCCAGCTCGGCAACGTCGTCATCCCCAAGTCCGCGACCCCGTCGCGGATCAAGGAGAACTTCGACGTCTTCGGCTTCGAGCTGGACGCGGACGACCTGAGCACGATCGCCGGCCTGGACGCGGACAAGCGCCTGGGTCCGGACCCGGCCACGTTCGACGTCGCCTGAGCCACCGGCTCACACCGTACGGCGCCGCCGCTCACCTCGCGTGGGCGGCGGCGCCGTCGCTCTAGGTTCGCCGGCGGTGTGCTGAGATCGTTGCTGAGGGTTACCGGTCCTCGGGCCGCTGCTGCCGACCGGTGCCGGTCTGATCGTTCAGCTTCTCCTGAGCCTTGTCCACCTGGCTCTGGTACTTGTTCCCCGTCCTCGCGTCGAAGGCGTCACCGGCCTTCTCAACGCCGTGCCGGGTCTGGTCGGGGTGGCCCTTCATCAGGTTCTTCAGCTTGTCAAGCATGGACATGGTTGCCTCCCTGTATGGGGGTGCCTGACGTCCCCAGGGTCTCCGCATTTCCCCCACTCCGCAAACCCGGCGCAGCAACAAGGACGCCCGCACGCCCGAACCACCGCGAGCTGTCGGCCATCACTCCGCGCACCCCGCGTGCACCGTGCGGGCCGTGAGGAAGAAGGCGTCCGGGCGGTGGGCGACGGATGCCTCGTCTTTCGGGTCGGTGAGGCGGGTCAGGGTTTTGCGGTCCGTTTCGTCCAGGAGGTCGGCGTACTGGTCGGCGGCTCGGGCGAGGCGGGCTGTGATGTGGTCGCGGGCGGTGCCGTCCAGCGGAGCCGGGAGGTCCAGGAGGAAGGTGCGGCCGGCGGTGTCGGCCAGGCCCGCGGCCGTCAGTAGCGCGGGCCAGTCCTCGACGGTTTCCCGGTAACCCGGCAGCCCGGCCCGCATCTGCGCGAACCACTCCTCCTGGGCCGCGTCCAGTCTGGCCTGCAGGCCGGGGCGGCCGATGCCGATGTCGCGTGGCAGTATCCGGTCGGGCAGGCCGCCCTCGGCCACCGCGAGTACGCCACCGGGGCGCAGCCGACCGGCCAGCAGTGCCACTGCGGCCTGCTGGTCGCCGACGTGGTGCAGCACCTTGCTGGTCCAGATGAGGTCGGCCGTGCCGAGCGTTTCGAGGTCGTCGCCCGGCAGTTCGGCCTCGTGGGTGCGGAACCGGTCGGCCAGGCCGAGTCGCGCGGCGCGGTCCCGGGCACGGGCCAGTAGCGCCGGGGCCGGGTCCACCGCCACCACCTCCGCGTGCGGGAAGGCCCGCGCCAGCAGGCAGGTGACGACGCCGGGACCGGAGCCGACGTCCCAGACGCGGCGTACGGACGCCTCCCCCGCGGCCCGTTCCTCAGCCCCGCCGAGCAGCGTGCGCAGCCAGTCGGCGGCCTGTTCGTACATCGGCGTGGCGAGTACGGCCTCGCGCTCCAGCACCGGGGCCAGCTCTTCCCAGTCCATTTCCGTGAAGTCGGAGTGGGAATGCGGATGCTGGTCATTCATGGGGTGGTCTCCGCTCACGCCAGGTCCGTCACCGTCACCGTGACGGTGAGTGTCGCGACGCCGTGCTGGTCCGGGCCCTCCGGGCCGAACGCGCGTTGGACCGCGGCCGTTACCTCCGTGCGTACCGCGCGGACCACGTCCAGTGCGCGATGGCCGCGGCGCACCGCGAGGTGGATGCGCAGCCGCCACAGGCCCGGTGCGTCGCCCGGCTCCGCGCGTACGCCCGTGACGCGTGGCTGTCCGTCGGCCGGTACGCGGAGTGGGACCGCGCCGCGTACGAGGTCGCCGAGGCCCGGGCGGAGGTACGCGACCCCGGTCGTGGCCCGCGCGGCGTCGGCCGCGGTCCGCTGCAGCAGTGCCCGCAGCTCGCGTTCCGTCCCGTCGAGGCCCTCGGCCCGGTGTGTGCCGCTCATGCCCGCTCCTCCCCCGCGTCCGCTTCCGCGTCGATGAGGTCCACGACCGTGACGTCGACTCCGGAGACGGTCATGCCGACCGCCTCGTCCGCCGCCGCGAGCACCCGCTCCCGGATCCGCTCCGCCAGTTCCGGCAGCGGCCACTCCAGGCCCGCCGCGACCTCCATGGTCACCGTCGCCGGCCCGTCGGGCACCTCCAGGACGACCTTGCAGCTCCCCGCGAATACTGTCGGCAGCGCCTCGGCCGCCGCGCGGAACGCCTTCGCGGCCGCCGCCTCGGTGATCCAGGCGTCGTCCGCCGGCTCGCCCAGCGGCAGCGTGCGGCCGGGCCGCAGGTCGGTCCTGACCAGGTCCATCACCCGCGCCGTGAGCCGGTCGGCGGCCGCCGCCTCGGCCGCCTCGTCCGCGTCGCGGTCCCGGGCCTCGCGTACGTAGTCGTCCAGTATCCCGAGCTGCGCCAGCGCTTCCTGGCAGTGCGGACAGCCGACTGTATGCGGGTCGTCCGGGGTTTCCTCCGCCGTCTCCCAGACCTCCGAGAGCGTGCGGCCGCAGGGCAGTGCCGGGTCCTCGCCCTCGTACGCGTCGCCTAGCGCCATGAGCTCATCGCCTCCGTCAGATAGCGGCGTGCCCGGAAGACCCGGCCGCGCACCGCCTGGTGCGTGCTGCCGACGATCTCGGCGATCTCCTCGTACGGCAGCCCCTGCAGTTCGCGCAGGACCCAGCAGGCGCGCTGTTCGGGGGTGAGCCCCTGCATGGCGTCGCTCAGCGCGCGCACCGCCGCCTGCGACTCGGCCGCGCGGACCGGCGACGAGGCGTGTTCGGGCGCGGGCGGTTCGGGGACCGAGCCGAGGTCCTGGGTGGGGCGGCGGGCCCGCAGGATGTTCAGGCAGCGGTTGGTGACGATGCGGTACATCCACGTCGAGAACGAGGCGTCGCCGCGGAACTCCGGGATCCGGCGCCAGGCGTTGACGAACGCGTCCTGCACGGCGTCCTCCGCGTCCGTCCTGCTGCCCAGGAGCCGGGTCGCCAGGCGCAGCAGCGGCGGGCCGTGCCGGCGTACGAGCACCTCGAACGCGCCCTCGTCCCCTTCTCCGGCCCGCACGGCCAGGAGGGCATCGCCGGGTTCGGGCACCCGTCCGCTCCTCTCGGTCGGCACCTCGGAACATGCGTGCCAGGCATCACTGCCCCGGTACCCATTGGGGCACGCTTCGGTCCCGATGTCCCGGTACGGCACGCGCAAAGCGCGCTGATTTTCCTGTTTTCCGATCTTTCGCCGGGAGCACTGGACACGGGGCCGGTACGGAAGGGGCAGCGGAACGGGGCAGGATGGGGCGCGGGCCGTAAGCGGAACGGTCCGTACGGAAAGGAAGACCAGCACGATGGAGGTCGGCGATGACCGCCGGGTACCGGAACAGCAGACGCCGGAGCGGGCCGGTGCGGTGCGCGGAGCGGTACAGGATGTCGTGCGCTCGCTGCCGGACTGGCGGCAGTGGCGGACCGCACTGTGCCGTACGCCGCTGTCCGTGTGGCGCGACGATCTGACGGACTGGGCGGCCAGCCTGACGTACTACTCGGTGCTGGCGCTGCTGCCCGCCATGATTGTGACGGTGTCGCTGATCGGGCTGGCGGACCCGCCCGCGACCGGACAGCTCATCGAGCACATCAGCGCGCTCGCCCCGGCCCAGTCCGGCGCCACGCTGCACCGCGCGCTGATCTCCATGTCCCATCAGCGGACCGCGGCCTGGCTGGTGGTGGGCGGTGCGACGGTCAGCGCGGTGTGGTCCTCGTGCAGCTATCTCGCGGTGTTCCGGCGGGCGCTGCACGCCATGCACCGGGTCAAGGACGACCGGCCGCCGTGGCGCAAGGCGCCGCGCATTCTCGGTACGGCGCTGGTGCTGCTCGCCTCGCTCATCGGGAGCGCGGTGGCCCTGCTGGCCAGCGGGCCGCTGGCGCGCGCGATGGGGCGCGCCGTGGGGCTGGGCCGGGCCGCCGAGGTGACCTGGAGCGTGGTCAAGTGGCCGCTGCTGCTGTGCCTGGTGACCGTGCTCGTACTGGTCCTCTTCCGCTCGGGGCCGCCGGCCTCGCGCGGAGTGCGGCGCGGGGTGCCCGGCGGTGTCCTCGCGGTGCTGCTGTGGCTGGTCTCCTCGGCGGGCTTCGCGCTGTACGCGTCGTACGTCGGCACCTTCAACCGGCTGTACGGGTCGCTCGCGGGCCCGGTGGTCTTCCTGATCTGGCTGTGGTTCTCCCACCTGTCCCTGCTGACCGGCGCGCAGTTCAACGCGGAGCTGACGCGGGCGGCGCCGCGCGCCGGGCGGGAACAGGCCCGGGGCCGGGTCAGCGGGCCCCGTGGCCCGCTGCGACGGCTTCGATCCGCTGTGCGAGGGCGAAGTCCCGTTCAGTGATGCGGCCGCCGGCGCTGTGGGTGTTCACCGCGATGGTCAGCTTGTTGTAGCCCAGCGTCTGTTCGGAGTGGTGGCCCAGTTCCTCCTGGATCTG
This sequence comes from Streptomyces ochraceiscleroticus, assembly GCF_000720485.1. Taxonomy (GTDB): domain Bacteria; phylum Actinomycetota; class Actinomycetes; order Streptomycetales; family Streptomycetaceae; genus Streptomyces; species Streptomyces ochraceiscleroticus. The sequence continues at coordinate 37,298 of NZ_JOAX01000033.1, read as the reverse complement.
GGCCACGTGGATGACCATCGCGGCCGCCGGGAAGTGGCTGTCGAAGCCGTACGTACGGGTCAGCTTGTCGTCGGCGACCGTCCAGCCGGGCAGCTCCGCCAGCCGGTCCTCGATCTCCTTGTCGGTGAGCGGATCCACCTGACCGTTCATGCCGTCCCGCCTCTCAGCTCAGCCGTCGCGTGGGTACCTGCGTTCCAGCTTTTCCACCCACCTTCGCACGCCGAACCCGCTTTCGCGCCAATGTGCGGGCGGGCGTGCCGCGGTCGGTACTGGGCGGTCGAGGTGGTTCAGTCCTGGGCCGCGGCCACCAGCGCCGCCACCCGCTCGATCGCGAAGGCGTAGCCCTGGACGCCGCAGCCCGCGATGACGCCGTCGGCGCGGTGCGAGACGTAGGAGTGGTGCCGGAACTCCTCGCGCTGGTGGATGTTGGAGATGTGTACCTCCAGGACCGGCATCCCGTCGCAGGTGTTGAGCGCGTCGAGGATCGCGACGGAGGTGTGGGAGTACGCGGCCGGGTTGATCACGATGCCCGCGTGGGTGAGCCGGGCCTCGTGGATCCAGTCGACGAGCTGCCCCTCGTGGTTCGACTGCCGACAGTCGACCGTGCCGCCGTGCGCGGCCGCGGTCTTGGCACACAGCGCCTCGACGTCGGCGAGGGTGTCGGAGCCGTAGATCTCCGGCTGCCGCTGGCCCAGGAGGTTCAGGTTCGGGCCGTTGAGGACGAGGATCGGGGCGGTGGCGAGGGTGCGGGGCATGTGCTCTCAACTCTCCGTTCGGTGAGGCGCGGTCAGGGCGCCAGTATCCCCTTCGGCGAGTCCTCGGCCGCTGCGGGGGCGTCGGCCGTTGCCAGGCCCTCGGCCGCCTCGCGCTCGCGTACCGTCCGGCGGGCACGCATCCACGCGTACACGAGGATGCCCGCGAAGAGGAACAGGACGCCCTGGTAGATCGCCGCGTATCCGGCGCCCGCCACCAGCCAGAAGGTGAAGCCGAAGGCGGCCAGCGCGAGGACCAGGTCGCGGGCGAAGCGGCCGGGGCGCACCTCGTCGCGGCGCCCGGTGAGCAGGAAGTACACCTGCGCGCCGGCGGCGAGGAGGTAGGGCACGGTGGCCGAGAACGTGGTGATGAGGACCAGGATCTCGAAGACGCCGCCGGCGCCGGAGACGTAGTTGATCACGGTCAGCGCGGTGGCGAGGACGGTCGAGGCCAGTACGCCGAAGGTCGGCACGCCGCGCCGCTTCTTCTGGAACGCGGCCGGGAAGAGGCCGTCCTTGGCCGCGGCGTACGGGGACTGGGCACTCATCAGCGTCCAGCCGTTCAGCGCGCCGACGATGGAGATCACGGCGGCCGCGGCGATCAGCGTGCCGCCCCAGGTGCCGCCGAACATCGCGTTCATCGCGTCGGAGAACGGGGCCTGGGAGTCCACCAGCTTGTCGTGCGGGACGGTGCCGAAGACCGAGACCGTGCCGAGGAGGTAGACCACGGCGGCGCCGAGGACGCCGAGGACGGTGGCCCGGCCGACGTTGCGCTGCGGATTGCGCACCTCGCCCGCGCTCATCGCGGCGGACTCCACGCCGACGTAGCTGTAGAGCAGGATCGCGGCGGCGGCCGACATGCCGCCGAGCGCGCTGCCACCGCCTTCGTGGAAGGAGCCGAGGTTGTCCGCGTCGAAGAAGAAGAGCCCGGCGACCGCGATGAAGAGGAGCGGCAGGAACTTCAGGACGGTGGAGACGAGCTGCACGGCGCCGACGTAGCGGGTGCCGGCGAAGTTCGAGATCGCCGGGAGCCAGAGGGCGATCAGCGCGACGGCCAGGTCCATGCCCTTGGAGGCGTGGCCGGGGAGGAGCACGTGGACGTAGCCGACGGCGGCGACGGCGAGGGCCGCGTTGCTGACCCAGGTCATCGTCCAGTACGACCAGGCGGAGAGGAAGCCGGCGAAGTCGCCGAACGCCTCGCGCGCGTAGACGTAGGGGCCTCCGGTGTCCGGATGGCGACCGGCGAGGCGGCCGAAGACCAGGGCGAGCGCGAGGGCGCCGAGGGTCAGGACGCCGAAGGCGACGAGGCTGACGGTGCCGTAGGGGGCGACCGAGGCGGGGAGCAGGAAGATCCCGCCGCCGATGATGTTACCCATCACCAGGGCGGTTGCGGTCCCCAGACCGAAGCGGCGGGTGTGCCGGTCGTGCATGGCGAGTGGTGGCTCTCTCTTGTGCTCTGCGTCCGAGCGCTTGTGCTCCGCGTCCGAGGTCGCCGGACGCCCTGCGCGCCGGGCCTGTGTCAGGCTCCCGGCACGCGCCGCGCCCGGCCGGGTGGCTGCGGGCGCCCCACCATGGTCCGGGACCTCGGAGGCCGCCTCCAAATCAGCGCTGTTCCTCCTGCGTGGCGCCGTCGCCGGGCGAAAAAGCTTCGGGAGCGGCCCCCGGCGGCCGGATTTCGTCCACACCGGGCCGTATCTCACCGGTGGCCGGCGCTTCGTCCGTACTGGGCCGGGCCTCGCCGGTGGCCGGCGCTTCGTCCGTACTGGGCCCGGCCTCGTCGCCCACCGGTACCGCCGGGCCCCCGCCCTCTCCCAGCCAGCGGCGGAACACCCGGTGGACGTGTTCGGCGCCGACCAGCTCCGCGCCCTCCCCCACCGGCGGCGTGAGCTCTTCCGGCCACAGCAGGAACGGCCGGGACTGCTGACCGCCGAGGCCCCCGTGCGAGCCGATCTGCTCCTCGAAGGCGTGCACCTCGCCCGTCTCCGGGTCGCAGAAGGAATTGATCATGATGTCGGCGACGTGCGGGAAGCCGTCGGTACGGCGGACCGCGTCCGCCGCGCCCGGCCCGAACGGCGCCAGCGGGTCCTCGCCGACGATCCGTCCGGTGTCGAGGTGGTGCGCGCCCCCGCGCGGCCCGAGCACGACCGCGCCGTGCTCCTCGGACCGTACGAGCACGAAGCCGATGCCCGGATGCTCGGCGAGGGTGCTCAGCAGCGCCGGATTGCGACGGTCGATCTGCTCGCGCGTCGCCCGGCCCGGTATGGAGGGCAGCGACACCAGGCCGAGGTTCCCGGAGGCCAGCACGATCGGCTCGGCGGCCCGGCGGGCCCGCCGCGTGGTCTCCTCCGGCTCCTCCTCGGGGCGGCGCAGCGCGGCCCGCGCGGTGTTCCTGGCCTCGGCACCCGTGGGGCTGCGCCGCGCCCGCCGGGACACCGGCAGCCCGCAGCTGGCCCGCACCAGGTCCTCCAGCGTCAGCCCGTACCGCCCGGCGAACGTCTCGCCCGGGCTCTGCCCATGGTCGGAGAGGAGCACGATGCGGTACGGGCGCGGGGCGTGCGGGGCGATCTTCGCGATCAGCGCGAGCGAACGGTCCAGCCGCCGCAGCACCAGCCGCGCGTCCCGGCTCTCCGGACCGGAGTGGTGCGCGACCTCGTCGTACGCGACCAGATCGGCGTAGATCGCGGTCCGGCCGACCAGCATGTCGCCGATCACCGCGGCGACCACCACGTCCCGCTCGACGACCGTCGCGAACGCCCGCACGAAGGGATACAGCCCGCCGCGCTTCACCCGCGGCCCGTCCTCCCGGAAACGCGCCCGCAGCGACTGCCCTATCTCCCGGCACACCTCCACCACGAAGGAGGCGGCGGTGCGGGTGGCGTTCGCCGGGTCGGAGAAGTACGCGAAGTACCCGGCCCGGGAGCGGTTGTGCCGACCGCGCCGGGCGGCCACCGAGAGCACCAGCGCGAGCTGCGCCGCGCCACCGCTGAAGAGGTTGCCGCGGCTCGCGCCGTCCACGGAGAGCAGGCCGCCGCTGCCGGTCCTGGCCATCGCGCGGCGCTGCAGCTCGGCGGCGCTGGTCGGGCGGTTGCTGACGATGACCTCGCCGGTCTCCTTCTCGTACCAGCGGAAGGCGGGCAGGTCGTGGTTGGTGCCGTGCAGGATGCCGAGCTGGCTGGCGCCGGTCTGGCTGGACCAGTCGGTGCGCCAGGGGGTGAGCGTGTGGGTACTGCCGGCCCAGCCCGCGACGGTGGGCATGAGCGGATCGGGGCCCGCCAGCGCCTCCACGAGCACGTCGTGCCCGACGCCGTCGAGCTGGAGGAAGACCGTGCCGGGCGGGGCGCCCGCCGGGTCCTGCACCACGGAGGTGCGTCGCCGGAGGGCCAGCCGGGCCAGCCGCCTGCGGTACGCGTCGTCGTCCCCGACGGCCAGTGCCGCACCGGTGGCGGAGGACACCGCCGACATCACGGCGGCGACCACCACGGCCGTCTCCGGGGAGGCCGCGCCGCGCCCGTCGGGGATCAGCCAGAGTGCGACCAGCAGCAGCGAGCCGTTGAGCGCGAAGACCAGCAGGCCGAGCACGAGCGCGGGCACCAGCAGCAGGGTCCGTACGAGCAGCGGCCATACGAGGGCGCCGAGCAGGCCGAAGGCGCCGGCGCCGAGCGCCGCTGCCACCGCGACCTGGGTGGCGCTGTCACCGTCCGCCGACTGCAGCCGGAAGTCGGGCAGCGCACCGGCCAGCACGAGCATGGCGACGGTCGAGACCGCCCAGACCGCGATCACTCGCAGCAGGGCACCGCCCGCGCTCCGCCATCGGGGTCGCCGCACTCCGCACTCACCTTTCCTGCGACATGTCCGGTACGTGTCACCGGTCCGCGCTTCAGCGTGCCACACGGGCCGGGACCGTCCGGACCCCTGTGGATAACCACGACACGGCAAGGGCAGTGGCAGAGGAAGCGGTCGGCGGGAAACAGCTTCCCGCGCGGTGGCCCGCTCGCCGGATTTGGCAGGATGAAGCGTGATCACTTTGCACACGCAGCGGCTCATAATGCGCCGCTGGCTCCCCGGGGACCTGCAACCGATGGCAGCCGTGAACGCCGATCCCGAAGTGATGCGCTGGATCGGGAGCGGCGCGACGCGCAGCCTGACGCAGACCGCCTCCGGCATTTCCTCCTGGGAACAGGAGTGGGACATCGAGGGCTTCGGACTGTTCGCGGTGGAGCTGCGCGCCTCGGGGGAGCTGGCCGGGTTCGTCGGACTGTCCGTGCCGCACTTCCTGCCGGAGGTACTGCCCGCCGTGGAGATCGGCTGGCGGCTGGGCCGGCCGTACTGGGGGCGGGGCATCGCCACGGAGGCGGCGCGGGCCGCGCTGGACTACGGGTTCCGCGAGCGCGGCCTGGAGCGGATCATCAGCATCGCGCAGCGCGGCAACGACGCCTCCGAACGGATCATGCGCAAGCTGGGTATGCGGCTGGACCGGGAGACGGTGGACCCTACGTGCGGGCGCACGGTCCGGGTGTACGTCATCGACGCGCCGGGCTGCGCTAGCGGCTGACCCGCGCCCACACGGTCTTGCCGATCTGGCGGTCCCGCACGCCCCAGGCGGTGGCCAGCGCCGTAACGAGCACGAGCCCGCGGCTGCTTTCCGCATCCTCGGTGGGCCCCCGAAGCGCGGGCCGGGCGTCGCCCGCGTCCGACACCTCCACGGTGATCTCCTTGTCCTCGCCCTCTCCTCCCAGGTCGATGCGGACCTCGAAGAGCCGCCCGGGGACGCGGCCGTGCCGGACCGCGTTCGCGGCGAGTTCGGACACGACGAGCACGACGGTGTCGGCGGTGTCCGACGCGATGCCGTGCGCGAGCAGCGCCGCGCGGACGGCCCGCCGGGCCCGGCCCACGGCCTGGGGAACGGAAGTGAACCGCGCACACCAGAGATGACTTTCTGCGTTCATGGGTCCACTGTCAGTGGTGATGGCTACGCTCGGTAGTGGTTGCACGTGGACCGTTGACCGACCGTTGAACCACGTTGAGGGGGGCTGCAATGACGCAGCCGAAGAAGAAGGCCCTGAGCCCGGCACAGCAGTACTTGGCGGAGGTACTGCGCCTCCTGCGCACGGCCCGCGGCCTGTCGCAGACGGAGCTGGGCTCGCTGATGAACTACACGGGCGCGGCGGTGAGCGCGGTGGAGACGTGCGCGAAGCCGGCGACGGATGAGTTCCTGGAGAGCGCGGAGGGGGCGCTGGAGGCGGGCGGGGTGATCGCCGCCGCGGCGAAGTACGTGAGATTGGAGCGGTATCCGGAGCACTTCCGGGGGTTCGTGCAGTTGGAGCAGACGGCGCTGAGCGTGTCCACGTACTGCACCCAACTGATCGACGGCCTGCTGCAGACCGAGGGGTACGCACGGGCTCTGTTCGGATGCGCCTTCCCGCCGCTGGACAGGGAGGAGATCGAAGAACTCACCGCTGCCCGAATGGAGCGCAAGGCCCTCTTCGACCGCAAGCCGGTGTGCTGCATCACCAGCATTCACGAGGAGGGCGCGCTGAGGCGGCAGATCGGCGGGCGTGAGGTGATGCTCCACCAGTACGAGCATCTCCTCGAGTGCGCAGAACGCCCCAACGTCGTACTGCAGGTCATGCCGATGGACAGGGGGGAGCACGCTGGCCTGCCGGGTCCCATGACGGTCATCGAAACAGCGGAACTGACGACCCTGGTCTACACGGAAGTGGAAGGGCAGAGCACTCTGGTTTCCCGACCGGAAGAGGTCGGAGTGCTGGCGCGCCGCTATGCCATGATCGGACGCCAGGCCCTCCGGCCGGAGGACTCCGTAAAGCTGATCGAGCAGTTGAGGGATGAGCTATGAGCGACCTGACGTGGTTCAAGAGCAGCTACAGCGATTCCACCGGCGGCCAGTGCGTCGAGGTTGCCGTGGCTCCCACCCCCACCCTCGTCCACATCCGCGACTCCAAGGCCCCCGAAGGCCCCACCCTCGACGTGCGGCCGGACGCGTTTGCCGCGTTCATAGCCTTCGCGGCTCGGGCGTAGGCTCGAAAGGCGGAGCGTACGCGGCGTATGGAGGTCAGCGGTGTCGGTGGAGATCACGTGGTGGGGACATGCCACCGCGACGGTCGAGGACTCCGGGACCCGGCTGCTGACCGACCCGCTGTTTGTCCGGCGCCTGGCACACCTGCGGCGACGGCGCGGGGCCGTCCCTGACGGCCGCGCCACCGTGGCAGACGCGGTACTGATCTCGCATCTGCACGCCGACCACCTCCACCTGCCTTCGCTCGCGCGTCTCGCGCCCGGTACCCGGCTGATCGTGCCGCGCGGCGCGCCCGCCGCACTGCCCGGACTGCGCCGTACCGCGGCCGCCCACGACCTGCCGGTGACGGAGCTCAGTGCCGGTGACAAGACCGAGGTCGGCGCGGTCACCGTACGGGCGGTGCGCGCGGCGCACGACGGGCGGCGGCTGCCGTACGGGCCGCACCGCGTGCCGGCGCTCGGCTATGTGATGCGGGGCGCGGCGACGACGTACTTCGCGGGTGACACCGGGCTGTTCGACGAGATGGCGGACGAGGTCGGGGCGTGCGACGTGGCGCTGCTGCCGGTGGGCGGCTGGGGCCCGTTCCTCGGCCACGGACATCTGGATGCGCGCCGCGCGGCAGAGGCGGCGGCCCGGCTCGCGCCGCGCGACGCGGTGCCGGTGCACTACGGCACGTACTGGCCGATCGGCATGGACGCCGTGCGGCCGCACGAATTCCACGCGCCGGGGCAGGAGTTCGTACGGCAGTCGGCGCTGGTGGCGCCCGAGGTGACCGTGCACCGGCTGGAGCACGGCGCCTCAGTGCGTCTGGCGGCGGGCCGGTGAGCGCTTCCTGGACGCCGGCCCTCGCGCTGGCTGCCGTGGTCCCGCCGGAGTCCACACAGCAGGCGGCCGGTTATCCGTCGCTCTTCGTCCTGGTGGTGCTCGGCTCGCTGGTGCCGGTCGTGCCGACCGGGGCGCTGGTCAGTTCGGCGGCGGCCGTGGCGTTCCACCACACCGCGCCGTTCTCGCTGCTGCTGGTCTTCCTCGTGGCGTCGGCCGCCGCGTTCCTCGGTGACCTGGGGCTGTACTGGCTGGGCGCGCGCGGGGTGCGGTCCAAGAACGGCTCGCGGTGGCTGGAGCGGCTGCGCGAGCGGTCGGCGCCGGAGCGGCTGGCGCAGGCCCGGACGCGGCTGGACGAGCACGGAGTACAGGTGCTCGTGCTGTCCCGGCTGGTGCCGGCCGGGCGCATCCCGATCATGCTGGCGTGTCTGCTGGCGAAGCTGCCGGTCCGGTGGTTCGCCCGCGGTGACCTGCCGGCCTGTCTGGCGTGGGCGGCGACGTACCAGCTCATCGGCATACTGGGCGGCTCGCTCTTCAGCGAGCCGTGGCAGGGCGTGGCCGCGGCGGTCGGCCTGACGGTCCTGCTCAGCGCGGCCCCGGCGGCCTGGCGCCGCATCCGCCGCCCGCACGACCACTCGGCCTGACGCGGTCCAGCGCGTCCACCCGGCCGACCTGACGGCCCGTCACTCCCCCGCCGTACTCCCCGCTTCTCTCCCCAACGCCTCTCCCAGCGCCCGGAGTTCCTCCGCCACCGCCGGGATGACGAGCGGGTCGGGGGCGGCCAGCAGGCGTCTGCGGCGATCCGGGTCCGCGTCGAAGAGCGCCTCCGTGCTCAGGCGGACGCGCAGCGCCTTGGGGTCGTCGCCGAAGCGGTGGCCGCCGCGGGCCGCCCAGCGGGCCAGTGCCCGTTCCAGCGCGGCCGGTCCCGTGACGCCGCGGGCGGCGAAGGCGGGGCGGAGCGCTTCGAGGTCGGCGTAAAGATGGCTGCCGGCGTGCGGCGGACGGCAGAGCGCACCGGCGGCGGTGAGCGTGTGGTGCAGCCCGGCGGCGAGCAGGCCGTGCAGCCGCGCCGCGGCGGCGGTCCGCTCCCGTACGGTGGCGGGCTCGCCCAGCGCGTGGCCGACGGCGGCGGCGAGCGGGCCGGGCAGCGGGGTGGCGAGGCCGGTCAGCGCGTCGAGCGCGGCGGCGCGCAGTACCTCGCCGGGGTCGGTGGCGGGGAAGCGGGCGAGCGCGGCGGGCCAGGAGGCCGGTACGAGCGTGGCCCGCAGGTCGGCGAGGACGACGACGCTGCCGGGCAGCATTTCGGCGGGGCTGAGCACCACGGTGTCGTGCGGGTCGTGCAGCAGGTCGCGGCGGGTCTCGTCGCTGATGATCCACAGCCCCTCGTCGGCCGCCACCTCGCACACCTCGTGCACCTGCTCGGGCGGCGGGCAGGTGCCGGTGGGGTCGTCGGCGACGGACACCAGCAGTACCCGTGGGTCGCCGCCGCTGTCCCGGGCGCGGTGCACGGTCTCCAGGAGCGTGAAGGGGTCCGGCACTCCCCCGGACTCGGCCGGTACCGGCGCCGGGTGCACGGCGCGGCCCAGCAGCCGGGCCTGCGGGGCGTACCACGCGGCGCACGGGCGGGGCAGGACGACGTCGCCGCCGGTCGCGGCGAGCAGCGCGAGCAGCAGGGCGGGCGCGCCGGGCCCGGCCAGCACGCGTTCGGCGGCGGTCCCCAGGCCGCGGCGTTCGAAGTAGCCGCAGGCGGCGGCGCGCAGGGAGAGGGAGCCGCCGGGCGGTTCGGGGTCGGTGCGGTCGGCCGCGGCGGCGAGGTGCGCAGCCAGCTCCGGGAGGATGGGCAGGCCCATGGGCGGGTCCGGATCCGGGTGCGGCTCCAGGGCGCTCGGCTGCATCCGTACCTCCACTGTCCACGGCAGACGGTCGGGGCCCACGCGGCGACGGGCCCCGACCACCCTTGCAGATCACGGAGGTGCGGCGCGGGACGACACGTCACCGCTGGGCGCCGCGGGCCTCCCGTCCGCGCGCGCCGTTCTCCTCGCGCAGCCCGCGCAGCTCCCGCTCCAGGCCGCGGCCGCGGGTCTCGACGACGGCGGCGGCGAGGTCGTGGAGCTTGCGGTTGGTGCGCTGGGAGAGCCGGCGCAGCATGCCGAACGCCTCGTCGGCGTCGCAGCGCAGCACGTACATCATGATTCCGCACGCCTGGTCGACGATCGGGCGGGAGCGGAGCGCGGCGTCCAGCCGGCCGACCTCCGCCAGCGCCCGGCGGTAGTTCCGGTCGCGGGCCAGGCCCGTGGCGGCGAGGTCGCCGAGCGCGGCGGCCGCGCAGTCGCCGGGGTCCGCGGTGAGTCCGGGGCGGAAGCTGTAGACGGTGACGGTGACCGCCAGTCCGTCGCGCAGGTACGGCAGCGTGGTACTGGAGCGTACGCCGGCCTCCAGCGCCTCGGTGCGGTAAGCGGGCCACCGGTCGTCGTGCAGCAGGTCGTCGGAGGTGACGGGGCGTCCGGAGGCGAGGGCGGTCTGGATGGGCCCTTCGCCGGACTCCCACTGGACGCTGACCAGCGAGGTCAGGTCGGGATGGGTGACGGCGGCGGGCGGGTCGGCGGCCGCTTCGCCGGTGGTCACGGTGGCGGTGGCGCCGCAGCTCTCCGGGGTGCACCGCGCGGCCACGTCCGCGAGGTTCACCAGGCTCCGGGCGGACGAACCCCGTGCGTCGCCGGATTCGTCCACCGGGCAGATGGTGTGGGTCGCCATTGCTTGTCAGTCCCTCGGTCCTTGTCGGTCCTCGGTCGGTGCCCCGGGCCGGCGGGGCGGCAGTGCGGTGGAGGCACCCGCCGCGGCCGGCCCGCATATGTCGGAGGCCCGGCCCGTAGGGAGTCGGATGCCCGGCGGGCGGGCGCGGAAAACGCCGGTATCCCGTCGTTCGGGAGCCGGTTTCCGGGGCCCGGCCCGGACGTCCCTGCCGCCCCGGCGCGTACGTCTGTACCGGCGCGCGCCCGCGTCTCCGCGCCCTGCCCGCGCCTCGCGCTCCGCGTCCGCAATCTCCGTTCATTCCGGACGTCATGGGGCTCTTCCGGACGTGATGGGTTCCGGGCGGGGCCGGTACCGGTCGGTCCGGATACGGTGTGGGCATGGCCGGGGTAGAGCAGTCAGCGGGCGGGGATCTGACGGATTTCCGCAAGCGGGTGGAGGAGTTGCGGAGCGCGCGGGCGCTGCCGTCACAGGAGCAGCAGCCGATGCTGGACGCTGCCCTTTTCGAGCTGCAGCACGTCGTCGACGTACTGCTGCCGCGGTACGAGGGGCTGGCCGCGGCCGGCCGCAGCAACGGCTCGCGGGCGGGGACGGAGGAGCAGCAGCTGCTGCGGGCGCTGTTCCAGCGGACGCCCTGCGTGGTCGCGCTGCTGGATCCGGACACGGTCGTGCGGCGGCTGAACTTCGCCGGGACGATCCTTTTCGGGATGCGCGCGGGGTACGCCACGGGGCGCCCGCTCACCGGTTCGATGGCGCCCGAGATCCGCGCGGCCTTCCGGTCCCAGGTCGCCGCCGTGGCCCGTAACGAAGGCGACCGCAGCATGGTCGTCCGGCTGCTCCGCACGCCCGACGGGCCCGGTGAGCCGCTGCGCGTGACGATGACGGCGCTGCGCCCGCCGGGGGAGCCGGGTACGGCCGTTCTCACGGTCTTCCACACCGGGCGCGGTGCGTTCCCTTCGCACGAAATACCATCAATTAACGGGACTTGGCTGGGGGATGAACAGCAGGGGGACCACGGGGAGGGGCAGCGGGCGCACCTCGCGGAGGTGAAGCAGGGCGCCGAGCTGATGGATCTTCTCGACGACACGGCCACCGCGCTGCTCTCCGGGCAGCCGGCCGGTGTGGCGGTGAAGGCGGACGGGCCTCCGGCCGCGGTGGAGCGGGCCCTGCGGGAGCTGAGCGGCCGGTTCGCCGACTGGCTGGTGCTCGATGAGATGACGCCTGCGGAGGAGGGCGGGCCGGACGGGTCCGGGGCCCTGCGCCGCACCCTGGTCCTCGGTCCGGACGACAGCGAGGACCTCACCGCGGCGCTCGCCGGGCAGGACCCGGCGCGGTGTCCGCTCGCCGAGGACGTGGCCCGCACCGGCAGCTCCGCCCTCCAGGTGCGGCCCGACGACGTGGCGGCGTTCGGGCACGACGCGCAGGGGGCGCCCCTGCTGGTACGCACCTCGGTCACCTCCCTGCTGTGCGTGCCGCTGCGGGAAGCGGGCGGCCCCGTACGGGGTGTGCTCACGCTCTTCCGTACGGGGGCCCGCCAGGCGTTCAGCCTCCCGGAGGCCGGGGTCGTGGACCGGATGTCGCGGCACCTGGCACTGGCGCTGCGCGACCCCCGGTCCTGAGAGCAGTACTCGGCCGCGAGATCAGTACTCCGGTCACGAGAGCAGTGCTCCGCCAGGAGAGCGGCGCCCGGCCGCGAGAGCAGGTGAGAGCGGCACGGGCGCCGGGTTCCGGCGGTTCGGGCGATTCCGGCGTCAGGAGGCGGCGTACTCCTCCTGGCGGCCGCCGACCTGGTCGGCGAGGCGGCGGCAGGTCCGGCTGATGATCCGCGAGACGTGCATCTGGGAGATGCCGAGCCGGTCGGCGATCCGGCTCTGGGTCATGTCGCAGAAGAACCGCATGTAGAGGATCTCCCGCTCGCGCTCCGGCAGATTGCGCAGCTTGGGCTTGACCGCCTCCCGGTCCAGGACGAGGTCGAAGCCGGCCTCGGGCGCGCCGAGCGTGTCGGCGAGCGAGTAGCCGTCGTCGGCGCCGGGCAGCTCGGCGTCCAGGGACAGCGTGGTGAAGCTGTCCAGCGCCTGGCTGCCGAGCAGTACCTCTTCCAGCGACATGCCGGTGTGCTCGGCGATCTCCTCGGGGGTGGGCCCGCGGTCGTCCACGCTGCGGGTCAGCTCCTGGCGCGCGGCGCGGACGCGGTTGCGCAGCTCCTGCACCCGGCGCGGTACGTGCAGCCCCCACATGTGGTCGCGGAAGTGCCGCTTGACCTCGCCGACGATGGTGGGCACGGCGAAGCTCTCGAACGCGCAGCCGCGCTCGGGGTCGTAGCGGTCCACGGCCTTCACCAGGCCGAGCGCCGCGACCTGCTGGAGGTCCTCGGCGGACTCGCCGCGGTTGCGGAAGCGCAGCGCGAGCCGCTCGGACATGGGCAGCCAGGCGCAGACGACGCGGCGCCGCAGCTCGTCGCGCTCGGGGCCTTCGGGGAGGGCGCACAGCCGCTCGAAGTCGGCGGCGGTGTCAGGGGCGTCGTGGTGGGAGTGGCGGCCCCGCCGGCCACCGCCCGGAGGGGCCTTGCTCGACGTGACCCTGCGCGGCTTGCTGCGGCGTACGGGTTTGCCGGGCGGCCGGCTCGGTGCCTGGTCGGGACGCCGACGCGCGGCGCGCTGCTCGGGGATGCGTTCTGTCGCGGTGTGCTGTTCTTCGGCCTGGGGTGTCATGGGCATGGTCTGGGCTCCCTGATCCGTCGACTCAGAGTCCGTCAGATCCCGTGGAAGCGCGGCCAGGCAGGCGCGCCCGCGAAGCGTGAGACGTCTTCCACGGGCGTGCCTCCGGTCCGAAGCACGATTAGTCGCGTGCCCGGCCGCTCCCTGCGTAAACCCGTTGCCGGTCAAGCGAGTTCGGGACGTGCGGTCCCGCGCCCGGACCGGACGGGCCGCCGACCGGCCGTGCCCGGCGCCCAGGTAACCGCCCGCGCGCGCCGCACACCACGCGCTTCGTACGGATTCCGCCCGCCGAACGCTCCGGCACCGGGCCGAGGCGGTTTTCAGCCCCGCGTCCGGTGCCCGGTCGGCGGTGCTTCGTAGTGCCGCACGGTGACCGGCTCCGGCCCGCCCCAGTCCTGCCGTTCGATCCGCACGAGCCGCCAGCCCCAGCGTTCGTACAGGGCGATGGCGGCGGTGTCGGTGGCGTTGACGGCCAGTACCGGCCGCAGCCCGCCGGCCGCAGCCTCGTCGGTCACGTGGCGCAGCAGCCGGCCGCCCAGGCCCCGGCCGCGCGCCTCGGGCGCAACGAAGAGCCGGTTCATCTCACCCCCGCACAGCGCGGCATGGCCCGCGACGCGGCCGTCCGCGTCCTCGGCGACCCAGGCGCCGGTCAGCCCCTCCGGAGTCAGCCAGCCCGCCGGATCGGCAGGCCAGGTGTACGGATATCCGCTGTGCAGGTGCACCGCGCGCAGCAGGCGTACGCACGCGGGCAGGTCCCGCGCGCCACGAGGTCTGATCATCGGCCCATCGAAGCACGCGGCGGGCATGGCCGGGGGCGTCTTGGGTACTGCTGCCAGCACTCCCCCTGCAGGAGGCCGGCCGTGAGAGCAGGAGAAGGAAGAAGGCGATCAGGCAATGGCACAGTTGGTACGGGAAGTCATGACGCCGGCCGTCACCGCCGTACACCCCGACGCCTCGCTGGTGGAGGCGGCTCAGCTCATGCGCGCGCACGACATCGGAGACGTCCTGGTGGCGGAGGACGGCAAGCTGGTGGGCGTGGTGACCGACCGGGACATCGTGCTGCGGGCGGTGGCGGACGGAGTGGACCCGTTCAGCGTGCAGTGCCACGCGGTCTGCACTCCGGAACCGGTCACGGTCGGCCCGGAAGAGCCGGTCTCGGCCGCGGTGACACTGCTGCGGCGGAACGCGGTACGGCGGCTGCCGGTGGTCCAGGACGGCGCTCCGGTGGGCATGGTCAGCATCGGTGACCTGGCGCGGGACCAGGACCCCGACTCGGCCCTGGCGGACATCAGCCGGGCCGCGCCGGACGGATCGCCGGGTCGGTGGTGATCCGTCCGGAAGACGGTCCGTTACCGTCTGCCGGCCCGTTGCCGTCTGTGGTGGTCCCGCTGGGGTACATGTGGCTCATGCGCACTGTACTGAGCACGTGGGACCGCAGGACGTTCAACGGGGTCGCGACCCGGCACTGGCCCGGCGCCGAGCGGGTGCTGCCCAAACTGAGCCGCGCCGCCGACCACGGGCTGCTGTGGCTGGGCGCGGCGGCGGGCGCGGCGGCGCTGGGCGGGCGGCCCGCACGCCGGGCCGCGCTGCGCGGCGTCGCCTCGCTGGCGGTGGCGTCGCTGACGGTGAACACGCTGGGCAAGCGCTCGGTACGCCGGGAGCGGCCGATCCTGGACGCGGTGCCGGTGATACGGCAGCTCACCCGGCAGCCCTTCACCACGTCCTTCCCGTCCGGGCACGCCGCCTCGGCCGCGGCCTTCGCGACCGGCGTGGCCTTCGAGAACAAGTGGTGGGGACTGGCGCTGGCGCCGCTGGCCGCCTCGGTCGCCTTCTCCCGTGTCTACACCGGCGTGCACTATCCGGGCGACGTGCTGGCGGGTGCCGCGCTCGGCGCGGGCGCGGCCTTCGCGGTGCGCGGCTTCGCGCCGACCCGCGCGCAGATGGCGCCGCCCGCCCGGCCGCGCGCCGACGCGCCCGCGCTGCCGGACGGCGACGGGCTGTTCGTCGTCACCAACCAGGGCTCGGGCCAGCGCGCCGGCTCGCATATCGACCAGACCCAGGTCATCCATGACGTCCTGCCGCAGGCCGAGGTGACCGAGTGCGGCCACCAGGGCGCGGCGCCGCTGGACAAGGCGCTGCAGGCCGCGGCCGAGCGGGCCGCCGAGCGCGGCGGCGCGCTCGGCGTGCTGGGCGGCGACGGCACGATCAACGCCGCGGCGGCGGTCGCGGTGCGGCACGGCGTACCGCTCGCGGTGCTGCCGGGCGGCACGCGCAACCACTTCGCGTACGACCTCGGCGTGGAGACCGTGGCCGAGGCGGCCCGGGCGGTGCAAACCGGTGAGGCGGTCGCGGTGGACCTCGCGAGGTTCCGCACGCGGCCGGGGCAGGAGCCGACGTACTTCCTCAACACCTTCTCGATCGGGGCCTATCCGGAGCTGGTGCGGATCAGGGAGGAGTGGGCCGGGAAGATCGGCGCCTGGCCGGCCGGGGTGCTGGCCGCGTGGCAAGTGCTGCGCACCGCCGAGCCGGTGACCGTGGAGATCAACGGCCGGCGGCGCGAGCTGTGGACGCTGTTCGTGGGCAACTGCGCTTACCGGGGGCTCGGGTTGGCTCCGGTGCGGCGGCACGACCTGGCGGACGGCGTGCTGGACGTACGGATGGTGCACGGCGGCCGACTGGCCCGCACGCGACTGCTCACGGCGGCACTGACGGGGGCGCTGCGGCATTCGCCCGTATTGAGCGAGGCGCGGTTGCGGACACTGCGGATCGGTGGGCTGGCGACCGGTACGGATCTTGCGTACGACGGTGAAGTCGCCTCTGCGGGCGCGGAGTTGATGGTCGATAAGGAGAACGAGGCGCTGATTGTTTATCGGCTGCTGCCGGAGTGAGTCGCGTTGCGGAGAGGTCTGCGTTTCACATATTGATACGGGGCTCTCATAGTTCGAGATGGCGGCGTACGGTGTGATCACGGCGCGGGGCCGCGCCGTGACCGCGTCGATGACCGCATCGAGCATGCGAAGGAGCAGCCATGTCGCAGGAGTCCGCTGTTTACACCCACGGTCACCACGAGTCCGTACTGCGCTCGCACACCTGGCGCACAGCCGCCAACTCCGCGGGCTACCTGCTGGATTCACTCAAGCCGCACATGAAGATCCTGGACATCGGCTGCGGCCCCGGCACCATCACCGCCGATCTGGCGGCGCTGGTGCCGGACGGCTCGGTGACCGGCCTGGAGCACGCGCCGGGCGTTCTGGAGCAGGCCCGGGCCGTGGCGGACGAGCGCGGCCTGACCAATGTCCACTTCGCGGTCGGTGATGTCCACGCACTGGACTACCCGGACGACACCTTCTGCGTCGTCCACGCCCACCAGGTGCTGCAGCACGTCGGCGACCCGGTCCAGGCGCTGCGCGAGATGCGCCGGGTCACCAAGCCGGGCGGGATCGTCGCGGTGCGGGACGCGGACTACGGCACGATGACGTGGTTCCCGGACGTCGACGGCATGGACGCCTGGCTGGACCTGTACCAGCGGGTCGCGGTAGCCAACGGGGGCGCGCCCGACGGCGGGCGGCGGCTGCGCTCCTGGGCGCTGGCGGCCGGGTTCGCGCCGGACGCGGTGACGTGTTCGGTGAGCGGGTGGTGCTACGCCACCGACGAGGAACGCGCCTGGTGGAGCGGCCTGTGGGCGGAGCGCACGCTGGCCTCGACGTATGCGCGGCGGGCGACCGAAGGCGGGCACGCCACCGAGGCGGAGCTGCAGGCGATCAGCGCCGCCTGGCGCGAGTGGGGCGCCCAGGAGGACGGCTGGTTCGCCATGGTGCACGGAGAAATCCTGTGCCGCGTGTGAGGGCCTTCCGGAGGTCCTTCTGGCGCCTCCGTCGGATGATCGCGTTGTCGGGCCGCGCCAACTAGGCTCCTCCGCATGGACATTCTCGGTACCTCCCTGCGGGTGTGCGTCGACGACCTGGACACCGCGATTCCCGTGTACGAACGGCTGACGGGCGCGCAGGCGCAGCGCTTCCAGCGCGGCGGCGTGTCCGTCGCCGCGGTCGGCTGCTTCTTCCTGATGAGCGGCCCCGAGGCGGAGCTGTCCGTACTCCGCAAGATCACCGCGACGATCGCGGTGTCCAACGTGGACCAGGCCGTGGACGACCTGAAGGCGGTCGGCGGAGAGGTCATCGCGGGCCCGCTCGCCGGCCCCGCCGGCCGCACCATGGTGGCCCGCCACCCGGACGGCTCGATCTTCGAGTACGTGGACCGGGTGGCGATCACCTGACGGTGCCTCAGGGCCGCTGTTTTACACGGTTTCTGAGGGCACGGGCTCTCACGAGAGGTCGAGAACGATCTTGCCGCGGGCCCGGCCGGACTGGCTGCGGCGGAACGCCTCGGCGGCCTGGTCCAGCGGCAGCGCCGTGTCGATGTTGACCGTGAGCTTGCCGGCCTCGGCGAGGTCGGCAAGCGCGGTGAGGTCGGCGCTGTCGGGCCGCACCCACACCAGGTGGCCGCCCTTGCCGACGACCTCGTTGTCGACGACCGACGCCACCCGCTTCGGGTCCTTGAGCACCTGCTGGGAGACGTCGACCGCGTCGCCGCCGACGAAGTCCGCCGCCGCGTCCACGCCCTCGGGGGCCAGCGCGCGCACCCGGTCGGCGAGGCCGTCCCCGTAGGTCACCGGCTCGGCGCCCAGCGAGCGCAGGAAGTCGTGGTTGTGCTCGCTCGCCGTGCCAATGACGCGGGCGCCCCGCGCCACCGCGATCTGCACGGCGAACGCGCCGACGCCGCCCGCCGCGGCGTGCACCAGCACGGTGTCGCCGCTGCCCACGCCCAGCCGCTTCAGCGTCTGGTACGCCGTGAGCCCGGCCAGCGGCACGCCGGCCGCCTGCTTCCAGTCCAGCGCCGCCGGCTTTCGCGCAAGGGTGCGCACCGGCGCCGCGACCAGCTCGGCGAAGGTGCCGTGCTGGACCTCGTCCTTGCGCACGTATCCGAACACCTCGTCCCCGACGGCGTACTCCGTCGCGTCCATGCCGACCGCCTCGACGACGCCGGACACGTCCCACCCGGGGATCAGCGGGAAGTGCACGTGCATGATCGGGTCGAGATAGCCGGCGAGGATCTTCCAGTCGACCGGATTGACGCCTGCCGCCTTCACCCGGATCAGGACGGAGTCGGGCGCGACCTTCGGGTCGGGCTGGTCGGTGAGCTCGAGGACGTCGGGGTCGCCGTAGCTGTTCGCGGTGATTGCCTTCATGTTGCGGTCAACGAATGTCCCCGCCTGATCATTCCGTTCGCCGCTCGTACGGGTGACTTCCTGCCCGGGAGCCGTGGAGTCGGGCCGGTCGCATTCGGTACTCGTACCGCTCCGGGAGCGGGTGGGCGGCGCGAGCCCGGGCGCGTACCTCGTCCGTGACCGGGCCGTCCCCGGCGACGAGCCGTTCGGCGATCGCGTACCAGGTGTCACTGAGCGTTTCGTCGCCCTCGCGGAGGTCCGCGACCTCGAAGCCCTCGTCGAAGACCGCGCGGGCGCCGGGCGCGTCGCCCTGGGCGAGCAGGACCTGCGCGGCCAGCAGGCGGAAGCGGCCGCGTGCACGGTCCGCGGGGTGCAACCGGGCGAGGACGGTGGCCGCGTCGTCGGCGCGGTCGGCCGCGATCAGCGCGGGCACCGCCTCGCGGGCGAGCGCGGGCAGTACGGTGCGCCGCACCTCGTCCGTCTCTGTGTCGGCCTGCTTGGCGGCCTGCTTGCCGGCCTCCCCCGCGCAGGCGACCGCTTCGGCGTACCGCTGCGCCGCCCGGGCCGTCTCGCCCGCCGCGGCCTCCGCGACCGCCAGGCAGTACAGCGGCCAGCAGCTCCGGCCGTGGGCGAGCGCGCGTTCCCAGCTTCGGACGGCCTGGACGCGGTCGCCCGCGTGCCACTGGGCGACACCCAGGTGGTAGTCGGACGACGGGCTCGGGCGCGCGGATTCGAGGAGGTCGCGCCAGGGCGGGGCGACCAGCGACGTGCCCGGTACGCCTGGTGCGCCCGGCCTGTCCGGGTGCCCGGCCGGCTGCCTGTCCGGGAGGTCGCCGGTGCGCAGCAGCTCCAGCCAGGGCCGTTGTTCCTCGCCCAGGGTGTCCTCGGTGAACGGCGTGCCCGGCAGGTCGTACCCGGCGCGGGCCACCTCCAGCGCGCCCCAGCCGGAGCCGGTGGCGAGCCGCTCCTTCGGTTCGAGGTCGGCGTACGGCCGCCAGGCGGCGTACGCGGCGGCCACGTCGGCGCGCGGCAGCACCGCTTCGAGCCGGTCCGCGACCTCACCACGGGCCGCGCTCCAGTCCGCCCCGTGCACCGTTTCCGGGTCGGCGGCCAGCGGCCCGTACGCCTCCAGCCACGCGAACTCCGCCCCGCCTTCGAGGGGTACGTGCTCCAACTGAGTGCGCGCCAGCCCGGCCTGGATCTCGGCGTACCCGGGGGTGCCCGGCTCGGTCAGCCACTCCTGCCAGTGCCGCCCGGCCCGGCCGGCGCCCCACAGGAAGAGCTTGCGGCCGCGCAGGGTGTCGGTGGAGGTGTGCACGAGGCCGTGGCCCTCGGCGTCGAGGGAGGCGATCCAGGGCCGGTCGCCGGGCGCGATCTCGTAGAAGTAGTCGGCGGGGTACTCGCTGCGCAGCGGGTACGTGCGGTCGGCGCCGCCCGACTCGGGGACCGGGACGCGGCGCAGCGTGCGCTCGTACCCGAAGTGCCACGCCTCGTCGGCGGGGGCGAGGACGCGGGTGACCGCGTCTTCCGGGACCGCGATGTTGGACCACCAGTAGACGGGGACGGTGTGGTGGTGGAGATTCTGTATGCGAACGCCCACATACAGAAAGTCGGATCCGTCCGGCAGCCAGAGGTCGACCTGGAAGGGCAGGTCGCGCAGCCGCTCCCACTCCCACAGGCGCAGCATCTCCCCGCCGTCCGGCGCCGGCACCCGCGCGGCGTGCACGGGGGCGCAGGAGAGCGTGGTGTGCCCGGTCGCGCCGATGTTCCATTCGATGCCGCCGGAGAACCACGCGCCGTTGAGCGCGAAGTCGGCGGGCTGGAACACGGGGTTGCGGTAGAGCAGTTCGCGTCCGGTGGGCTTGTGGTGCAGCGAGTGAACGCGGCCGCCGAGGCCCGGCAGGACGGTGGCGCGCAGCCGGTCGTTCTCGATCACGAGCGCGTCGAGGTCGGTACGGGTGCGGTCGCGGCCGTAACCGTCCCTGCGGTGTACGGGCAGCAGGGAGTCCAGCGGCCGGTAGGCGAGCTGCCGGGCCATGTCGGCGGGCACGCCCGCGTCCTCGGGGACGGTGACGCGGTGCACGTCACGGGGGCCGGCCAGCGCGGGGAGCGGGTTGTCGGGGCCGACGGCCGCCGCGGGCAGGGAGAGGGTGGTGCGTCGCACACTCGTGGCCACAGCGCCTCGCAGTCGGACCGGGCCGCCCCGGTCACGGCGGCCGTCTGGTGACCATGGAACCCGCTCCCGGCCGTGCTGAACAGGGCGTCCTCCGGTCAGGGTTGCGCAAAAAGAATTCGCACGACAGGGCGAAGGGAAATGATGGATGCTGGCCCCGTACACCGTACGAGGCACACCGCATGAGGCAGACCGCATACCGCGGACCGTGTGCCGCAGACGGTGTGCCGCGGACCGGATGGCACAGACCGTATGCCGCTGACGGGCGGCGCGGCGAAGACGAGGACGAGGGCGGACGAGATGGCCACCGAGCACACCTACCGCGTGATCGTGCGCGGCAAGTGGGACGGGCTGACCGAGGAGGGCAGGGCGCGGCTGCGGGCCGAGGCCGACGAACAGGGCCTGGCGCAGCTCCGGTTCACGCCCGAGGGGTCACTCGCGTGCGACCCCTCGATGACGTCCTTCGCGTACCGGTACGTCGTCGTCTCGGACGCGGCGGACGGCGAGGAGATGGCGGCCGCGCTCGCCGAGGAGAAGGCCGAGCACGCGCTGCGCGCCGCCGGGTACGGCTACCGCGACCTGCGCTCCTCGGCCACGGACATGGACACGATGAAGATCAACCGGAAGCGGCGCTGAGGGGGCGGGCCGGCGATGCGGGGATCACGGGCCTTCCGGGGGCATCATCTCGCTGGTGATGGCCCAGCGCTCGTGATCCCGCCAGGCCCCGTCGATGAAGAGGAAGTCGGGCGAGTAGCCCTCCTTGCGGAAGCCGTTGCGGCGGGCGAGCGCGATCGAGGCGGTGTTCTCCGGCTGGACGTTGACCTCGATGCGGTGCAGGCCGAGCGGCCCGAAGGCGTACCGCAGGATCAGTTGCAGCCCCTCGCTCATCAGCCCGCGGCCCGCGGCGTGCGCGAAGGCGCCGTAGCCGGCCGCGCCGCAGCGGAAGGCGCCGTGCACGATGTTGTTGATCGTGAGGTAGCCCGCGATCCCGCCGCCGTCCTGGAGGTCGCAGATCAGGAAGCCCGCGCGCGAGGGGTCCTGCAGCCGGGCGTAGTACGCGTCGTAGGACGACTCGTCGGCGGGCGGGAAGAGCCAGGGCCGGTGCAGTTCCACACTCTCCCGCACC
Organism: Streptomyces ochraceiscleroticus; assembly: GCF_000720485.1. Classification (GTDB taxonomy): domain Bacteria; phylum Actinomycetota; class Actinomycetes; order Streptomycetales; family Streptomycetaceae; genus Streptomyces; species Streptomyces ochraceiscleroticus. Next base: position 15,699 of record NZ_JOAX01000033.1, on the reverse strand, counting down.
CGTGCGGTGAACTCCGCGCGGTCCGTCCGCCGGAACGGCCGGATGCCCACGCGGTGGCCGCGGGCGAGGTACGGGTCGGGCTCCCCCGCGGCGACGGGCGCGGGCACGAGGTGTCGGTCGTCGGCCATCGTCGGATGATATCGGTCAGGTGTGCGGGGTGCGGTGTGCGTTCGGGGGGCGTGTCCCCGGAGCGCGTGTCCCCGGAGCCGTCCCGCGTCGTGCCGGCCCGGGCGCCGGCGGGTCCGGAAGCCCGGTTCTCACCACCACACGGGTACGTCGCTGCCCCAATTGCTCGGCGGGCGCGACCAGTTGACCGGGCCGTCGGCGAAGGAGACCGGCGGCAGGGCGTGCCGGAGGCGGCCCATGGGGCTGTCGGCGTCGGCGAGCCGGGCCTCCGGGTCGAACGCGTCGGCGGTGCCGGGAGCGACGGGGGCGCGCCGCGGCAGGACGTCGGTGAGCAGCGCGGCGGTCTGCGTGAGGGCGAGCGTCGCCAGGCGCGAGCCGCCCGTACGGGACCGCTCGGTGAGCGCCCGCAGCACGGCGGCGGCCAGCAGGTAGCCGGTGCCGTGGTCCAGCGCCTGGGCGGGCAGCACGCCAGGAGTGCCGTCGGCCGCCGCCTCGGTCATGGCGATGCCGGTGGCGGCCTGGACGAGGCTGTCGAAGCCGCGGCGGGCGCCCCACGGGCCGTAGTCGCCCCAGGCGGACAGTCGCGCGATGACGATGCCGGGGCGGCGCTCGGCGAGCACTTCCGGGGCCAGCCCGAAGCGGTCCAGGGCGCCCGGCCGGTAGCCGGTGACGACCACGTCGGCCAGCGCCAGCAGCTCCTCGAAGGACGCCCGCCCGGCCCGCGCGCCGAGATCCAGTACGGCGGAACGTTTCCCGAAGCCGGTGTCGCCGTGCGTGTCCCGGCTCTCCGGCAGGCCGGGCGCGTCGATGCGCAGCACGTCGGCGCCGAGCAGCGCGAGCGTACGGGTGGCGACCGGCCCGGCGAGCACTCGCGTCAGGTCCAGTACGCGCAGCCCGGCGGCGGGCAGCAGCGGGTCGCCGGCCAGCCCCGGCGGCCGGACCGGCGGCGTGGCGGCGCCGAGCGGCGCGAGGGTGAGCAGCGGGCGGCCGGCCACGGCGGCACCCTGCGGGTGGGCGGCCCACTCCTTAGCGTCCCGTACGGCGACGGCCAGGCCGCCCGCCGCGTACACCGTCTCCTCGACCTCCTTGGCCCTCCGGCCCGCGAGCTCGGCCGCGAGCGCATCGGGTCCGGCGTCACCGGGCAGGCCGAGGGCGGCGAGCAGGCGGTCGCGGTGGTGCGGGTAATTGGCGTGGGTACGCAGTCGGCCGTCGGCGGTGTCCCAGAAACCGGAGAGCGGCGCGAAGGCCGTGGGCGCCCGGCCGTCGATGCGCAGGTGGCGCTCGCTGAGGAAGGCGGTGGCCACGGCGCCGTCGTCGACGGTCACGGTGGGCACGGGACCGCCGGTACGGGCCGCGGCGAGTTCCGCGCCGGCCAACGCGCAGACCGCGACGGCCGTCCTGGCCAGGTCCATGACCGGCAGCCGCGCGGGCAGCAGTCCGCGCGCGCCGCCGTACCGCACCCGTCCGGTCAGTCCGGCCGGACCGCCGAGCGCTGCCCAGGCCAGGGCCGTCGCGTCACCTCGGTACCCCGTGTCGTCGTCCATCCCGCCAGTGTGGCACTGAGTGCCATCCACGAGAAGAGCAACGCCCCACGGCGGCGGACGGGACGGGATCGGCCTGAACCGCTCGCCGCATCCGGCACATCTCGGCCACGTCCGGCGCGAACCCGCGGCACCGCAAACGGCCCCGCGCCACTCCCCCACGCCACGGAACGAGCCCCGGCACACGCCCCGGCCCCGGGATTCCGCCCAGTACGGACCACTTCGCCGCGCCCTACCAGACGAAATTGTCAACTCGCGGCAAAAATAGGCTAGTTGGCTGAACATAGCGTAGCGATATCTACCGACATGGCATGAAATAGGCAATGGCACACCCGAGTTAGCGCACCGGAGGTACGCCGTGTCGGAAGCCATATCGGAAGCGGTCACGGAAACCGTCGAGTTTCCGCAGGACCGCACCTGTCCCTACCACCCGCCCACCGCCTACGCGCCCCTGCGCGAACAGGGGCCGCTCGCCCGTATCCACCTCTACGACGGCCGGGAGGTGTGGGTTGTGACAGGGCACGCCGAAGCGCGCGCTCTGCTCACCGACCAGCGGCTGTCGTCCGACCGGCTGAACCCCGACTTCCCGATGCCCAGCGCCCGGTTCGAGGGCCTGCGCGACGAGACGCGCAAGAGCCGCGCCATGCTCCTCGGGGTGGACGACCCCGAGCACAACGTCCAGCGGCGGATGCTGATCCCGAGCTTCGGCCTGAAGCGGATCGCGGCGCTGCGCCCGCGCATCCAGCAGATTGTCGACCGGCTACTGGATGACATGGCGGCCGCCGGGCAGCCCGCCGAGCTGGTCTCGGCGTTCGCCCTGCCCGTGCCGTCCATGGTCATCTGCGAGCTGCTCGGCGTCCCGTACGCCGACCACGAGTTCTTCGAGGACGCGTCGCGGCGGCTGCTGCGCGGCCCGACCGCGGACGACTCCCGGAAGGCCCTGGACGACCTGGAGGAGTACTTCCGCGAACTGATCATCCGGAAGGAGGCCGAGCCGGGCGACGGGCTGCTCGACGAGCTGATCGCCGACCGGCTGCGCACCGGCGACCTGGCGCACGACGAGTTGGTCGGCATGGCGATGATCCTGCTGGTGGCCGGGCACGAGACGACCGCCAACATGATCTCGCTCGGTGTGTTCACCCTGTTGCAGCAGCCGGAGAAACTGGCAGCGCTGCGCGCGGATCCCTCGCTGATGCCCACCGCGGTCGAGGAGCTGCTGCGGTACCTCTCCATCGCGGACGGGATGCTGCGGGTGGCGACCGAGGACATCGAGATCGGCGGCGTGACGATCGAGAAGGGCGACGGCGTGGTGTTCTCCACCTCGCTCGTCAACCGTGACGCCACGGCGTACGAGTCGCCGGACGAGCTGGACTGGAACCGCTCCGCGCGGCACCACGTCGCCTTCGGGTTCGGCATCCACCAGTGCCTGGGGCAGAACCTGGCCCGCGCCGAGCTGGAGATCGCGCTGCACACGCTCTTCACCCGGTTCCCCGGCCTGCGCCTCGCGGCGCCCGCCGAGGAGATCCCGTTCAAGCCCGGCGACACCCTCCAGGGCATGGTGGAACTCCCCGTCGCCTGGTAGCAGTTGACTCTGCAGTACCGCCATCGCGCAGTACGGATCAACGCGCAGTACCGCTCACCGCACCACCGGAGCCGGCCCCGTCCCCGACACGGCAGCACCACCACCGCGCCGGGCCGGCCCCTCCCCCACAAGCCACCCACGGACTCAGGGACCGACCATGCCGACCACCCAGCACATCAGCATCGACACGGACCGCTGCATCGGCTCGGGCCAGTGCGCTCTCACCGCGCCCAAGACCTTCACACAGGACGACGAGGGCTTCAGCGCGCTCCGCCCGCACGCCGAGGACGCCCCCGCCGACCCCCTCGTGCGCGAGGCCGCCCGCGCCTGCCCGGTACAGGCGATCACGGTGCAGGACGACTGAGAGCCCGCGGCCATAAGACCACCAGGCTCGGCCGCAACCGGATCACCGGCGAGAGCGGGGGCAGGACGCACGACGCGCGAAAAGGACGAAGGCACGGCTGCCCGGCCAAAGCCTCGCTTACCCGGTCGGCGTAGCCGGCCGCGACCGTGTCGCAGGAGCTCCGGGCGCCTGGCGACCAGCGGCCCGCGTCCATGCCCCGACACCGTACGGCACCTCCCTGCTGGGGTGACCTGCCCCGTGCCCCCACCCGGCCCCCTGACCGCGGGCCTTTTCGGGTTGCGGCGCAGGTCTCGACTTGATAGGCAAGTGAGTACTTGCCTATCCTGCAGTCGTGGCCGACGACCTTTTCAAAGCCTTGGCCGACCCCACCCGCCGCACCATCCTCGACGAGCTCGCGGAGAGGTCCGGACAGACACTGTTCGAGATCTGCGCGCGACTGAGCATGAAGCATCAACTCGGCATCTCGCGCCAGGCGGTCTCCCAGCACCTCGCCGTGCTGGAGGCCGCCGGGCTCCTCGAGACCAGGCGGGAGGGCCGTTACAAGTTCCACGACCTGAATACAGCGCCGCTGCGGCAGATCGCCGAGCGATGGCTCGCCACCGACACATCCGGCCCGGAGGAGAACACCCCATGAAGATTCATCTGACCAGCGTCTTCGTCGACGACCAGACCAAGGCTCTGCACTTCTACACCGAGATCCTCGGCTTCGTGAAGAAGCACGACGTCCCGGTGGGCGAGACGGACCGGTGGCTGACCGTCGTCTCGCCCGACGAGCCCGGCGGCACCGAACTCCTCCTGGAGCCTGCCGGCCACCCGGCCGCCAAGACCTACCGTGACACGCTCGTCACGGACGGCATCCCGCTCGCCCAGTTCGCCGTCGATGACGTGAAGGCGGAGTACGAGCGCCTGAGTGGCCTCGGCGTCCGCTTCACCCAGGAGCCCCTCGAGATGGGCCCCGTCACCACCGCCGTCTTCGACGACACCTGCGGCAACCTGATCCAGATCGCGACACAGCCGCAGTAGGCGGTCGACCGCGAGCGGGACGGCCAACTACCGCCCTGCAAGCGGCAGTTCGAGTGTGCCCGTGTCCTCGGGCGCGCTGGTGACGGTCACCGGCTTGATGCCGCGGTTGCCGTAGTACGCCGTGTCGCTCGCCGCGATGACGAACCGCAGGCGGTGGCCGGGCTGGTAGCGGTGCACGATGGCGGGCAGCTCGACGGTGAACGGGCGGGTCACGTCGGGCACCCGCGCGGGCGCCACGAGCCGGTGCACGAGCGTCTTGGAGCCGTCCGGCGCGATGTCGTACAGCTTGGCGAAGAGCACCAGCTTGTCGGCCGCGTCGCCGGAGTTCTGCACCCGCTCGGTGCGCGGCGAGACGACCTTCAGGGTCGCCTTCGGAGCGCCCACCACATCGACGGGCGCGCCCTCGACCGGCTCGGAGGTCCAGCCAAGGTAGGTCCCCGTCAGGTCGTACGGCTCGGGGTCTTTGAGCCCGATGAGCCCGGCCAGCGAGCTCTCCGAGTGGCTGGTGGGCAGCAGCCCGTTGCGGTACTCACGGCTGCCGCGCGCCACCTTCGACCGGTTGTCGACGAGCTTGCCGTCGCCGGAGAGGTACAGCTTCCAGGCGTCGCCGCTCGCGGGGAAGGTGGCCGAGGTGCCGTACGTCTGCCCGACCGGCATCCAGTCCCGGTAGTAGGCGAACGCGGGCCCGGTGTCGGTGCCCTCCTTGTGCTGAAGGTAGCGGTCGAACCAGGCCAGGATGCGCTGCCCGACGTAGCTGGTCTCCAAGTTCCCTTTGCCGAGGTTCAGTTCGCCGGAGGCCGGGTCGGTCATGCCGCCGCTGTGGCCCCAGGACTGCCAGATCATCTTGGCCTCGGTGCCCTGCGCCGTGAGCGTCCGGTAGGTGGCCGCCGCTTCGTTGAGGTTGAAGAGGCTGTCCGCCTGGCCCTGGACCAGCAGAGTCGGCGCCTTGACGGACTTCAGGTACGAGACGGGGCTGACGCTGCGTGCGTAGTCGAGGATCGACTGCTTACTGTCGTCGGTATACCGGCCCGAGTCCAGCCAGCGCTTGGTCTCGCACGCCTTGGCGACGAAGTGCAGACAGCCGGCGCCGCCGAGCCGGGACGGGTCCAGGCTCGGGTTGAGCAGCCCCTGCGCCTCGCCGATGAGGAAGAACCCATTGGTCCACTGGTGCTTGTACACACCGGGGACGTCGTTGCTGACGCTGCCCGCCGGCTGGTCGGCATTGTTGGGGTCCAGGGCGTACGCCAGGTCGTTCCAGGTGATCAGGGGGACGAGGGCGTCCACTCGATGGTCGACGGCGGCCGTGGCCATCTGGATGGCGCCGCCGTACGAGCCGCCGATCATGCCGACGCGCGGGTCGGCGACGTTCTCGCCTGTCCTTGCGACCTTCCCGCCCCCACCGTCCTTCGTCACGTAGTCGACGCGGGTGCCGTCGTCGGCGGTGCGCGTACCGGCGAGGAAGTCGATGAGCTGACTGGCCGCCTGTCCGTCGATCCGCGGGTCGTCGAGCGAGATCGGGCAGCCGGACTTGCCGAAGCCGAGGCCGGAATAGGCCAGGCCGACGTAGCCGCGTTCGGCGAAGGCCCGGGCGGTGGCGGCGGTGGAGCCGTCCGCCTTGCTGCCGCCGAAGCCGTTGGTGGTCAGCACGGCGGGGGCGGGGTGGGCCGCGTCGACGCCGGCCGGGCGGTAGAGATCGGCGTCCACCGTGCAGTCGCGGTCGCCGGCCCGCACGGTCAGCTTCACGGCGGTGACCTGGTACGGGTCGGCGGCCGCTGCCGCCGGCGCCGCGAGCGCGAGCGGGCTTGCCAGAGAGGCGGCGGCCAACAGGGCGAGGGACGTGCGCAGAACGGGGCGGGACACTGCTGGGTACACGCTGACCTCCACAGAGACACGCCATACCTACCAGTCAGTACGGCGCGCTCATGGTCCGGCATGCATTTCGGACATGTCAACGGAGTTGACAGGAGTTATTACCGGCCGGTCAGTTACCGCTGGTCACAGGGGAGTTGGCGGCGCCGGAGCTGACCGGAGCGCGGAGTTGACCGGCGCCGGAAGAGGGAGAGCGCCGAGGAACGCGCGGACGTGCCGCAGCCACGTCATACGGTCGACCTCATTCAGAATGTGGGCGGCGCCGGGCAGTTCGATCAGCTCGGCGCCCGCGATGCCGGCCGCCAGGCGGTACGAGCTGTCGGGGAGGACCAGCCTGTCGCCCATCGGGGCCACCACCAGCGTGGGCGCGGACACCTTCGCGAGGTCGGCCCGGACGTCCGCCCGGGACACCAGGTCGAAGTGGTCCACCATCCCCGGCGGCATCCCGGCCAGGGTCTCAGCCACCAGTGCGTCGAGGTCGGACGGCGCCAGGTCCGCCAGGTCCGTCCGCGACAGGCACGACACACAGGCGAGCCGAGCCACGTCTTCCCACCGTCCCGCAGCCGCGAGGGACTTGACGAGCCGGGCGGCCAGTGCCAGGACCGGGTCCGCGACCGGGAAGCCGGCGGTGAGGACGAGCGCCCCGACCCGTGCGGGATGCCGGGTGGCGATCCGGACGGCCACGGCGCTCCCGAGCGACTCGCCGAGTACGGCGAACGACTCCTGGCCCGCAGCGACGGCGGCGGCGACCAGTTGGTCGGCGAGTACGTCCAGGTCCAGGGGCTCGGTGGCGGCGGGCGAGCCACCCGAGCCCGGATAGTGCGGGCCGATGAGGGTGTGGTCGCGGGCGAGATCGTCGAGGACCAGGCCGAAGTTGCCGGCGATGCCGCCGCCCGCGCCGTGCGCGAGCAGCAGTGCGGGACCGCTGCCCTGGACGACGACGTCGAGGTGAGGGGTGGGAAGTGCGTGCTCCGAGTGCTCAGCGTTCATGCCGGTGACGCTAAACTCTGACATCAGTGTCAGAGTCAAGTCGCGGCGCCGGAAGGCGGACCACGGAGGCGCATCACGTGCGGATGAAGGAGATGGTCCGGCGCACGGGAGTCCACGAGCGGCTGCTGCGTTACTACGAACAGCAGGGGCTGCTGACACCGCAGCGGCTGGCGAGCGGCTACCGGGTCTACGACGAGTCGGACGTCGAAACGGTGCACCGCATCCGCTGTCTGCTGGCGGCGGGGCTGACGACCTCGCTGATCGCGGAGGTACTGCCCTGCATCCGTACGGACGACGGCCGCCTCCTCCCCACCTGCCCGGACCTGGTCGCCCGGCTGGAGCAGGAGAGGGAGCGGATCAGCCGGGCCATCGGCGAGCTGCAGGCGTCCCGGACGATGCTCGACGAGGTCATCGCCGCCAAGCCCGGCTGACGGCCCGCGCCGGGCGGCTTGTCGTCCGCGCCGGTCGGTTTGTCGTCGGCGCCGGAGACCCGGGCGGGTGCCTCAGGTCAGTGGCGGTACGTCGAAGGTCAGGGTGCACGCGTCCGCGTCGAGCGTGGCCGGTACACCCAGCGGAATCGTCAGCGCCGAGTCCCCGTGCCCGAAGCCGAATTCCTCGACGACGGGCACCCCGAGGCCGCCCAGCCGGTCCATCAGCACCGCGCGGACCCGCTCGTACGGGCCACAGCGTGCCCAGGAGCCGAGCAGGACGCCGGCCACGCCGGTCAGCGTGCCGGAGCGCAGCAGTTGGGTCAGCGCGCGGTCGATGGCATACGGCGCCTCGCCCACGTCCTCCAGCAGCAGGAGACCGCCGGCCGCGTCCGGGCGCGCGTCCGGCGTGCCCGCCTCGCTCGCCAGCAGCGCGAGGCAGCCGCCGAAGGTGACGCCGTGCGCCCGGCCCGGCATCAGCGTCCGCGCCGTGCCGGGCGCCAGGGTCAGCACGGCCGGGTCCTCGGGGGTGAAGAGCGTGCGCCGAAGATGGTCGCGGGTCGGCTCGTCCTTGAGGAAGATCTCGCCGGCCACCGCGGGACCGTGCAGCGTCGCCACCCCGGCCCGCAGTGCGAACGCCTCGTGCAGGACGGTCACATCGCTGAAGCCGATCAGCGGCTTGGGCGGTGCGGCGCGTATCGCCGCCCAGTCCAGCAGGTCGACCATGCGCTGCGCGCCGTACCCGCCGCGGGCTGCGAACACCGCGGCCACCGCCGGGTCGCACCAGGCGTCCTGGAGATCGCGCGCCCGGCGCTCGTCCGGCGCCGCGAGATACGTCAACTCCGCGTGTCCGGCGCGGGCATGGGGCGCCAGTACCGGGTCGAGGTCCCAGCCGCGCAGGATGTCCAGGCCGGCGTCCAGCCGCTCGGGGGCGACCGGTCCGCTGGGCGCGACGACGGCCACCCGGTCGCCGGGCCGCAGCCGGGGCGGCCGGGTCCCCTGCCGCACGGTCACTTGCCCAGTTCCAGAGTCGGCACGTCCGTACGCGCGATGCCGAAGGTCTGCGCGTACAGGGACAGTTCGGCCTCGACGGCGCGGACGATCGTGTCCTCGCGGCGGAAGCCGTGGCCCTCGCCCTCGAAGGAGAGATACGCGTGCGGGATGCCGCAGCGGGCGACCTCGGCGAGGAACCGCTCGGCCTGCGCGGGCGGGCAGATCACATCGTCCAGGCCCTGGAGCAGCAGGAACGGCACGGAGATCCGGTCCGCTCGATGCAGCGGCGAGCGGTCACGGTACCGGTCGGGGACCTTGGCGAGCGGCCCGACCAGCGACTCCAGATACTGCGACTCGAAGTCGTGGGTCTCGCCGCCGGCCCAGGCCGTCAGGTCCAGGACCGGATAGCTGATCGTGCCGCAGGCGTAGAGGTCGGTGCCGGTCAGCGAGGCCGCGGTGGTCCAGCCGCCCGCGCTGCCGCCCCGGATGGCGAGCCGGGAGCGGTCGGCCGTGTCCTCGTCGGCCAGCGCCCGGGCGACCGCGGCGCAGTCCTCGACGTCCACCACGCCCCACTGCTCGCGCAGCCGCTCGCGGTACTCCCTGCCGTATCCCGTCGAGCCGCCGTAGTTGACCTCCGCGACGCCGAAGCCGCGCGAGGTGAAGTAGGCGATCTCCAGGTCCAGGACGAGCGGGGCGTGGCCGGTGGGGCCGCCGTGCGCCCACACCACGAAGGGAGCGGGCTCGCCGTCCGGCGGGGCGTGGGTGGGGCTGTGCGGCGGGTAGACGTGGGCGTGGATGTCCCGGCCGTCGGGGCCGGTGAAGGTACGGATCTGCGGCTCGGGGTAGTACGCCGGGTCGAGCGCGTCGACGTGCCGGGCGGCAATCACCCGCGAGCGGCCCGTCAGCGTGTCCAGCTCGACGATCTCGTACGCGCTGCGCGGGCTGGCGGCGATGCCGATGACGCGGGTGCCGTGCACGGCGAGCGAGGGGGCCCACTCCGTCCACGGCCCGGCCGCGTCGACGAGCTCGCCGGCGACCGGGTCCAGTATGCCGAGACGGTTCGTGCCGTGGCCGTGGAGCGTGGCGATGGTGCCGCTCTCCAGCGGCAGGAACCAGCGCAGGCCGATCTTCCACAGCGGCCCGCCGAACTCCTCCCGCCGGGCCGGACACAGCCGCCGGCCCGTCGCCTTGCCGCCCTCCGCTCCCGCGGCCGCCGGGTCCGGGTCGGCGCTCCGCAGCTCCCACCAGCCGTCGGCGTCCGAGACGTACAGCAGCGAGCCGTCCGCCGCCCACTCGATCTGCGCGACGGACTCGTCGGGGCCGCCGACCAGGGCGCGGGCGCCGGTGAACGCGCCGTCCCCGGTCACCTCGGCGACCATGGCGACCGTGCCGTCCCAGGGCATACGGGGGTGGTCCCAGGCGATCCAGGCGGCCCGGCCGCCGTCCGGGGAGAGCCGCGGCCCGGTGACGAAGCGGTGCCGGTCGTCGCTCAACTCCCTTATGGAGCCCCGGTCTTCGGCGGCGGAGCCGTCCAGGGGCACGGCGGCGAGCACCCGGCGCACGTCCGTGGGCCCCTCGCCCGTGAACTCCTCCAGCACGCACCACACTTCGCCGCGGCCGGGCAGCACGACCGGGTCCACCCACCGCAGGCCGCCGCCGACGGCGGAGACCGGGGTGAGCGGGCGCGGCTCGCCGCCCCCGTCCGGCGCGTACGCGTACAGCCGCTGGTCGGGGAAGTGGACGAAGACGAGGAGGGGCGCGCCCTCCACGTCCAGGGCGCCGGCCCAGGGCTGGCCGCCGTACTCGATGACCCTGCTGCGGACGTTCCACGGCGGGGGCAGCACCGACTCCTCCGCGCCCTCCGGGGTGCGCCGGACGAGCGCCCGGCGGCCGCCCTCCTCGGGGCGCGGCGCGGTCCACCACACCTCGTCGCCCACCACGCCGAGGTACTCCGGGCGGCCGTCGTGTGCGGCGACCAGCCGGGCGTCGATGGGCGACGGCCAGGCTCCATAGGGCGCCGTGGTCACCATGGCGGTGTTCCTCTCAGTCCGATCGGTCCGTTCGGTCCATGTCAGCGGCGCCCGGCCCGGGGCGGTCACCCCGTGCTGTGCACCAGGAAGTCGTCCAGTACCCGCACACCGAAGTGCAGTGCCTCCACCGGCACCCGTTCGTCGACGCCGTGGAAGAGGGCCTGGTAGTCGAAGCCCTCGGGCAGCTTGAGCGGCGAGAAGCCGTACCCCTTGATGCCCAGCCGGGAGAACTGCTTGGCGTCCGTGCCTCCCGACATGCAGTACGGCACGACCCTGGCCTGCGGGTCGAAGCGCTCGACCGAGGCCCGCATCGCGGCGTACGTCGGCCCGTCCACCGGGGCCTGCAACGCCACCTCGCCGTGGTGGAACTCCCACTCCACATGGGGTCCCGTGAGCCGGTCGAGGGTGGTGCGGAACTCCTCCTCGCCGCCGGGCAGCACCCGCCCGTCCACGAAGGCGGTGGCGCTCCCCGGGATCACATTGACCTTGTAACCGGCGTCCAGCATGGTCGGGTTGGCGCTGTTGCGCACGGTCGGCGCGACCAGGTCGGCGGCCGGGCCGAGGGCTGCGAGCAGCGCGTCGACGTCGCGCGCGAGGTCATGCGGCTCTGTGGCGTCCAGCCGGGCCTCGATGCCGTGCAGAGCGGCCAGCTCGCGCAGCGCGGCGCGGACGGTGGGGGTGAGCCGCACCGGCCATTCGTGCGCGCCGATGCGGGCGATGGCGGCGGCGAGCCGGCTGACCGCATTCGCGCCGTTCACCTTGGAGCCGTGGCCCGCCGTGCCCGTCGCCGTCAGCTTCAGCCAGGCCGTGCCCCGCTCCCCCGCCGCGATCGGGTAGAGCTGCATGCCGTCCCCGGCGTGGAAGGTGAAGGCACCCGACTCGCTGATGCCTTCCGTGCACCCCTCGAAGAGGCCCGGGTGCTCGTCGGCGAGGAAGCCGGAGCCGTCCTCGGCGCTGGCCTCCTCGTCCGCGGTGAAGGCCAGCACGATGTCCCGCCGAGGCCGGACGCCGGCCCGCGCCCAGGCCCGCACGGCGGCCAGCACCATCGCGTCCATGTTCTTCATGTCGATCGCGCCGCGGCCCCAGACCACGCCGTCCCGGACCTCGCCGGAGAACGGGTGCACGCTCCAGTCGTGCGGCGCGGCGGGCACCACGTCCAGATGGCCGTGCACCAGCAGCGCGTCGGCGCCCGGGTCGCTGCCCTCGATACGGGCCACGACATTCGTCCGGCCCGCGCTCCGCTCCAGGAGCGTCGGCTCGATGCCCGCCTCCGCCAGCCGTTCCGCGACGTACTCGGCGGCCGGGCGCTCCAGGCAGTCGCCGTTCCCCCGGTTCGTCGTGTCGATCCGGATCAGCTCGGAGGTGAAGCGGACCACCTCGTCCAGCGCCTGGGCATCCACCGCGCCGTCCTGCCGGATGCCCGGCGCGGGTCTTTCGCCCGCGAGCGCATCCTCCACATCGATCATCTGCTCAGCCATACTGCTCCTCCACGGCGGACGAGACGAGGGTGGTGACCGCCTTGAAGCAGCGGATACCTTCGTACATGGTCGGGCTCTCGTAGCTGACGCGGCGGGTGCCGCTGCGCTCCACGCCCGGCACGCAGGTCGCGGCGCCCACCAAGTGCTCGGCGTCGAACTCCACTTCCACGGTGAACGGACCGCGTCGCACGGGCTCGTGCCGCCGCGCCAGCGCCGCGGCCTCCCGGGCCGCGGCCCGGATGTCGGCGGCCGTGCGCGCGGGCGGGCGGCACACCGCCGCATACCGCGACACGTAGTCCTTCACTGCGATGCCCCGCGCCCCGGGCGCGTACCCCTTGGCGTCCTCGCACGTCCGGTCGTCGCCGGTCACCAGGACCACCGGCACGCCGTACTCCGCGACCACCAGCGCGTTCAGATAGCCCTCGCTCGCCGGGGTCCCGTCGACCCAGACGCCGGTGATCGAATTGGCGAGGTAGGTGTGCGCCAGCACGCCTTCCGTACCGGCGCCCGTGTGATAGCCGACGAAGGCTATGCCGTCCACATCGCCGTGCTGCACGCCCTCGACCATGCTCAGCGACTTGTGCCGCCCGGTGAGCATCTGCGCCCGCTCGTCCAGCTTCTCCAGCAGCAGATTGCGCATCGTCCAATGCGCCTCGTTCACGAGCACGTCATCGGCACCGCCGTCGAAGAATCCGGCGATCGCCGCATTGACGTCGGAGGTGAACATGTGACGGCAGCGCTCCCACTGGCTCGTCCCCGGCAGCACATCCGCAGGCCAGGTCACGCCGGTGGCGCCTTCCATGTCCGCGGAAATGAGGATCTTCATGTGCCGCACGTTACGCGACCGCGCAGGCTCCGACCATGCCTGTGGATAACTCCGGAGGTCCAGACCGATGGCGGTCCCAGGAGCCGTGCGGCGAAGGCCGCGAGCACCACCTTCGGGGCGGCTCGCGCCAGTACGGTGAGTGGGTGAACGAGACGTGGAGCGAGGGCGATACGGGGGTGCTGCGGCTGCCGTCCGGGCGGCTGGTGCGGGGGCGCGGACTGCGGCGGCCGCTGCCGGCCGGGCCGCTGCCGACGTACGCCGTGTACCTGCTCGGCAAGGAGCCGCCCGAGGTGCCCTGGGAGGCGCGGTGGCTGCGCTGGCCGGACTTCTGGCTGCCCAGCGACGGACGGCTGCTCCGGGCGGCGCTCGGCGAGGCGTGGGACCGGGCCGGCGCCGAACGGGTCGAGGTCGCGTGCGACGGCGGCCGGGGACGCACGGGGACGGCGCTGGCGTGCCTCGCCGTACTGGACGGCGTACCGCCGGAGCGCGCGGTGGAGTTCGTCCGCCGGAACTATGACCGCCATGCGGTCGAGACGCCGTGGCAGAAGAGGTACGTCCGGCGCTTCACGGCCTGACGGTGGCCGTTTCCCGGCCTGACGGCGACGGCTGATCGCCCGCCCTGCGGTGGCCGCTGAGCGTTCCGGTCAGGGGGCCAGACGCTCCACCAGGAGCAGCGCGCCGATCAGGAGCATGGCGGCGCCCGAGACGCGGGTGACGGCGCGGGCGACGACCGGCCGGGCGCGCAGCACGGTGCGGGCCAGCACGCCGACGCCCGTGTAGACCGCTCCGCAGTTGGCCATGTGCACCAGGCCCAGTACGGCGATCTGGGCCGCCAGGGGCCAGCCGTTGCCGCTGTCGTGGGCGGCGGCGAACTGCGGGAGCAGGGCCAGGTAGAGCAGCAGCGCCTTGGGGTTGAGGCCGCTGATGCCGGCGCCCTTGAGGAGCCTGGCACCGGGGGCCGCGCCGGCGGGTACGTCGGACGGGTCGGCCGACGCGGGCGCCGCGGGCCGGGCGAGGGTCATGATGCCGAGCCAGATCAGGTACAGGGAGCCGAGCACCGTCAGGGCGGTGAGCACCGCCGGGTTGCTCGCGACCACGGCTGCCACGCCGGCGACGACCACGAGGGTGAGCCCCACATAGCCGAGCATCAGGCCGCCGACCGCCGGGAGGACGGACCGGTCGCGAAGACCGGCGGTGATCGCGTACGCCCAGTCCGCGCCCGGCACGAGGACGAGGAGGACGGACACGGCCCAGAAGGCGGCTATGGAGCTGGCGGCCATGGAGCGGTTCTCTCAGTTCTTTGCTGTCGTGCGGCTTTCCCTGAGAAGAATAGTTGTGAAGCGCCAGAAGGTGTTTCCCTTTATTGCTGCTCAGCGGGCTCCGTGTGGAAGGATTCTCCCCATGGACGACATGGACCGGAAGATCCTTTCGGAGCTGCAGGAGGACGGGCGGCTGACCCTCACGGAGCTGGCGGGCCGGGTGGGGCTCAGCCTCTCGCCGTGCCACCGCCGGCTGCGGGAGCTGGAGCGCAGCGGCGCGATCCACGGCTACCGCGCGATCGTGGACGCCGAGGCGGTCGGGCTGAAGTTCGAGGCGCTCGTCTTCGTGACCATGCGCCAGGAGGACCGCAGTACCGTCTCCGCCTTCGAGGAGGCCGTCGCGGACATCCCCCAGGTGCTGCAGGCGCAGCGCCTCTTCGGCGACCCCGACTACCTGCTGCGCATCGTCAGCGCCGACCTGCCGGCCTTCCAGCGGCTCTACGACGAGAGGCTGGCGACGCTCCCGGGCGTGCAACGGCTCAGCTCCACGCTGGTGATGAAGCACGTCGTGTACGAGCGCCCACTGCCCGCATGACGACGTGTACGCACCGCTGCCCCTACGGCGACGCGGCCGCGCAGCCCGAAGGTGCGCGGCCGCGTACGAAGGCGGGCTCTCAGCCGGACGTGTCGGCTCCCGTGGGGAGCGGCGGCTCGGCCTCGATGTCCGCCAGCTCCTCGTCGGTGAGCAGCCGGGAGCGGATGAGGAAGCGGACCCCCTCGGGGGCCTCCAGCGAGAAGCCGCTGCCCCTGCCCGGCACCACGTCGACGGTGAGGTGGGTGTGCTGCCAGTAGGTGTACTGGTCGGCGCTCATCCAGAAGGGCACGTCGTCATGGAAGACGTGACCCAGCAGGACGTCGGCTCCGCCGACCTTGAACTCACCTCGCGGGTAGCACATCGGGGCACTGCCGTCACAGCAGCCGCCGGACTGGTGGAACATCACCGGACCGTGGGTCTCCGTCAGCCGGGCCACCAGGTCCTCGGCGGCCGGTGTCAGGTCGACGCGTCGGGTGAGGCCGCCCATCAGAAGAACCCGAGCTTCTTCGCCGAGTAGCTGACCAGCAGGTTCTTGGTCTGCTGGTAGTGGTCCAGCATCATCTTGTGGTTCTCCCGGCCGATGCCGGAGTTCTTG